>JABSOY010000013.1 GCA_013215385.1 Colwellia sp.
TCAACGCTTACTCACAGAAAAAACCATTAGTATTGATACCACAGCGTCAGGTGGTAATACTTCACTGATGACATTAGTAGAGGAAGATTAACGCTTTATTGCAGGTATAATCTAAAAACAACAGGGCATCATATGATGCCCTTTTTTAATGGGCTCTGATCCTCTTAGTTATATCTTGCTAAACCAGAAAGTTGTGAAAGTATACTGCTGATCAAAGAAGAATAAATAATACTCTATTAGAAAAAGCTAATACTTTATTTTATTATCAATCATTACTTCTATAGCTTTCTCGTACTTAGACAGAACGCGCACTAATTCAGTTATATCGATAGGTTTTGCGATAAAGTCATCCATGCCCGCAGCCATGCACCTGTCTCTGTCTTCTTGAAAAACGTTTGCGGTCATGGCCACTATAGCGGGCCTTTGGTTACCGTACTTTTCGATTATCTTTTTAGTTGCACTTATGCCATCCATAACCGGCATCTGTATATCCATAAAAATAAGGCTATAATCCTTGCTTGTTAAAGCCTTTAACCCAGCCAGGCCATCTACAGCAATATCGCAGGTCAATCCTAACTTACTCAACATTTTTTCGGCAATTTTTTGATTGATTCGATTGTCTTCTACAACAAGTATTTTGTGCATCTTTGCCGTTTCAGAGAGTTCCTCATTTTGCTTCGACTTATTATTGTTTTTTATCGGCCTTCGTTCACCACTTGCTTTTTGTAATGGTAGATGAAGACTAAATGTTGATCCTAGCCCATCTTTACTTTTGACGCTGACTGAGCCTTTCATTGCTTTAGCTAGTTGTGCTGATATTGCCAAGCCTAATCCGGTACCGCCAAATTCGCGGGTAGTTGAAGCATCCGCCTGAATAAAGGCATGGAATAATTTCTGTTGGTTTTTTTCACTAATACCTATGCCAGTATCATTTATGCTAAAGGTAACCTGGTAATTAATTACATCGACTCTTTCGCTAGAGACCAATATTTTGATATCACCCGCGTAAGTAAATTTTACTGCATTACTCATGAAATTCATCAAAATCTGTTTGATACGAATAATATCACCAATCAGGAATGGAGGCGTTAATTGATCGATTTCAACGACGATATTAATGTTCTTTGTATTTGCCTGAAAAGAGGATAAATAAATAATATCGTTAAGGCATTTTATTAGTTCAAATTCCACTAACTCAAGTTCAAGTTTACCAGACTCAACTTTACTATAATTTAATATATCGTTGAGCACTTGTAAAAGCCCTTTGCCACACGATGTTATCGTGTCGGTCATTTCCATTTGCTCTGGATCTAGTTTCGTATCGCTAAGTAACTTGACCATCCCCAATATTCCATTCATCGGGGTTCTAATTTCATGTGACATATTCGCTAAAAATCTTGAGATTTGATTATTTGTTTGCTCAAGAATAAGCTTATCATTCAAAAGCTTGATTCTTTTGGTTTCATGTTCTTTAGTTTCTATTACTTTTTTTACCGCAGTACAATACAGGTCTAAAATAATTAAACATTGCGGTGAAAACTTTTCTTTTTTTTTGAGAAAAACCAAAAGTTGTGAATTTTGATTATTTTTGAATAATACGCTGTAGGCTAAATTAAAACTTTTATCGGCGATGGTAATTTCTTTATTCTGTTTAAAGTAGGACAATGATTGTTCTTTCAAACAATCAAAATTATCATCACAATCGTTGCCATTATAGATGTACTCTAAATGGCTACCATTATTGCTATCAAGCTTAAAACACAGATCAAAATTTAACGTCCAAACCAATTTTTTAGTAAACTTCCTTATTATCTCTTCAATAGTTTGCTTAGAATTAATGCTCTCATCAACCATAGTGTTGGTTAATTCGATGAGCGAAGTTAACTGATAGGTACCAATTACATCACCCTTCATAGTTAATCTCGCTCTAAAATAGCAAGGATGTTTTTATCTACAGCAATCATCATACCTTGGGCGAGTGTATTGGAATAGATGACAACACTAACCAATGACATTAACTCAAATATTTCACTTTTATCCAGACCAACGTCGATTAAAGTTTGATGGTCGTTTGAGGTAATAGAACTTACATCGATAGCCATTTTTAAAGCAAAATCTATTGTTAATTTGACCCTTCTGGGGTTTACGTCTTTAGATTTTTCTAATACTTTTTGTAAAGACTCTTCATCCACTTGAATCATTTTACAAACGGCACTATGAACTTTGGTACAATAACGGCAATTATTTTCATTTGATACAGCGACAAATACCAGCTCTTTAAGTGACCTAGGTAGCTCTCCTTCAATGAGTACACTTTTCAATAGATCCCATGTAGCCTTTAATATACTTTTATTATTTCTACCTAACACTTTGAAATAAACGATTAAACCTTCGTTGCCCAAGTGTTCGAAAATATCATCATATATTTCTTTAACGTCTTCACCTGCATCATCATATTCTAAGGTTTCGAACATGCGACTCCCCTTATCTCTATCCATTTAAGCCAAAAGGTTTTTATAAGTGTAGTCACTAATGATAATTTGTTGTAATTAACTAAAACTATTTCAGCTACTTGTAGTGGTAATCATTCATTAAATATGGCCCTATAATATAATCAATAGCGGTAATATTTAGATGGAAACGTTAATTTTATAGCGTAGGTCGAAGACTTAAAAGTGTACATATATCTTGTTTTTAATAAGATTTAAATAAAATGCTAAGGTTAATATTTTCAATGTGGTGTTTTTTCCACTATAAAAATTGTGGTTAGTTGCATGCTAAAAAGCCAATCGAACAGTGTTGTCGATAACTATTTTATTTTTACTGGAATTATTATCTTCACATTAAATAAGTTGCGTGATGACAATGAAACAGTAACGGAGTTTGTAACTGCAATCTTAATTAAATTGTCTAATAATGATGGCAGGGGGGCGTTAACGCCAATAAGTAAACTAAGCGTCAACGATGTTTAACATAGCAGGTAAATTACTTTCTCAGTTCTTCCATATCAGCAATAAGTTCTTCTAACTTATTAAACTGACGACCGTAAACTATATTTAAATCCCAACGGTATAATGCTGTGGAATATCTCATAATAATCAAGGTTAATACGGTTATAGCCACCAAAAGATAGTAGGGTTGACCTAATAATATGAAGTCAGTTGGAAATTCTTCGATTAACATTGAAATCAGCTTGCCACCCGCTTGGCTAACCATTCCTTGCACAGCCATCCCCAAAAATAGCATAGGATAAAATACTTTGTAATAGCAAGAATACACTTCAATTGAACTTTTCAGCCATTTATCAAAGCTCATTATATAATCATAACTACTTTGTCCTTTGGACAAATTAACCGATTTTTTGAGTTCACTATTAGACAAAATGATCAGTGGTATTAGTAGGCAACATATATATAAACCTAAGAATGGCGCGCCGATAAGGCTCATCATCACCAGCATGATTAAACTGCCAATCACGATTGCTTTTATATTGATAGAAAACATGCTCAATAACTTATCTACAATATTTTGAGACTTACGATTATATAGGTCATTAATTTTTGGAGCCGTTAAATGTGCTTCTTTAACAAAGCCTTTTTTCCACATCATTTCTATTGATTTTGCCATCTGTTAACCCTCTTGATTAATAAGTTTGTTCAGTCTGTCTTTTATTCTTTTTATTCGAACACCAATATTGTTTGTATTGCTACCAATGATTTCAGCTATTTCCTCGTAAGATTTTTCTTCGAGATAAAGTAATATTACCGCTCTATCTGTTTCAGAAAGGCGTTTTATCGCACTGTATAGTTGATTAATATCATCACTAACAAAGGCTTTGCTATCGTCTATAGCTTCTTCGGGTAAAGCATCTGAAACAATTTCTTTATTGCCAGTTTTACGACGCTTTAAATAGGTTAAGCACACGTTAAGTGAAATACGGTATATCCAGGTAGACCATTCACTTTTTTGATTGAAACTATCTTTGCTTCGCCAAATCTGCAAACAGACCTCTTGATAATAATCTTCAAAATCTTCTTGGCTGTTAGTATAAGCCCGGCAGATCTTAATAATAATTCCTGCAAAAGGTAGTATCGATAGCTGGTAAAAATCACTTCCCATTTAAATCCTGTTATCCGTTGATTGGTTGTGCTTAGTTAGTGGCGTCGCGTACAAGTTTATTACAGTAAGCCGAAAATATTTTTAGTTTATATTTTTACTAGCAGTTTACCGGCGATGGCTGAACTGATTTTTAGCCGTTTGGCTTAACAGGTTAAACCTATTTATGGAAATACCACTTTTGAAATTAATTATTCTGATGATAGATTTTTATTTTCATCTGTCGATATTATAAAGTAAGCAACACGTCCATATTCGGTTTGGCAGTGCTGATAAACGTCAATAAATGTCATTGATAATTTTAATCTAATTTGTCGCATTAGTAACATAAACTCCCTTGATAATTAATTATCTTAACTCTTAATATCTCAACAGCTTATTGCCGAATAAAATAATATCTATATTTAGCCTTATATTGCTCTATAAAGCTGACCTATAAAAGCGTAGGATCACACTACTTTAGATAAAAACTTAGGTTTGCACTTCAGGTGCACTAACATAAAAAATTATGCAACTAACAGCAAAAGCATCACTTACTAACGCATTACTTATTTCTATTTGCACACCGGATTTCAAAGGTGATGAAGCAACAGAATCACTTGCAGAGCTTGCGCGCTTAGTGACTACACTAGGGTTTAAAGTAGTCGGCACCCAGTCACAAAAGCAAAGTTCAACTAAAAAAGTTAACGTACTGGGCTTAGGGAAATTGGCA
Organism: Colwellia sp.; assembly: GCA_013215385.1. GTDB lineage: Bacteria > Pseudomonadota > Gammaproteobacteria > Enterobacterales > Alteromonadaceae > Colwellia_A. The sequence continues at coordinate 4,829 of JABSOY010000013.1, forward strand.
GAAATAGCCCACCTTACTGGTAATCAGGGCGTCGGAGAAAATGGAGATGAAGGCGAAGATTTAGCTGGTGAAGATGAATTGACACTTATGCCGTCTGATATCTCATCAGAGAACCTTGCGTTTGGCTGTGCTGATGTGGTGGTCTTTGATTGTGATTTAAGTCCGTCTCAGTTGCGAAATGTTGAGAACCAATTAGGCGTTGAGGTATTTGACCGTACGGGCATTATTATTGAGATATTTAGTCGCCATGCCCGTACTAAAACAGCTAAATTACAAGTTGAAATTGCTCGTCTCAACTACGTAGCACCACGACTTCGTGAGACCTCATGTGGTGATAAAGAACGCCAAATGGGTAAAGGTGCTGGCGAAACTACGTTAGAGTTAAACCGCCGTAAAGTACGCGACCAATTAGCTGAACTCAAGCGAGAGTTGGTGAGTGTTCAACATGAAATGAAAGGCCGACGTACTCAACGTTCTGAGCTGTTTTGTGTTGCTTTGGTTGGTTACACTAATGCGGGGAAATCATCAATGATGCGTGCTATCACCGGTAGTGATGTCACTGGCGAAAACAAACTTTTTGCGACCCTTGATACAACTGTTCGTGCGTTATATCCAACGACACAGCCACGAATTTTAGTTTCAGATACCGTAGGTTTTATTAAAAAGTTACCGCACGATTTAGTTGCTTCATTCCATTCAACCTTAGCAGAAGCTCATGATGCTTCATTATTGTTATATGTAGTGGATGCCTCGGACCCTTCATTTCGTTCTCAACTCGATGTAGTACACGAAGTATTGGAAGAAGTCGGTGTAGAGGACAGTAAAAAGTTACTAGTCTTGAACAAGTCAGATCAACTTGAACCCGAGCAACTACAAGCGTTGATGGAAGAATTTCCTGATGCCATGATAACATCAACTCGTAATCCGGCTGATGTCAGTAAAATGCATAAGTATATCGTTGACGTTGCGCAGCAGGAGATGATAGAAGAGGAAATTATTGTCCCTTATACGGCTAATGGTATCATAGGTGAGATTCGCTCAAGCATGAGTGTCACTAAGGAAGAATATGAGTCATGTCATGTTAAGGTCACCGTTCGCTCAAATGCGATTGATTTAGCAAGGTTAAAAAAACGGATGTTAAACTTATAATATGATATTAAGATGAACATCAATTTTATGTCACGATAATGGTTAAAGTGTGGCAATAGTGACGATTATGTTCATTGGCTATTCTGTACTTTTTTCTAGTTTTTATTGGGTAAGTAAAAACATGTGAAATTGTGATATCATATTGCCAGTTGGCTTATGGCACCATTGAAATCAGTAAATGGTTGTTGTAAGTGTTTATTAATTCCCTTTGAAATAGAAGTCTGAAATGAAAATTAAATTGATTAAAGAATTAACCATAAATAACGAATGTATTTCAACAGAGGAAACTTTTGAAGCAAAAAAAATAAAGCCGAGATCTTCTACTGTTGAATTAACTACCCTGCAAGGGAATGTCGTTCGTGTATTTCATTATGAATATGAAGAAGTGTTAAGCTAAGTCTTTATTAATCAGGTAAAAGTATTTTTTGCCTGATTTTACTTGTAACGATAAATTCAGTATGAAATTTATCGTAGCTTACTAACTAAGCTAACAAACGCAAAGTATTAATGAACTCCAAGCTTGAGTTACGAATTTTTAGCTATTCGTAACTTTTAAGTTTACTGCTATCTCTCTCTATTGCCGCCAATAACAAGCCTGCCTCCCTGATAAAGTAATACCAATAAACCGGGTCTACTTACGATCCAAAGCGACAAGTTAACGCTAATTAAAAATATTTTAAAAATGATTTCGTTAATGGATTTATAATGTTGTTTTAAAATCCCTCACTTCCGTGAATAATATTTTCCACATTTAAGTTCTAGACGGCTAGTTTTTTAGCTTAATGGTCTTTTTTTGATTAATGATTAAGTTATATTAGTTTTGGTGTTAGTAATCATTGAATGAGTGCATCATTTTTCAATGGTTAAAATCTTACTATTTAACAATAAAAAGCAACCGATAATGAAACAACTACTCAAATATATATTAGTTCTATCGCTATTTTTACCAGCAATATCTCAAGCGGAAGAAACCCGTTTACTTAGGCAACCTAGCATTAGTGACCATCAAATTACTTTTGTTTACGGTGGTGATATCTGGTTATCAAATCTGCAAGGTCAGCAGGTTCGTCGAATTACTAGCACCGCAGCAGTAGAAAGTGACCCTCATTTTTCTCCCGATGGCAAAACGATTGCTTTTACTTCAAATCGTTCAGGAACCCGTTCGGTTTATACTGTCTCACATAAGAGTGGCGATATTAAACGTTTAACATGGCATGCGAATTCGGCTTATGCGCGTGGTTGGACGTCTGATGGAAAATCAGTGTTATATGCTTCATCAAGAGAAACGGCCCCCAAAAACTATAATCGATTATGGACTGTCCCTCGCAAAGGTGGTGCTTCAACATTAGTCAGCGAACAATGGGCCTTTAATGGCGCTTATGCTGAAAATGGTAATAAGTTGGTTATCGATCGCATGTCACGTTGGGATGTTGAATGGCGAAACTATCGTGGCGGACAAAATACTCCCTTAGTAGTACTTGATTTAAAAACATTAACGGAAATTAAAATACCGAGCGAATCTACCATTGATATTGAGCCAGTATGGTTAGGAAATAATATCTACTTTTTATCTGACCGGGATTGGGTTTCAAATGTTTGGTCATATTCTCCAAAAAATAAAAAAGTTCAACAAATTACTTATTTTAAAAATAGCGATATTAAGCAGCTGGCTTCGAACGGTAAACTATTAGCTTTTGAGCAAAATGGTTATTTACATACCTTTGATGTACAGAAGAAAAAGCACAAAAAATTAGAAATAGAGATTAATGGCGATTTTCCATGGGCAGAAACAAAATGGCAAAATGTTAGTAAATCAGCTGGGGCGGCGTCATTATCTCCTTCAGGAAAAAGAGCACTATTTTCATCTCGAGGTGAAATATTTACTGTTCCGGTTGAACATGGCTCAACCCGAAATATAACTCAGAGCTCAGATGCTGCCGATCGTGCACCGCTTTGGTCACCTAAGGGTGATAAAATAGCTTGGTTTTCTGATAACGATGAAAAAGGTTATCGTTTGATGTTACAAAATCAAGATGGATTATCTGCTGCTAAAGCATTTTCGATTGGTGAATCAAAAATGGCTTGGGAGCCAACTTGGTCACCTGACGGTAAATTTATAGCTTTTGTCGATGACGATGTTCGTATTCGTTTACTTGACTTAACTTCCGAAAAAATTACCACCTTAGATGTTGGCGGCAATAATCTAGAACGAGGCAACAACGGCTTAGTGTGGTCACCAGATTCAAAATGGTTAGCCTATTCAAAAACAGCGAGCAATAGTTTTCGCCAAATCATGATCTGGTCTGCAAAAGATAACAAGGTTAGACCATTAACCAATAAATTTGCTGATTCATCATCACCGGCATGGGATCAAAATAGTACCCATCTCTACTTTTTAGCGAGTACTGATTATGGCTTGAGAAGTGGTTGGGCAAATACCAGTTCAATGGGGGCTAGTTCTGAGTCTGCCGCTTATATCGTCAATTTAACTAAAGAAGATAACTCTCCTTTTGTTGCTCGTAGCGATGAAGAAGAAGTCTCTAAATCCGAAGAGAGTAACGATGATAAAGATGACAAGAATAAATCTAAGAATGACGGCAAAGATGCAACCAAAGAGGGTAAGAAGGATAAAAATAAAAAAGAAGAAGTAAAACCGGTAATCATTGATTTTAAAAATATTGAGCGTCGTATTGTCGCATTACCTATGCCAGCAGCTAATTATCGTTTTACCCTTCATGGTCCGAAAGGTTCGGTATTTATTGCTGAGCGTAAACCAAATACTCGTGTCATGGAACTTCATAAATTCAATTTAACAGACCGTGAAAGCAAACCTTTCATAGCAGGTATTAATTCAGCAGCAATTTCTGGCGACAATAAAAAGCTGCTCGTTAAAGTAAAGGGGAGTTGGCATGTACTTGATGCAGAGAAACCAGAAGGAAAAACTGACAAACCCCTTAATGTTTCGTTGAAAATGAAGCTAAACAGAACACAAGAATGGCGTCAAATGTTCGTTGAAGCATGGCGTTATCAACGTGACTTTTTCTACGATCCTAACATGCACGGTCGTGACTGGAATGAAGTTTTCGAAAGATATGAACCACAAGTTGCCCACGTTAAACATCGTTCAGACTTAACTTATTTGTTAGATCAAGTGAACGGTGAGTTATCGGTAGGCCATAGTTTTGTCTTTGGTGGCGACTTGCCAAAAGTAGCACAAGCTACTGCGGGTTTATTAGGTGCTAATTTAATACCAGGGAAAAAACATTGGCAACTTGAACGTATTTTTACCGCGGAAAGCTGGAATCCGAAACTAAAAGGGCCGCTTGATCAACCTGGAATGAAAATTGAGAAAGGGCATTACCTCGTTGGTATTAATGGTCAGGAAATTTCAAGTCAAGATGACCTTTATCAATATCTCGATGGTACGGTAGGTCAACAAACGGTCTTGCATATTAATAAAGAAGATAGCTTTAAAGGTGCATGGCAAGTCATTGTAGAGCCTATTGCTAATGAAGATTCATTACGACAACGTGCTTGGGTAGAAGACAACCGTCGTTTAGTCGATAGACTGTCTGGTGGAAAGTTAGCTTATATTTGGGTGCCAAATACCTCTACACCTGGCTTTGTATCGTTTAATCGCTACTTCTTTGCCCAGCAGGATAAACGCGGTGCTGTGATTGATGAACGTTTTAATGGTGGAGGATTGCTTGATGATTATATGGTGGATTTAATGACCAGAAAATTACGGGCGAGTCTGACCAACGAAGTGCCTAATGGTCAGCCTTTGCAATTACCCGCAGGTATTAAAGGTCCTAAAGTTCTACTTATTAATGAATTAGCCGGCTCAGGTGGTGATTACTTTCCGTGGGCATTCCGTCAACAAAAAGTAGGTAAATTAATTGGCGCTAGAACCTGGGGTGGCTTGGTTAAATCTTCAGTTCATTATCGTTTAGTTGATGGTGGCGCTTTAACAGCACCTGACAATGCGGTCTTTGACCCTGCTAAAAATGAATGGGTTGGTGAAAATAAGGGGATAGCACCCGATATAGCAGTGTATCAGGACGCAAAATCTTTGGCTGCAGGTAAAGATCCACAACTTGAGCGTGCCGTGTTCGAGTTACTTGAACAATTAGAAGGCAGGAAACCGACAGTAATTATACCGCCAAAGTTTCCAACGCCAGCGATTAAGCCCTAATTTGCTTTTATAACAGCCAGTAGAACTTTTCAAAAGGCATCTTCTTTTCTAGAAAATGCCTTTTTTTTGAATTGTTTTTCCCTTAACCTTGCCAATAATATAATAATATACAGTGATGGACATTGCAGCTTACGGTATTTTTCTTGCTAGACATTTTGCCGTATATTGGCATTGGAGTTAAATTTGAACCATAGAGTTATTGACGTTATTGATTACGACCCAAGGTGGAAAGATATTTTTGAAATTGAAAAAGAGCTATTGGTTAACGCTATAGGAAGCAATGCGATATCAATTGAACATATTGGTAGCACATCGGTAGAAGGGTTAGTGGCAAAACCAGTCATTGATATTTTAATCGAGGTGACAAGTCTTAAAAAACTAGATGCATCAAGTAATAAAATAGTGGCACTGGCGTACCTTGTAAAAGGAGAGAACGGCATTTCAGCAAGGCGTTATTTTCAAAAAGTTGGCAAGCAACGGACTCATCATCTCCATGCATTTCAAACAGGTGACTTGAATTTGATGCGACATAGAGCATTTAAAGCCTATTTAATTGCCCATCCGTTGGTATCATCAGCGTATGGTCAAATTAAAAAAGCAGCCATGTACAACAGCGATAATAATATCAATCGATATATGGCGCTAAAAAATGAGTTCATTGAAAAGCATGAAAAAATAGCCATTGCATGGTTCAGTGATTAAAAGGCTTATATCTCATTAACAAATTGGCATTTCAATAATAAATCGTGTCCATTGACCTGCTTCACATTCAAAGCGGTATTTAAAACCATGATTATTTAAAATTTCTCGACTAAGCATTAAACCAACCCCCTGGCCATCGGCTTTATTAGTATAAAAGGGTTGGAATAAATGACTTTCATCTATCGAACTTAAAGCGCCAGCAGAATCTTCAATACTCAGAATGACGAGCTCATCTTCTTCTTTTAGACTTATTGTTATTGTGCCATTCTCTTCAATCGCTTCGTATGCATTTTTAACCACATTTATTAGCACTTGTTCAAACTGATGGCTGTCGATATTTACGATAAATCCGGTTAATTCAAATTGCTCTTGCCAGCTGATATTGCGTTTGGCACATTGCTGACTAAACATTATCTGTGTAGATTTAATTAAGGGAGTAATATCTGTCGGAGAACAGTGTGGTACAGGTAAATGGACAACGTCTGCCAAACGTTGCATAAATGCCGACAGATTGTAGTTCCGGTCAATAACCACTTTTAATGCACTACTAAAATCGTCCCTGTCTTCACTATTCATTTGCAGGCAGTAATCTTGGCAAGCTTCAAGCAAACTGTTTGTTGCCCCTATAGTATTGTTTAATTCATGGCTGATCATGCGGATCAGAGTTTCATAGGAATTCCGATCTGTGGCGTGCAATTCTTCTGTTAATTCACTTATCAGCATAAATTTACGTTTGAAACCACGGTCGTAAAATTGTGAATTTTGTACGCGAAAACGACGGCCATCAACTAGGTTAATGATTGATGATTCAACTTGCTGTTTAGCTATACCTAAAGCTAACAGCGAATCTAGTTGCTTGATTGATTGGCCTTTGGCCTTTTCTTGGCTGATTGCTAACATTCCTGCCGCAGCAGCGTTAATATTTGATACTTTTAAGTCAAAATCAAAAATAACTATTCCAGTTGGAGTCGCCTGTAATAATCGGTCGAAAAATCCTCGTTGCTCGCCAAGCTTTAGCTGCTCTTTATGCAAGTGTTCTAACATCTTGTTATAGGAATTAACTAAAGCATCTAATTGCTTATCACCACTATTTGGAATGCGGATAGATAAGTCTTTTTCTGCTAATAATTGTTGGCTACTTTCTACAAATACCATAGGTAACATGGCACGATTGACCAAACTAAAGCTCAGTGGAATAAATAGTAAGAATAGGGCTTCACATAGGTAAAACATTAACAGTTCACCTTTTAGGTAAAAGTATCCTGCAAATATGGCAACCGTTGCAATGAAAAGTAGCAGTAGCAGGTAAATTTGATGCTTTAATTTCAAACCTTAATCCCATATTTTTCCATGCGACGATATAGTGCTTGTCGGGTTAATCCTAAATTACTCGCCACTTGCGTTAAGTTATAGCTATATTGCACCAAAGATTGTTTTATCATGCTCTGCTCCATTTCTTCCAATGTCATACTACCCACAGGAAACGCATCCCCTGAAGATGATTTTGGTTCGCTGATATGTTCGGAGTCAACGAAGGATTGCACGTCTAATTCATCATTGTCGTTTATTAGTACCGCACGTTCTAAAGTTTGTGTTAGCTGACGTATGTTACCCGGCCAATTTTGTTTGGTTAACCACAATTGTGCATCTGCTGTTAAAGTTATTGTTTCTAAATCATAACGCTGGCAAACTTGAGTCAACACATGCTGGGCAATTTCGATGATATCTCCACGGCGCTCTCTTAATGGCGGTAGTGTTATGGTGATTAAATTTAAGCGGTATAACAAATCTTCTCGAAACTGATTTTCGGCAATTAAGTGATGTAGGTCACAATTAGTCGCGGCTACTATTCTAACGTTGCAACGACGATTTGCCGAGCTGCCAACGGCTTGAAAGGTTTGGTCTTGAAGAACTCTCAGTAACTTTACTTGACTCGACTTGTCCATGTCGCCTATTTCATCGAGAAGAATCGTGCCATTGTCTGCCATTTCAAATCGCCCAATTCGATCCGATTTAGCATCGGTAAAAGCACCTTTTACGTGGCCAAACATTTCACTTTCAAATAAGCTTCCAGGTATGCCGCCCAAGTTAACTTTAACCATAGGATGTTTTTTTCTTGGTGAGTTTTGATGAATAGCATTGGCAATTAGTTCTTTGCCTGTGCCACTTTCTCCTAAAATTAACACCGAAGCGTCAGTTGCGGCAATACGGCCAATGGTAGTCAATATTTTTAGCAGTTTTTCATCTTTACCTATGATTGACGAAAACTGATATTTTTGATCTAACACTTGTCTATTAAGCTCTTTTTTAAGCAGACTTTGCTTATTTACTCTTAGTTCCAGTGCCGTAGCAACCACTTGTAACAATCGTTGATTGCTCCATGGTTTATTAATAAAGTCGTTAGCACCTGCTTTTATGCCTGCAACAGCCAGATCGATAGATCCCCAAGCGGTGATCAAAATAACCGGTATATCAGCATCGACTTTGCGAATATTTGCCAGCAGCTCCATACCTTCAGCCCCGGACGTTTGTCGGGAATAATTCATATCATGAATAATCAGTGCGGGTTGATGTTCTTGTATAAACTGCAAAGCTTGTTCAGGCGTATACGCGGCAATCGGTATATAGTTGTTCTTTTTTAATAGAAACGACAAGGTACTGATCACCGATTGATCGTCATCTACAATAAGAATTTTTTCTTTACTGGTTTTAATCATTTTGATTTTTCATTTCACTTTTTTTGAAATAAAAGTGGCCGAAACCACTTTTCTCTAAGTTCCATTTACAGCTTATTCGTAATGCAGAGCGTCCGCAGGCAAATAACGGGTAGCGATTAAGCTTGGATAATAAGCACAAGCTACCGATAGTAGCATGATGATCACAGTACTAATGGCTACTGACTGAAAAAATATACTCCATGTTAATTGTTCAATAACGCCGGAAATAGGAAGTTGTATAGCAATTAAAAAGCCAATCGTTATCGCCATTAAGCTGATGACTAATAGCTCAAAGACAATTTGCATTTGTACCATAGCCGCGGTTGCCCCCATCGCACGTCGTAATCCTAATTCCTGAGTTCGGCGAGTAACATTTTGCCATAATACACCGAGCAAGCCGAACGCTACCATTAACATTAAAAATAGCGAGATAACAATTGGAATAATACGGACTACCATGCCACTGCGAATATGCTCATCCCTAAGTTGCTGCCAAGTAGTGACCTCAAATTGCCAATTGGGTGCACTTTGATGCAGTAATTTCTGTAACTTTTCTTCAAAAGCACGTGGCGTGCCCGGCTTCACCCATATGTGAATAGAGCGATAATAACTTTTCGGATTGTCTAAATCCGTGCGAAACATCATATAGTTTCCTACCGATGAAAACTCACCCATCTGGCGAAAGTCTTCAAATACACCGACAACTCGCAATTTTTCATCGCCCTCGTAATCGAAAAGCTGGTTAACGGCATTTCCGTCACCAAAGATATTATCCTTCAACAACTTATTTATTAAAACCGATCTAATTGTTTGTCCGTTATCGCTCTCATTTAACCAACGACCAGCAAGTAACTTCATGCCCATGGCTTGTTGCGCGCCATCGCTAACAGCAGTGCTTAATACAAAAAACTCACCATTTTCAGTATCAATTGTCGTCGATGAACTCGCTTCGATAAAAGGCGGGAAATACATAGTATGCGCGTCTTCTATTTCAGGTAATTGTGATATTACCTGTAGGGTCTGCCTAGCGGTGAGACCTGTTTTTTCTCTATCTTTAATATCTGGTTCAAACTCTATTGACCAAGTATTGTCGAATTCAAAGCCCAACGGAGCACTATAAGTTTGGTAACTAACCCGAATAAAGGCGACCACGGCAAGTAATACGATAAAAGCTATTACTATTTCTATTATAATCAAACTGTTGGCTCGTTTACGTTGCCACATCATTTTAAATATATGTGCGAACATTAAATCACTCCTTTTAATGCGTTGATTGGGTTCATACGTGACATTTTCCAAGCAGGATAAACACCGGAAAGTATGCCAAAAAATAAAATAACCGAAACGGCAGCAGCAAAGACCCTAAAATTAATTTCAAAGCTATGAAATGGCACTACGCCGCTAACTGAAATAAAATACATGCTTAGTAAAGCGAGCATGAAACCTATTACGCCACCGATGCAGGTTAGAATAATATTTTCAAGCATAAATTGGCTAATTAGATGACTTGAACGAGCGCCAAAACTTTTGCGAACACCTATCTCAGAAGCTCGTTCCAAAATACGACTTATGTTTAGATTCACTAAATTAATAGTTGGTAATAGCATAAACAACACCATAGTAACGATTATCCATATCGTTAGTTCTTTTGTTTTTGGCGGTACGTTTAAATCTTTATTAAATAATCGGGCTATTTGTTCAAATTTACTGTTCGCACTGGCAATGACAACAGGCCACCTTTTAGGGTCAGGGTGTTTATAAGCGGCGAGTCGTTTGTTGAATTCACTTTTCATTGCCGGAATTTGTTCAGGAGTTTTTCCCATGATTAGCCCCATGAATCCCCCCATTGCTTGCTGAGTAAACGCAGTAGAAGCGTTAGCGAATAAAGGCACCCAAATATCCGCAGATGCATTCCAGTGCAGCACTGATACGTTCGCTACTACGCCGATAACCTGATAGCTTTCCCCGCTAACTATTATTGACTTACCTAAAGCTGACGTTTCATCGAAATATTGGCGAGCGGTATCTTCACTGATCACAGCTAAATGCTGACCTTGTTTCGCTTCTAGTTCACTAAATGGTCGACCTTCAATAAAATCAAATTGTAGAATTTTCCAATACTGACTATCCGTACGTTTTAATTGTGACTTGATACGCTTGCCGTTTCGAAAACCTGCGACTTGACTCCGGGTACTAAATATACTGGTTAGCTCAGGTGTTTCCATTGGTTTTATCACCGCATTTAGAAATTGATAACCTGGCTGAGTTCGTTGATTACTTCTCCCATTAGCCGCGATAATACTCATTTTTTCGATAGCTAAAAAACGTTCGCTGTTGCGTTCAGGACCTGGTGGATGAGTAATGTTTTCTATCAAACTACTTACTAGCAAAATCACCATTAAGGTTACTGAAATACAAAATAAACTTATAAAGGTATAAAACTTTCTGCGCTGTAATACTTTTAAGGCCAATAAAATATAGACACGTAACATAGATTGCTCCCTTAATTTACCAACTGTCCGTCAAATAACCGGATAATGCGTTCGGTCAGTTGAGCTTTTTCATCGTCATGAGTTACCATGACAATAGTCGTTTTTTCTTTCTTATTAAGATCATCCAAAATAGTCATTATTTCATTGCCCATAGCACTGTCTAAATTTCCAGTTGGCTCATCGGCAAGTAATATTTTGGGGTTGCCTACTATAGCTCGAGCAATGGCAACACGTTGCTGCTGACCACCTGATAACTGATTTGGGAAATGTTTGGCTCTTGCGTTTAAACTTACTTTATCAAGGGCTTCCAATGCTAAACGACGCCTTTCTTTTGCTGAAATTTTACGATACAACAAGGGGAGCTCTACGTTATCAAGTACGCTTAAATCGTTAATAAGGTGAAAACTTTGAAAAATAAAACCGATTTTTTCGTTTCTAATAGGAGCAATACTTTTATCGTTATAACTTTCAATTCTTTGAGCATCGATATAAATTTTCCCCTCACATGGTTTATCCAGTAAACCAATCATATTCATTAAGGTTGACTTTCCGCAACCCGAAGGCCCCATAATGGAAACAAATTCACCACTTTTTATATGTACAGAGACATCATTTAATGCGGTAGTTTGTATCGTATCGGTTCGGTATGATTTTTTTACTCGTTCTATTCTTATCATGGTCTTATCCTAATAATGTACTTGTTAAATATTAGCTAAATGCTAGTTAATCTGTATGGTATTTAAATGCTGGTATTCACTGATATCTGAAATGATGACTTGGTCGCCTTGTTCTAAACCTGTAATGATTTCTATGTATTGGGCGTTACTCATGCCTGTGGTGACTTTTTGTTTACGGGCACTATCTTGATTAACAACAAATATTTCTTGTAAACCACCGCCGTTAAAAGCGATACCATTTTTAACTCTTAAACTTTGTTGTTTTTGAGCAGTGATTATCTCTAATTCCAAGCGCAGGTTAGGTCGAAGTTGCGAAATATCGGGCTGGTTAAAATCTACCAGTATCTGCATAACACCGTTAGTTACGGTAGGTAATACTCTAGTTAATGTGCCGATACTGTCGCCACTGGGCAGTTTGATTTTCACCTCAAGACCGTTCGATAATTGTTGCGCATAATAATCAGATAAGGTGCCTTCAATACGATAACTTTTAAGGTTGGCGACTTTCGCTAAGGTCAGACCCTGATTAACGTTTTGTCCGGGTTGATCTAATACTTGAGTTAAAATTCCGTCATAAGGCGCCTTAACCTGACACTGAGCGAGTAAGACTTGTTGTGTGGCCAGTTGGTGGCTCAATATTTTCTTTTCGAGTGCGATTTTTTCAAGGTCTATGTTTATAAGACCACGAATGTCGTTTACTTGCTCTTTCAATTGACGCAATTCGATTTGAGTTTTCTCTACGGTAAGTTTGGCGGTATCAACGTCAAAATCAGAGACAATATGCTTTGTTTGTAATTCCAGATAGCGATTTAGATGAATGTTTTGACCTTTTAAATCGACATTCAATAGTTCAATTCGGCTTTGTAGGGCTCGAACATCTTTAGCTTGTTGTTGTTTAAGGCGATCAATCGCGACGTCTTTAAGTTGTATCTGGTCGTGGAGACCATTAACCAATAGCAAAATTCTGCTATTGTTGAGTTCCATTATAATATCCCCCGCTTTTACTTGCGCACCAGCTTTTAGAAATACACGAGTAATCTCAGTTTGCATAGGACTAGATATTTGCTGTTCAAAGCGCGGCACAACAACCCCTGAAGCTATAATACTGCTACTTACCGGTCCTTGCTCAACGTGAGCAATCAAAATACTGTCGCGCTCGATGGCGGGGGAGAGTACATATTGAATACCGTAAAATAAGGCGAGGGCAAACGTTGCCCATCCTATCAATTTAGCTAATTTACGTCTTTTTTGTGCATTTAATGTTGCTTTGTCAATACTGGAGTCCACGAGGATGCGGCCTATATTAATTTTATTTATACCGGCACTATTACAAAATTGATACCAACTCTTTAAAAATAATAAAAAATATTTTAGTTACTTGTATTTATTAGCTAATTTTATATAAACAGCTTGATTTTAATAATAGGGTTTTTGGTGATTTGTTAAGTTTTACTGACCGATTGTAACCACAGGTGTACGAATTCGGACGATTAACAGATTAACCATAGCTTTGTAAACGTCATGTAAGTAGAGGGATTTATGATTCATATAAAGTTTAAATTTATCAATCATAATAAATTGAAAACAATGCTTTTTATTGATGTTCGTGCTCAGAATTTACGGGTTGTTATTAATGTTTCATTTCAGTAACATAATCTAAATGGGATTTATTTTATAATAATTTGGGGTTTTTTGATGTTACGACGTTACTGTCTACTTTTTTCTATTTTTCTATTTTCTGCCAGTGCAATGGCCAAAGAAGCGGTTATTCCATTAGAGCATTTCAATCAAATGCCGTTAGTGCAGCAACCCATTATCTCACCTGATGGTAAAAATATTGCCGTTATTTTAAATCAAGGCGATACCACGCAAGTGGCAATGTTCCCTTTTGATGACAAGAGTAAAATGCAAATATTGTTGCAATTGGGTACTGAAAAATATCGTATTGAGGATATAAAGTGGGCGAATAATGAAAGGGTTTTAGTCTCAGTTACACAACCCTTATTTATTAGCGAATGGAAAAAGAGGGTAAGAACAAATCATATTTACTCTGCCAATATCGATGGTAGTGATGTTATCGAGCTTAGAATGAAGACTCGCAAGAAGTCAAAGTCATCATTTTATATGAATAGTCCCGATTTAAAGAGTCTGCTTAAAGAAGATCCTGATCATATATTAGTAACTATGAATAATGAGCGAGATAATTTTTATTCTTCTATTTATAAAGTGAATGTTAATAGCGGAGAATTTTTCAAGTACTTGCCAAACACCAAGCGTATTTATAGTTGGGCAGTAGGTCATAATGGCGATATTTTACTTGGCGTAGGTGTTGATAAAAATTATAAAAATAAAACTCGCTATATTTATACCCGCAAAGATGTTGATTCAGATTGGCAAATGGTAAAAACGTTTGAAAGTTATAAAACAGAAACATTTTGGGCTCAAGCATATGACCCGAAAAGCAATTCAATTGTTGTTATCTCTAATTACAAATTAAATAAAAAAGCCATGTGGAGATATTACATCGACAGCGGTGAGTATGAATTAATGGCTCAAGCTCCAGGGGAATTCGATATCACTGGCACTATACGACGCTTAGAAGGAAAAAATTGGACTATTGTTGGTTATAAGTACAATGACAATTTTGAGAAACGAGTTTATTTTGATAAAAGTCGTAACAAATTTGCTCAACAAATTATCTCTCTGTTCAATAAAAGTAACTTACAAGCAAACCTCTACGATTGGGACCAAAAGAAAGAGCGTTATATTATTTCGGTTATTAGTGACAAATCGCCTCTTAAATATTATTTGTATGATAAAAAAACCAACAAACTAAATTTCTGGTATGCACAATTTCCACAACTGGAAAAGGCTAACTTAGCGCAGGTTCAGCCTTTTGATTTTGAAGCACGCGATGGCATGAAGTTACATGGCTATTTAACTTTACCTAATAATGTAAAAAATCCTCCTGTGGTTCTTTACCCTCATGGCGGCCCTTTCTCAAGAGACAGCCAATACTTTGATAGCTATGTACAGATGTTTGCTAACCAAGGGTATGCCGTATTACAGGTGAATTTTCGCGGTTCAACAGGCTTTGGCAGCAAATATAAAACGGCGGGTTACCATCAATGGGGTAAAAAGATGCAGACCGATTTAATTGATGCCATGGACTGGTTAAAGGAAACTAAACAGGCCGATACCAGTAATGCCTGTATTGTTGGTGGTAGTTATGGCGGTTATGCCGCGCTTGCGGCTGGCTTTCAAACGCCTGATCGATTCAAGTGTATTATCAGCCTTGCTGGCGTTGCAAATATGACCACCACCATAGCTGATTGGAAACGCTGGGGCAATAAGGCTTATGTTGAGAATGCTGTTACTGATAATGAGTATGAACTTGAAAGACTGTCTCCAGTCAATCATGCTGAAGCGTTTAAAGCACCGGTTTTATTAATTCACGGTAAAGTAGATTCAGTGGTTAGTTACCGTGATTCGGAAGCTATGTACGACGCTTTAAAAAGAGCTAACAAGAAAGTTAAAATCAAGTTATACAAATATGGCACTCATAATTTTGATGATGCAGTTAACCGTAAAAATAGCATGGAATTAATGGCGTCTTTTTTACAAAAATATTTGCAATAGTATTTATAGTAAAGATTATTGCAAAGATGTGAATATTTCAAAGCAGCAATATTAATTGCTGCTTTTTTTATCGTGTGTATTCGTAATACGGCAATTAAGCCAGAACTAAACGTAAGCTAAGAAATGAGGGAGTTAGGTATTATTTTTCTGTGCACTTAGGCAAAAATATTCGGACAATAAGCCCTCCGTCTTGTCGGTTATTGAGACTTATTTGACCATCATGTGCTTCTACTATCTCTCTACATAAGGCCAAACCTAACCCGGTTCCTGATTTTTTCGTTGAATAAAATGGGATAAGTGCATTGTGTAAAACAATATCAGACATGCCTGTGCCTCTATCAGCTATGGTTATTTGGCATCCCCCCTTTAATAAGCGAACGGCTAGGGTAATATTATTATCATCCGAACTTGCCTCAACGGCATTTTTTAAAAGATTGATCAATACTTGCTCTATTTGAGCAACATCAAAATAAGCTGGCTGACTGGGTAAACTACCTTCGACAACAAAGGCTGATTGCTGCTTAAGTTTCTCTATCAGCTGATACCAACTGGTTTTTTCAATAATCGGCATGGGTAGTTTGGCAAATTTAGCATAACCACTAATGAACCTATTTAAATGTTCAACTCTGTCTTTAATGGTAGAGAAAACTAAAACTAGTTTATCGTGGGCCAGTTTATTCGCTATTAGTTGGCCTGAATGCGCCATTGAAGAAATAGGGGCTAATGAATTATTTAATTCATGGCTGATAACGCGGATAACTTTTTTCCAAACAGCGACTTCTTGTCTGCTAATTTCACGAGTGAGTTGCTTAAATAAGAATAAATGGTGGTATTGATTATTTAATAAAAACTGTCCGCGCGAAATATGCCAAGTATGAGTTTCATCATCATCTTCAATGGTAAATAAGCCATCTTTTTCTGCAGAAATGGCTTGAACTAAACTTTCGGGCCAATGTTTTCTCATTGCAGTAAAGCTATTTCCTTCAAAACGTTTCCCCTCGTTGAGTAATGCCTTAGCCGAAGAATTAGCATAAATAACATGATCGGTATCATCAACTAATATCATTGCTAAAGGGGAGCTTTCGATGACTTTATCGAGCAACAACTCTCGTTGATAAATATGTTGTTTTTCTTTTCGTAAACTTAAAGAAGCCTCATTAAACAATTGATTAAGTTGGCTAAATTCATCATTTGCAATGACAGGCAGAGAAACTGTAAATTCATTATCTTTGAGGTTCAGCAATCCTAGCTTTAATGATTGAAAGTTTTTATCAATACTCGAGTAGCAATATAGAGCTATCGCAACGCCAAGCGGTAATATAAACAACATTAATAGGCTAAAGTATTGCCAGTTATCACCACCAGCCGCTTGATAAACTAACGTACAACTTACAGTGACCGCTAGACATGTCGCAAAAATAAACTTTGCTTTAATTGAGCCAAATATCATTTAGCGATACCAAATTTATCCATGCGTCGGTATAGGGCTTGGCGACTAAGATTTAATGTTTTAGCAGCATGACTAATATTGCCATCAGCGATATTTATTGCTTGAGTTATATCGTTTTTAGTTAGCTCATTCGATCGCTCATTGGTTAATTTTTCTGGTGTTAATTTAACCGAAGCTAAACCAAAGTCAGCAGCACTTAGTTCGGTCGATTGACTCAGTAATACCGCACGTTGGCAGGCATTCTCAAGCTCTCTGACATTACCTGGCCATGGATGGCTTGTTAAAGCCTGTTCCACCTCTAATGGCAAATTCACTTTAGTCTTCAAAAAGTACTTAGTCAGAGGAATGATATCGTCAACTCGGTATTTTAACGCCGGTATATCTAATTGAATTACATTAAGGCGATAATAAAGATCTTCTCTGAATTTACCGGTATTTATATCCTCTAATAGATTTGAATTAGTGGCGCTGATCACTCTTACATTTACTTTTTTAGTAACATGACTACCTAATCGTTCAAATTCACCCGTTTGTAATACTCTTAACAACTTTACTTGTCCAGCTAGGGGGAGGTTACCAATTTCATCTAAAAATAAAGTACCATTATCAGCTGCTTCAAAACGACCTATGCGTGTTTTAGTTATTCCTGTATAGGCGCCTGGCTCAGCACCAAATAGCTCAGCCTCCATCAAATCATGGGGCAGGGCACCGACATTAACCTTGATAAAAGGTTGATTATTTCGCGATGAATTTGCTTGAGTGATCTCAGCTATTTTTTCTTTTCCGGTACCGTTTGGTCCGGTAATTAATATTGAGGCATCTGACTTTGCTACTTGTAACGTCATATCAATTAAACGTTGCATTGAAGAACTAGCAAAAACAATACCGCATAACTGATGAGATTTTAAGTTAGCACTACGTTCGTTATGCTGGCGAAGAAGGAACTCATTTGCTTGACTTAATTCACTGATTTCAACTAAATTTTTAATGGTGACCAATAACTTTTCATCATCCCAAGGTTTATTGAGGTAATCGGCAGCACCATTTTTTACCAATTCAATCGCCATCGACAAGTGTGTCCAAGCGGTGATCAATATAATAGGCAGGTCAGGGTTTATCTGGCGTAACTGATAAAAGGTATCTTTGCCTTCTTCACCACTGGTGGTATCTTGGCTAAAATTCATATCAAGAATAACCAAAGAAATACGTTGATGCATCACTGCTGTAATTGCTTCTTTGGGTGAATTACAGCTAATGCTTGGTAAGTCATGAAGTTCGAGCAATAATTCAAGTGCCTGACATACCGATGGGTTGTCATCTACGATGAGTATTTTATCCATATTGCTCTTTTATTTATTCATTATTGTTAAAGTACGCGCCTCAAATATAGTGAGACGCCTTATTTTAAAACATAAGCTAAAACATTAGCCAAAGTAAAAATTAATTCCAAAAAAGCTATTCTAGAAAACCTAGTTTAGAAGAATTAAACTGATCTTGTTGCTATTGCTGGCGAGATACTTGCCGCACTTTGTGCGGGAAATAATACCGCCAATTGACCTAATAATACCAAGCCGATTGTGGTCACTATTATATAACTAATAGCAATGCGTGATGAAGAGAAATACTCCATTAAATAACCATTTAGAAATACGCTTAATACCACGCCGATAATAATACCAATCGTAGTCATGAGAAAGTTTTCAATCATGAAGTGAGTAATAATGTTCGTTTGGCTTGCTCCTAACGCACGTCTAGTACCAATTTGACGCTTCCTTCGATTAACATTGAATATTGCCATACCAGCAACACCCAATGCAGTAATAAATAAAATAATGCAAATTATTATTATTAACATATTTACCATCAGGTTATCGGATTGATATTGATCGCGTAAATGCTCTGCCAATTTAATCGGTTCCATAACGACACGACCTTTATTAAGTGCCAACATTCGTTCACTTATGTTACTCATAATTTTGTCCATTGCTGTTTTATCAGCATTGACTAGAATCCGCTTGAAGGACCTAGGATGAACGACCGGTAAAAATATATTATTGTTAACATAGCTTGAATCAAGCCATGAGCCTTGCATATGCTTAACAATGCCGATGATGCGGAGCGGTTGCTGAAACTGATAAATGTCTTTACCAATAGCATGACCATCAGGAAATAATTGGTCAGCCATAGCTTTGGTGATAATAACCGTGTTGGGCTGCGAAGCACCTGTTGCATAGATCACATCATCTTGAGTAAAGTCTCGACCTTCTATAACGGTTAAACCTAAGGTTTTTAATACGTGTGCATCTGCTCTAAAAACCCCCGCTTCAACAATCTTAGCGCCACTTTCTGCTATTTGTGCTCTATAGCCTGAGGAATCACCAGACCCCGTTAAAGGGACTTGATTTATGGCGACCGCATCATTTACGCCAGGAATAGCGCGCAGCATATCTTCATCTAACTCAAGCTGTTGTCTTATATCAACAGTTTTGTCGAAGGTAAAGATGTTAAATGAAAATAATTGAGACTCATCTAACCCTGAGTTTCGTTGCATTAATTCAAGACGCTCATTAATGATATAAGCGGCATTACTTACAATCGCTAAGGTGAGCGCGACTTGCAATACCATTAAAATAACGCTGCTTTTGTTTCTTAGCATGGCATTAAATATTGGAGATATATTCAACATCTTTAGCTCCTATTGTGTTTTTAAATGAATGGACGGTAGTGTCGTACAAACACGCCATGCCGGATATAAGCCAGAAAGTATTGTTGCACTAATGGCAATAACTGGCGCCGCAATAAACATGCTCATGTCCATGGTCGCTAACACATCAAAGCCATCGAACTGGTTTCTTAATATAAGCAGGCCAATATTGGCTATAACTAAGCCCAGTACCCCACCTAATAAACCAAGTACCCCGACTTCTACTAAATGCTGTAAAAAGACCTGTGCTTGGTTTGCGCCTAATGCTCGTCTTACGCCTATTTCTGGGGCACGTTTTAGGAACTTAGCCAGTAATAAACCAACAGTATTGATTAAACACACAGCTAAAAACATAAAGCTAATACCGACTAAAATATTACTGTCATTGCCAACCACTTCATTATATTCAAGCCACTCTTCGACATTTCGTAATGTACCTCTGGCATCATCACGTTCAAATCGTCCTAATTTTTTTTGTTGCTGAACATAGCTGGATAAAAAATGTTTAAAATCTACTTTTTCAGTATTATTTACCAGTTCAACCCAATATTGAATCCACATGATTTCAGAGTTTAATTTGTCTTGGTAAGTGTCTATTTTTTCTGGTCCCCAGCCATTATTGTTACCCCAGCTAGGGTATTCATGGACAGGTAATAAAGAGAAAGGTACATAAATTTGCTCAGTACGCTGAAATTGACCACTATTTAAATCGTAAAACTTTGGTTTTGGGTTCCAGCTTTTACTAATGCCGACGATCCGATAAGCATTTTGATTTAAATATATATTTTTACCGATATTATCGCCACCACCGAATAACTTTTCATTGAGTTCTTCAGCGATCACCACTTGATTATCTGGGCTCTCATCAATTGCTTTGCTCCAGGAACCACCATATAAAAACTCAATATTAAACATCTCAAAAAAAGTACTTTGTGTCGCACGAGCTGCTTGTAAAATGGGCGCAAAATCAGGATCTTCCATTTGTATAGCAAAACCCGTTTTTACTGATGCAACCTGACGAGTAGACGATGACATACGTTGTATATTTATCGCGTCTTGATAAGTGATTTGCATTGGCATATCGTCATAGGTATGGCGAGTTCCGATTTTGTTCATTGTTTGCAATTGCAGTGCAAATAATTGCTGACTTTTTTCTGGTATTGGATTCGCTGAACGCACGTGATTGAGTGTCAATGCATTCATTGATACACCAATACCAAGCGCAATGGCTAATACCATCAATGCAGTGGTTATTGGGGTTTGCAGTAAACTTTTTTTCGCCAGCTTTAAATAATAAAAAAACATAATATTTTCCCTTTAAGCCGAAATAGCGTGTTCGGTGGCCGCTTTATTATTTTGATATAAAGTGAAGTCACATACTTGGCCGTCAACAATTTGAATATTTCGTTCAGCTCGTCTCGCTAGGTCTGGATCATGAGTGACCATGACAATAGTGGTACCACTTTTATTGATATCTTCTAATAGTTCCATCACTTGGCGAGCCATTAAACTGTCTAAGTTACCCGTCGGTTCATCGGCGAGTAAAAACCTTGGCGTGCCTGCTAACGCCCGAGCTATCGCAACCCGTTGTTGTTGACCACCTGATAATTGTGAAGGTAAGTGCTTCATACGGGCAGCCAAGCCTACTTGCTCAAGTGCATTTTCAATACGTTCTTTACGCTCTTTACTATTAAAACCGCGATATCTTAGTGGCACGTCGACATTTTCAAATAAATTTAAATCAGGTATTAAATTAAAACCTTGAAAAATGAAACCTATTTTCTCATTTCGTATTTTTGATAATTGCTTGTCGTTTAAACCTACTACATTGATGCCATCTAATTCATAGGTACCTGTTGATGTCGACTCTAATAGTCCTGCTAAGTTTAAAAAGGTTGTTTTACCTGAACCTGAAGGGCCTGTGACAGAAACAAACTCTCCTTCTTTTACATTGAGGTTAAATTCGCTTAATGCATGTGTTTCAACTAAGTCGGTGCGATATATTTTATTAATATTATTCATTTTTAACATGGGTAATTCCTTATGGTGTTAGTTTAAAAACACACTGGCTTCTTGCTTAAATAGCGCTAAATCTGAAACAACAATCGTATCGCCTTCTGCTGCTCCAGCTAATATTTCAATATGACTGATGCTCGATGCACCTGTTTGAATGGCTAGCTTCGTTGCTAATCCTTCTTGTACTAAATACGTTGTTTTTCCGCCTCCTGATTGTATGAAAGCGCCGCGTTTAACCATTAATACATTCTGTTTCTCTTCTAAAATAATACGAGCAGATAAGCGTTGGTTTTGTCGTAAATTAGTGCGACTAATATCATTCATTCTTACTCTCGTCGTTACTTGGTTGTTGCTAACTTCCGGTGAGATTGAAACAAGTTTACCGCTTAACTTGGCACCGCCGACATTAACTTCAACGGGCATACCTATGCCAAGTTCGTCGGCATAACTTTCTGGAACATTGAGCTCAGCCTCAAAAGCGGTTAAATCGACTACCGTCATTAAGGGTTGGTTAGCAGCCACTTGTGCTTTTTGCTCGGTTAACCAATTGCCAATAATACCCGCTACAGGGGAGGTGATATCAAGTTCGTCCACTTTTCGCTGTAATTCAATAACGGCAATTTTTTGCGTGGTAACGGCTAGTTTTTTATTTTCAATTTCAAAAGCTACGGTGTCTTTATTTAATTGGGTTTCTTGTTGAGCATGGCTATAGGTTAGTTGTGCTTTAACTAAATTGTCTTGTGTTTCTTCAAAGTCTTTTTTACTGATAAGATTTTTTTCGTTTGAGAGGGTGCCTCGATTAAATTCACGCCGCGCCGCATCTAATTCAACCTTTGCTAATTCCAGCATTTGCTTTTGTTTCAGCTCAGAACGACGGGCTTCTAATTTGCTACGAGCAACATCACTTACCATACTCTGTAATCGGGTCATTGCTTGCTTTAATGTCGAATGAAGCTCTGGGCTGTAGATCTTAGCGATTGCTTGATTTTTGTTGACCATATCCCCAGGTTTTACTTGAAAAGTGACTTGACCTAATTCTGTGCTGTAGATTACGGGCGCATTTGCTGCAACAATTTTTCCGGTTGTGGCAATATCGCGAAACAAGTCTCCCCGTTCAACCAGTGATGTTTTAACGCGTAATTTATCGATACTAAGCCGCTGATCTGTCCATTCATTTGCTGCATAAACTAGTGAGGTCAATGCTGCTACCGTAACTAATGCCATTAAAGTGGCCCGTGTAAACTTAGAATTTTGTGGTTTAATCGCTAGGTCTTGCTGGCTGGTATCTTTTATCATCTCTTATTCCAATAACGTGTACAGTTACCCTCAATAGAGCAGCTTATGTGCCAACTTGAATTCTAGTCGTAAGTAATTGAATTTTCTATTAAACTTTAAAGTGCTGTTAAGGTTATTTCTGTCCGCGGACAGTAGACTTGTGTCCGATATTAGGGAAGTTCGGACAGCGGACAATCATGAAAGTAAAGTTGTTATCTATTTTATTAATTGCTCTTCTGGTATCTGAGCTATATAGAAATATGTGCAACTCAGTTTTTAGAAGTAAATAATAGGTGCAGTTATTGTCTAAGGTTCACTCCTTTGGCTAAGCGTAAACTAGGCAGTGATGATAAAAAAAACTCCACTCACCGATAAATATAGACGCTTGAAAACATTAAAATGCAGCCATCAATATAACAAACAAGCACAAACCCAACTAATAATGATTGATCTCATGAGTTTCATAAATTAGTTAGCAGTAACAATAGCCCTAAATAAATGGTGTCATGCCAACTTATTAAGCGATATATTTTATGGTGGTTTCGCGAGTGTTGTTACGCTAAAATGACATACACTAACAAGGAGTTAACGTGATTGAAGTAAAAGATTTGTGTTTTAGCCGTAATGATGGCGGTAACAAACAAAACATTTTAAATCAGCTTAATTTGTCTGTACCTGCAGCACAACACCTTGCCTTACTTGGTGATAGTGGATCGGGTAAAACCACTTTTTTGCATATTTTAGCGGGCCTGCTGCAAGCAGATAGCGGTTCGCTAAGTGTTAATAATCAAGAACTCTCATCGCTTAATGAAACAGAACTCGCGCTTTATCGCCGTAAAATAGGACTAATATTTCAGCATTATCAATTGCTTGATTGTTTAACCGTAAAGCAAAATATTTTATTTCAGCACAAATTAAATTATCCAAAGCAAGCGGCTAATGAATTTGATCATCTCGTCAATGAACTAGGGCTGCAAAACAAGCTCGATGCATTACCTCATCAACTGTCCGGTGGCGAACAACAAAGAGTCGGCATCGCCAGAGCCTTAGTTAATAAACCTCAGATTATTTTTGCCGACGAACCGACCGGCAACTTAGATCAAAAGCGCTCGCACCAAGTGGTTAAACTACTTACCGAATTATGCAGTGAGCGACAAATCAACCTAGTCATGGTGACGCATAGTCACCAATTAACGGATTACTTTGATCAGGTTAAAGTGCTAAGAGACGGCTGTTTTGACTAATTTCACTAATGAAATCAAACTGATTCTAGCCACTCATTTAGCGTTTTATCGAAGACACCCTTGGTTAATGGCCTTGTTTTTTCTAGGATTTAGCTTAGGTAGTGCATTACTCACCGCAATTTCCGGGCTTAATCAAGAAGCCAATACCCGCTATCAAAATTCCTCAGCGTTAATCAATAATCCCGTCACTCATTTAATTAAACCACTGACGGGAAAATACTATATTGATGGTAATGTATGGCTCAGTTTACGCCAGCATGGTTTTATAAATGCGCAACCTGTTTTGCGCGGTAAATTAACAACCAATAAAGGGCAAACACTTGCCATTCAAGGAGTGGATACCTTATTGTGGTTAAACAACACGCAGTACCAACAAAGCGATGAAAATGCAGGTAAAACGCCCCCAAACTTTTCCCTTGCTAGCTTATTAGTCGACTCGCAATTTGCTGAACGCATTTACACAAAAGCGGGTAGCCAAGCGCAATTTGTGCTCAAAAATGGCCAACATCAACCAGACATTAGCTGGGCCGATGGTATTGGGCTATGGGCAATTACCGACCTTGCCAATGCTGATTATTTATTAGATGCGAAAGGGCAGCTCAGTTTTATTGAGCTCTCGCATGTTACCGAGCAACAATTATTAAAAATAAAACAACTGATTGTGGGACAAGCACAGCTCATTGATTCGCAGCAACAAGCATTTGATATTTTGTCAGAAGCGTTCTTTTTTAATCTTACGGCACTTGCCATGCTCGGCTATATTGTTGCTGCATTTTTAAGTTTTAACGCAATAAAACTCACCTTAACCGCACGAAGAAAGTTATTAGACCAAATGCAGTTATTAGGCTGCACTAAACTAAATATTCAACTGAGCCTTGCGATTGAACTTATTCTGGTGAGTGTTTGTACTGCACTTTTAGGTACCTTAGGAGGTTATTTAATTGCCAATGCCTTAGTACTTGATGTCAATCGAACTTTGGTGGGACTATATCAACTCGATAAAGCACTTGTTATTAATTGGCAATGGTCAAATGTATTATTGGGTTTTACTCTTAATATATCTGCGTTAGCGGTGATATTTTTTGCGCAAGCCAAGCAAGTTGCCAATAAAGTGCAACTTATATTTTACGGCTTATTGGCCAGTTCATTCGCGGGGTTAATCTGGCTACTTAACTATGCATCGAACGAATACCAAGCTTTACTCTTGTGTTTTACCCTTTTGATGTTGTTTATTTTGCTCGTGCCTAAAGCACTTTCCGGTGTGGTTTCAATACCTGTCACCATGACTAATCCGTTAACACAGTGGCTTCATGCGGATACGCGATTTCATATAAAAGACCTCCATATTGCCATTATTGCAATCTTAGTCGCCCTTGGTAGTGCTATAGGAATGCAAATTATGGTGAAAAGCTTTAGTCATACATTAAATGCTCACCTTGAAAAGCAATTAAGTGCGGATATTTATTTACGTTCCGATAAGCTCGATAGTAGCTTAAGGCAAACGCTCGTGAACTTGCCTGAAGTTGAGAAATTAAGCATTTATATGCAAAGCGATGGCAAGGTAAAAAATATTCCTGCGCACCTTGCAAGCTTTGGTGAAAACTTTGCACATTATCAGCATATTTCGCTGATATCAGCTTTACCCATTAGTGCTAAAAACTTCACGGATAAAGGTTGTTTGGCCAATGAACAAAGTAAAATTAAATTTGGTTTTTCGTTAAATAATGTGATGGTATTTGAGCAAAACTCAACTAAATTTAGCTGTCGTATAACAGGTTTTTTTTATGATTATGGTAACCCAAGTATTTCGTTACTCACGCTGGAAGAACGGCAAAAAACAGCGGAGTTAAACAGTGAAACTTTTGGTTATTCCATTCGCCTAAAAAATAGTACTAGCGTTGCTGCCTTTAGCGAGCGTTTAATTAACGAGTTTAAACAAGACAGCACAAAAATTTTAGCCAATAAACGCTTTAAAAAAATTGCCAATGCTTTGTTTGAAGACACCTTTGTCGTTACCAAAGCACT
This sequence comes from Colwellia sp., assembly GCA_013215385.1. GTDB lineage: Bacteria > Pseudomonadota > Gammaproteobacteria > Enterobacterales > Alteromonadaceae > Colwellia_A. Next base: position 31,114 of record JABSOY010000013.1, read on the forward strand.
GAATGGTTTTATCCTCGCCATTGCATTGCTAAGCCTGTGTACCAGCCTGTTAAGTTTAAGTGTTAACCAATTAAAGCAATTGACCATATTACGTAACTTAGGCGTAACACAGCAACAATTATTAACCATGAAACTGCTACAAACCGCAGGTGTGGTGTTATTTACCGCATTATTTGCTGTCCCGCTTGGCTTTGCACTTGGCTTTGCGTTATTGAAGTTTGTCATGCCGATTGCGTTTGGCTGGACCATTCACTTTAGTTTAGATTTACCCAGTTTATTTTTAACCTGTCTAACCTTGATTGTTGTATCGGTTTTGTGTGCATATTTACCTATTCGAAAATTAACAAACTTAGAAAGCAAGGAGCTGTGATCTCGTGATAGAAAGTCGAATACTGAAAAAGTCATCACTCCTTTGGTGTGTTTTGATGTCATTGGCTTTTGTACTGTGCGCTTGTCAGCCTGCGAAGCAAAAACCAACACCGGCTAGTTTGCAAGTGGCCATTGGCGAACCAGTAACAAGGGGTACTGCATTAGACTTCCCAAAGGATCATGGTATTCATGCTGAACAAGGTATTGAATGGTGGTATTTAACCGCTAATTTACAAAGTGACACTGGCGAAACTTTCGGTGTTCAATGGACACTATTTCGCACATTAATGCCGAGTAAAGTTGAGTCAAAATGGTGGGATAACCATCTTTATTTTGCCCATTTTGCCATGCAGAACAAACAAGACCATGTTGCGTTTGAACGTTTTTCACGAGCAAACCAAGCTAAGGTGACTAGCTTGCCGTTTAGTGCCCGTATTGATAATTGGCAATTAAGCAGTATCAAGAATGAATTTTTGCCACTGCAGCTAACGGCAGCACATGAAAATTACGAAATTGAGTTAATACTCGATGACAGCCCAATAACATTACATGGCGACAAGGGTTACAGCCAAAAAACACAAAGTGGTCATGCATCTTATTATTTTAGTTATCCATTTTTACAGGTAAAAGGCAGTCTAACTTTTGCTGGCAAAACCTATAAAGTCATAGGTAATGCGTGGTATGACAGAGAATGGTCCGCTAGTTTACTCGATAAGGAACAACTCGGTTGGGACTGGTTCAGCCTAGTTGACTCTCAATCGGACACTCAATCAGACACTCCATCAGTAAAGCGCGGACTCATGCTGTTTTGCATTCGAGGTAATGAGAACCGTTATGACTATTGTCGTGGAACTCGCATAGCGGCCAATGGTGAAACAGTTGATATTCCAAAAGAAGATATTAAGCTATCTGTCATTGAAACCGTGACATTAAATAACCGCGAGTATCCAAGTAAGTGGCAGGTTGAATTACCTAATAGCCCAGCCATTATTATGGAAAGCATCACCAAAGATTCGCGCAATCAATTAACTATTCCCTATTGGGAAGGTCGAATCAAAGCCACCGGTGGTTTTAATGGTAAAGGCTATGCCGAGATCACGGGATACTAACCAGACGTTAATGTTGTGACTATATTTTGTATAGTTATGCACATAATAGTCATATTACAAAATTGCTTAAGGCACTATTTATAAAGGTAGCGCGTAAATCATATGGATAACTTGGGGGCCACATTACGCTATAAAAATTGTTTTCTTTGGTATTTAACTAGGTGTTTGGTGGGGGGATTTTGATTCATAAAAGCAGACTGTTTTTTGACAGTAATAGCTAAAGTAGAATCTATAATAGTAAATATTATTTGGAATTTAATTTTCTATGTAAATAGCCGCGTAATTATTAATAAGGTTATGATAAAATCAATAATCATCTGGTATCCATAACTAAGAACCTCAGACAATGTCGACGACAAAATTATTATCACCCATCTTATCTTTTTTAAAATGTGAAACTCCTCAAGCTTGGATCGATGAAGCGGTAAAAAAAGAAAACTTATCTATTTTATTAATTGATCATCTCGTGTGTGAGCTGAAAGCTGCTCAGTCAGCTATGTTTTTGATCCGAAAATATGCTATCGACAAAGAAAGTAGTGATGCATTGTTAGTATGGCTGCAACCCTTTGAGCAATTAATTTACAAACGACAGGGAGACTGGCGTACGTTACCTGATAAAAACAAGTTAACTAAAGCGATAGTCCCTAAGTCTGGCTCAGCTCATGGACAAGATCTGATTGATAAAATGGTCTTATTAATAAAAGAAGAATTACATCACTTTTATCAAGTCTTAGAAATAATGGACGAATACGGTATTGAATATCGCAGTATTACACCGTGTCGATATGCTAAAGGATTATTACGACATGTAAAATCTTTCGAGCCAGATGCAATGGTAGATAAATTAATTGTCGGTGCTTTTATTGAGGCAAGGTCGTGTGAACGTTTTGCTAAAATAGCGCCCCATGTCGATAAAAGGTTGGGGGACTTTTATATTTCTTTATTACGCTCAGAAGCTAGGCATTATCAAGATTATTTAACCTTAGCAACGGAGATTGCTGGCAAAGATATTTCAGAGCGAGTGAAGCACTTTGCTGAAGTTGAAGCACAATTGATACTAAGTTCAGATAATGATTTTAAATTTCATAGCGGTTTACCAGCAAAAACGGCCTAACTTTAGTAACTACGCTCTAGTGTTGAACCAATGTGTTTGCTTGATAAAACACAACGGTTTCTGCCTGAGCCTTTAGCTTGATATAAGGCTTCGTCAGCATTATTGAATAATGTTGACCAAGCCATATTTTTTTGCAACTGGGCAATACCAATAGAAACGGTTATTGGAGGAAGAATAGTATTTGTTTGGCGTTGTACTAATTTTAGCTTTGAAATAGCTATACGGATTTTTTCAGCAATGGTATGAGCAAATTTTTGCGATTTATTTGAAAAAACCACCACGAATTCTTCACCACCATATCGTACCGGGATATCAGCATCGGTAACATTTTCTTTGATCACATCAGCGACAAGTTGAATCACTTTATCACCAATACTATGGCCGAAAGAGTCATTCACTTTTTTAAAGTGATCTATATCGATAACTAAAGATGAATGCATATCATTGAGTGACAATCTTTGGAGTTTTAGTTCGCAACCGCGTCGATTTAATAGCCCTGTTAACGTATCAACTAATGCTTCTTGACGAGATTTTTCTAGTTTATCTTTCAGTTGAGTTACTTCTTGACAAGCTTTATAGAGTTCATTTGATAAAGACTTGTGCTGGTCTTTAGACTGGTCTACAGCATTTAGTAAAAAAGTAATAATACTCTGTAAAGGTTTATACTCACCTAAACGGGTTAGGGCTTGACCAATTTTGGCTAGATTACTTAACGCTTCTTCCTCGCTAGATACTTGATTATCAAGTTGTGCTAGCGTGCCACTGAGTGTTTGTTCAAAGGGAGTTAATAGGTTTTTTTCAATTTGCTGCGTGTTCGATAAAAATTCAGTATAAACCTCATTCAGGAAATACGCATCTAGCGGATCACAAGTTGCTAATTGCAAATCTATTTTTTGGGTTAAGGCTAAGTTTTCTTTGGAGAAGTACCAATAAATGACTGAATAATTTGTTGGTGTCGGTGCAATAGCATGACAAAGCATTAATTGTCTCGCTTCATCACTTATTTTAACGACTTGATGAAAACTTCCCTGCATTATATTCTCCTATAACTTTTTGTACATAATACCAGTTAACTAAAACTAAACTCAATGTAAAAGCATGAAAATGTGATTGTTTTATAAACTTTTATGTTTCAGTTTAGAGCCAATAGCTCTAAACATATCAATTGTCATGGCGAGTAAACTTTTAGTGAGGTTGAAACGGTTGGGAAAGTAGTTCGATACTTTGCTTAGTCACTTTTAACCAAGCACCTTGTTCATACCAATCGCCTAAAACAATGCGCTGTGCAAAAGCATTATTTGCTTGTATATCATGCACGTGTGGACGATGAGTATGCCCGTGGATCAGTAACTGACTGTGGTGTAACTCAAGTTGTGCAATAACTTCACTTTCAGTGACATCCATTATCTCTTGTGATTTCATTGCTGTAGCGCTGGCGCTTTTTTTTCGGTAATTCTCCGCAATCTGCTTTCGGACAAAAAGAGGTAAACTTTTAACTATGGCTTGCCACCACCAAGAACGAGATTTTTTTCTAAAAGCTTGATAGGCGATATCACGAGTACATAAGGTATCACCGTGCATAATCACAACATCTTTGCCATATAGGTCGATAACGTCTAGTTCGGGTAATAATTTCATACCACAGGCTTGAGCGTAGCGTTCCCCTAATAGGAAATCGCGATTGCCGTGAATGTAGTATAGTTTGGTACCTGACTGACTCAGTACTTTGAGCGCGCTTGCAACTTCGAGCACGAAAACGTTCTTGTCATCATCGCCAATCCAGTATTCAAATAAGTCGCCCAATATATAAAGTTTTTCTGCTTTAGGAGCATCATTTTTAAGGAACGACAAAAAACAGGCCGTTATATCAGGCCTGTTTTGTGCTAAATGTAAGTCGGCGATAAAGTAAGTAACCGACTCATCTTTTATCATCTTGGTCATTGACGTTAATTATTCAACAATTGCTGATTCAATGATAATTTCTTCTTTTGGAACATCGTCATGACCGCCCATGCGACCAGTGTCAACTAAAGTCATTTTATCAACAATGTCCATGCCTTCAACAACTTCAGCAAAAACACAGTAACCCCAACCTTCAACAGATTCACTTTTAAAGTCTAAAAAGTCGTTGTCGCCTAAATTGATGAAAAACTGAGCAGACGCTGAATGTGGCTCTTGTGTTCTAGCCATCGCTAGAGTACCGCGTTTGTTACCTAAGCCATTGTTTGCTTCGTTTTTAATTGTTTCGCGAGAATCTTTCTCTTCTAGTCCTGAAGCGAAACCACCACCTTGTGCCATAAAACCTTTGATCACACGATGAAAAATAGTACCGTCGTAAAAGCCATCTTCAACATATTGTTGAAAGTTTTTAGCGGTGTTTGGCGCTTTATCAACGTTTAATTCAATCTTGATATCGCCTAAATTTGTTTTTAATATGATCATTTTATTTACTCATGAGTTTTGATGGGGCGAATTGTAACCTAAAGGATAGAACTGTAAAGAAAACTTATCGCTATAGAGTGTAAATTGATGGGTGGTAACTAATGACCCTAGCGCAGAGTTCGGGTACAATTATCGAAAATTCATTGAATTTTTATTATTATCACATTACCAATATTTTAATACTAACCGGAGTCAGAAAATCTATGTTGCAGATATACAATACATTAACCCGTCAGAAGGAAATTTTTACCCCAATTGAAGCTGGTAAAGTGGGTTTGTATGTTTGTGGTTGTACGGTTTACGACTTGTGTCATATTGGCCACGGTCGCACCTATATTAGTTTTGACAATATTGCTAGTTACCTGCGCTTTACTGGTTACGACGTTAACTATGTACGTAACATTACTGATGTCGAAGACAAAATAATTAAACGTGCCCAAGAAAACAATGAAACGCTAGAACAATTAACAGAGCGCACCATTGCTTATATGCACGAAGACTTTGATGCCTTAAACATAAAACGCCCGGATCTTGAACCAAGAGTTACTACGCACATGGATGAAATTATTGCCATGACTGTAACCTTGGTCGAAAAAGAGCATGCTTATGTTGCCACAAGTGGCGATGTATTATTTGATGTTTCTAGTTATAAAGATTACGGAAAACTAAGTGGTCAAAACTTAGATCAACTTCAAGCGGGTTCTCGTGTTGAAGTTGATGAAAGCAAAAGATCGCCATTAGATTTTGTTTTATGGAAATCGGCAAAACCGGGTGAGCCGAGCTGGGAATCACCATGGGGAGCAGGGCGCCCGGGTTGGCATATAGAATGTTCGGCAATGAATGCGAAAGAGCTAGGTCATCATTTTGATATTCATGGTGGAGGCTCAGATTTGCAGTTTCCTCATCATGAAAATGAAGTAGCACAAAGCTGTTGTGCACTTGATACGCCCTATGTGAATTATTGGATTCATACCGGAATGGTACAAGTCGATCAAGAAAAAATGTCTAAGTCACTCAATAATTTTTTCACGATTCGTGATGTGTTAAAGAAATATGATGCTGAAACGGTAAGGTTCTTCTTAACATCAGGTCATTATAGAAGCCAACTGAATTATTCAACTGACAACTTAGACCAAGCACGTTCTGCCTTAGAGCGTATTTATACCGCTTTACGTGATGTTGAACTTCCGGCTGACTTTGTTTTAGATAAGAAAGATTCATTTGTCGCTGAGTTTTGTAAAGTAATGGATGATGACTTTAATACACCACAAGCTTTGGCGGTATTGTTTGATTTAGCAAAAGAGTTGAATGTTGCTAAAAATGAAAATAGTGATAAAGCACCACATTTAGCTGCAACCCTTAAAGCCTTAGGTGAGATAATTGGTTTATTACAATTGAATCCAGCCAGCTTTCTACAAGGTGAAGGCGATAACGATGAAGTAGTCGTTGTTGAAGCATTAATAAAGCAGCGTAATGATGCCCGAGCAAGTAAAAACTGGGCACTAGCAGATGAAGCCCGTGACAAGTTAGCAGCGATGAGTATTATAGTTGAAGACAGTGCGGGTAAAACGACTTGGCGTAAAGGCTAAACATTAAACTCGTTATACTTTAACTGAGCAAATCCTAATAAAAGACACGAAAGTTTAATTCGTGTCTTTTTTTATGTTCAGGATGAACGGTATGTCACGGTGCCATGGCAGTTCCTAGGCATCCATGCCTACACTGCATTAGTGCTTCCATGCACGTCGATGGCAAAGAGTGACGATGTTCAGGCCTTTCTCAGACATCCTGTCTTTCAAGGCATTAGTGCATCCATGCACGTCGATGAACGGTATGTCACGGTGCCATGGCAGTTCCTAGGCATCCATGCCTACACTGCATTAGTGCTTCCATGCACGTCGATGGCAAAGAGTGACGATGTATATTGAACTGTAATGGCTATAACTTAATGAAACTCTTCACAAGCGATTAAAGTATTTTCAATTAAGCTCGCCACAGTCATAGGACCAACGCCACCAGGAACAGGGGTAATATACGCTGCTTTCGTTTTAGCGACATCAAAACCAATATCTCCAACGAGCTTGCCACTGTCTAAACGGTTAATACCCACATCTATAACAATAGCGCCTGCTTTAATCCATTCCCCTGGAATGAATTCAGGCTTCCCTACCGCAACGACTAATAAATCAGCGTTGCGTATTTTGTCTTCAAGGTTTTTAGTAAATCGGTGAGTTGTTGTTACCGTACATCCTGCAAGCAATAGCTCTAAGGTCATTGGACGGCCAACTATATTAGAAGCGCCAACAATTACCGCTTCTAAACCATGAGGTTTGACCCCAGTAGATTCAATGAGTGTAATAATCCCCTTAGGTGTACAAGGGCGTAAACCAGGCTGACGAAGTGCCAATTTACCAACATTAAAAGGATGAAAACCATCAACATCTTTAAGCGGGTTAATATGTTCGATAATTAAATTTGCATCTAAACCTTCGGGTAAAGGTAACTGAACTAAAATTCCATCAATATTATCGTCATTATTTAATTCATCAATTAAAGTAAATAATTCAGCTTGTGTAGTAGTAGGTTCAAGATCATAAGAGCGGGATAGGAAACCGACTTCTTCACAAGCTTTACGCTTACTACCAACATAAACTTGTGAAGCAGGATCAGAGCCTACTAATATTACGGCAAGCCCAGGAGGTCGTAAGCCATTTTTGATGCGTAGTGCTACTTTTTCTTTTACTGAGAGCCTAAGCTGCTGAGCAATGTATTTACCGTTTATAATAGTTGCTGTCATGATAATTTCGATTAAATTAGTTAAATGATGAAAAACGACGCCATTTTCGCATAAAAATAGGGCCTGTTGTAGTTCCTGTTGCTATAAATGTACTTTTATTAGGTAATTAATGGACAAATAAAGTTATTAAATGGATAAATCAATATATTAAATAGGTAAAAGTACAATTAATTTATCTATCAATCGAAAGGTGTATTCAAAATTGTGTATTTGTTATATTTATAGACAATAAGTGACGATTATCAAGCGTCTTGCCTTAAAAGTGAGCAAGCAGTTATTTTTTTGCAAAAAAGGTTTGACGGGGGTCAGGCAACTAGGTAATATCCGCATCCGTTGAAAGGGACATGTTTTTAGTTGCTTTTAACACAGTAGGTATCGGTGATTAGCGCAGCTTGGTAGCGCACTTGGTTTGGGTCCAAGGGGTCGCAAGTTCGAATCTTGCATCACCGACCACTTTTTTAATTATTAACTTAATAAATAAAAAAGAAATTCTGTAGGTTAATGCGCCCTTAGCTCAGCTGGATAGAGCAACGCCCTTCTAAGGCGTGGGTCGCAGGTTCGACTCCTGCAGGGCGTACCATACAGTATTTACAATGGTGGCTATAGCTCAGTTGGTAGAGCCCCGGATTGTGATTCCGGTTGTCGAGGGTTCAAGTCCCTTTAGCCACCCCATTTTTTCTCAAAAAATGTGGTGTGAATATTGTAATAAAGTAGAAAATGTCGGTGATTAGCGCAGCTTGGTAGCGCACTTGGTTTGGGTCCAAGGGGTCGCAAGTTCGAATCTTGCATCACCGACCACTTCTTTCTTTTAAATACTCCAAATACAGTTAATCTTCTATCTCCACCTCATCATTAAAGTTCAAAAAAATTATTTTATAATCTTTCTACCTTTCTATTTATTTCTCTGGAATTAAGTCGTTATACGCCATTTTTAGCTTTTTTTTAGCTTTTTTTGAAAATAAGTCAAAAATAACGCAATTAAGGGGTCGACTCTTATATAAAGCATCGCTATAATTTCGCGTCATTATTTTAAAATTTAGGTTGTACCAAGCTTATTATAATTGGTATTCACTTGGATTTATCGGGCTTCTGTAGCATTGGTTATAGAGCTACAAACGTCACACTCTTTGGCTAAATTAAGCTGTGAAGTAGTTGTGTTATTGAAAGCGTTAATAAAACGCTAAGTTTTGAGGTATTAAAATGCAAGTTTCAGTAGAGACTACACAAGGTTTGGAACGTAAGATAACTATTTCTGTTCCTGCAGAATCAGTAGATGTAGAAGTTAAGAATCGTCTTCGTCACATCGGAAAAACCCAACGTATAAATGGTTTCCGTCCAGGTAAAGTTCCTGTGTCTGTAATTCAAAAGCGTTACGGTCAATCAGTTCGTCAAGAAGTTGCTGGTGAATTAATGCAACGTAACTTTGTTGACGCTATTGTTGCAGAGAAAATGAACCCTGCTGGCCGTCCAAGCTTTATTGCTAAAAGCAATGAAGATGGCAAAGCCTTAGAATTTGAAGCAACTTTTGAAGTTTATCCAGAGGTTGTGTTAACAGGCTTAGATTCAATTGAAGTTGAAAAACCTAATGTTGAAGTTACAGATGCTGATTTAGATGAAATGTTCACTACATTACAAAATCAACATAAAACATGGAAAGAAAACAAACGTAAAACTAAAACTGGCGACAAGCTTACATTAGATTTTACTGGCCGTGTTGACGGTGAAATTTTTGAAGGCGGTGAAGCCAAAGATTTCGAACTTGAATTAGGCGCTGGCCGCATGATTCCTGGTTTTGAAAAAGAAATTACCGGTATGAAAGTAGGCGAAGAAAAAACAATTAAAGTTACTTTCCCTGAAGATTACCATGCTGAAAACCTTAAAGGTAAAGAAGCTCAGTTTGATATCACTATTCATAAAACTGAAGGTCCAGTCTTACCAACAATTGATGCTGATTTTGCTAAGTTATTTGGTGTTGAAGACGGCGGCGTTGAAGCTTTACGTACTGAAGTAAGCACAAATATGACACGTGAATTAACTCAAGCTGTAAAAGCAAAAGTTAAAGAGCAAGTTATTGCAGGATTATTAGAAGCTAACGATGTTGAAATTCCTAAAGCATTAATTGCACAAGAAATTGAAGTATTACGTAAGCAAGCAATGCAACGTTTTGCAGGTCAAATGGATCCAGCAAACATGCCTGAGCTGCCAGCTGATATGTTCGAAGAACAAGCTAAACGTCGTGTAAAAGTTGGTTTGTTACTTGGTGAAGTCATCAAAGTTAATGAATTAAAAGTTGACGAAAGTAAAGTTAACGAATTAATTGCATCTGCTGCATCTGCTTACGAAGATCCAAAAGAAGTTATTGAGTACTACGCAACAAATAAAGAGCTTAATCAACAAATGCAAAATGTTGCATTAGAAGAGCAAGCTGTTGAATTGTTGCTTGAAAGCGCAAAAGTTAACAGTAAGAAAGCTAGCTTCAAAGATATTATGAATCCAGAAGGTAAATAATACCAAACCTAATAAGCTTCTTCTCACTCAGTGTGAACAAACTTAATAGGCTTGGAATGCACCGATTGATTAAATTTGTAGCATTTTATTGAAACAAATTTAAATTGGGTGACCTTTTAGATTGACATTATGTCAAGCAATCGCTTAAATGGCTGGTATGGGGACATACGAGCCATTTTTTTATATAAAAAGGAAATATAGTTGTTTACTTCTCACAATAATTCTCAAAATATCACAAGTATTACCGAAAGCGCTTTAGTACCAATGGTTGTTGAGCAAACACCAAAAGGTGAACGCTCATACGATATTTATTCTAGACTTTTAAAAGAGCGCGTTATTTTCTTGTGTGGTCAAGTTGAAGATCATATGGCGAACTTAATTGTTGCTCAGCTATTGTTCCTTGAATCAGAAAGCCCAGAAAAAGATATTTTTTTATACATAAATTCACCAGGCGGTTCGGTTACCGCGGGTATGGCAATTTACGATACCATGAAGTTTATCAAGCCAAATATTAGTACGGTTTGTATTGGTCAAGCAGCAAGCATGGGGGCATTCTTATTATCAGGCGGAGAAAAAGGTAAACGTTACTGTTTACCTAATGCTCGTGTGATGATTCATCAGCCACTGGGTGGTTTTCAAGGTCAAGCTTCTGATTTTGAAATACATGCCAAAGAAATTCTTTATATCAAAGATAAGTTAAACCGTTTAATGGCTGAGCATACCGGCCAGACATTAGAAAAGGTTTCTCAAGATACTGACAGAGATAATTTCTTAAGTGCAGAAAGTGCGGTTGAATATGGTTTGGTTGACTCCATATTAAAGGAAAGACTAGATAAATAATGTCACAAGTTTGTGAATAACATTGTGATCTACGTAATTTATGAAATACTTAACAGTATCTGTATTAGAAATTAAAAGAATTAGAGGTTCCGTATGACCGATATTAAAAAAGGTGACGGTGATAACGGCAAGCTTTTGTATTGTTCGTTTTGTGGCAAAAGCCAACATGAAGTTCGCAAACTTATTGCTGGTCCTTCAGTATTTGTTTGTGATGAATGTGTTGAACTGTGTAACGATATTATTCGTGAAGAAATAAAAGAAATTTCCCCGAAAGATGACAAAGAAAGCTTACCAACACCGATTGAGATCCGTGAAAGTTTAGATGACTACGTTATTGGTCAAGATCACGCAAAAAAAGTATTAGCGGTAGCTGTTTATAATCATTATAAACGTTTACGTAATGGTGACTCTCACAATGGCATTGAATTAAGTAAAAGTAATATTTTACTTATTGGACCAACAGGTAGTGGTAAAACCTTACTTGCTGAAACGTTAGCGCGTTTACTCGATGTGCCATTTACAATGGCTGATGCCACTACATTAACTGAAGCAGGTTATGTAGGTGAAGATGTTGAAAATATCATTCAAAAGTTGCTGCAAAAATGTGATTACGATGTTGAAAAAGCACAACGTGGTATTGTCTACATCGATGAAATTGATAAGATTTCACGTAAATCAGACAATCCATCAATCACTCGTGATGTTTCAGGTGAAGGTGTTCAACAAGCATTGTTAAAGCTTATTGAAGGTACAATTGCTTCAGTTCCTCCACAAGGTGGGCGTAAGCATCCCCAACAAGAGTTTTTGCAAGTCGATACCTCTAAAATATTATTTATTTGTGGCGGCGCTTTTGCTGGTTTAGATAAAGTGGTCGAACAACGTTCTCATACTGGAGCCGGAATTGGTTTTGGCGCGGAAGTTCGTGGTAAAGACAGTAAGAAAACGTTAACGCAGCACTTACAAGATGTAGAACCTGAAGATCTTATTAAATATGGTTTAATTCCTGAATTCATCGGACGTTTACCTGTTGTGGCAACATTGACTGAACTTGATGAAGAAGCGTTAATTCAAATATTACAAGAGCCTAAAAATGCGTTAACTAAGCAGTTTGGCGCTTTGTTTGATATGGAAAATGTTGAATTAGAGTTTAGAAAAGATGCACTTATTGCTATTGCGCATAAAGCAATGATACGAAAAACTGGTGCTCGTGGTTTACGCTCAATTGTTGAAAGTGTCTTACTTGATACGATGTACGAACTGCCGTCAATAGATCACGCTATAAAAGTGGTTGTTGATGAGACCGTAATAAAAGGTGAATCTAAACCGATTATTATCTATGAAGCACCGCAAGAAAAAGTGGCTAGCGAATAGTTATTCCTGCTAAATACTTGTCTGTTTCTATAAAAAGAGTTATTTGACGTTTGTCATTTAACTCTTTTTTTTTGTCTATGCGTTGAAAGCTTTACTAAAATCCCCATATACTTTTTAACTACAATTTTTCCTTACTGATTTTCGAGAGAGTAACCTATGACCGAAGAGTTATCTGGTATCAATGAAATTCCCGTTCTAGCCTTGCGCGACGTTGTTGTATATCCCCAAATGGTGATCCCATTATTTGTAGGTCGTGAAAAGTCTATTCGCTGTTTAGATATAGCTATGGAGCACGACAAGCAAGTTTTCCTTGTTGCTCAAAAAGATGCAGCAGTTGACGATCCAACGGCTGACGATGTTTATCAAGCGGGCACCATAGCAACCATTTTACAAATGCTGAAATTGCCAGACGGTACTGTCAAAGTATTAGTTGAAGGTGTTCGCCGTGCAGAAATACTTCAGTTTGTTGAAACTGAGGAATTCTTTACCGCTGATATTGAGTTTTTAGATATAGAAACAGTTGACGAAGATGACTGTGAAGCGTTAGTACGTTCGGCTATTTCACAATTTGAGGGCTATGTAAAACTTAATAAAAAAATCCCTCCAGAAGTACTTACCTCAGTTTCAGGTATTGATGACGCAGAACAACTGGCTGATACCATGGCTGCGCATATGCCATTAAAATTAGCCGAAAAACAAAAAGTACTTGAAATTAAAAATGTTGCTCAACGTCTTGAATACCTGATGGCATTAATGGAAGGCGAAATAGACATATTGCAAGTTGAAAAGAAAATTCGCACTCGTGTCAAAAAGCAAATGGAAAAAAGTCAACGTGAGTACTATTTGAATGAGCAGATGAAAGCTATTCAAAAAGAATTAGGTGACGATGAAGACGGCAGTAATGAAATTGAGCAGATAGAAAAACAAATCGATGAAGCTCAAATGCCAGCTGATGCTAAAGAAAAAACATTGTCTGAAGTTAAAAAACTAAAAATGATGTCACCCATGTCAGCAGAAGCTACCGTTGTGCGCTCGTACATTGATTGGATGATAAGTGTGCCATGGAAAAAGCGTAGCAAATTAAAACGTAACTTAAAGCTAGCTCAAGAAACACTAGACAAAGATCATTACGGATTAGATAAAGTTAAGGAACGCATTTTAGAATACTTGGCCGTTCAACAACGTGTTAGCCAATTAAAAGGACCCATTCTTTGTTTAGTTGGACCTCCAGGGGTTGGTAAAACTTCTCTTGGGCAATCAATTGCTAAAGCAACGGGTCGGAAATATGTCCGTATGGCTTTAGGCGGTGTGCGTGATGAAGCTGAAATTCGCGGTCATCGTCGTACTTATATTGGTTCATTACCAGGTAAGCTAATACAAAAAATAGCGAAAGCTGGTGTTAAAAACCCACTGTTTTTGTTAGATGAAATAGACAAAATGGCGTCAGATATGCGTGGCGATCCAGCCTCTGCTTTATTGGAAGTGTTAGATCCTGAGCAAAACAGCAGTTTTAACGATCATTATCTTGAAGTTGACTATGACTTATCTGATGTAATGTTTGTTGCTACATCGAATAGCATGGACATCCCAGGGCCATTATTAGACCGTATGGAAGTAATTCGTTTATCGGGATACACCGAAGACGAGAAACTTAATATTGCTAAAGATCATTTATTGGACAAACAAATAGGCCGTAACGGTTTAAAAGATAAAGAAATATCCATTGAAGATAGCGCTATTATGGGCATTATCCGTTATTACACGCGTGAAGCTGGTGTTCGTAGCTTAGAACGTGAAATTTCAAAACTATGCCGTAAAGCGGTAAAAGCTATTTTGCTAGACAAATCTTTGAAAAAAGTGACGATCAACCAAGATAACTTATCTGAATTTCTGGGTGTTCAACGTTTCGACTATGGTAAAGCTGAGAATCAAAACCGTATTGGCCAAGTGACTGGTTTAGCATGGACATCAGTAGGTGGTGAGTTACTCACTATAGAAACTGCCTCTGTACCAGGTAAAGGGAAGTTAACTTATACCGGTTCATTAGGTGATGTCATGCAAGAGTCTATTCAAGCTGCTATGACTGTTGTAAGAAGCCGAACTGAAAAACTACGTATCAATGAAGATTTTCATGAAAAACGTGATATCCATGTCCATGTTCCTGAAGGTGCTACACCAAAAGATGGTCCAAGCGCAGGTGTAGGTATGTGTACTGCATTAGTTTCTAGTTTGACAGGAAATCCTGTAAAAGCTGATGTTGCCATGACAGGTGAAATTACGCTTCGTGGTGAAGTACTGCCAATCGGTGGTTTAAAAGAAAAATTATTGGCTGCACATCGCGGTGGCATTAAAACGGTCATTATTCCAAAAGATAACGAACGAGATCTGGAAGAAATTCCTGACAACGTCAAAGGGGAGCTTGCTATTCACCCAGTTAAGTGGATTGATGAAGTGCTAAAAATTGCCTTAGAACACCCTGTCGAAAAGTTTCAACTGGGTGCTTAGACTAGATAAACTGCTGTTTTTTTGATAAATGATGGTGAAAATCGTCAAAAACTGTAAAAAAATAACGAAAAACAGTAATTAGTGCTTTGCAAACGCTGAAACTGTGTTAGATTAATGACGCTGATAACGCTAGACCCCAATGTATACATAGGGTTTGGCTAAGTTAAAAATTAAATAATAAATTTTTATTTTCTTAAACACAGTGCTTGATGTTCAAAAAGAAGCTTGATATAAAAGCTTTCGCAGGACGCTTAAACAAATGATAGCGCTGAATAATAACAATTGAAGGGGAATACTTGTGAACAAATCTCAACTAATCGAAAAAATCGCTGCCGGTGCAGATATCTCTAAAGCTGCTGCTGGTCGTGCATTAGATTCATTTATTGATGCTGTTACAGAAGAATTAAAAAGTGGTGAGCAAGTAGCTCTAGTTGGTTTTGGTACTTTCTCAGTACGTGACCGTGCAGCACGCACAGGCCGCAACCCACAAACGGGTGCAACTATTCAAATCGCTGCAGCTAAAATCCCAGCATTCAAAGCTGGTAAAGCATTAAAAGATGCTTGTAACGTTTAATTAAAACGTTAGAAAGTATATGTAAAAGACCACCGTAAAGGTGGTTTTTTCATTTTTGTGGCTATAAAAATAATTAAATTACCGTCTGCTACTTCAAGGTCAGTGATGCTTCTGATAGAATCGCGAGCAAAGAATTATCTGTCGTAATAAATTGAGAAAAAGATGTTAGAAAATATTCGAGAAGGTTCACAAGGATGGATTGCAAAATCCATATTAGGTTTGGTTATCTTAACTTTCGCTTTGGCGGGAATTGGTAGTTATACTAACTCAGTAGATACGTCTGTTGCTGACGTTAATGGTGAAAAAATATCACAAAATGCTTTTAATAAAGCATACCAAGCACAGCGTAATCGTATGGCTCAACAGTTTGGTGATATGTTTGAAACTTTGTCTGCAGACGAAAACTACATGGCAAATTTCCGCAATGGTGTATTAGATAACCTGATTAACGAAACTCTCGTTGATCAAAGTACGGTTAATATGTCTATTCGCGTATCAGATGAACGCATCAAAAAGACTATTCGTACCATGACTGAATTTCAAGTTGACGGTGTCTTTGATAATAATCGCTATTTAGCTATTATCAACCAAGCAGGTTTTTATCAATCATCAGATTTTCGTGATTACCTACGTGTAGAAATGACACGTCGTCAGTTAACACAAGCATTACTGGCAAGTGAATTTAACTTACCCTATCAAGAAAAGTTAATGAGCGCATTGCAAGATCAAAAACGTAATATTCGTTATGCAACTATTAACGCAGAACAGTTTAAAGCTGACATCGTCTTAACCGATGATGAAGTTAATCAATATTATGTCGCAAACCAAGCGCGTTTTGAAAACCAAGAAAAAGTTAAACTAAACTACATTGCGCTTGATGTTAATGATATTGCTAAAACTGTTGAATTAACAGAAGCTGACATAAAAGCTTACTACGAAGAAAACATCGCCAGCTTTCGTGAAGAAGAACAACGCAGAGTTGCACATATTTTAGTTGAATTTGGTGATGATGAAGATGCCGCACAAGCACAAGCAGATGCTTTATTAGTACGTGTTAATGCCGGTGAAGACTTTGCTACCTTAGCTAAAGAAAACTCAGCAGATACCTTTAGCGGTGAAAATGGCGGTGATTTAGACTGGATTGAACGTGGTGCTATGGGCGATGAGTTTGACGAAGGCGCTTTTGCATTAACTGAAATTAATAGTGTCAGCAATATCGTTAGAACTGAATTTGGTTTTCATCTTATAAAATTAACTGATTTAAAAGCAGAAAAAGTACAAAGCTTTGCTGATGTGAAAGAAGAATTACAAGAAACTGTAAGTAACGAAAAAGCGCAAGACAAGTTTTTTGAATTACAACAGGAAATGGCGCGATTAAGTTTTGAATTCCCTGACAGCTTAGATGACGCTGCAGGTGCAATTAATGCGACCGTAATCACAACCGACTGGTTAAGTAAATATGGCAATATCGCACCATTTAATAATCCAAAAGCAATTAAAGCCGCTTTTTCTGACTTAGTTCTGCATGAGAATTTAAACTCAGACATTATTGAAGTGAGTGATTCTTTATCTATTGTTATTCGTTTAGAAGAATATCAAGCAGCTGAAGTTAAAGCACTGAGTGAAGTTAGCACTCAAATTCGTACAACATTACTTGCGGATAAAGCAACCGAAAAGGCACAAACAACGGCTGACTCATTATTAGTTTCATTTAAAGCGGGCAATGATATCGCTGATGAATTATTAGCGATTAATGCAACGTTTATTGAAAAGGCTGATGTTTCACGTACCGGTAATGATATTGATGCAAGTTTAAGTCGCGAAGCCTTTAAATTACCTCACCCAAGTGAAGGTATGATTTCTGCAACGACAGTGACTTTAAATAACGGTGATTTAGCGCTATTAGAAGTGCAAGCGGTGACAACAAGTACCGTTGAGAAATCTGTTGACCCAAGATTGGCTCAACAACAGACACAACAACTTGCTCAATCGGCTTACCAAAGCTTTGTTGAAGCACTTAAAGTAGATGCAACGATTACGCGTAAAACGATAGCTACGCCAGTTTCTCAGTTTTAAGTGAAGTTCGAATAAGAAAAATAGCGTTTGGTATTAAATTAGGAAGGCTGCAAAGTATATTTGCAGCCTTTTTTATTTCTCGACAGAAAGTGAAAAACAATGCATTCATCGTTATTACAACCGTATATCCGTGAGCTCAAAACATTGTCTTGTCAGCGGCCTATATTAGACCTTGCTTGTGGTAGTGGACGAAATGGTTTGTTTTGCCTGAAAAATAAGCTGGCAACAACTTTTGCTGATATAAAAGAGCAACCTTTATTAGATATTGAACAAACCATTAATAATGACAAACAAATGCTCGATTCTACTCTCGCTTTCTTTTGGCAGGTTGATTTCGAACAAACAGCTTTCAATCACCTTACTGAAAATAGCTTCGGTGCAATAATGGTTTTTCGTTACTTACATCGGCCGCTAATTGATAAAATAAAAGCGGCAGTTATACCTAACGGACTGGTTATTTACGAAACGTTTACTGAGCAGCAAGCGGAATTTGGCCGCCCTAAAAATCCTGACTTCTTATTAAAAAAAGGAGAGTTGGCGAGCTATTTTAGCGGTTGGGAAATTTTGCATAGTTTTGAAGGGTTAAAAACCTCTGATACCGGAGAAAACCAACAAGCTGTTGCACAAATTATTGCTAGAAAACCTTAATGGGTAGTGGTATTAAATAATAGTCTACAATCTAGTTACATAAAGATGACTTTCACCAAGATTCGGAGTTTCGGGCAGTATGACAAAATACCTTTTATCGATTGATCAGGGGACAACGAGTTCTCGAGCTATTTTGTTCACAGAAAAAGGGCAAGTTTATGCCAGTGCTCAAGAAGAGTTTCCACAACACTTCCCTGAAAATGGTTGGGTAGAGCATAACCCAGATGATATTTGGCAAAGTGTTTTACGTACCTGTCAGCGAGTTCTTGCTGAGAATCAATTTAGCAGTGCTGACGTTTCAGCAATTGGTATTACTAATCAACGAGAAACTACTTTAGTTTGGGATAAAACTAGCGGTAAAGTTATTTATAATGCCATTGTTTGGCAAGACAGACGCACAGCACAATTTTGTGATTCGATTAATACCCCAGCTGTTAGCTACGCAATATCAGAAAAAACGGGTCTTTGTTTAGACGCTTACTTTTCTGCCAGTAAAATACATTGGATTCTAGAAAATGTAACTGGCGCGCGAGCAAGGGCGGTGCAAGGAGAGTTACTTTTTGGCACCGTTGATACCTTTTTACTTTGGCAGTTAACAAAAGGAAAAGTGCATCGCACCGACGCAACTAATGCGTCACGGACACTACTTTTTAATATCCATCAACAGTGTTGGGATGAAGAGCTCTTGGCACTTTTTTCCATTCCAAGCAGCATGTTACCCGAAGTAATGGATTGCAGCGCTGATTTTGGTCGAACGGCCGCTGAATTTTTTCAGGGGGAAATACCTATTTTAGCCATGGCAGGAGACCAACAAGCTGCGCTGATAGGCCAAGCGTGTTTCAAAGAAGGCATGGCTAAGTGTACTTATGGTACCGGTGCTTTTCTAATGCTTAATACCGGTAATAAAGCCCTTAAATCGAAAAGCCGTTTATTAACTACGGTTGCTTATCGTTTAAAGGGCGAAACAACTTATGCTATTGAAGGCAGTATTTTTATGGCTGGGGCGACCATACAGTGGTTAAGAGATGCACTTAAAATACTTAGCAGCGCCAGTGAAAGTGAAGCCATTGCTAAACAAGCTAAACTAGAGCATGGCGTTTTCTTAGTACCAGCATTTACCGGTTTAGGTGCTCCTTATTGGGATGCAGACGCACGGGGGGCTATTTTAGGGCTAACTCGTGATTCTGGAATTAATGAAATTGTCAGTGCCGCATTGCAGTCAGTTGCTTTTCAAACCAAAGACCTACAAAAGGCCATGGAGCGCGACGGCTTAAGACCCTTATCTTTAAAAGTCGATGGTGGCATGGTCGCTAATAATGATTTATTACAATTCATTAGTGATATCTTGGCCGTTAATGTTGAGCGAGCAGAGGTTATTGAAACAACCGCGCTTGGCGTTGCGTACTTAGCAGGCCTACAAGCGGGAATTTTCTCCTCAATGGATGAATTGTCATCGTTGTGGCAATGCAATAAAAAGATAACGCCAGCAATGACAGAAGCGCAACGCAACCGACTTTATTCTCAGTGGCAGTTAGCGGTCGAAAAAGTACAAAAATAGCCATTTCTACTTATATTTAGGTACAATAGTTCTTTTATTTTTCTTTAAATATCTTTATGTATATAAATCCTAAATGGCGTGTTTTAACGGTTGGAGATGGCGACTTATCTTTTTCAGCCTCATTACTTAAGTATCATCAACCACAACAGCTAACAGCAACCATTTACGACAGTAAGGTTTGTTTACAAGAAAAATACGACGATAACTATTATCAGCAACTGCAACAAGAAAATTGCCAAGTAATAACGGGCTTCGACGTAACCGATAAAAATACTTGGGGTACATTAAAACAGCATTCATTCGATGTTGTTATTTTTCAGTTCCCTTTGTTACCGGCTTTTTCATCGAAACAAGCTTTTCAAGCTCAATGCGAAACATCCAGCGTTAACACCTTAAACAGAGCTTTACTTCGACAATACTTAGTAAATTGCTTTGCGTACTTCCTTAATGAAAAAGGCGCACAGTTAGCCTTGATCACGTCAAAAAATGTTAAACCCTATTTGCAATGGGACATTGAGAAAGCGTTGCACCGTAATACAGATATTAATTATATTGGCCGATTTACTTTT
This sequence comes from Colwellia sp., assembly GCA_013215385.1. GTDB lineage: Bacteria > Pseudomonadota > Gammaproteobacteria > Enterobacterales > Alteromonadaceae > Colwellia_A. Next base: position 51,594 of record JABSOY010000013.1, read on the forward strand.
GATATCAGTAAATTCCCCGGTTATAAAGTCAGAAATGTAAATAGAAATAAACATGTAAAATCAACCCAAGGCACGACTTACATTTATAGCCTTAAATCCTTAGATACCTGTAAAACAATGTTCGATAGCGATTCCACTGAATATATTACTTATAATCTAAAAAGCCGGATACCAGTGCAGAAAACCTGTCAGATTTGTCGAACAGGGGCCTTCGCTAGCGAACGTGACAAACTGATGCACTTAGCGACCAAAAAACATCAGCAAATGTTTGATTATGATCAGCAATGGACTAATTATTTACAGCATGAAAGTATCAATCAATTAAGTGCAGCCAATAACGAAGCAGGGAGTAATAATGAATAAAAAAAAGGTACTGATCCCTTTACCACGTTATGGCTGTGATCCCTCCGAAGTTGCTATTCCTTGGTTACTGCTTAACGAGAAGAAGGCTGAAGTAACTTTTATTACCCCTGATGGCAATATAGCGGTCGCTGACGAAATTATGTTAACGGGTAATAAGTTAGGTTTGTTTAAGCCGATGTTACAAGCCCGTCAAGATGCCATAAACGCTTACCATGAAATGGCACAGTCAGCAGCGTTCAATAAGCCTTTAAAATACACAGATGTGCAAGCAGGGGACTTTGATGGGTTATTATTGCCAGGCGGTCATGACAAAGGAGTGAAGGAGTATTTAGAGTCAAGTGTATTACAAAACCTTGTCGTTGAATTTTTTAATAAAGAAAAGCCGGTCGGCGCCGTTTGCCATGGTGTGTTAATTCCAGCGAGAAGTATTAACCCGCAAACACAACAATCGGTTATATATGATTATAAATGTACTGGGCTACTAAAGCGCCAAGAACGTACGGCTTATCACTTAACTCGGCTTTGGTTAGCTGATTATTACCTAACGTATCCAGAGACAACGACAGAAGACGAATTAATAAAGTCTCTCGCGTGTAAAACACAGTTTATAGAAGGGAGTTTGCCATTGCTTCGTGATGACTTACAACATCTGTCGCGGGGCTTTATTGTTAAAGATAGAAATTATCTGTCAGCGCGCTGGCCAGGAGATATTTATAATTTTAGTTTGGCGTTTATCGCAATGTTGACAGATTAATCGGGCGATTAATCTGTCATTTTAAATATTAGTAAAAATATTAGTAAAAATATTAGTAAAAATATTTAGCGTAAGTTTTACTTAGGAGAATTACCGTAAGGGTTTGAGGGTACATCTGTTGGGCGTGATTGTTCAGGCTTTTCGGTACGACGAGAAAATCCGCGTTCATTATTACCTTTACGGCTATCACTTCGGTTATCTCTACCGCGAGGCGATGGTTTATCATCCGAAAAGTTCGACGATCTAATGACCGGTGGTGGCGCTTGCCCTAAAATTAATACCGCTGGATCTTTAGGTTTTTGATATGAGGGGATAACTCGCAAACGTGGCGGGATTTCATATTGAACATCGTCGGCTTTTGGCAAGTTTTTAAATTCATACAAATAAAAACGTTCCATTTTTTCACGCGCCCATTCGGTTTTACGTAAAAACTTCAAACTAGAAACAACACTAGGTTTGTTTTTAAAACAATTAATATTGGTGTATTCGGCTAAAATTTCGAAACCATATTGCTCTAATAATTCATCTAAAAGCGTATCTAATTTAAGCCCGTGTAAGGGATTATTGAGTTGTTCGTTTTCTAGCGTCATGAGCTTCTTTTTACTAATCAGTTATAAACATATTATATACGGATATTTTATGAATGTACCTAACACTTAGCTTTATTGTCTTTTGTTTCTGTAACGCTCTTTAGCTTTACGTCCTTTTTTATAAAGCATAGGCCTGAGAAAACGTCTTAGTGCAGGAAATAAATAAGATACTGTCGTTAACCAAGCGCTTGTTTTCGGTAAGGTAATTTCGACATGCTCTCCTTTAGCAACGCTGATTATTGCGTCAGTTACTTGTTGTGGGCTACTCATTGGCTGAGAAAAAACAATATCTTCCACTTCGTCTATTTCTGACATGATAAAGCCGGTATTAATTGGCCCTGGCGAAACCAAGCCAACACTAATACCAGAACCTGCTAATTCATCGCTAAGTGCATAACTAAAAGCGCGTAAACCTGACTTAGTTGCACTATAAGTTGCCGCGCCTTGTAATGGCGTACGACCCGCCAAGGAACCGACATTTACGATGCCGCCAAAACCGCCATTAACAATGCTGGTGCGAATATAAGGTAATACTAATGTTGTTAGCTCTATAGGCGCGCGAAGGTTTACATCCACCATTCGCGCTAATTGCTCTGCGGCGTTATTTTCAACATTTCCGCGTTGATGATAGCCGGCATTATTGATGAGATAATGAATACCACCAAATTGTTCTTGCGCACTTATCAGCATTTTTTGACAATCGATTGAGCTAGTTACGTTCATCGCTATGGTTAATACTGATGTTTCTAAACAAAGCTCTTTGTATATATCGTCAAGGCCTTCTTGGCCTCTTGCTAGCAAAACAAGATTAGCTTTCATTTTTGCAAAAGCTCTGGCTGTTTCTGCGCCGACACCTGCCGATGCGCCAGTAATTATGACGGTTTTACCTTGAAAATAACTGCTCATGCTAATTTACCTGCTTTATTTGATTTTATTATTTGACCAGGATACTTAAATTGAGAGTTTTAGGTCTGTGACTAGGTATTGAAAATTATTTTTGACTCGACTTTAAAGGTGTTTGAGCAAATTTAGTTTAATTCGCTAGGTTATATTGTTTGATGGGTATCATCAACTAATCGTCTTAATTTGAGTTTTTACTTTTGTTGATGTATGAATAAGTCAATAGGAGGGCATAGGGCTGAATAGGTTATATATCCCTGTTGATTCACCATCATTTGAAATTATGAGGGTATTGAACAGGGATATGTTTTGCTCTGTAACTGATAGCTTATTTTTATTATAGAGATGTATTTTTAGTGGTTAATTCAGTTATTTCATTCTTGTAACAACAGCATTTCTATTACCAGGGAAAAACAACACACGAGTATTTTGATTATGGTCAGAAAAATTTGCTTCTTGAATAAATAGATTGCCTTTATCATCGATTGAAGAAAAAAATTGTTTACTAAGTTCTTGCCATGACTTTTGGTCTACAGCATTAATACTTAACGCACATAAGGTATTATCACAAGCCAACTTATTGTGATTAATACCGGCAATATCTGTGGTGATGTTATTAAGTAAGTCGAGGTAGTTGTTTTCACGCACGAATGCGTCATCATTGGTTTTATTATTCGCTATGTCTTGCATAACGTCATCAAAGTTAGTGCTAGATAACAGAACGTTGATTTCGCTTTGTTTCAATTTATTATCTTTAGTGATCAATTGAGCTTTATAGTCAATATTTAGATTAATACTACAAGTATGCTCTGCTGAATCTGCAGAGCATAAACTCGCTTTTATATCTTCAGGAATGTGCGCATGGCTTGCTACTTGTGAAGGTGCAGGTTCGACTGTATCTTCAATTTTATCAGCTAAAGTTTGAGCTGCTATTTGTGCTATTTGATTTTTATTGGCGGCAACTTTATCCATTTTACTGCCATGGTTTATTTCTGAAGGTACATAGGAAATATTACCACCAACAAACAAATGATAACTAACAAAAACTAAAGTGGCCGATAACAATAAAATTATCCAATTTTTCATCTAAGTATTCCGTTGCTTAAGTTAAAAATGAAGTGAGGAAAACTAGTTAACTTCATTATTGAAAATATACGTTTTTATAATCGGGGACAGTTAGAATACTGAAATGTAGCTAAATACACTCACTACAATAATCAGGTTTTTTCACTGTAATTGAAGTATTTACAAATAGGGTCAGGTACATTTAAAAAAAATTTTAATGTGTAGCTGACCCAGAATAAATTGTATCTATTACCCTTTAGAAACAAAAACAGGATAACGACAACCATAAGCATCTATATGCCACTCATAAATATATCCTGGGATGAGCCAGTAACTAGGACATTCAGACCCAGGTGCTGGTTTGATTACCGGGCCAGATGGAAATGATGGTGGCTCAATTGCGCTTGCCGAAAATGCAAAAACAGCTGCACTTAATACCGATAAGATAGTTTTTTTGATATTCATTGTATAATTTCCTTATTATTAATGGTTTATGATTAGATTTATAGTAAATACTAAAACCGAATATAAATTACATGATTTTTTTTGACTAAACAATATCTAATAAAATAAAAATAAATAGCTATATTGTCAGTGCTTAATCGCCATTAGTTAATTTAGGTAAATAATTAAAAGATATTGCTAAAATAAGCTGAGCAGACTGGGGTTATAACTTATAGGTAGTTAACCATTTTTTAGTATCATAAAAATATTCACTGTGATTGGCATGTAACTCTATTTATACCCATTTAAATTACTAGTGTTTTTTATTACCTTAGATTAACTCGAAGTGTTGCCCCTTAAACGGTTCAAGGCAATTTAAGTCCCCCCCCTAACCGTGCATCAAGTAAACTATAGTCATACATTTTAACAGAGCAACATCCAAAGTTATGCGACTAAATAATTATTGAAAAGTGATAGATATTTTGGTGCCTTGCTCATTTGAAAGCGCTAAAGACCAATGTTGGTGTTCGCATAATCGTTTAACTATCGATAAACCAAAACCATAACCGGTACTTTGGCTACCTTTTACTGCCGGTTCGGTTATTTTTCCTGAAATACTTAGATCTATGCCAGGACCTGTATCAGCAACAATAAGGGTATTATCTTGCATCTCAATGGTGACCTTGCCCGCTTGAGTATATTGAAATGCGTTGCCAATTAAATTGTCTAATAATACCGTTAACATACCCGACTGCGCATAGACTTCACCATTGCAATTGTCGTTTACTTCCACTTTTATTGGCTTGTTATTGATAAGGTGATGCTGGTCAATAATAGATTGCTCAATTAAAGGCAGTATTTTTATGTGCTTTTTATCTGCCTCGGCATGCTCTTCTCTTGCAAGAGTCAAAAGGGTGGTTACTGTTTGCTCCATTTGGGTACTTGCTTGGGATATACGATCAATAATCGGATTATTGGCATCTGCGGGGTGCAGGTTACGATGTACCTCTACGGCATTTTTAATAATCGCGACAGGTGTTCTAAGTTCATGGCTAACATCACGAGTAAAACACTTCTCTCTGCGTAAACTTTGGTTGATTCTGCTCATCGTGCTTTCTAGGGTTTGTGCTAAAAGTCCTATTTCGTTATTTGGAAATTGCTCAGCAAACTTATCTGGAATATTTTCAGGGGCAACACCATTAACTAAATCGGCAAGTTGTTTCAACGGCTTAGCAGTTCTTCTGCCTAATTTCCACGCCATAAAAGAAGCAAGTAATACTAATATCAAGCCGAAAACAAGCATCATTTTTAATACTCCTTCAGTGATAGGGCGAACTATTAACATTTCACTAACTTCGGCGACAAGGTAAGTATTTGCTGCTTTTGGTAGCGCTAATAAGTGATAGTGTCGACCGTTATCTCCTGAAAATTCTGTTCGACTTGGCTCCGAAATATAACGTGCTTTTATATCTACAGGTAGTGTGTTTTTTGAGAAGTATAATTGCATATAACTCGCTCGAGGTTTTGGCCAAATTTTGTTTTGGTCATAAGCCTGCTGTAAATGTTGTGCTTCTTGCCTGACTTCCTGTTCAATAAATTCATCTTCTAGCTGGAACATTAAAAGGAAGCAAAACATGCCGTACACAGTAGATATAAAAAGTGTAAACAAACAAAACTGACTGACAATAGTTCGACTTAAACTATGAAATTTAATCTGGTGTTGTTTCTGTTTTTTTGTTTGATCTTTATTTGTTTTATTCATTATTTTCTACATCGTTTTTTACATTTAATACGAAGCCAATACCGTGCAAGGTTTTTATCATCGGATAATCAAAAGGTTTATCTAGCATATTTCGTAACTGATAGATGTGAGATCTAAGCGCATCAGATTCTGTTGGTTCATCTCCCCATAGTTTTTGCGATAATTTTGAACGGCTAACCACTTGCGGGTATGCTTCAGCTAATATTAAAATAATGCGGTAGCCCATGCTGTGTAGCTCAAGTTTTTTTCCTGAACGTGTTAACTGCTGCCTTTTTCTATCAATAATTAGCTGATCAAAAGTTAATGTATCTTTGGTTTGTAATAAATGGCGTCTTGATAATGCAAAGCAGCGAACTTCCAGTTCTTCTAAAGAAAAAGGTTTAGTTAAATAATCATCTGCACCTGTGGTAAAACCCGAAATTTTATCGTCAATACTGTCTCTTGCCGTTAACATAATAATTGGCACATGATAGCTAGCTTGTTCCCGTAACTGCTTGCAAACTTCAAGCCCGTCCATGACAGGTAAGTTTAAATCGAGAATAACTAAATCGTAATGATTGGTTAAAGCCAGTGCTAAGCCTTGATCGCCTCGCTCTGCGAAATCTAAGACGTGGCCTTTATATTCCATGTAGCTAGCTATGTTTTGGGCAATACATTGTTGGTCTTCAACGACTAAAATATATAAAGACTGATTATTCATTTTATTTCTCAAATTAAATTGTCCTTAATCTTTTCCACGGAAAAGTGCTTTTTGAGGAGAAGATTAACGACTACTTATGTTATAGCGTTTTTAACATGTCTTGAGCTGGTTTGTAATCAGGTTTTGCAGTAATCAACTGATTCAAGGTTGCTTTTGCATTGTCAGTTTGGCCTAATTTAATCTGTGTCTTTGCAATTTTCATGTCTAACATGGGATTGTTAATAGATTTTTGTGCAACCATCATTAATGATAATGCTTGTGCAAAATGCACAGTAGTATCCGCAACCTTTAGAAAATAAAAGCCATACATACCAACTAAAGGAATATGATATTGCCCTTGGTTATTGGTAAGCGTAGCAAGTGCAGAAGTGTCACCGGCGATAAATTTAGCGACTACCGCCATGGTTTTATCTTCTACTTCCATTGCTACTTTAACCGGCGTTAATCCTAAACTCTTCACTAATGCAGTTGCGACAGCTACCGTTGAGGTAGGGTTTTGACCGGTTATTAAACGGCCGTCTATAGCAACATGACTTAACATTATTTCGCTTGATTGAAAGTGAGCGCCACGCTCGCTCAACTTATCTTCTAACATGAAATCAAAATCGTTTATCCATTTTTGACCGAAGAGTTTTTCTTCTTGATTAGTAAAACTGTTAATCGCTTTATTGGCAACCAAATAACTACCATCTTTTAGTTTTACATTAACCAATGCCGCGGGGCCATGGCAAACCGCAGCGACACTGCCTTGTCGTTGATATATCTGAGCAATAACATTTTGTAATGCTGGGTCGTTAGGTAAATCAAACATCGCACCTTTGCCGCCGACAATAAAAACTGCATCGTAAGCTTTGGCATCTACTTGCTTTGTTGCCAAGGTATTATTAAGTTTTGCCATAATGGTTTCATCAACTAATACTTTGGCATTATAGGTTTTACTTGCATCGTACTTGTCAGCTTCTACTGCTCCACCTTTTGGGCTGGCGATATCAACAGCAATGCCGTTATCTTTAAAAACGGAATAGGCTTTTGAAAACTCATCAAATTCATAACCTGGTTTTTCTTCACCTTGGCCATTGCCACTAACGATCATTAATACTTTCTTGCCGTTTGATATTGCTTGTACTGGTAATGCAGTTATCGATAACGCTACTAGAATTAATAAGCTCTGTTTTAAAGTTTCTTTTACCGTATTCATCTGTTTCATTGCTCTCTTTGTTAAGTATGAAACCAGTGTGACAAAGACAAGGTGAAACAGATGTGAAATAACTGTGCTTTAAAATAAAAAATTTACACCTTTAGCTATCTATCATTAGCTACTTAGCTTAGGTATCGGCCATTAATTGTTTCACCGAACTTTTTAAACTATGACGACTGGCGTAAATACCTAATAGCGTTACTGTGCTCAAAATAATGGTTAAGGTAATGAACAAAATTAAAAAATCGGGTTGATAAGAAAGTGAAAACTGTGACTGATAAATTAACATGCCGGTAAGATAAGTGCCGGCTATCGCCCCTGTAGCGATAATTAATGCGGTAATTAACCATTCAATGATGTTTAGCTGCCAACAGGTGGCTTTTAAAAAGCCGAAGCTCATAATAACGCTATTTTTTTTCTTTTCTTTATCTTCAAGTGCATTGATTGATGACAAAATAACAATTATGGCGAGTAAAATAATCATCACGGCAAAACCACTAATGACTTTAGTTATCATTGCTAAAATAGCATCAAATTGTTTTGTTAATTCTTGTAGCGATACCATACGTATTGTTGGATGTTGTTGCCATAATTGGCCTAGTAATGGCCATTGGTCATCATTAAGTTCTAAACTTGCCATGTTGTAGTGGGGCGCGTTGATATGCGCAATAGCCGCTTCGGGCATTTGCACCCAGAATATAATTGAACCGGCACCCGGTTTATAAACATGACTGGCGGTAATCGTGAAGGTATAACTTTGTTGATGAATGATGAAAGTAAGCTTATCGCCAAGCGTTAAACTTAAGTCGGTCATTACTTCTTCTTCAAGTGATATTTGTTGCCAATTTTTAGTGTCTTTTATCCACCATTTTCCTTGAACTAAGCTATTTGTCTTTGGAAGTGCTTGTGTCCAATGTAGTCGAATAGCATGTGATAACGTGGCTAAGCTATCACTGGGTTTCTTTGCAAATTCATTAAGTGTTTGGTTATTAATTTTCACTACCTTGGCGTACAAGTAAGGCTTAGCTTGACGAAGGTCGACATCAGACTCTTTAGCCCATTGCTCAATCGCCTTCATTTCTGACTGACTCGCTTGTGCAACCATGAGATTGCCATCATGTGTCCTTTGGTATGCTCCCATCGTGTCGCCTAAGTCTTTTAAAAACATCAGCGTAAACAATAATAAAAACGTGCTTAAGCCAATGCCTAGAATTTGGGTACTTTTACTTAATAAGCGTTGTTTCATCATAAATAGTGTAAAAGGCACTAACCCTGAAAACTGTTGGGTTGTTTTTTCACCTAAGGTTAACACTGCCCAACTAATACCGGCAATTAGCGTGATGGTGATTAATATACTGCCTACTAACATTAAGGTTAATAAACCATTGTCAGAGTAATTTACTGCCACCAAAACAAGAACGACTAGGGCGCATATTTTCACTAGAGCTAAAGATATACTTTTTTGATTTTGATGAAACAATTTAGACACTGATGTTTGGCATAATGTTAACCAAACAGGTGAATGAAATACCGCGAACAGTAATACGCTTGTCGCTATCGTTTTAGCCGTAAGCCAAACATCTAATTGCCAAATAATTTCGGAGAATGTTGCTGATAACCAACTGACGACCAACCAATGAAAGACACTAGATAAAATAGCGACAATAGGCATTAGCACCATTATATTAATTAGCCATTTAAACAATGATAACTGTACACCAGTCACATTTGAAGCGCCTAAACTCATGCAAATTGCTGAAAAATACTGTTCTTTCTTTAAATGAACTTGCGCTATTTGTTCTATGGCGATAGCGGCCATAAAAAATAAAATTATCGACGTTAAGCCTAAAAAGTTTTCAGTTCGTTGCCAAAATAAAGCTAACGGATGGGATCCCGACTTATGGTGGATTTTCGCTGCGGGAAGTTGTTCTTTTTGCCAGTCGATAAGTTGCAACACTTGTGATTTTGCAGCAGAAACAAGATAACGATATTGAATAAGATCTGCTGGAAAAGCCAATTTACCCATATCAAGCTTATTAACGATAGCCCTCATCGCGACATTGTGTCCTTCCATTAATCTATCAGGTTCGTGAATTAACACCCTTGCTACGATAAATGACTCCTCTCCTAATTTGATAACGTCACCCATTGACAACATTAAACTGGCAAATAGTCGGCTGTCTAACCATATATTACCGGCTACTGGCCCACCTCTAGTGACCGTTGCTGGACTTTGTAAAGACGTTGAAGTGAGTAGTTCCCCTTGTAAAGGATAATCATCGCCGACCGCTTTTAGCTTTGAACTTTGCCATTTGCCATTAAAGGTTAGCGTGGCATTAATTTGTAATGTGTTGACGATACGTTTACTTAAACTTTTTAAAGATGTTAGTTGCTGAGGTGTCAATTTGTCTTTTTGAGTGAGTACCGCGTCGGCACCTAACAGGTTTTGTAAATTATTCTGCAAGTAATGTTGAATGGTATTACTTGCTAGCGTTAAGGTCACAATGAAAATCATTAAAGTGGCTTGAACCCAGCGCAACAATCTCTGATGAGGCTGGTTATATTCTTGTTTAAAATAGTGCCACGACAATTGCATATGATGGTTTAACATGATGCTACCTGCTTTAGTTCAGCTTGTTGGTCGTTAACTGAGTTGGTCGATAACGCTTTAGTTAGCTCTCCATTGGCAAGCGAATAGATGTGCTGAGCCTTACTAGCAAGTAAACTGTTGTGAGTAACAATAATTAAACCTGCGTTGTTCTCTTGGCAAGATGCAAATAAAATATCAGAAATTTCATTGGCATTATGTTGGTCTAAATTCCCTGTGGGTTCGTCAGCAAATATAAACTTGGGTGAAAATACTAACGCACGGGCGATTGCAACACGCTGTTGTTCTCCGCCACTTAATTGTGATGGTTTATGCTTAGCTCTATCTGATAAACCAACTTTTTCTAACCAGTATTCAGCCTTTTTAATTGCCTGTTTATCACCGCGTAATTTTAAAGGTAAAGCAACATTGTGCAAAGCGGTTAATTCAGGCAGTAAATGGAACTGTTGAAAAATAAAGCCGATTTCAGCGCGTAAATTATCAAGCGTTGAGGTGTGATTATCATTTATGAAACGACCTTGACCTGAGGTAGGCACTTCTAATCCAGCAAGCAGCATAAGCAAGCTTGACTTACCAGCACCCGACGGACCTGTTATCGCGTACGATTGTCCTTGTTTTATTGACAAATCGAGGTTTTCAAATAACGTAATAGTAGAAGCGTTTTTTTCAGAAGCATTGTTTCTAAAAGATTGGGAAACGCTTTTTAATTCAATTGAACAAGACATAAAATTGCACCACAGTAATATTTAGTGACGCTATCGTACTTAACCGCCTGTGAAACGAATGTGAAACTCAAGAGCAAATACGAGGGTAATGGTTTCATCTAGGTTTAAGATTATAAACTTCCATAACCACTAAATTCGGCTGAATCTGCTGGTGGATGTAAAGGTAATAACAGGCCTAAAAGCCTATTGTCGTAATGTCAGCTTTTAAGCTTTAAAGGAACGGATTGAAATGTCTGGCCTTACCTATCTAAACACGGCTAATTGTCGTTTCAATGGTTGTTTTTTAATATATTAAGCCAGTTTTTTGTGGCACAAGCGACTATCACAACGAATAGTGAAGAGATAAAAATCCATGAGTTAGTATCTCTGTAATGCCAAACCTGTTGTGAAGATGCCACAACAATAGGCAAAACAATCATTTGACTTAAACCGCTTTCCACCTAGGCTTATCAATAACGACTAATAAACAACTCTTGGTATTAGAAATCGTATGAACATTTCAGTGCAAACTTCTAGCAAAACTATTGCCAAAAATATCACTGAATTGATCGGCAATACCGACTTATTACGAATTAACAGCCTTAGTGAGCTCACAGGCTGTGAAATATTACTTAAATGTGAACAGCAAAATCCAGGAGGCTCTATTAAAGATAGAGCGGCATTACAGTTAGTTAAAGATGCCATTTCAAGCGGTAAATTAACACCAGGAATGACCATAGTTGAAGGTACTGCGGGCAATACTGGCATAGGTTTAGCTTTAGTTGCAAAAGCTTATGGTTATAAAATGTTAGTGGTTATGCCCAAAGGCCAGGCCAAAGAAAAAGAACAAATGATTAGACTTTATGATGCCCAATTGATGTTAGTGGATGCCTGCCCTTTTACTGACCAAAATCACTTTTATCACACAGCTAAACGGCTTGGTGAAAAACATGATGATTACTGGTGGGCGGATCAATTTGAAAATATTAGCAACACAAAAGCACATTATTCACATACAGGGCCAGAAATTTGGGAACAAACACAAGGTAATGTTGACGCGCTCGTTTCTGTGGTAGGTACAGGCGGTACCATAGCAGGTAATTCAGTCTACTTATCAGAACAAAATTCAAAATTAACAACCTGGTTGATCGATCCAGACGGTTCGGGAATTTATGCTTATTTAAAATCGGGGCGCTATCAAGGCAACGGGAGTTCCTTTACTGAAGGCATAGGAATAATGCGTAGTGTCGAAAACTTTCGTCAGGCAAAAATAGATAAAGCTATCAGCTTACCCGATCAAGACTTGGTTGCTATTGCCCGACATGTAAGTCAGTCTGATGGTATATTTTTAGGAAGCAGTACCGCACTTAATGTTGCCGGTACTCTCTATGCAGCAGCAAAAATGGGGCCAGGAAAAACCATTGTAACCTTTTTTTGTGACTTGGCTGAACGCTCTCAAGCAAAACTTTACAACCAAGACTTTTTATCCGAAAAAGACATTAGTAGTAATTATGAAACTATAGAGGATATGTTTCTCAGATATCAAAAAGAGCCTGCTGATAGAGTAGTTAATGTAAGCAGGGATTAGGCTAATAGCTAAGTTTTTCGGCCATCGCCATGATCCTGCCTGATACATTGCTTTGTCGACATCAGTTACAAATGAAATATCATCATTTGTATTTTTATCATGACCCAGATGCTCAACAACCTTCACAAATCTGATCCTACTTTAAATATCTCAAAGGTCTGCTTATCTATAAAAGTGAACGTTGCCATGTTGACTTAGTCCATCCTATTACGTCAGCTAACCTCTAAGCGCTGATATGATAATTTACCAAACTTATATGAAGTAGCGTATTTATCCTTGCTCGACTATGCCAGAAATTAGGCTAAAAACTACCTATGGTTTGATAAAAAATACAGACTTATAAAGTTATGATTTAAGTTCTACTTGGTTATGTTTAACTCGGCTGCCTCTTTCTATAATGCACTCATTTTTAGTGAGTTCTCCATTTATACTCAAGTCGTTAAATTTAATGGGTAATCCCATAGAACGATAAAAACTTTCGCCGTCTTGTAAGTGGAAGTGTAAATGGGGTTCAGTGCCATTGCCACTAAAGCCACACATGCCCAAAAGCTGTCCCTGACTTACCTTGTCGCCAACTTTCGGGGCAATGCTATGACGTAATAAATGAGCGTAAAAACCGTACTCACCTTCAGCATGTTTAATAATAATATAATTGCCGGCCATTTCTCGTGCTAAAAAATCAACAACAAAATAACCAACAGCAAAGCCATCACCTAATCCATCAACCACTTTAACAACTTCACCATCGGCGGCTGCTACAATTTCTTGACCATAACAATAGTAGTCTGTTACTTGGTTTCCTTTCGCTTTATGGCGGGAGAACTGTTCGTCGGCCATAACAAAGTCGTACGCATATCGTTGTGTTAATACATTCCATGAGTGTGATGTTGCCGGTGTATGTCCACCATGATATATCAACCATTCGTTGTTAAAGGGTAAGCGATATTGTGTTTTAGACTGAAAATTAGCAAACTGCTCTGGGCTGTGCTTTATCCGGCCGTTTATAATCCCTTGGCCGACAAGTTGTTTAATTTGCTGATAGAGTAAAAATGGATTTAGTATCGATAATAAAATTGAGGGGTAATAGGTGAAAATAGGTGCGAACTTGCCAAGCCTGAAAATAGGCGCAGGCATAGGCCAGCTGTATGCAGGATGCAAATCTTTCTCTGGATCTTGAGTATTGTTAGCTGAATTATATCGTCGTACAAACCATGAACTCAAAAAGTAGACACCAAAATAGTTCGCAAAATCAAGTAACGTAGACCACTTAAAGTCTAACCAATAAATGGCGGATAAGTTAATAGCAGTTGCAACAATAAGCGTGAAAATGACGGGATAAAACCATCCTAGAGGTTCAGTTATCGTACTGCTTTGGTTGTGCTCATCAGAATTTTGCATACAGTGGTTAACTCATCTTGTAATTTTATGATGTGATAGTGAATTAATTTTAGTCGAACTTAAAGTATCATTAGAAAAGTACTAATAATTGATACCTTTTAATACATAAATTGATACTATGACTTTAAGTAGTTGTTAACTTTCGTCGGTATTATGAATAACAAAATGAATGAACACCTCATTAGTCAGTGTCTGAAAATTATTAAAGGTAAATTAAAAGCAAGAAAGATGACTTATCTTGATATCGCTGAGATTCTTGCTGTGTCTGAGAATACAGTAAAGCGTATGCTTAATGCTAAAGATATAGGTTTTGACCGACTACTGATGTTAGCCGAATTATGCGAAATGCAACTTGATACGCTACTAGCCGAAGCCAAAGAGCGACCAAAAACTTGCAATTTTTTTACGCCCGAACAAGACGAAGCTTTTTATCGAATGCCTAATTTATGGCACTATTTTAGTGAGATTTTTTATTATTCAAAATCACCAGAAGCGATTAAAAAAGAAAACAACATCACTGACCTATCAACCTATAGGTATCTACGAGCACTTGAAAAACTTGGTTTGCTAGAATTATTACCGAATAATAATATTAAACTCTTAGTCGCTACTCCAATAGGTTTTTCGTCAGATAGTTTAGTGCTCAAAACCCATATAGCTCGATTTATTAAAAGCACTTGCGACACGGTTATATCTGGCGAAAAATCACCGCAACATTTCATGTGGGTGAAACCGATGCGCATGCCATTAACGTTATTTAAAAAAATGAATGAAGAATTAGTAAGCACAATAAACAAGTATACAGAAGTCGCCGAAATTGCTTACGTAAATGACTTAACATTACCCGAGTTTCAAACAACGCTGGTAGGTCATCCTCTTGATTTAGGTGACTATAAAGACGCTGACATAATCGATATCGAAGAAATTTAAGCGTATATCAGTTTTATCTCGACAAGCTATGTTTTGACTTTTTCGGTAATCATAATGACATTGCTCTTTTATCAGTAATACATTGTTATTTATTTGGTTAAAAACCTGGCAAATTTCCGACCAACAATTTTTTAGATTTCACCTTTATTTCACACTAAAGACAATACCATTTAATTTTTAATACCCACGAAGGTAAAAGATGATGAATAAGTATTATTTGTTACTGATCTGCTTTGGCGCAGTTTTTAACGTTAGTGCAGCAGAAAATACTTCAGCTGAATTAGCGTCGTTTAAAGAAAAAATGAATCGCGCTATTATAAAAGTTGAACAGACAGAGAAAAAACGTTGGTCTTATAAAGTATCTCGTTATGAAGACGAGGAAGGTGACATATCAAGCAGTATTGAGGAATATTCGCCACAATCAAGTGAACGATGGCTGCTGAAGAAAATTAATGGTCAACGACCAACAAAAAAACAAATTAAAAAATTTGCTAAAAAGAAACGAGAACAAAGCAATGCAAAGCAGCAAGGAGATAATATACAACTCCCACTACGCAAGCTAATTAACCCAGAAAGTTTGTCTTTAGTCTCTAATGACGAAAAACATATTGTTATGGCATTTAATGTTGATATCCATAAATTAGGGAAAGATTCGATGGGTAAGTTACAAGGAAAATTAGTCTATCAAAAAGATAAACAGTTTATTGAAAAAATAACCATTTGGAATAATGCCGATTTTTCCCCGATGTTTAGTGCCAACATTACTGAATTAGCCTTAACTTTTACTTTTGTCGATATTAATGGCGCAGTACTAGCCAAGAAAAATGAAATAAAGATGAAAGGTAGCTTTGCCTACTTCACCGAAATCAACGAAACTTCTCTAGATAGTTTTTCCAATTATTTATACCAAGGCAAGCAAGTTAACTAAGCCGTGATAAAGGAAAAATTGGTTATCTAGTATTTTATCAGCTCAAATCGCTAAAAAAATGTACGGCATGGTTAAAGCTATTTCAGAATGATTACCATGTTGGTCGCTAAACTCGTTTTAAAATTACTGAGTGACAGCTCATATTATGCCAATAACTGGTATGAGAACATTTTTTATGGCGCTAACAGCCAATAAAGTTAAAGATAAAAATCCGTAGTCAAAATCAGTTGACCACCACAGTATTAGGGGTAACTGCTGGTCGGGTCTTACTCATGATTAAGGGGGGGAAATAACTCTATATGGTTAAAGTTGGCTCTAATATTTTGTATTGCTGCAGCACTGGCTCTAGACATCATTTACTCGAACTCCTCTAAACTAGGTCATATAATTGGGTTTGCTGTATCCTTGCTTATTTTAACCAACTATTTTTAGCCTCTTAATGAGGTAACTTCATCGTAAGGAGTATTTTTTTATGAAATTATTCGCCGCTATTTTATTGGCTTTATCTACATTTTCATGTGCCACTATGAAAACTATTGATCCTCCACAAAATCATATTGATATTTCCCATAATGGTAAAAAAAGTTATTGTGAAGAAATACCAAGAATTTATAGTGGTCTTTCGTATAATTTCTGCCTTTTATACGGAGAGCCAAGTAAAAGGGTAAATGTAGGCAGCTCTTTTAACAATGTACCTTTTGTTTTTATTGATACCGTTTTCTCAGTGGTCTCAGATACTGTTGTTTTACCCTATACAATAGTTATGCAAGCTGAGAAAGGATCTATTAAAGTGAAGTAACTAGATAATAAGCTATTCAAAAAGAACAAATAACAGTTGTCTATTTGCTCCTTTGTCGCTTATAACCGACTATTTTTAGCCTTTTAAAGGAAGATATAACTCAATGAATAGTCATTTATATTACTTTAGCCGACGTCTTAAAATAAAATAATGCCGAGAGGCATTAATAAAAAATCGATGGCTCCGATATGAAACTGGACGGATATGATTAGTACAACTAATTTTACGGCTAAACGCCCTATACTTAGTTTTGTATTACTGACTTACTTCATTACTTGGGGGGTATGGTTCTCGTTACCCGTTTTTGCCGGTTCAGATTGGACCCTTTTAAAAGTACTGGTGGGAATTGGCATGGGGCCTGGTTTAGCGGCCCTCATAATGGACTGGTTGCACAATAAACAAGCGATAGTTGTTACACGTCAATGGATTATTGCTTTCACCCTGATATTTATCATAATAACAACAATACACTGCTCCAGCTTAGTCAGCGGAAATGCATCCAATCCGATGAAGTTTACTACCGTAACTGCTCCGGGTTTTAGTTTGACTGGAGTACTTGGCTCCATGCTGTCTGCAATGGTTTGTGCGTTTATTGTCGCCTCATGCGTAACCAGGAGAAATGTAAATCTTCGCAATGTTTTTGCAGTGCGTGCGCCGGTAAGGTGGTGGTGTCTGGCTTTGTTTCTTCCTGCTTTATTTTATCTTTTTGGGTATGTGTTTTTATGGGCGACAGGGCAAGAGTTTAGTTACTTTATAGACCCGGACTTAACATTATCTAGTTGGATTTTATATTCAATCCGCGCCATTGTTTTTACTTTACTGATTGTTGCGGTCGGAGAAGAAGTAGGTTGGCGAGGGTGGATGCTTCCTAGACTTTTGCAAAAATATAATCCGCTAAAAAGCTCGATAATACTTGGCGTGGTTTGGGGCGGGTGGCATTTCCCTCTCTTTTTTAATGGCTTTTATTCCGACAGTCCGGAATTGATTATTGGCTACTTATTGCTAGGGCCTGTTTATGCTATTCTCTACACTTGGTTCTATATTCGAACCGGTGGAAATCTACTGCTAGTTATTGTTTTACATACAATGATGAACAGTATTGATTTGATTCTAGCTCCTTCACCATCAATTGCATTCATTTTCTTATTGGTATTGGCGCTAGTTATTACGGATAAAATGTGGCGTATAAAGGTTGCTTCTTTAAAAAAGCCGGCGTAAGTTTCGCTTTATATCAACGTTGAAGTGCGACACAAGATTTAAATGGACAATGAACACTTGGTTTTTTACTGTGCTCAGCATTATAATTTACTATATTTAGCCGCTAAATGTGGTGTTAAACTTTAAGGGACTATCGTTATCAAAAAGCTCTACTGTATTTTAATAAGTGTTTTTCTATCGGTAAGTAGTCAATCAGCTGAAAGTGAAAAAAAAGAGGACGCTTTCTCTTTCAAGGTAAAACTAGCTAGTCCCATAATTGTTGATAATTTCGAATTAGACAAGCTATCCTCCTTGCAAGTTACCATCAAAGAGCAGGAGTTAGTGCCATTACCAAAAAGCTCTTTTAATAAGCACAAGAAGGATTTTATTAAAAAAGAACAAACTTTCAAAAATGCTTCGCCACTGCTAAATAAACAAGCCTGTAGAGATAATATTGATGTAACTTATCGTGTTATTGACCAAAGTGCTGTTAGTGGGGTGTTTCAAGCTAAAGTCCAAGCTCAAGGGATAATACTTTCGCTATCTCAAGACCAAAAAGATATTAAATTAAAGGCTACGGGTTGGTTTACAAAAAATGTAAATTTACAAAAGTGGCAACCTTATTTAGAAAAACCACCACTAGCCAAAGGTATTTTATTAAAAGTTGGCTCAGAGTTTTGGGACAGTAAAACTAACTGGTATCTGTGTGGTGTAAATTAAACTATAAACTGCTTTAATGAGCGCTAAACAGTTAGTTAACGCTTCGTTACTCGTACCTTTTGGCCAACTATTTTTATCAAACAAAAAAGGAAAAAACTGTGCAGCTTACTAAGCAAACTAAAATAGCTATCGCGATTGCTCTTCTATTGAGCATAATCTTGTTGATTTTCTATATGACTCAAAAGGAAGCTGAATTACCTCCGATGACAGTACAAGAAAAAAAAGCAAGGTTCAGCTCGTTAATTGTTCCCGCTGTTAATAAAGTCTATGCAAAGTTGATGACACGATATGAGAAAATTAAAAAAATAACAGCTGCTGGGCAAAGCAATGATGAAATTGAACAATTGAAAATTGAATATAAAGCGACTACCAACAGTGAATTGCTTATGGCACTAAAACCACATCCTAGGAGTATTGCTGTAGCACAAGCTGCAATGGAAAGCTCTTGGGCTACTTCTCGTTTTTTTAGAGAAGCTAATAATATCTTTGGTGTCTGGTCATTTGATGAAGATGAACCTCGTATTGCCGCGTTGCAAAAGCGTGGTGATAAAACCATTTGGGTAAAGAAATACAACACTATTGAAGAAGCTGTTTATGATTATTATCGCACTTTAGCCAGAAGCAGTGCTTTTGCTGAATTTCGGCAAACCAAAATGTTAACCAATGACCCTTTTATACTTGTGACCAAGCTAGATCGTTACTCAGAAAAAGGTAGCTTATACGGTGAAGAACTAACGGCAATCATCAAGTTTAATAAATTTAATGATTATGATAAAAATTAAAAGGATATGAATATTTAATTGTTGTTAACCGTAAAAAATCCGAACAAATTGCAGTTCATTTCTTTTATGGACTTTACCAACATAACAAGGCAGTTAAGCGAAAGCTGACTCTTACTCGATAAAACGGACAATATTGACGTTAGTTGCCTACTCTGCAGAGGGCTGTCATAAAGCTGGCAGAAGATTGTCATATTAATGTCTTATGTTTGTCAGAACCTATGCTAAAAAGAATGTTTAAGATAGCTTTACTTTTTAAGACTAAGGTAAGGCAATATAATGAGTAAATACGTGGAACTAAATAGTAATAAAATACAGAAACTAAGAACTCAAAAGTGTTGGAGTCAGGATGAACTCGCATCCGTAAGTGGTTTAAGTATTAGAACAATTCAACGAGTTGAAAAGGCAGGTAATGCATCTTTAGAAACGGTAAAAGCACTGGCTTCAGTTTTTGAGGTTGAACCGGCTTATTTACAAAGTTCCAAAGAGATACAGCAGGTAACTTTCAATTTTATCTGTAAACATGCATGGTTGGTCGCATTCGCGGTGTCTAGTGTGTTTTTTGGTCTTTGGATCGTTGACATTCTGATACCAACCCTTAAAGGAGCTGATTTTAATAACCAATATGAAATTCATGGAAATTTTAGATATCTAGACTTCGGTGGTATAAGTTTTTTTGTGGGCTTTATATTTTTAGGCTTTAATGTTTTTGTTGACTTTATCAACAGTAAAAAGGTATCTAAAGGCTCGACGAAGGGAGCTGATGCTTAAGTGGATAATCTATAAACAATAACAAAATATAGTTGGATTTTATTTATTCGTCGCTTATTTAGCTAACGATTTTGTTGGCTGGGGATGATGTTTTTTATATAAATCAAGCGGATAGTTTACTTGGTTTTAGTTTGGAGGCCATTGCGGCTCTAGCCGAAAGGTTAAGTATTGGAGCTATGATTGTGCTTCTTCCCAACATTACTGCTAAAAACAATGAGCATAGTAATTAATGGTATATAGTAAGCGCTAAATAAAGCTAGCTGTTTTCACTCAGTTCAATATGGTAACCAGCAATGACTTGTTGTTTAAGCGGGGGGATTTTACGCACGCGGTATGAAGTGCTTTATACCTTCCAAATATTTAATAAGAATTTAATGAGTAAAGTTATGCGACCAAAACTTAAAAAGGCTTACTGTTTTGAAATGAAAGAGGCTATTCGTTTTTATAAATTAAATGAGTTTGATTCTGCATTTTATCATTTAGAACGAGCTCATATTCTTGGTCAACGTTCTATTATTCCCCATACAAAATCCCACTGGTGGATGCTTAAAGTTGCTTTCAAGAGGCATGATTTCAAGGAAGTTATTGGGCAGGTAACCAGAATTATAGCATCAGTATTGTTTTCCAAAATTTGGGTTCCAACAGGGAATACTGGCGGAGCTAATGTTAATCCATTGAAGCCAATGCCTGTCCCTGAAGATTTACATAAAATTATGAGTGAGTAAAAATCACTTAACAACAAAAATAACAGTAGGCTAGCTTCGTAACTTGAAATCACAGCCAACGATTTTTAGCCGCTTAGTAGGGCATTATCTAATTAGGAGTTAAATTGAGTTCACGTTTTAATAAAAAGTCTCTGATTCGCTGGAAAGTTTATATAGATCGCTCGAAAATGTATATTGGATATGTACAGTTTTTATTGATAATCTTTGTTTTTATCAAGTCATTGGGTGATAACCCGGTAACAGAATTTGTATTTACTAGCCCGATGATTGCAGTACCTGTCATTTTAATAATATTCGTTATTATCTCGTTGGCAATTGGATATCTTGATTCTAGACTTGGATTTCGGGAAGAAGAAATAAGAAACCATTCGAAATCTAATCCAGTATTAATGGATATTCAAAAGTCCCTTAAAGAGTTAAATGAGAAAATTGCACAAATGGAACAAGGTAAAAAAAGTAATCGTTAGGCATGATAAATAATAAACCACGCGAGAGCGGAATTCACAGCTAGAAATCTGCTCTGTGTTCGACATTTTTTTCTCTAACATATAACCTCTTATTGAGATGGTTATAAATACAAGGAAGTTTCAATGATGAAAAGTAATATTGCTATTATAATCACTACTCTTATTTTGATTGGCTGTGCATCAACAAAAGTGCAGAATGAGTATTCTGACTTATCCGTTACTGATAATGAAATTCACTCTTCGAAATGGAGTCAACTAAATCGATTTCCTGCTCGGTATCCATCACAAGCTGCGATGAAGTCTATTGAAGGTTGCGCAACCATTGAATACGTCATCACACCCCAAAATGAAATTAAAGACATAAATGTAATAGCTGCAACTAACCAACATTTTGCTAAAGCGGCTGAAAATGTAATTAAAAAATGGAAATGGTCAGAACTACCTAAAAGTATTGTCACCCAACCAGTCAAAACACAAACTCGATTTGATTTTTGTTTTGACAAAACTAATCAGCCTTGTTCGTCTATTGAACCCAAATATTCATGCCCAAGTAAAGACATTATCTATTCAACGGGTATGCGTATGAAAGTCAGTGGCTAATGTATATTTAATAACTGCTAAACAAAGGTGAAATCCCGTTAGATTTTACCTTTCGGTACTATTATAGCTAACTATAAAAAGCCTTAATTGAGCGTTAGCATATCTAAGGATGTTATGTTAAAACTGCGTTTCACCATACTCAAAGACGTACTGTTTTATGGGATACTTTGCTATCTTTCAACTAAGGTAATTAAGGCACTTTATATATTTACTCATAATTTCTTTGAAGAAAAACATTGGAGTTATTCATTATTATTTAGAAATTTTCATATTGATAAAAATATAAATAATTTAATGTCGCCAATTATTTATGCGCCCGTGATTGAAACATTAATTTTTTGTACACTAATATTTTTTGTTTGCAAAAAAGTAAAGCTATTGGGCTGGCCATTTATTTTAGTCAGTGCTGCTTTATTTTCACCTTACCACCTTGTACGAGATGGCGCTGGTAGCCTTACTTTAATGTACACTTTTTCCGGTGGATTAATTTTCGCTCATCTCTATAACCGGCAATATATACGTACTAAGTTACAATCTTATGCATATTTTTCTACGGTATTGGCGCACTCGATTTCTAATTTGTTTACGGTATATTTGTAGAGTAAGGCAAACAAGTACTTTAAAAAGAGCAATAAAAGTTGGTTGTAATCGTTTCATCAACTATGTTTTTGTCGCTTAATTGAACATTAGGACTATTTAGGATTTTTATTATGTATAAACATAATGGTGTATATTTTGATTTTCCTGAATCTTGGGAAGTGGTTGACGATGATGGTGACGATATTATCAGGGCAATAACGATTGAATGTCCTAATAATGGTTTTTATACGATGGATATTTACAATTCAGCACAAGCGCCTTCGATAGAGAAATATATAACAGGTGCTTTAAAGTATTTTACTAAAGAATTACCTTTTGGTTGTAAAGTGATTAATGAGTCTACTCAGCAAGTTGAAAAAGCTATTTATCAAAATTTAGAAATCGAAGGCTTAAGAGTGGAATTCACCGTCAGAACTTTATTTCGTAAAAAAATAGATATATAAATAGTTACTTCAGCGTACATTCTGGCAATAAAGTTAGTATTATATCTAGTCAATATCCCGTAGAAAATGCTGTTAAGTCACAGTCAGGTTTTAACAAAATACTTGCTAGTTACCGTTTGGTTTAAATAGTTTTAAGTTATTCAGTCGGATGTTGGACAGTCGTTTTACAAGCCTATCTGCTGCGTTGCTTTCAATTCCAATAGTTTACTATTACCCATTAAGCGCCTTGCCATTAGGTGTTAAACTCGTCTTAAATTCCCGTACTTTAAATAATTACGGGTATATAAATACGAAATAAGCAGGAAAGTATGTACCCCATTGAATATAGTGAACCAGTTTTTCGTCCACCAAGCGAGTGGAAAAGTTTAATTTTACAAGTTACCAATGGTTGCTCTTGGAACCGATGTTCCTTTTGCGATATGTATACGGCAGAAAATAAAAAATTCAGACCGAAAAAAACGGATGATATCGAACAAGAGATATTAAAAGTTATACAATCTGGCTTACCTGTTGGTCGGGTGTTTTTAGCTGACGGCGACGCAATGATGCTGCCGTTTAAGCGACTAAAAGAAATTCTTGAGCTGATTAAAAAATATTTACCGCAAGTTACTCGTGTATCAAGTTATTGTTTACCAAGAAACTTAACCAATAAAACCGTAGAGCAACTTACCGAATTACGTGCTTTGGGCTTATCCTTGATGTATGTTGGCTGTGAAAGTGGTGACGATGAAGTTTTACAGTTAATTGAAAAAGGCGAAACCTACCAAAGCTCATTAGTCGCACTGAATAAAATTAAACAAGCGGGCATGAAAAGCTCAGTGATGATTTTAAACGGATTAGGTGGTCCTGAATTATCACAACAACATGCGATTAATTCAGCAAAATTAATGAATGAAGCACAGCCAGACTACTTATCTACCTTGGTGGTCAGCTTCCCTTTAGGGCAAGAGCGTTTTGCAAAAAACTTTCCAGAACATCAACCTTTCCGCCTGTTAAATCAACAAGAGTTATTTCATGAAATGAAAGTTTTATTGTCGGAACTCGAATTAGATAAAACTATTTTCAGGTCTGATCATGCTTCAAATTATTTGGTCTTGAAAGGGGTTTTAGGTAAAGATAAAGACAAGCTAGTAAATACAGTGCAAATGGCGATAGAAAAATCTAAACATATCCCTATTCGTCAAGAGTGGCAGAGAGGATTATAAGTAGGCTTATTTAACATTTAGCTTAATATAAAAGTGCTTAATTTCAGCAAGGCTATTCAAGAATAGCCTTTTAATTGTTTTTTCGTTATGACAGGTTTATTCAGGCGGCAAGTAAAGTGCTTAAATACGGTGCTAAGCAAGTTGAAGATAATGAAAAGGTCGACTCAGAGCAGGAAAGGGCAGCCACAAGAGTCGCGCCAGTAATAAAACAATGCCTAGCCATATATTTATCAAGGTTGAACGCAAGCAAGTTCAACTGACTTTGACCGAGATTAGTTGTTTAGAAGCCTATGGTAATTATGTCAAAGTTTGGCGCTCAGACCAAAGCTTGTTACCCCCCAGAACCTTGACTAGCTTTGCTGAAACCTTGCCGAAAGGGCAGTTTATTCGCATTCATAAATCTGTCATTGTTCAACTAAGCTTTGTCGACTTTATTGAAGGTAATAGTTTACACCTAAAAGATGGCCAGACGTTTTCGATTGGTAAACAAAATAAAGACAGCTTGCGGCAAGCATTAGCGTAATTTCAGTTCAAGTCAGTATTTTGATAAAATAGGCAGGTGAAGTGACTGCGCTTCTTTCTTGCTCGACAAATTTATATTTGATATGTTTTTTGGTTTACAGCTAGATGCCAATCACTGATTTCCTTTGTCATTTTTGTAATTCAACAGCGCTAGTAAAGTTTAATATTAATTTAGCGCCAGCTTTATACTCTTTGTCGAGGGATAAATAACCATGCTGCTTACGTGCAAAGTCGCCGCATAAACTTAGCCCTAAACCATGACCTGACTCTCCTTGAGTGCCAAAGTGACTGGCGACACAATTTTTAAATAAGGCGTCTTGTATCTCAAGAGGAACGCCTTTTCCTGTATCGGTTATAGTCAACTGAACTAGGCCATCGACAGTCTGAGTTTCAATGGTTATATTTCCTTGCTCTGGTGTGTATTTAATGGCGTTTGCCAGTAAGTTACGAATAATGGTTTTAGTTAAATTAGCATCCGCCATGGCGACAACACCTTCATTTATTAGGTGCTTGATATTTATTTTTTTTAAGCTAAAACTTTCTTCCATAAAATCTAGGGTCTCTATAATTAATGGATCTAAAAGCGTCGCTTTTAACTCAAGCTGAATCGCCCCTAATTGGTTACGAGACCATTGCAATATTTCGTCTAATAACTGATAAACCTTTAAGGATGAGTCTAAAATTCCATCGGCCATTTTTGCTATTAATTCGGGTTTAAGGGTCACAGAATTTTGATGAAGCACTCTCGACAGCCCTAAAATTCCATTGAAAGGGGAGCGTAAATCATGAGACAAAGCGGCCAATATTTGCTTGTGGTTTTTTTGCATTCTCTGTAAATGACGATTATGAAGCCTCAGCTCTAATTGACTAATGACTTGTTTGGCCAAAGTTTTTAATGCTAATAGTTGTTTTTTATCTAGTTTTTTAGGTTCGGTATCAATGACACATAAGGTGCCTATAGGCATACCACATGAGCTGACAAGTGGCGCGCCTGCATAAAATCTAATGTCCGGCGACCCCGTCACAAGAGGATTGTCGGCAAAGCGTTTGTCTGCAGAAGCGTCGGGTATTTCAAACACTTGGTCTTGCAAAATAGTATGTGAACAAAAGGCTATTTCTCTTGGGGTCTGCGGAGCATCAAGGCCAACGCGTGATTTAAACCACTGACGATCTTTATCGACCAGGGAGATAAGAGATATAGAAGTACCACAAATGGCACTGGCTAGCTGCGTTAGCTCATCCAGCGCTTTTTCGTCTTCAGTATCCAATACTTCGTACCGTAAAAGCTCTTCAATACGTTGAGGTTCTTGGGGGTGCAGCTCAGCACTTATCATAATAATAAATTTTTTAGAAGGTATTAATCAAGCTTAGCCGACAAACAGCCCATTAGCTGTGATATTTTCGATTAGAATTTATTAGTTATAGCCTAGATTAACGGCTTTAACTTACTGTATTTAATGCTATCGGGGCATGGGGATTGGTGTATCTAATTAGCAAGTCACTTTAGTCTATTTTATTACACTAGTTTCGCGCTAAGAAGATTAATATAAAGCAATAGACCTATATAGCTCTGCTAGGGTACATTACCCGGACGTTAACTTACGTTTAAGTCTAAGTCTAAGTCTATTACTTTTGTTTGTATCTTTATAAACAAATATTTTACTTTCCTGTGATCAGTAATCTAGATTGAAAGATAATTATCAAGGCCCTGCGCATCAATTTATCTTTCCTAGCAGTTTATCGCTTACAACAAGATTGCAAGTTTTTGTTTAGGTTGTAAAAAACTATTGCTTGATATCTTATTCCAACGAATAATGTCTTGAACTCGCACCTTGTATTTTTGACTAATATCCCATAAATTATCACCACTTCTTACGGTATGAATAAGTTTCTTTTTATTCGTTTTAGCGAGTTGCCATGGCAGCGAATCATTTTTAGTTAATGGCACAATTAACCATTGGCCAATCCTAATGATATCTGAACTCAGCTGGTTAGTTTTTTTAATGCTTGTGACATCAATAACATATTGGTTAGCTATTTTTCCTAAGCTATCACCTGCTTTCACTTGGTATCTATCCCACTGTAACCATTGTTTTTTATGCGTGCTGGTCAGCTTATTTTTAAAAGAGTCGGCAACCGCTGCAGGTAACAACATCTGATAAGGTTTATTGGGGGCCGTTGCCCAGCGGTTTAAACCAGGGTTTAGTCGCAATAATTTATGAACATCAATATTGGCCCACTGCGCGGCTAATGTTAGATCAAGCTGACTGTCAATGTTAACAAGCTCTATTGCGGGGCTATTCTGTATTGGCGTAAAGGTGTAATTAAGTTCAGCTGAACGCTTCAAAATATCAGCAATGGCGAGTAATTTTGGTACAAAATCGGAAGTTTCAGCCGGTAATTTCAGTGACCAAAAATCGCTCGGTAAATTCGCTTTTTTATTTTTCTTGATTGCTCTGCCAACACGGCCTTCTCCAGAGTTAAAAGCGGCAATCGCATTAAGCCAATCTTGCCCTAAGGTACGATGAAAAAATTCAAAGTAATCAAGCGCTGCTCGAGTAGACTCAACAACATCTCGTCGACCTTCGTACCACCAGTTTTTATCTAAGTTAAAGCGTTCAGCGGCAACAGGCGTAAATTGCCAAAGCCCGACAGCGCTTTTATTTGATAAACCATGAGGTAAATAAGAACTTTCTACAATGGGTAATAACGCAAGCTCAACCGGCATATTA
Source organism: Colwellia sp. (assembly GCA_013215385.1). Taxonomy (GTDB): domain Bacteria; phylum Pseudomonadota; class Gammaproteobacteria; order Enterobacterales; family Alteromonadaceae; genus Colwellia_A. Next base: position 79,086 of record JABSOY010000013.1, read on the forward strand.
CGTTTCTCAAGTTCTTCGACAATATAAAGTAAAAATGGCTCAGCTCGCTTCGAAATGGTCACCATAAAATTAGGGTGGCTTAAATAGTATTTTCGCCATTTTTCGACTTGAGCATTATCAGGAACGGCTATAGTCAATTGACTACGGATACGTTGCCATACATCGTCATGCTCAAAAGGCTGTTTGGCAATTATAATTTCTGTCGACTTTTGTCTTACTTCAAAGTCCTTTAATAAAGCACTTTCTTCTTGCTCTGTTGGCACTACTGGTTGATTGGCCGGGGATAGTTCAGGGGTTTGCTGACAAGCGGTCAAGCAAAGCAAAATAATTAATAGCGCACTTTTTTTCATATTTTAATTCGATATTTTATTTATTAATAAATGTTATAAGCAAAGTAATTTACTTGGTGACAGACAATATTTAAGGATTTTTATTTTCCTAAAATCCAATGCAGACCTTGGATTACAGTTGTGGGAAATGCCGTTTGGTGGTTAGCTTCAGAGATGATAAGTATTTTTGCTTTTAAATTAGGTTGTCGCCAGTTTAACATTTTTTTATAAAACCTTTTTGCGTCATTAACCATTTCATATAAACTTTCCAGATCTTTGCTTTCACGTTCACCAATCGAGATAAAAACATTGGCATTTATTTGGGTAACTTTTTTGGCAACCTCCGCTTCTAAACGGAATATAACCTGATTATCAAACCAGTACGATGGGCTACCCAGTATATAGTTCTTAAATAAATGCGGTTTAGTTAATGATACATAACTGCCAAACAAGCCACCGAGGGAATTACCAATAAAAGTGCGATTGTTAATATCTGTTCGGTAGTTTTTCGAGATGTATTTAAAAATAATATTTTCAATAAACTCCATATGTTGTTGCGCTCCGCCCGTTTGTTGCTGCCAGGCGTTACTTAAGGTCGGCGTATAATCACGAACGCGACTATTATCGCGCTTTGATCCCTTAGCATATGAAATACCGACAATAATCGCTTCTGCCATTTTATTAGCGTTCATCGGGTAGCGTGTTGCACCAGAGACAAGTTGGAATGCATAGTTGGCATCAGTCAAATAGATCACTGGGTATCTTCTGTCTTTGTTCTTTTCATAAGATTTTGGCAATTTAATAAATATTGGATAGGTACGTTTGCTAATAGGGTCTATTAGTTCAGTCACTAAACTTCTTGGTATGTAAAATGGTTTATCGCCGCTCTTAACCGCGAAAACTTGTTGCGAGCAACACATATTAAAGACGAGTAAAATCAATAGTAAATATTTCAATGAATATTCCTTCGGTATAATTTTAGGGGAGAAGTAATGAGCGTTTAATTTATTGCTCTACATCCAAATAAATGCTGGGATCAACGTGATCACCGTCTTGCAGTATTTCAAAGTGCAAGTGAGGTCCGGTTACTCGGCCTGTTGAGCCAACAGTTCCTAACTTTTGTCCGGCAGTTATCCATTGGCCTGCTTTTACGTTAAAACTATCAAGATGAGCATAAAGGTTATGTTTGTTATCTTGTTGTTCAATCAAAACGACCTTGCCATAATTTTTGTGCAGACTGGTACTATCAGCAATAGTGACACGGCCACTAAAACTAGCAATTACATCGGTCCCCTGTGCGGCGGCGAAATCAATTCCCTTATGAGCTTTGCGTCCTCGAAAATCATTCACCTCATTGTAACCAGAAGAAACTCTTGCGTTTAATACCGGCAGCATTCCCAAGCTATCACTTGGATAAATGTTTTGCTGATAAACCGCTGACTTTGCTGTTAACGCAAACAGTATAAAAAATGAGGAGGTCAGTAATATTACCAGCCAATAACCTAAGCCATATACTTTAGGTTGCTGAGCCGACATTGCCATACGTATCCGGCTTGCAAAGTCTTCTTTATTTAAACTTGTACCTGAAAAACAGGTCGTTATTACACTATTTATACTGTTGGTCGTTAATTTAATGCTAGCGATTAATGACTGTGCATAATGCCGTTTAGACTCAGGGTGTGCCGATAACACGGCGGCATCACAGTTTAACTCCATAGTTTGCATGAAGCGTTTTTCAAAGAAACGAATTAAAGGATTAAACCAAAAGAGTGCCGAGCAAAACCTAAAGATAATTACAGCTCTGGGATCATGTCTTTCTATGTGCATAAGTTCATGCTCTATTAATAAAAATCTTTGCTGTGCAGGCATGCTCATAACATGTTTCGGTAACAATATTTTCATTTTGAAAAAACCATAAACAAATGGAGAAATAGCCTGTTCCGTTATATATACGTCAATATTTTTGGCTTTTATTATCATTTGCTGCGGTTGACTAAATAGCCCAAATTGTATTGCAGGCTCATTTTGCAAGATAAACTTTTTTACTCTAAAAGAGGACAAACTAAAGCGAAGAAGTGAATAAACGCAGCCAGTAAGTAAAGCGGTTGCAAGAATAGTACAAAAAAATTGTGATGCTGTTTGGCTGGCAACCTGATTCACCAAGGAGTTGGTCTGAACAACTAAACTATGCTGTGAATTAAATACGGCACTTTTTAATTTATCAGGAATTAAGTCATTAACAATGTAAAAAGAAAAAGGTAATAACGGGGCTAAAGTTACTATCAGCAAAGCCTGCCAGAAAACAGACCACTTCGCCAGCTCAGGTAAAAATCGAATCGCAGCCGACGCCAAACCGTATAACAAAAAGCTCCAAGCGATAAACATTAATACCTGCAATAACAGGGCATTGGTCATATCTTGATAGTCCATGTTATTGCTCTTCTTTGCCTGTTTGTTTATCTAAATCAACCAATAATTTTTCGAGTTCTGTTATTTCACTTTCATCGATTAATCGGCTGTCGGTAAACATTGCTACTGGCAGAGGTCCATCTATTTCAAAGATTCGCTTGGCAAAGTCTTGTGCAAAAGCGGCTAAGGTTTTTATTTTATCTAACCGGGCACAATAAATTTTTTTATTACCTTTAAACGCCATCGTTACAAAGTCTTTTTCTCCCATTCTTTCCAATGTTTTTCTAGTCGATGAATAGCTCCAATCAAATAGTTCTTGTATTTCGTCGTGTAGCTCACGAGCAGTACGAGGCTGTTGACGCCATAACAGTTTTAATATTTCCAATTCAGGGATTGTTGGTTTCATGTTAGTAACTTTAATTTGATAGTACGTTTATGATGCGACATTGGTCGCAGACAGTCAACCTAAAAGTGCGTCATTTGTCGCAGGTAGTAAGTCTAAGTGTTTTTTTACTCGACTAATAAGGTGAGGTGACTATAAATTTAATCCGTTAAGTTAGCTCTCGATAAAGCGAGAGTAGCATTACGTAGACCGGTAACTCTGTACGCAGGGCGGTTAAAATATCATCTTAATTTGAACTTTGCAGGAGTGGGAAATATCTGATTTATGATCAAACCTATACTAAGCTTAACAGAACTAAATTTATGAATTGGTATGTCTTTGGGCTAAGGTACTGATTTAAAAAACAGAATTAATGGAATGTATTGCTGAATTAGTCTCTTAAAAAAGTTATTTTTATTGTAATTAAAAGGTGGAGAATAAAATGGAATTAGGTGCGTTTTCAGTAAGTTTATCGGTTAAAAACATCGAAGAGTCAAAGGTGTTTTATCAAAAACTAGGCTTCGAAATGGTCGGCGGAGAGCAATCGCAAAATTGGTTAATAGTTCGAAACGGCGATCATACCATTGGTTTATTCCAAGGTATGTTTGCAGGTAATATAATGACATTCAACCCTGGCTGGGATAAAGACTGTAAAACACTCGAGTCGTTTACCGATATAAGAGAGCTTTTAAAAGCGTTTGAAGCACAGGGTGTTAATATAATACAAAAGTCGATTAATGGTGAAACGGGGCCGGCAAGTTTGTCTATTCAAGACCCTGATGGTAATGCGATTCTCATTGATCAGCATGTGTAAATAGCATTAACACGGCAATTAAAACGCAACGGATAAAACGGTTCTTGGTCTGTATCTATAGGAAGTTATGGTAAACCTGCTAAGTACAATTAAAAATATAATCAAGGAAAAGCGTGATCTGCCATTTTCTGTGTATTATTCAATCAAAGAGCAAAAGCTGTTAAATGTGCCTATTGTAAAACCATTATTAATTATTGTCCTTAATGGTGATAAAAAGCTAGGTAAGGATAATGAATTAATTTGTCATGCTGGTGATTTTATCTTTTTATCTACTAGCCCTACGATAAATATGCGCAATATACCAAAAGATAACGAATATTTTGCCTTGTTAATCGAGTTTGATTATCAAGACTTTACTGGCATGGCAATCAGTGCATCCAATAAACAAGATTATTGTCTTGGTAAAACAACCGCTACTTTGGAGAAGTGTTTACAGCAATTCGTTGAAAGCTCTTTATGGGCTCCCGAACAACTGTGGCCTTTACGCAAAAGAGAAATTATAGAGTTACTCTGCCACATGGGTCATAAAGAAATACTATCTATGGTCGGAAACCCGAAAGTAGGGCATAGGTTGCATGATATGTTCTGTGAACAGGATTTTCATCAGTTAACCATTGAAAATATTTGTGAGCAACTAGCAATGAGTGAATCTACGCTGCGTCGAAAACTCAGGGCAGAAGGCACAAGTGTGCAAGAGATTAAGGATCAAGCAAGGCTGGGTTTAGGTTTACATTTATTGCAAACAACAGATAATCCGATTGCTCTGATTGCTCAAATATGTGGTTACCAGTCTCAATCAAGATTCACCGATCGTTTTAAAAGACGATTTGGTTTAACTCCTTCTGAACTTCGAAAAACTAAAATGGCGGATTAGGGCGAAAGTGTGACTGTTTTGAGACTATTTAAGCTGAAATTAAAGGCTATTATAGTCTTAAATCAAATAGCGAATAACAAGGATTATTATGCGTCATACACTTAAGTTTTTTTCAGTTTTATCATTCAGCCTTTCAGCATCTGTATTTGCTGGCGCTCTTACTTTATCTAGTCAGGATATTGCTCAAGGAGAATTTATGCCTAAAGCCCATGAGTTCAACGGCTTTGGCTGCACCGGAGGAGATTTGTCACCACACCTTAAATGGACTAACGCGCCAAAAGGTACAAAAAGTTTTGCAATAACAGCCTATGATCCCGACGCTCCTACTGGTACTGGTAGTGGTTGGTGGCATTGGCAATTAGTAAACATACCAATGACTGTGTCGGAATTACCTACTGGCGCAGGCAATACAAAAAACAATAAGGCACCAATAGGTAGTACTCAAATAAATAATGATTACGGTAGCCAAGGTTTTGGTGGCGCTTGCCCACCACAAGGTCATGGTGTACATCACTATCGCTTTACCATACATGCACTTTCTGTAGAAAAACTCGACTTACCAGCAGATGCATCGGCGCATTAGCGGGTTACATGATCAATGGACATACCATAGAATCAAGTACCCTTGAGTCTTTGTACAAGCGTGACTAGCCTAATTAAGGTGTTAAAAGGATAAAACATCTTTAAATCTGTTATTGTTTTTCACCTTAATGACTGCACCTGTCATCTCTATATCTGCACGCCTTGTCGTAATTAACGCACTTCCCTAGAAATTTGTTATACCTTGTAAGAGAATTATAGAATTTAATTTTAAGTGAAATAATGGCAGTAAATAAAGATAACAATATTTTAGGGCTAGGCGAACAAGCTTTTTCAAAGCAAAGTCATCAATTTTGGATATTACAAATTGCCGGCTGGCTAGGTTATTCAGTGGTGGTCTTTTTAGCCATTATTCGTCCGCAAATCGGCCAAGAATCCTTTAATCTTTCAGGGCAACTGCTAAATCTCGTGTTAGAGACCTTTAGTGGTTTTGTTTTATCTTATCTACAATGGCTGCTTATTCGACGTATTGTTCACCTACCTTTAAATAAAACCCTGTTTTATAGTTTTTTGTCAGCGGCAACTTTGGGCATTATTTTTAATGTCATCAAGCTCAGTACCTACAAAGTTATTATTTACCAACAGCAATGGAATGAAGCATGGGACATGTTGGAATTTGGTGGTTGGTTATTATTTTCATTAACCACCATGTTTGTTTGGACATCAATATTTTTTATTATGCTTTATAATACTAAGTTGCAAAAAGAGCATGAAATGCTACTTAGAGCACAAACGGCTGCAAAAGATGCGCAATTACAAATGTTACGATATCAACTTAATCCACACTTTATGTTTAATACTATGAATGCTATTTCAACACTCATTTATAAAAATGAGAATGAAAAAGCTAATGAGATGCTCGACAAACTTTGTGAGTTTTTTCGTTACTCTTTAGACAAAAATGATAAAAGTAAAACGACTTTAAGCAAAGAACTCGAACTACTCGACATCTACCTGTCTATTGAAAAGGTCAGGTTTGGCTCTCGTTTAACGGTAGACATCGATATTTGTGATAATGCCATTAATTGTCAGGTGCCTAGTATGTTGTTACAACCTTTGGTGGAAAACTCGATTAAATATGCCATAGAGCTGCGCAAGCAAGGTGGCATCATTCAAATTACCGCCAGAAAAATAGCCGATAGATTGTTGTTAAACGTTATTGATAATGGGCAAGAAATTACACAGAAAGTGAGTGATGGCTTCGGTATAGGGATGAGTAATACTAAAGCTCGCTTAGATGCTATGTTTAACGGTGATTATAAAATAGATATCTCAGAGGGCGACGATGGTACAACCGTTTCGATTTCCATTCCTTTCGAGAAGCTGGCTCAGCAATGAATAGTATCGAACCTTTAAATAAGCCACTTACCGCAATTATTGTTGATGATGAACCGCTTGCTTTAGAAGGGTTGCGGCTGAGATTAGCAAAAATTCCTGAAATACAGGTTATTGCCGAGGCGAGTGATGGCGACCAAGCTATCCAATTATGCCAAGAACACAGTCCTGACGTGCTATTTCTTGATTTACGCTTGCCTGGATTAAGTGGTATAGAAGTTGTGCAAGCACTGCAGTCAGATGTGTTACCTATGATTGTTTTTGTCAGTGCCTATGGAGAATATGCGCTTGATGCCTTTGAATTAAATGCAATCGACTATGTACTAAAACCGGCAAATTTAGGCAGGTTAAAACAAACAGTTGCACGTATTATTCAGCGTTACTCTCCTAAAAATTCAGCTAAAGAGAAGTTTAAATTACTAAAAGCCTTGGGTGAAACATCCGGCCTTGCTGTTACTGAACTTGAAGATTGGCTAGACTCTGGCCTTCCCTTGCCTAGCCCTTATCAACGAGAGTTGGTGATAAAAAACAGCGACCATGAAAAAGTATTCTTACCGGTTATCGATATTCGTTGGATTGATGCAGCAGGCGATTACATGTGTGTACACACCAATGAAGAAACTCATGTTGTGCGTATTACCATGAAGAAACTTGTCGACTTATTAGACCCAAGCATATTTACCCGTATACATAAATCGACACTAGTGAATATAAACTGTATTAGAAGTGTCCGTCCGATGCGAAATAGTGAAAGCATTTTAGAATTGGGCAATGAAATTCAGCTTAAAGTCAGTCGAAATTACAGCTCGACAATTCAACAAATAGTTGAATCTAAGCAGCTGTAACTTGTTATCTTATTTTTATAACGCTTCACCTCAACATTCTCTTAAATTACGCCATTGACTCACGCACTAACCGCTATGCCGCATTTGAATTGTAACTAAATGTAGTTTGAAACAGTATGATTTTGGGGGGAGTATAAACCTTTACAAAAAGTAACGGTTGTACTGCCGAAATATGATGAAATTTAATCCATGTAATTAATTCAAAAAAAATAAATAAAACAACATGGTTTCTTTGTCATTGCAAAATAGTTAGGTATATGGGAATAATTATGAAAAAAACTGTTAGAAAATTTACACAGTTGCTTACTTTAGTATCGACGGTGTCGTTAATAGGTTGTGGTGGAGGTTCGGAAACTAAAACTGACTCAAGCAAAGTCGACCCACTACAACCTGTTAGTGACTGGCAAATGGTCTGGAATGATGAATTTGATAGCGAGACGATCAATTCACAAAACTGGACCCATGAAGTTAACTGTGACGGTGGTGGTAACAATGAAAAGCAATGTTACACCGATAACCCAGAAAACTCATATAGTGCAAATGGCACGCTAAGCCTTGTTGCTTTACCGGCAGCAGAAGGTGCTGATTTACCTTTCACTTCTGCGCGAATGATCACACGTTATAAAGCAGACTTTAAATACGGTCGTATTGAAATTAGTGCGAAATTACCAAGCGGTCAAGGCAGTTGGCCTGCTTTCTGGATGATGCCAACGGATGAAGAGTATGGTGGGTGGCCACGTTCGGGTGAAATTGATATTCTCGAAGCAGTGAATTTAAAAACGGTTGATGAAGAAGGTGTCGTTGAAAGCAATACTCACGGTACGCTACATTACGGAAAAGCTTGGCCAGATAACTCTCATTCGGGTCAGTCATATAACCTAGATAGTGGCGCTAACCCTGCTGATGATTTTCATACTTACGCTATCGAGTGGCAAGAAGGTGAAATTCGCTGGTATGTGGACAGCTACTTATATGCAACACAACGACAATCTGAAGTTCGTTACAACAGCAAAGATGAAGCTGTTGGCCTAGCCCACAAAGGCTGGTTCACCCAATATTACGATCAGCTGTCTGGTGAACTTACTACACACTGGAATAGTGCGCCTTTTGACAAAAACTTTTATTTAATTCTTAACTTCGCCGTGGGTGGCGATTGGCCTGAAAATACCAACAATACGGGGGTTGATGCAACAGCTTTTGGAGCAGAAAATAAATTTGAAATTGACTATGTTCGAGTTTTCCAATGTATGTCTGACACCGAAACAGGTAAAGGTTGTGATACGGTAAGAGCTGGCTACGATGATTTAGAAGATGGTCTAGTCGAAGGTAAAGCACCCGTTCCATTACCACCTAGTGATGGACAGGCAAAAAACCTAACTATTTTTGATGGTGCTTTAAACGCTAATTGGACCGCATGGGATTGTTGTGGCGGCACTACACCTCTAACTATTACCGATGAAATAAAAGGTGATGTTGTTCAATTTAAGATTGCTGATAATGCGGGTACGGTATTAGGTTTTTCAACTCGAGATGGTCACTTCTCAGATGATTTTTCGGGTATGTCTGCTCCATTTGATGCCTCACTATTAGTCGATTTAAACGGCGTATTGTCATTTGATATGAAAATTGTTACTCCCCCGACATCAGCTACAACATGGATATTAAAAGTAGAAGCTAATGAAGGTGATTCCGACTCAGGAGAGATCGCTCTAAGTACTAGTGTTGAAGGTGAGGAGCCTGTTGTTGGTGAATGGCAAACTTATACTTTCACCTTAGCATCTCTTCAAGAAGCCGGTCTGGATTTAAGTGCTATCGATGTAATTATGATATTTCCTGCCTGGGCAACTGGCGAAGGTGCTGAATATTTGGTGACGAATATAGCGATTGAAGGAGACATTGGTGCAGCACCTGAACTTATCGTGTTTACTGATGACGAAAACCCTAGCTGGCCGATGTGGGATTGTTGTGGTGGTTCTACGCCAACGGTTGAGTTAGATAATGATACACATGGTAACGTAGCTGAATTTTCTATTGGCGCTGAGCCAACTGTAATGGGCTTTATCTCTCGTGACGGTAACACAGATACGCCTGCACCATTTGATGCTTCTGCAATTCTGTCTAATGGCGTTATTCAATTTGATATGAAAGTAACAGCTATGCCAGGCGATGCCGCTTGGACCTTTAAAGTAGAGTCTAATGCTGGTGATACCAACGCAGAAATCCCTCTCCTTGAAAGTATTGAAGCTACCGCTCCTGTTACAGACCAATGGCAAACCTACACATTTAATTTATCAGATCTCGCTGACAGTGGCTTAGATGTTAGTGCCATTGATGTATTGATGATGTTTCCTGCATGGGGGGCTGGCGAAGGTGCTATCTATCGTGTCGATAATGTAAAAATTTATGATCCGACAGCGTTAGCAAATAATAATGTTTTATTTGCAGATGCTCCTGCAACAGGTTGGACTATTTGGGATTGTTGCGGTGGTTCAACACCTACCCTTGAAAATGATGATACGGCTCATGGCATGACTGCCGAATTTGTTATTGGTGCAGAGCCGACAGTGATGGGACTTACTGCAGAAGATGATGTCTTTGTTGATGCATCAGCTATTTTAGCTGAGGGTGTAGTGACATTTGAAATGAAAGTTATCACGCCACCGAACAATGCCGATGCTACTTGGGTATTTAAAATTGAATCAGATAGCGCCAGTACTTTTGCTGAATTTTCTTTAAATAACAGTGTTGAAGGGCAAGACCCTGCTGTTGGTGAATGGCAAACATACACCTTTTCGCTGCAAACCTTATTTGATGCCGGTTTAGATATTAGTCAAATAGATGTATTGATGTTTTTCCCTGCTTGGGGAACGGGGGAGGGAGCTGTTTATCGAGTCGATAATGTCATGATAACAGCGCCATAACCACGTTATTAAGAAAGGTTAAGCGGCTTTAAGTAGTCGCCGTCTTTAAAACTAATTTTAAGAAAGTAGGGTAAAAATGAAACATTCAAATTTTTCAAAAAAACGCTTAGCCGTTTGTATATCTGCTATTCTGGCAGCAAGTTTAAGTAGCCAGCTTTATGCAGCAGAAACTGAAAATAAAGCAACAATAAAAAAAGATGATACAGCCATAGAAGTTATTGAAGTAACCGGAATTATGAGCAGTTTAACTCGCTCAATGGCGTTAAAAAGAAATGCGTCAGGTGTTATGGATGTCATCTCTGCTGAAGATATGGGTAAATTCCCTGATACCAATTTAGCCGAGTCATTACAACGTATTACCGGGGTTTCGGTCAGTCGCTCGAACGGAGAAGGTAGCCAAATTACCGTGCGTGGTTTTGGTCCAGAGTTTAACTTAATCACTTTAAACGGCCGTCAAATGCCAGGTACAGGTAATAGCCGTTCTTACAGTTTAGAAAACTTGTCTTCTGATGGGGTAAGTGCGCTGGAAGTTCAAAAAACTGCGCGTGCAGAAAATCCTAGTGGTGGCCTTGGCGCAACGGTAAATATAGTTACCATGAAACCATTTAATAGCCCTGGAGAGAAGGTATCATTCTCTGCAAAAGGCATCTATGACTCGTCAAATGTTGCGGGTGATGAGGTGACTCCTGAGTTCTCAGGTTTATACAGTAATACCTTTGCTGATGATACCTTAGGTTTTGCCTTTTCATTCTCTCATCAACAACGTGATTTTCAACAACAAGCTGCACGGATTCAAGGTTGGCAGTTTCAGTCAGATGCTCAACTTCCTTCATTAGATGCTGATAACGTTATTGATAACCGCGATGCTAATGCAGCAGCAGGCGCCTTCTTTCCGCGTGATATGAATTACGCTATTGCGGATGTCGAACGTGAAAGAACCAACGCCAACGTTACGTTTCAGTATGCGCCCATTGAAAGTCTTATCATGACACTTGATTATACTATGGGGGAAGCTATTACGGGCACTAACTCACTTGGTTGGGGACAATGGCACGATTACGGTGGCAACATTAATGCTTATGAATTAGATGAAAATGGTACGGTTCTGTTTGCCGATATGTCGGGTAACGATGGTTCTTATACAGCGAGTCGAAATACTACCGGTGTTAATGAAAAATCGTTAGGTTTTAATATCGAGTGGCAAGCAACTGAAGACTTAAGTTTCACCTTTGATTATCATGATTCAGAAAGCAAAATTGATAATGGTAAAGATAAAGGCATGAATGGTGCGGGATCATTAGTGTTTGGTTCAGACCAATTGGTGACTAAACATTATGACTTTCGAGACGGTGATATTCCACAAGGAACAATCTTTTGGCAAAATGGCACAACCACACTTTCGCCAGGTGAAATGGATTCACACTTTAGCCAATTTACCCACAGTCCCGGTAAAGCCGAAATTGATCAATTACAAATTGATGGCACTTGGGAAAGCCCATATGACTCGCCATTAATGACGGTTAAGTTTGGACTTGCTCGCACAGAACAAACCATGGGCGGATCACGTGCATGGAGTGGCTTGATTGGTGGTTTTTTGTTTAACCCTAATTACTCTGCTGCCTTTCCCGATAGTATGTTTACCTATAATAATACCGATGGTTTTTTAGACCAATTCTCTAATGGCGATAACCCTATCGGCGCGGGATATTATTACAGCTTTGATTTTGATGAAGCCGTTGCTCGCTCAGAGTATTACTTAAACGAAAGCTTATTAGCTGATGATTATTTTAGTACCGACCCTTACCGTGAAGGGAGTGTGCAATCAAAAAGTTCAGTAGATGAAGATACCACGAGTATTTATGCATCATCGTTATGGGAGTTTGAAGTCGCTGATTTTCCAGTACAAGTTAGTGTTGGTTTTAGATATGAGCAAACTGATGTCACCAGTAATGTACAACAACCGATTCCAACAGAAGTTTGGTGGCAAGGTGGTAGTGAGTGGCATACTCAACATCAACCAGGTGAAAATACGATATTATCCTTGGCAGGAGAACATAATGTGTTTTTGCCTATGATTGATGCCAAAATTGATCTTACTGAGGAGATTGTTGCTCGAGCATCTTGGGGTAAAACTATAGCTCGTGCACCTTTAGGATCTTTAGCTGGTGGTCGTTCGTTAGGCGCCAGTACTCGGCCTAATTCGCGTGTAGGTGGCGAAGGTAACACTAATTTGAATCCATATGAGTCTACCAACCTTGATCTTTCTTTAGAATATTACTATGCAGAAGGCAGTTATGCTTCGGTCGGGTACTTTCGAAAAGATGTTGAAAATTTTGTCAGTAGCCAAACCATCACCACCGCCGTTGAGGATATGCGAGATATCTTTCAAGGTCCTCGTTGGAATCAAGCGGTTGCAGACTTAGGCGGTAATCCAACTAATGATGAGATTTTTGCCCAAATGCAGCTCAATGGGGCCACCTTAAACGCACAAGGTTACCTTGAACCTGCCGGTGATGATCCATTAATGCAGTGGGATATTACGCGTCCATTCAACACCCCTGATGACAAAATGGTTGATGGTTTTGAACTCGCTATTCAACATTTTTTTGGTGACAGTGGTTTTGGCTTTGGTGCAAATGCCACTTTTGTTGATGGTGATGTTAACTTTGATGTTGATGATATAACCAGAGTTGATAATGTCGCTGACTTAGCGCCACAAACACCGCTAACCGGGTTGAGTGATTCAGCTAACTTTCAATTATTCTATGAAAAAGATGCTTTGTCAGTAAAAGTGACTTACGCATGGCGTGACTCGTACCTAATTGGTGTCGGTCAAGCTCAAGGATCTTCAGATAGCCCTCCGCAGTTTGCTAAAGAGTTTGGTCAAGTCGATATGAGTGTTAACTATGACATCGATGAAAACTTTACGGTATTTTTTGAAGGCTTAAATCTCAATAACGAAACAGAACAAGGTTATGGCCGTTATGAAGAGCAATTTCTTTTTGCTCGTCAATACGGTTCAAGATATACCTTAGGCGTTCGTTATAGCTTTAAGTAACAGGTCTTAAATATTGGCGCTCATCGGCTTTATCGTTATAAGTTATGAGTGCCAAACTTCTTCAACATTCAATACAAAAAGACAATTCAGCATAAATATTAGCTGCTGTTGATTTGTATCTGTTATTCATAATAATAGGACTTTACCTCATGGCTGGAACCTCTTTTTCTTTAGAGCAAGCTAAAGCTTCTGACACCCATTCATCAAATGGGCTCGGCGGAGAAACCTCTACTCGTTTCGCGCTATATTCACTTACCTCACTATTTTTTATGTGGGGATTTATTACCTGTTTAAATGACATTCTTATTCCTCATTTAAAAGCCATATTTTCTTTAAGTTACGCGCAATCAATGCTTGTACAATTTTGTTTTTTTGGGGCTTACTTTCTTGTCTCTTTACCTGCTGGAAAGCTTGTTAAAAACATGGGTTACCAAAAAGGCATTGTTATTGGTTTAGTTATTGCTGCATTAGGTTGTTTACTGTTTTATCCAGCCGCCGCTATGCATAGCTACCCCGTTTTTCTGTCGGCTTTATTTGTATTAGCCAGTGGAATTACGGTTTTACAAGTTTCTGCAAACCCCTATGTAACCTTATTGGGCTGTAAAGAAACGGCTTCGTCGCGATTAACCATGACCCAAGCTTTTAATTCTTTAGGAACAACCATAGCGCCTTATTTTGGCGCGTTATTAATTTTAAATGAAGTCACTGATTCAATGTCAGTGACTAGTGCTGAGTCTGTGCAATTACCTTATTTAGGCTTAATGGCTGCTTTGTTAATACTTGCTGCTATTTTTGCTTTTTTAAAACTGCCACACATTGAAAGTGCTGAAGTGGAGGAAGGAGAAAAAGTTGCAGGTTCTGCATGGCAGTATCGACACTTGGTATTAGGTGCTATCGGTATTTTTGTTTATGTCGGCGCGGAAGTATCAATAGGTAGCTTTTTGGTTAACTTTCTCGGTGAAGCGCATATTGCAGGCTTAGAAGAAACTGAAGCGGCGAAGTACCTTACTTATTACTGGGGAGGGGCGATGGTCGGGCGCTTTATTGGCGCAGCTGTTATGCAAAAAGTTGATGCAGGTAAGACTCTGGCATTTAATGCGGTCTGTTCGGTTATTTTAATATTGGTTACCCTTTTTAGCACCGGCACTATTGCCATGTGGGCAATATTATTAGTAGGCCTGTTTAACTCCATTATGTTCCCTACTATTTTTAGTTTGGCGTTAAGTGGTCTTGAAAAACACACTAGCCAAGGCGCTGGCATACTTTGTTTAGCCATTGTTGGCGGAGCAATTCTCCCCGTATTACAAGGGGTATTAGCTGACAATTACAGTGTGCAACTTGCCTTTATATTACCTTTGTTTTGTTACCTATATATCGTTTATTACGGTGTTAAAGGTAGCAAAGTAGCCAGCATAAGTTAAAGAATGAGATAACAATGAAAAATTTTAAATATAAAGTAAAAAACTGCCTTTTCATGCTCTTACCTCTTTTGATTGTCGGGTGTGGTCAGTCAACTATTAGCAGTTCAGCGAATGATAGTGCTAATTCTGAAAAGAAAAACAAGACGGCAAACATTTGGCCTAAACTTGAAAGTGAAGTTAAAAAAGATAAGAAAGTAGAAGCAAGAGTTGCAGGTTTGCTTGCCAACATGACCTTGCAACAAAAAGTGGCACAGATGATCCAACCTGAAATTCGCGATATCACCGTTGCAGATATGCGTAAATATGGTTTTGGCTCTTACTTAAATGGTGGTGGTGCTTTCCCCAATAATAATAAGCATTCGACACCAGCTGACTGGATCTCGCTCGCTGAAAAAATGTATCAAGCATCCGTTGACGACTCATTAGACGGTTCAAGTATTCCTACCATGTGGGGCACTGATGCTGTGCATGGACATAACAACGTAGTGGGCGCGACTCTTTTTCCACATAATATAGGTTTAGGTGCCGCCAATAACCCTGAACTTATTGAGAAAATTGCCGAAATAACGGCGACCGAAGTGATGGTTACCGGTATTGACTGGGTTTTTGCTCCCACGGTTGCCGTTGTCAGAGATGATCGCTGGGGTCGTACTTATGAAGGATATTCTGAAGATCCTGAAATTGTGCGCAGCTATTCTGCATCCATCGTAAAAGGTTTGCAGGGACATGCTAATAAAGACTTTTTAGGAGACAAACGTGTTATTAGTACCGTTAAACATTTTATTGGTGACGGCGGCACACAATATGGTGATGACCAAGGGGATAATCTAGCGTCTGAACAGGAACTATACACTATTCATGCTCAAGGTTATGTTGGCGGACTCACCGCTGGCGCTCAATCTGTGATGGCTTCTTTTAATAGCTGGCATGGAGAAAAACTGCACGGCAATAAATATCTGCTTACTGATGTGTTAAAAAATCGCATGGGTTTTGATGGTTTTGTTGTCGGGGATTGGAATGGACAAGGGCAAGTCAACGGTTGTGAAAATGATAGTTGCGCACAAGCGGTCAACGCAGGTTTAGATATTTTTATGGTGCCAACAGATGCTTGGCTGCCACTTTATGAAAATATTATCGCGCAAGTCAAACAAGGGGCTATTGCTCAATCGCGTATCGATGATGCCGTGACACGTATTTTACGGGTAAAAGTACGTGCTGGACTCTTTGAAAAACCAAGTCCTGCTCGTCGTGTTCTTTCCGGTAAAACCGCCTTAATTGGCGCTGAGCCTCACCGTGAAGTAGCTCGTCAGGCGGTTCGTGAATCTTTAGTGTTATTAAAAAACAAAAATCACCTATTACCTTTGTCACCTAAGCAACACATTTTAGTGGCAGGCGATGCTGCCGATAATATTGGTAAGCAATCGGGCGGCTGGACCATTACTTGGCAAGGAACCGGTAATAAAAACGATGACTTTCCTGGTGCATCTTCTATTTATTTAGGCATTGAAAAAATAGTTATTGATGCGGGTGGTCAAGCAACACTTAGTATTGATGGTAGTTATACCCAAAAGCCGGATGTTGCTATTGTCGTTTTTGGTGAAGAACCTTATGCCGAAGGGCATGGTGATATTGATAACCTTGAATACCAGCGCGGTAATAAAAAAGACTTAGCATTACTTAGCTCATTTAAAGAAAAGGGTATACCGGTTGTCGCTGTATTTATTAGTGGTCGACCTATGTGGGTAAATGCTGAACTAAATGCCAGTGATGCGTTTATCGCTGCCTGGTTACCCGGTTCAGAAGGTAAGGCTGTTGCTGAGGTATTATTGACAGATAAAAACAATAATATTCAATACGATTTCAAAGGAAAATTATCTTTTTCATGGCCTAAATCACCGACACAAATAGTTAATCGCTTTGATGAAGATAACCCAGCATTATTTGCTTATGGTTTTGGTTTAACTTATCAAGATGATGACAGCTTAGGCGACGATTTAGCTGAGCAGTCAGATGTTATGGTCAATACCAAGCAGGTTACCGATATCTTCTTAGGTAAAGCGATAGCGCCTTGGAAAATGTTACTAGTTTCACAAGAGCGTACAGCTGAAATTGACTCGAATAGTAAACGGCTTGCGGGTATTTCTTATCGCACTGTTGATAAAAGTGTGCAAGAAGACTCTTTTCGGCTTGAAACTTCGGGCACTGAAAGTACGGGAGTAAGATTCATCAGTAGCAATGGCTTTCGAGAAGATCTTTCCGCAGAACTCGAAAGAAACGCGTTATTAATCTTTAGCGTTAAAAGAGATAGCGCCATTGTTCAACCTGTTTATCTTGCTATGAATTGTGAAACCATTGGCGATACACAAGGGAGTTGTCGGGCGAGTATTGATATTCAAGCACAGTTAGCGAGTATGCCCTTGGGTGAATGGCATGACTTAGCAATTAGTTTGCATTGTTTTGCTGAAAAAGGTCTTCAAGTTAGTAAAGTAGCGATGCCTTTTGAACTTCGTACTTTAGGCTCGGTTAACTTGTCTATTAACCATATTCGTTTCGCGCCGAGTAAAGTGGCAGATACTGCCTTAAACTGTCTTTCATAAGCTGTTTTTAAATTTAATCGCTAAAGGGTAAAACTGACTTTGTTGGTTTTACCCTTTTTTTGTATGTGGTATTAGTCAAATTTATTGATAATACTCTTAACGATAATCACATGTCGGTGTAAACTCCTCGTTAATTGAAAAATATTATAAGAAACTTAAAATGAATCAAGCAGAAATCTATCATATCGGCACACCGGGTCAAAAATGGACTGAAAAAGAAAATGTTCAGTGGTTTGAACAACAAGATATTAAACGTTCATACCAGGATGAAGTTGTTGAAAAAATAATGGCGTTAAAAGCAGACTTTATTGTTGAACAATACGGTGCCTTATCGCTTGATGAAAATCGTTATCCACTTTTTGTTATAAAAACGAAAAACTGGGATGAAAATAAAAAAACGGTACTGGTAACCGGTGGCGTACATGGCTATGAAACCAGCGGTGTGCAAGGCGCATTACGTTTTGTCAAAACCCGAGCTAACCAATATAGTGAGCACTTTAATATTATTGTCGCACCGTGTATTAGTCCTTGGGGTTACGAAACCATTAATCGCTGGAATGCAAAAGCAATAGATCCTAATCGTTCATTTTATCAAAATAGCCCGGCAGAAGAGTCTGCGGCAATCATGAAATATGTTGCTGAGCTTAATAGCGATATTTTTGTGCATATTGATTTACATGAAACCACCGATACCGACAATTCAACTTTCAGACCGGCACTTTCAGCCAGAGATGCAATAGAACAAAAGGAATGGAGTATTCCTGACGGATTTTATTTAGTCGCTAATAGCGTTAATCCAGCCGCTGGTTTTCAAAAAGCAATTATCGAAGCCGTTGAAAAAATAACCCATATAGCGCCAGCAGACGCTGACGGAAAACTGATTGGTGTGCCATTTGAACAGTTTGGCGTGATCAATTACGCAGCACGTGATTTAGGTTTATGTATGGGCTTAACTGATGCTAAATACATGACTACAACTGAAGTTTATCCTGACAGCCCAAAATCTGATGATGAAACTTGCAACCTTGCACAGCTTGCTTCTATTACCGGCGGTTTAGATTTTATTTTAAAAAAACTCTAAATCAACTCATCGAACCATTTAAAGTGGATAAATTCGCGGGCTAAGCATTTTCATCATGTCGAGTTCGTGTTATTTTTCCCTCACATTTTATTTTAGGAAATAGTATCCATGCCAAAGGCCAGTGATATAAAGAAAAATGCTGCAATAGAGCATAACGGAAAAGTATTTATTGTTAGAGATATCGAACGTTCAGTTCCTCAAGGTCGTGCTGGTGGTAGTCTTTACCGCATGCGTATGTACGATGTAGTAACGGGTGGCAAAATAGACGAGACGTTTAAAGACTCAGATATGCTTAACTTTGCTGACTTAAGCCGTCGTCCTTCGATGTTTTCATACATAGATGGTGATGAATATGTCTTTATGGACAATGAAGATTACACGCCATACAACCTAAATAAAGAAAGTATTGAAGAAGAAGTTTTATTTATTTGTGAAGACACCATAGGTTTGTCAGTTATTCTAGTTGACGGCGCGGCAGTTGGCATTGATTTACCACCCAGTGTTGAGTTGGTTATTACAGAAACTGACCCATCAATTAAAGGTGGTTCAGCAACCGCTCGAACTAAACCAGCAATTTTATCTACGGGCTTAACGATACAAGTGCCTGAGCATGTTTCAACAGGTGATAAAATTAAAGTAAATACCGAAGAACGTAAATTTATGGGCCGTGCTGATAAATAGTAGCCACATATTCTTTATTATTAAGTATAACCTCGCGATGAGTTGCTAGGTTATACTTAACTAATCGTGATAACTTTTGGCTACGTCACGATATTAATCTATTGATAGACATAATAAATGTATCGAACCAGCGGTTAAATCTACTAAAGTGACTTGATAACCTCTATACAAGCCCCTAATGAGTGATAGTCACACTTAGCCCCTGCAACACTCTTTTCGTTCGAGTATTTTGAATTATCGCGACGTAACACTCTAAACCATGCCCCGTATTTATGATCAACAAAGTTTTTCCAAATATATTGCCAAAGAGCTTGGTAACACGCTAAATACTTTGGATTATTTGTTACTTTATATAATAGAGCCGCCGCAGCAAAGCTTTCAGCTTGCACCCAAAAGTATTTGTCATCGTCACACCATTTTCCTTCAGTATCAAAACCGAAGGTTAAACCACCATGAGTTTCATCCCAAGACTTATTAAAACTATAGTCAAACAGCTGTTGAGCTTTATCAACTAACCAAGTCTTTGGCGCATGACTATTTATCTGTAAAAGCAGTTTTGCCCATTCTGTTTGATGGCCTGGTTGAAAACCCCAAGGGCGGTAAAGGTTTTTAGGATCGTCTTTGTTATATAACCAATCAATTTGAAAATCGCTAGTATAATGCTCCCAAATTAAATCATTAGTGAGCGCAGCTTGTTGACAACAAATATTTTCAGCGATAACTTCTGCTCGCTTTAAATATAATGGATTATTCGTTGCTTCATAGGCAGATATCATTGCTTCACATATATGCATATTGGCATTCTGACCTCGGTAATCAGACAAGACCCCCTCGGTACTTAAGGTATCAGCATATAAGCCATATTCTGCTTGCCAAAAACGCTCATCGAGCAATTGGTAAATATTATTTAGCTTTTCATCAGTATTGATAATTCCCGCTTTGTGAGCCGCTGCATAAGCAAGTAAAACAAAAGCATAACCATAGGCTTGTTGTGTCATATCTAATGGGATGTTGTCTTGCAAAGTCCATGCATAACCTTGACTATCGTTTTGCCAATGCACTTGTTCTAAATAATCTAAGCCATGTTTTGCTGTTTTTAAATAGTCAGGTCTATCGAGCGTGGTGGCAGCCATAGCATAGTTAACTATGATGCGAGTGCTGCTGACTAATTGTTTAAAACCTTTGTTAAAAGTTGTGCCGTCATCATAAAAATTTTGGCTGTAACCGCCATTTTTATCGATAACGCTATGGTCATAAAAGTCTAGTATTTCTTGGCTGTGTCTTTTAAGAAAAACAGCATCATAAAAATTCATTCATTAGCTCCGGAGAAAAACATCAAGTGAAAATACTTGATTTTGAGAAGGGGGGACTTGTTGGCTAACTAACTTTGGCAATACTTCATCAAGTGTTGCTAAAGCAGGGAATGCGCCCGGTTTACCTACGGTAATAGCGCCACACTGTGCTGAAAATTCAATCACTTTTTTTAATATTTTGTCGTTTTCAAGCAACACTTTTAAGTGTTCAAATAAAGATAGTGCGTATAAGAAACCACCAATAAAGCCATCACCACCGGCTGTTGTATCAATCGCTGTAATTGCTGGTGGTTGCACGGTATATACGCTCTTTCTGGTATGATAGACAATGGGGTTAGCGCCATCGGTAATGATCACTAGCTGACAATTCCATTTGAAACAAAAGGTTAAATAATCTTCATCATTACCACAGGCAAGATAATTGAATTCATCAAGTGAAAACTTAATGACATGGGCACTTCTAATAAGGTTATTAACGCTATCAATATTGGCTTTGCCTTTAGGCCATAAATTATGACGAAGATTGACATCAAAGCTGACGATAGCATTTGCCTGTAATGCCTTGTTAACTGCATGTTCCGTGCATTGTGCTATATCTTGTTCTGTTAAGGTATTACTACAAAAATGAAAGATCGATTGTTCAGAAAACCATTCATCTGCTACTTGTTCACATTTGAACAGCATGTCGGCACTGTTTTGACGATAAAACGAGAAGGTACGCTCTCCGCACTGATCAAGCGTAACAAAAGCTAACGCGGTTGGAGCGGTTGCATGTTTACTTAAAAATTGTGTATCAACATTATAAGCTTGTAAAGATGACTCTAAAAAACCGCCAAAAAGATCATTGCCCACTTGGCCAGCAAAAAGAGACTTCCCTCCTAACTTAGCCACAGCAACCGCCGCATTAGCGGGGGCACCACCTGGATATTGACGATAATTGTTTAATGCTAAACAACCATCGTTTTGTGTTCCTGTATTAAGAAAGTCTATTAAGGCTTCACCAAAACAAATAACTGGCTTCATAGTTTCGCCTTTATTGCCGTATTGTTATTAACTACTTTACCTAGACCATTCTTTGCCGTGTAAAGTGCATAACCAAAAATATAAACGTAGGCACATGCAGGAACGATAAAACTTGCCTGAACAGAACTAATGTCTGCAACATAACCCTGAATTAACGGAATAATGGCACCACCTACAATTGCCTGACATAATAAACCAGAGCCTTTAGATGTTAACGGCCCCAGACCTCGAATAGCTAAAGTGAATATCGTTGGAAACATAATAGAATTAAAAAAGCCAACCGCAATAATCGTCCACATTGCAAAGTGGCCACTACTTGACATGGTCATCGCAAGTAAAATCATCACAAAAATTGCATTGGTTGCAAGTACATAACTGGGTTTTATTATCCTAGTTAAGTATGCCCCGGCAAATCGGCCAATCATTGCGGCTCCCCAGTAGTAAGAAACCATCTCTCCTGCTCGCATCTCCGTTAAGCCGGCGATATCGTTTTGGGTGAAATAGTTAACTAAGAAACTGCCAATTGATACTTCAGCGCCCACATAAAGAAAAATTCCCAAAGCACCTAATAACAAAGGTTTTTGTTGCCAAATGCTACCTAAATCATTTGCCGTTTTATCAGAAACTTCGGCAATTGAGTCTATAGTCGGTAAATGGAGGAATTTAAAGGCCAGGGCAATAATTATTGTTGCCCCAGCAAGCAATAAATAGGGTAGCTGTACACTTTTTGCGTCAATAACATCGCTATGGGCAACGGCGCCAAAAATTAATGCAGTGCCAAATATAGGACCCAGTGTATGCCCTAAAGAGTTAATGGCTTGAGCCAAATTTAAGCGACTTGCTGCGGTTTTTTCTGCGCCTAATGAAGCAACATATGGGTTGGCAGATACTTGCAAAATGGTAATGCCAGAAGCCAGCACAAATAATCCGGCTAAAAAGACCCAATAAACACCAATTTCAGCGGCGGGGTAAAATAAACAACAGCCAGCAGCTATTGTTAATAAACCAGTAATAATGCCTTTTAAATAACCAATTTTACTGATCAGTTTGCCGGCGAGTGGCGACATAATAAAATAGGCACCAAAAAAACAAAATTGCACTAACATCGCTTGCAGATAGTTAAGATCAAATGCCGCCTTAAGATGTGGTATTAAAATGTCATTTAAGGCGGTAATAAAACCCCATATAAAAAATAGGGTGGTCATGGCACCAAAAGCAAAGTGATAATTTTTATCACTTTCTGCTTGGTAAATTGTTGAAGGAGAAACTATATTTCCAGCCATTATTGTCCTCCAGCAGCGGTAACAGTATGTGATGCTTTAGCTTTATCTGAAGCACTTGTCGAAAATGACAAGGGGCGGTCGACGAGTTTGGCACCCCATTGTTTGTTCGGCACATCAGCAAGCTTAAAGGTTAATTCAACAGGTTTTGAAATATAACTATCGTCAATCCAGCTTTTAGTGCTAGGTACATTGTTTATTTTTAAGCTTTCAATATAACGATTCTCACTTGATGCATAGGGGGCATTAATCGTTAAGTTACCAATTTTAGCTTTTGAAAAAATAGGGCTTGAAAGCACCATGTCAGCACGCCCAGGAATTAATGGGTACATGCCTAATGCAGAGAAAACATACCAAGATGACATTTGTCCAAGGTCATCTTGTCCTGGAATGCCTTTGGTGGTGTTATTCCATAATAATTCTATTGTTGCACGTACCGTATCTTGGGTTTTGTATGCTTGCCCGGTAAATAAGTACATCCATGGTGACGCTATTGATGGCTGGTTTGAAACATCAGAGTAGGTTGCATTATCTCTAAATAATACCCAGCTGCCATCCGGTTTATGAAAGTGATTATCAAGGCGTGTCGCCATAGCATCGTCGCCACCGACAACATTTTTTAAACCATTACCGTCGAAGGGCACCATCCACAAATACTGTGCTGGGCTACCTTCAACAAAAAGATGTTCACTGTTTGGATCAAAATCAGCTTTCCAACTACCGTCTTTATTACGACCTTGAATATAGCCGGCATTATTGGTCGCTTTTGCATTGAACAGATTTTTCCAATAACCTGAACGCGTTAGTAGCTGTTGTGATGCACTATTGTCGCCAAGATTTTGTGCCAGTTGTGAAAGTGCGAAATCAGCAGAGGCTTGTTCAAGTGTTTCTGAAGCGCCTTCCCAACTATTTGATTGATCAGAAATATAGTTAATTGACTGCCATTGATCTAATGATGGGTGTTGTCCGCGACAAAAAACAGGACAACCTTCATTACTTAAATCTAATGCTGTCGGCTGGTTAGCGGCTTTAAGTAAAGAAGCATAAGCCCCCTTTATATCAAAATTGGTTGCGCCAAAAGCGGCAAAGTTGGCAATAGCAATAGTCGAAGGATCGCCACTCATCACACCGGTAGGGCCAGAGTTATGTGTCCAACGGTCCCAGACACCATTATATTGATTGGCTTGGTTATATAGAGATTGTGCAATATCACTACCGCGCGTTGCATCAAGTAAAGTCACTAACTGTAATTGTGAACGATAGACATCCCAGCCAGAAAAATTAGCATATTGAGCAGTTTGTTTATCAACTATAGTATGAACTTTCTGGTCAAAACCTAAGTATTCACCATTGATATCACTGAAGACATTTGGGTGAAATTGAGAGTGGAAGAGGGCAGTATAAAAAGTGGTTAATTTATCTTTATTATTGGAAACTACTTTCACTTTTTTGAGCGCGTCATTCCATTCTTTGGAGGCATTTTCTCGTACTTGTGCAAATGTTTTTACTTTATTATTCGCTGTACTTGCTAAGGTTTTCATTTGCTCTTTAGCTAAGTTTTCACGTGCGTTGGCTAAACTTACATAAGAAATGCCAACCTTCATGGTGACGGTTTTTTGTTTTGAAAGATCTAATTCAACCCAAGCACCCGATCCTTTACCTAGTTTAGGTATGCCTTTTTCGCCGTAGCCCATACCGCCTTTTGCCTGTGTGCTATTGGCAGTTACTTGGTCATCATGCCAGCTGCCTGTGCCTGAAATCGGTACATCCAATTGGGCGACGAAATGTAAAGTATAATAATCACGACGATTATATTCGCCTAAATAACCGCAAAAATTACCACTAGTAACCGTGCCTGTTATTTCAGCTCTCTCTGTATCTATTTGTGTAGTTGCGTTGCCACTGCCTAATTGAGAATATGAACTTCTAAATAAAAGTTTTGCTTGTTCAGTAGTATCAAAAGTAAAACGTGCAATACCCGTGCGTGTTGTTGCACTTAACTCAACATTAACGCCGTTATCCATTTTTACTTGATAATAACCTGGGGTGGCGGATTCTTCTTGGTGTGAAAAGCCGGCACTATAATAAGCATCAAGCATGTCAGTGTCTGGCGAATGTTTCATCGGTGCGGTAAAAGGTAATACTGGAATATCTCCCGATGCACCTAAACAGCCAGTGCCTGATAAGCGCGTAAATGAAAAACCTTTAATACGACTGGCGCCATAATTATAGCCACCGGGGCCAACAGGAATACGACCTTTGTTATCGAGAATTTGTTTACTCATCCGTTCGCTTTCTTTGAGTAAATCTTCGGTGTACGCATGCTCGGGACCAAAGTTAAACATGCCATGAGGAACAACGGCACCAGGCACTACATTTGATGCTTGACGATGATTATAAACGCCTTCTGTACCTATGAAAGGATTAACATAATCGACGGGGTTTTCGACCCATTGTGCTTTAGATACAGTGGTTTTATTTTTATCATCAGAGCTATCTTCTAAGTTATTACAACCCGAAAGTGACAGGCCGATAGTTAATAAACAGCTGACTGTTATTTTTGAAGTTTGCATTATTTATCCTTAACCCAGCGATTGACTGGGTTATTTGCTAATTTTTAAGTATTAATTTTTAGTATTGGTTTTAGTATTCTTCTTAATTGAGGCTCATTGAAGACGGGCGATTTTTTTGGTCAATTCCCCAGCTTTTATTAGGCTCTTGTGACATGACAAATTCTAAAGTGCCACCGTTGATAATATCGTCATGGGTAATAAAACTGCGATTTAACGGTTTACCATTTAGGCGTACGCTTTCAATAAATTTATTATTCTTAGATAACTTATGGGCTTTGACGGTGAATGTTTTACCGTTAGCAAGTTTTAATGAAATTTTTGGCAATTGCGGTGCACCTATTGCGTAACTTAAATCGCCCGGCGCAACAGGATAAAAGCCCATCGCTGAAAAAACATACCAAGCAGACATTTGCCCAACATCATCATTACCCGCTAGGCCATCCGGCTGGTCTGATGAAAGGGTATCCATTATTTGGCGAATACGCTCTTGGGTACGCCAAGGTTTTCCTGCGTAATTGTAAAGGTAAGCAATATGGTGGCTTGGCTCATTACCGTGTGCGTATTGACCAATTAATCCGGCGATATCTTCATGTTCTTTAATTTTTTCATGACTTAATTCTTTATTAAATAATAAGTCTAAACGCTCTTCAAAGGCTTTATCACCACCGATCAAGCCGATTAACTCATTAACATCATGAGGTACGTAAAAGGTATACTGAAAGCTATTCCCTTCAGTAAATGGCCCCATTAATTTAGCGTCTTCGGCGTCAAATTCAGGGTTCCACTGACCTAGGCTGTTTTTACCACGCATAAAGCCAACACTTGGGTCAAAAAGGTTTTGATAGGATTGCGCACGTTGATAGAAGTGTTTAGCAATATCATTTTTCCCCATCGCTTCAGCCATTCGGGCAATCGTATAGTCGTTATAGGCATACTCTAAAGTAATTGAAACTGACTCACTTAGTTTATCCATGGGAACATAACCATGCTCTAGATAATCAGGAATAGCATCATATTTTGAGTTGTTAGCCGTGTCTAACATGGCCTTTAACGCAAGTTCACTGTCAAAATCACGAATACCTTTTAAATAAGCATCGGCAATCACAGAAACCGCATGATAACCAATCATAGTCCAGGTTTCGTGACCTTGAAAAGACCAAATAGGTAACATCTTGTCATAGCTTTCTTGGTAGTGCGCTAACATAGAGTTGATCATATTAGGCACTTTATCTGGGGCGATATAAGTTAGTAATGGATGCAAGGCGCGGTAAGTGTCCCATAGAGAAAATAAGGTGTAGTTTTCAAAACCTTCAGCTTGATGTATTTCACCATCAACACCACGGTATTGGCCATTTACATCTTGATAAATAGAAGGTGCTTGTAGGGCATGGTACATGGCAGTGTAAAGCTGTCTTTTTTGTGACTTATCACCTTCTGCTTGTATCACAGATAATTGCTCTTGCCATTGACGTTTTGCTTGTTGTTGAACGTTATCAAAATCCCAATCTGGATTTTCTTTTGTTAAGTTTTCAAGGGCATTTTTACGACTAACTGCCGATAAACCCACTTTTATCAATAAGGGTTCAGCATTGGCTTGGTTAAAATGTGCTAATACTTTTATCGCTTTGCCAGCGGTATACTGAATGGCAGAATTAACAATAGTGGATGGTTTATTACTTTTTTTGCTTAAACAGCCGTTACAACGATAACGTGTATTATCTTGATTAATCAGTTCAATGCTGTCAAAAGGGCGAGAAAATTTGATAGCAAAGTACATTTCTCTTTGTTTTGCCCAGCCATTGGTAGAGCGATATGCCAATAACGTTTGATTATCGATGACTCGGACATCACTCCAAATCACTTTATTTTTAAAATTATAGATAGAAGCGGTTAAATCAAGCAAAACGTGAGCTTGCTCATTTTCTTTAAAGGTATAACGATGCATGCCTGTTCGTGCAGTCGTTGTTAACTCTGCTTTGATATTATAATCGCTTAATTCTACTGAGTAATAACCCGGGGAGGCCGTTTCTGAATGATGGCTAAAACGAGAACGGTAACCTGAGTCAGGATCAGCTGCACTGCCAGGTTCTATTTTTGCTTGTCCTGTCATCGGCATAATGAGTAAGTCACCTAAGTCAGAATGACCAGTACCACTGAAATGCGTATGAGAAAAACCGGTAATGGTTTTATCATCAAAATGATAACCCGCACTGTGTTTGTATATTTCACTTTGAGGATCTACACCACGGCTCACCGCCGCTGTGTCTGGGCTTAGTTGCACCATACCAAAGGGAATAACAGCGCCAGGAAATGTATGGCCATCTCCTCCTGTGCCAATGAAAGGGTCAACCCATTGAGTAACGTCCTCAACTGGAACTATAGGGGAAGTTTTAGCTTGTACAGATAGCGAAGCCGTTACAGATAAACCAATAAAAGTAAAAGCGCTAAGAGCCCAAACTGCCAACGTTTTCTTAGATTTACTTTTCTCATGCGATGAGCAATTCATTGTAAGTGTTATCCTTATTATTTTTCATGAAATTGGAACGTTCCAAAAGCTATATCAATATAACGGCAAGTTAGTTATAATTCAACTACTTTAAAATCAATAACTCCAATTTTCCTTGGAAAGGTTCTTTATGAGTAGAAATGAAAACTCAAAAAATGTCACGGTAATTGACGTTGCAAAAAAAGCCGGTGTATCCAAATCCACAGTTTCGCTAGTATTAACGGGAAGTACTAAGGTCAGTGATAAAGCTAAGTTAAAAGTGGAGAAGGCAATTGATGAGATTGGTTATGTTTATAATCGTGATGCAGCTTCTCTTAGAAGTCGAAAGTCTAACCTTGTTGCTATTGTTATCAACGACTTAACCAATCCTTATTCAGCGCAGTTAGCTGTTGGTCTAGAAATTCAAATTCGTCAAATGGGTTTGTTTTCCATGTTGGTAAACAGTGGTGAAAGCGTTGAAACCCAAACCTCTTTAGTGCGTCATTTAAAAGAATATAATGTCGCTGCTTTTATTATTTGTCCGGCACCTAATACTTCTGCTGAATGGGTTAATAATTTGGTTAAACAAGGTTTTCCCGTTGTGCATATTATGCGAGAAGTCGCTGGGGCTAATGTGGCAACGGTACTACCGGACAATTTTGCCGGGACAAAGTTAGCGACTCAACATCTGTTAACAAAGGGATATAAAAAAATAGCTTTTATTGGTGGTAATGAAAGCATATCTGATTACCATCAGCGTTTGTCTGGTTATACCGAAGCGATGACCTTGGCTGAAGTTCCTTTCTCCCGAAAACTTTGTGTGCAATCTAATACCAATCGTAACGGAGGGCGAAGTGCTATGGAAGAAGTACTAGAAATAGCTGCAGATATTGAAGCGGTGGTATGTTTTAGTGATGTCATTGCTTATGGTGCTATAGAGCAAATTAGAGCATCAGGTAAACAACCAGGAAAAGATATAGCAGTAGTGGGGTTTGATGATTTAGCAGACTCGCGGTTAATGTCGCCAGCACTAACCACTATTCACGTAGATGCTAATCAAATTGCTATCGCTGTTTGTCAAATATTAATGAACATTAAAGATGGAAATAAAAATAAAATTTTGGTTGGTATTGATTTAATGGAGCGAGAATCAAGCTAATAGAAGCTGTATTTTTACCTGATCAAATCGTTAATTTCCTGTCATTCCTCTGCAATTAACAAAGAATAATTACACTGAGTAATTATAAATTTACCCAATTGATTATTTTATCCCAGATGCAATCTTGAACAAACATATAATTTTATCTTAAAATATTATGTTTGTTGTTTGTCCATAAAGAATGGATGTAACAGACAAAATATCACCATTTTTCGAACTAAAAATCCTCAATGAATCATAAATAAAGTTTGACTATTTTTTAAAAAACGTTAAATTATGTTTTGGAACGTTCCAATTCAAAATGTTTTTTGTGATATTAATAATAAATTCAATGTTACTTTTAAAGCTCTTTGTTGCGATTAAATTAAAAGGAACGTTCCATAAATTAAATTAAATAATAAAATATAATAAATAAAATAGTAGGGGAAATACATGGATAAAAATTTCAATAAAATGCAAAAGCATACTTTGTCAAAGTTGGCGATATTGATCAGTGCTGCGCTATCTGTTTCTACATTTACAGCTTCGGCATTCGAAGAAGATAATAAACTTGATGAAGAAAAGTCAGTTGAAAGAATTATCGTTACCGGTTCTCGCATTCGTTCAGTTAATGCTTTAGCTCCAAGTCAAATAACGTCGATTAGTGCTGAAGACCTTGCCTTAACTGGCCATATTAACGTAATGGATGCATTGCTAGATTTACCAAGTGTCGCTGGCGGTTTGACTAATGAATCTGCTGGCTTTAACTATGCCAATACCGGTATGAATACAATTAACTTAAGAAATCTTGGCCATGAAAGAACGCTTGTTTTAGTTAATGGCAGACGATATGTTTCAAGTGATGTCGGTGAAGTACTCGCTGATATAAACTCTATTCCTACTTCTTTAGTTGAGCGTATTGATATTACGACAGGTGGAGGCTCTGCGACTTATGGTTCAGGCGCAATTGCTGGCGTTGTTAACTTTATTTTAAAAAGTGATTTCGATGGCGTTGAAGTTGAGGTCCGCACGAGTGAGTCCGGAAAAGGTGATAATAAAAGTGATTTAATACGTGCGACACTCGGTGGGAATTTTTCTGATGACAAAGGTAATATTGTTGTCAATTTCGAAAGGTCAACATCAGCAGGGTTAGCCTCTAGAGATCGCGGCGTTACCGGTGTTAGATTACGAACAGTTGACGGTCAAAAAGTATTAAATCCAGCTGACTTAAGTACTTATGCACCAACTTGGCGTTATGACATTGGTAACGAGCAAGTTTCTTGGCAAAACGGAAAAGTAGGTGACTGGAATGTAGATAAAGATGGTTATCGACATGCCGATAGCCGTACGATTTCAACGCCGATAGATAGAACTTTATTCAATGCATTAGCAAGTTATTACATTAACGATGATGTTCGCACGTTTGCTGAATTTACTTACGCTAAAACAGAAACATCAAACCCTTCAGATTTATATGCCATTAGCTCATCTTTTCGTGGTGCCGAAATTAGCATAGATAATCCTTTTGTACCTGACGCGTTTCGAAGAATTGCCTTAGCCGAAAATGATAGTCAAACCATTGGCTACCGTGGCCGGCTTAACGAATTTGGACAGGGTGGTTTTAATGCTGAACGTGTTGTAACACGATTCGTTTTGGGGCTTGATGGTACTTTTGCGGATAACTGGGATTGGGAGCTAAGTTATAACTACGGACATGTAACCAATGATCAATCTGGTAACGATGTTAATGAAGTTGCTTATAAAAAATCGACTGATGTAATTTTAGACCCTAATACTGGCGAGGCTGTTTGTCGCGATGAAGCTTATGCCGCTATAGGCTGTGTACCTACCAATGTTTTTGAACCGTTTACAGACGAGATGCAAAATTTCTGGACTAATTTGACCACGCTTGATGGCACATTAGAACAAGAAACATTAGTTGCTACTATTTCTAATAGTGATCTCTTTAGTTTACCAGCAGGAAATGTTGGCTTTGCGGCGGGATATGAACGACGTAAAGAATATGCCGAAGAGCATCCTGATTCGGCGACGAAATCAGGACTAACGGGTGGTGTTCAAATAGACAGTTTAGAAGGTTCCTACGATGTCGATGAGTTCTTCATTGAACTAGATATTCCAATTTTAGCTGATATTGAGTTTGTAAAATTACTCGGTGTAAATATCGCAGGACGAACCACAGATTATAGCCATGTTGGCCGTAACGATAGCTGGCAAATTTCGTCACGTTGGGAAGTTAATGAAGATATTGCATTCAGAGCCCAATATTCCGAAGCTTTTAGAGCTCCGACTATCGCTGATATGTTCAATGGTGGTACTCGTCAAGGGCTAAACCTTGCTGGTATTGACCCCTGTGACGGTATCTCGTTAACTTCAGCCGATGATGGCGTTAGTGGCGAACATGCTGCAGCTTGTCGAACCATTCCGGCAATTGCTGATGCAATTAAAGATGGCGGCACTTTTAATGGTGCACCTGATGATGAAGTACAACGTTACTCATTTTTCGGTCCATCACCCGATCTTGAAGTTGAAACCGCAGAAACAACAACGATAGGCTTTATTTATACGCCATCGTATATTGAAGATTTAACGGTCTCTTTAGATTACTACAGCATTGCTATCGACAACATTATTACCGGTGTCAGCAATGATTATAAAGCGGAACGTTGTTTAGAAGGCTTAGCTGAATTTTGTCGTGCTGTTGACCGAGATAGTGAAACAGGCGTTATTCAAACCACTTATAACTATGTTTTTAACTTAGCCGGCCGTGAAGTTGAGGGTTTTGATTTAGAGGCTGGCTATAAATACTCTTTAGGTGAAATGGGCGATTTGAGTTTCAAGCTTCTTTACAATTATGTGACTAAACATCAAACAAAAGCGTTACCTGACTCAGCATGGGAAGATAATTTAAATGAATTACCTTACTTTGAGCAACGAGGAAATTTTAGCACCAGTTATAGCTATGATGATTTTCAAGTTAATTGGACAACAGTATACCAAGGCAGTATTTACGACGATAAAGATGCGAGTTACTTCAACAATGATATAGAAGCCGTTGTTATTCACAATGCACAAGCTCGCTATACCTTTGGAAATGAAATGACAATAGAAGTTTACGCCGGTGTTGACAATGTTTTTGATCAAGATCCGCCGTTCCTACCTGAAGGATATAAACATGGTCAAGCACAAACGGCTACCGCAAGTCCATATAGCCGTATCGGTCGCATGTTCTATTTAGGTACTAGCGTAAAGTTTTAAGCAGAAGGGTGAAACAATCATCATATGATGATTGTTTCCCACTGAATTTCCAAAAAATATAAATGAGAAAATTATGAAAAACAATAAATTATCACTTGTTGCTATGGTCGTCATATCAGCCACTCTCGCTGGATGTAATGGTTCAGATGAGTCTCTTGAAATTACACCAAAACAAAGCCAAGAGAATCAAAGCTCAGAGTCAGCCTTACGTAATATGGCAATAGACTCAGGTAGTACTATTTCATCGCCAGACGGTGTCGATGTTCCCGCTGCTGAAGGCGTTACTAATTTAATAGACGGTAACGATGGTTCAAAATTTTTATCTTTCAGTAATAGCGTTACTGTTGTGTTTAGTGCCGCAAAACCTTACGCCCTTAAAGGTTATGCGTTAATATCAGGTAACGACGCACCGGAACGTGACCCTGCAGAATGGACCTTAGAGGGCTCAACCGATGCTGCAACATGGATTGAAGTTGATAGCCGCTCTGGGCAAAGTTTTGGTAGTCGTGGCGAAAAACGTACCTTTGAACTATTGACTAACGAAGATAAATATCAACATTACCGCTTTAGTTTTTCAAACAACCCTGAAACAGCCGCAGGTATCTTTCAATTAGCAGAAATAGAGCTAACCGTTGTAGCAGATGCTCCTTTAGTTGCTTTTGCGAGTAACAAATCGCGTGCAGAAATTGGTGACACAGTGCAATTTTGGGACCGTTCTTTAGCAAATCCGACAAGTTGGCAATGGACCTTTGAAAACGGCGAGCCTGCAACTAGTGATGTTCGAAATCCTTCGGTTACTTTTTCTACCCTTGGCGCAAAATCTGTGACACTTGTAGCAACAAATAATAAAGGTTCAAATGAGCTTTTTCAAGAGAAAGTTGTTCATATTTGGGACTCTCAATCCCCATGGGCAGGTTATGTTAAACCCGCGGTAACACTTGTTGCACATACTCCAGAGCATGAAGGTCAAGCTCATTTTAATCGTGTGATGCCAGATATTGAGCAAGTGATTCATGATATTTCTCTAGCAGTAGCAAAAGTACTTTACAAAGATGTGACTGAGGCGCCACTGTTTAAAACTGTCACCTTCGAAACGGGGGAATATGATTTTCCTGCCGCCAAAAGTGGCACAGATGAAGACATGATATTGATGATGGATGTTGGTCATCTTGCTAATAAAGCAGCAGAAGGTGATGAAGCTTTACGCAACGAAGTTATCGGTATGTTATGGCACGAACTAACGCATGGTTATAACAACTCACCTAATTCAGGACAATATGCTGCTGGTGATGAGTATCACTCATATTTAGAAGGTTTAGCTGACTACATGCGTATTAAGGCTGGTTTTAATGAACATAAACGAGCGGGTATTGATTGGGTTGCCGACTGGAATAGTGATGCTTACAACCAAACATCTTTTTTCCTTGAGTGGGTAGCAAATAGTCATCGAAATACAGACTTTATCTATTTGTTTAACAAAGCGGCTGGCGATTTAGAAGCATGGAGCTTTGATGGTGCGTTTAAATCAATCTTTGGTGAAGACCGAGGTGTAGCAGTACTTTGGGCAGAATATCATCAAGCCTTGAATATTGAAGCTCCTTTTCCAACCGCAGTAGCTGGATATCGCAACTTTGCTATTGATGAAGGCATTGCTATCACCACGAATGCGACTACGGTAATCATTGCCGCTTTTGGTGCTGAAGAAGGTGTTGATAAATTAAACGATAATAATGTAAAAGTTAAATTTAATGCTTTTCTTGAAGAGACTTGGTGGTTAGAGCAATATGCGCCTGAATTATCGCCAATTAACGATATTGATAACGTTGAAGTAAGCTTTGAACTACCAACAGCGATAACTTTACATAAATATAGCGTTACAACCGGTAATGATAATCAACACAGAGATCCTACAAGTTGGATAGTATCGGGTTCAATGGATGGAACAGCGTGGACGCAATTAGACGCAGATAATTATCCTGATAATCCAGAACGATTAATCACTTACCATTATGATATTGATAACGCTGCTACAGCTTATAAATACTATCAATTTACCTTTGAAAATGCCCAGCCAGAGGGTGATAGCATAGGTGGTGATAATGGTCGTTTAATCCAAATTGCTGAGATTGCAATGTTAACCGTCGAATAAATTTAAGCTTATATTTATTTGGAACCCCCTTCAACTTAGGGGGTTTTTGTTTTTTAGTGACACTGATATTTTAATGAAAAAAATGAAACCGAGAACTTCACTCCCTAGCTGGATGAAACTAGTAAAGCATGTAATCCAGATGAAAAAAATAGATATAAAAACACTGTTTAGAGAAGATAGACAAAGGTTTAATAAGTTCTCTATTCGCTTACCCCATATGTTGTTTGATTTCTCTAAAAACAATATTTCTGATGAAACCATGAAAAATCTTATTTCCTTAGCGCACGAATGTGAAGTAGAAAAATGGCGTGAAAAACTTTTTAGCGGAATGGCAATTAATAGCACTGAAGAGAGAGCTGTTTTACATACCGCACTTAGAAATATTGGCAATAGTGCAATTCAAGTCAACAATGAAAATGTAATGACAGCCATAGACGCAACTTTAACCAAAATAGAACATTTTAGCCGACTTGTTAGGTGTGGTGAATGGCAAGGTTATTCTGGTAAAGCAATCACGGACATTGTTAATATTGGTGTCGGTGGTTCGAATTTAGGGCCGCAAATGGTTACAGAAGCACTTAAAAACCATAGTAATAAGCAAATGAATGTACACTACGTTTCTAACGTGGATAGTACCCAAATAAGCAATGTTCTTAGCCCGTTAAATCCAGCAACTGTTTTATTCATTATCTCAAGTAAAACGTTTACGACGACTGAAACCATAATAAACGCCAAAATAGCAATGAATTGGTTAAAAGCTGAGTTAGTTGATGAAAGTGCAATTAAGCAACACTTTGTCTCTGTTACAGCCAATAAGCAAAAGGCGATAGATTTTGGTATTGCAGAAGAAAATGTCTTCGAACTGTGGAATTGGGTGGGAGGGCGTTTTTCACTTTGGTCTGCCGTCGGCTTACCTATTGCTCTTGCTTTAGGTTTTGATGTGTTTAAAGAGTTACTTGAAGGGGCATACGAACTAGATCAACACTTTTGTAGTGCAGCACTAGAGGATAATGCACCGATAATTCTTGCGCTCATTAGCGTTTGGAATTGCACATTTTTAGGAAGAAAATCACAAGCCATATTGCCTTATGATCAACCCCTGCATATGTTAACTGCATATTTGCAACAAGCTGAGATGGAAAGTAACGGTAAGTCAGTTACTTTGAACGGCAATCTCGTTAACTACCCAACCGTGCCGTTAATATGGGGGACATTGGGTATTAATGGGCAACATGCTTTTTATCAATACCTCCACCAAAGTAGCAATATAGTCCCCGCTGACTTTATTGGATCAATAAAGAGTGCTAGCCCTTTAGCCAAACATCAGGATACTTTAATTGCCAACCTTTTAGCTCAATCACAGGCGCTGATGATGGGAGTTAGTGAACAGGAAATACAAGAGGATTTAAAAGCAAAGGGATATAAAGAAGCCTACATTAATAGCATAGCACCGCATAAAATTCACCGAGGTAATCGACCCACGAATACCCTTTTGTTAAATTCTATATCCCCTCGTGCAATCGGTGGTTTGATTGCGCTTTACGAACATAAAATATTTGTACAAGGTGTTATTTTACAGATCTGCTCTTTTGATCAATGGGGCGTAGAATTAGGCAAAGGACTTGCAACTGAAATTCAAAAAGAATTAGCCGAAAATCAATACAATAAAGATCATGACGCATCAACTTTAGGATTAATAAAGTATTATCAAAGCGAAAATATAGTGTAAATGACTGGAAATAATCATGGGCTAAGAAACTTTGCGCTGAAGTAAATCTGATAATTTTTTTAGAATTCAAAAGCCAGCGCTATGCTGGCTTTTTTTATTAAGGTAATCGGTGAGATTATTTTTCTCGTTTATGATCAATAACAGGAACGGTTCCTCTAACACAGAGGCCAATCGCTGAGTCTGTAATATCAAGTTTATGATACTTAAAGGCAAAAGACATTGCTTGTAAGGGACACTGTTTCTGCCCATCAACCCAAATCTTTTTATGAGTGTTCGCTTTTATTTGTCGAATAGCATTAGGGGTGGAAAATTCCATAATTAAGTCCTTTTAATGATTGATTAACAATTCCTCAATTATTAAGCGTAGCCCACTAATTTTTAAAATCTACTCATACCTTAAGAAAAGTGTCTGTTTTATCAACATCCCTAAATATCCATGTACTGAATTAAACGCTTACCTCAATCGTCAGATAGAAGTGTTAATGTTATCAATAGCTATGTAACTCATTCACTTAAAAAATTTTAAAAAACATCAGGTATAAATATAAACTAGCCAACGTTCTTAAATAGTTTCCGGTAATAAAAACCTTGTACAAAATCTACATTGAGTTGTTTAGCAAAATGTAAGTCATCAGCTGTCTCAACCCCTTCTAAAATAACTTTTTTGTTAGCACTATGCGCATAATTTATTAATGCCTTAACGAGTAACATAAAATTGACATTGCCCCTATTACTCAGCACATACTTGTCGAGTTTTATATAATTTACCAGCTGGATCACCGCGGTAGAAACCATAGATTGTGGGTTGCAAACATCGTCAATGGCGGTGTGAATATTATTTTTCGATAAGTTGTCTATCATAGCTAAACTCATAATTGCATCATTAATTTCTGAGTTCTCAATAAGTTCGACAATGATTTTTGATTTTTCAAATTCTTTAAATAATTTTAAAAATGGATTCTCCTCTTTTAATGTCCCCGTTGAAAAGTAAGAGTCTTGGTCTAGATTAACGAAAATATCGACTTTGTTTGGAGCATAAGAAAGTTGCAATTTCTTCTGTTGATATTCTACTTGAAATAAACTTAATGGACTGTCGTGCAACGAGGAGTAAACAATATCGGGCCTGATAGGAGCATTTTTACTATCGAAGAACCTTGATAAAGATTCATAAGCATAAATTTCTTTAGTTTTAATGTCTATAATAGGTTGATATTCAACACCATATCTTTGTTTTTCCATTAGCTCGATAAGTGTTGCGGGTGATAAGTGACTTTTATTTTTCATTAAATGAGCAGGCCGCCATAGGGCAATTGCCTGTCCTATAGCTTAATTGTATCTCATTGTAAATGAGAATTATTATCAAGTGAAGTGTTTAGTCGTAATACTTAAAACAAGGTGAGAGGGAGGAACTGAAATAAATAATGGTTTGGGCAAGTTTATTTTACTCACTATTATGTCGCTGGTTGAAGAGTAAACGTTTGGTCCTTTTATATTAGGTAATATGCCAGTATATATGGAAAAAAAACTTAAAATGACAGATACTTATAAACATAGAACGAAGTCTTAAGGAGGTTTTATTAAGTGAAAAAAGTCAGCTTAGTTCAAGACGAAAATCTATCCTTCAAAATAAGTCAGCAGCTGTCGGCGAAAACATCGCAACGATTAGATCTTTATTTTTCTATTCCCGAAGAAATGGGCATTAACGCCATTACCCTCAGTGAAGAAAATTATTTTCACAGTAGTATAAAAAGCCACAGCGCCTATTATTCACAACAAATTCATTTACCCTTAGTGAGAAGCCGTTTTATAAGCCAGAAAAAAGGTGAAAAAAGTGACTACCGCAGTAACTTAAATTTATTTTCTTACCAGTTTAGAGTTGCCCTTGAGACGGACATAAAACAAGCATTACAAGAAAGTGATATTGACACTTTTTATCAACATGCGCTTGAACTTGTCGATCAAACACAAACGCTATTGAAAAAACTAAGACGTTATACACCATCAGATCAAAAGTTGAGTTCGTATTTCGAAAATGTCGATAACTACTTAAGTTGGTACACCGAACAGTCATTCTTAAACTTATTAGCCAATGGCCCGAAAAGTAGTGAGCAAAGTGAGCCGCGTGACGTTTTATTTTCATTATGCCGACAAGAAAATCAATATCGTGAAACTCAGCAATATAATTCAAATATCACCTTAGCCGATCCTAATCGTATTACCAATAAAATGCGATTGTTACAACGTTTAAGTGAATACGGTGTGGTCTTTAAAAGAAAAACTCATGACTTAGATGCACATTTAAGGCGTTTAGTTCGCGGCGGCATTACGGCAATAATTATGGCATTTGTGATGTCTATTGTGCTCAATGCTCGCTCGGCATTTACTGAAGTTACTTTAGTGTTGATCACGTTTCTCGGTGTTATTTATGGCATTCGAGAAATATTTAAGGACGACTTAACCCGTTACATCTGGCGAGCTATTCAGCGTGGTCGACCTAAATGGCAGCATGTTTTTACTGATAGTCTTTCAAAAGAAAAAATTTCAATTCAAACCCTATGGTTAGAATATATTAGTAAAAAAGACTTACCTGACAATGTAGACAAGCATTTACAAAAGCGCCGTCAACAAAATAAACAAGCAGCGCAATTATTACATTTTCGTTGTAACGCTAAAGTTATTGCCAAAACGTTTAAGCCGGGTTTTAAAGAGATTCAGCACCAAACATTTTTTAACCTAACACCCTTCGTACGTTTTATGAAAAAAGGAGAAGGGCGCTTATTTTCACTTGATGGCAATAAAATATCAAATCAAGGTGTCGAGCGGCGTTATCAAATTAACCTCGTGGTAGTACAAGAATTCAACTCTGATAATAAGAAAACTCAGCAGTACTTACAGCGTTTTAAAATAACGATGAATCGTTCAAAAATTATTAATATTGAAGGAATGGAGTCAGAGCAAAACTTTGAAAATTGCTAGTGTACCGGAAGAAAATAGAAAGAAAGTATCATCAATAAGTGATTATCTGTTAATGATATTATTGTTTAGAACACTATGCAGAGTTACTGTCAGCCTTATAAACATCAAAATCGATATTGTCTAAACCAACTAGTCTAGATCATGCTGCCAATACTAATAGATGCGATGACTTGAAAATAAACACTGTTGAACACGATTGCCACTATATAGTCTTTAACTCCTGATAAAGACCATACTTAATCTGTTCAGGTCAGTGCCTATTTTATCTGAATCAAGCGATGATATTACAAGTTGATACCAGCCGCCTTCGCTACCGAATGTTGAATAATCGATACTTTAAAAAAGCTTAACTGCATCTTGATACGTATTACTTGTCCAACCCTGATATTTTGCTACTACCTCTTGTCAACGATAGAGGGTAAATATTTCTAAGTCCTTTGCTTTAAAGGCTCTAATAACGAAAATTGCTAAAGCCAAATTGAACCAAAGACAAACATTTAAGTAAGCACTGAACTAGCAAAAAAATTAATCTGATTATGTGTGTGCAACTAACGTTCTGTTAAGAAGGGAGGTTAGTTGGTTAAATGTGAAGCGGAGCGGAACCTGCCAATGGCTAGCAGTCTGTTTAACAGTTTATTAGTCATCGTTTTCAGCAATAAATTCAATGGAGAAACCTTGTCCGTTTTCTCCTGTTACAAAAACCGTAATATTTTTATCTTTATTTAATTGATAACTGATTTGTTTAGGGAAATCATGTAGTGAGTTTTTGAATGTCGCAACTTTAGCTGTGCAATTTGTTAATTTGAAAGCAACAGGTAAATCATTACTGGCAACTTTAGCCAGGTAAAAAACCTCTCCTGACATTTCGACTATTCGTAAAGCTTCAGAACTTAGCATTTTATTTTTTTTAATCGAATATGTTTGACCATAGCCTTCAAAGGTTTTTGCGCTGATCCGTTTCCATGATTCCTTGATTTTCAGTTCGCTGTTTTCAGAGTTCCAATGACCAACTAACCAGGTTAATGACTCGAGCGAACCGCAAGCCTTTGCTTGCACCGTTGGTTGAAAAATCAAACATAGTGAGACAAAACTTATTATTTTCAACATTGCAGCAACTCCATTCATTTACAAAGATAGCTAACGACTCCATAAGCGGCGAAATGAAAGCTTGCTAAAATTTGCGAGGCACGAGCACAGCAAGCTTTTATGGGGCCGCTGTTTATGTGTACATTAGCTACGAAAAAAAGGAATACTCAGCGGATACCTCCAACTTACACCTTTATTTGCTTGTACAGCGCCAATAATAATAAACACAAAATTGTATACTAAAAGGCCCAACGCACCGAAAATACCAAAGAACCAAAATATAGCTATAAGGTATATTACGAAGCTTAACATCCAATTCAATATAATCTTACCGTGTTCATCTACTCCTTTGGCGCTATCTTTAGTCGTCGCCCACATAATAATTGGCATAAATAATCCTAAACCAGGTATTAAAATTCCTGATAATTGGCTTAAATGCATTAGCATACAAAAGCTATTTAACTCTAGATTCCACGGTTTGTTATTAGACATTTCTGACATTTACTCTCATCCTCCTGACTATTTTTACACATAATACGACGTTAAGCGGGTCATTATAGTAGGCTCAAATGTGTAACGAAATGGTAATCAGCCAAGTGTTTTTTTCCCGCTTAAATAGCTTGTTTTAAGACGTTTACCCCAGAGCGAAGTCAAGTTGAACCATTTGGCAAAAACCTTCTCTGGCTTCATATTTCCAAGCAGACAAAGCAGTTTTTGCAGCAGAATTAAATAAGCCTTTAGGGGACGACTCTATAACATTTATATTTATTGGTTTCCCTTCACTAGAAATATCAAACTCCATTTTCGCATAACCTTCAATTTTCGCTCTAACTGCTTTCATTGGATATTTTGGCGCTTTCATTGAGAGTAATACATTACCTCCTTTCTTTTCAAACGCATCAACTTGTGCTGCATCATGTAACATACAGCGAGATTTGTATTTTACTAAATTATTATCTGAAGATATGATGTTATCAGATGTGCTTTGACAACCAACTAACAGTGACCCTGTTACAAAAAATGAAACTAATAATTTATATCCTTTCAAAATATTCTCCTTTTGATTAAGGTTCTAACGCCCCAAAAATAGGCTTTAATTGTTTGCTAAAACGTGTAACTAAGCGGAACTCAGCAAACTATTAGCAGTCCGGTCTTAACTGGCTTGTTAGCCTTATATAACGATCAATCTTTTTAATTAATAGCTAAAAATCTGCTGAACCTTTTGCCCTTCCTCGATAAATCGCGCAATCTCTTCAGGCTTACACCTATTCGAAGGTTTGTAGAATATGAGAGTATTATTGTGTGCTTCTATACATAGGTTATTATTCGATTCAAAAAAATTGATAACTCTAGAAGTGAATAATTGACGAATCTTTGACTCATCTTCCCCTCGTAGTAAATAATTTTTTGAAAACTCAGGGAAGTTTTCAAAATCAATATCTTGATACCCAAAAATTTGTCCAATTTTATGAAAAGTATTCTCAGGTTTAAGTTCAAATAAAGGGAACTTTAGTTTATCACAATCCATGCTCACAACAGTTTGATTGTAGGTGCTTGAATGTTTGCCATGACCTTCCGTGTATTGATATCCAAATATAGAAACATCGATACTGTTACGATTTCCCCACATCTCATTTTTCACTTTTTTACCGTGCCCTTTGGAAAATAGTTGAAAGTTTTGATGTTTATGTTCAGTTAGATCTCTTCCAACTTTTGAAAATGAAAAATGTAAATTTTTTGCGATAAGCTTCAATGCTTCAGTACGCTTCTTTTCGTAATAATATCCGATTAATATTACACAAACAACGAGACCTATAAAATAAGGTATAAAATTTATATCTGTACTTGAATCCATTCATAACTCCAATGTTTACCTACAAAATTAACGACTGGTAATTTGTTCCGCTGCAAAGTTGATACTAAA
The DNA here is from genome assembly GCA_013215385.1 of Colwellia sp. Lineage (GTDB taxonomy): Bacteria > Pseudomonadota > Gammaproteobacteria > Enterobacterales > Alteromonadaceae > Colwellia_A. The sequence continues at coordinate 121,385 of JABSOY010000013.1, forward strand.
TTTTCTTGCAGGTACTCATATCCTTTGAAAGTTCAGTTATAAATTGACCATTCTTTCCATGATAACGATATACCATAGTTACGGCCCCCTCAATTAAGCCGGCTAAAGCTTTATTTGAGCATAATTTACCCATTACATTTTCCTCTATAATCGGATCAAGTAGCTTTACATCTAACTGTTCTGCCGTGTAATTTGTCATCGTATTATTGTATATAATGAAATCCCTAAATGTCGCTGCAGAGTCTAGTCTCGTATCATCATCAAGCTTTTGAGGTACATTTGAATTAATTTCAATTACAGCCTTGGTTAATTCAATCGATAATGAACGCTCGGCATCGGTTTGCGAAGCATTCGCAACACAAGAGAAAGTAATACCTGCAATCAATGCGATTTTTTTAAGTTCCATTTGATAGAAGTCCTTTGAAAATATAACGCGCTATAAGCGGCTAAATGAAAACTTGCTAAAATTTGTCAGGAACGAGCACAGCAAGCTTTTATGTGCCCATTCTTAATGGCCTTGCTAGGTGATTTAGAACCAAGGTTTACGACCTACTATATATGTTTGCTCAAATTCGTCATCAGACTTAACTAAATAAAGAATAAACTCTATAAATGCTATTATTCCGATGATCACTGATGGCAAGCCAAGCAATATGAAGCCAAATATAAATACCAATAGCATAATTACACCTTGTTGGGTGTACCCTAAATAAAATTTGTGGGCACCAAAAGCACCAAGAAAAAAAGCAAATAACGCGGCAGATATTTTTTTAGAGCCGACATTAGAGGTAAAAGCTTCTGCGTAAATTGCTTCTGCATTGCCACCATTAACAGCAAAATCGATTTTACCTCCAGCTTTAGGTAATACAGCCCCTTTCCATTCTTTTAATTCAAAGGTATATCTATTTCCATCATCACCTGAAATAACACCAACACGACTTTCTTCATTAAATTCAAGAATTTTACCTTTCATATTACACTCCATTGTTGATTGATCATCTAACGCCTACTTAGGCGGAAAAATATAGCTGGCTAAAATGCTGCGCGCAATGAAAACAGCCAACTGTATTTTTTCCGTTTGAAGTTCTTGTTACCTTTTTTGTTCTGTTTTTATGAGTAAAGCTATAGCGGCAAACACATGAAAGAATAGCCCTAAAAAGAACCACCCCAAGGTATTTCTTCCTGTTGACTTAGCCCACCATGCACAAAAGAAAGTAAACATAATAAAAGTGAAAACACTGTTTTTTGCTGCTTTTGCGATAGTTTGAATTTCTGAATTATTATCGCTAATCATTTGCTCAATAAAATACAATTGATTTTGGTTTCTAAATCAGGTTTGACAACTCCGTTTGCAAGCACATTAAAGCTTAAAAAATTAACAATACCCATATAAGTCTCATAACTCTACTCTTCCTTAAAAACCTAATCACTTATTATGGGGAAGTCTCGTAATGTCCATCCCATAAATATTATTTATTTCGTAGTAATATCACATAATTTCAATGCTTTAGAAACTACAAATATTTAATTTTTATCAGAACTTTGATGATAGTGATAATTCTCAGTAATGCCCAATATTAAAATTACAGTAATTAATTTAAATATCAATTGGTTAAGAGACTTTTATAGATAGTATTAAGACTTCTTACTAATATGAGAGGAATAAGTTATTAGAAAAAGTATGACAAATATTTAGCAGTTAACTTGCACAATGATCATAAAGTGATCATTTACATTGCCGGTTGAATCTCAAAAATTATACGCAGTTACTGGCTAAGTGTTAACGAGAGGAAATAATGATGAGTATTGTTCGATAATCGTTTTAATTTTATCCTGTTCACCAAGCGGAGCAGCAAGCAGCATACGCTGGTAATGCTTGATAGTTTTTGATAAATAGTGCTGATGTTCGTTAAGTGAAAAATCCCACATTTTATCACCTACGGCGGATAAGCTACTAACATACTCTTGCTTCGGCGGCTTATTTGTAAGTTGTACTTTTACATGAATAATTTCATAGAAACGCTTGTTCTCGGTGACTATGCACTCATCAAGTAATATGACGTTATGCTTTATTAATGTTTGGCGAACTTGGTAATTATGGTGAACGGGACAAAGAATAAATTCTAACCAACTTATTGAATCATTTGAACATTGTTGTTGATACGCGGTGATTATTTTTTCAACAAAACTCGTTAATAATTCACCACCAACACCGGCAATAATCACTAATTGCTTATTTTGTGCTGTTAAGGGAATTTTTGCTACATCAAGACAATGAACCTGCCAGTGTTGAGCGTAACTTTTTGAGCTAAAGTGCTGTTGCAACAGTTGTTCAATATTTGCAATTAATGATGGAACAATATCAACAAAATGAATGGTTTCTGCGGATTTTCTCTTTAATAACGAAAGTCCTAATAAACCATGATCACAACAGCAGTCCCAAATACTTTGATAATGGATGGTGACCATACTGTCTATTTTTTGCAGACGTTGACTGATTTTTTTCATCTTAGCTTAGTTTATCTGTCTGTCATCTTAAGCCAGTTTTTTTGCTGAGTTTCGTCTAAAAAGCTCCAAGCGATAAAACGACTTATCTTTTGTCCTTGCGCCATATCAACAACTCTGACTTGTTTGGCATGAACTTTTTTTAATGCTAATTTCAACAGGCTAAGATGATCCTTTTTAGAGACTAAACAGCTAAACCACAGCACTTGCTTTTGTACTTCTTTACTTTCTTTGATCATATTACGAATAAAGGTTAGTTCTCCGCCAGGGCACCATAATTCAGCCTTTTGTCCACCAAAGTTCAAGGGTGTTGCTGTGGTACTGCTAGTTGTATTTTTTCTGTTTTTATTGGCGGCTAAGTTTTTCACTTTTCGAGCAGAGCCTTTGCTTGCTTCAGCTAATGAACGATGAAAAGGGGGATTACAGAGGGTTAATTCATAACGTTCATTTTTATGGATAATACCGCTAAAAAATTTCGATGTGTCGTGTTGTAATCGACAAGTTATCGACTTTTTTAATTGTTTGTCGGCTGAAATGTTTTGCTTGGCAACCTTTACTGAAATAGGATCGATATCACTAGCGGTAAAATGCCATTGATATTCTCGCTGTCCTAAAATAGGGTAAATACAGCTGGCGCCTGTACCAATATCAAGTACAGAGACTATCGAATTTGAACTTGCCGACTTTTTAGGAAGCGTTTCCTCTAACAAGTCAGCGAGGTAGTGAATATAGTCAACTCTGCCCGGAATAGGTGGGCATAAATAGCCCTCAGGAATATTCCATTGGTTAACATGATAATGAAGCTTTAATAATGCCTGATTAAGGGACTTTACCGCTTGTGCATTAGCGAAGTCGATAGAGAGATTTTGGTATTTATTTTTTGTCACAAAAGGTTTTAACGAAGGAGTTGACTGGCAAAGTGCCAAAAAGTCATAACCGTTATTATGACGGTTTTTTGGGTGAAGGTTTTGTTTTAAAGCCACGTAATTTCTCTCTTCATTAATAACGTAGCGAATTTTACCACTTTTTTATTAAAAGTAAATTTGCCGCTTAACAACGACAAATTTAACGTCATTTTTTTATAAGTAATCTATCTATTGCTTACAGGTCATAACCAAGGTGCTGGTGTAAACGAATAACTAGTTCTTCTTTTTCATTGATGTAGCCTAACTTCTCAGCAGTTGAACGTAATGCCAGCTCAACATGATTCAGAAATTTACCGTAGCCTTGACTCGTTTTTTGATCTTTTGTCGCAATAATGACAAATTTAATTGAATCAACGAGACAGTCACCAGCACTCAGTAAGGTAAAGCGATTATTTGGTTCAAAAATGTTGTAACTTAATTTTTGTAATTCACCATCAGCTTTATATTTTTCTTCTAAGCGACTTCTCACTATTGGCGTTAAGCCGTTCGCGACGATAGCGCCTTCATATAAATGTTGCTTATTAGCTGACTCAATAAAAACATGGCTGATTAAATCATAAAGCGGTTGATAAGGCAGGGCTTGTGATTTATCAATATTAAGTAACTCTTTTATACGGCGATTAATAGGTAAGTCAACAATGGCATAGGTCAGCACATCTTTTTGCTCAGGCAAGCTAATTTCGTCTGCGGCATAGCGGTTCTTCAGGGTGCGTAATTTATGGGTTTGAGTGCCCGTTACCCCTTTGTCTTTAGCAAATAAGTCGTAAGTTAAATGTTGATGATCACACACTCTTACTTGCTCTTTGTTTATATGATTAACAGAAATAAATTCGTTTAATGCTAATAATACATTTTTATGGAACTCAGCCGATGTTTGACGAACATTGTCACCATTAGCTAAGAATACTAACGAAATTCCTCTAACGCGCTTTTTACCATTGATATAAGTATTCTGGCTGTAATGGTTACGTGGGTTATATAAAAATAAAATTTGCTCTTCTGTTTGAACCGTTAATTTTTCGGGGCTATAACGAATTCGTGAGAATTTGTCATTAGCAATAAATTGACCACTTTCAATATCTAATTTGTTATTAATATCAAAAAAGCTCTCTGCTAACTGTTGGTAAAGCTTTTGGTACGGTTGCTCGCTGGTACTGTCAATGAACTGGCTGTGTTGTGCTATTAATTCATCGGTAAATGGAAACTTAACCAGTAAGTATTGGTTAGTACGAGCAGATGACGGAATATATACTTTATGCTGATTATTCCGAGAGCGTGAAATGGGCATTTTATTTCCTTATTAAATAGAGTAAAGATTCTAAATACAGTATACCAATATTATGACAAATAAGGGGAGAGATTCCCCTGATCTTAAACAAAATATTATCTTTAAACCCTACAATGTTTTCCCCTCTATATTCATTCTTTTATCTGTTGAACTTTATCTATATAATGCGCAAAAAATTACCGATGTTACCATTTTGTAAAATGGTGGTAACTCATTACTGGAATAGCTAACTATCATGCTATCAGGAAATAATATTATGAAAAAATCATCAACTATAAAAATATTACTCGCTTCATCATCTTTATTTTTCACAACTGCTTTTGCCAATGAACAACCGAATGCGGTTGATTTAGTAGGGAAAATGTATGGTGGTATTCATTTGATTCACCTAAACATCGACAATGCTCGTTTAATGACTGCAGAGCCACGCTCTAATGTTGACCATGGTAGTGGCTTTGGCGGTGAATTTGGTTATCGCTGGACTGAGTCTACAGAGTTCCGTTTTTCTTATAGTAAAATAAACCTTGTTAAAGAACATCTGGGGTTTAATGAGCCGAGTAGTTCTTCGATGGCCGTTGAAGCCTTATATTTTCCAACGAAACAAAATTTTTATGTGGTTGGCGGTTTGGATTATTTAGATATAGTTAATACGCAAACATCATTGGATTTAGGTGCAGGCTACCGTCATTATTTAAGTGAAAAAGCTGCAGTGTATATTGAAGCTAAAGGCCATTACCAGTTTTCAGAACATTTTAAAGATACTAGCGCAAAAATAGGTTTTATATACTTTTTTGGCGATAGTGCAAAGACGCGTCCTGTTAGAAAGTCGCAGCCTGTTATTAAAAAGGAACCAATCGTGGTTCCTGTTGTTGCACTTGTTGAAAAAGATTCCGATAAAGATGGTGTGCTTGATAGCCATGATAAATGCTCGAACACGCCAATGGCTGATAAAGTCGATGCTAATGGCTGTACTATTTTCAGCGATGAAAAAGTTAGTATGGAACTACTTGTTAATTTTGATAATAATAAAGCAATTGTAAAAAAAGAGTATTTTGACGAGATTGAAAAGATAGCTGAATTTTTAGCGCTTTATCCACATACATCACTGGTTATTGAGGGGCATACCTCTAAAGTAGGGGCTCGTGCATATAATCAGAAAATTTCTCAAAAGCGAGCTGAAGCTATTGTTACTGTTTTAGTAAATAAGTTTTCAATTAAGGCAAACCGTTTGTCCGCAGTTGGTTATGGTGAAGACCGTTTAATTAATAATAATGACAATAATAGCGCACACAAACAAAACCGACGTATTGAAGCCTTGGTTGAAATAACCAAACAAGTTGCTATAAAACGTTAAAAGAATTTGTCGAAGTAGATTAAAGCCAAATAGCAATATTTGGCTTTTTTGTTATGAATACGTAATAAACTTAGTAAGAGGGCTTGAAATAAAAGGGCATGATCAGTATGCTTCGCGGCCTTTTTAAGCTCTGTGGTATATTAAATAATGATTGGTTTTGATTACGGTACTTCTAATTGTGCTGTTGCAGTAATGGAAAATGGTCAGCCGAAAATGTTATCGCTAGGTGATCACGGCAAGTATATTTCATCAACTTTATATGCACCAAGTCGGGATATTATTGCCCATTGGCTGTGCCAACGATTGAGTGAAGAACAACAAGTGCATTTCAAAGCTCAACGAGCTTTACCCTTACAAAAGAGCCAAAACGTATTACGAGAGCTTAAGTTGGACGGTATTTCTCCTGAATTATCATTCGGCAAAGCCGCGCTCGATTTATACCTTGACGACCCCGAAGAAGGTTATTACATAAAGTCGCCCAAATCATTTCTGGGCGCTAGTGGCTTAGTCGACAGCCAAATTAACTTATTTGAAGACATTGTCGCGGCAATGATGAGTAATATAAAAACCTTGGCAGAACAAAACCAGCAAAAAGAAATTACTCAAACTGTGATTGGTCGACCGATAAACTTTCAAGGTTTAAAAGGCGAGGAAAGTAATCGCCAAGCCATAAACATATTAACCCGAGCGGCAAAAAGAGTTGGTTATAAAGATGTTGAATTTCAGTATGAGCCGGTAGCAGCCGGTTTTGAATATGAAGCAAACTTGACTGAAGAAACAAAAGTGCTTGTAGTTGATATTGGTGGCGGAACAACAGATTGTTCAATGCTATTAATGGGGCCTGCATTTAAAAATGACAGTTCAAGAGAACAACATTTGCTCGCTCATACTGGCGTACGTATTGGTGGTAATGATTTTGATATTCAATTGGCCTTAAAGGGGATTATGCCAAGTTTGGGCATGAACGACCTATTAAAAACGGGTAAACCTATGCCAATAAATAGCTTTAGTCAGGCCGTTGCAATTAATAATATTAATGAACAAACTGACTTTTACAGTCAAGGTAATTACAGGTATTTACAAGAGTTACAGCGTGATGCCAAACACCCCGATATTTTCGCACGTTTATTAAAAGTGCATCAGCAAAAGTTAACTCATCGTTTAGTTAATGGCGCAGAGCAAGCTAAGATCGCTTTAACTGAGCAAGACTCACAAGCCATTCTCCTTCATGACTTAGCTGATAATCTGCAGGTTGAAGTCAATAGGGCGTTAATGTTAACTGCCAATTCATCACAACTTAGCCAAATATCAAAACTGATGAGCGAGTGCGTAAAGCAAGCCCATTGCCAGCCAGACGTTATTTTTGTAACGGGGGGCACCGCCAAGTCGCCAGTATTAAATCAATTCTTGCGTAATCAAATGCCAAATACCCCTTTAATTGTTGGTGATCACTTTGGCAGTGTTACAGCCGGTTTAACACGTTGGGCTGAAAAGGTATTTCAATAATTTAAAAATATCATTGTAAAAATCAGACCAAGGATGGTAGTAATAGAGTGTTGGATTATTAATCTATTTTCAAAAATGAAAAGGAATTTATATGAAAATAAATCAGCTCACTTTACTTTGCCTTTTTTACTGTTTTGCTATCGTTAATGTTTTTGCTAAAAATGATCAATCGGTCGTCATTCCTGTAAGTGAACAAGTTGCAGGTAAGGCTCAGCATGAATACGCTAATATTTGGTGGCAATGGGCAAACACCATGAGTGACGAAATCTCACCCGTTCGTGACAACGACGGTAGGTATTGTCATGTTAATCAAAATGGTGATGTTTGGTTTTTAGCCGGCGGTTACGGCACTGTAAAAATAAAACGTCATTGTGTTATTCCTCAAGGTAAACATATTTTTTTCCCCATTATAAATATGGCTTATTGGCCTGGAAATGGCGTAACTAAAACATGTGAACAAGTAAAACAAGAGTCGGCATTGAACAATGATGAGTTATATTTTGTTTATGTCGAGCTTGATGGTCATTCAGTGCCTAATATGCGTAATAATAGAATAAAGTCAAAAGACTGCTTTGACCTCCATGGGTTATTAGTACAACAAAAAAACGTAGAAAAAGTTTACCCGGCAGCTACTGATGGTTATTGGTTAATGCTTAAACCTTTAGCTAAAGGTTTGCATAGCTTAAAATTTAACGCGCAATATCAACATGACAGTGCCCTTCATGGCAAGGCAATGCAAGACATTGAATATATTATTGAAGTTAAATAACCTTGAACAAGTTTACTCATCATTTTACAATGCATCTCTTTATAAGATTAAATAAATGGTTTAATAAATTATGTCTGCAGATACCTTAGGCTCAAGCCTTAACTATAAAGCCAAAGAAAAAGGCTATCGCGATCGTGCGTTAAAGTTGTTTCCTTGGGTGTGCGGCCGTTGTGCTCGCGAGTTTGTTTATTCAAATCTCATGGAGCTAACAGTGCATCATGTTGATCATGATCATACCAATAATCCTAATGACGGTAGTAATTGGGAACTGTTATGCATATATTGTCATGACAATGAGCACGCTAAATATACCGAGCACGCTAAATATAAAACAGAAGTTGTTGCCGGTGATACTAACCAAGATACCGCTACTTATAATCCGTTTGCTGATTTAAAGTCGATGCTGAAAAAATAACCTTCAAATAATAGGGCTTGATGTTCAGTTACATTTATTTTCATTTTTAAACAAAATAGCCATTGTTTTTTATTCATCTAACCCCGAGTATATTAAGTGAAGACAATTTTTCTCTTAGTAAAAGGTAACGTTATGAAAATAAATATTTCCGGTCACCATGTTGAAATTACTGAAGGCATTAAACAGTCAATCGAGAGTAAGTTTAAAAAAATTGCTAAACATTATCCAAGCCTTATGACCATTAGCTCAATTATTACCGTAGAGCCTCACCAACAAAAATTAGAAGTATCGACTCATTATGAAGGCAGTGAGATTTCCGTTAAAGCCTCAGGTAAAGAATTATATTCAGCCATTGCTAGCGCAGCTAAAAAACTACAGGCAGCACTTGCTCATCGTAAAGGTGTATTGGCAGCGAAATTACATAAAAAATATGAAGTAGAGCAATCGGATGCATTTTTACTGGCACAGTAATACTCATTGAATTAAAGTTTTTTTGAATCTAAAAGGTTGCTATATGCAGCCTTTTTTCATTTTATAGATTTGCTTTTTTATTAATTCAAAGAGAGCTACTTGGCAAGTTGAAGTTTATGAACGTTATTCGATGATATCGCGACGGTACTTGATGATGTTGCCATATTGTCGAAAGTAGCGGCTCAAAAAACAGCTGGGGTTTTAAGAGATGACTTAGCTCTGAATGCTGAGCAAGTTTCAGGAGTAAAAGCAGAATGTGAATTACTTGTTGTCTGGGCGGTTTCGAAAGGATCGTTCTTAAATAAACTCATTATTGTCCCAGTTGCTTTGACGATAAGTGCTTTTGCACCGCTATTAATGAAAACACTTACCCGTAGTTGGAACTATTGCAATGTTTCTCGTGGGCGGGGGGATATTGGTGCATAGTTTTATATGGTTGCACAAGCAGGTTCGTCATTTAGAAAATCTTATTAAGACTCTCTAAATGACGTTAAGTCGCTAATCAACTCTGTTTAGCGACTTATTGTTTTTATGTTAATTTCCTATCAAGCCTTTAATATGTTCAACCACGCTACGACCTAAGGCACTTAATGCATAACCACCTTCGAGCATTGATATTATTCTGCCATCGCTGTGTTGGTCGGCAATTATTTTTAGTTCATCAGTAACCCAGCGGTAATCACTTTCGGTTAAACTTATTTGCGACATTTCATCTTCTATATGTGCATCGAAACCAGCTGAAATGAAAATTATTTGTGGTTTGAATTGCTCTAATGCAGGTAACCAATGTTTGCTGATTGCCGCTCTGAATTCGCGACCTTTGCAGGTTGCAGGAAGCGGTGTATTGATAATAGGTGGCGTATCACTTTCTTGCGTTTTAAAGGGATAAAAAGGAGATTGGTAAGTTGAGCAGAATAAATAACCGGCCGCTTTGTTATTTGCTGATGCACGGCTAATTATATCTTCGGTACCGTTACCATGATGAACATCAAAATCGACAATCGCGATACGTGCTAACTGATACTTTTCTTTAGCGTAAGCAGCGGCAATGGCGATATTATTAAAAAAACAAAAACCCATGCCTTTATCATATTCGGCATGATGTCCAGGTGGACGTGTCGCGCAAAAAACAGCACGTAGCGTTTTACCCATCACTAAATCTACAGCATTAATAGCGGCACCTGCTGACAATAATGCTGCTGGTAAAGAGTCAGCATTCATACAAGTATCGTCGTCAACACGAAAAATAGCGTCTTTATCATTTTTATCAGGTGCATTATCAAAAATGTGTTGAATGTACTTTTCATCATGAGCCAGAGAAATAAGTTTACGCTCAATGGGAGTAGCATCGTACTGGCGAATCACATATTCCAGGCCACTACTGATCAGTTGATCTTGAATAGCTGCCATTCTTTTAGGACTTTCAGGATGATGCTCTCCCATATTATGGCCGTTACATTTATGATGACTAATTACACCTACTGTCATTACTATTCCTATACGTCTGCTATATCTGGTTGGTGAGGCTGCTCGAGTTGTAATTCTAAGTTGAGTTCGTCCATGTCTTCACAATATTTTTGAATAAAGCCTACTTTTTCGAATACCTTCAGCATAGCGGCATTGTCTCGGCGCACACAAGCGACTAATTTATCTAATTTACGTATGGTGGCAATTCTTATCATCTCGGCTAATAAGGTTCTTGCCATGCCTTTACCGCGTTTATGTTCACTAATAACAAAGGCAACTTCGCCACAGTTGTTACTTTCAATATAGTAATAACGACCAACCGCATGTATAACATCAGCTAAATTAGTACGCTGAGTAAAACACAGCGCCAAATCTTTATGTTGGTTAACACTTACTAACTTACACGAGTTTTCTCTGGTCATTTGCGTGGCATGGTGGTTATAACGCATTATCAAGGTTTCTTTTGTGTGTGAATAAAAGAACTCTTGTAAACGTCGTTCATCGGCAGGTGCTAGTGCCCTTAATACGTAATTAATACTACCAAAGGTAAATTTTTTCAGCTCTATTTTTCCCAGCTCAGGCACCGAGGTGGGAGAATTATCTTGATATTCAGGCACCCAGTAATTTTTACGCACATCTTTTAGTAACTGCTCGCGAAATTTAGGATGGGCAATACGGATTAGCTCCAAAGCTCGCTCTCTAATACTTTTCCCTAGTAATGAAGCAATGCCATATTCAGTGACCACATAAGCAACATGACCACGGGATGTCACCACGCCGCCGCCTTCGGTAATATGAGCAACAATACGGGATATTTTTTCATCTTTGGTCGTTGAAGGTAAAGCAATAATTGGCTTGCCGCCTTTACTTAACGATGCACCTCTAATGAAGTCAACCTGTCCGCCAATACCACTGTAGAACTGATAACCAATAGAGTCGGAAACTACTTGCCCGGTTAAATCAACTTCAATAGCACTGTTAATAGAAACCATATTGTCATTTCGAGCAATATTTACCGGTGAGTTCACATGCTCAGACGGATAAAATTCTATATGCGGATTACCGTCTACAAAGTCATATAGTCGTTGCGTACCCATACAGAAAGTAAGTACTGCCTTACCTTTATGAAAGGTTTTTTTACGGTTATTAATAACACCTGAAAGCATTAAATCAATAACACCATCGGAGATCATTTCACTGTGAATACCTAAGTCTTTATGATTGGCTAAGTAGTGTAAAACGGCTTCAGGAATTTTTCCTATACCTATCTGTAACGTAGAGCCATCTTCAATGAGCATTGAAACATATTGGCCTACTTGCTCAGTAACACGATCAATTTTGGGCTGCGATAAAACAGGTAGGGTTTGCTCTGCTTCTAGCCATGCATGAATTTGGTTTACATGAACAAAGCTGTGACCATTGGTACGTGGCATTTTAGAATTAATTTGTGCAATAACATATTTGGCAGACTTTACCGCAGCAGCAACAATATCTACACTAACGCCAAGTGAACAGTAGCCATATTCGTCAGGTGGACTTACCATGATCAACGCGGCATCAAGGGGTAAAACCTCTTCACGAAATAAACGAGGAATATCGGAAATGAAACTTGGTGTGTAATCAGCGCGACCTTCGGCAATAGCATCACGAATATTCTTTCCACCGATAAATAGCGCATTTACTTTGAATAAATCTTTATGCTCAGGGTTTGCCCACTTGTTGTCTGACAACGTTAAAATATGAACTGTTTCAATGTCATGTAACCTGGCACTGTTATCAATTAAATCGTCAATTAACGCATTTGGAACCGCAGCGTTAGAGCCGATAAAAATTCGATTACCAGACTTTAAAAACTGATCCCATTTTACTTTATTATGATCTTGGTCGAATAATGGCATAGAGGGTTTCTCATTAATGATGATAAATAAAGTATGGCGTATTAGTTGAAGACTTTATTGATTAGAATCAAGCTGTTTGAGTATAACCTAATGTTAACTATCACGCTTTTATACCTTGGCCTTATGCCAACCTATGATAACAACACTAACTGCAACTATACTTTGCATATACTAGAGTGGACCTAGATGTAAGCGAATTTGCTTCTAAAATTCATGCTGTGTGTAAATATTTAATTTACTTAAAGTACTGGTTATAAAAGAAGAAAACAGCCCAGCTCAGCCCTAATAATATCCAAGGTAACAGGGGAGCTATTTTACTTTCACTGGACGTTTTTTCAGCATTGTTTATGATTTCATTCTCTAGGTTATTCTTCTCTTTTAACAACGACTTTTTCGCTTTATCGCGCTCGCGAGACTTTTTACTTTGCTGTTTTTTATACTCAGCAATACCTTTCTCAATACCCTGTGCAATAAGTTTAGTCTGGTCTTTAGTTTGATTTGGTTTTTGGATGCTTTTGGCTGTCTTTAAAGCTTCCGTCTGTATTTCTTGAGAATGTTTTGGTTTCATCTTTAGTTATCTACTAATATTAACATTATAGGGTGAATTTATAAGAACATGGCTAAATGGGCAAGGTTTTATAAGCGTTAAAAGAAATATATTCATAATATTATGTTTATTAAACCGGCATTCTCATTTAGGTTTAAGGGTGTTTAGTTGTATGAAAGCTTTGAAAATAATACTTACCTATTTCTTGGTTTTACTGTTTACCGGAAATTCCCTAGCTCATAGCGACATGCCAAAAAATATTATGGCAGCTGAGATAAAAACCGTTCATATTGTTTCTGAAATTTATCCTCCTTATCAAGTTATTAATGAAAAGGGAGAATTAAGGGGTTGGTCGGCAGATAAGGTTAATTTACTTTTTACTCGAGCAAAAATTGATTATAAAGTCGATATCTATCCATGGGTTCGAGCTTATAATTTAGCGTTAACGCAATCTAATACATTCATCTATTCTTTACTCAGAACTGAAGAGCGGGAGTCATCATTTCAATGGGTGGCTCTGCTGTGTCCAATTGAGTTTTCTTTTTATCGTTTAAAAGTAAGATCCGATATTAAGCTTAAATCATTATCGGATGCTAAAAACTATCTCATTGCAGCCCAAAAAGGTCAGGCTTCCGCTGAGTACCTGTTAAGCTTAGGTTTTGAGGCAGGTAAAAACTTATCGGTTTCTTATAATAATGACAACTTCATTCTGATGTTAATACATGACAGGGTTGAACTAATCGTTCTATCATTACCTTATTTTAAGTCATTAATAGCGAGTAACTCGCCCTATGTTAAAGAAATCGAAGCTATTTTTTCTATTGATTATTTGCGTAAAGATTTATATCTGGCGACTAGCTTGAATACTTCTGCGACGCTAGTAGAAAAGTTACGTAAGGCATACCTTGATTTAGCTCCTGAATTGGATTCTGATTGTCATGATTAACCATTATTTATTTTGTTATATTTAAAAAATTGGTTAAATTTACTAATTTATAACAATTATCATCTACTTTAATTAAGTTTTATTTATAAGGCATTGTATTCATAATGTATTTATTTTGGTGTGATTATTGCTATATTTACTCTTAATCAATATTTAAACGATTTCAAAGGAACAAAAATGGCCGTTAAAATAGCAGACAGACCTATCGATACTGTAAGAGAAGAAGTTGTCGACCAATTGGTGATGAATTATAGCCACGGAGAGCTTTCGCATGAAGCATTTGAGCGCCGACTTGATGAGGCGATGGCAAGTACTTCAAATGAAGAGCTAATTGAATTGGTTGCTGATTTAGAGTTAAAAGTTGATGAAAAATATATTGAGCAGAAAAAAGAAGATTTTAAATTTAATTATTCGTCAACACCCGCTCAAGAAAGTGAATTATTAGTTAGTATTTTTAGTGGTAGTGAACGCAGTGGTGAATGGCGTGTTGCAAAAGAAATTAAATCGGTATGTATTTTTGGTGGTTGTGATATTGACTTCAGTGAAGCACTTTTCACTCATCGTGAAGTTACAGTAAAAGTCTTCTGTTTATTTGGTGGTATTGATATTTCTGTGCCTGAGAATGTGAAAGTTGTTTCAAAGTCATTTTGTATTTTTGGTGGTATGGACAATAAAGCACCGTCGACTGATCATAGCGATGCACCAACTATCTTTATTGAAGGTTTGGTTATTTTCGGTGGTGTTGATATTAAGCTTAAGCGTACCTTAAAAGAACGCTTTACTGCTTTTGCTGATGGCTTAAGAAAGATGTTCAGCTGATAACTTAGCTTGGACGCTGAGTCATAAAATAACTGATGCTATGTTAGAAAGTAAAAATGCTGAAGTAGCATACTTCAGCATTTTTTAAAATCGTCTTACAATCTTAGCGCTTAGTCGGTAAAAGTAATTCTTGGCTTAGCATCTGCTGAGAAATCAACTTTTGGTAAACAAAGTAATAATCGAGAAGAAGCTATATTTTCTTGATTAACCATGTGATCTTTAAAAGCATTGAGTCGTTGCTTTGATAGCTCTGTTAATTGTTTAATTTCATATTTATTTACAATTTCAGTACCTAAAGGTTTACCAATATCTGCTGGTGTTGCAATTGCGCATAGCGTTAATTGTGTGTCAGGCTTGTCTTTCATCAGGGCAGAAAACTGTGTTAAAAATGTATTTTGGTCAGCGTTCAATTCTGTTTCTTTTGCAGGGAATGCTAAGTCATTGAAACGTACTTTTAATAAATACTCGCCTGCTGTCATAGCAATAGTAACGACATTTGCATAAGGCACAAAGGTTGTCATTAGGTAATCTTTAGCGGCAGACATTGTCGCTTGTTTGATCATCAAACTAATAAAACCGCGCATTCCGAAAGATGGGGCATCGGTACTGCCTTCTAGAGGAATGTCTAATTCTACATTACCGTCGCCATCTTTAAGCATACCTAAGGCAACATTAAAAGGGATTGAAATTTGGCTTTTTACCGTATCAGCTTCATGATCGTTAGCCGCACCTAATTCAAGACCTCTTAAGTGTAATAGAGCACTGCCGTCAATATCAGTATCATCAATCGTGATATCAAGCGTAACATCAAGTTGGCCACTTTTAAGTTCATGGTGAATAGCGTTTGCAATATAGGTTGATAACGAAGGTAAGCTTACCTCTTTAAATGCCCCTTTTAATTGGTAGAAGTCTTTTTCACTAAAAGGTCTAGCAAGTGCCGACAAGTCAAAGTGAGCATATTTATTACTACCACCCGTTAATCTAAAATTACTGTCTTGTTGTGGCTTCTGGTTATCAAAAGGGCCAGCGTTAAATTTAGTAATGTTAAAAGAACGTTGGTAATATGGAGTGGTACTGCGGTCGGTAAAATTAATCTGGCTAGTCTCAAGTAAAGAAAACTGATTAAGCGATATAGTGAACGCTGTTTTCCTTGCTTCGCTAGCGGTTTGATTATTTGTTTTACTCGTTTCGCTGGTATTTGAGTCCAGGTTTTCTTGTGTTATTGCATCCGTTTTTTCATCAAGGATTAAACCGACCAAGTTTTTATCTTTATCAAGAGTGGTATTAACGGCTAAGCCTAAAAGGTTAATCGTGTCAATTGATAAGCCTTGTTGAGATACTTCAATATCACTTATCGCTAATTTTTTAAATTGTGCTAATGGGGAAAATTCATCTGTTGTATTATCTGCAAAGACAGCTTGTTCAATAATCACCTCGACAATATTTGCTGTTATTGACGATAAGGTGGTTGATAAGGTTATTTCGTCGATATTTAATGCTGAAATTTTAGCAAGTAACTGCGATTCATTATTTTGATAAGCGATTATATTATTAACATTTAGTTTCGCGGAACCGGTTATTTTAGGTGATTGCTCAGGAATAAGTTCAACTAAGACATTTTCCATCGCCAAAGGGGCTATATTCATCGCTACTGTTTTATTTTGTTGTACTAGATTAAGTTCTTTGGTACTAAGCTCAAAGGTATGAAGGTTGATTTTGGTGATATCGTCGCTAATCGAAATTAACTGTTTAGCGTTAATCGTCACTAAACCTTGCATGGTTAGCTTATCTTGTTCAGCAGTGGCGGCGGATAAAAAAGGCTGTAGTGGTGCTAATGCTAAATCAGTTAATGTCAATGCTGAATTAATTTCACCTTGGTTATTCGCTAACTGAGCATCGAGCGTTAAACTTAATAGCGCTTTATTAACTAGAGCTTCTAGTGATATTTCCCCTTGTTGCGCTTTTGCTGAAGCGCGTACATTTTTTATAACCAATGAGTTTATAATAAATTCTTGCTGGCTTTGTTCGATGGCAAGGTTAAATACAGCATTCTTTAAGCTTAGGTAAGGTAACGAAACACTGTAATTACTTGTTTCGCTCTCGTTTGAATTACTCTCATTGTTTACATCAGCTGGCTTAGTTTCATCGTTTGTAATAACAAAACCACCAATAACAGGGCTTTCGCCATTTAAATCAATATCAAGTAATAAACCGTCAATATCGAATTTTGATAAGTGTACGGTATCAGTTAATAATCGATACAAACTTACCGTGATAATTAAAGATTTTATCTCGACAAGGGGCTTTTTCGCATCTTTAATCGAAGTTATAGCTAAATCATCAACCGTTAAATTCGCTGCAAAAGGGTTATAACGAATTGTCGTACTATCGCTAAGCACAAGCTGGTGCTCAGCCAGAAATTTCGCTGCATAATGCTGGCTAACAAAAGGTGATAATAACCATATTAATACAAATAAGGTGATGAAAAGTATAGCAATGACTTTAGCTGATTTAGCCGCAATTCTTACAACAGGAGAAGACATGAAATTCCTAATTAATTAAATAAATGTAGATATGGGGGTTGATATATCGTTGTTATTTTGAACGTTCGTGTACCGTTATAGTATTGAGTTTACTTTCAATTTCCGCATTGTGTGCATCATCGAATCCTATTTTTACGCCCCAAGTAACAAAGGATACGAAGGAAAACATGATAACAAAAATAACATAGGATAATACTCCTGCTAAAAACACTTTTACATAAGTCCACCAAGTTATTTGTTGAAATAAATGGCTTATGCCCCAGACAAAATAAATAGCGGAGAAAGTAGTGTAAAAAATTAGGCCATAAACGCTAGTGTAATAACCTGATAAAATTAATAGGACAGCAATTAATATCGGCTGACTAATATTAAATAAACAAGGAATATAAAGTTCTGAAATACTATATTTATCACGACGAAAAAATAATTTTAAACAAACAGCACAAATAAGAGCAAGAAAGAATGTCACATAAATAAAGGTCGATTCCACTAAGTTCATTATTTCTAATGCATATGTAGGCAATGCATTTTTTTCATCATCAGTGTTGAACATACCAAGATCGTAAAGGGGAACGTCTAAATAGGCAGCCACAAACATTGCAAACGTTAACACCCAGAAAGCGTATCGCATTGGGTTGAAGTATGTGGCTCTTCGACCAGCTAAGTACTCTCGATAAACTTTACCAGGATTAATAAATAACCCTAAGAAGGTAAAAATTAAGGGAGACTTAAATTCAATAATGCCTCGTTGCATTATTTTTAATAATAGGGAAAAAGAAATACGCTGTGCTTTTTTTTGACCGCAATCCCCACAATAATCAGTAAGTAATGGTGAGTTACAGTTTAAACAATTAGTTTCATCTGCGAAGTTCAAACCATATTCCTTGTTAAATTGATGAAGCAAAAGTGTAAATTCTGTGTAGGGTATTAACTTTTCTTTAGTCTGTCTAGCGGTTATTGCTATCGTTATTTTTGTTGCTGAAAGTGAAACAACATCGTATGCTCATTACTTAGTGGTCGGACCTTTCGGTTTATTCTTTTAACGAAGTTGCATAACACAATGACAAATCAAGAATCTTTATTTTTATCACAAGATGGACATCAACTTCACCTACGCCACATTTGGCAGCAAAGTGGCGGTACGCCTATATTTATGCTGCATGGCGCTATTGAAAACGGGCTGATTTTTTACACTAAAAAAGGTAAGGGCTTAGCTTGTTATCTTGCTGAGCAAGGTTTTGATGTCTATGTAGCAGATTTGCGAGGCAGGGGAGAAAGCACACCTAAAATAGATGCTGATGCTCAACATGGGCAATTTGAAGCTATCACTCAAGACATTCCTTGTTTTCTCAATTATATTAGCGAAACAACTCAGAAAAAAGTTCATTTGATTGCCCATTCATGGGGCGGTGTTTTATTGGCAAG
The DNA here is from genome assembly GCA_013215385.1 of Colwellia sp. GTDB lineage: Bacteria > Pseudomonadota > Gammaproteobacteria > Enterobacterales > Alteromonadaceae > Colwellia_A. The sequence continues at coordinate 140,264 of JABSOY010000013.1, forward strand.
TACTTTAGCGCGATTTCCTCACCTTGCAGAATCTATTCTCAGTAAAACCTGTTTCGGCACTAAACGTATGGTTACCGTAAAAAGTTTGCAAAAGCTTTTCAAGGTCAATATTGTCTGGAATAATTTAGCGCCGAAACTCGCAAAAAAGAAAGGCTTTCTTGATGCTAAAAAACATAAAATCGGCTCTGATAATGAAACACAACAGTCGTTAGCTGATAGCGTTGCTTGGGTGAAAAAAAGTGATTGGCACGATAGCCATGATGGTTTCGATTATTTTCAAGCGGCGAAGTCTGTCGATTGGCCACCAACATGGCATATTACTGGGTGTAAAGACAAAGTGTTGGGTCATGCAACCGATGTTAATGTCTTTATCGGTGAGTCTAACCCAGAGGCCAAATTTACTTTGTTATCAAAAGCGTCAGGTAACAAAGAAAATTATGATCATATTAATATTCTTACGCATCCAAGCGCCGTAAATGACCATTTTCCGCTGTTGGTAAAATGGCTAAAAGCGCTTAGTTAATTGTTTGTTATAGTAATATGGCTTTTAAGTCTATTGCTTTACTGATATAAAATCAGCTAGAAAAAATGTAGTCTTAATAAAAATGGATGTATCACATGAACAAATCTATCGTTTTTTTAGCGAGTGCCTCTTTCTTGCTCTTCGGTTGCCAATCTCCACCAACGACAATTAATGATGGCGAATTATCCGTCGTTGTTGAGCAACGAGTTCCTAAATTTGAAGAGTTCGTTCAATCTGGCGATACCTTACCGATAAGCTCTATTGTTGATGTAAATGGTCAAAACATAAATTTAGCCGATAAAAACAAACGTAAATTGGTCATTTTATTTGCTACTTGGTGTTCGGATTCAAATAGAGCCCTTAAAGCCTTAAATAAATCACCTTTACTTAATGACCCTACTATTGAGATTATCGCCATTGCTCGTGAAGAAACGAATGAAGATGTGATTAAGTGGTGGGATGAACATAATATTAAGGTTCAGTTAGCGACTGATGTTGATCGCAGTATTTATAAACAGTTTGCCGTAGGTGGTATTCCTCGTTTGATCACTGTCAGTGAAGATAACACCGTCATTAAAATGAATTTAGCGGAAGGTGAAGAACAACTGAAGCTTATTCATTGGTAAATAGGGAAGAGAATAAATTGTAGCATAGGAATTGTTACAATTTCCCGCTTGGACTTTACGGTTAATTCTATTAAATTTGAACTTTGTAAATTATTTGTAATCAATACTAGTTCAATATCCTTGAGATAGATTTTATCTACCGGGAAATGAACTTACTTTAAAGGATTATCATGTCAAAAATAACAACAATAACGACGGTTTTATTATTAACTACATTAGTTTCCCCCTTAGCGTTTGCCAAAGCAAAAAAATTAAACTTTCATAAATCTGAACAAAATGCTGAGCAGAAAGTAACCGGTAAATTATTATATTTGAATGAACTAAATGGCGATGTTGACCTACTTATTCATGACGATAATAGTTTTAGTTATTATCCGCATATTGCCAAAAATGGTTTAACACAAAAAGCGCAAATTATTACAACGCCAGATAATGCTCAATTTTATAATCAAGCAAAACTTGCAAATAAGGCCAAAGAAGTCATTGTTTATTTAACGAGCGATGCCGTGATGTCATATAACATTGAAGACAAAACAATAAGTAAGCTGTTAGCCGTGGATACATTATATAAATATCAACGTGAGTTTGAAATCAATTTTGGTGAATTTGTGCAAGATTTTAACCAAGACGGATTAAGCGACTTTATTACTTATAGTTTAGATAAAACTCATGTTTATCTGCAAAATACTGATGGGTCATTCACTCATCAAACTCTCGATATTTCACCTCGTATTGAAAAGTCAGGTAGTGGTATTAAATTTAGTCCGCAAAACTTTTATCATGCTGACTTCAATGATGATGATAAAAAAGATATTGCTTTCCAAATTGATGATGAATTGCTGTTTTTTGCCCAAAAAGAAGATCAATCATTTAATGATAAAGCTATCGTTGTTACCTTAAATGCTCAGCTAGAAAATGAGAATTCAGCGATAAAAAAACAGCAAGGTAAAAGGAGAGCTGATGTAAACCTTGAAACCATTGAGGATATTAATGGTGATGGTCTAGTCGATATAGTGACCAAAGAGTCTGTTCGTGAAGGGATGATGTCTAGAACGAATGTATTGATGGTTCGCTATGGTTTTATCAACGATGGTGTGATGAGCTACAAGCAGGAAGCTGACGGTAAAGCAACTTTTGATGGCGAGGGCATGATCAAGTTTAAAGATGTTGATGGCGATGGTTTAAAAGATTACTACACCTTAAGTGTCGAGATGGGGATCGGTACTATGATGTCGGCGATGTCTGGTTCTATAGATATGGACTTACGCTTCTATAAATTAGGAAGAAATGGTAAATACGTTAAAAAACCGTCCTATGAAAATGAAGTTGAGATGTCCATTAGTTCAGACAGTAACGGTGAAGTACTAACTGATATTAATGACTTTAACGGTGACGGTATTAATGACTTAATTCTGAGAACCGATGATGACGAGTTTACTATATACTCAGGCTCAAAAGGGAAACGCTTATTTGACAGACGTGGTACTGACTATGAAATATTACTGCCTAAAAGCGTGCGAACCGAAGTAAAAGATTTCAACGGAGACGGCAAAGCCGATATTCTATTTTTGTATGGCAAGTATTATGATGAAGATGATGAAAAAGAAGTGGGCGAAGATAAGTTAACATTATGGTTATCCGCTAGTTAAATAACGCTAACAGTTAATTATACTATAAAGGGATGTACTTAATGTGCATCCCTTCTTTTATGCCCAGACTTAAGGGGCGATGCTTTTGTAACACAAAAACTATATGTGCCTAAGTCTCTAGTGGCTATGTCATAATGCGAGGAATATTAATACAAAACGATACTTTAAGGTTTATTTATGCACTTCTTATCTCGACGGTTAATTCTCCCCAGTGACTTAAATTATGCTAACTCATTGTTTGGTGGTAGAGCATTAGAATGGATTGATGAAGAAGCGGCTATATTCGCTATTTGCCAATTAGCAACCAATTGTTTAGTCACTAAGCATATTGGCGCAATTAATTTTGAATCACCAGGGTTACAAGGTGATGTTGTTGAGTTTGGCTTATCGACGAAAAGTATCGGGCGGACCTCAATAACTATTACCTGCTTAATGCGTAATAAGTTCACTAAAAAAACAATTTGTTTAGCGGATGACATTGTTTTCGTGCATGTTGACCCTGAAACTAAGGCACCTATTCCTCATGGGAAAACGCTTGAATCTTTAAAGTTACAAGATATCTAAAAATATTTATCTATATACCTTATATTTATTTCATCAATAATAAATCAGATTAACTAACTGTTTATTAAGTTAATAAACTGATTTATTCCACTTTCAAACATACATTTCCTCATGTTAATTTATATCTTTATATGAATTATTGTCGATATTTTCTTGTGTTATGGTGTGCTGGTGATGTATAACACCTATATCGCTTTTGTTTTATGTTAAACAAAGTAAGCAAACTTAGTATAACAACCGTAAGGAAATATCATGATACCTCAGTGGGATAGTGACAAACCAATATATCTACAGCTATACCAGCAAGTCGTTGCTCGTATTCTCGATGGCTATATTTTAGAAGGCGAAGCGTTGCCATCAGTTAGAAAAGTGGCAGCAGAGTATCAAGTAAATCCGATCACCATCTCTAAGGCATATCAAATGTTACAGGACGAACAAATTGTAGAAAAACAACGCGGTAAAGGTTTATTTGTTAAGCCTGGGGCACAAGAGTTGATGCTTGACCGTGAACGTGAAAATTTTCTTGTGCAACAATGGCCGGAAATTTTGAAGCAAATTACTCGATTAAACTTATCTGCCAAGCAGTTATTAGCAGGAGAACACTCATGAGCGAACTAATTTCTATTAAGGGGTTAAATAAATCTTACGGAAAAAAACATGTGGTTAATGACGTAAATTTAACTATTCACGCTGGTCAAATTGTTGGCTTAGTAGGTCCTAACGGCGCAGGAAAAACAACTTGCTTGCAAGCTTTGTTAGGTTTAACCGATTTTGAAGGTGACATTAGTGTTTTAGGTCATCATCCAAGAAAAGATCGGGAAAAAATGCTGAACGATGTTGCCTATATTTCTGATGTTGCTATTTTGCCGAAATGGCTAAAAGTATCACAAGCATTAATCTATATGAGTGAAATTCATCCTAATTTTGATATTGAAAAAGCCCGCGCGTTTTTAGCTAAAACTAATATTCTTCAAAATGACAAAGTCAAAGCACTATCAAAAGGTATGGTTACACAATTGCACCTAGCTTTAGTGTTAGCAATAGATGCAAAAGTACTTGTTTTAGATGAACCTACTTTAGGTTTAGATATTTTAACGCGCAGACAGTTTTATACGCATTTACTTGAGGACTTTTATACCGAAGATAAATGTATTGTTATTACTACTCATCAAATTGAAGAAATAGAACATATCTTAACGGATGTCGCTTTTATTCAAGAAGGAAGAATTGTCTTAGCCGAAAGTGCTGATGGAATTCGAGAGCGCTTTAAATTATTAGCCGTTACACAAGACAATGTAGCACAAGCTAAACAATTAAAACCTCTGTTTTCAAATAGTTTGATGGGCTTAACGACCATGTTATTTGATGACCAAAAAGCGGATGCTTTACAAGCTCTTGGCAAAATAAGCGTGCCTAGTTTGGCTGATATATTCGTAGGTGTAATGACTAAGGAGATTTGCGCATGAACATGCAAATAGTAATGACTTCAATTAAAAGAGAATTATGGGAATTTAGCAATATTTTAAAGTGGGTTCCTATGGTTACCGCCGCATTAGTCATATTAATGCCAATTTTTATTTTTATGGAAAGTAATGAGACGTTCTCTGAAGCTTTTCAAGCATTAGCAATGTTCCCTGAAAACTTTGCTTCTTCAGAATATACAGAAATGGTCCCTAAGTTATTTTTTGTAACGACCTTGGCGTTATTTGGGCCCTTTATTGCTGTCGCTTTGATCATTCAGCTGTATTATTTTACCGTGTGTTTGTTTGATGAACGCCGGGATATGTCGGTGATGTTTTGGCGTTCGCTGCCTGTCTCTGATGTAGTCACTATTATTGCAAAACTAATTACCGGTGCTTTGATTATTCCTGCCGTATTTTTAGCGGCAGCAACAGTAACCTTGTTCATTTTCCTAATTATAGGCTTTTTAACCTGTGTTATTTTATCTGTTGGCTATGACGCCAGTTTATGGGCGCTGTGGATCGATAGCGATATATTGAGTGGCTTAGCATTAATCTGGTTGCACCTACTTCCTTTTGCTATTTGGATGTTACCGCTATTTTCCTGGTTAATGTTAGCGTCTATGTTTGCTAAGAAGGCTCCATTCTTATGGGCGATATTGCCTATTGCGCTTATTTTATTAGTTGAAGGTTTTGTTGTGCATTACTTCCATTTATCACAACCTTTTATCGGTAGTTTACTGTTGGATTACTTTTCGATATCTCAAGAGTTTGTTTCATCAATCCAAGGGCAAGATAGTTTCTCTAGAACTGTCTCCTTACAAGCCCTTATGTCAAAATTAGATGTTACTAGTGTTATTGCCGGCATGGTTTTACTCTATGGAACCTATTGGTTAAGAGTGAATAAAGGCGAAGTGTAATCAAAATCTTGTTGGGCAGTTGAAATTAGCTGACAGTCGAAGACAGTATTTATCTCTATCAATCTATATTTTCTAATAAGAACATTTTATTAGCGAATATAGATTTTTTTATTCAGCCCCAAAAAAACTAGCAATTGACAACTTGTTTCTGATATCTAAAGAGTAAACGTTTTAAGCTTGCTCAGGTAAGCGTTAAAATATTTTTCTCAATATTGCTGTGCTGCTATTTAAGGAGATTAAAGTGTCGTGGAGAAAGAAAATAAGTTGAATGAGAAAAGAAGGAAGTAAATAGATCATAAAAGAAGCGGATAAATAAGCTTTATCTAACGCTTTAATTAAAAAATAAAGGTTGCAGTAGTCAAAACAACTATGAAAAAATTGAGGTGAGAGCGACTCTAGTTTATGAGGTAACTGACGTTAATAACTCAACAGATGAAATTAAATCAAAATCGATAAGCTATCTGATTTAAAGTCGCAACAATTTACACGGGTTTATGGTTAATTACTTAAGCGGCAACCTTTTTAGTGAAAAGTGTATTTACCTGTTCTTTCAAACGGTTTTTAACCTGTTTGCTCAAACCAAGTGTAAAAAGTAAGCTTGAAAGTGTGGCAACAACAACAACAGTTTTGTATAACTTAACGCCCGTAAATGTTATTAAAAGCAGTAACAAAATTGCATAGGTTAAGCCCATCATCGCAAGGCATAAACATAACCCTTGTACTTCTTTGTTTTGAAAAAACTTCATATTTTACTCCTGTCATACAATATAAATCAGCTTAGCAAAGTTATCTTATTCACACTATAGCCAAATTAAGCACAAATGTTACATGAGGTGTCGAAAATAAATAAAAATGTCACGAAGTTAAAAGTCATGGTGTCTTAGTTATGAAATAGGAAGTTAAGTGCTTTCTATAAATTAATTTAAGGAAAAATAATGAATATAATACATCTATTAATAGCAGCATTTGTGTTTTCGATGAGCTTAACCACTAAAGCGGAAAATTGTATTGATGTTAAGGTACATGGCGAAGGCCAATCGTTAATTTTGATCCCAGGGTTAATGAGTGATGGCAGTATCTGGCAGGAAAGTGAAAAGTATTTAGCAAAAAATTATCAAGTGCATACGGTAAGCATTGCAGGGTTTGCCAATACGGCAGCTTGCTCTTCTGCAGACAACATTATGCCACAAGTAAAAACTGAATTATTAAGCTATATAAAAGACAATAAATTACAAAAATCGATATTAATGGGTCACAGTTTAGGGGCTTTTTTATCTTATAGTTTAGCGATAGATAATGAAAAACTGTTTGCTGCTATTGTTGCCGTTGATGGATTACCTTATGTAGCCCCCATTTTTACCAAAACAGCTGCCACTCAAGCAAAAGACATGAAACAACAAGCAGATTACATAAAAAATATGTACCAACAAGCTACGCATCAGCAAGTTGCTGATATGACGAAACAAGCGATTATTCTTCAAGCAACATCAGTGGCAGACCAGCAAGTGGTTATTGAGATGGCTAAAAAGTCGGATCAAAAAACAGTTGCCTCGGCATTACATTTTTTACTTACTACAGATTTAAGAGAGCCATTAAAACAAGTAAAAATACCCTTATTATTAATTGCTGCACAAGGTGCATTTACCAATGAACAAGATCGCATCAATGCTAGCGCATTGTACCAACAACAAATTTCGGATGTAGCTAATGCTAAATTAATGGTGAATTCAGAAGTTAGGCACTTTATTATGTGGGATGATAATAAGTGGCTAATGACTGAAACTAACTTATTCTTACAGGGAGTTTTATAACGATGTCACTGATGAATGAACAACAATTATTGCCTGATATTGCTTTAGCTAAGACGGGTGACCAAATAGCCTTTACACGCTTAATTGAGCAATTAACGAATACGGTTGGCTCTATCGCTTTAGCTATTACCAAAGATCTTGATAGCAGTGACGATGTTTGTCAAAAAGTTTTTATTAAAGTGTGGCGAGAAATCGACCAATTAAAAGAGAATATAAGCTTTTTACCTTGGGTGCGACAAATCACCCGTTATACCGCACTAAATCATATAAGAGATGAGAAGGTTAATCGTAATGTAAAAGGTGATGAGACCGATACCTTACTTGCCACACTTATGGACCCTAGTCATACAGCTGACGAACATTTGCTGCGTGAAGAACAAAATGTTTTGATTAAGACTCTTTTAGCTGAATTACCCGATGAGAGCCGAGAAATAGTGCTGTTATATTATCGTGAACAGCAAAGTAGCCAGTCTGTTGCACTGTTATTAGGCTTAAATGAAACAACCGTTAGAAAACGTTTAAGTCGAGTTCGAGCATTAATAAAAAGTCAGATATTAACTCGTTATGGCAACGTTATCTTATCAACGAGTCCGTTAGGATTAACAGCGCTTTTTGTCTCTGGACTTTCAGTTAGCTCACCTGTTGCAGCAGCGCTAGTCACAAAAACTGTTGTGAGTAGTCAAAGCCACTGGTTAGTCAAAGCATTGTTAACAGTTAGTGGAGCAATGTTTGGAGCTGTGTTAGGCATGGTGGCGAGTTATATTGGTATGTCTCAAGTTATTGACAGGTCTAAAAATGAAAAGCAAAAAGATCAATTGGTGACTTTACGTAACAAAACTGCACTTTATCTATTTTTGAGTGGGGTGTTTCTTACGCTAAGTTATGAACTAACACAAGGTTGGTTAATGCCTTGCTTATGTTTTATTACGCTATTTTTTGTTATTTATCGTTCAATGCAACGCGTCAATGAATTAGTATATAGCCCTGCAAGTAAAGCCGAACTAATTAATATCGAGCTTATTAAACAAAGTAGCAAAGATAAATTCTGGTGCCAATTCGGGCTGATTTCTGGTTTTTTAGCTGGCGGCTCAGGATTACTTATCGGTTTATATAATAGTGGCCGTTTTGCTACATTATTTTAGAAAAATAACATCAACTTCAATAGGAACATTATGCCGTTGAATAAACTACTAGAACAAATCAAATCACAAGCCGAACTCGTTGAGTTTAGCGAGGTGATAACGGTCATTACAGATAATTATCGCTATAAACCATGCACATTTCACAATGGTGAGTTAGTCAATGAAGCTGGCACTAATGAAGGTTCATGTAAAATTTTTGCTTTTGCTCAGTTACATCGCTTATCAGAGCAGGAAACCTTAGCGTGTTTTGGTCATTATTACCGAGAAGATGTTTTACAAAACCCACAAGGGGAGGATCACGGTAATATTCGAAACTTTATTAAGCAAGGTTGGCAGGGGCTTACCTTTGAAAGTGAAGCGCTTTCTTAATTAATTTTTTTCAGCGAGTAAATACTGCGAATATCCTTTGATGCCAAAATATCGGATTGATTTTTTATGTTTGATCATTTTGGCTATTAAAAGCTCACCAGAAAAAATTTTCACAATTTGTTTTTCGCCATTTGTATCAGTCTGATACAAATGCAGAGGATTTGTGCGCAAATTATCAAACTCAGTCTTCATGATAAGCTTCAATGTCAAAGTACCTGCAATATTAAAAATTATTTCTGATGAATTAACCTTTCAAGTTCTTGTTTAGATAAATAACTATCCATAGTCGACCTAAGTAATTTATAAAGTAAAATACTACCGTCTATCTCTTCTTTACGGTTCGTTAAGCTTTCAATATTCAAACCTAATGGCAAGTCGTAAGGTAGAACAGCGTCAAGTATTTGCTGTAAAGTATTCAAACAAATACGAATAGATTCATAAAGTGGTTGGTCAGCGTTGAGAATACGTAAGCTGGTCGCCTCTGGAACACTGACACCTAGCCATTCAATAAACTGTAAGGTTTTTTTACTGCCACAAGGCGAAAAGGTTAAAATAATTCTCTGAGGTTTCAATCCTTGTTGCTGACACTCAATAGCATAACGAGTCAGCATATCAATGGTGGCTTGTGGATTATAAATAGCTTGAGAAATAAAGAAGTTACAACCTTGCTGATGTTTTTCAATTAAACGTTCATGCTCGTTACCTTTGTTAGCATGGCGCTCAGCAATCGTTATGCCGCCGATAAAAAAATCGTTTTTATTTTCAACTAAGGTTTTATAAGCACTGCTAAGGGGTAGTGATATATTGTTTTTTTGTGAAGGGCTACCGACTAAAACAACGTCGCGAATACCATAATTTTCCCAAGCCTCATCAGCCCATTGGTTGAAATCGTCGCTATTTGACTGAACCACACTTTTATAGGTTATGACGGGACGTTGAGACTTTTTACTGAGTAATGAAGAATAATAACGTGGGTCTAAAGTCGACTTAAAAGGAAAAGGTCTGGGCACATTTGTTCGGGAGTTTTCATCTTGAATGTCATAAATAATTAAACCATCAAAGTCTATATCACTTACTCGCTCAAGCAGTTTATCGGCAATCACTTCCACTTGCTCTACAGGGGTATCGCTCTTTGGGGGTGTTGTGCCAATAAAATATACGCCACGGGTATTATCGTTATAGCGTGCTCTTAATTCTGATCCTTTGTTCACTTTATTTGTACTACCGTAATTTTGATAAACTTTATATCAAATATAATACCTTCTTAGCCTTTATAAATCATCGTCATATTCATATTTTATTGTTGATTAAAAAATAAAAAAGTAATTATGATTTTGCAAATATTATTGATCATATTAAATATCAGTCATCAACTAAACACTAGCGGCATTATCAGCATTATGTTTTTGGTTGTATACAGTTTAAGTCTCTGTTTTATTTGAAAATAAAAAACTAATTTATATATATTTAAATAAATATAGAAATCTTTGTAATAAAACTAAATTTTATAAGACTAACTGCTATATAAAATAAAACACTTAAAATTAGAATAATAAAGTGAGGGATATATACTTCAAAACTTAACAGAGCCTTTTGCTCTTAAAAGAACAATAAATAAAACTACGTCTGATGATTTACAGCTGAGTTACAAATCTGTTGACATAATATGTCACGATGGTAGGTTAGTCATACACTTACTATTAGGTGTACAGGAATAACTAAAAAATATAAAAAAGTTATCTCTGTATATGGAAATAATCTAAAAAAAAAGAGAACACTATGAAAATGTCTGCAAACCCTCTTCAAGCCTGCTTGGATATACTAATCTCACCCGCTGTTGTATTTGATACTATCAAAGAAAAGAAAGGTTGGTCTTGGTTACCTTTTGTATTGCTTATTAGTTCCACTTTAGCTTTGTTTATGTATTACTTTAATACCGTTGATTTTGCTTGGTTAAAAGAAACCATGCTAAATCAGGCTGCCGCGTCTCAGCCAATGACTGACGATGAACTTAAAGCCGTGGCAATGTTCTATGAAAAAGACACTATGCTTATGACTACTGCCATTGCGGGCACATTAGGTTTTGTGGTGATTAACATGCTGACAGCCGTTTATTATAATATAGCGACAAAAGTAAGCGCAGGCAGTGAGTATAAGTTTACTCAATGGTACGGCTTTACATGGTGGGTAAGTTTTCCTGTGATAGTTTCCACTACTCTTGGTGCTCTTGTTGTAATGTTTGCTCCTGATGGAATGGTATCAATACAAGACTTACAACCAACTAGTTTCAACAGTTTATTGTTTTCAGTCGAACCAAGTAACGCATGGTACGGTTTACTTGAAGCTGTTAACTTATTCACTTTTTGGACAATTGCCGTTGCTAGTATCGGTTTTCGTTCATGGTTGAACATAGAAAGTAAAAAAGCACTTATCCTTGCCGCGGCTCCACAGGTAATTATATTTGGACTTTGGGCTTTATACGTAATGTTTATTGCATAAGTGATAGGTTAATTCATGAAAAAAACACTGATCATTATTGCGGTTATTATTGGGCTAGGAAGTCTAGCCTATTTTAAAAAAACCGGAAAAACACATGCTGTTGAGGTAAAAGTTCAACAGGTTGAAGCTGAAAATATCAAACGTTCAATTTTGGCCTCGGGTACTTTAGTTTATAAAGAACAGGTGCAATTGCGTTCTGAAGTCATCGGTCAGGTGAGTGAAATGCTCATCGCCGAAGGTGATGATGTTTCTAAAGGCCAAGTATTAATGCGTCTTGAACCTCGCACTTTTCGAGCCGATGTTGAGCAACAAGAAGCTTATGTTCGTATCCAATCAATTGCAATTGAACGTCAACAAAAGAAAATTGAGAACTTAAAGTCTCAATGGCAGCGCAAGCATGACTTATATCAACGTAAAATCCTTGACCGTGATGCTTACGAATTAATTGATAACCAATATGCCTTAGCAAAAATTGATTTGCGTTCTCGTCAAGAGTCTTTATTGCAAGCAGAAGCTACACTTGATAAAGCGCAGGAGCGTTTAGAAAAAACAGTATTTCGCTCGCCAATAGACGGTATTGCAACGTCGGTTGACATTAAGAAAGGTGAAACGGCAATAAGTGGTACAACTAATATTTCAGGTTCTAACTTGATCACCTTAGCTGATCCATCTTCTATTTTAATTGAAGTTCAAGTTGATGAAGCTGATATTGCGAATATTCGTATCGGTCAACAAGCTGATATTTTTGCAGTCGCTTTTCCAGACAACGCGTTAAAAGGCGAAGTACAAAGCATTGCTACTACAGCTAAGCGCGCACGAGGTCGTCAAGGTTTAAGCTTTAAAGTGAAAATTTTATTAGCGGACTCAAATACTATTGCCGTTCGACCAGGCATGAGCTGTCGGGCAGAGATATTTACGCAAAGTAAAAGTAAAACGATTGCTGTGCCTAGTGAATCTGTTATTTTCGCTAAGCAAGAAAAAAATAAAGGTGATGAAGACTCGGCAAGCGACAGTGATTCACCAGCAGAAAATGTTGATCACGTTTTTGTCTTTATTGATGGCAAAGCGGTTAAACGCAATGTTGAGTTAGGTATTTCAAATGATCACTTACAAGAAATCACCTCGGGTATAAAAATAGGTGATAAAGTGATCACTGGGCCGGCTAGAGCATTAGGTAAATTAAAAGATGCGCAGTCAGTAAAAATGCTGGAAAAAGAGGCATAGATGATGTCTGAAGCCCTTACAGAAACCAACGTTGAACAGCCAATTATAGCGTTAAGAAATATAGCTAAGCTCTATAAAATGGGCAATCAAGAGTTCTATGCACTGAAAGACTTTAACCTTGATATTCAGGAAAATGATTACTTAGCTATTACTGGGCAGTCGGGTTCTGGTAAATCAACCTTGATGAATCTTTTAGGTTGTTTAGATTACCCGACTAACGGCTCGTATAAACTTAAGTGTAAAGATGTTGCTCATCTTGATGAGTCTGCTCTTGCTGGCATTCGAAATTTAGAAATAGGTTTTATTTTTCAAAGTTTTAATTTATTACCTAGATCGAGTGCTTTGCAAAATGTAATGCAGCCACTTATTTATCGAGGTATGCCAATAAGAGAACGAAAAATCAAAGCGGAACGAGCGCTAACGCGTGTCGGTTTGAAAGATCGTCTTGATCATTTGCCCAACCAATTGTCTGGCGGACAGCGTCAACGGGTAGCTATTGCCCGTGCATTAGTCACAGAGCCAACAATTTTACTGGCCGATGAACCGACCGGAAATTTAGACTCTGCTACAACGATGGAGATCATGACGTTATTTGATGAGCTTCATAACGATGGACAAACATTGATTATTGTTACCCATGAACAAGAAATTGCTGAACGTTGCCACCGTGTTATTCGCTTAACCGATGGGCATTTGGTCGCAGATAGCTTGAACCCCGATATTGCAAGAGCGTATAACCAGCAAAAAGTAGAAAAGGAGGCTGAGCATGTCTAGCGTTTTATTTAAAATAGTAGAGAGTACTCGCTCGGCAGCTCATTCTGTTTACGCTCATGGTTTTAGAAGTTTTCTAACAACATTGGGCATTATTATTGGCGTAGCTTCGGTTATTGCCGTGGTTTCTGTGGTGCAGGGGCTAAGTAGTAGTATAACTTCACAGTTTGATGATATGGGCACCAATGTTGTCAATGTAAATGCGTTCACGCCTTTAAAAGAACGGTTACAAGGAAAAATAGCTAAATTAAGTTATCGGGATTTCCTGGAAATTCAGTATAAAGTTCCCGGTATTAGTCATATTACACCTACTGTTGCGGCTACTGGAGCCAATGGCGTCGTGCAATATAAAGGAGAGTCAACAGCCACACGGGTTATTGGCACAGGGTCTAGTTACCAGTCACTTTATGGTATTTTTCCTGAAACAGGACGTTTTTTTAATTTGAGTGATGATAAATCACGTCGTCGTGTTGCGGTATTAGGTGACTCTATTCTCGACAAACTAGAGATCAAAGGTTCACCTATTGGCCAATATATTATGATTGGCGGGGAATGGTTTAAAGTTATTGGCGTCTTAGAAAAGCGGGGCAAGCTTTTTGGCTTCGATCAAGATGACTTTATCTTATTACCTTACACAACTACTCGAGCATTACTAGGCGGTGCTGAAGAGCCTGACATTAGTATTTCGCTACAAGTAGATGACGCTAGTAAGTTAGAAAGCATTAAACAGCACATTAAAAACTTATTGCGCCGAAATCATAACCTAAGCAAAGAAACGAGTGACGATTTTAAAATTAGTACCGCTGAGCAAATGTTAGATACGGTTAATAACATCACTTCAAGTACAACCATGGTACTCAGTGGCGTTGTTGGTATTTCTTTACTGGTTGGTGGCATTGGCATTATGAATATTATGCTGGTTTCTGTGACTGAGCGAACTCGGGAAATAGGCATTCAAAAAGCTTTAGGTGCAACACGTGTTGACATACTGTTGCAGTTTCTTATTGAAGCGGTGTTCTTGTGTTTACTCGGTGGTTTAATTGGTTTAGCAATTGGCTATGGAGCCGGAGCTTTGGTTAGTAACTTGGTTGGTTTACCTTCTGCCGAAGTTCCTATGTGGGCTGTTGCGCTATCGTTTGGTTTTAGTGCTGGTGTTGGTTTGTTATTTGGTATTATACCTGCAGCTAAGGCGGCTAATTTAGACCCTATTGATGCGCTTCGTTACGAGTAATAACTAAATAGCTAAATAAAGAAAAGAGCTATCGCTAGATAGCTCTTTTCTTGAAAAACTGCCTCAGTGGTCCCATATCAACTATTAATCAAGTTTAGCTAATAGATAATGGAGGTAAATTGAAACACTTTTTTATAAAATTTATTCTCTTATTAAGTGCTGTTTTATCGGTAAACTCAGCATTAGCCGTTCCGTTATCTTCGGTCATTGATAGTGACATTCAACAAGTTGAATATCGTCAAACACCTACTTACACTTCATTAAATACACTTTCAGTAGCAAAGGTTCATTTTCAATTAGCGAAAAATGACAGCTATAAAAAGCAGTTCTACCTAGCGAGCTTTATTTGTTCACATTGCTTTTCTAAAGGTCTATTAGGTAAATTAACTGCTACTCGAGTTAAGCAAGATTATCAACAGCAAATCATGACTATGCTTACTTTTAGTAGCAAGCCCCAAAAGCTATTGTTTAAACTCGTGTCTCATCAAACCGAAAATCAACCATCTCACTTCAAAAAACACCTTAGTTAACATTCTTAAGCTTAGCCATTTTGGCTGAACCTTTTTTGTAGCCTTATTCCGAAAAATAAGAGGAATAAGTATGGAGTTATTTTTATGGTTGATTTTTTTTCTTATGATTTTTATTTGGCGCTAGCGCCTTGGTTTGTATTTACGGGGTTGTCGGTAATTGCCGTAATATTAATGAAACTGGCTAACAAACGACGTGGTATTGCTATCGCTTTTGCTGTGCTAGTGCAGATGTTCTCTCCAGATCCCTTTGTCGAAAAAACGATTGCCATGGTGGTTTCAGAAAAACGAGCCATTAAGAAACAGCAAGAAGAGGATGGAGGAGGAAAGAGGGGCAACAAGGCGCGAGTTAAAAAGTGTGGCTAGCTTTATCAGGTCAAAAAAAATGCCAGACGATAAAGTCTGGCATTTTTATAAATCTTGCTAGGGATAATCAGAAAACTAGGGATGAACTAAGCTAAACAAACAGCTTGGTTATTAAGCTTAATTTTTGCCATCAATTTTGATAATTTAGCTCGAGAAACCATTAAGACAAAAGCAAGTGCAAACATAAAAAACGTACTTGGCTCCGGTACTGGCGTTGGTGTGCCAACAGGGTCAAATGGGTTGTAGTTTATTTGCATATTACCTTCCCAAGACTTACCGATAACTTGGCCGAAAATAGTTGATTCATTTGACTTTATATCAGCAGTTGGGGCAAGTACACTGCCATATAAATCACTATTAAGGTTCAGCTGGCTTGCGCCATAAAAGTTATAAAGTAACTGAACCGGTGGTTGAATATTGGCCGAGCCTTTATTGTAATAGCCACTTAAAGGGTTAGTCCAATCAGTTGGGTTAGCATCATTGGTTAGAAATACATTTGCTTGTGAGAAGTCGATAACAGTACCATTTTCATTAGTAATATTAAAAACAAAGGTTGCATTATCAGTCATGCCGTCAGTATTAATATACCAGTCGGTAGCAAATTGTTGCTGAGTAATATCAAAAACGTAAACACCATCTTCAGGAACAACATTTTCGTCAACAGAGAATAATAATGCCCAACCTTGATCGTCTACATTTCCGTAAGCGGTGCGTGCTGATAATTGCTCTGAAAGATTCTCTAAATGTGTAAAAGCACTGTTAAAATCAACCGGTAAATTTGTACTGTTTTCAGTTAATGTACCAATTTCATTCGGTCCGCCAGTTAATGTACCACCGATAACTACATTACCTAAAACCGGGGATGGTAAAGTTGCAGATTGATAAACATTAAAATTGCCCGCTTTAGTTTTTACAATGTCACCGCCAACAACAAGGCTAGGTCCATCGCCCATACCAAAATCGATAATTTGAGTACCAATATCATAACCGCCATCAACGTAAAGGTTGCCGCCAACAGCGACTCTTCCTTCAACATCTGACGAGGTAACTGAATAGTTTTCCTTAACAAAAGCATTATATTTACTTGCTTGACCAAAATCGATGGTATCAGCTACTGCTTGAAAGCTTAATAATAAGCTAGCGATTACGGCTAAATGTCGCATAACGTTCCTTCATAAAAAGTGTAAATGTCTATATTTTGTGCATGTTAACATCTAGGTTACATATTTGACAGCGCTGTCTAAAGTTAGTTGTTTCTAAGAAAGATATAAGTACAGTGATATTATCAACATGGTGTAATGACTTGTTTACAACGACCTAATAAAGCAGCTAGTCCTTACAAGTTATCCTTTATTTATCAATAAACTAGTCTGTGAATTTAGTTTGTGTTCTGGGGCTAGTTTCTGCGCTTTAATTAACGCAGATTGCGCAAGTTTTAAGCGTTTTAATACCGCCAAGGTATAAGCTAGATGATAATGATAACTGGCATTGTTAACATCGCGAGCAATTGCTTCACGTAAATAACTCAACCCTGTTTGAGCTTGGTTATTTATTACCAACAACCAACCTAAAGTGTCATTAATCGCGGCTAGTTTTGGTGCTAGTTTATGGGACTTTTTGGCGTATAAGAGTGCTTTTTTAGGATCATTATCTTGATATAAGTTTGCTAAATTATTTAAAAATATAGGCTGTTGTTCAATATACTTGAAATGCTCAAGTGTACTTATTGCCAAACTTATATTCCCATTTTGAATGGCTATTGCACTTAATTGTGCAATAGCCCAAGCATCAGCATTTTGCGTGCTTAACCAGTCTTTTAATAATAGCTCTACCTTGTCTGTTTGCTGTTGTTGCAAATAAAGCTGTGCGAGCAGTTGTAGGTGTTCACGCTTATTATGCGTTTGATAAAGCTCATTTAACAGTTCGCTCGCTTTATGAATATCTGGTTTAGCCATTAAATAATGTACTTTTAATTCTAACCAAGCAATATTATTGGGGGCTTTTGATAATTGTTGTGCTATCAGCTTTCCTGCTTTTTTGGTTTCTTTATTGGCTAAAGCAAAGCGAGTAGCAATATAAGGAGAAATCTTGCCATTCGATAGATGTTTAATTCTATCAATGCTGCGTTGCGCAGCTTCAATATCCGCTAAATCAATTTGTAACTTACTCAACGTTTCAATCTTTTTTACATCGTCGTAAATTAGTCCGAATAATATTTTTAAAGTTTTAGCCGCTTTAACCGTTTCCCCTAGCTGAGTTTGTAATTTACTTTTTGCCAGTAATAACTCTTGATCTAAAGAGTAAAAACTCTCTAATAACGCCAATGTTTTTTCTGTTTGCTTAAGTTGATTGGTCTTAAGATACAGGGTTAATAAAGCACGCTGATTAATAATGTAATCTGGATGTTGTTTCGGTATTTGGCTAAGTAATTTAATGGCTAAAAATAATTGTTGCTGGTTAATCGAAAAATTTGCATATAACTGCAGCACTAACGCATCACTAGGGTAAAAAGTCAGTAATTGCCGATAATATAATTGGGTTTGTTGATGATCTTTATTATTGAGGCTGATGCCCGCTAGGGCTAATAATGCTGGGCGAAATTTATCGTCTAATACCAGTGTTTGTTTAAATAATTTTATCGCGTCATCGCCCCGACCTAACTTTAAGGATAATTCACCCGCGAGTTGTAATATTTCTACTTTATTTGGATGATCATCTAACAGTGCTTGTGTGGTTATTTTAGCCTGTTCAATATTGTTTGCTTGTAATTGCAAGTAGCCTAATAGCGTTCTACTCGCCAATGTGTTGCTGCCACTTATTTTATTAAGCAAAGCAATGGCATCATCACTGCGGTTAACCGCAATGAGTGCGCCTATGTACTGGTCTCGGAGTAGTAAATTATCTGCAAATTTAGCCTGAGCTTTTTCAATAAAACTTAAATACTCATATTTGTCTAATTGTTGCTGATAGATATGTGACGCTAATAAATATAACTCGGCTTTATTTGGCGAAAGAATAAGGGCTTTGCCAATATGTTGCTGTGCCAATGGAACATTATTTTCTTTAAGAGCGATCATGGTTAAATGACGATGAGCAACGGTATTTTCACCATAATCTCTGATATAGGTAAGAAACTGTCGACGCGCCTGATAATAACTTTTATTAAGATAATCAACGCTTGCCGCAAGTAATAATACTTCTCGGCCTTGCATTTGTTCATCAGTAAAATTCATGAACTGTTGTTGTATATCTCGTAGTAATATACGCGCTTGTTTTTCATTACCCTGTAAAGCGATGATGGAAGAATGGAGTAACTTTATATAAGGATCATTAGGGTAGTTTTCCCGCAACGTTAGTGAAAATATCAATGCATCTTCAAGTTGGTTTTGGTCTAGAAAAATAGTTGCTTTGCCAAATAGCGCTTGTTGATTCGTTGGCTCTTTTTGTAAAATTTCTGAGTATATGGCTAGTGCTTCATCGGGCTGCTTAGTACTTTTTAGTATTTCTGCTTTAAGTATTTTAGCGCCTTGTTGTTGTCTATTTTGTTGTATATCACTTGGTTGAGGGATAATTAAAAGTGCTTTATTAGCAAAATTTAACGCATTAGATAATTGCCCTTCTTTAAAGGCTAAATCAGCCATTGCGGTATATAACGCGATTGTTTCACCATGAATATACAATGATTGTTGATACGATTTTTTAGCCAGTTTACGTTTTGTTAAAGCTTTATAGGCATTGCCTTGCAGTAAAAAATATTTACGCTCTGTCGCTAATTGTGGGTGTTCATTTAAAAGGGTAAGTGCTTCTTGGTGCTTGTATAAAAATAACTTTGCTTCTACCAGCGGAATAACAACGGCGAAACTGTCAGCCTGTAA
The DNA here is from genome assembly GCA_013215385.1 of Colwellia sp. Classification (GTDB taxonomy): domain Bacteria; phylum Pseudomonadota; class Gammaproteobacteria; order Enterobacterales; family Alteromonadaceae; genus Colwellia_A. Next base: position 159,821 of record JABSOY010000013.1, read on the forward strand.
TGCCAATGCTATTGTTAACTCTTTTTCAGCGGATTGTGGTCGACCTTTTTGTAAAAGAATATCGCCGAGCAATAATCTGGCAGGCAAGTAATTTGGACGCTGAATAATGCTGTTTTTTACCGATATTTCTGCCTCATCTAGTTTTCCTTGTTGCAAGTAACTTAAGGCATTTTCATAAGCACTGTTGGCTTGTTCGCTATAACAATGTGCAGAATAAAGCACACTTGTTATGGCGAAAGTAAAAGTAAAAAATAGTGATGATAAGTAGTTTTTCATAGCAGGTTCAGATAGAAAACAATGCTGTATTTTAAAACACTATTAGCTGAAGTGGTATGAGCTTTATCCCAATATCCGAAATAAGTTTACGTTTTTATAACATTAGTGGACTCGTATGTTGACGATTTATTTAATAAGGCTAATATTTGCTCTTTGTCTTTTAATACTTTTATGTCATTAAATAATTGTTGTGCTTGTGGGTATTGTATTTTTAAATAGCGCAACCATTGCTTTAAACGGCTTGAAAAGTAATAGCTTTTATCACCAGTTAATTCGAGTTCACTGTATTTTCGCAGTAATGAACAAAGCTGATTCCAAGGCATTGATTGCTGTTCGTCTTTAATAACAGCGGCTAAATTAGGCAAGGCTAGTGCTCCGCGACCTAACATTAAATTTGGAGTATGACTTTCGGCTATACAACGATTGGCGTCTGCTAAACTCCAAATTTCACCATTAGCGAAAATTTCTATCTGGTATTTTTTTACCATATCGCCGATAAAATGCCAATATGCCGGTGGGCGATAACCATCAGCTTTGGTTCTAGCATGTATGGTGAGTTGATCTGCATTTGCTGTCGTTATTGCGCTGACAATTTCATCAAGTAAAGAAGCATCGTCAAAGCCTAAGCGAATTTTAGCTGAAAGTACGACATCATTCCCTAATGCCTCTTTTACTTTTGAAACAATGCGATAAATATCTTCAGGGGATTTTAGTAGTACCGCACCACCACGATTTTTATTGACAGTTTTTGCTGGGCAACCAAAATTCAAATCTACACCATGAGAACCGAGTTCTATCGCGCGTACGGCATTTTCTGCCATCCAATTAGGCTCTTGACCAAGTAACTGCATTCTCAGTGGTGTTTTGGACTGCGTGTATCCTTGTTGTGCCAATTCAGGGCAAACTTTGTAAAAACATCTTTCTGGCAGCAGTTGGTCAACAATGCGCAAGAACTCAGTAATACAGAAGTCATAGTTATTTACTGAGGTAAGTAAGTGGCGCATTAATGCGTCGGCAACACCTTCCATTGGTGCCAAAACCACCTTTTGTACTTGAGTATTCATAAATCTAGGGGTAACCTCAATAGGGATATAATAAGTTTATTTTGCAACAATAGTGTTTTTTACAATGTTATTGAAATTTATTTATTGCAGCAAAGGTCTTTGTTCTTAGCTTACGTATGTAGTGCCATAATTATAAAATAAAAGGAAAACAAAATGAAACTTTTTAAAAAATCATCAATAACAGCTCTATTGGGCCTTTTTGCTTTAACGCTTGCTGTAACAACGCCAGCAAAAGCGGAAACTAACCCTTTTGAAACGCAAAGTATAACGACTATTGTTGCAGCTGATGCCAGTGGTAAATGTGGCGAAGGAAAAATGGACAAAAAAGCTAAATGTGGCGAAGGAAAAATGGACAAAAAAGGAAAATGCGGCGAAGGTAAAATGGACAAAAAAGGAAAGTGTGGCGAAGGTAAAATGGACAAAAAAGGAAAGTGTGGCGAAGGTAAAAAAGTCAAGAAAGGTAAATGTGGCGAAGGAAAATGTGGTGAAGGTAAAAAAGCCAAGAAAGGTAAATGTGGTGAAGGCAAAAGTAAAGCTAAAAAATGTGGCGGTTAATGTTTAATAATTAACGGCGATATAAAAAAAGGCTATTTTAATTGATGATTAAAATAGCCTTTTTAGTTTTTATATAGATACTTCTACAGAGCAGATAATATTCTGAGCGTTCTATCCTAGCAATAAAGCGGGTTCACCAAACCATAGCAGTATCCGTCGTACCAATTATTATTCAAAAAGCTATCCATCTTAAGCTCACCTTCACGTAATAAGCCTATTTTTTCCATTACCTTCCAACTACCAATATTACCAGTAGTGCAATGAGCAACAATTTTTCGTACTTTTATTTTCTCAAAAATAAATTGTTTAAGCACATTGCAAGCCTCAGTAGTATAACCCTGACCGCTATGTTGAGGTAAAACAAGATAACCTATTTCAGCACGTTGATCGTTAATACTATCAAGTTTAAAACCAACACTACCGATAAATTCACCTGTTAATTTATGATGTATTGCTAGGGTTAGCCAATGGTTTTCTTCCTGGATAAAGGGGCGTATTCGGTCGAGAAATTTAGTTTTTAATTCATCAAGAGGTAATACTGGGCCAATATATTTCATTATTTCATTATCGGCTTGAATGCGCTGAAAATCAGGCCAATGACTTTCGTTCATCAGTGTTATAGACAAACGGTCTGTGGAGAGTTGTAAGTTATTGCTGGTGATGACGGATAAGTCCATTATGTGCCTTAAGTTATTTTAATGGTTGATAAATTGTGATTTGTTATCATATCAATAGCAGGATTTTTAGCTAGACTTTTAAACATCATAAAAGTGAGTATATTTTATATAAAAGGGAACCGTTATGAGTAAAAACATAGTGATCACCGGAGCAAATCGAGGAATTGGTTTAGCGATGGCAAAAAAATTTCAAACACAGGGTGATAATGTTTATGCTTTATGCAGACAAAGTTCAGCAGCATTAAATGAACTCGCTGTGCATGTAATCGTAGATATTGACGTTGCCACAGATGCAGGCATTAAAAATATGACCAAATCACTTAGCGGTATTGGTATTGATGTTCTTGTCTGTAACGCGGGTATTTTACGTGATGAAAGCCTGACAGATATGAATATTGAAACCATACGAGAGCAATTTGAAGTTAATGCGTTAGCGCCACTACGTATTGTTGATGCATTGCAAAGCAATCTAAACCCAGATGGAAAAGTAGCCATGATCACCTCTCGTATGGGATCTATCAGTGATAATGGTTCAGGTGGACGTTATGGTTATCGTATGTCAAAAGCCGCGCTAAATGCTGCTTCAATGTCGCTGAGTAAAGATTTGTCGAATCAAGATGTAGCCGTTGGTATTTATCACCCCGGTTATGTACAAACAGATATGGTCAATCATGGTGGCGATATTAGTGCAGACGAGTCTGCTGGACGAATTGTTGGCTTAATTAATGAACTTACGATGAATGGCAGTGGCGTATTTAGGCATTCAAATGGAGAAGTATTACCTTGGTAATTTAAACGCTCGATACTAAGTGGCTAACATCTAATTGTTCGATGAATTAGCGCTGTTAAAAATAATAAACAGAGCTCTGTTAACATGAAAAAAAATGAACATGTGAAAATTAATCCCAATTACCTGCGCATTTGGCAGACAGTACAAGCGATACCTTATGGGCAGGTTGCTTGTTATGGACAGATCGCCGATTTAGCCGGTTTGCCGGGGAAAGCCCGGTTAGTGGGGAAAGCATTAGGTAAGGTTCCTGATGATGGTTGGCAAGGAGCAAAGGTGCCGTGGTACCGGGTGATTAATTCACAAGGTAAAATTTCATTCCCTGTTGAAAATGAAAATTTTAATCAACAAAAAGCCTTTCTTCAAGACGAGCAAATCGTGGTTATAGGAAGCCGAATAAAATTAACTGATTTCCAATGGCAACCGGATATAGCAGAACTACTATTTAAACTCGACTTTTAAGTCGTTTTTCGCTATGAATTATCCACCCCACCTCTAAAACTATTATGTTCATCTCATCTTATTTGGGGGATTCAGTAATATGTATTATGGTATCAACGAGAAAAATAAAAATATAACGATCAGGAAAATATTAATGAAAACAATTGGATTATCTTTACTTTGCCTTTCTTTATCGACTGCTTATGCAAGCGATGATTTAGATATGGCCAACAAAATAAGAGCTGAAGGCTTTTATAATTCCGAAGTTATGCACACCTTAGAGCAACTTACCGATGAAATAGGGCCACGTTTATCGGGCTCTCCTCAAATGAAAAAAGCCAATGATTGGACCTTAGAAAAATTGAAAGGTTGGGGACTAAAAAATGCTTATTTAGACCCATTTGAGTTTGGCCGAGGTTGGTCACACGATTCTGCTTCAATAGATTTACTAAGCCCTCGTGAAGTTTCTTTACATGGTATTCCTGTTGCTTGGACGCCTGGCACTAAAGGTAAAATAACGGGTGATGTTGTTATCTTTGATGCGGCTTCAGTTGCCGATTTAGCGCAATATAAAGGCAAGCTCAAAGGGAAGGTTATTATGATGGGCGCAGGGAGAAATATTGAAGCGCCTGAAAACACTATTTTTAAACGTTATGACTCTGGAGAATTGTCAAAACTGAAAGACTTTGACGTTATGCGCTCGCCAAGCCATTCTCCTTGGGTAACCGCAGACCGAAGAGATAGCTCAATGCAGCGCTATAATTTCCGTCAAACCTTAAATACTTTCTTAAAAGAAGAAAAAGTTGCTGGCGTTATTTATCGTAGTTGGCGACAAGGTGGTTTAATTAATGTCTTTGGTCGTGATCATCGCGTAGGAAAAACCTTTCCAGTGCCCGCCATTATTATTGAAGCAGAGCATTACAACTTATTGTCACGCATGATAGATAACGGTAAAACGCCTAAATTATCACTTAATATTAAGGCACGTTTTCACGATGAAGACCGGAATGCTTATAACACTATTGCTGAAATTACAGGAAGCGATAAAAATCCTGAAATAGTTATGGTTGGTGGGCATTTAGATTCTTGGCATGCCAGCGACGGCGCTGTAGATAATGGTGCCGGTGTCGCTGTTTCTATGGAAGCTATACGTATTCTTCAAGCATTAAACTTTAAGCCAAAACGTACTATTCGTATTGGTTTATGGTCAGGTGAAGAACAAGGGTTATTTGGTTCAGCAGCTTATGTTGATGAACACTTTGCCACACGTCCTAAACCTAGTGATAAAAATGAGCGCGCTTTACCGAGTTACTTATGGAAAGACCAAGGTTGGCCTATTGAGACGAAAGCTGCTCATGATAAATTTTCAGTTTATTTTAATATGGACAATGGCAGTGGTCGTTTTAGAGGTATTTACACCGAAGGTAATGTTGCAGCTAAATCAGTTTTTAGCAACTGGTTTAGCCCATATTCTGACCTAAGTACTGGCACTGTTACTAATAAAAGTACTGGCGGAACTGACCATGAGTCTTTTGATGATGTCGGCTTACCAGGCTTTCAGTTTATTCAAGACGAACTTGATTATGGTTCACGTTTACATCATACCCATATTGACTCGATTGACCATGTTGTCGAAGCTGATTTAAAACAAGCATCGGTTATTCTGGCTGGCTTTTTATATCAAGCAGCTATGGCTGACGAGCGTATGCCGCGTAAACCTATGCCGAAAGATATTTCAAGTCTACAAAAGAAAAAGTTACAGCTAAAGTCTGACAAAGCACGTAAAAAACGTGATAAAGATGGTAACAGAGCTTTAGAAGTTAATGCCGTTAAAAACTAATATATAGTTATTAACGGGAAAAAACGCACTAATTAGTGCGTTTTTTATTTTTACTTGAAATGAAAACTTATAGGAAAGCAATAAAGTATTAAACTAAATAGTGACTAAATAGTGACTAAATCACTCTAAACTATTACTTCGAATACTAATATTTTTATATTTGAAACCAGCCTCATATATCCTTTACTTCATTTCCTTTTATTTGGCAATATTGATCGCCATAGTAATTGTTTGAGTAGTTACATTTTACCACGTCATTTTTACCATTAGTCGAATTAAAAATTGCTTTTATATTGTTAATAATATTTGTCATCTTGTGCACCTGCTTGATTTAAGATGAAATGATTGTGACTTATTATTTTGATTCAGTAAATTTGATAAAATCAAACATATAATTCTATAAAACTAAATTATGGCAAAGTTAACCCTAACCACACTTATTAATGAGCTGGGCTGTAAAAATATCTTTGAGCAGTGTTAATTCGTTGGTTCTGACATAATTTGGTCTAATGATTAAAGCAATCGTTCGATGAGGCCCAGGTTCATTTAAATGAATAGCTCTGAGTTCAGACTCATTATAAGTTAATTGATCTAATGCCATTTGTGGCACGAGTGTTGTACCTAATTTACCTGCGACCATTTGAATAAGTGTATGCAAGCTCGCAGAAGCAAAGTCAGAGTCTTGTTTTGAGCTTTTTAGTTGGCAAGCGGCTAATGCATGTTCTTTCAAACAATGACCATCTTTTAATAACATCAATTTTTCAGTCTCTAGTTCTTCACTGCTAATTTCGTTCATTTTTTGTGGACATTCATCTTTATGACAGACTAAATAAAAGTCTTCTTGCCAAAAATTAAAACTCATTAGCCCATCTATAGGGTAAGGCAAAGCGAGTATCGCTGCATCAAGTTCCCCAGTGCGCACCATACCCACGAGTATATGAGATTGTTCTTCGATGATTTTTAATTTAAAACTTGGATATTGATGTCTGACTTCGGGTAATACTTTCGGTAAAAGATAGGGACCAATGGTTGGGATAACACCTATTACCATAGGGCTTGAAAATGGCAGGTTATCGCTTTGTGATATTTGCAATAACTCGTCTAATGCCAACTTTACTCTTTTGGCCTTATTAAGTATCAATTGTCCTTTCTGGGTCACTAATACTTGTTTGTTATTGCGCTCAAAAATAATTAGCCCTAATTGTTTTTCAAGTTCATTGATAGCCGTGCTTAATGCCGATTGAGATACATTGCAGGCTTCTGCTGCTTTTTTGAAGTGCAAAGTCTTTTCAATGGCTAATGCGTAGTGCAGTTGTTTTATTGAGATCATCTTTTTAATGATTAGTTTTATAGAACGTTGATTCTATTTTAAGAGTAATTATTGAATTAGTCATCTTCTTATTTACCATTATTATAGCTCGAACCCGCTTTATAAATTCTGAAAGTTAGATTGAAATCCTATTAGCCTCTTTCCGTGTTAGTACCTAATTATTTAGTGATTCTATTTTTTAGAACATGAAGTTCAATTTTATCAATTTTATTTATCAATCAGATGAATCTACTATAGCCACATCGAAAGCAAGCATGCTTTTAAAACCCAATGAAATACAACATTTCATTTTAACTTTACTTAACTTTAAGTAAAAGAGGAATTACCCATGGCTCAAATAGGCAAAACTATCCCAGAATTTCAAGCACAAGCATTTCATAACAACGAGTTTGTTGAAGTAACGTCGGAGAGTACTAAAGGAAAATGGTCAATATTTTTGTTCTACCCAGCAGACTTCACCTTTGTTTGTCCGACTGAATTAGAAGACATGGCAAACCAGTATGAAGAATTACAAAGACTGGGTGTAGAAGTTTATTCGGTATCAACAGATACCCATTTTTCACATAAAGCATGGCACGACTCTTCAGAGGCGATTGGCAAAATAAAATTCCCAATGATTGGCGACCAAACAGGCACAATTACCCGTGGTTTTGATGTGATGATTGAAGAGGACCACATGGCACACCGCGGTACTTTCTTAGTCGACCCAGATGGCGTTATTCAAGTGGCTCATATTCATGCAGGTGGTATTGGCCGAAGTGCTAAAGACATGGTGCGTAATGTAAAAGCGGCACAATATGTTCGTGAAAACGATGGTGAAGTCTGTCCGGCAGCATGGGAGCAAGGTGAAGCAACCTTAACGCCAAGTTTAGACTTAGTCGGCAAAATATAAGTCACTCTCCCTCTACATTGGCGGAAGTTGGTATGCGTTTTGGCGATGCCTCTCCGCCTTATTTCACCCGTTCAGATGACTTGTCTAATTAAAGTAAAATCATCAACGTAATAAGGTAGCACCATGTTAAGCAATGATATTATAAACGCAATAAAAACGTACACACAAAAGATGACGAACAAAGTGTCACTGATTTTACAGACTGGTGAACATGAAAAACGTCCAGAATTAAAAGACTTTTTAAGACAATTATGTTCAATATCAGAAAATTTAGTTTTAGTTGAACGTGATGAAAATTTACGTAGCCCAATGACTTTTTATTTAGAGGTTGAAGGCAAAAATAACGGTATTCATTTTTCGGGTATCCCAAGTGGTCATGAATTTAATTCACTTATATTAGCGATACTGCAATCATCGGGGACTGAGCTTAAGCTTGATAGTACCCTAACTAAAATGGTGCAGAAAATAACCGAGAAATTACACTTTGAAGTGTTTATTTCATTAAGCTGTCATAACTGTCCTGATGTTGTGCAATCGTTAAATCAGTTTACCTTACTGAATAAAAACATCAGCAGTGAAATGATTGATGGTGGTCTCTTTAAAGCATTAATTGATGAACGAAATATTCAAGGTGTGCCAAGTGTTTACTTAAACGGTGAGTTATTTGCAAACGGTAAAATTGATACGGCGCAGTTAGTTGATAAACTTATCGAACGTTTTCCATATATTATTGGTGGTGTTGAGAATGAGCAATTACCGCTACAAGATATTACCGTCATTGGTGCAGGTCCCGCAGGTGTTGCGGCTGCAATTTATGCTGCGCGCAAAGGGCTAAAAGTCACTATGATTGCCGACCGAATTGGCGGCCAAGTTAAAGATACTGTCGGTATCGAAAATTTAATTTCAGTGCCAAAAACAACGGGTACAGAGCTAACCGGTAATATGCAAGCTCACTTAAATGATTACGATATAACGATAAAAGAGTTTTTACGTGTCGACAAAATAGAGAAAGGCTACCCTGAGAGTAAAGCTCCGAAAAAATTACACCTTTCAAGCGGTGAAATTATTGAATCTAAAACGGTGATCATTGCTACCGGGGCAAAATGGCGTGAGCTTGGTATCCCCGGCGAGAAAGAAAATATAGGCTCAGGCGTCGCTTATTGCCCACATTGTGATGGTCCGTTTTTCAAAGGTAAAGATGTTGCTGTTGTTGGTGGTGGTAACTCAGGTATTGAAGCGGCGTTAGATTTAGCGGGTATGGTTAATCATGTAACCGTTTTTGAATTTTTACCACAATTAAAAGCTGATAAAATTTTAGTAGAAAAAGCCGAAGCGCATGACAAAATCACTATTATTAAAAATGTCGCCACTAAAGAAGTTATTGCTCAAAATGGCAAAGTGATTGCACTCGCCTATGAAGATAGAGCGACGGGCGAAATGAAACAACAAAGCTTGTCGGGTATTTTTGTACAAATAGGGCTATTACCAAACAGTCAATTTTTAAATGGTGTTGTTGAACGCACTAAACATGGTGAAGTCATCATTGATGAGAAGTGTCAGACCACAGAGCCTGGTATATTTGCTGCGGGTGATGTTTCTACCGTACCTTATAAACAAATTGTTATTGCTATGGGGGAAGGTGCAAAAGCGTCATTGTCAGCCTTTGATTATATCATTAGAGAAAGTTAATTCTCATTATTAATCGCACAAGAACTAACTGAGCAAAGGTTAGTTCGAGTGCTAACAGGCTAAATTTATGTGAATGTTAGTTGGTTTAAGACCAGCTTTTTAATTGTAAATTATTCTGATCTTGCCCGATAAAAATGGACAATAATTTAAGAATATTACCTTAAAGCATAGAGAACTGTTAACAAGTATTAAAATCAGCACCAATAACCTACTCCTTGTTCAGTTTTAGTTCGTAACTTGAGTTATGTCGTTGCCTCATGTTCATTAAAGCAACGGTTGATTCCCCTTTAAATTAGCGTATTCTAAATAGCTCTATATTTATTCATTTGGAAACGTTATTTTGAAAAAAATTGCACAAAGTGTTTTTTTGCTCTATGTACTTTTTAGTTTATCTGGCTGTATTGCGGCTACTGTTGTATCTGCCGCAGTAGATGTGACTACAACGGTTGTTGGTGGAGCTATCGACGTTGTCGACGCAGTTACTCCAGATATTATTGATGACGACGATGAACAAGCAGAAGACGATGATGAACAAGCAGAAGGCGATGATCACGACAACGGAGAAAATTAAACTGTTTGGTTTGATGTACAAATCGGTCGAATACGGTTACACATCTTTAACTCGATGATATGAGTGTGTTGGTTCACTATTTTCTCTGTCTTTCTGAATACTTCTATTTGCCACTAACTTAACAAGGCCGACTATTCGCTTTAATCTTAGGTCAGCAAAGCCGGACAAACTGACGTTAGAATAACATCGCTAATTTCTCTAATACGCGCTGAGAAGTCATTATTGCTTTACAAATATCTGTGGGGGTAATGCTAATTATTGTCACAAATCCGACCTAATTTAGATGTGAATTTCTCTTAATAAATAGTCCTCTTAGCCACCACAGCGGTCGTTCACGTATTTGTATTTGCATGATTTAAAAGTGAAAATAATAGCTCTTAAAGTATTTACTTAGAAGACAGCCGTCCTAAAGGGTAACCAGCTGTTGAAAAATCAGTTTATTACTCTTAACCAATGATATAGCTATGTTGAAATAGGTATATCATCAAAGGTTATTTATATTTTCCTTTATTGCGAGCTTAGTGCTCTCAATTATTCTTTCATCGGCACCCAAGCACCCGTTTTATACATACCTAAATCAGTGCCAAACTTAACAGTTTTATCCAACTGTTTGTCACCGCCTGCTTGATTGTATAGGTGGAAATTTAGTCCGTAACCGTATGAAAGTCCTGCTTTTCGCATAATATCACCTTTGATAAAAGTCGATATTTCACCGCCTAATCCTTTGGTAACTGCTTTTTCGAAATCGTTAATGAAGGGCTTCATTGCCTCGATATGTACGAAACTTTTGTCAGAAAAACAGGCCTGACTAAATGGCTTCTCTTTCGCGTCATCCCCCTTGTTTTCAGCAATTTGATAGGGAGTAATAATATGTAGGTAAAACAGTACCGATTTATCTATATCATCCCATAACTTCCAAGTTTTTTTTGTTTCGTCATCTAGATTACCCATTTTATCATCGACAAAACGAATAACTCTCGCCAGTGTGTTGGCATCTGAATAAAGAGAACTTGCTTTGTTACCTTGATTTAATGCTGACATGCCTTTAGACACCTCAGAGATGCCAGGTACAACTAAACGTACACCTTTTTTAATCCCCTCTTTAAGCACATATTTAGCACAAGAAAAGACCTTGCTTGAGTGTTTCTTTAGAAATTTACCTGGCAATAACCGTTCCATTTGAGTCGTTCTAGTTGTCTTAATACCATAAATTTCATGTAAACAAGTAGGGTGAGAGGCAAAACGTTTACAGGGAATTTTTTTGGTGTAAACCAAGTCCATAGGGTAACGTGAAGGCACATCATCTAATTTATATTGACTGTCAGCATGGTAAAATCGGCTTAGTTTTTCTACTTCTTTTGCGCCATTGGCACGTTGTTGACCCATTTGAAATAACCAACTACGGTTTTGTTGGCTTGTTAATGCGTGGGCTATAATGCGAGAAATTGCTTCTTCACTGCGAGAAGATACTGATATCTCATACATAAGATTACTTTCCTTAACGTTTTGTCAGTAACAAAATTTATTATTACGGATAAGCTGTTTTTTTTGTTACTTATTATTAGCTATTACCCTGATCATTTTCTGCAGTGCTTATCAATATCAGTAATATTGATAAGCACTGCAATGCTTAATTTAAGATAACATCAACATAGTAACTTTACTATTCATCAGCTTGCCTAATCCAACCTTTTGAATATATGACTTTTATACTATGGTTTCTAGGAATCAACACAGGGGAAATAGTTAGCTGAAAATTAACAGCTCCGTCAATGTTCATTACAATCAGTTTAGTATCCGTGGATTTAAAAAGAAGACAATCTTAACAACCAGTATTTACTCATTCGTTTTATCTGTTGTTAAGTGGGGGTATCGCTTGCTCCGCAACGACAGACAACTAAGCCACCAAGAGAGGTCATTCGTCATCAAACTGTTAATGCTATGCCAACATTGACGTTCGGAAAAAGATCAGAACTTCTTAGTTGTCTTACCGCGCTTTCGTGGACACACTATAATTGTTGTAGAGATACAGCAGGAGGTGTTTATGAGTAAAGGGAAAAATTATCAACGTTATTCTGCTGAGTTTAAACGAATGGCGTTACTCCAAGCTTCTGAAGACGGTGTTACCGCTAACAGTGTTTGCGAAGATCTAGGGATCAGTTTTAGGCAATTAAGTCGTTGGCGTGATGAATTTCGCTTAAAAGGTGATTTTATTTATCGGATGGTTATTATATTTTTCATTCATGATGTGTACATTTGAACTTGATTTCGACCTGAGTTTTTGGCTTTGTACAGTGCAGTATCGGCATGCTTAATCCACATATCTGTAGATAAAATGCTATGTAAAGTACTTATGCCAATACTTACAGTAACGGGGTGATTATTGATGATACATTCTTTCGTTATCCTTTTACGCAAATTTTCTGCAACTTCATGTATTATTAAAATATCTATATCTTGGACTAATAAAATAAATTCTTCCCCCCCAAATCTAAATAATATATCTAATTCACGGCTATGTTTATTTATAGTGTCAACTAACTTTTTAATAACAGCATCACCTACATCATGTCCAAAAGTATCATTAATGTTTTTAAAGTGGTCAATATCAAACATTAAAATTGCTGAATTAATATTATTTCGTTTTTTATTAGCGAGACTAGTATCTAAATATGCAGACAATTGCCTCCTATTCAGCGCACCTGTCATAGGGTCACGCACAGACTCATAAATCAAGTCTTGGTTTAGTTTATGGATATGACTTGCAATCAAATTAGAGAATAATATTGTTATAAATAAAGAAAAGGAAGCTCTAGAGGCTGTTATTACATCTACATTCAAGAAGTAAAAAACGCTAACAAAACTAAATATGATGAAATTAAATATAGTCGATGATTTTTTTGGCAGAAGATATATTAATGCAATAGATATTGGATATGCCCAAACTGACGCACTTACGCCCAAACAATAAATAGTTAAAATTAAAGTTAATACGAGTGTGGAGATAACAATATTTATATTTATAGGTAAAATGAGTCCTTTATATAAGGCATTTGTATCAATGATTGCTAGACAAACAAAAATCAATAACATGGCTGCTAGCGGTGTATATCCTAAATAGTAATTTTTAATGGCAAGAGTTAGAAATAATAAATATGTCGTAGCAAGTATAAAATAGAGTGTTGATTTACTTCCAGAAAATAAAAAACCAGATGCATCATTATATTTAGTCAATAATTGTTCAGGTTTATTTGTTACACCCATAGGCAATCTCCTAAAATGAACGACTCAATTAATATTGAAGTATTACTGAAATGTTTTTTTTTACCAGTTATGGTGGACTGTAATTTAACTAAAGAAAGCGATGTTACAACAAATGCTGGAATATTTTTATTATTCAGAACATTTTTAACTATTTTTTATCTTTCACACTACTTGTGTAATTATTAGAAAAAGTAGTGATTAATATGCCATAAGTAATGTCAGGAAAGTGCCTTGAGTTCAATCGATGGACCTTCGGCTTTTAACCAATGAGTAGACTCAGTGCATCTAATCCAGACTAACCGTATAATACTCTACCACTGAAATTTCACCATTAAGACGATGTTTAATGCCAACTACTGACCAAACTTGTTTAACAGAACTCGCTGAGCTAAAGCGTACTCACCAGCACTTCAAAATATTTAAGCCTTATGGTTTTTTAAGTCAGTTTTTTACCTGAAACACGAAAGAAGAAACATCTGTTAGGCGAGCTATTTAACTTCCCCGATAAAACCATGGCGATTGGCCGATTAGATCACGACTCAGAAGGTTTATTGTTACTTACAACCGACGGTATGATTAGCTACAAAGTAAGAAGCAAAGGAATAGAAAAAGAGTACTATGTGCAAGTAGATGGGGTCATCACTGCGACAGCAATGTCATTACTACAAAATGGTGTTGAGATTGCTATTAATGGCACTACTTATCTAACTCTGCCTTGTAAGGCTGTTAAGCTAGACTGTACACCTCAACTTCCCACTCGTGGCCGTAAAATTCGCGATCCCCGACATGGCCCGACTAGCTGGATTTCTATCACACTCTGTGAAGGAAAGAACCGTCAGATAAGAAAAATGACGGCGGCTGTGGGTTTTGCTACATTAAGACTGGTAAGAGTTCGAATTGGCGATATTCATATCGATAGCATGATTGCCGGTGATGTTGTCACACTAACCAATTTTGACAGCACACTTAATCGTTAACGCTTCAAGCATTATAGCCATAACAACCTTTCGGAA
>JABSOY010000014.1 GCA_013215385.1 Colwellia sp.
AACGGCCCCTATTTGCCATGCACCCGATTGAACTTGCGCAATAGTTCGGCTGTGATCACCACTAAAGCCAACACGTTTAAACACTTTATTGGGTGATTTGCCAAACGTTTGTCGGATGAAATGCTCTGGCATTAAGCGACCAGATGTCGAGCCTTTCGATCCAAAGGTAAAAGTAAATTTCGCGATATCTTTATTGAGTTGTGCTTGCTCGGTCAGCCCCGTTGAATGATGGGCGATAAAATAGGTTTTAAAGAATTGATCTTCATAACCTTGAGCAATAGCTCGAGAACCTTCAACCAGATGTCGCGCTTTGACTCCTGACAACCCACCAAACCAAGCGAGCTGAACCTGATTGTTGCGAAAAGCACTAATCGCAGCACTGTAAGACTTAACGGGGACGTATTTAACATCGACTCCTAATTGCTCAGTCAGGTACAACGCCACTTTGTCAAAGCGACTGCGCAGACGGCTTTCATCTTCATCGGGGATCGCAGTAAACGTGAAGGTTTGAGCATTAATTGAACTAACGAATAACAGACAGCACAGTAATAAATATTTCATAATAAACGACGGAGAATACGGGGCTGGTGATTATAGCTGAACTGGTTAGATATATGCTATAAAGTTGAAAGGTATCTCACCAATTCAAAATATTTTTCACCCTTTAACTTGATCACTAAATGCTTACCATTAACAATGATCGACAGAAAATATCTAAAGAAAATATCTAGGACACTCGCTTATAAAGCAACCCAAAAGAAAACAATAACACCAGCTAACTATTCACTCAAAATAGCCTCAAATTTTTCTAGTGAATATTAATCGCTACTAAACCTCTAAACAAATACGAGGATTAGTGCTTTTTAGGCAGGAAAAAAATCAGGCTTGATGTGTTGGTATAAAAGAAGGGGTCTGCTGAGCGTTGAGTTGTTAAGCCAATAGTTTATCACAGCAAGTGACATTGGTTCGTCGCTTTAACCCTTGGTGTTCACAGTACTCGGTCAATACATCGCTATGTCCCACCGCGCCATGAAAGAGTTTTCTAAAACCTTTGCTTAGTGTCAGCCAATTTTCCGAACTCGTCATCCTGAATTTATTTCAGGATCTAATCGGTTAGCAAGGTTGGTTGATTTTCGTCAATGTAACCTGCTTTATCTTCACGAAGACAACGCCCTGTCAGTTCAATTAGTTCACGATAGTCTTTTAATTCAAACGGTAAACCAGTTGGCATCTCTTTTCTAGGGTTGCCCACAAAGGGAAGTAGCCTTGTGGGTTGTTTCCCTTTTTTTGCTGATATTACCCGTTGTTTTACGCCAGTGTACCCTGAGCTTTCAGGGGTTTTAGCTATCATTTGAGCTACGGTCCTTGATAATTCGTTTTGATAATTCCTTGTTAATTCTTCTCAAAATTGGTAGGACCGATGGGTTTGAATATAGTGCTTTTTTGGGGCGGGGGGATAATTTTTGAGGAATTGTTCCTTGGGAGAACGCAGGGGTGAACTGCAGTTTTAAAGTGCTGCCTCGTTTTGCTATAAATGATGATATAATACATCCATTTAAAAGCTAAATTTAGAGGGTTGGAAAACTGAAATGAAAATATTAGTTTTGGGTGGAAGTCAGTTTTTTGGTAGAAAACTTGTGCAGCTTCTCTTAGAGAATAAAGATGAAGTGACCCTATTAAATCGAGGGAATCACGCTGATGGATTCGGAGAAAAGATTAAGCGAATTATTTGTGACCGTACTGACAAAACAGCATTAGAAGAGGCCATCAAGCAGAACTATGATTTAGTTTTTGATCTATCATGTTTTGATTTTGAGCAAGCAAAACACGCCTGCGAAGTCTTCAGCGGTAGAGTGAAAAAATATCTTTTTACGTCCAGCATTTCTGCTTATATAGAACGCAATGATCATTTATCTGAAGAGCAATTCAATCCTTTGGATTTTGAACTTGCCAATAAAGTGAGTAGAAAGGAGCACTACGGCGAGGCAAAACGACAGGCGGAAATTTCATTCATCAAATTTGCCACTTTTCCTGTTACCAGCATCAGGCTTCCCGTTATTGTAGATGCAGAGGATTATTCCCTAAGGCTGCAGCGCCATGTCAACAGTATTAAAAATGGACTGCCGCTCTACTTTGATAATCTTCAAGGTAAAATTTCTTTTATCTCTGCCGATGATGCCGCTAAAACTCTTTTTGAATTAGGCGTAAATGATTTCTCAGGAACAATCAATGCCGCAAGCGCTAAGCCCATAACGCTGCAACGCTTTATTGATATTATTGAGAAAATTACAGATTCAAAATTCATTCTGGCAAAGCAAAAATTAGATAATAATGTATCACCTTATAATAATACCGGAGACTGGTGTCTAAATTGTTCAAAATTACAAAGTCTTGGCATAAAACTCCAAGAGATTGAAGATTACTTACCTGGGATGGTAGGGAGTATCCATGGAACGGGTTAATTTCACTTACCGCTGTTCAACGATTTCTCTGGTCGTCATGCCTTTCGCATACAGCTATAAGATTTTATCGGCCATTGAAGTAAATCGAGTTTGGTTATTTTTGACTAATTTGGGCTCAAAACTACCTTCTCTATCACGCGGTGTTTCAAGTTAAACTTGACCATCTTCAGTGCGAATGGATTTAGATGAGTAGCCATTTCGGCTATTATTGGTGTTGGATTTTTCATGAAGTGCATAGCCAAGATGCTCTTCAAGCTCAGTGTTTAAAGCTGCTTCAACCGTTATCTTGGTATGTATTCGTCGAAAGTCAGTTAAGTCTTGCTCTGACTTAATGCCTTTAGCTGCTTGTTTCGCAAATGCTTCTAGTTCTTTCTTATTCATAGTCTGCCTATCCTAAAACCCTATATGGGGATTAATGATAGGCAGTTACACTGCTTTTGTTACAGGGCCTATAAACCATATTTGTTAGTTAGTTTCACCTTTGAGATACGCCCAATATAAAGTTTGGCGTTATTACCAAGCTTTATATTTACAAGTGAACATGAATATTAATGGGGTCGAGATGAATCGATCCAACGTACATCAAAGTCATATATCTTAGTATAGTGACCTGTCCACCAGCCATAGCTCTGCATGTAAATGCGTATATAATCCTGATTAAGTGGTTCACAATCTGCTGTTACGATATTACTACCAATTTGGTAGGTTGCTTCGCCAGTCTGAGGATCGTAAATAAGGGTTTCTACAAACTGTTCGTCCCAAATAGATGGGATGTGAGTATTTATATCATCTTTGTCGTTTAAGAAAAACGTGTCCCAATCACCTTGATATTCGTAATCGTAATATCGTACTTGGCACATACCTTCAAGAAAGCTATTGTCACTACTTAATTTATTTGAATTACTACTTGAATAAATATTTAAGCCACCAACAAAAAACTCATTTCCCCCTAAATAAGAATGAGATATATGCGAGTGAAGTTCTAACTTTCTTGATATTTTAAGTTTTTTTCCATCAATTGGTGCTATGCCAATAGATAATAAACTTGGCCCGTTATCCGTTTGGTCTTGGTTTAACATCACATAATTGCTAGTAAAGTTAACCGCACTCCAATTTTCGCTGTTACGAAATCTTGCTCTTGATGCAAACCAATCAGTTTTCTTAATCTCATTAAATACCACTTCTCCACTCTGGTCGTTTTGTACATTATTGAAATTCAATTCTGGAGGCACTTCTAGTTTCCCATCGTCATCACGCCCCCAACATCTCACCCCAGCATCATCCCCAACACAATATGTACCATCTGTATAAGAGGCTACGGTAGGATCACTAACTGATGGTTTGTATACCCCCAATGTGTCCCAACAAACCACTTCATTATTATCTATTGCACAATAACCTGCGTAATCATATTGCCCTATATGTGTAATATCAGTGAAATCTGGAAAGTCGGTAGGTGGCTCAGATCCCCAACAACTCAAATTACTGCTATCAGAAACACAGATTCGTGCGGCTCCTTGAGAAAGAGTAACTCGCTCAGGGTTTAAAATATCATTTACTTGCTGGTTTACGATATAGTCCCACCCCCAACAAACAACACCAGTATCATCTAAAGCACAAGTGTTTAACTCTCCTGCGGATACTTGTCTTGGGTTTATGAGATTATCTGGAACATCAATTTGTCCATAATTATTCTTGCCCCAACAAACAACCCCTGTATCGTCAATAGCACATACATGCTGCTCACCTGAACTTAAATAGGAAGGGCTACTTAATGTTGGGACATCCAAAACACCATAATAATCCCACCCCCAACACTCAACACCTCTATCATCTAAAACACAAGCATGATTACGGCCATGTGATACCTGTTTAGGATTCACAAACGTTGATAAAAACTCAACCTCCTGATATTTATACACCTCCCCCCAACATGTCACCTTATTATTAGCAATGGCACACCAATGCTTGTGATTACCATTTAGATCAATCACTTTATTAGTAGATTGTTCAGGTGAAGTGTCGAGTAAATATAGCTCACTGACTTCATCACTCGATATTGCACGACTATAAATTCGAAGTTCATCTAAATTACCTTTGACAAAGTGCGTTGACGCAGAGCCATTTCGACCTATATAAAGATCTTGATTGGAGCTTCTTAAAATAGAAGCTGGATCTTGCTCAATGCTATTACTAACTAATGTACCATTGATATACGTTTTAGCTTCTTTGGTATTATTGCTAAATGTAAAGGTATAATGCAGCCATTGAGCTGATAACATATCAATTTCATTGGATTCATAACCGCTCCAATATCCAGGTACTCCTTTCCAAAATCCTGATTGAAAAACATTTTTGTTAGTAAAGTATGATTGGAAAGCATGCTCTTTAGAAACATAGTTGTACAAGTAGTTTGGTAGTTCATCCACTTTTATCCAATACGATAATGAAATTGCTTCGGTAGGAAAGCTATCCGAATTGGCAACTAAGAAGTAATCATCAATCCCATCAAAACTTGCAGATAAACGGCTAACACCATCAACATATGCAACACCACCATTTGCAATGCCATCATTCCCACCATTAGGACTATAATCATTCGCATCACCGTCAAATGGGTAGTAGGCAACTAATCCTCGTTCTAAATCAGGTGTTGGGTCGTATCCATCGTTGGTGTTAGGGTCTGTACCGCCTAAATACTCTTGTAAGTTACTTCTGCCATCACCATCATCATCTAGAAGTGAATCGTCTGCTAAAGGATCTAAACCGTTAGCTAATTCCCATGCATCGGGCATACCATCATTGTCAGCATCACTTTGGTTATCATAGACAACAACTGAAACATAATCGGTATCTTGTGCGCCAAAGTTATCCGTTACACGCAGAGTAAAGTAGTGCCGACCTACCACTAAATTAGGTGTACTAAAGGTTTGCGCTATAGCAACAACAATATCGTTTTCAAGCCACTCATATACTTCGATAACACCATCATCACTGCTATTTGAGGCATCTAAAGAGGCTGGTTCGCCGACAGGTACGAACAGATCGTTACCAGCGTTTGCAGTTGGTGGTTGATTCCTTTTCGCATTTAATTCATAAAGAGCTGTTACTTCTATCGGAGCAAGTGCTCGGTTGTATAACATTAGTTCGTCTAATTCGCCTTTGACAAACTGTGTTGCTGCCAAGCCATTTCGACCTATGTATAGATTTCTATTAGAACTCATTAAAATTAATGCTGGATCTTGCTCAATACTATTACTAACTAATTCACCATCTATATACGTTTTAGCTTCTTTAGTTTTATCACTATATGTAAAGGCATAATGAAGCCATCTATCTAGCGGAATATCAATTTGATTCGAGCTATAATATTTCCACTTGCCCGGGCTTCCTTTCCAAAGTTCAGATCGAAAAACACCGTTATTAATAAGATAAGATTGAAAAGCTAACTCTTTCGATACAAAGTTATAAATATGACTTGGGAGTTCATGCATTTGTACCCAAAAAGATATTGAAATTTCATTTGTAGGAAAACTATCAGAATCTGCAACTAGGAAGTAGTCATCAACACCATCAAAACTTACCGATAGTCTATTTACACCCTCGACATAAGTAATACCTCCATTTTCAAGACCATGATGTCCATTACCACTAAAATCGTTTGCATTGCCATCGAAAGGGTAATAAGCGACAAGCCCGTCATCTAAAGATAGTGATTCAAATTCCACTTTACAGTCATTAACCTCAGATATTAATACGTTACATACTTTAAAGACTTGATTGTAGTTGGCTAGATTTGCTAATAACGTATATCGTCCTATGGGAAGAGACAACGTAATTTGAGCATCCTGAGATATCAACTGCTCAAGAAAACCTTCACTATTATATATTTTAACTGTATAGCCCAAGAGTTCATTATTAGTTGAAGCATCTATCGCCATAATATTTAAATTTGCAGTTACAACATCATCTGTATTGTCAACTACAGGGATATCAGAAAAGTTTAAAGATGACTCGTCTAAAGTTTCAGACGTAAGGACTTCCTCAGTTTTTAAAACTCTAACTTTATTACTAGATTTGTGGCTAACGGTAACCCAGTAAGCCGTATTTTTTCTGAAAGAAACATATTTTTCAAAATTGCCATTTAAATCAACAGCTGTTGAGCCTATAATCTCCCCTTCGTTGGAATCAGGAACATATATTCTAACCACCAAATCTTCAAAAGGAACATTATCAGAGACTACCGAACCTTTTACTTTTATTTCTTGGGGTAAAGTTACATCTTCTCCCTCGTCTACGATAAAGCTTGTAAAATAATTCCACGTAGAATGGTTACAATTATTTGAATCTGAACAATTATATAAACCCACTTCTGTTAGTCTATTGACTTTAATACCTATAGAAGTATCTATTTGTTTGTATTTCCCAGTTCGATGGTTGAATCCAAAAGCATAATGCTCCAACTTATTTTTTGAAATACCTGTCGCATAAGCATCTATAGTCCAGTCATCATCAACCCCACCTCCTGAAATATATGTACTTACAATTTCGTCATCCATACCTCTATAGAACTGTTCAGCAGAAGTATTCATTGGTAAAATATGCTCTTCAATAAATGGACTAGCATACATTGGAGCTAAGAAACTACTTTCGGTAGTAGGAACTAACCGTTGACCGAATACTGAGATAAGCCGATCTCCTGCACCGGGGTTGGCTACTGCACTATCGAATAAAAAATCATAGCTAATATTATAATTCACGTCTTCTGGAGTAGATAAAATTCTTTGGGCTGGAACTAAACCGATTAATGATTGAGTGGCTATTTGAGGATAATTGTTCAAACCACTTGCTAAATTATAAACAGCTTTCCCTGCAATTGAACCTGTGCCAAACAACTCGCTATTACCTACCCCACCATTAGATGAATACATGCCATCAGCGTGCTTTCCAGAGCCAGTTTGGTAACAGGTTATTGCTCGGCAATTATCAATTAATGCGCCTGCAGGCCCATTTCTTCCTTCTGGAAAGCCAAGTATGCCCTTTGACTGTCCTTGCTCATTAAATAATTCAACGTTTGTTTGTGTGCCAAAGGTTCCACTATGAGGGGTTCCAACTGTTGTAATTGAGGCGATAGAGCGTTCAGCTAAATTTTTATCATAAAAAACGCTGCTAGAAAGCCCTTGAGCAAAAACTCTTGTAAGTATGCCACCAAAAGAGTGTGCTACTATGTGAACCTTTTTTCCTGTCTTAATATTAAGCATAAGGATTGCACTTCCAAGTTCCGCTGCAACATCTTCGAATTTAGCATTTGTCCGCCATTGAAAAACAAAAGGTATGTATTTTTGACCGCTTGCTGAAGTCATTTTTTCAACAAGCGAAGGAAAATTATGAAAGTACTCTGAGCCAGAATCAAAAATCAATCCATCTCCCTCGTAGCCCCCTAATTGACCTGTGTTAATAAATCCATGAACAAATAATACCGCTTCATATTCACTATAATCAAACTCTACAGATTTGGTACTACGTAAAGCACTAGCACAGCGTTCTTGTGCTTCTTTAACCCTGAAAGACTGGTTTTTCTGTAATCTTGGATAACCGCCTGATATGCTCTCAGCTACCGAAAACTGAGTACTTTCATCAAACATTGCAGAACTTGCTTGAAGCACATAAGGTAAAGTGTATGTATTTAATATTTTACCATTTTCGATATAATCATCATTAGATGTATTTTCATTTAGCCAAACCATTTCATTAAGTTTACTCCCTGTAACTGCTGGTTGGCAGACCTTTGTTATAGGGAGGCCGCTACCTACAACGCCTGATTGATAATATTGTGCATAGTCATGTTTTAGCTCTCCATAGCTCTGTTCATTATTTTTTGAAATACTAATGGTTTGGTGCGAAGTTTTAGTTTGATTATTGATTGAAAAAGAACTTTTACTTTTAATAGGTTTATTTTGTTCACCTTGTAACACCTCATCTAAATAATTATTTTTAATTACCTCGATAGAAGGTTGACTTAATTCTAGACCATGTCTCTCACTTTCAGGCATTTCGGGAATTGAGACCAATCCAAACTTGATCCCGCCATTTCCATCTATACCAGCAAAATATTTAATAACATAACTTTGAGTTAATACTCTTTCAGCAACAGAAATTGTAAAATCTCTCCATTCGCTTTCAATTTTTCCTCCTAAAGGGTCAAGTTCACCTGTTAATAATGTTACAGGCTCCATCAAAGAAACATCAAACCTTTGCTTACGACCAATAACTGAATTATTTTCTTTTATTTCAACTTCCACAGTGAACACATTATAATTAGTAATATCCATTTCAGGTGTAATAACTAATTGTTCATCAACAACTGATACCCATGATGGACCAGATATTATTTTAATCGTAGTTGCTTTGGCCCCATCTATAAATACTGGTGTCAATAAAATATTCCTTGATTGACCAGGAAATAGTGCAATCGAGACTGCTGGGGTAAAAGAAATACCGGCTAAACCACCATGAGCCTTGAAAAAATATTTCATCATTGATCGAGATAATTCGCCATCAGACAAATCAGCCACCATGTCATTTAGCCAATTATCTACCCCTCTGGTATTAACCCATTCGTGAAGTGAAAGCATATCGACAGTAGATAATTCCATTTCAAACCAGTCAGAAGAAGTAATTAGACCTAGGTCGATTAGCTTCTTAACTTCTATATTTCTTTGTTCAATACTTAATGGTGAATTAATTGAGGATAACTTCGCGATAAGTGAAGTGATTAATGTTAGATTTGCTTTATCTCTATCATCCGTAGAAGAATATATAGCTCTAACCTCATCATCAAAATCACCTTGCCCCCCTTTAGAGGAAAACAGTTCATATCCCGCAGAAATATCACTCTCATTTACTTCAAAAGTATACTTGCCTTCATGATCAGTTGTTGTAGAGGCTATAATATCACCAGACAATGATTTCAATTGAACACTTGCTCCAACAATTGCTTCAATACCAACGACTCCAGAAAGATAAACACTTAAAGGACTACTTACCGCTTCTACTGTTACATCAAAAGTCAGCGCTTTTCTCTGCGCTAAAAAATCTACTCTTACCCGTATAGACTCATTTTCTGTTATTTTTTCATTAGTAATGTCAACAAAAGGTATACCTAATTCAGTATCGCCACTCTGATTAGTTACCGGAATTGTTGCATTATCTATTAGCAGCCTAAATGGGCTATTTAAGCTGCTCTCCCCAGTATATTTCACATCTAAATGCACAAAGTAAACGCGATTGATCCTGTCAAATGCAGGCCTAGATTTTGTTATTTCGATATCACTTGATATATCAACCCAATCAGCAAAAACAGAACCGGATATTAGGAGCAGAAAGGTGCAAATGATCCCTTTCGTGTATGAGACGATTTTCATAAATGTAATTCCTTTACCTTATTATTTTATGCGATTTGATTTTCTGCGATTAATTAATCCAATAAGGCCAAGTCCAAATATTGCAAAAGTAGATGGTTCTGGAACATCGGTTGTTGGTGCTTGAATTTCAGTAAGAGTGACTTCGTTTATATAGAGTGTTGAACCATATCCATCAGGCATGCTGAATTGATCAATGCCTACATTCAATTGAGCGTCGAAAAACCAATCAGAAGTATTGGTAAATGAACTATCAAGTTCAAAAGTAAGGAAATCTCGATAAAAACCATCAATACTCGTTTGGTCAACTAAAAATGAATCTTTAGTTCCTGCTTCATCGTAATAATTTCCCACCCCGTCAAATAACCCGAAAAGAAAATAATCAGCTACAAACAAAGGGTCTGCGCTTGTTCCTTCGCTTCCTACTTCAAAATCAATAGTTAATACCCATGTACTCCCTATATTACCAGTGAAATCTAATCCATTAGATAGTGTATTAGCAAACCATGATTCGCTTATTGGTGTACCAAACGGATCTCCTGCGGTATCAAAATAATCTACGTTTAATGCCGCTCGACAACCAGTAACTTGCACATCAATTTCAAAATCATTGCCTAATGAAACATCACCTGCACCATCGGTATCTTTTTGCCATCCGCTATAATCACAGCTAGAAAAATCACCATTTTGAATTACACTCGCGAAGCTAGCCTGGCAGGTTAGCAAAGCCAAAATTATGGCTATTGTTTTTATTCTATTCATGTTTGTATCCCTATTATTTTTCTTAACAGTTAATTCCGTCACTATGATTAATGGTGCTTGAAAATCCTTTTTTGTTGCCAATAGATATCCAGTGAATACAAAAGGCTTTATGTTTAATTGCATTCATTTGGTAATGAGTAAAGTAATGTACTTGGATATTTAATGCTCTAACATCCGATTAGGCTACACAAAAAAGATGTATTAAACATCAACAATAATTGCAATAATGAAAAATAAATTTTGCGTTTTTTTTGTAAAGCGCAGTCGCATAACATTTTGTTTTCGAAGTTTATTTACTAATCAAGGAGTGGATTTTGAGTACTACACTTTCAGAGTTGCTAACTACTGATACATCATTAAAATCGTTGTTTCAAAACATGGCAGATCTAGAGATTGCCGCTTTAGTAAGAAAAAAAAGAAAAAATATCGCTCTTGCTCATGGTATATCAGCAGACGACCTGGCAACTAGCTCCCTAGTTTCTGAGTCCCTCCTAAAAATATTACAAACTAAATATAATTGGGATGGCTGTGCGAGTGAATTAAGACGAAAAATGTCATTGATTGTGATGCATCGTATTATTGATAAATGCAAATTACAGCAGCAGGAAATAAGTTTGAAGGAGCACGTAAAAACTGATACTTCTCATTTACATGATGCCATTTTAGAAAAAAATCATTCGGTACTTGCTAAAGAAATAGAATTGCTCGCGCAGCGTTATCCTGACGAAGCTCATGCTATCACATTAAAAATATATCAAAGCTTCCCTATTTCGGAAATTGCCATTGCATTAAATTGCTCAGCTCGAAAAGTAGATACGTTATTGAAAGAAGCCAAAAAAAAATTAGAAATAAGAATGAAAGGTTTATAAGCTATGGGGTCAACCATGAAAAACAAGGATGATGTTGATGACTGGATCAGCCATTTTAGTAACGATATACTTGATAAAGTATATGAAAATTACTCTCAACACGACATTGAAGATTATATCGGCTTAGAAATTCCTCCATATAGAATTGAGTCTCTATTAAATATTGGTGGGTTTTCCGCCGTATTCCTAGCTAAACGTATTGATAAGCTAATAACAAGACATGTGGCAATTAAAGTAATCTTGCCTGAATTTATAGGTATGTTAAATCAAATCAATATAAAAGAGGAATTAGGAAAGTTAAGTATATTAAATCACGGAAACATAGCGCATACATATGATGCAGGGTATTTACCCGATGGCGAAATATATATTGCGATGGAGTACATTCCAGGCTCGAATATAGTCAAACATGTGAATGATAATCAACTTTCAATAAAGAAAATAAATAATTTATTTTTACAAATAGCTAGAGCGGTACAGTATGCGCATGAAAGGGGGATCACTCACAATGACATAAAACCAAGTAACATTCTTATGCAGGATGAAAATCAAATTAAATTACTGGACTTTGGCATTTCAAAACAACTCAACACTGAAGATGAAAACTCTTTATTAACAAGTATTTATGGCTCTGCCTATTCTGCCCCATATGCTAGCCCAGAGCAGGTAAACAACAGCAAGTTAACTGAACGTTCAGATGTATATTCTTTGGGGATGTTATTAGCAACGTTATTTACAAAGAAAACATTACCTGCAGATATAAACAAAAAAAAGTTACTGCAAACATTGGAAAAAAAACTTCCAAATGATTTGATTGAAATAATAAAAAAATGTCTACAATTTAACTCTGATGATAGATATACCTCAGTTATAGCATTAAGTGATGATATTTACCGCTTCCAACAGAATTTGCCCATATTAGCAAAGCCTTATTCTCTGCCGTATGCATTGAAAAAATTTGCGCAACGTTTTCCTATTTTTAGCGGCTCTGCCATTGTAGCCACTATTACTGTTTCAGTGCTTGCACTCAGTTTATATTCTTCACTGCATAAAGTGACCTATGAGAAAGAAACTGCGCTAGCATTTTCTAGCATTATGCAAAATATAATTGCTTTGGCTGATCCTTCTACGGAGCAGAGTTTTAAAGTGACGGGTGATAACTTACTTACTTCAGTAATTAGAGAGGTCGATAACAATAAAAAATTGAATGAGCCTGCAAAACTGGTGTTAAAAAGTCAGCTACTGATGTCCCTTATTCACAATAATAGATACGAAAACACACAACCGATTGTTGAATACATTGTTCCTGAATTCAAAAGACGTTTTGAGCAGTTAACTAAAGGCGAAAAACAATTTATAGCTGTCACCTTAGCCTATTATTTCAACCATCTAGGTGAACAACAAAAATTAGATCTTTATATTGATATCGCCGTGAGAAATAAGACCGCAGATTATCCCGCGACAGACCCGTCGTATGTCAATGCGATGATCGTTTATTCATTATCAAACAAGTCGAAAAATAAAGAGTTAATTGACTTTACACAAAATATAATCATCAATGACAGCCGGTTTCCAAAGGAGTATTTGGCAGATATACAATACTTAATGGCGACTAGTTACAGAGAACTTGGGATGACGGACTTTTCTATAAAGTACATCAAGAAGGCCATTGAAACGATAAAAGGGCAAAGTAACCCTCAAAAAAAACTCTCTTATTATTATTCTGGTTTAGGTAGAACACTCGTTGACGCAGAGCAATACAAAGAAGCTGAAGCATACTTCATAAAAGCAATTGATTTATCAAAAAGTGTAGATGGAGAAAACTCTGAAATATATATGGTAAACGTCAATGATATGGCTTCGCTATATTTGAATACAGAGCAGTATGATAAAGCGATTGAAAATTATACTATTGTATATAATTGGATCACGAAAAACTTTGGTAAAGAAAATATCAATAGCGCAACGTTAGCATTCAATCTTTGCCTATGTTACGAGGAGCTTGAAAATACAAAAAAAACACTTAAGTATTGTAACGAAGCAGAGGGAACGTTTAATCGAATACAGCCAGATCATCAGTATAGGGTTAGGTCACTGTTAGTTTCTGCTGAAACATATATAAACATAGGTAGGCTTAACGATGCAGAGCAACTTTTTACTCAACTGGAGTTACTCAAAGATCTAACGCCAGAGAAAATAAAAAACCAATATACTCGTCTTATTACTCTTTTGGCTAAAAAAAGAAAAATTTCGATTTAAAAACAACTGAAAATAACAACTTTAGTTATCCCCCCAGTAAACATCAATTGAATTTAAAAGAATAATTTTATTATGTAAGTTTAGCAGAAATGAAAATTAGCCTAATAGAAGAATAGAGGAGTTACCTCTAATGACTCCCACTTTCCCAGCTCATATTAAGATGCTATCCCATAGTTTATTTTTACTATTCCTTTATTAATTTTTATTTTAGTACAGTGGAGTCCTTTTAGTTCAGAGGTGTTTTTTGCGTACCAACTCAAACACAAAGATACATTACTAAGTAAATACAAATAGATACCGTGCAAGTTAAGTTCAGTGAGCGACTTTATAATATGAAATGAATATATTGGCTATAAGTTAATTTACATTCTAATGATGAAAATTATCTTAGTATATTCAAAAATGAAACCCGGTACTTAACATGATACTTAATTCATTATTGTTGCTTAAATTTTTAACAAATCCAGCTTCAATAACCCATGTTGGATTCACCCATTGAAGGCCAATAGTAACTTGGTGCGTTATTTCATTTCCTTCCTGCCATCTTCCATTAAGTTCTGCAACTAGGTGTAATTCAGGTTCTATACCCCAATCAGGATAAACTGACGGTGATAAACGATATTGCCAAGATAAATCATATCTACCACTGTCAGGGCGGCTATCAACACCAACTTGATAGAGTGCATCAATATCGAATTCATATCTGTCTTTAAAAAAGGTGTAAACAAATCCTGCTTGTGCCGCAGGATCTCGATTATTGTCATTAGGAACTATGGCTCCAGCTAATAATGCCAACCTTGACGTGCCTGAAAAAAAGTCATCACGTATGACAGTGTGACGATATAAAGCAGATAGATCTCCAAATCGTCTTTCATCATTAGCCGTTATTTTGTAGGGAATTCCAAAGAGCATAGCTTGATCATTGCTAAGACCATAGGCAACACTTGTGATTAAATTGTCGCTGTCACCACCGGTTAGGTGCTCATATGAAAACCTTATAACATAACCATGTTTATCAATAGGTAAAGCGACAAATGACCTTAACCCCATACTGTTAGTATTTTGAACAATAAGTAATGATAATAATATGAAACTAGTTGTCGTTGTAAGGCTGTTCTTTCGCTTCTTCATTAGAAATCACCGTTACTTTTGTTGGCGTAAATCCAGAGTCTAATATAGCTTGCTTAATCATTTCTATTGTTGGTAATTTTGAATCTGTTTCTAATCGTACTTTCTTCATTTTCATGCTGACATCTACTTTTGATACACCAGCCATTTTATTGAATTTTCGATTTAAGGTATCAACACATAAAGCGCAGGTCATTCCGTGTACTTCAACTTCTATTGTCTTGGCGTTGACTGAAAATGTAATAGATAAAGCAGCAAGTAAGGGTAATAATAAAAATATTTTCATTGTTTAATTCTCTTTCATAGGTCAAGGAAGTTTCGAATGGGTAATAAAAGATAACTAGAGAAAAACCCAATAAACCAGATAATTGAACTTATCCAAAAAATTCTTTTGTTCCATAGTTTTGATTTTTTACAAAGTTCAGCTAAGGCAGGATCAGAAGGACAATGCTGATTAGGCCGCCAGATAACCCAAGCTAAAACCATCAAAATTAGAGCCGCTATTGATAGTGTCCAAACCTTATGTTCAGCAAGAAACATCAGCTCTGGTATGTTGTAATTTAAACTGGCAACTACCGCACCAAAACCTAATGTCACTAACAAAATAGGTAAGGCACAGCACAGCAATGTTCCACTAGCCACGAAAAGTGTTATCCACCTTAGGTATGGTTTGTCTGTTATTTTATGTTCAGACATTTTAGCCCCCACAACCTGTACATGAACCACTTTCTTGTATGGGTGGGCATGGAACTGACCCATAGGAGCAAAAAACACAACAATCCCCTTTAAGAGGTTTTAGTAGCTTTTTACAAGCAGCACATTCATGAAACCAAAGGCAAGCATCGGTTGGCATTTCAAGTAACTCT
The DNA here is from genome assembly GCA_013215385.1 of Colwellia sp. GTDB lineage: Bacteria > Pseudomonadota > Gammaproteobacteria > Enterobacterales > Alteromonadaceae > Colwellia_A. Next base: position 15,768 of record JABSOY010000014.1, read on the forward strand.
TTATGCTTACACTCAGGGCATATTAATTCTGAGCCAGTGATAATTTCGGTCATAGACGATCCTTAATGTGTTTATGCTAGTATAGAACCTGTAGTAACTATAGGTTCAAGGATTTTGTATGAATGATGTAAAATATTCTATTGGTCAGCTTGCCAAAGAATCAGGCTGTAAGGTTGAAACTGTTCATTACTATGAAAAAATAGGCTTAATGCCAGAACCACCGAGAACTGAAGGGGGACACAGAGTGTTTGCCTTTTCTCATGTAAAGCGATTGAATTTTATCAGACGCAGCCGAGAGCTAGGTTTTAAGATTGAGCAGATTAAAGATCTGCTTAAATTTATTGATGAACCTAATCACTATTGCGGTGAAGTTAGAGCGATGGCAATGCTACAAGCTAGAGCTGTACAAGAGAAAATAGACGATTTACAGCGTCTTAAAGTCGCATTAAACGAAATGGTTCTTAAATGTAAAGATAGCAATAACTCTATAGATGATTGCCCTATTGTCGATGCACTCTTTACCAAGCAAGTAGCAGAACAAATATAAAGTGCAGCATCTGAAGTGTTCGTTAACACTTAAAGTGAATGTTAAATAATAAGTCGTACCGTCCGCTGCTAACGTAGACATTAGATGTAGATTAAAAATGTGCTACGGTCATTTCTCTATTTTATATTGCTAATAATCATAATTTCACCGCTCTTTCAGGAATTGCCGACAGACTTGCGTAATAGAGCATTGCTTGATTATCATTTTCATCTTTTTCAATGACAAAATAAGATAATGAGTTTTTGAAGTAAAAGCTGTTGTCAGACATTGCTATGACTTCATAAGGTAGCCCATCATCTCTTTGAGAATACACACGCCCTTCTTCTTCAAATAATCGTCGAACTGAATTTTGACCTATTTGGTATTTTCCCATCATTTTTTTTAGCTGAGTATTTTCAATTTTCGAGGACTTAAATTCAGGGTACGAAATTCCCAATATTTCGGCAGATAACAATAATAATAATTTATGGGGGGTTGAAGGGCGTTCATTACTCAAAATTGCTATATAGGTATCCTGCTCAGGGAAATAAACGGCTGTCGTTGAAAAACCTGATGTTCCCCCATTATGAGCTATTACTTTATTCTTATGAATTTCAAAATTATTAAGTCCTAATGCATATTGAGATTGCCGACCATCATTTAATTTAAATGGTGTAATCATTTGCCTATAACTGTTTAGTGAAATTAATTTGCCACTTGCCAACGAATGATACCAAACAGCCAAATCGTTCACCGTTGAAACCAATCCGCCAGCAGCATAACGCCATGAACTATCAACCCAATCTGCATTTTCGTAACCATCTATAGTTCGATGATAACCTGTAGCCCTATTAGGGATTATTTGAAGACCATCGTACTGACTATTATTCATCCCCAATTTTTTAAAAATATTTGTTTCTATAAATTCTGCGTAACTTTGACCGCTAACAACTTCGATTATTTTCCCTAACAGTACGTAGCCAATATTTGAATAACGCATTTTTTCACCTGGTGAAAATTGCATTGGCTGCTCGGAAAATAGGGTCAACATTTCATCGACACTGATTGAAGATTTTCTTAGTTCTTGCAATTTTCTTCTATCAGGCAAATTTCTAGCAATTCCTGAGGTATGACTCATCAAATTTTCAATGGTAATTTCGTGACTTTCAGTTGGATAATTAGGAATATACTTGTGGATATTATCTTTAATCGACAACTTCCCTTGCTCTTGTAATATCAAGATTGCCGCACTGGTAAATTGCTTTGTAATAGAGGCAAGTTTAAAAACGCTATTAGTACTCATAGGAGTACCTAATTCAATATTAGCCATTCCATATGCACCGCTATAAATAGTTTTTCCTTGCGTTGTTACTATGTATGCTATTCCTGGTCCCTCTTTTTTAATATTGTTCTTTAAGTATTTTTCAAAATTGTTAAATGATGTTGCAAGAGATTGATGGCTAAAAATCATAATTATTAGCACAATCAATTTATTTGAATTATTTTTCATAATATTCCCTGTATTTATACTAACTTCAAAGCATCCGTTTGTGTTGATCATTTGTCAGATAAGATTGATTTAAACTAGGTACTCACAATAACAAATATCGTAAGGATAAATATGGAAATCTAATGATGTATTGTGGCAAAAAAAAGGCATTTATTATTATATTATCTGCGGTCGAAATCATTGCTTTTATAGCACTAGATAGAGAGATATCATCTTCAACTATCAATACTTTTGTTGATCTATCGGACATCAAATTTAACTGTATGGTGCTTATTCACAAATAATAGAGCTAATGATTACTGATTTAGGTGATATGTTCACAAAAAAGCACCCTAACGGGTGCTTTAATATTAATATATTACGTCAATGCTCTGAAAATTATTGATAATTAGATTTATAAGAAACAGTAGCATCTATGTTCATATCAAGGTTAACTTTAGGGTAAACCCAAGAACCTCTAAAACTTATAATGCCAACTTTATCGTCTTTATATTCAATAGTGAGACAGCCTGTGACTTGCATACCCGAGTCACCCGCACATACAGTTACATCAACGGGTTCTTTAGAGTTAAAAGGTAATAATACTTTACCTTGAGAACCGTGAGGTGTATCACCAGGTATCACTTCTAGATACAAACGAAATGAATTATCTTCAACGCCCACTTCTTTTATTTTTAATGTTTGTATTTTTTCATCAATAACAACGGAATATTCAGATACAGAGTTCATTTTTAGTCCTTTAATTGTTTGGAGGTCTTAATCTAGTAGGAAGTAACTTAATTTTTCGTATTTAAATAAAGCTCACGAAGTTTTATTTGTCAAATTAATTTCCTTAGACATCACTGAAAATACAAAAGTCAGTATTTATTTTTAAGTAAATATAACAATTAATTTATCGAGGAAAAAAAAACAGTTTACTTTTTTCGCCTTAGTCGTAGCTTATTTTCCAGGTAATATCTTGCCTGTTAATTGAGCGTTATTGAAACTAAATCTAATCTGTACAAATAACTGCAATAGCTAATATCTATATTGTGGCATTAGTTAGTCTTAGAAAATTATTCAAAGATATTATTGAATGATCTATTACTAAGGTCTTCATGGTATGCAAAGCGGAAGGAAATGGTGCTTTCTAGTATGTCTGCTTTTGATCTAATAGCAGATGATGTGTAAGTTTTATCAAATAATTACAAGTAAGTAGAACTGTGTTGTCGTGGTGTTTAAGTGTTGAATTAAAACGGTTAGCACCACTGTATTTTAAGCAACAATACTACTGAAACGGCCACTTTACGTAGTTATTTACTGATTATTTGATGATTTATATTAAGTTGAGGTAGTAATTTAACTATCTTATTGACTTTATAGACTAGAGTTAGTTTAAATCTGTAGTTTTTTATTAATATCCTTTAAATATAATGGCTTGATTGATTATTTAGTGTCAGGATGTTTTACAAGCTAACATATAGCGCTCTTTCTAAACAAGGTATCTCATTGAAGTTATGGGCTTTTATATTTGTGGTGTGGTTTTTGCTTTCTAGGGAATTAGTTCATTAGGCTAATTTTTATGATTGCCTACCAAAATTGATGCAAGATAATTAAAAGGGTCTTTAAGTGAAATTTAAAATTCTAAGTAGAATGTTTGTTGGTTTAATACTATCGGTTAACTGTGTAATTAATATTGCTTCTGCTGGCCTTATTACATATACAGATAGAGCGTCTTGGGAAAGTGCGTTATTGGGCCATCAAATATTAGAAGAAAATTTTATAGGTAGTGAAAGCGATTTCGGCTCTAATTCAAGCAATAATATAGTAAATGATTTTACTATTGATATTATTGGCCATGATGGTGACTCAAGCCCTCAAGGGTTAACAGGTGATGGTTTTTTTGCAGGTGAAGTCGATAGCAGTGATGTAGTTTCAGAGGACGGAGCAATTATACAATTTAATTATTCAACATTTGCTTTTGCGTTAAATAACTTGCAAGACGACTCAGCTTCATCTCCTGAATTTAATGTACATGAAATATCCATTGAAATTTTAAATGAATATTTTCTATTAAGTGATTTACTTGGGTTAACAACGAGTTCAGATAATTCGGCACCAGACGCAACAGTGCCATTTATAGGTTTTATTTCAACCGAGTTATTTTCTAATTTCAGACTTCACCACGGTGATTCAGTGCGTGATGTTAGCGGTGGTAATGAAAGCTTCTGGCTTGACGGTATTTCATATGTTAAGACTCCAGTGCCAGAGCCTTCTACCCTTGCCATCCTTGCTTTAGGACTGATGGGATTAGCAGCGCGTAGATTTAAGAAGCAATCTTAAGATTACTTCACGATTTAAATTAATTATCGGCGGCGGTATACCTGAATAAATTAATTCAATCCAAAGTTGTCGATAATAATAAAGAAGCATCTGCCAATATGGCTGATGCTTTTTTCGTTAATAAAGGCTTTCGCCAAACAAAGCAGACACAAATACTAGCCAAATTATCTTCACACTAATGTCTCGAAAGTAACATGAGACGTTATTGTTAAATCACAAGTATCTTCTTTTTGGTAACAAAATCTACCTGATGGCAATAGCCTTCAATTAAGAGTGCGTCCTAATGCCTCTAATCTATGGGTATTAAAGCATTCACAGCCGTTTAACATAAATAATTCACAAGGCTAAATCGCCTTGTAAACAGCTTGCCTTTAAATTTAACCTGTTAATTTTTATAACATATCTATGTGTTTAGTTGACCTTAACACGACCTAAAGGTTAAGGTCATTTAAGTGCGAACATAAAAATCGTCGATTGAACATATAAAGCATAAATGTACAGAAACATACCTATGCAAAATTTAAATGGATTCAGACAGTAAAGGACTAACTGTGAAAATAATATTAACAATCACTTTTATACTATTAACGTTTAACTGTAGCGCTGGTGTGACTAACTGGATTGATTTCAATCTCGAAAGAGGTCATGTAAAAATACCTGCCACTATCGCAGGCATTGATACTTATGCAATTCTTGATACTGGCTCTCAGCTTAATGCGATTAATAAAGCATTCATCCTTAAACATGATTTAACCTTCGATAAAGGTAGCAAGATAAGAGTTCAAGGCGTATTCGGTATTAACAACAAAACTACATTTAATAATGTCCCTATCAGCTTTTTTGGTATAAAAACTGAGCTTGATAAAATTGCTGAAGTCGATTTGGGATACCATACTAATGGCCTTTTGTTGGGCGGTGGTTTTTTTAATAAATTTGTTACTCAACTGGATTATCCGAATAAAAAAATGCGTTTAATCAGTCAGAACTCTATTGATATTTCTAAACTTAAAAATATCGAAATACAGCGTCAAAAAGGAACAGGCATGCCGATAGTAAAAATTGGCTTACCTAATAATAAGCACTTATGGCTTTTGTTTGATACTGGAAATGCTGGTGGTATGGTTGTTGAACGTAAGGTAGCTAAAAGAATGGGCTGGCTTGAAGAAATCGATCGTCAATCAAGTATATCAATGGGAGTGAACGCAGTAGTATCAACAGAGAGCTTTAGAATTCCATCGTTAACATTTGGTCCATTTGAGCTAGAAGATGTACTGGTAACTATTCCTGCTGAAGGAATTAACTCTTACTTAGAAAGCCAATACAAAAGCTCAGGATCTAGAATTAGAGGACGAAAGGTTCAAGGTATAATCGGATATGACGTTCTTAAACACTTCTTAATCACCATTGATTATAAGAGAGGTTACGCTCATATCGGTTTACCTGAAGAATAAATTAACATCATTAGAATAGGTCAAATAACCAACAGTCATTAGCATAAAAAATCTAGAAAAACCTATTCAAGTGAATTAATAATTAAAACGCTTACTAACTTAGCGAGCGCGTTACTATCAGGCTCTGCCAAAGTTCAAGGTCGTTAGCTAGGAACACTTGCGGTATTAGCCTACGCTCGTTGTCATGGCAGAGATAAAATTTCTTACTGTGTAAAAAACACTTAGTTAAAGACGTTAGTTTAGTGAATTAATTAGGCACTAATTTTACGGCTTTTAATTAAAATAAATGAGTTGATGAATTGGTTGCAGGTTATCAAGCTGTGGCAACGACAAGGTTTGCATATTATTCAGTGATAAAGCGGCATGTAGAGGTAAAGTTGCCGCTGCTTTTAATGCTAACTCTTCAGCTTGCGGGGCTTTAATTAACCTAACAACATCACGATCACCATACTGAGCAATTGATGGAATGTAAGGACGCAATTGAGTAATAAATTTGTCTAAAAACCATGAATCAACATCACCGCCGATAATAATAGTTTGACAGTTTAATAAAGTTTCTAATGAGTGTATTGCTATGCGCATCGGCTCGGCTGACTGCTCTAACCAGAGTGAAAATTGTTTCGGATTATCATAACAATGTTGCATTAGCGCTTCATGACCAACAAACGATTTCCCTAAATGTTTTCGCAGCGAATTCAGAGAAGAAAAGTCATTCAAACGACCCAGCTCAGCTGTTTTATTATCGGTTTCTGGCGTTACAAAAAGCTCACCAATCGCGCCAGTTAATCCATTTGCACCCAATAAAATATTTCTGTCATAAACCACTGCGGCTTCAATAACGTCGGAAATGTGTAAACAGATAAAGCTATGTAAATGTTTAGCTTCGCCATACAACATTTGATAAGCAGCGCAAGATGAGGCGGTAGATTCTGTTGCAATGGGAAGTGATAATGCATCTGCTAATGTTTGCTTAAAGTGTATGTTATTTTGATAGGTTGTCAGATCGTGTTCTTTGCTACTGGCAAAGGTAATGCCAACACCGAGTATTTGAGCTGGTGTTAACTTTGCTTCTGTTAATAGCGCAGTAAAAGTATTTTTAATCACTTCAAACTCATTACCGACAATATAATCAACGTGCATTCTGGCAACTAAAGCTCCGGTTAAAGAAAAAATACCGGCTTCAATTTTTTGAGAAAACATCCTTATAGCAAAACTGTACGCACCTTCTTCATTGAGGTTTAACATTTTAGAGGGTTTACCAACAAAGCCCTCTTTCTTTATGCCTGCTTCTATTACTAAACCAATATGAAGTAACTCTTCAACCATATTAGTAATAGTCTGTTTGGTTAGGTGGGTGCGTCGAGAAATTTCAACTCTTGAAATAGGTCCCTGCGTTACAATTTCTGATAGCACTAAACGTAAGTTTAAGGCTTTATTTTGTTTTGAATTTGAGCCTTTCAAGTAAACACTCACCTATATTAAAATAATAATCACTACTATTGTACGCACTTATCCTTTGAATCCAAGAATTATAAAGTAACGTTTGTTAAAAAGTTTTATGGAATGTGGCGTTAAAAATAGAAAGAAAAATATTAAGTCAAAATGTTTGACATAATATTTTTTCTCTCTAGTATAGTGTTCATTAAAGAATCAAATAGGCTCATTTATGACATTACCAAGCTATTTTCATGACTATAAAAATGACAGTTTTACCAAGAAAAGCATCACGCTTGCTGCCATTGTTTTAGTTACCTTTTTTACCCCCCCTGTGCCTGCTGTTGACTTTAATAGTGTAGCGAATGCGGCAAAATCTGAGAATGTTCAGCTATCTCAACAGCAAATAGCGAGTTTGAAGAAGAAGAACCTTACCGCGGCGCTAGTATGGCACGGTTCAAGTGCTTGGGTGAGTGCAGTAACTCAAGGGGCAAAAGAAAGCTTTTCTCTATTAGGTATTAAGGTTGTCGCGGTTACCGACGCACAGTTTGACCCAGCTAAGCAAGTTGCTGATTTGGAAAACATTAGCATACTCAAGCCTGACATTATCTTGTCACTCTCTGTTGATAGTATCAGTACCAAAGCAAGTTATCGCAGTGCTATTGAACACGGTGCTAAATTGGTTTTATTAAGTAACCCAATTGAAGGTTTTGTTCACCATCAAGATTATGTCGGTATTGTTACTGATGATATGTTTGGCATGGGCATAGCTGCTGCGCAATTAACAGCTAAAGCACTCAGTAGCTCAGGTAAGCTGGGGATTATTTATCACGATGCTAAATATTTTATTACCAATAACCGAGATCAAGCTTTTAGAGAAACGTTACGGTTGACACCTCAAATCGATATCGTTAGTGAAAAGGGTTTTGTTAAAGAGCATGAAACAAGCAATATAGCTGCGGCAATGGTTTTACAGCACCCTGAAATTGAAGCGATTTATGTTTCATGGGATAGCGCTGCCGAGGGTGTTATTGAAGCATTACGATCATTAGATAGGCCTGATATAAAAGTTATCACTCATGACTTGGGCGTTAGCAACTTATTAGACATGGCAACTAGTGGTAATTTGTACGGCACGATTGCTGATAGACCCTATGAGATTGGCGCGACAATGGCTAAATTAGGTGCCGCGGCAGTACTAGGGCAATCGGCAGCTGAAGTCACTATTGTACCTTTTGATAAAGTAACTAAAAACAACATTACTTTGGCATGGCAGCAAGCATTTAAAAAGCCTTTACCTAAGTTATTAACACAAGCATTACAGCGGTAAAGGGATCACTATGAGCATACAAACTTTATCTTTTAATCAACTTAAGCAAATAGCTCTGCAAAGAGAAGCTTTTATTTATTACATTTTCTTCTTTGTTTTATTATTTTTTGCTGTGCTGTTGCATGATACTGCTTTTTTAACTTTATCTAACTTTATGAATATTGTTAAACAAACGGCGCCTTTAACTATTATGGCTGTCGGTTTAACTTTCGCGTTAGCGGTAGGGCATATTGACTTATCTATTGGCTCTGTTGTGGCATTAAGTGCTTTAGTTGGCGCGCTATTATTACAACATACCGGCATTCCATTAGCCGTTATAGGAGCGTTATTGGTTGGTGTTACTGTTGGCTTGATTAATGGGTTACTGATTGAGCGTTTACAAGTTTCTTCACTGCTTATTACATTAGGTACTATGGGTATAGTTACAGGCATAGCCCGACAATTAACTAATTTAGAGTCAGTACCCATTATTAATCAAGATTTCACCTTCTTTTTTGGCTCAGGCAAGGTCTTAGGCATGCCAATATTACTTTTTTGGACGGTAGTGATTGGTGGTTGTGCTTATATTATATTAAACAAACTTTCTGCAGGTCGACATTTATTAGCGGTTGGTGGTAATCCTTTTGCTGCCAGAGCCATGGGCATAAAAGTAACTCGAGTGCGCTTATATGCATTAATTGCTTCGTCAACAGCTGCGGCATTGGCTGGTTTGTTATATGCAGGTCGTTTACATGGTGCGCGATATACCTTAGGCGAAGCCGACTTGTTAACTGTGATTGCTGCGGTTGCCATTGGCGGAACGAGTTTGTTTGGTGGTCGAGCATGCATTATTGGCGCTATTTTAGGTTCATGGTTAATGGGAATTATCAATAACGGTTTGATTTTGTCAGGATTTTCAACCAATGAGCAGATGATTGCTCGTGGTATTATTTTGGTTATGGCTGTTGCAATTGGTGTTAAGGAGTTACGACATGGTTAGATCAGCATTAGATCAAGTTGCATTAGAGCTTGCTTCAATTACCAAAAGCTTTGGCGGTGTGCATGCACTGCAAGGCGTTACATTTACTATAAATAAAGGTGAAGTTGTTGGTCTATTAGGAGACAACGGCGCAGGTAAGTCTACTTTAGTTAAATGTATTTCAGGTATTCATGCGCCAGACAGTGGTGAAATTAAAGTCAACGGTAATGCTGTTTTTATAAACTCACCAGAAGATGCTAGAGCGGTAGGTATAGAGACAGTTTTTCAAGATCTTGCCATGATTCCAGAATTTAATATTGTGCAGAACTTGTTTCTTAATCGAGAAATAAAACACAAAAACCCACTACTTCGTTGGTTAGGTTGGCTTGATACAAAAGCTATGACAAAAAGAGCAAGAAAGTCGTTAAATCGATTAAATACGCGGATCCCTTCATATAAAGAGCAAATTCATAACCTATCCGGTGGCCAACGCCAAGCAATAGCAATTGCAAGAGCAGTAAACTGGGGAGCCGACATTGTCATAATGGATGAACCTACAGCAGCACTTGGGGTAGAACAAAGCGCACAAGTAAATGACTTAATTAAAATTATTAGCTCACAAGGTGTTGCCGTTTTATTGATCAGTCATAACATGCAGCACGTAGTTGAAACCTGTGATCGGGCGGTGGTTTTGTATCAAGGACGCTCTGTTGCTGATGTGGCCGTCGCTGAAGTGACAAAAGAAGATCTAGTCGGGCTTATTACCGGCGCTAAAAAAATAGCCGCTTAGCCTACCACCACGTTTACCCATAATAACTAAAATCGAGAGTAGGTGTAATGCCACGATACTCGCGACAGGAATTCGCTGTGCCTAAGGAAAGTGAGATGAACCATGTGAAAAAAATAGAGCAACTACTTTCAACGCTTACCATAGAGGAAAAAGTAGGACAGTTATTTATCTTAGCTTTTGCAGGACAGGATAGTGCTTACGCGCTCGATTTAGTTAAACATATGCATGTTGGTGGTTTTTATCTGACAGATGATAATGCCAACACGTTAAAAGAAGCTGAAATATTATCGAGTCAATTACAAAAAGAAGCGGCGTTACGTGCTTGTGATGCGCCGCTATTATTAGCTGTTGATCAAGAGGGATCATGGGGAATATTGACTAAAGAAACAGACTTAGGGCCGGGAAACTTAGCCTTAGGCGCTGCTAATGATTTGAGCTTAACGGAAAAAATGTATCAAATATTTGCCGAGCAAATGCAAGCTATTGGTTATAACACCCTACTTTCACCTTGTGCTGATGTTAACAGCAACCCAGATAATCCTATCATAGGGCAAAGGGCCTTTGGTGAGTTGCCTGCACATGTAGCACAACACGTTGCTGCCGCGGTTACAGGTATTAACCGTACTGGAAATTTGGCTTGTGCCAAACATTTTCCAGGCCATGGTGATACTGCAACCGATAGCCACAGAGCGTTACCCGAAGTAAGTAAAAATTTAACACAACTACTTAGTGAAGACTTGCAGCCCTTTATTGCCGCGATTGAAAACGGTGTTGCTTTAATTATGACGGCGCATATCAACTACCCAGCGATTGATGCCAAATACCCTGCAACCCTTTCTAAAAAAATACTGACAGAGTTATTAAAGGATAAGCTTGGTTTTAAAGGGTTAATTATTACTGACAGCATGAATATGTGGGCAATGCGGAAAAACTATTCGCCCAGCGAAGCAGCTATTTTAGCGCTTAAAGCGGGCGCACACTTGGTTATGCTAAGTGAAGAGCATTATGAGAATGAGACAACGCCTTATAAGCAAATACAGCAAGATACAATTAATGGCGTTGTTGAGGCGGTAAAGAGCGGAGAGCTCAGTTTAGAGCAGCTTGATGAAACGTTAAAGCATGTTTTGTCTTTTAAATATCAACAAGTTGAAATTAAAAAAACAACGCCTATTTTTCGAAAAGAGCAGAGTGAAAAAACTGCAGAAAAAATAGCTGAACGAGCGATTAAGGTGCTAAAAAATGATGAAGGTTTATGGCCTATAGGCCAAAATGACTTTTATTTTACTTGTGCTGTTAACCCCATAAATTACGAAAACTTAGTGAATAGTCGTGGTATAGGTCCTAATGATGCGGTTCCTGCGAGCCAAGTTTTTTATCAACAATTACGGCAATTAGGGGCAAGAGTGACCTATTTACCTTATGAAGATTTTTCACAAATATTGGCAGGTAATAAGCCCATTGATTCGCAACGGCTCATGGTTTTATTGACCGAGGACTACCCTTTACCAGGGGATGTTTTTCCACAACAAGAGCAGTGTTTCCGAATTAAGCAAGCTCAGCAGATATTTGGTAAAAAGCTATTACTGCTGGCACTTAGATCAGATTACGAGTTAAAAAAAGTAAGTCAAACCAGCGAAATAAGCACTTACATTTGTGCTTACTCAAGCCGTTCAGTTAGCGCAAAAACACTTGCAAAACAACTTCTTGAACAACAAATAACAGAGTAAAATATTTATTGTTAATAATTAATTGACATTTAGTCAAAATGATTGATTATTGTATTAGTAAAAACATTTTACATAAAGGTAATAATTAAACAAAGCTTATAAAAATAAGGTTTATAAAACTAATAACTTAAAATTACAACAAGTGAGAGGGGAATAATATGTCATTAAAACGAGTTAATTTAATTAAAAAAAATACCGCGATGCGCTACATTTCATTCAGTACTATTGCGTTAGTCGGCGTCATGAATAATGTTTCTGCTGCAGAAACTGCAGACAACAAACTCAAAAATAAAAGTGAAATTGAAGTTATTGCAGTGAAAGGTATTCGCGGCAGTTTGACACAAGCATTAAATAATAAGCGATTTAGTGGCTCGGTAATAGATACAATCTCTGCAGAAGATATTGGCGACTTTCCTGATAAAAACATTGGCGACGCGCTACAACGTATCCCAGGTGTGACCGTTTCTCGTGGTTTTGGTGAAGTTGATGGTGTCACTATTCGTGGTACTGCACCAGAACACAGTATTTTGTTACTAAATGGTCAGAATGTCGCTAGTGCGGGCTGGTTTGATTTAGCGGGTATTCCCCGTAACTTTAATTTTGAAATGGTTTCTGCTGAGCAAGTTGCTGGTTTGGAAGTCTATAAATCAGTAGAAGCCCAAAATAATGAAGGTGGCATGGGTGGTACGGTTAATCTTAAAACTAGAAAGCCACTTGATTTAGATGCCAACACCTTTTTCGGCTCCGTCGAAAGCTCATACAATTCATTAGCTGATGATGCACAGCCGTCGATTTCTGGCTTATATAGCTGGAAAAATACTAATGAAAACTTTGGTATTTTGCTTGCTCACTCAGTTGAAAAAATGGATGTTGTTCGTGAAACTTTGCGCACATTTGGCGCTTCAGAAGAGCGCACGTGGATATCAGATAACAATGGCAACCCACAAAGTACACCTGTTGGCTTTAGCTCTATTGTTTTTGAAGAAGAGCGAGAACGAACGAGTTCACAAGCAACGTTACAATATGTAGCAACAGATAATTTGAGTTTTGCGCTAGATTACAATGATTTTCATATTAAACAGCCACACAGAAATACCGCGCTGTTTGCTTTTTTACACCGAGGTGGAGTCATTGAGGCTGATAGTATTGTATATAATGATCAAGGCGCAGTTTCAAGTGCTAGGGTAACGCCAGCGAGTCAAGATGGCTTTGAAGTACCATTTTTCAATAATACTGTTCTACGTAGCCCTGACATAAAAACTGACATAATTAACATAACTATGGATTATGAAAGTGATAATTGGAGCCTACATACCGTTATAGGTCAGTCCAAAAGTAAGTCGCGCACTATGCAAACGAGTACTTGGTGGGGTAATCACTCAGACAAAAATAATACTAGTTACACTTTTGACTTAAGCGGCCCTGTTGAGTTTCATTTGGATAATCCAGATTATCCAAATGATCATAAAGCAATGGAACTTTACAACGAGTTTACCTATTTAGAAATAAAATATGATAATGACATAAGTTATTATCAAGCTGATTTATCTTACATCCTCGATAAAGGTATTTTTACCACGATTGATGTCGGCCTTAAATACCAAGAACAAACCTTTAGTGCACGTATTGATTGGAATAACGTTAATATTGAAAATGCCATGGCAGAAGGCTTAACGTTAGATGATTTTAATGATGGTCATATCTCAGGCTTACATGGTGAGCATGCTAGAGGTGGCAGCCTGACCGGATTTGCAGTCGCTGATGCCGATAAGCTGTGGGATTATGGTCAAAAAAACCAAGGTGCGCTATATATTAAAACAGACTTTTCAATCGAAGAAAAAATCACTGCCGCTTATATCAAAGGTAACTTTTCTGGTGAAGGCTTTCGAGGTAATGTTGGTTTACGTCTTGTCGATACCGACGTATTGGGTAAAGGCATGAATGGTGAAAACAACCCAAATGACTACTTAACAGACAAGAGTAGCTATACAAATATTCTGCCAAGCATAAACCTAGTGGGCGAGCTTAGTGATAACTTGTTATTTCGTTTTGCAGCGGGCTCAACGGTTTCAAGACCTAACTATGATGCGATGAAAATGGCAGCCATTAAGTCCGCTTCAATGGGAACTGCGACTATAGGTAGTCCTGATATAAAACCTTATAAGTCTGATCAATATGATATTGGTTTAGAATGGTACTTTAATGACTCATCTTTGGTCAGTGGTACTATTTTTCAAAAAAATATTAATGATTATATAGAAAAAAGTGTCGCGACAGAAAATTTAGAGGGCTGTTCAACAACCTGTCAAGTGACTCGATATCGAAATGTCGGCTCAGCAGTGGTTAGTGGTTTTGAATTACAATATCAACAAGACTTTGGCAACGGTTTTGGTGTACAAGCAAATTATACTTATACCGATAGTGAGTTAACCAATTCAGCGGGTATAAAAGTACAAATGCATGGTGTTTCACAAAATTCTTATAATTTAGCTGGATACTATGAAAATGACATGTTTAGTGCCCGTATTGCTTATAACGCAAGAGATGAATGGATGGTGAGTAGTGAAGAGCCTTGGGCACTTGCCGAAGCTTATGACCAGGTAGACGCATCTGTTGTATGGCATGCCACAGATAACATCGATTTATCTTTTGAGGTTGTCAATATGTTTAATGAAGCGCTAGTACAAAACGATACCGCGGCTAAACAGCCACATATCATCGATGAATACGGAACGCGATACTTTGTTAGTGCAAGTGTGAAGTTTTAACAATATAAATAATTTAGCATAGGTTTGACACGTTCCTATTACTGAATAGTTTATTGTTGAAAAAAGTGGGCAAACATAGCCTTCTTTTGCTAAAGCCAGATTGATTTTCAATCTGGCTTTTTTGCTCGCCATTGGCGAGCAAAACTCACCGATTTATCAGCAAGCACTGCCGATATTAGAAACGTTACTTAAGGCTGAAGTCTCTGACAGGGAGGTTCGTTCGATAGCTTATCAACTGAATGTGGCAAAATTCCCCGCTTATCGTGACTTATATGAACTTCACTTCACAGAAAGTTGTGTGGATGAGTATTTAATTAAAGGATTACATCGGTGTGAATTTATAGAAAATAACCAGAACGTTGTTTTTATTGGTGGCCCTGGCACAGGAAAAACTCACCTTGCTACCGCTTTGGCGGTACAAGCAATACAGCATCATCATTTACGGGTGAGGTTTTTATCAACGATTTAACTTGTTAATGCGCTAGAGCTGGAAAAACAAAATGGTCATGTTGGGCGTTTTGCCAACCGCTTGATGAATGTTGATGTCGTCATACTCGACAAATTGGGTTATGTACCTTTTAGCCAAGCAGGAAGCACTTTATTGTTTCACTTACTAAGCAAACTCTACGAAACGACCAGTGTGATCATTACTACTAATTCAAGTTTTATTGAGTGGCCGAAAGTATTTGGTGATGCCAAAATGACAACAGCATTGCTTGATAGACTGACTCATCACGGCCATATCATTGAAACAGGCAATGATAGTTACCGCTTTAAAGAATCAATAAAAAAGAAAACAAGGAAAAATGACTAGAAACTGAAGTCAAATGATGGTCACAATATGACCGCTAGGGTGGGTCACTTTTACGTGAAAATTAACAGTGAGGCATTAGACTTTACCTTATTTAGAATTGTTACTTTTGATAAGAGAAAGTCATTTAAAACGGCTCAGATCTTTTTAATTTCTGATTTAAAAGGTAATTATTGGTTCAACCGAACAATTGACAGCGCTGTCTTTTAACGTTAAATTAACATTGTGGCAACAAACATTACCACCCCTAACCTTGGGTCACTATAAAATGGATGTTTAAAATGAACAATAAGTTTCTAAGTATTGGGCTATTATCTATGATGATTTTAGTCTCCGCGGCTGCGAATGCCGCTACCAGTTTTACTGCATTTAGCGGAACAAAAGCGGACGCTACACAAAGTGTTCTGAATTGGGCTAATGGCCGTAATGTGAGCATTACTTGTAGTAGACCAAGTATGGGACCTCCTTGGCAATGCACAGGATATATCAGCACAACCCCTTCAGGTAAATATTACAGCGTTTCAGCCTATGGCGGAACAGAAGCTCAAACTACTGACTCCGCAATCGCAGCTTGGCGACAGAAAGCAAATTCAACTAAAACACCTTATGTAAACTGTAAGAATCCAGGAATGGGACCACCGTGGCAGTGTACGGCTTCTGGTCGCTCTTAAGTTATATGAGACAGGCACACATACCAGAGTGTTTGTCTTTTCATTATATCCATCGCAGAAGATGTCTACTATTTTTTTGATATTAAAAAATCTTACTAGTGAAGCTTTCCGCTTATTTAGCCACATCAGTAATATTCCTCATTTTGTTTAGCCTCTTTTGAGGTCGCTTTGACCGTGTGGTATTAATTCCGTTGATATAATTGTAAGTACTAATTTAACTATGAGTGTCCTAGTTAAGTTTCAAATATTAAATAGCTAACCAAACAAATAATTAGGTTTAAACTTATAATTTAAATCATTTTTTTAAGTAATGGGACTCCGTTTAGTTGATGCTTTATTACCGCAACGATATGCATTATTAATAATAGCGACAATATTATATTCGCGACTCTATGCAAGATAAAAAAGGTCTGTGTCATAAGCCCTTTATCTAGAATTTCTGGTACTACAAACCAATTAAAGACCTTTATTTCATGCTCCATCATTAACACGCCACTAATTAACACCGTGCATACCACGCCATAGATCAATACATGAACTTTGTTAGCGATATTCTGCTGTTGAATGCTCAGGTTTGGCGTGCTGGGTTTCTCATTAAAGTAGGCTACGAGCAGGCGAAAAATAAAAACAGGAATAAATAACAGAGTAATGGCAATATTTAGCTCAGCTATATTAGCTATAACGGCTTTTTCAGGCCTCATCAAAACAATAAAGAAGCCTGAGCCTATAGCCCATAAAATGACTATAGCAGACAGCCAATGTAGTAGCCGAGCAGTACGGGAAAAACGAATAAGTTGATGAGTAGACATATTTTTATGGTATTAACAAAAAAACGGAATGATATAGAAATGAGAATTATTTGCAATAAGAATTATGCGGTGATTGAAAAAATTAATTAATGTTGCTCAATATTGTAGATTCCCCCCATACCAGACCACTTCCCCAATAAAGAGACGCCATCATTCCATCAAGAACCCGCCACCTTCACGATCAAAAGGTGCCAACGACTCAGAGCTATCTGAATAAGTATATTCTGTTGTTGATATTAGCCACCCCATTAACAGACAGCTATAAAACTCCTCAATAAATGCGGGGCTTCACTAGGTAAATTGAAAGAAAATTTGGGTGGGTGTCTTCTATTTTTGTTAGTGGGTGTCTTCTATTTTTTTCTTGCCCACATCCCTCCAATTAAAATTAAAAGCAAAGATATAAGAATAAAAATGCCATCAATCCTTTCTAATTCGCTGATTACTTCACTATAAGATCTTATATTACTTTTATCTAAATACATCTCATAAACTTGATATTGTGCTTGAGCATTTTTTTCGTCGATTAAGACCTCAACAACTGGAACAATATCTTTTTTCAGTTTGAGTTCAATGATTTCTCTAGCGCCAAACTTTGTTGGGTATATAAAGTTTTTTTCAATATCCATCAAAGTAAACTTAATATCAAACTCATCAAACGTTAATTTATTTATTTTACCAATAACAGAGATTAGGTCTTCATAGCTTGGGCGTTCAAGGTAATTACTCACATTAGTTATTAGACCAAGAATACCGGCTATCAATACAAACATAGGAAATATAAGTTGATTTTTTGATTTACTTATTACTGTTGAATCATCTTTATTTTCACTCATTTTTTTTTCCAAATATTTTTTAATGTCTATTTTTTCATTGGGTAAAAAAGTAATAAAAAACACCGGGAGTTTGCGATTCTTTATTAAAACGTAAAACCCTAAACCCAAATTCTTTATACATGTAATATCTTCATATTCAACGCTAAATACCTTTCTCTTAAATCGTATTTTTTCAAATCTATCACGTCCTAATTTAAAGGAGGTCCCCCACACAGCTGACCATAATAGGACAAGAGAGGTCAGCAATGGACTGCATGCAAAGTAAGAAACGTTGAAATAACCAACCAATGATGCAACAGTACCTATTACTAAAATTGTCAAAACTACTAAGTAATTAGTCGTAGTAACAATCATCGAAACCTCCCAATTAACTTCACTATCTATTTTTACTAGACTAACTACGTTAGCTGCAAGAACCTTCAGTACATTTTTATTTTTGTTTTGGTTTTTTAGAGCCTGCAGAATTCGTTGCAACTTCCAATACCAAAGTGTTTACCGCTGCTACTGCATTGATAGGCGCAATAACCATAGTTATCGCTGTTCCTATACCTGCGTTGAAAGCACTTTTCACACCGGCTTCTTTAATGCTTTCCATACTTGTTGAACCTGTAGCCATTATATCAGTACCGGCCTTGACAATAGCCCCAGTTGCACCGCCGGTGAGAGTTGCACCTGCAACATTAGTAACGACTTGACCAGTAGTAAGTTTAGATGCAGCCTTAAACCCTGCCTGTAAGCCTACTTTGAGAAGCCCAACCGCCGCAGCTTTTCCTGTAATTAATCCCACTGCTGCGCCAACTGCGGTTTTACCTGCTAGGTCCCATCCTTTACTGCCAGATTGACTAGCGGCTTGATATGCATTGTATCCTCCAATGGCCATGCCAACCAACTCCAATAAATATTCTCCATTAGGATCAGTATATTTATATGGATTGTTATTAACATACATATAACGATTAAACGACATTACAGGATTTTTAGCCGTATATCCAACAGGATCATTCGAGTAAAAACGCCCGATAACTGGATCATAGTATCGTGCCTGCATATAACTTAAACCCGTATCAGCATCAAATTTATGACCTGTGTAGCCTACATCATTACTATGCGTTTCTATAGATTCACCGAAAGCCAAGTAATGCATTCTTTTTGTAACACTGCCCGAAGCGCTAGTTTGTGCAACTGGGCTACCTAAATTGTCAGTATGCAAATAGGTAACAGTACCACCTTTATCTTTAGCAATAAGTTTATTAGCTAAGTAAATATAGTTTGTGCCAACTCCCTGTTCCTCTCTATAGAGCAGCGGCCCATTTTGCGAGTAGAAACTATAACTTACAGCACCTTTTTCATTCTCATACACACGCTTGTTATGGCCGTCATATAAATAACTGTTGCCATTAGCTGCCGACATTTGATTCGCTAAATTGTAGCTCATAGCAAAGTGACTATTATGGGTTACATTGCCTCTGGCATCGTAGTTAAAGTAGTTGTAATCTTTGTCTTTGGCACCTGAGCTAATCACACGGTCGAGTAAGTTATTCGTTCTGTCATAATAGTAATTTAATGTTCTGTTCTTATTTGAATAATAGTCAATATTACCTAAAGTATCGTATCTAAGCGTAGTGCTTCCTCTTTTAGAATTACCATATATGCGCGTAAGTCGGTCTAAACCGTCATATTGCATGGTATTAATGCTATAACCATTATCAACACCGTCTAATATTCTTGTAATGTTGCCACTTGCATCATAAAGATAATTAAACTTTGCTACGGTCGATGTGCCTTTGTAATACTTCATTTCTCTTGGCAGGTCGCTTGCTGAATGAAGCGACGTTAAGTGCGCTACACCATTACCACTAGTGTATGACTTCACCATGCCATTTGCGTGATAACGGCCATTGCTTAGGTACGTTCTTCCGCTGCGATGAACTTTTGTAGACTGCCCAAAAGCATTAGGATACGTATAGACCCTATGGTTATTAGGATAAATAATACTGCTGATCTGTTTTTGCTGATTATAAACATAATTAACAGTTAATTTAGCTCTGGTTGGCGTTTTAATGCTTTCTAGCTCAAGCATGTTCAAGTTGTTATATGTGTATTCAGAAGTAACACTTCCCGCCGTTAAAGTTAATAAATTACCATTATTATCCAAATTATATGTTTGATCAGGTGAACTATCCGGAAATAATACCCTATGGTTACTGCCTAAATTGTCGTATGAAAAATTAACAGAATAGCTAGGTTTTGAGCTACTACAACTGGAAACAGCCCCTTGAGCAGACCAATTTAACTCGCCGAGTAAATTAAAGCTTGTGCGGGTATTTCCAACATCTTTACGTTTAATTAGGCATAGATTATTGTGCGAGTCGTAGTATCTGTATTCTGTTTGCGATAAACCGTTACCAGATTGCGTTATCGATTGAACATTTCCGAACATGTCATACGCGGTTTTTGTTGTCACATTTTCTGGTGACTTTATTTCGGTAGCGAGTTGGTAACTGGGTGAAGAAAACGCTCGGTATGTTGCCGTCGTTTTATAATTTCGGCCATCAGTTGTTTGCACTTTGTTATTAGCAAGGTAGGTTAAAGATGTGGTACCCAACCCGCTAGTCGTGCTTTTATCAAGTCGTTGCAGGGCGTCATATACACTGCGAACACCCCGGCTTTCATTTGCATTAATGCTACTAAATGATTGAAACGTTCTTTTATTGTTTGAGTCGTAATCAAATAATTGATAACGATTAATACCGCTACCACTTGCTTTAGTTCTCTTCAAACGAAGCATTTCATCATAGGTTTCAGTTGTTGTTAATGAAGAACTAGAACTACAACCTGTCATGCTTGAGTTAACAATACATTGGTATTGAGTTCTAACCAGCCCCCCGGTACTCGGGTACGAATAATTGAAATATAAATCTTCCCAGTTTCCATAAGTACCATCTGCTTGAAAATTTACCGCCTTAATAAGACCAATTGAATCATATTTATATCTTGTTGATGTTCCGTTGAAATCGGTAGTCGATAACACCCAGCCGTTATTATCTATAGACTTTAACATCGCCATAGTGCCCGATGCGTATCGTTTCGGCACCCTAATGGTTTGAGCCTTGCCACGTTTATAATTTGAGAAGGTTACTCTACGTTTATTGCCACTTGTATTTTCATGCTGGTCAACGTCTTTTATTTGACCAATCATACCTGTTGCTGTGTGATACGTTG
The DNA here is from genome assembly GCA_013215385.1 of Colwellia sp. Classification (GTDB taxonomy): domain Bacteria; phylum Pseudomonadota; class Gammaproteobacteria; order Enterobacterales; family Alteromonadaceae; genus Colwellia_A. Next base: position 36,930 of record JABSOY010000014.1, read on the forward strand.
GGTAGCTTTTTCGTGTGGCACCAAACCACTTATCTTCTTTTAAGTTAAAACGATAGGCTAAACTACTTGCACTTTTACTATGATATGTTTTTTCCGATAAACGTTTCATGCTGCCTGAATTTAAGCGCATATCAACCGTTGTTGGCTGGTTTAGAATCCATTGGCTGGTATTACTGGTGTACCCCAGCGCGATAGTTCTAGTGCCTGAAGGCCCTGTTTGAGTTATAGCCGTAGGCTTTTCATAGCTGTTAAAACTAGAAAACCTATTAATATAGTTCGTTTTAGAATTACTATCTAACAGCGTTGACTTATTTTCAATAGAGCGTTGAACGCGCGTACCTGAAATACCTTGGTCAAATGATGTTTTACCACTAAATTCAGGTGGTAGCGCTTTTATAAAAGCAGGGTATGTACTTATGGTCCAATTTCTACTATCGCCATAGTTTGTTGAACTAGTTGCGTATTTATGGGAAGAATAAGATACGAGGTCTAAATTTTTATTATATATGGCAGTATAAAGTTTATTGCCATTTGAGTAGCCATAACGTCGGTCGAATAGCGATAAATAGTAAGAGCCATCTGGCCCAATTTCTAATGTAGAATTTAAATCAGCGATGTTATGGCTTATAAAACTGATATCGGCAGAAGAAGAAAATTTAAATAACTTTAAATGATTAGCATACGGCAAAGAATCGCCATAAAAATATCCGGCTACGCGGCCGTATTCGTATTCCCAAGTGTAGTCTGTACCATCATTAAAGCTAATCGTCTTGCCAGCAATTGCATACTGCTTACTTACAATAGGCAGTTCATAGTTTTGGTAAACACTACCTTGCCCATATTTGTTAAATGTTTCAATTTTGGGTACACGCGCTTGCCCCATGCAACGTTCTGCAAGGGTGAACTCTCCAACAGCGCCATTAGGATGAGTTAGTTCAACGAAAGGACCACCGCCCAACGCAAAGCATGAAGTTGGGCTAGAAGCATTCATTGGCGTCATTTCACCAATTAGACTGTCTGCCCAATAAGTACCTAAGTACTCAAATTTCCAACTTTGATTATCAGGTCTTTTAACTTGAGATAACTTATAATATGAGCTCGAACTTGTTGGAGAGTCGTAGTAGTAGCGCCAAATACGGCCATTGGCATTCACTGTTGTTAAACGTCCGCCAGAAAAGCTAACGTCTATCAAACGCCCATCAGACGCTCTAATTTTGTCAAGGTTACCAGCACTATCATAGTCGTATTTCACCCAATTACCGAACCTATCGGTAATTGTTGTAACCTGCATAAAAACTTGAACATTTTGCATTCCCGTACGACTATCTCTCTCGGGGCCTCGTCCTAATTCTGAACCAATAGGCGGGTTTGGGGCGCCACCTTGGCCACTAAGTAGTGTTGGCTGTGCTCCCATGTAGATTTTCTTTAATGAATTAACCTTTTTTAAGTGGCTAAAAACATATTTGGTACCATTTGGAATAGTTACTTCAAAACTGTTGACACCACCTACTGTAACGCACTTAACACGCCAATTATTAGTGGTCTTTTTAGTAGCGCCATATTGCAGAAGTTTACCACTCCCTACCCCCGGAATAGACACGGTATCACCACTCCAGTAATCACTTTTTGTTAAGCTATAACTGGTAGGAGTATTTCCCCCAAGTCTGGGTGAAAATGACTTTAAAAAATTAGGGTTATTGTTTAAGCCAGAAGAACAAGCTTTATTGGTTGCCCAAGCGGGTCTTGCTCCGTATTGTGCTCCCGTATATGAGCTGTCTAAACTAGTTACGTAATTAGAGCGAACATGGGGAATCTCAAGACTCCAGTTACCTATATCTCTCGTTTCTTTATACCAATTTAAAGGATCTGACAATGTTCGGCTTATAGCGACATTGATATTAAAATTACCCGGTATTGAAACATCCGTATGTGAAAAACTTAAACTTCCCGTGCCAGGGTCAATTTTGTCGCCCAACAAAGCTGTTGTTAGCGTAGCAACGTTTGTTTCTACATTATTCAATTCATTGTAATTATAGGTATAAGTTTTAGGCGCAACATAAGTATCACCAGAACCACCCAAGCCAGGGCCTATAGGATCAGGAAAATCAATCGATACACCTTCAGAATAAGAAGCAAGCCAGAAAGAAGATAAGGCCACACAAACAAGTAATTTTTTTGTAATCATCAATAAAATTCCCTTTTATTTTTGTTCCGTTTAAAAAATACCTTGTTAACTATATGTTAAAAACATGGATTTAAAAGTTAATTTAAAAGTTAATTTAAAAGTTAATTTAAAAGTTAATTTATTAGATAAAGAAGTTATGAGTTAATAGCTATTACCTTCTCAGTGTAAATTGATGAAGTTGCTATTAAATTCCCCCTGCTTTGCCATACATATTGCTATAACGCCGTTTATCCTAAATATTTAATTCGGTTATTATTTTCAGTTACACTAGCCTCAATCTGATATTCTAATGAAATATTTAAGGAGTTATCAAAACACTTTTTAAGCAGTTATTTAACCTTTGCTATCTCGGTTACTGCCTGTATTTTATCGCACTCACTTTAGTGCCAATTATTTGAAACTAAAGATAATTGGCAGGGTAAATTCATAAATTTTGCAGCAAAAATCACATTCACTATCACTATCACTATCACTATTATTTTTAAGAAAAGGAATAAAATGAAACTCACACGAATAACATCAGTCATTCTTAGCGCTTTACTCACTTTGTTCAAACATTGCAGAAGCTAATCAATAACGCCAAAAAACAAAACAATTATCCGTTGGCGCTGGCTCATATGCTTTAGTCATAGATCACGATAATGATAATGATGGTGATGGTGATGGTAAAGATGAATTTTTAGGTCACTCCTTATCGGTGACTTATGCATTTAGCGATACTATGTCAATAAATATCCAGTCCTATACTTTAGAACATGATGACTATTCAGCTATTGAAATATCAGGTTTTGATACTTCAGTATTTTATGGCACTGGCCTAGCTTCTAAAGGCATTAAAGCATACATTAGAGTAGGTTTTACCGCGAAACACGTGAATTTGAAAATGTCGAAAAAGATTTCTCTGGTGTTCAGCTCAGCGGAGCATTCGGCTATAGCTGGAACAAAATATCTTTAGGGTTACTTATTGGAGTTCGCTCTACAGAAGATTACCAAAATCTAACTAATAATGATGGCAACATTACCGCAGTATCAAGCTCTTTGGTGTTGGAATATAGATTTTAACCTTACACAATAAAGCACTCCTGTTTAGAGAAAATAATGTTAAAACTAGCTTGCAGTTGCAAGGCGAAAAATAAACCAACCGGTTTAACTTAAAAAGCTGCCCTTAATCCCCTACCCTTTTAAAGACCTTAACGATTAACCTTCGCATTGCCCAATATATTTGCTGATAATTATTTTATCTTGCTTCAACAGACTGAGATGTGTCATCTTTAGTTGATAATAACTATCAACTTTTTTTTTATATTGTGGATCTGAAATGCCAATCTTTGAATATTTAGAATTAACGCTAACCAATAATGTAATGCACCTACAACTCGCTCGCCCGAATAAGGCAAATGCGATGAATAAAAAAATGTGGTTTGAAATTGGTGAGGCATATCGTTGGATTAACCAACAAAGCAATATTCATGTGGTGGTATTAAGTGGTAAAGGCAAACAATTTTCGTCGGGTGCAGATATCAACTTTTTACTGCAAGTTATGGAGTCAACAGAAGACTGCTCGAATGATAAAACCGAGCATTTACAATCTGAAATTTCAAAAATGCAAAGGGCATTTTCAGCAATTGTCGATTGCTCTGTGCCTACTATTGCTGCTATTCATGGTGTCTGTATTGGCGGCGCTATTGATTTAATTTCAGCGTGCGATATTCGTCTGGCGGCTAGCCGTTCTTACTTCAGCATTATGGAAACGCAATTAGGTATTCCCGCAGATATGGGCACATTACAACGTTTGCATTTCAATTTACCTGACGGACGACTTCGTGAACTTGCATACACTTCAGCAATTTTTTCTGGCCGAAAAGCAAAAAAATGGGGCATAGTTAATCAAACATATTTCACCCGCAAAGGGTTAATGAAAGCCGCCTTCGTTTTAGCTAATCGAATTGCTTCGCATCCTAGTTATGCCGTAAGAGCGACAAAAAGGAGCCTGAATTTAAACAGCGACTCTATTGTCAATCATGGTTTAAATGATATAGCTAAGGTGAATTCCGAGCTATTACAATCAGTAGCGGCTAAAGCAACAATGAACGAGCTAAAAAACAAAATGAAAAAGTAACATATCTCAGAGTTATCGATAAAACTATTTGCGGCTGATGAGTAAGATTCGATGTTTGTGCATACCTGTATTGCCACGCATCGGCTTACTCACAGATAATTATGATGAAAAATATATTAGAAAACGCAGTCTTGGAATCTACTCATCAATACTGTCGCTAAAAAACATCAAATCTATTCAAACGGCTCTTGAACTCACATTTAGTTGGCTGTTTTCTCTCTTTGTTAGATAAGTTTAGTCTCTTGTTATCTTTTCTAAATGTTGAATGCCAACAAATCAGTACAACTACGTTTCAAGCAATAATACTGTTCACATGACGATTTAACTTAGTTTTTAGCTTTTATCTGGGTGATTTAAATAAAGTTAGCACTGAAATTTCACTAGATTAATGTATTTCTAATGTAAAACACTTAAAAAGTGAACATTACTAATATTCTCTAATTGATTCAATTGGTTAATAAGTTACTTTGCGTCCGTTTTTTTTACACTATCACGTTTATATATCAACGTTGTTTTTTACTACTTTGAAATGATTAAGTTTTATCTTAATGGCACCATTCATGCTTAACAATTGCAAATCACTATTTTAACAATTACCTACCAAAATTAATGGCAAGGGATTAAAAAGGAATATCAAATGAAATTGAAATTTTTTAGAACTGCTTTTGCAAGTTTACTATTGTCAGCCACTTGTTTTGTTAATGTTGCCAATGCAAGTTTAATAACTCAGTGGGCTGATAGCGTTATTGATTATAGCTCAGAGTGGAGTTCAACCGAATGGTCAGCGGCTCAAGTTTTGGGTGCTCCAGATACATTTTCTTACGGTGATATAGCCACCTCTTGGGCACCAAGCTCATCTGATGGAACAATGGAATATTTAACACTTGGTTTTAATACAGCTGTGTATGCCAATGGTGCAATGATAAGAGAAACTATGGGTAATGGTTTTGTTACCCAAATAGATGTTTTAGACACTTTAGATGTATTGCATACTGTATGGTCCGGCACAGATACTAGCTTGGCTGGCGTACCGTTTAATTTTACTGTCAATTGGACGCAGACCAACTATTTGGTTAAAGGTCTAAAGATACATGTTTCAACTGATGCTACAGCTAGTTGGGAAGAAATAGATGCTGTTCAGCTTAGTGGTTACACAACAAGTGTTCCAGAGCCAACAACTCTTGCTATCTTTGCATTAGGTATTATGGGTTTAGCATCACGTAGATTTAAGAAGTAATTTAGAACCCCCGCTAAATATAGATTCCATTAAGCACCATTCGTTAAGTATGGTGCTTTTTTTACCACAATATTTAAATGTTTATCACTCGGTAATCACCATAAAATAAAGCATTTCTTATTCTGCTAATTTCTAAAAAACACCGTTTCATCATTAAATTAAGCCAGATGTTCCGCAACGTTTTATCTATTGAGCTTACTCTACTCAAATTGATTTATGCCAATTGATAGTCTCCCTATTTAGTTGCAGTGAATTGTTTTGTGAACGCTCGTTTTGCAAGTAAATCTACCTAAGTATTCCAAGATCTGTTTATAATCATCCGTCATTCTCAATAAAAGAATAAAAATATGAAAAAAACAACAGGTTTAACCTTACTTGCCTTCGCCCTATTAAGTGGCTGTGGCACTCCAGATGTTGTAAAAACTAATACAACAGCAGACGTTACTGCTAGCTATAACAGCATTAATAAAGAACAACTTATTGAACATATTAAAGTGCTTGCCTCAGATGAATTTGAAGGACGTGCGCCATCAAGCAAAGGTGAAGAGCTTACGCTTGACTACTTAACCAAACAATTAACGGCTATTGGTTTTAAACCTGGCAATGGCGACAGTTTTTTACAAGCAGTGCCTATGGTGTCTATTGAGGCATCACCCGACATGACATTGTCTATTGGCGGTAAAGACTATAAATACGGTCCAGAAATGGTGATGGGCTCTAGTCGCATTAGTGATTTTGAACAACTTAAAGATTCTGAGTTAGTCTTTGTTGGTTATGGTGTTAATGCCCCAGAGTACAACTGGAACGATTACGAAGGCCTAGACGTTAAAGGTAAAACGGTGGTTATTTTGGTTAATGATCCTGGTTTTGCCACTCAAGATCCTGCGCTATTTAATGGTAATGCGATGACTTATTACGGTCGTTGGACCTACAAATATGAAGAAGCTAGCCGTCAGGGCGCTGAAGGTGCCATTATTATTCATGAAACCGCACCAGCATCATATAACTGGTCGGTGGTTGAACACTCTTGGACCGGCCCTCAATTTGGCTTTGTTCGTGAAGATCTCAATAAAGGTCGTGTTGCCGTTGAAGGTTGGGTAAATAGCGAGGTTGCAAAAGAGCTGTTTGCTAATGCGGGTTTGAACTTCGAACAAGCCAAGGCTGAAGCCGCAAAAGGTAGTTATAATGTCGACATGGGCGATTTAACTGCGTCGATTACCGTTAAAAATACCGTAAAAGAGTCGATATCTTATAACTTTATCGCAACCTTACCGGGTTCCACTAAGCCTGATGAACATATTCTTTATACTGCGCACTGGGATCACTTAGGTAAAGATACCAGCCTAACGGGTGACCAAGTTTATAATGGTGCTGTAGATAATGCATCGGGTACTGGCGCACTTATCGAAGTCGCTGAAGCATTTGCTAAACTGCCGGTTGCACCCGAGCGTTCAATAACGATTATGGCCGTTACAGCAGAAGAACAAGGGCTATTAGGCTCTAAGTTTTATGCGGCTAATCCTATTATTCCAGCGGCTAAAACGGTCGCTAATATTAATATGGATGCCTTAGGTGTTACCGGTCGAAGTACTGACGTTTCTGTTTATGGATTAGGTCAGTCAGAGCTAGATAACTTCCTTAGCGCTGCTGCGAAGAAGCAAGGCCGTGTTATTGCAGGGGATCCTCGTCCTGCTGCTGGCATATACTACCGCTCTGATCATTTCGCTTTTGCTAGCATTGGTATTCCTGCGCTATATGCAAAAAGTGGTAAAACGCCCGTTGATGAAGCAACTAAAGCCTTACGCGCTAAGCTTAAAGAAAGTTTAGGCAAGTGTTATCACAACCTATGTGATGAATATAATGACGCTTGGGATATGTCTGGTGCCGTTGAAGACATACAAGCATTTTATGAAATTGGCTATGAACTGTCTAAAGAAAATGTTTGGCCTAAGTGGAGCAAAACTTCAGAGTTTAAACGCTAAAGCTGAGACTTGGTTAAGCGAGCAATAATACCTTGTTCGTATAGTCAACTGTCCGCTTTTAACATTATGTGTAGAAAGGATTAACTACACATAATGTTAATGTTAATGATAATTAATCGGCTATTGATATTAAGCTCGACAAGATTCACTACAGTTAATAAAAATCCTCTGTAAAACAGTTAACTAAATTTTAAAAGCGTTAAGTTATCAATTAACACGCTAAGAACTATTACTGACAAATAGTAGGCTATTTTCATCATTTCCCCCCATCTTAAAATAGACAGCTTTGATACGAAAACAGACTCTTAACTATGGCGTTTTTCTGATTAGTCTGGCGTAACAGCGAAAGTTATCTGCTCACATATATAATCTTCTGCCACTTGCCATAAAATAGTCATAATACATGGCATGAATAACTAAAATATCTATCAAGTATCTTACATATTAGATAAGATTGAATAATCGAAGACTAGCCATATAAGATGTAGTAAATATTCATGAATGTAGACTTTATTAACCCTTTTTTGTCATCCTTACTCAATGTCATGACTACAATGGCGCATCTTGAGCTAACCCCTATGAAGCCTAGTTTGAAAAAAAGTAACATGGCTAGCGGTGATGTTTCTGGTTTAATAGGAATGGTGAGTGAGCAGGCAAAAGGTTCGCTATCTATAACTTTTGAGGCCTCTTTAGCAATTGCTACTATGAAAGGAATGGTGGGGGAAGCTCCAGATGAAGTTAATAGTGAGATAACGGACTTAGTTGGTGAAATTACTAATATGGTCACAGGTGGTGCCAAAAGACTGCTTAGCGAAAAAGGATTTGAATTTGATATGGCTACGCCGATGGTCGTTTCGGGTGAAAACCATACCATCCACCATAAAGCTAAAGGTGCCGTTATTATTATTCCTCTAAATTCTAAATATGGTAAAGCCTTTATTGAATTTAGTTTTGATGGATAATTTAAACAAAAGTATGCATACAATTTTAGCTTTTATCCTCTACTTTTGATAAAAGCTCAGTTTGAAGGTATATTTACCTTATAGGATGGATTTTTAATAGGGCAGGAAACAAAGAAATGAAAAATAACAAACAAAAGCTACACAAAAAGAAGAATAACTTAAAAATTAATGTATTACGGTCTATGAAGCGACGTAACCTTCTCCGCTTTTACAAACAAGAGCAGCAAACTTAAATACTTACTGAAATTGTCACCCCTACTATCTCAAATAAATTTGCTTTGTATGCAGATCTGAACCACGTATTTGAGATAAGTATTGATAGTTTAATTATTTTGCAACGCACCAGTAATTACCATTCGGTACCGTTAACACTGTACTTTTTCGACTCCACTGCCAACACCAAATGTTTTGTCGATATCTTTAAAATAATGGATGTTCAGCCGACATAAAACCCGCCAGATAATTAATGGCTGTTTAAACATCCTCCCCCTATTGTTTAAAGCTAATTTAGCACAATTCCAACATTCTTGAATTTTTAAATAATCATTACCCTACAATTAATGCTAAATTTATTCAGCGAGTAAATTGCTGCGATAGTAAAAATATACATTGTATTATTGATTGAATGAATCAACCGAGTGAAGGTTTAAGTTTGTCAACAAGCTTACTATTTTTCATGAACTTAGCCTTTCACGATTAACTTTTGGTTTAAATTGAGATAAAAAAAATTGCCATGTCTTTTGTGTTATCCTCAAATCATACCGCCCACTTTCTCTTGAGAATATATATATGTCACCAACTTTTCCTCGCTATTCCTCCATTGCTCTTGTTAAAGAAATAGAGTCCCCTGAAAATCCTGGAGGACTTGAAAGACGTGTTGCTTTGGTGCCTAGTGATGTCGGTCAATTGGTTAAATCTGGCATTAAGGTTTATGTTGAATTAGGGGCAGGAGAAGGTGTTGGTTTTAGTGACGACGAATACATAGCAAATAATGCCATTATGCAAACGGCTGAACAAATATATAAAGATAAAGCACTTATTATTAAGTTTAAAGGGCCTGCTCTTTCCTCTATTGAGCAAATGAATGAAAATAGTACGCTATTCTGTATGGCGCACTTTCACTCTTACCCAGACCGAGCAAAAATGCTACAAGACAGACGTATCAACGTGATCGCCATGGAAGAAATATGTGAATCACCTAAGCAAGATTCAGATAGTCGTGTTCTTGGCCGTGTAGCAATGAACGAAGCATTAAAACCTTTCTTTGAAGATAATACCATTGGCGGATTACGGGTAAGAGTTATCGGCTGGAGTGAACGTGTACGTGGCGCAATTAATCGTTGCGGAAATCGTAGCCCTCGTTCTTTACAAGTTATTCAACCCTCTACGTCATTGGAAGAACTCGATGCTACTGGCGTGAATGCGTTATATTTTTACGACAGTAAGACCTTTAAAGATAGCAATGGCATACTGAACAAACTACGCGCTCTTAGAACACACATTTTTGATATCAATGACTTTGAATCTGAACAAGGTCAACAAGCGATAGCTGATTATCGAGCAAGCCATCCACCCGCACAATTTGGACTGCGCCGTATTCAATGTTTACATGAAACAGGGCAAGCGGGTGCAAGATATGGCATCGGCTTATTAACTGAGAGTAAACCTATTGCCAATAAAGAAAATATCAAAGCGGTTATTCTTGGATATGGCAATGTCGCCCAAGGTGCCTTGGATGAATTACATCAACAAGGCATAAAAAACATCCATATATTAGGTAGGACCCACACGGCTAAAGGTCGTATTAATTATTGGCTTAAAGATGCTGATATTGTCATCAACGGGGCTGAGCAATCAGCAGAGTTAAGAGGGAAAAATTTCTTGCTCAGTAATCAACACATCAAAGATTTAATACCTGAAAATTCAGTGATCATTGATTTAGTTGGTGGTAGCCCAACAAATAGAAGTCCGGTTGAAGCTGTGATGTCTTGTAGCTTTTTAACTGAGCCCTATTTTGTCCAAGACGGTGTAATAATATCATCTTTATGGGGCTGGCCTATGATGGGTATGATGCGTGAAACTGCCATCCGTTATTCGGGCCAAATTGTTGAAGTATTAATTGGTCATGAAAAACTCATTGATGGGCTTGAACATTTAAAGCCTGGAGTTAAACGTGCGTTAGTTTGTGGCCCTTTTTGATATATCAGAGCAGTCTAGGCTTGCCGCTATGTTGACTAAATAGCCAACACTACTAAAGCTAATTTTATAAATTTAAAAAAAATCAGCTCACCTAACGATCAGTTAGGTGCGCAAACTAACATTAGCTCATACATCTTTAAAGGTTATTTCTCGCAACCTGTTAAGGAGACATAACTGAAATTCATTGCTAAACTATCTCGTTGCTGATGAGGAATAAAATTATGTGTGGTAGGTTCAATACTACCTTTGATAGTGGTGTTAAAAAGCTTTATACCAGCTTAAAAATTAACAAGGTTATCGATAAACCGATTGATAGTCGCTTTGTAAAAGCGGCTGATACTGTTTCTATTGTCAGAAATGTAGGGCAACAACGCCGAGTAGAAAATGCGACTTGGTGGTTATTGTTAGAGCAAACTGAAAACGATTTTAAGCCTTCTCGATATACTTCATTTAATACGCGATACGATAAACTTAATACCTTAGGAAGTGCCGGCTATCAAGCGTACCGCAGTTCAAGATGTATTATTACGGTTAAGGGTTTTGGTGAGACTGAATTTGTCAATAAAAAGCCGGTTCATTATTATGATATGCAAGCAGAGTCTGGCGGTTTAATACTCGGAGGTTTATGTCGAGAATGGCAGCACCAAAGCACGGGTAAAATCAAACTGAGTTGCTCAGTAATAACCCTGCCGCCACATGAAAAACTAAAACATATTCACAGTAAAGCAATGCCCTTGATACTACCGCAACAATCGTCACTAATAGACAAGTGGCTCGATCCTCAATTTAATGACGTTGAGCAATTTGCAGCCCTGCTGCAACCCAAGCTACCACAAACTTTAATCGCCCATCAAATTGATAGGCCTATGACTCATCAGCTAATATCTAAAGCACAGACAATTAGTCACGATTAATAAGCTATATTTTTTTTCTCACTCGGCTTAACTGCGTTGGCGTAATGCCAAGGTGTGAGGCAATGTGATATTGCGGCAAACGTTCGACTAACTCTGGATGTTTATCAATAAAACGTAGATAACGAGCCGTAGCATCGTCTTGCACTATTTCAATTTCACGGGCATCTTTTGCCAGCAACCAGTTTTTTTCTAAGTAATAAATTTGAAACAATTTTAACTGGTTATTTTCGATCATTAATTTTCTATAACCAGCAAAATCAATTTCAATAATTAAGGAGTCTTCTATCGCTTCAAATGCCAGCATAGAGGGTGACGAGGTTAATAAGGCGGTCATAGCACCAGGAAACTTTCCCTCATCAAAAAACATCTTGTTATATTCATTACCTTTTTCATCGCAGGCAAAGCATCGTACTAAGCCCTGATAAACATATGCATAAGAGCAAGGAATATTGCCAATATTATAAAGTAAGCTATGCTTTTTTAGCGGCCTAAATTTACAAATAGCCATAAAAGCTAGCCAAGTATCGTCGCTAATAGGGGAATAAGAACAGAGCGTATTTCTCAGGGCAATAAAGGCTTTATTTTGATCACTCATCGGCTTGGTTCATTTATAACAAAAGTGCATGATATCCTTTAGGTTTAATAAAATACATCGTTAAATTCACGGGGTTTCAGTACAGCAGCGTTAATAAGATAAACTGACATTCTTCTCCAAGCATGCTTTGCAAAGTCTACTTGTACAGCCTTGAACGGCCATGTTCTGAGCCAAGCGAGGTAAGAAAGTGTGGTCGTCGATTTACTAATTAATAGTGCTTAGCTGCTTAAGTCTGTTTGATTGCCAAAACGAGATAAATAGCTGTAATATCCAAGACGACTAGCATCAACTTTAGTTTTTAAAGCTATATTTATTTTCAAAAAACACCTGCTTGTAGCGATAAGTTAACATTACTTAACTGCACGATTATTATAGATATTATCAAACTTGTCTCTAACAACCCTCCTGTGATAACTTGTTATTGTCCCCACATTCATATTTCTTTTTTATCTAGCGCCATTTTTTGCGAAAGGAGTCGACCATGAAAAAAATTATCTCATCATTATTAGTATTAACATGCGCTGGCGTGGCGCTGTTTTACTTTAATAACAACGAGCAAGTTGAAATTAAACCTGAAAGAGCATCAGCAATAAATCTTGCAACCACTAGCTTGAAAACTAGCACAAATGTATCGCAACAAAGCACAGCTAAAGAGTCTAAACCGGACATGCTTGCTGATTTAGCATCAGCTGACGTAATCAATTCTTTCACACAGTTGCTTGACGGTATGCCACCTCATAAACAAGAAAAATACCTAGCACTTAACAGGCAATTATTCGGCGCTTTAGCGTTTTCTGATCACAAAAGTTACCAAATTTTTCTAGAGCAGGGCTTCCCATCACTAAAAGATATTGATTACGTAGCACAATATACTCGGCAAGAACTGGCGAATATGTTGTTTAATAACCTTGCCTCATACCCTAATTATACAAAAGACCCTTCGTTAAATTTACCTGCCATTAGTGCAGTTAATTTAATTGAAACCATTGCCAAACTTGAAACAACAATTAAGTATTATTTCCCTAACTACCAGCAAGGAAATCCTTTCCCTGTTACAAGTCAATGGCCTAACGGTAAGCGCCCAGCACAAATCACGGAAGCATTAAGACGAATTATTTTATCTAATTCTGCAGTAATGAACCACACAGCAATCGAATATTTAGCCCAAGCTAGGCATGCTCAATTAAGCATAGGAAAAGAAAATGGTAATGTAGTAGCGGTTTTAACAAACTTAGCCAAGGCTGATAAAAAACTGGGAGGCAATAACAATATATCTAACTACGTAAAGCAACATTACCCTGAGCATATAGAAACCTATGCTAATTTACGTAATGATTTGTAGTAGATTACTCTTTGTTTAAATAAATTTAAGTTCTGACTAAGTTTAAAGACACCTTAAAATATATTTAAGGTGTCTTTTTTTATATAAATGGCTGTAATATCCAAGACGACTAGCATTAGTTTTAGTTTTAGTTTTAGTTTTAGTTTTAGTTTTTAAAGCAATATTTTTTTTCATAAAAATGTCAGTTTGTATTGAGCGGTGGAAATAATCTATAAAACTAATTCAATGGCTATAAGGATAATAATTGAACAACAACACTTTATTTAAAACAATCACGCTTACTGGTTTAGCATTAATTGCCTTTGCCGCTAACTCGGTTTTATGCCGTTTGGCATTGGGCTATGAAACAATTGATGCTGCAAGCTTTACTGTTATCCGCTTATTGTCAGGCTCAATTGTTCTGTTACTAATCATCGTAAGTACTGCTCGAAGCACAACTCGAAATGCAACCAGTACATCGACTAAAGGAAGCTGGACGGCGAGTTTAATGCTCTTCATCTACGCGATAACATTCTCCTATGCTTATACTTCGTTAGATACTGGCACTGGCGCACTTATTTTATTCGGCTCAGTTCAGATAACGATGATATTACTGGCTCTTTTTTCTGGCACAAGATTACATATTACTGAATGGTCTGGCGTAGTAATTGCCTTTGCCGGTTTTATATATCTGGTGCTGCCCGAAGTTACTACACCGTCAGCGTCCGGGTTTATGCTAATGACGACAGCAGGTATTGCATGGGGAATTTATACCTTGAAAGGACGTGCTTCGAAGGATCCGCTCATGGACACCGCTTATAACTTTTTTAGAACGACCCCGCTTGTGTTGCTTTTAGCCATTTTCACCATGAATAACATCAACTATTCATCTGAAGGCATAGTATTGGCTTTATTATCTGGTGGCATAACATCTGGAATCGGTTACACAATATGGTATATCGCGCTTCGGCAGCTTTCTGCTACACAAGCGGCCGTGCTGCAACTGTCTGTCCCTATAATCGCGGCATTGGGCGGTATTATATTTGTGGCTGAAGCAATAACATTTCGCTTAGCTGTTTCGGCAATAATAGTGCTTGGTGGTATATTAACGGTAGTTTTGGGTAAATATTATGCCAGCCAACAAAAACCAGCGATAAAAACATAACATCTGACAGTTAACGACATAAAGCTAGAGAAAATCCCGGCCATTGATTAATTGTTTTTTTCTATGATATAAAACAAAAAAGCTAGCACATGTAATGTACTAGCTTTTAATTTCATCATAAGCTGATCTTGAAGCAATAATGCTTGCTTTTACTGACAGCATCTTTGATAAACGTCTAAGCCGTTATCATTTACTTAAACTGAAAGATACGCTATTTGGAACGCGCCAACGGTTAAATTCTCAGTATCTGCTGACAATGTCACCTCTGCAAAGCCATGACCCGCTAGCAACTTAGCCGCCTTGTCATTGATGGGATACTCAATAGCTTTATCAGTAAAGTTGGCAACAACTAATATCTTTTCTTGCTGCTTATCCTCTTGATAGCTACGTATGAAAACTAACTTTTCATCATCACTTTCAATAAAGTTTATATCACCATATTGCAAGCACAACTGACTTTTACGCCAGCCTAAAAAAGTACGATAAGCAGCTAATACCGAATCAGACTTTTGTTCTTGTATATCGACAGCTTCATTAGCATGAGCACTACCGACAGGTAACCAAGGTGTTCGGCTTTCTGAAAACCCCGCATTGACCTCATTCTTCTGCCATGGCATTGGCGTTCGACAACCATCTCGGCCTTTAAACGTTGGCCAAAAAGTGATGCCGTATGGGTCTTGTAAATCGGCAAAATTAATATCGGCTTCAATAAGGCCAAGTTCTTCACCTTGATAGGTACACACGCTACCCCGTAAAGAGGCTAATAAGGCGTTAAACATTTTACTTTGTTGTCTTATAGTCTCGGCTTGCGCCCAGCGAGTAGCAACTCTGGTTACGTCGTGATTTCCTATCGCCCAACAAGGCCAACCATCTGCAAGCTTGTCTTCTAATGCTTCAACGGTATTTCGAATATATTGTGGGCTACCATCTGGCGTTAATAATTCAAAACTATAAGCCATATGTAAACGCTTATCGCCTTGGGTATATTCTGCCATGGTATGCAACGAGTCTTCAGAAGATATTTCGCCTAACGTTACTACACCTGGGTATTGGTCCATGAGGCTACGTATTTCTTCCATAAACTCAATATTTTCAGGTTGAGTGTTATTGTAATAATGATATTGAAACGCATAAGGATTGTCTTCGCTAAAGCCGCGACCTTGTCTGTCTTCAACCGCTTTTGCAGGGTTATCGCGCAATTGTTTATCATGAAAACAAAAGTTTATTGCGTCTAACCGAAAACCATCTACTCCCAGCTTTAACCAAAACTCGACATTGTCTAAAACCGCTTTTCGTACATTTATATTGTGGAAGTTTAAATCGGGTTGTGAGGTTAAAAAGTTATGTAAAAAATACTGCTGACGACGGGGTTCCCACTGCCATGCACAACCACCAAAAATTGATAACCAATTGTTCGGTGGAGTGCCATCTTCATTAGCATCGGCCCAAACGTACCAATCAGCTTTATCATTAGTGCTATCTTGACGACTTTCGGTGAACCATAAATGTTGATCAGAGGTATGGCTAAGTACTTGGTCAATAATCACTTTTAAGTCGAGTGTTTTGGCTGTTGTCATTAGCTGTTCGAAATCAGCCATGGTGCCAAACATTGGGTCTATTTCTCGATAATCGCTAATATCGTAGCCAAAATCTTTCATCGGGGATTTGAAAAATGGTGAAATCCAAATAGCATCGACCCCTAAACTATTTACGTAAGGGAGTTTGTTGATAATACCTTTTAGATCACCGATACCATCTTGACTGGCATCCATAAAACTACGCGGGTAAATCTGATAAATAACGGCTCCACGCCACCAAGGTTGAATGTCCATAATATTCCAATTCACATCTAAAAAACTTTGTTAGCGGTGTACTAGCTAACAACGGAAAATGTCACCTTTCCAATGACAATATAAGCATAATTAGCCATCTGTTATAGTGCAATATCACTGCATACGTATGCATGGCTAAAATGTGACTTTTAGCCTATGCATACGTATGTAACTTTTATACTTAATGCGATGATGTTTGTACTATGTTAAAAATCGTTAATTAATTTGTGAATCATATGCTTATTTTATCTATTCGACCCAAACGCTCTATGTTGCTTTCTCGATATTTATTCATCTGGCTAAGCGCTACTTTATGTGTAGCTTGCAGTCCTGAGCCTTCGACAAAAGAAAGTGCTACGCCGTTAACTCCTTCTGTCGTTAAGACTTCCGATGTTAATGTTTCAAGAAAAACAGCGAAAGACTTACTGCCTTATCAGCAACGCCCTATTGAAGATGAAGTATTTTATTTCGTTATGCCGGACCGTTTTAATAATGGGGATACCAGTAATGACCATGGCTCGACCACGAAACCAATTTCAGCGGGTGGCTTTGATAAAACAGATAAAAGCATGTACCACGGTGGCGATATTCAAGGTCTTGAGCAGAAGCTGCCTTATTTAAAAGAGCTTGGCATTAGCGCTATTTGGTTAACCCCAATTTTACGTAATCGAACCATTCAAGAAGGTGGTGCTGGTTACCATGGTTATTGGGTATTAGACTTTACTGAAATCGACCCACACCTAGGCAGCAATCAAGATTTAATCAGTTTTATTAACGCCGCACATAAAGACAATATTAAGGTTTTTTTCGACATTATTACTAATCACACTGCTGATGTGATCAAACCAAAAGAATGTTATGGCAAAGACGGCTTACAGTGGCTAAAAGCTGCAGGCGAAACTTGTCAATATAAGTCACTAGCGCAAGTGGCAAGTGGCGATAGCTACACCCCTGTTATTCCACAGGGGTTAGAAAATGTAAAAGTTCCCGCTTGGCTAAATGATCCAAAGTATTATCATAATCAAGGGGAAACGACTTACCAAGGTGAAAACTCTATTTATGGCGACTTCGCCGGCCTTGATGATATAAATACCGACGATCCTGAAGTGGTTAAAGGCATGATCGATATTTTCCAAAGTATCATCAGTGAATTTAAACCTGACGGTTTTCGCATCGACACCGTTAAGCACGTAAATATGGAATTTTGGAGTGAATTTTCTCCCGCATTAGTTAACCATGCAGCAAGTATTGGCATTGCTGAGTTTTTCATGTTCGGTGAAGTTTATAGTGGTGACAGTAAAGAGTTAAGTTCTTATACCACAGTAGGTAACATGCAATCTGTGCTAGATTTTGGTTTAGCTTTTACGTTGCAACATACCTTAATTGACCAACAAGGTACCGACAAACTTGGGCAATTATTTGCTAACGACAGCGACTACTTAGACCACAACAGCAACGCTAACCAATTATTAAACTTTACCGGTAATCATGACATGGGACGTTTTGCCCATATGCTAGCCAAAAGTGAATATAACTACAGTGAAGCTGAAATTATTCAACGCAACTTACTTGCCCACGCCATGGTCTATTTCTTACGTGGCGTGCCGATTATTTATTACGGCGACGAACAAGGCTTTATTGGCAAAGGTGGCGATCAAGACTCCAGACAAAATATGATGCCCTCTTTGGTCGCCAGCTATAACGAAGACAATGTCTTAGCAACCAACAAAACCACTGCTGATGACAACTTTGACCTATCGCACCCTTTCTATAAGTTATTCGGTCAATACAGCCATATTTATTATAGTTACCCGGCTTTAAGAAATGGCGTGCAACAAACATTGTATCAACAAGATAGCGCGGGTATTTTCGCTATTTCACGCACTTTAGCCGACAATAACAAAGCACATATCGTGGTATTTAATACCGCAACAAGTCAGCAGCAAGTTATGTTAAATGGTGACGGCGATAGTTATAACGTTTTATATCAGAGCGGTAAAGCTAACATCGAACATGGTAGTGGAATTGAAAGTGGTGGGCACAGCATGAAAGTAAAAAATAATAAACTAAGCATTACAGTGCCAGCACTGAGCTTTGCGATTTATCAAGCGCAATAACTTTCGGTAAAACATTCAAAAATAAAAAAACCGCTAATATAATATGTTAGCGGCTTTTTTATAACGTTACTTCGAATATCCCCCTGCCAAATGAACTGTAAATTCACTTATAAAACAATTCCACAAATAAATGTTTACTGCCTCATAAATAAGGTTAAAAAATCATCATGACTTGGCAATTTAGACAAAGGCTGGTGTTTAATTTCTTTGATTTTTTTCAGCATGGCCAATAACTGTTCTGCTGGCATATTATTCGCCATCGGATGATAATCTTGTGGCTCTATACCTTGTCCTAGCATCACTTGTAGCCATGAACCTTCGTTAAACAAATCGTTTTGCTGACGAAATAATTTGCCACTTTGCCTGAATAGTTCAATTTTATGCTGCAAGCTGTCTGGAATTTCCATTTCGCGCATGTCGCGCCACAACTGACTATCGGTTCGTTGATTCACATGGTAATGCAGGATAATAAAGTCGCGAATTTGTTCATATTCGACTTTTGCTTGGCGATTATACTCTGCAACTTCAGCGTCATTAATGCCCTGATGCGGAAACATATGAACTAAACGCACTACGGCCGATTGAATTAAATGAATACTGGTTGACTCTAACGGCTCAAGAAAACCGCTCGACAAACCGATGGCGATAACATTTTTATGCCATTGTTTACGTCGACGACCGGTTTTAAATTGAATCACTTTAGGGTCGGCTAAGGCTTTGCTGTCAAGGTTCGCCATGATCAAATCTGTAGCTTGTTCATCGCTGTAATGGTTACTACTATAAACCAAACCATTACCATTACGATGCTGTAGCGGAATACGCCATTGCCAGCCGCCAGCATGCGCAATTGAGCGAGTATAAGGCAGTGTCTTTGCTAAACGCTCTGAAGGTACAGCAACTGCTCGGTCACACCTAAGCCAATGGCTCCAGTCTTCATAGCCGGTGTTTAATGTGTGTTGTATCAATAGCCCTTTGAAACCTGAGCAGTCGATAAATAAGTCGCCGGTTATTTCAGTACCATTCTTTAAGACTAACGATTCAACATTACCGCTTTGTGGACATTGTTTGACCTGTTTAACCAAACCTTCAGTGCGAACTACGCCAAGGTTTTCACTAAATTTACGTAAGAATTCGCCATATAAGGTCGCGTCAAAATGGTAAGCGTATGGGGTTTCAATGATCGAGTCTTGAGTTTTTATTTTAGCGAACTTGCCTTGTGTTGCGCATAAGTAGTTTAGATCGTAATCCCACAAACTATCTTTTAAACCTAGGGATTGTGCACGTTTTAAATAGTGATGAAATTGACAAAAAGGCGTACTTTTCCCCGCCGCACCAAAACTATGAAAATAGCTTTCTCCTGCTATTTTCCAATGTTCAAATTTAATACCAAGCTTAATAGTTGCTTTGGTTGCACGTAAAAATTCGGCTTCATTAATACCTAAGACGCTATTAAATAATTGAATGGGTGGAATAGTAGCTTCGCCAACGCCAACCGTAGATATCGTGTCTGACTCAACCAATTCAACCGAGATACTTGCACCGAGTAATTTTTTGATTAATGCCGCAGACATCCAGCCCGCAGTACCACCACCTAACACCACGACTTTTTTGACTAACTTATTCATAATTAGGCTTCTTTTTGAAAGGAAATCAATTTTTTATTACGCTATCACAGCTTTGACTACAACAAAACTAACCGTTTTTCTAAGTGCTTTCTAATAAAAAATGATGGTAAAAAGAAAAACCTGCTAGACAACTAGCAGGTTTTTTATCGGTTAATAGATCATAAGGTTTAGGCTAGAACTTGTAATTCAAACCTAACAAAAAGTTACGCCCATACGATTGATATTCTCTGATTTGTCGAGGGTCAGACGCTTCACGTTTTACTGTCGGCTCATCCGTTAAGTTTTGGCCCTGTAACGTCACACGTAAACCGTGTAATGCTTCAATGCCAGACTCTGAAAAGTCGTAACTGATTTGCGCATCCCAAAATTCACCACCTGCATCATCAACTTCAACGAGAGACAAGCTACCACCACGGGTTTCTGAAACATACTCATCACGCCTAGTACCGGACACACGCATTTCAAAACCGTTACGTTCATAATAGGCGGTTAAAGAATAACTTTCTTCTGACAAACCAGGAATTCGCCCTGCTTCACTAGTTTCTGTTGCATCTAATTTACCGTCTAAAAATGTCGCACTCATCATTAAGCCGAAACCTTCAAGTGACTCATGTATAAGTCTAAATGGGATACTAGCTTGATATTCGTAACCACGAACAAAACCTTTAAAACCATCTGAGTTGGTATCAACAAAGCCCGTTAACGTTGCAGGTGCATCACCATTAGAGTCTTGATGTAAGTCTGGAATGTATACATCAGAAAAGTCCGTTAATTGGCTGTTGCTACGATGCCAATTTTTCAAATCTTTATAAAAGAAAGAGACCGCAAAGTAACCATCATCAGCAAAATAATTTTCATAAGATAAATCAAACTGGTTTACTTCATACGGTTTTAATTGCGTATTACCTGCGCTACCACTCCATGGACCATTTTGTGGATCAGGATTCGCAATTTGGTCATCGTTATAAGCAAATGTTGCACGGGCATTCGGGCGTAAATTATCGATACGAGGGCGACTTAGTACTTTTCCCGCAGCCGTTCGAATAAATTGACCTTCGGCTATTTCAAAGCTTAAATTTAACGTCGGTAGAATGTTTGAATATGAAGTACTGTCGGCAACCGCAGTAGGCACTACATAACCGGCTGAATTTTCAACGGTAGAGAAACCTGTCGCAGCTTGGTCAACGTCAACATATTGCACGCCGAAGTTACCCGACATATAAATGCCGCCAAACTCAGCTTCTAAATCAACTTTTGCATAAAGCGTTAAGGTTTCTTCTTTAATGGTATAAGTATCACCTAAACGATCCGTTTGTACTAAAGACGCTTCTGTAGCTTTGTAATAACCACTGTTATAAAGTCCTAAACTGTCATAAGCAAGCACGCCGTTAATGCCGATAAAGCTTAAATCGGCAACACCTATTATATTTGGAATAGCAGCGTCACCTGGATATTCTGGCGACGTTAAATAGTCACCTTCATTAATTTTAAGTTTTTCACGTTCTGAATAAATCATCCCAAATTCAAGGCCACTGACAATGCTATAGTCAAGAACACCATTGGTTTGTAAACGAAAACTGTCAAGAGATTCATCAAATTCAGGGCGGTTTACAAAACCATCTTGGGCATCGCCACCAATTACCGGAGCACCCCATGCTTGAGGACCCGCTAAGCGCATTAAACTTTCATCGGTATAATCAACGCCGGCTAATGTCGGATGATCGCTATACATAATGCCTGTTGATGTCATTTCCCATGAACGAGCAGCAGAAGGACGACCATCAATACCAGCACGACCTACACCTGAATAACTTTCTACATCGACAATGCTTTTATCAACATCACCCATTGAAATGTCCGCTTCTAGGGTCCAATCGTTGTTCAGTGAATATTCAACATTTAAACCAAAAGTGGTTAATGTTGATTCTTGAGATCTCGCATCGTTACGAACAACAGAATGAAAACCGTCCCAGTAACCCGATGTTACTAAACCGTCTTCAATATTGCTTTCAGTGTAATTTGTACCACCCCACACAGGACCCCCTTCTTCAAGGCCACGACGTGCGTCATGTTCTTTAAAATCAACATATAATGCGTCAAACTGAATTTTTAAATCATCTGTCGGTGCGTATTCAATAACCACTGCAATCGAATCACGTTCTAACATGGCAGAGCGTGCGTAAGAGTCATGCCCGCCTAAAATTTTGTTACCTTCAGGCGTATCAGCATAACCCCAGGCACGAAATTGCTCTTCTTGACGTGGCGTCTCTTGCGAAGATAAAACCAATGCAAGGCCTAAGGTATCGTCAGCGAATTTATCAACAAAGTTAAAAGAAACTTTATGACCATTGTTGTCGTAATCTGGGTTAGCGGCATCTTCACCATTTTTCTCAAAAACGGCATTAAGCGTCATCGTCGATTCAGCATTTAATGGGCTAACTGTTTGTAAGTCTATTGTTCCGCCGATCCCTTGTGAAATAAGCCCGGCTTCTGGCGTTTTATAGACAATAATATTGGAAACGATTTCAGTTGGATATAAATCAAATTCTACGCCACGGTTATCACCCATACCTAATAGTTCACGACCATTAAGTGATGTACCTATGAAGTTCTCATTGAAACCACGAACCGATAAACCGCTCGTACGTCCGTTGCGTCGTTCGCCGGTTACGCCCGGTAAACGTGATAAAGATTCAGCTATGCTGGTGTCTGGCAATTTACCAATATCTTCTGCTGAAATAACTTCAACAATTGAGTTAGTGCTCATTTTTATTGCTTGAGCACGTTGTAAGCTGCCACGAATACCGGTTACGGTAATAACTTCAATTTCTTTTTCTTTGACTGTTGCATTGCTATTTTGTGTTTCTGCGGCAAACGCTGATGCACTCATCGCTATCATGCCACTTGACAGTATCGCTAAGCTTAGTTTGTTTGGTGTAAATTTTAGCATGCTATGTATCTCCCCAGATCCATTCATATTTTGTACAGAGTAATTACGTTTACTGTTTTTATTTCTAATACGTAATTATTTAAAATAGTTTTATCTGCTCATTTACAGATAAACCTAATATAGAGTGGATGCAAGCCTATGAATATGGCATGCATACGTATTCAGCTAAGGATAGAAGAATGCATACGTATTCAAAGCTAAGGATAGAAGAATGCATACGTATTCAAAGCTAAGTCAATTTTCATGCTTTGACAAGTTAGCTGGAAATAAATAATTTCTTCGGGTATAAAAAAAGCTCTCTACCGAGTAGAGAGCTTTTTAATGTTATTTAACGGTAACGCTTTATCTTAATTATATCCACAGCTTAATAAAGACATGAATTAAGCTATAAATTAAAGCGAGTCCCCCTTAAGTTACACCCTGAATTTACACCCGTCATTACGGTTTCTTACTGATATTTATCGTTGGTGTTTGCGGGTTAGGCCCTGCAACAGTAACGATATAATCGCCATCTTCAGTAATTGTAACACTCAAGTTATCTTGCGAGTCTTGAACTAATAACAAAGATGAGTCTAGGGTAACAACATTAGTATCTGCTGGTGCACCTAAATTGACTGTTGACCAATCACCCGAAGCAACTTTAAAACCATAGTCACCTGCCGTTAGGTTTATCTCCACTGAATAACTACTAGCGCCATCATAACTAAGTAAATCAACTTCACCCCAACCATTCATGTCGCCACGAATAAATACAGGAGTAGCACCAAACATTTCAGCAGAGAATATACTTAATGTAGGTTCAGCTAAATTCGACGCGTCAAAGACAAATGTGTAATCGCCGTCTTCAGTAAAGACCATGTTAAAGTTATCATTACTACCTGATAATAATAACTGCTCTTCACCTTCAAAAATCTCCATATCATCCGCAGGTGCGCCCATATTTATCGTAGACCAATCAGCAGAGGCTATTTTAAAGTTTGGTGTTGAAGCGGTCATGCTAATAGTGACTTGATACTTACCGTCACCGACATAAACTAGTGGGTTATCTTCACTCCAGCCATTCATGTCACCACGAATAAACACAGCAGTACCAACAAAGGGTTCTTCATTTTCTACTAACAAAGTAGGTGCATCGCTATTCGAAGCATCAAGCGAAAAGAGGTAAGTTCCGTCAACGGCAATGGTAATACTTAAATTATCATTACTGCCTGGTAATAAACTAAAACTTTCATCTTCTACTACTTCACCACCAGAGCCCGGTGCACCTAAGTTAATGGTTGACCAATCTCCTGAAGCAACTTTAAAACCGTAAGTTCCTGCAGCAAAGGTAATTTTCGCTTGGTATATGCCATCAGCTTGGTAGGTTAAACCGTCAACTTCACCCCAACCATTCATGTCACCACGAATAAATGGCACGGTATCTCCGTAAGGAACAACATCTGGTGCCCCTGCCGTTGCATAAGCTGATAAACCTAAGCCCTGTGTTTCGCCTTGTACTTTCACAAAAACAGCGGTCGTTAACGCAGCAACAGTAAAGCTGCCTTCGTCAGTACCTTGCTCAAAGCTAGCACTAGCAACAGTGCCATCGACAGAATCGATTAATAACGGGTGTAAGCTAAAGTCACTTGCAGAGGCAATAGTATGGGTTTGTTCACTATTGCTGCCATTTACCACAACCACGATCGCGTCATAATTAGCGTCAATATCGTTAAGATTGGTACCGTCATCAATACTCATTACAATTAAACCTTGCGTTTGATTTTTACCAATATTATGAAAACCAACACGGTCAATAATATCTGTCGCTGTGGTTAATCTAAACAAGGCGCTGCTTGAACGAATTGATAAAAATTCGTTAAATACATTTGAGGCAAACAATATATCCGTCATTGCAACAGTGCTTGCTGGGCTAGCAGCTAAGGTAATTAATTCGTTTTCATCTCGGCCACCTTTGTCTAGCGGTAAACCTTTATTCCAGTTATTTAGCTCGAAAGTGAAATCAACTAGGTTATACCAATCACCTGCGTCGTAAGTATTTCGGTCTAAAGATTTAGAACGTAGGAAGTCGCCCCCCATTTGTAAAAACGGAATACCTTGTGACAATAATACAATTGATTGAGATATATTCTGTGCACGAACTCGTTCGCTATTAGCCATTGCTGGGCTCAACTTAAACTGTAGGTTATCCCATAAGGTTTCATTATCGTGCTTTGATACATAGTTAATCACATCTGCAGGGTCTTTTGCATACATACCAAAAGCACTACCAGCGGCGTCTGTGCCGTTGAAGTTTTTCAATACATAGTCAGTTAACGTGCCTGCCATACCTAACTTAACAATGTCTTGTTGCTGAAATGGATAATCTGAATCACTTTCGTTATTAAATAAAGTCGCATTGCGAATACCGTCACGAAGACGATCGTTAAAAGTGGCTATTTCTGTGCCCGCCATATTTGCTTGATCGGCGCGTTCGAAACCACGTGAGTCTTTATACCAGCCTTCACCATAAAAATGATTGTCAGGGTCAATCGCTTGCACGGCATCGCGCGCTGCTAACATCTGTGTTTTAGAAGCTTGGCTCATGATATCGAAGCGAAACCCGTCAAACTGATATTGCTCTGTCCACTGTTTTAACGAGTCAACCATCAACTTGTCCATCATGCGATGTTCAAGGGCGGTATCACTACAACATGTGCTATTTTGCACCGCGCCAGTATTAACGTCGCGACTGTGATAATAGCCAGGTACAAACTTATCTAGTACCGAGTTATCCCATAAACCAGCAGAGTTGGTATGGTTATAAACAACATCTAAGACCACACGTAACCCAATGTCGTGCAATGACTTGATCATCGCTCGCATTTCTTTAATGCGTGTTACGCCGTCAGGGTTTGAAGCATAGATACCGTCAGGTACATTAAAATGTTTAGGATCATAGCCCCAATTAAAGCTATCGGTATTACGCATCGCTTCGGTCAGTAAAGCAACATCGTTTGAGAAAGGTGAATAACTTTCAAAAACCGAACGCAAGCTTTGCTCGTCAATACCTTGATAACAAGGCGGTGCTTTAGAATCTATTTTACATAATGCTAATACCGTACTGTCCAAATCGATAATTTTTGCGGGATCTTCATTAATAGTAGCGATATCGTTAGCAGGCAACATATGAAAATGCGTTAAGCCGTTAGCAACTAACTTTTGTAAATGCTGCATAGGCGCAGATTCTATTTCGGTAAAGGCTAAGAACTTGCCTCTATTCTCAACAGAGGTACTTTCATCTTGTGCACTAAAGTCACGAATATGTCCTTCGTAAATTACCGCGTCTTCATAGTTTTCAATAGTTGATACTGAGTGGTCTTCCCAACCTTCAGGTTGCAAGTCTTCATCTGATAAATTAACAAACTGAGAATACTCACCATTGGTTGATAAACTTACCGAGTAAGGGTCAGTACTTTCTATTTCTTCAATCGCTTTATTTTGTGGATGATAAAGTGTTAATGCTAAACGATAGAATTGACGGTCTAGACTTGTATCTCCGGTATAACTCCATATACCTGTCATTGAGTCTTCAGTCATATCATGGCTTGAAACCATGTCTTTATTTGCATCATAAATATTTAATTTAAGATCTTGCGCAGTTGGCGACCAAACAGAAACTTTAATAGTGCCATTTTCATAAACAACGCCTAAGGTTGCTTCATCGGCATCCATTTCGCCTTTGGTATAAAGATCATCAAGTACTAAATCAGCTTGCACATACGTTGCCGCAACAGCAAGCCCTTCCGCGTCATAACCAACTAACACTAACTGGTTTTTAGCGATAGCTTTTGCTTCTTCAACTGACCAATCACCAGAAAAAGCAGACCAATCAGCAACTAAAGGCGCTGCTGATTTTTGTTGGTCGGTTAAATTAACTTGCGTTAACTCAACAACCGTTCCGGTAATAATATCTTGATTATTTTCATCTCCGCCAATACCTGCGGCAGCTGAATGATGTAATTTAACCGCTGTTACCAGCTCAAAGTTAACATCCCAGGTAAAAGTATTGCTATCAATCCAATGTGCTGAAAAGTCATTTATTGCTAACGATTGTTTGCCTAATGATACAACAGGATATTCAAAAATTGAGGCGACACCTGAAAAGGTAAAGTTCATCCGTTGGTATGTTTCATCATCTTGTAACAGCGGCATTTTAAAATCACCACCGCCAAATTCTTTGCCTGCGTCATCAGTGCCTTTATGAATAATAAAGTGACCACATTCATTGTGATCTTCTTTAAGATTTAATAGCCAATACGCGCCGTAGACAGGATCAACCCCGGTATGTGATAAACCATCACTCCAGCCAGCTGCTAAAGAATCTTCAGCATAAGCGTCACATTCGTCACTATTCCAGTTATGCATTTTGTGGTCGTCGTATTCACCGTCAGCGCGTTTATAAAACAATAACGCCTGATTTTCTGCCGGGAAAATAACCGGCGCCGGTGCATTTGGATCGATACCAACCACACAAGATTCATTTAATGCATCAGGCACTGTTGGTGCAGGACAGACAATAGGCTCAGGCTCGACACAACTTATACCGGCAGCGTCTGCAATCATAGGTACATTACAACTAAGTAGTTCTTGGCCTGGCTCGGCAGAATCTGAACCACCACACGCGGCAAGTACTATTGATAAAAGTGCTAAGACAATAATTCTTAACACCGATTTTTGACTAAACATAACATTTACTCCAAAGAGATAATTGGCGAGTTATTACCGAAATTAATACCGAAATGATTAGATTGTTTTTATTTGCAAATATAATTTCATTCATTTTAATAACTCATGGCTAATAACTTAAATTAACGGGCTCTATAACGCGTACGTCATACCTAAAAAGATCTGACGACCAAAGTACTGAATGGTGCCTGTTTGGCTTTGTACGCCAAAGTAACTTTGGGTCGGTTCATCAGTGAGATTGTTCACCTGAAAAACAATGCCTAAATTGTCAGTAACTTGATAAGAAGCCTGATAGTCAATCACCAATTCATCATCATAATTAACGGTTTGTGCTTCCACCGCGACTTGCTCTGAGACAAATTCATCGCGATAACGTGCACTCAAGCGTGTTTCAAAACCTTCATAAGCCCAAAAAAATGTGCTTTGAAAAACATTTTCAGATAAACCCGGTAAAGAAATAGGTAAATCTTGCTGACCTAATTTTGAAATTTGTTGAATTTCACTTTTGGTATGTGAATAACTTGCACTAAGCCCTAAGCCAGACCATAAGTCAGGTAAGAATGAAAAAACTTGGGTGTAAGTCAGTTCAAGCCCTTTTATATAACCGCCTTTATCGTCATTAAATGCCGTTTCAAAATTCCCATTGCGAATTTCTAATGGCACGCCACTTAATGGATCAATATACTCGTCAGGTACGATCAAGCCATTACCAGCAAAGTCATATTCGCTGATTGTTTGCGTAACAATACCTGCCGACTTTATATCTTTGTAAAAGAGTGCAAAAACAAAGGTACCATCAGATTCGGTAAAGTATCTTTCATAGGAAATGTCATATTGATTGGCATAAAACGGCTTTAAATGCGGGCTATTTTTAGCGTTACCACTTATTTCAGCATAAGTACCACTATCAGTGGTCACCTTGTTAATATTGACACTACTGTTTGAAGCTAGTCGGTCAATATTAGGCCGACTCATGACTTTCGCCGCGGCAAAACGTATTTGATCATCATCACTTAGATGAAAATTTAAATTCATTTGAGGTAAGTAATCTGTATAGGTATTACTGATAATACTTGGTGCATATTTTTGGTTGACCAGCCCTGCGTCATCGGTAATAAATTGTGCGCCTAAAGCCGAATTAGCGTGCACAATAGGGTTGCCGTTGGCATCAAGAACATCTTCACCATAAGCGTCTTTTTCAGTAATTAAACCAACATCTTGTAATGACGTTGACGCTTGTTTTGTTCTCACGACACGAACACCAAGGTTACCCGTTACTGAGATGTCACCAATTTCAGTATCAATATTTGCCATGATATAAGCCGCGAAAATATCTTCAAAGACTTGGCCACTTTCTTTCATGGTCCAGTCTGAATTTTTACCTAATGGGTCACCGTTGATAACACCATTGGCAGCACTGCCCCAGGTTTGAACCGGTTGAGGCACGCCATCAGGGAACCATGCATTCAACACGGCATCTTGATCAAGTGCTAAATAGCTTGGAAAATAAGAAAAGTCGCCCTGCCAGTCAACCACTGAGACCATATCTTCTGTGAGCCTTAAAGGTTGCTCTAAGGAATTAAAACCACTGTCGCTACCAAATTCAAAAACTGAACGGTCGTTGCTGTATTCTCTTTCTGAGTAACGAGCACCAAATTCAATAGAAGAAATATAATTTGTTTCAAGAGAGTATTGAAAATCAACACGAGCAGCAGTAACTTCATCAGAGTTTATATAAGGATAAATGCCGTATTTTGTTACCATGACACGGTTAATATCCGTTAACGCATCGGCTTGATTTAAACTAACATCGGGTAAATCTAAGCCGTTTAATAAGTAGTTTATTGAAACATTGTTATCAAATTTAGGCTCCGCAGCATTGGCATCATCTGATACTAATGACCAAAGCAAGCCATTTCTAAAATCACTTGTCGCTGATGAATATGATAAATCTACCGACATAGCTAAGTTGTCGGTAATTTGCCAATCTGCGTTTATACCGAAACTTTTTACTTCGTCAGAATCGCTATTGTCATCATTAACGACTTCAACACGGGTCGAACTATTAGAGGTTCTATTAAACGTACCGCCAATGACTGAATTGTCGGCAATAGTTGCATTACCTATAGCGGCTTGGCCACCATCTAATTTGACCCGATAACCACGGGCAAATTCTTCCGAATCAAACTTAGAATAAAAACCATCAAGTTTCAGGGTGAAATTATCGACTGGCTGCCATTCAAGGGTAGCAACGTAACCGTCACGCGTTTCTTCACCCCCTTTGTGTTGTAGCTCAAAACCTTCACTGACATATTCTTTAGCAAGGTGAGCGCCGTCTTCTTTGGTCGGCCCATTCGTATCGTTTTCTAAGGCGTCTACATCTCTTAACTTACTGTAGTTAAGTCCAACAAATTGCGTCGTTGCACTTGGCTGAAATAAACGGGCATAACCAAGGGCAATACCAAAAGTATCATCAGCAAATTTACCTTGATATGACACACTAAAACGATGGCCTGTTGAGGTAGCATCAGGAACGTCACTGGCTAAATCGTTGTACATACCACGCGCATTAATATTGAAAGAATGCTGTTTTTTATTGTGCAACGGACTAGCCGTTTTTAATTCAACCGTACCAGCCACGCCACCTTCAATAAGTGAAACTTTCGGTGATTTAAAAACTGAGGCTTGTGAAATAAGCTCTGAAGGGTACTGGTCGAATTCAACACTACGTTGACCGCTGGTGGATACTTGCTCGCGGCCGTTTAAGGTGGTGGATACAAAACCACCTGACATACCTCGAATATTAATTTCGGCAGCTTGCCCACCTGTTCTTACCGCAGAAATACCCGGTAACCGCGTTAAAGCATCAGCCATTGATACGTCAGGTAGTGCCCCGAGATCATCGGCCGTTAGTTGCTCTGATACGGTATCTGCAAAACGTTTCTGATTGATAGATTCAATAAGCGAACGTCTAAAACCAGTAACTTCAATAACTTCAATTTTTGGTTCAGCATTATTTTTTACGCCGACTTTTTCTGGTTGTGATGTAGTTTCCACCGCTTCTTGAGCATAAATCAGCCCAGAAGACATCATAAAACCACAGGAAAGTAAGGCTATTGAAAGCTTACTCGGCTTAAATGTACGCATAATTTTTTCCCCTAATGTTCATCCATGAAATATTTTTATTGTCAGTTTTCTAACTAACTTTCATTATTTATCTTCCTAATATAAGGGGTGGATTTTTCTATAGATATGCTTTGCATACGTATTCAATAGTGCTGAAAAAACCAAACACTTTGTTAACATGGAGAAAGCTAAGAACATCTAGATTACGACTAATAAGCCGCTAGCCCATTAATATCAAAGATCATCGATATCAAATAAAGAAGCAAAGTTCGAACAAAAAAACGACAAATTGTATTGGCTAATTACATTTGAATACGTATGCAAAAAAGCGTCACAACTATTTATTGAGGGCTTTAGGGCGTAAATTAAGAGAAAACAAAGGTACCAGACGATACCTAATAAAATACTCTTACCAAAGGAAGTCAATTGTGCGCGTATTAATCATCTTGATCACCATATTATTAATCGCTTGTCAGCCTCAGCAGTCATCAGAGCAACAAAAAAACACCACTAAAAAATCGCTTCAAATAAGCCAGTTTTCCGCCCACTGGATAACGCCTGATACGATTTTGGTCGCACAACAATATTCAAACGACGAAATGACATTAACGCTTTCAATTGAGCCACCAACAGCGCAACTAAAAGTAAAAAGCTATCCGTTAACACTTAAAAAAAATGAACACGGGCTTAATAAAAAGTACCGACACTTATCAAGATTTAACGCTTATTCCGTCGATATTAATCATCAAAAAATAAAAGCACTGTTAAAGCAGCCATTAGTCGTATTTTCTAAGACTAAAGACGATTTATTAGCTAAGGGTACCTATCTACAGACTGCAGCTTTGATAGATATACTTTATACGTCAGGAGAAAATGACGCTGATGAAGTGTCCGATTTAGGCGCTGTAATTGTCGAAAAAAATGTCCAGTTTAAATTATGGGCGCCGACCGCGAAATCCGTATCTGTATTGTTATTTGAACAAGACAAAACCCCTGCAGTACCGCATCAATTAATAATGATTGAAGATACAAAAACTGGAATTTGGTTGGCAAAAGCTGATAAATCGTTAGCGAATAAATACTATCGTTACCAAATTGAGGTTTACCACCCTGCGAGTAAAAAAGTAGAAACGTTGATAACAACAGACCCTTATTCTTTGAGTCTTTCAACAAACAGTGAATACAGCCAAATAATTGATTTAAATGATCCAGACACCATGCCATCTGGCTGGAAAATACAACAAGATAATCCAGTAGTAAACCCCGAAGATAATATATTTTATGAAACCCATATTCGTGATTTTAGTGCGCATGATAGCGGATTAAAAAACCAACGATATCGCGGAAAATACTTGGCGTTCACCGACCTAAATAGCCATGGGATGCGCCATTTAAAAAAGCTACGAGATGCAGGTATTAATAGTATTCATTTATTGCCGAGCTTTGATATTGGCACGATTAACGAAGATGCTGAGCAAGTAATTGATAACCATGATTCACTCGAACGTGCCTGTCGTATTACCAAAATTAAAGCGGTCTGTGACCTCAAAACAGATAAATCAACGAGCATCGCACAATACCTTGAAAGTCTGCCTAAACAAGGTAAACAGCAACAAGCATTAATAAGCGCCCTGCGCAGCTTTGACAACTATAACTGGGGCTACGACCCTTTCCATTACACTGTACCTGAAGGCAGTTATGCGGTGAATCCTGAAGGTAAAGCGCGCATTGTTGAGTTTCGTACTATGGTGGCACAACTCCATAATCTAGGGTTTCGGGTGATCATGGATGTTGTCTACAACCATACTCATCAAGCTGGTTTAGAGTCTACCGCCGTTTTAGATAAGATAGTGCCTAATTATTATCATCGACTCGACCCTATTACTGGTGTCGTAGAGCAATCAACTTGTTGTGACAATACGGCAACAGAACGCGTAATGATGGAAAAGCTGATGATTGACTCATTAATCGTTTGGACCAGAGATTATAGAATTGACGGCTTTCGCTTTGATTTAATGGCACATCAACCAAAATCAGCGATGTTAAAAGCGCGTGCACAAGTACAAAAAATTGACCCTGATAATTATTTTTATGGTGAAGGGTGGAATTTTGGTGAAGTCGCTAATAATCAACAGTTCATTCAAGCGAGTCAATTAGAGCTTGCCGGCACTTCAATAGGTACCTTTACTGACCGACTGCGCGATGCTGTTCGTGGCGGAGCCTTTAATGCGACGGGAGCTGAGATTAGAAAAAGCCAAGGCATAGGTAATGGCTTAGCAAGTTTCCCTAATGAATTACAAGTAGAAGGTCATCAGAAATACTTAACCTCGGCCGATCAATTGAGAATTGGCTTAACGGGGAATTTAGCAAACTACCCGCTGCTAACAGCTAACGATGAAATTAAGCTGGGTAAAGAGATCCCTTATGGCGACCAACCAAGCGGTTACGCGTTAACACCAGCAGATACCATTAACTATGTGTCAAAACACGATAATCAATCGTTATGGGACAATAATCAATATCGCATTGCTTATCACCTTGATACCCATCAAAGGGTAAGAATGCAGTTGCAAAGTTTGTCGTTTGCCTTGTTTGCCCAAGGGATCCCTTTTATTCATATGGGCACTGAATTGCTGCGCTCAAAAGGCTTTCTTCGAGACTCCTATGATTATGGTGACTGGTTCAACAAGGTTGATTTTTCCAAGCAAGATAATAACTACAACATTGGTTTACCTCCGGCTGAAAAAGATCAACAAAATTGGCAGATAATCTCTGATGTGATCGCAGCTAATGCCGGAAAAGATATCGTCAGCCCAACTGACATTGCATATAGCTCGGCAGTATTTA
Source organism: Colwellia sp. (assembly GCA_013215385.1). Taxonomy (GTDB): domain Bacteria; phylum Pseudomonadota; class Gammaproteobacteria; order Enterobacterales; family Alteromonadaceae; genus Colwellia_A. The sequence goes on from JABSOY010000014.1 coordinate 70,831, forward strand.
TCGACTTGGTAAAAATACGAATGTCTTCAGCACTTTTTCGCTTAACAACAGCGCAAGAAATAATCGATACAGTTAAATTTCATAATACTGGCAGCCAACAAAAACCAGGTCTCATTGCCATGAGTATTGATGGTAGTAAATATCAGCGAAAAACAGGTAATAACTACAGCCAACTGGTGATTATTTTTAATACCACGAACAAAAACCAACTATTAGCCTACCCTAATGCTGGAACATTTAAATTGCATCCTGTTCAGCAAGGAAGTGTCGACCGACAAGTAAAAATGAGTGTGGCTAATGGTAAAGGTTTTACCGTGCCACCATTAACAACAGCCGTTTTCGTGCAAGAAAAAAACGCTAAAATTCTAAGGAAATAAAATATAAAATTACAGCACTAGCTTAATAAAATTAAAATCATATGCTTCTAATTGGGTATTATAGAATTTGGAGAATTGCTTAAAATCAACCGCTCGCCATTGCTCATTTTTTAAAAATCCGAGTATTTTCCCCGCATTTTTTTTATCAGCGACAGCAAATGACGTCTTGTAGGTATAGTCATTGCTATTAGGTAAGGCAAAACCATGAGCGATGTCATTAACTAAAATTAACGCCCATACGCCATGCATATGATTTCCTCCAACAGAGACCTGAATTTCGTCAGCAATAATCGCCTCTAAACCTTTCATCGTCCAGTCAACGCCACCGATAATTGGCATACTTTGTTTATCAATATTTAATGATTTCAGGCTTTGATAAGCAGCGATAGCAACATCGTCATTGGCTGCCCAAAGAATATCGCTACTTTGGTACCTCGACATTAATTGTTTGACCATTCTTTTAGTTATAGCAACATTCCAATCAGAATGAACTAGCTGTAAAAGTTCAACATTTTTATTTTCTTCAATAGCTTGATATAAACCTTGATCACGACTATTTGACGATGCAAGTAACGGGTCGCCACCAACAGCAATCAGCCTGACAGCTTTATTCTCATTATTTTTTGTGCGTGCAATTAACGCATTGGTTAATAAAAAACCTGACTCTAGATCATCAGCCAATATTTGCGCTAACCAATATTTATAATGCTGCTGTGGAATGCCTACTTTTTTTTGTTCAAATTTCGGTACGCCAGTGACGATGGAAATAAAAGGCACTTGATGAGATTCAACTAATTCTAAAAAATGCTTGGCACTTGCTCCTCTAAAGGTTGAAATAAGGTAATCTGGTTTATCTTCAGACTCAAATAATTCTTTAGCTTTTGGGTAATAATCAAAGCGATCATTCCAGTTGGCATGATGAAGCGTTAATTTTATATCAAATTGCTCGGCAACGGTTTTTAACGGCGCGATAACACTATCCCAATAAGCACTTTGTCCTAACTCAGGACCTAAAAAAGCCACATGAACTTGTTTGGCAAAAGTAGCAGTACTTAGTGAAAAGTTTATCAATAGTCCGAGATAAATAATTTGAATAAAACGCAAGCTAATCTCCCTCTTTTTCTCAGTGAATCCTTTCTTAATGCTTTCTTAATTCTATAGAAAAAAAAGATTTTTTTTATAATCATATTATTTTATAGCATGAATACGTATGCAGTATAGCTGTAATTTAGTGCTAATGGATTTATGCTAGCCATTCACCTTAGTATGGAATAAAACATGAAATATCTAATAATAATTTTAGTGACTATTTTTTCTTGTGCCAAAATACAAGCAGCATCATTAACGGTCTCGTCTCCAGACGGTAAAATTGTCGTAACGGTTGATGATAAACAGCAACCTAATTATAAAATAACTCTTGAAAATAAAACCGTTATATCTGCTTCAAAATTAGGCATGGCATTTAAATCTGCCGACAGTTTTGGTAAAGGTTTTGTGATATCCGCCAACAACAAAAATTCAGTCAAGACAAGTTGGACACAACCTTGGGGTGAACGTAAAAACGTAATTGATCAACACAATGAATTATTAGTGACCTTTACTTCCACCAAAGAAAGCCATTTTAATGTCCGTTTTCGAGTATTTGATGACGGCGTCGGTTTTCGTTACGAAGTCGCTAAACAAAAGGGTTTAGATCAAGTAGAAATTACCGATGAATTTACCGAGTTTGTTATTGAAAACCCGAAAGATGCTACCGCCTGGTGGATACCTGCCCGTGGTTGGAATCGCTATGAATATGTCTATAATACGACTGACATAGCAAGCATTGATCGCGCTCATACGCCATTTACTGCCAAATTATCCAATGGTATTCATATTAGTATTCATGAAGCTGCATTAGTTGATTACGCCGCAATGACATTAGACCAACAACGCCCTGGTACTTTAAAAGCAGATTTAACACCTTGGTCTGATGGCGTATTAGTGAAAACAAAAACCGATTTCAAAAGCCCTTGGCGCACCATTCAAATAAGTAAAGACGCGGTTGGCTTACTCAATTCAGATTTAATTCTTAACCTTAATGAACCGAGTAAACTTGAAGATACCTCTTGGATAGAACCGGGAAAGTATGTTGGTATTTGGTGGGGAATGCATATAAGTGAAAATACTTGGGGCAGCGGCGATATTCATGGCGCGACCACAAGTGAAACCAAACGTTATATGGACTTTGCTGCCAAGCACGGCTTTGCAGGTGTTTTGGTTGAAGGATGGAATATTGGTTGGGATGGCGATTGGTATCATAATGGTGACCTATTCAATTTTACTAAAACCTATGATGATTTTGATCTAAAAGCCGTGACTGAATACGGGCTAAAACAAAATGTCCGTTTAATTGGCCACCATGAAACTTCAGGCAATGTCAGCAATTATCGAGATCAAATGTCTGACGCTTATGCGCTGTACGAAAAACATGGCGTTCGACAAGTAAAAACCGGTTATGTTGCTGATGCGGGTAATATTAAGCGTGTTGACGAACATGGCATTGTGCGTAAAGAATGGCATGACGGACAATTTATGGTTAACGAATACTTACATAGTGTTACCGAAGCGGCTAAACATAAAATAAGTATCAATACCCATGAACCTATTAAAGATACTGGATTAAGAAGAACGTATCCTAACTGGCTTGCCCGCGAAGGCGCTCGCGGCCAAGAGTTTAATGCTTGGGGTACGCCACCTAACCCACCTGAGCATGCCGCGATTTTACCTTTTACCCGTATGCTTGCTGGCCCAATGGACTTTACACCGGGAATTTTTAATCTCGGTTTTAACGGCTTAGGTGCTGACACCAATAGACCACAAACGACATTAGCAAAACAATTAGCCTTATACGTGGTTTTATATAGCCCAATTCAAATGGCTGCAGATTTACCGCGTAACTACGAAGCGAATTTAGCGGCATTCCAGTTTATTAAAGATGTACCAACTGATTGGCAAGAAAGTAAAGCTATTGCCGGAGAAGTAGGTGATTTTGTTGTTTTTGCACGTAAAGAACGTAATGGTAACGATTGGTTCGTTGGCGCATTAACCGACGAGAACGCGAGAGAGTTAACCTTAAAACTAGATTTTCTTGAAGCTAATAAACGCTATGAGGCGCAAATTTATCGTGATGGTAAAAAAGCTAATTGGATAGATAACCCTTATGAAATGATTATTGAACAAAAAGAAGTTACCGCTAAAGACATACTGCAATTGCCTTTGGCAACCAGTGGTGGCGTAGCTATTCGCTTTAAAGCGTTAAACTAATCATAAAATAAATTAGGTTAATAATAATGACAATAACAACGCAAACAGCACAACAAAAACCTGAGCTGAATTTCTGGCAAATTTGGAATATGTGTTTTGGTTTTCTCGGTATTCAGTTTGGCTTTGCCTTACAAAATGCCAATGTTAGCCGCATATTTCAAACCTTGGGTGCCGATTATAGCAATATGGCTCTTCTTTGGGTCGCAGCACCCATAACAGGGCTTCTCGTTCAGCCAATCATTGGTTACATGAGCGATAATACCTGGGGAAAATTTGGCCGTCGTCGTCCGTACTTTCTATTTGGCGCAATAGCGGCAAGTTTGTCATTATTTATTATGCCGAACTCTCCAACCTTATGGATGGCGGCAGGTATGCTGTGGATCATGGATGCGTCAATTAATATCTCCATGGAGCCCTTTCGAGCATTTGTTGGCGATATGTTACCTAAGAAACAACGCGCCAGTGGTTATGCCATGCAAAGTTTCTTTATTGGCATCGGCTCAGTGGTAGCGTCTTCATTACCTTGGATGATGACAAATTGGTTTGATATTAGTAACACCGCAAGTGAAGGCCAATTACCTGATTCAGTGAAGTTTGCATTTTACGCTGGTGGAGTTATATTTTTATTAGCTGTTGTGTGGACGGTATATTCAACCAAAGAATATACACCTGAGCAACTGGAGGCATTTGAGCAGGCAGAGCGCGCTTTATCTAAACAAGTTCCCCCTCAGATTAGCCGTTCAGCTAAGCAATATTTGTCGGCCGGATTATTATGGTTGACGTTAGGATTGATCATAAGTGCTGTTTTTTATCTATATATTGAACAACTTGATAAAAGCTTATTCATTTTAAGTGGTGGTATTGCCGCTTTTGGTCTGTGCCAATTAATTGCCAGTAAACTCTCTTTTTCAGGAAAGTTAGACAATGGTTTTTCTCATATTATGGCAGATTTATTTGCAATGCCTGAAACGATGAAACAACTAGCACTAGTACAATTCTTTTCATGGTTTCCATTTTTTGCCATGTGGACATATAGCACTGCCGCCATTACTTCGTATCATTACGGTACTTCTGATGTTACCTCAAGTGCTTTTAATGAAGGGGCCGACTGGGTAGGGGTATTATTTTCAACTTACAACTTAACCGCTGTGGTTGCCGCGATTTGTATTCCTTTACTGGTAAGAATGTTTAATTTACGCATTGCTCACATGATCAACCTACTGCTTGGCGGTATGGGTTTTATCTCATTTATGATCATTAAAGACCCAACATTTCTCATTATTTCTATGATAGGTATTGGCTTTGCTTGGGCGTCGATTTTATCCGTGCCTTACGCGATACTTGCCAACGCATTACCTGCTAATAAAATGGGCTTGTATATGGGGATATTTAATTTCTTTATCGTCTTGCCGCAAATATTAGCGGCCAGTATTTTAGGGTTTTTAATTACAAAAGTATTTGATAACCAACCTATTTATTCATTAGTGGTTGGTGGCGTAAGTATGATTGTTGCGGCGATATTAACGCTAAGAGTAACAGAGCCTGAATACTAGTTAGTAGTTTATTCAATAGTTAAGCGACAATGAATTTGGCGCTTAACTATTTCAATTGATTTTTCCAATTATTATTCTAAATAAGCTTAATAATTAACAACTTAAATTCCAACTTAAAAAATACTCACCAATAGCAAGCACCATTAACGACCGCAATTAACTGCCACAAGATTTACGGACAATAAGTGTCGTAGGAATTAAGGTTGTGATTGGCTTTTCACCGTTGATAAGTGCAATTAAATTATCTACTAACAGTTCCCCAGCAAGCATAGTGTCTTGCTTAGCGGTTGTTAAACTCGGTAAGGTAAAGCTGGCAACAGCGATATCGTCGAAACCAACAACAGCAACCTGTTCAGGTATTTTAATATGATGTTCTTGCAGAGCACGCATCGCGCCGATAGCGATTAAATCACTCGCCGCCATAATGGCATCAAATTCGATATTTCTTGCAATTAATTGACAGGTTGCTTGGTAGCCTGACTCTTCAATTGATGTGGCATCAACTTTAAGGTCATTAATGACGGAAAGTTGATTATCAAGTAAAGCCTGACAATGCCCTTTATATCTCTCTAAAAACTCAGGAGAATGACTTGAAGCATCGCCTAAAAATGCAAAATGTTTCCGGCCATTATTTATCACGTGTTCGGTAACTTGGTAGCCACCTTGATAATTGTCACAACCAACAGAGACAATATTATCGCCAGCGACTTTAGCTCCCCAACGAATAAAGTGAGTATTTTGTTCACTTAATTTAATTAACTTTTCTTCGTAATCGACGAAATCCCCATAGCCTAAAAGAATTAAGCCATCGGCTTTTTTGCTATCTTCAAAATCTGCATGCCAATCGTCGCTTGATTGCTGAAAAGAAACTAATAAGTCATAGCCTTTTTTTGCACAAGCGCGGGTAATACTGCCAAGCATTGAGAGAAAAAAGGGGTTAATAAGTGAATCGTCGTTGGTGGGGTCTTCAAATAATAATAAGGCAATAGTATCAGTTTGCTGAGTACGCAAATTACTGGCGTTTTTATCAACTTTGTAATTAAGCTCACGCGCTATGGCTTGAACTTTTAAACGAGTTTGTTCATTAACTAACGGGCTATTTCGCAACGCCCTTGAAACCGTTGATTGTGATACATTAGCTCGATAGGCAATATCAAATGACGTTGCTCTAGACATGAACTTTACCTTTTATTGGACGACTAAATAAATTCTACCCGAGGCATTTTGCTAAGTACATCATTCATTTAAATTAATAGTGTGCTGGTTAAAGAAACAGTAATCGCATAGTCAATTTCGTTACCTTTTTAGAGATACTTGGAAAATATAGCGCAGTTTTATCCAAAACATGGCATTGGCCCGTGTGATGAGGACATATCTCAAGTAATTATTACTATGGTAAAAAACTTTCTTTAGAACTAATTGCTCAATGAATTGAAACAATGGAGCATGGAGCAATTAGCCTTTCTGTCGAGAGAAGACGGTGACAACATTTAAGATTTCGACTCAGTAAGCCGATAACCGCGGCACAGCTACTTGGTTATTAACTCTCTTGGCTCAGCAACCATTATTTAATAACGGTTGAGTGCTAAAAGCTTAAGTTAATTATGGTTCACTACTTTAAAAAAAAACGGTCAGCGACACCTTTACAGTTAGACAAACTAAAACAATTCTATTTCATCTTCTTCGCAGTCATCTCGATCTAAAACGGCTTGTTTAAACTCAGCCAACGCTTCTTCAATAGACATACCCGCGATAACTTTATCAAACATATTGCGCTCTTCTTCCATGGTATATTTACTGCGAATAGATGCTTGTAACGATCGCCATTCGACCGGAGAATAAAGAGCAACCGGATCAGTAATTAATTTTGTTAAGTCGCCTAAACTCTGGCTAACATGGTCAAGCCGTTGGGTTAATTTATCGTAAAATTGAAATGCAATAATGGCTGACTGTACTTTGTCTAATGCGGTTGTTGTTGAGCCTTCAATGATCAGCCTCAGTTTGTCTGCATCATCACCCTTCTCTTTCATTTGTAAAACAGATGAATGTATATCGCTTAAGTTTGTTGCCAGTGCCGTAAAAGAGCCCGAAAGTGTTGCAACTGAAGAGTTACCCTCGTTCATTGACTCGTCGATTTGCGCGACCGCAAGATTTAGCATCAATACTGTTTCTTTCAATTGACTCCAATCTAAGTCGGGACGTAATGCAGTTGAACCAGATAGTGTACTCATGATATTCCTTTAACTTAATACATAGGTGCGGATCGTTGTTTTACAACGGAATACATTTGAGTATAGAAGCAATCTATTGAGTTGCAGGCTATTTTTCAAAAAACTATCTGATACCAACAAGCATTATGATCTTAACGTTAAAGTCACTAAGACAATACCATGGTCGGTACTTTCGCCATCTCGTTCGAAAATAGGATTAATTAAATGGCGATCGTAAGTATCATAGCCACTGACCTGATAAAGACTGTCGTGATAACTAGCATCAAATTCACATGACAATAAAATGTAATCGAGTACCGAGCTGCCGGCACCAAAATAATGTGTCGGCGTACGTAGCATTTTTACATCTTTGTTAGTTTCATTTTTTTCATCAGCTTCATTGGTTGTCGCCACTTGAAATAAATCCCAAGCGTCATTTAAACAGTACTTAGCAAGATAGGCATCACGATCTATAGCCGAGACAAAACGTAAGGTGTTAGTGAGCAAATGACTTAACACGCCATCAGTTAAAGTATTATTAAAATCCCCCATTAATACCATAGGGTTACCTGTGGTTTCACGCCTTTCTATCATATCAACCATTAGTAGTGTCGCTTCACTGCCACGCTGTATGGTTGACCCCCAGCCGCCAGCCACTTGTGCCTTTAGGCTCTCGATAATAGTTTGCTCTGCCGAGCGATTTTTATTTTTCTCATCGAGCTCAATCATTGAACGTTTAGATTTAAAGTGCACCACATAACAATCGCAGTTACCTATATGAGGTACTTCAATAGTAGCTCTTAATACTTTTCGACTAAAAGAAAATTCATCGGCTAAGCCTAATGTTTGCGCGAGTTCAATGTTTGGCTTTACCGCGTTGATGTCAACAATAGGGTAACGAGATGCGATAGCAACAACGGGTTTTTGATAAATAAAGTCATCAATAATATGAGGTTGACTAACTACTTCAAAATAACGATAGCCCTGCTCTGCAACTAGTGCTTTTAATGACTCGGGACTAAAAACCTCTTGAAAACCAATAATGTCAGGCTGATATTCTCGTAAATATTCAGCAATCCAATCTTGTTTCTTTTGCCATTGAACAGCACTATAAATACGCTCAAAGTCATAATAAGCATTAGGTGGCTCAAGGTAATTAAACAAATTGAAGGTGGCAATTTTGAGTTGTAAATTTGATACTGCGCTATTGGATACGGTTACAGGTGGGAGTATCTTATTTATTTCTTTTTTATCTGGGTGATTGATGATGTTAACTCGACTAAACGATGAAAGATAATTATACCCCATCGTTTATAAAAATTATCAATTTAAAACCAGTAACATAAAGTAGTGAAAGCTCTCTGGTTATGCTCCTACAATTAACCCTTTTTATTGGTGATTTAGGCTGTGACTGCTTTTCGAATTTGACTAGCACATTCGGCTAAGACAATTGCGCCAGCGGTTGAAACATTCAGAGAGTTACCCATACCAAACATAGAGATATGTATTTGTTGCTGACTTAACTCCAGTGCGGCTTCACTTACGCCTTTGCGCTCATTTCCCAAAACTAATACGCAGGGAGATGGATAGATAACTTCTTTGTAGTCAACGGATTGATGGCATAGTTCGACACCAAAAACTGCATAACCTTTATTTATTAGTTCTTGTAAAGTTAATGTGGTGCTGTCGCTATATTCAATGCAAACCCATTTGGCTTCATTTCGAGACGCTTTTTTCAGCTTTTTATCTGAAATCGTTAGCTCGCCACAAATAATTATTTTTTCGATAGCAAAGGCATCGGCCAGACGAATAAAAGCGCCAATATTGTAACTATTGGTCACATGATCTAAGACCACGATTAAAGGAATTTTTTTCTGTTTTAAGTATTCATCTCTGGTCGGTTTGTTTGTTCTAATATCTTCTTTACTAAGTTGTATTTTTGAATGCATGAAAGCTACTCTTGTTAAGTGCTAATGAAGTGGCACCTTGGTCTCGGCCAATAGATTAAGACTGTATTTTATTCTGGATACTGTAGATTATTGCTAAGTGACGGTCAGCTACTTTAGTTATCTATTGCACGGTAAATTTACGGCCGATTAAGCGCAACATATGTTGAAGTAGGACTATAACCATCTCCGCCCATTTTCCCGACCGAATCAATTAATTTTTGGTTTATACCTTCATCATTGTAAAGATCATCTCTAACATAAACAGACTTTACATCTAAAAGAACAATAGTGCCTCCTGCAGGTAAGTCACCTAAGGTAATGACTTCTCTCAAGGTACATTCGTAACGGATTGGCGACGCCTCAACAGAAAGTGGTGTGACGACTTTACTGGTAATATGCTCGACCTCAGCAAGGGCAAACTCACTTTCAGCCATTTTAATGCTAGCGCTGGTAGCGTTCATTTTTTCGAGTAAGTGTGTGTTGACGATATTGACGACACATTCACCTGTTGCTCTTAAGTTTTGTAGCGTGTCTTTATCAAGACCACTTCTTTGAGTGACCTGGGTATAGAGAAGTACGGGCGGGTTACAACTTGCCACGGTAAAAAATGAATAAGGGGCTAAATTATCAACCCCCTCTTTTGAACGTGTACTGATCCAAGCAATAGGTCTTGGTGTTACCCCGCCATTTAAAAGCCGGTACTTTTCCTGAACAGCGAGCGCCGAAATATTAAAGTGCATTGAACTGCTCTAACCATTCGCTGAAAGAATTAGAAACCTTGTTTACCGTACAAAGACCATGATCATAAAACCATACGGGCGCATCTACTTGCTTATTCTCACAATCGCTAAGTTTGAAACAAAACATATTCCCCTTACAATCAGAGGCGAATAGCACATGCCCTGTTGGCATACCGCTCATTTCATATAGCTTTGATAGTGAAAATACATCGTCTAGGCTTAAGAAGTCTTGTACTTCACTGATGTCGACGCCTAGATCACAAATTTTAGTTAACACATTAGGCGTGTGTACCAAGCCATATGTTGATATTAAATATTTATATGATTCAGGTAAATAAGCATTTAATTTTGCTTCAAGCTCGGCAATATCTTCGCTACTTATAGGAACCATAGCTTGTTTACTGCCCCAATGTTTTACGAATAAATCAATGCTATTCATTAGGAATACTCCAATACAGCCGAGTGTATTTTCTGTTTAACGTTATTATTAGCCAAAATACTTTTGGCTCTATTTACCCATAATATCAAGCTGATCCATAAAGGAGTTTATTGAGATTATGCCGCGATAATATTTTCTATATTATTAAGCCGCGTATTCTAACAGCTTAGAAATATTATGGCTAAGGTGAGTATGTTTATTGATAGCTAATTGGAAGGGTAACCTTAATATAAAGTGTAAATGTTCTTTTATAATATCTACAGCGACAAATAATAAAGGCGCTCGAAAGCGCCTTTATATTTAGGATTTAACGTTGCTGTTATTGAGCTACATTAAGTGTTGTTCCCGTAAACGTACTATAAGCTTTAAGACCAATATAGACGGTTTCGCCTGCCGACAATGACACTGCGCAACTTTCATTATTACCGCTCAAGAAAGGACGGCAAGTATAAGTACTATCGGTCGGTTCACCGGTTTTATTTACGTATAAGTCAGCATCACCCGTGCCTCCGTTGATACTCACGTTAACTGTTTCATTATTCGTTGCCGTATATGAATACCTTAACCAGTTATTAGTGGTCGCGGTTAAATTATCTTTAGGAAATTCATTCGCGCTAACAAGGCTATTGGTCGCCACTAACGAAGCACCACTATAAGCACTGTAACCAATCAGTTTAATGTGTACTCGCCCAGGACTCGCCAACAGTACATTACAACTTTCGTCATTACCGCCGATATAAGGTCGACAATCGAAATCAGTTTTCGTGGGAACGCTGCCTTTTTTCACGTATAAGTCAGCATCACCTGAGCCGCCGCTTAATTGCACATCGACACGTGTATTGGCTTGAGTCGTATCAATATAAAAGTCTTGTTCGTTTGCCTTGGCTCCCGCTAAACCACTAACCACTACACCTGAGGTTAAGCCACCCGAGTTATTTGCTGAAACTGAAATAACGTTACTAACCGAGCTTGATAAACCGCCATTATCGGTTACGGTAAGCGAGACATTGTAACTACCGTTACTCGCATAAGAATGTTGAGCTTGCTCACCCGCCGCGCTATTGCCGTCACCAAAGTCCCACTGGTAACTGGTAATGTTACCGTCGGTGTCTGAAGAGTTCGTGCCATTAAAAGAACATGTTAAGTCGGCACAGCTATCAGTAATAATGGCTACAGGTGGCTGATTCCCCCCTGAGTCGTTATCCCCGGTCGGTATGGTATTACCAAAAATACTCGCTACTTGTGGCCAAATTTTATCGACTCTTACCCCTTGGTTTTCACAGCCACCAAAATGGTGCAAGGCGATAACATTATTAGTGCTACTTGCCAATACAGGTGAACCTGAAGAGCCACCCGTGGTATCACACAAGTAACCCGTATCCGTTCCCGTACCTCGACCATCAGCACTCGACACATCTATTTCACATAAACCACCAGAGTTTTGATCACTTTGTATCGATAACTCTTTTGGGTTACCTGCGCCATGTTGAGGAATGTAAATTTGCTCGCCTTGCGCCGGTGCTCTAACCTCTAAACCGAAATAGCCAAAGCCGGCTATGGCGGCGAAGCTATTGACACTAAACACCGAATAATCAAGGGTGTAGTCTGTTTTAAATAAGGTTTTTCCTGTTACTTTAATAACATTGTCTAACGTACTGCCATCGCAGGCCGTATGCTGATAATTAAACCATATTTCGGTATCTTGTAATCTTGCTTCGTTATCTAAACAATGGTTATTAGTAAACATATGGTTTTGAGAGCCAACCCGCCAACCGGTACATAAGCCACTGCCGGCCATAAGTAAACGAGCAACAGGACGTGTCCGCTCATATTCTATCGGGTTACTTGACGCCCAACATTGCACGTCTTTACGTTCGTTAATGCCACAGGTCGACTCTGCTTCAAAGTTTGCTCCTTGATCAATATTACCTTCAACGGTTAACGAATTGATCAGCTCTGATGACGTTGGTGAAAATTCACCTTCTGTACCCGCTTTATAGCTATCAATAATTAATTCATGTTCATCCAGCCATTGAACCCCTAAAGGCAAAACCAACTTCACTTTTGCTTTTTCTCCAAATACCGACATGGCAGAGAATTGGTTGATACCATTTTCACCGATAAGGGTATTGAACGTTCGTTTCGCGGTACTGGTATTATCATAGAGGTAGCTTTCACTGGAGTCGCTATTCGAGACCACAACATAGGCGCCATCGGGAATATTGAAAGACTTAAAGTGCACCTTAATGAAACTTGCCCCGGCACTTTCTAAGAAAAATTCCTGGACATTTTCTTGCGCATTTAGTGAAAATTGCATCAACTGCGTTGGGTTAAATTTAACATCAGTAGATTTATGAACAGCAATAATAACAGGGGTGTTGCTAGATTCATTAACTTGCGCTGCAACAGTAGAAAAGCTAGCTAATAAGCTTGCTGCTAGTGTTGTTAATAGTATTTTCATTTATATTCCTTTGCTTTGTTAGTGATGTCAGTTGGAACATCTCCCTCCAACGACTGATTAAAAACAATACAAATATAACAACTTATTAACATAAAGATAACATTAAAATTACATATTCCAAAATAGTCTAAAAATGGTTTGCTGTATAAATTCTTTTATTAAAAGTATTGGTGGATGAGGTCTTGGCAATAAATAAATGAATTAAATAAAGACAGCAGCCTTTTGATAGATGCATTGCCTTTATCTAGTTGATTAATTGGGTTGACTGGGTTGAAATGAGTAATTTTTTTAGCTGATAAAGCGAGTGTAAGTTGGTGCTATCGCTATAAGAACGCTGCACTTACCTGCTATTGTAAGCGTTATTATAATTCGACAATGAGCCCGAATAAAGCTGAAAATAGAAGGTTATGCCACTAATCAATCGATTGATATTGCGCTAATAATCTAGCAACACTATCTTTAAACATACCCTCGGTATTTTTTATCGCGCTGGTATGCTGGGTAATGGCATGGCCTAAATATAAACTATATAATTCATAGGCGATGGTATTACTTTCTATCGTGGGTTTTAAGCGGTTTTGCTCGATACAACGATCAACTCGGTGAGAGAGGTAATTGATCAACCTATTTTGTTGATCAATAGTATAAGTACGCACTTTTGATGCCGGTCGATTTTGAAACTCGACAACCGCTTTTATAAATGGACAGCTGACCTGATGTTCATTAAACATCTCACTGGTCCAGTCAGCCCAGTTTTCCAGTAATGTTATCAAGTGAACTAAAGGATCTTCGCGCCATGCGGGTTTAATAACTCGCTCTTGAAACAGCGCTTCACCATATTCTAAAATAGCTATTTGCATATCTTCTTTATTTTCAAAGTGCGAAATAACCCCCGTTCTTGAGAGCTTGCACAATTTAGAAACGGTGCCAATGGTAATATCAGCAAGCCCATATTGACTACTGTATATTATGCTCTGCTTTAGTATTTCCTTTCTGGTACGCTCGCCTTTGTTCATCAACAAGATAAAACCTGTGTAATATTTTCTATAACCTTAGTATCTCCTAAAATTTTCCTGTGACCAAGCCCTTCGGTGGTAATTAAAGGTGTTTTTTCTTTTTCTAGAAAAGTTATCACGTCTGCTATCGGTGCAAACCTGTCTTGGCTGTCATGAATAAAGGTAATGTCTAAAGCTAATTTTTCGCGATTACTTTCAGTGGTTAACTGATGCCAAGTTTTTCCGTAATTATGACTGATGCTTTCTAAAACTTTAGTCAGTAGTCTTCTAGAAATACCTACCTGCTCTACTTTTTCAAACATTAACTCGAAAAAGTTAATCGGCGATGAAATCAATATAATTTTTTTATTTTCCAGCGCATACAAAGGTAAGTTTAACGTAGCAATAGCCCCCATTGAGTGAGCAACGATCCCGTATACCGACATTTTTTCTTCGTTAAAGTGCTCAATAAGTATTTCGAGTGTTTCAACAAAACTCAATAAATGAGATTGATTTCCAGACGACTTACCATGACCAATATGGTCAAGGGCAGCAACCATATAACCTTGCTGGGTTAATGACAAAATCATCTGCTGAAAAGTATGACTCGAATCGCCCCAACCATGACTAACCACAATGATTTTCGAGCCACTGCCAAATAAATTAACGTGAGCAATACCTATAGATGTTTGTAGGTTGAATTCTTTTTCAGGGGTGAGCAAGTCAAATTCGTAATGTCTTTTTGCATAAGGTTTCATTAGGATGTTTTTTCCTAAAAATGCACTGAACTTTGGCGCTATTATGCTCATAAGACCGGTAAAACCACGGCCAAGAGCAGGTAAACCCAACCCTTTTTTACCATTATTAAAATAGCTAAATTTCATTATTAATCATCCCCTTTATAAAATAGTACAACTGTATCTTTACAGAATAGTACGAATGTACCTTTATGTAAATAGTACAAGTGTACTTTCTATGTGGGTAATTAAAATACACCGATCTGATGTTGATAACTTTTTAATAAAAATAGCGGTATACGGGGATAAATTTATTTAGTGGTACACATACTTATTCGTATCAATTTGCTGCAGCTGAATCGTGAAACAGTTGGTATCACCTCTAGGCAGGTACACGAATATTAGCATATATTAACAACGCGGCATTAACTAACGACTGAAAGGCCTATAACAAGTATAGGACTTACAGTTATTTATCAATTAAGTTACCCGAGGCGAGCACAGAGAAGTAATAAGGTAAGTGAGGTTTAAGTTGCGCTTTATTATTAAAGCAACAACTTAAAGCATTATCGTTAGCTATTAATAGGATGTTCTATCAATTTAAAACTGGCATTATCTTCACCATAAACGAGAATGCTACAATTCTCCCATGCTTTCGGTATCGTCCAAGTATTATTATTTTCAACCGAATAAACGTGCCGTTTATTTGCACAGCGGATATCAAGTTTGTGTAAAGCTCCTTCTATATTTACCAAACTAAACTCATTTCTCACTAACCTATAATACCAAAAGTCTTTGTCGGAAATATTGGCATCAACAATAATATCTTGTTCACTGCCAATAAAGGCATCAATTTTTGCAATCACTTTATCGTATTCAGAAAAGTACGGTTTAGCTTCATCCATAGTTTTTAACTGGGTATATACGCGATAAGCATTTTGAAATTCATTTAGACTTGCAGCAAGAAAAAAGCGTTCATGCAAAACAGCTAATTTATACTTATTGAACCTTTCGCTTTTCACAAATGAAATACTTGATAAATGTCGCAATTGCTTATTCTTATCTCCAATAACTTCAGCATATTCGGCAGCTAACGTATGTAAAGAATTATTCTCGGTAATATAACGGTATGGTATTTTTTTCATCTCCAAAATAAGCTCTTCGAAGCGAACATATTCTTCTTCTTTTAAAGCCTTAAGGGCTAATTTATACTTTCGACCAAAACGCTTTCTTACGCCATCTTTCTTTTGATCGATTATAAAGTCTAACTGTATTGTATTTACACATTGCTGAATGGGTTGGCCATTTTCCATAGCCGGCTGATACTGCCATTTTTTTATTGCTCGTAAGCCGGCTTTAGAAAAGTCTTTACTACCAGATGAATCCATTTGTACAATATTAGAAACGCTGCCATCCTTTTCAATAATAAAACTATATTTTGCCCAGCCATTTCGCCTTTCTCTTGCGGCTTTTTGAGGGAATTTTGGGCTAACACGTTCAATAGGAACAGGGGCAATAATAGTGGTTAAATGTTTAGATATTTCAATAGCTGAAACAGATGAAGATGATAAGAGTGCTAAAAAAGAAAATTGAACTAGTTTGTTTTCCATAACAGTTATTCCATATTACATTCGTTAGTTAAATATTAACACATTGATTTTCAACTTGAAATATCCAAACGCATTTCGACTAAATTAGCTTTAAAACCGGCTTTGTTATATGCCCGTAGTGCAGCCAAATTTTCAGAAAAAACATCTAAATGCATCATGGTAATGCCCTGTTCTTTGCTCCAATGAGCTAACGCATCAATAATTTTTTGATTAACGCCCTTTCCTCTATGTTCTGGCGCAACATACATAAAGCCTAGATAACTATAAAAGCGATAATTAACATATGGTTTTGCTTTTTCAATTCGAGCATAACCACAGGCAATTAATTGGTTCTCTACTTCAGCGACGACTAAATAGGTATTATCATTATTCATCAGTTTTTCAAAATTATAATAGTGAATAGGATCGGCGTTTAAGGTGTTATCAAATGGCCTCTCAGCACTTATTAGCCCTTGTTCAAATTCTGCTAATTTTTTAAGATCGCCAGCTACTGCTTGACGAATGATCATATTGTCCATTTTTACGCTCGTTTTTTATAATAGATAAATCATCACATGGCTTTATGATGCTTGCAATAAGATAGCAGACGAAAATTGAAAAATAGCATTATGGCTTGCTTTTATTATTAATAAAAAATCGACAAGATAGCCAAGTTTTTATTAGCGTATGAAGGTGATGACTTATGCCTGATATTGCTTTGATGGAGATATTAAGGCAAAAGCTCACTTAATTAACCAGAGTATAATGAAAGCTTAGCCGTACAAAACTTAAGACCCTATGAATTTCCTATAAGGCCTTAATATGCTCACTTTTATATATAAACAACTTTACTAACTAGAGTAAATTGCAACATATCGTGCCGGGCTATTTGATTTATAATCAGCTACATATTGAGCAAAACAATGATGTGATTGGCAAAAACTATTTGAAGCCGCTTGGCTACTAAAAACAGCAGTTTGATAACTTGCACTTACTGGTGCAGAAAAGCTACCAACGGCAACTAAAGAGAGTGCTAATAATAATGTATTTGTTTTAAACATGAATATATCCTTTTATTTTTAATTTATAAACGATTACAAGTGACGCAGAGGGTTATCTCAATAATCTCAGATAGATTAACGTTAATGTTATTTGATTACTATGTTTTTACAAAACAAAACTACCACCTAACATCTTGATTTTAATGAAATCTAAAGTTATTTATCAAATATCAAGCTCTTCTATCACCTTTTTTAAATTTCTGATCCCACAGCACTAATATTAAACTTTCATTAAATCGTTAACATTTATTTAACAATTGCTATAAATAAATGTACACTAGCCTTAATGAGAACCATTCTCATTTACACCGAGGTGTGACACATTATATAAATAAGGAATTGTTGTAATGAAAATAACAAAGACAGTATGGGTAACTATTTTGAGCTTAGCACTGCCGGCTATTGCTATAGCTGATATTTATAAAAACCCTGGTACTGTTGAATTTGCAACCAAGATGGTTAAGCAACATAACATGATAAATTCAACTAAGCAGCATCGCCAGCAAGCAGGTTGGATGAATGTCGCCACTACAGAAAACGGCGCTACGTCGGGCAGTTATGAGGCAGCTAACTGGTTAAAAATTCATAATACCAGGATAAAAATTGGTTCAGGATTACTTTCCTTTGAATTCGACCCAGCCAAGTTAGATTGCGTTCAAGGGTTAAGTTTTAACCTAGAAGTCGGTGATGATACCGTCGCCGTACTTAAACCCAATTGTGATGATTTATTAAATGCTTCGGTGAGCTACCCTATCAGCCATACCTTTGATCTCATTCCTGAATATATAAAGCCTAAGGTTATTATACCGCTTGACCCGCTAGGATTATTACAAGTAGGAGTAAAATTTGGTGTTGGTGTTGAAGTAGGCGCTGAGTTTGTTGTTGGCGGGGTAATTGGCGGTTACGACAATGAGCATCCTTTTATTGTCGATGGTGTGCGCCGACCTGACTATATCTACGCTTCAGTTGAACCTTATGTTTCAGGTAACGTGTCGGCTTCAGCTTATACATCTATCGGTCATGGTATTTCTGAAACTGGCGTTAAAGGAACTCTTAATCTGTTAACGGTTGCTGCGAAAGGCTACATGGAAGCCGGTATTCGCCGCGTTGAGGTTGATGAACGTATTGTTGAAGAGGGTTTTATGGAACTGAAAATATCGGGTGAGCTTTACGGAGGAAATGGCAAAGTAAAAGTGTACTGTCATAAGCTCTGGGGTTTACTGAAATTCGAGAGCACATTAATGAAATGGGACCCTTTATACCAATACGAACGTACTTTCTTTGATTATTCGAGCCCAAGCTGGGTAGCACTTTAACCTAACAATTCGTGAGGAATTTATTCCTCACTTTTTTGGATAAATATACTATGAAAAAATACAGTTTACTTGGTCTATTTGTACTCGCCGGCATACTTACTTTTAGCGCAATACAGGTCGTGCAGATGGAGAGTTCAACAAAAAACCCACCAATAAATAACACCAGCACCACGTTACGTAGCGTTAAGCCTTATCAAAGCCAACCAGCACAGTCGTTAGCCTTTGAGTATACGGTTACTTCTGAAATGATCAATGATAAGCAAGAGTCACTCAATAAATCAGTATTCATCGGCAAAATAGCGCTTAAACAAGATACCGAAAAAAACATCTGGTTAGGACAAGTCACTGACGCCAAATTAAACCAGCAAGAGCGCAGTATTAATTTGGCCGACGTTATTTTATTTAAAACACAGTACCAAGGTTTTGTTTTTAAAAATACTGACTTATTAGGTTTACCTGTTGACCATCCGGCCAATGCAATTCGCTACCTACTCAAGCAATTATCTTATCAATCGAATGGTGCTTTAGCGATTGAAGATGCCAGTAATATTAACCGCTATCAATACAATGTCGATAAAAACAAGGTGACTCGCCAGTTGATAGACCGTAAAGAAAAAAATATAAATGCAGTTATTGCCGCTAATCATTTTGCAGAAAAATGGTCATTATTATTATCCGCAGGATATTTCCCCAAACAATTAACTGCAACACTCGAAAGTGTATATCTCAATAAGGGCTCACTATTTACGGTTAAACAAACCATTAGATTAAACGCTTTCGACAGCAAAATTTCTTGGTCAAAAAGCAGTTTTGAAAACGACGCCAACGCAAATTTATTGACTAAGAATACAGCGTCTAACGCTAACATCAGCATCACCTCAGCAGATGAATTAATGAAAGCATTACTAAAATTGGTTAGCATAACGGATGAAACATTAGCGAAAGCAGTTGGTAAATACTTACTTGAAAACTACAGCACAGCTGACATTGTAACCTTAATTAACCAACAAAATACTAGCTCAAGAATCGCCTCATTAATTATCTATAGTATTCAAAAAAATAGCACTTTTTCCGCCGAAGTTATGTTAGTAAATTTATTAACACACGCTGAGTTACAGATTGAGAATAAACAACGAGTAGTCATGTCTTTAGGTCGGTTTGAAGCAGTTTCTGACTTGAGCATCAATCAATTAACAGAATTAGCCCAACAACCTGATAATCAACTGGCTAATACCGCGCAATTAAGTGTTGGCACTATCGCCCGTTATAACAAAGAGCAGCAATATAAAGTAAAAGACTTCCTCTCTGAACAACTTGCTCAAGGTCATAATACTGCTGTAACGTTATTGGCGATTAACAACAGCGGAATAAATGATTTAAATGAAAAAGTGGTCACACTACTTGGAGATAAAGAGGCGAATACTAATGTTGCTTTAATTAAATTATTGGCTAATGACCCTAAATATCATGACAAGATCGTAGAATTTGCAGTGCATTCAGACCAGGCAAAAAGTATCAATGAATTAACTCGTGCTTTATCTTCTAAAAAAATGTTACTTACCGCTAAGCAAAAAGAGCAAATACTAGCGCGCTTAGAAACAAACGTTAGTCCGCTGATAAAAGATCAACTGACCAATTTACTTAATGCTGGGGATAAGCAATGGTAGTTTGTCCATTCCTTTATATTGAAAAAGACAATAGCTGCCTCTCCTTCTGCTTTCAGCAGTTCGGTAGGGTCCTTCAACAGGCGAATGTAAAGTTAGCTTTAAAATAATTCATCTCCGTCATCAGGCGTGTTTTCTGATAAGCCAGCAGTAAGTTTCCTTAACTCATCTACCGCCGAAGAAAGTGCTGCGCTGACGGTAGTATCTTCAGCTATTTTTAAATAGTCGTCGCTAAATTTTGCAACCTCTGTTACGCCTTCATTGAGCGTCGTTGAAATTTGCTGTTGCTGTACTGCCGCATTTTCAACTTCAATAGCTGAATGATGAATACTTTCTAATTCGGTAAATATTTGTTGCAAAGATTTCATTAAAGATGCGCTTTTCTCAGCATTTTTAAAGGTGAGTTTTTGCCCTGACGCCATAGCGTTTACCGCTTTTTCAGACGCTTGTTGAAGGGAGGTGATAACTTTATTAATCATTTCAGTAGATTCGCGAGTTTTACCTGCTAATGCCCTAACTTCATCGGCGACAACAGCAAAACCACGACCCGCTTCCCCTGCTCTCGCTGCTTCTATTGCGGCATTAAGCGCTAACAAATTAGTTTGCTCTGCGACTGAGTTTATCACGGTTAATATATCACTAATTCGACCGATTTCTTGCTGTAATTCAAGGGTGCGATCGGTGGCAAGGTCAACTTCTTTGACCAAGAGGTTCATTTCAACTTCATTTTCTTCAAACGCTTGTAAGCAGTTAGTCGTGAGGTCTTTGACTTGCTGATTGGCACTAATAGATGAATGAACACTTTCAGTTAAACTGCATGATACATTTTCTAGCTCTTCCATAGAGTTTTGCATTTTATTGACGCTATTAAATTGAGTCATGGCTCCATCAGAAATAACGATACTTAATTCTTTAAGCTGATTAAAAGAGTTATCTACTTGATAACCTACCATGCTGACTTGAGAAACAGATTCAGACATTTTTTCTTTTAACTTTTTTATATGATTTGCTAACTCGGCTAATTCATCGTTGTTGCACGTACAAATATTAAAATGAAAATTTGACTCAGAAAGGAATTTTACGTTTTCTATAAGTTTCAAAACGGGTGTCATAATATGCTTATTAATGACCAGGAACAAAACCAACAACATTAATAGACATATCACCAATAATAAAACGGGAATTTGCCAAATAAACTCGTCGGCTCTGACACGAAGAGACTCAGCTTGTACTTTTGTTTTCTGCTGTAATAAGTCACTTAATTTCAAAAGTAAAATAGCGCTATCACGATTAATCTCTCTAAAACTATCGTCAATAACCTCAATCTTTTGCTCGTTCGCTATATATCCTTGATAAGCCTGTTGATATTGACTGGTAATATCTCTGTATAGACTTAAAAAGTCATTGAGTTGTTTACCCGTGTTGCTATCGAGTTTTTTTTCACTTAACAGTGTTTCGGTATCTTTGATTATTTTTAACGAGAGTTGAGAAAACGTCTTCCAATGTTTTTCCCTATCTTCGACGTTTTCTCCGTGAATTAAGGTGTTTTTCCATTCTTGAATACTGCTCTTAAAGTCGATGTGAATATGGTTAACAGCAAAATTCGTCCCAATTAGGTTCTCATCAACTTTAATATATTCGTCAAGTAAATGATTAATGAAATAAAAACTCACCACGGTTGCGAGTAGTAAAACTAAAATGCCAGAGAATATTGTTCCGAAAAGTTTTGTTTTAAGTGAGATAAACATAGTTACCTTATCAAGTGAATTTCAAACTTTGTAAAACATTAAGCTGAAGTATTTTATTGAGAGGGTATGTTTAAATATAGAAGGTTTACCAGAAAATACCTTTCAAATAATTTAATTAACTGATGATTTGAGGCTTAAGGTCAAATACTTTAATTTTTATTTTTGGCTAAATTCATTTAACACTAATGGAGAAGCATACTTAATTGAACAGCAGGGGTAGGTGAATAGCCGGTAACACATTTTGTTATCGGCTCAGAATGGTCATTATTCGTCAGTTACATAAGAAATAGCTTTATTGGCAATCGCATAAGAAAAACCTTTAGTACTGGTCAAATGTCTTAAAGCCTTTTGTTTCAACTTAACGTCAGAGATTGGTTCTTCTCCAAACTTTCTTATCTTTGACATTAACGCCTTCTCAAAATAATCATCTTCTGTGGTCTCTAACTCATTTATGCAATCATTAATCGTTGATGATTGAAATCCTTTCAGATAGAGTTTTTCCTTAATTTTGTTGGCACCCAAGTTTTTTGATGCAAAACTAGCGGTTAATCTTTTAGCATAACGAGCATCGTCAATTATTTCGTGCTCGATTAAATAATCAAGCGCCATTTGATTAAATTGGCTATCATCTTTAAATAATACATTCGCTTTTTGCAATAAAGATTTTGCTGAATAGTCTCCGTATCTCTCTATCATCCAGATCATATATGACTGAACTCTTTTAAAAGAAATCTCTTGAGGTTTCTTGCTCTTCTTTGAGGTTTTATACATGCTCTACTCTTTATTGATTTAACCTATGTAAGAATGTAAACAACCACTCCTCATGAACTATTATTTATATAATATTCTTTCATGACAAAAGAAACCTTTCTAATACTGTAAATAAGTATCGAAAGGGGCTTCTAAGTGACAATCACTGACGTTTAGACCTCTTTATTATAAAGTCTTTCTTTGCAAATAACTGTGATAAGACAAAGCCTAGGTAAACTAATTATTGAGGTGTCAGACCTAACGTTAAACAAAGAGCACAAAATCATGTAACGTCAGACGAACCAGAAAGAATTCTCTCGTGATATTTTTCCCTACCTATCAATTGAAAATATATTAATCAGACGCTTAATTTGATTATTTAACAAATGAGTCAATACGCTAACCGGCAGTTTTAGTGAAACGTGACCCAAGTTATCTCTATCTTCATAACCCGGGTGAATGCCTGCTTTGATTTTATGAACGGCGGAGTTTTTCAAAGGTAATGTCATTATCAGCTCATTACCCATATGCCCGCCACACGCTATGTTGCAGCGCGAAATAAACGACATCATTGGCGTGTTTTGCAGGTAGTCCTACTCTGTACTGCCTTCAGCTAAATAAAGTTTATCTCAATAACGCATTACTGTTCATATTTGCCCGTTTAACCTTGAATTTAAAGTAAACCAAATGCTGAAAATAAACTTCTACCACTGAGTAATAAGGTCACTAAAATAACCAAGCCGGCCAGAATATTTTGCCGCAAAGTATTACGGTATTCTCCTAACGCGGCTGTATTCATTATCCATAATAAAAATATCGTCACTATAGGCAATAAAATGCCATTAGCGACTTGCGCAAACCAAATAATAGCCATAGGTTTGTAACCTAAACTTGCCCCTAAAACACCAAGAACTAAAATAGTGAACCATATCGATTTAAAGCTTTTACTATGCAATTCGTTACTGAGATTTAAAATGCCGCTTAGGGCAAATGCAGCCGCTAACGGAGCGGTAACGGCAGAAGATATACCCGACGCAAACAAGCCGATACCAATAAATAAACTCGCCATATCACCAAATAGAGGCTGTAAAGCCGGAGCAAGATCGGCAGCCGATTTAATCGATAACTGATTGCCAAAAAAAGCCGTTGCCGCGGTTGATAAAATAGCAATGGAAATTAAACCACCTAAGGGTATTGATATATATAAGTCTTTTCTCGCTTTAGGTAAATCGTTTGTAGAGTTCCATTTTTTACTGGCACTGGCGGCATGTAAAAATAAGTTATAAGGCACAACCGTTGTGCCAATTAAAGCAATCACAGTTAAGGTTGCCCCAGTTGGTATTTGCACAATGAACAAACCGCTGAACAAGGCACTTAAGTCGGGATTAGTGAGTAAGAAAGTAAGGATGAATGAAAGACTCATCACCCCGACAAGCACAATAAGTGCTTTTTCTATAACTTTATAACTACCTGTGATTAATAATAAAAAAGCTACGATACCAATCAATAAAGGAAATACGACATTGGCTGAAGCTATTTTCCAGTCTAGCTGTTCAACAATACCGACAAGCCCTAAACTTGCTCCTGAAATATTGCCACTTTGATAAGCACCATTACCAATAACAATGGCGCTAACAACTAGAAATATTGCTACGGCTCGAAGGAGCGGGTGCTTGCAGGCATTACGTATATTTTCACCCAAGCCTTGTTGAGTAACAATGCCCAATCTTGCGGTCATTTCTTGTAAAATGATTGTTGCGATCACCGAAAATAGCAAGGCCCATACAAGGGCAAAACCATAATTTGCACCGGCTAACGAAGCAGTAATAACGGTGCCAGGGCCAATAAATGCAGCAGTCACTAAAAATGCAGGACCTATTTGAGGAAATTTCATTTAACAGTTCTTTATAGTTTTTATTTCGGAAACCATAACATTTTAATTCCTGCTTTAAAATCAGTTGTAACTTATGGTTAAACTCATTGTAACCCTATTATTACAATGACCGTTCATGAAAGGTGACGTAGTTATTCATCATTTGTAAGGTGTTCTTGGAAAGGTTTTAGTGATGTTATCTGGCATCATTGAGCATTAATAAGGATTTTTTAACGAATATCTTGCGGTATTATTTGATTCTAAAGAGTTGCTGATGAGAGAAAACAATAACTTTTAGATAAAACATGGTCGATTAGTTATAGGCATTGTAACTAATCCTTTATCGAGAAACCTTTCGACTTGCTAACAAATATTCTTCTGCCAATTGAGGAGGCATAGGTTTCGCGTAATAATAACCCTGTCCATAACTGCAGTCCATTGCGGTTAACAGCTGAGCATCGGCTAAGTTTTCAATTCCTTCTCCTACGGTTGCCATATTCAAGTTTGATGCTAAATCAATAATCGTTTTAATAATCGCTTGATGATTATCATGCTCATGAACATTGTTAATAAATGATCTATCAATTTTAAGTACATCAATAGGAAATCGGTGTAAATAACTTAAACTAGAATAGCCAGTACCAAAATCATCGAGAAGAATTTTGACGCCTAATTTTTTCAAGGCATTCATATTTTCGAGTACTAAATCACTATTTTCTAATAGTGCGCGTTCCGTTAGCTCAACTCTTAACTGCGTGGGTTTAATACCAGCATGTCGAATGATTTTAGCAATATCCTGCGGTAGTGTAGCGCTAAAAAAATGATCTCCATATAAATTACAACTAATATATAAGTCATCGCGGCCGAGTTTCTCTTCCCACTTTTTTAGCTGTAAACAAGACTGCTCTAAAATAAGAAAATCAACCTTCATAACTAAGTTAGTTTCTTCTGCGAGAGGGATAAAATCATTAGGATAAACAAAACCACGTTTTTCACTTTTCCACCGGGCGAGCGCTTCAAAGCCGACAACCTTTTCATTTCTTAAATTTACGATAGGTTGAAAATACGGTATAAATTCACTCTTGGTAATAGCTTCTCGAATATCAGCTTCTAACATTAAGGCATTTTGTACTTTTTTCTGCATACTTGAATCAAAAACTTCGTAACGCCCTTTACCCTTATCTTTCGCATGATACATAGCGGTATCTGCATCTCGCAGCATAATGTCAGCACTGTTATAGCGTTTATTATTAAATAACACCCCTATACTGGTACCAATAAAAATACTTTGATTTTCGATAACAAAAGGAGCCGCAAGGAAATCTGTGATCCGCTGAGCTATATCATAAGCTTCGTCGTTCGACTCAAGATCTTCAATTAAAATAACAAACTCATCGCCACCTAGGCGTGCAACAGTATCTTTAATACGTACGAGTATCTTTAGTTCTTTTGCTATTTCTTGCAGGAGAAGATCCCCCGCATGATGTCCTAAGCTGTCATTCACCACTTTAAAGCGATCAAGGTCTAAAAATAACACGGCAAATTTTAAAGTCGGTTGACGTTTATAACAAGCAATTGCATGGTTTAATAAATTAATAAATATAGTACGGTTCGGCAACCCCGTTAAAATATCATGCGAAGCAGCATGCTGTAACTGCTCTTCAGCTTGCTTTCTTTGTTTGATTTCTTCTTCTAGTGCAACAGTACGTAGTTTGACTTGTTGCTCTAAATGTACATGAGATTGGCGCTCGAATTCTAATAATTCTCTACGTTTTATCGCCGACGAGACATGCTGCGATACAAATTTTAACAGCTCTGCATCTTGTTCGGTAAAAGTTGTAGTCAAATTATAACTTTGTAAAACCATCGCACCTAAAACAACACCTGAGTGGATAAGCGGTACACCTAACCAAGATTTCGTTGCTTTTTGTGGCTCGTTTGCTTCTCCTTGTTCATACAGCGCATACATTTGTTGATAGTTAAGTAATTGCGTTTCACCTTTTCGAATAATATATTCAGTGAAACCATTGCCGAATGCTCTTGGCTCAGAATCAATATCAATATTTTCTGGATTTTGATCTAAATAATAAACAAAAACGAGTGTTTGAGCTTGTTGATCGTATTTTGCAATATAAAAATTTTCGGCATTAATCAGCTGGCCAACAATGTTATGCACCATCGAATAAAATTTCTCAATATTAATCGTGGCATCATTGGTTAACTCTGAAATTTTAAATAATGACTCTTGCAATAGCTCTGACTTTTCTCGTTCACGAATTTGTAACATCAACTCTTTTGTTCTAGCATTCACCGCACTTTGCAAGCGTTCATGGTCTTGTAATCGTATCATTGCAGTAACAATATGCTGAGCCGCAAACTCCATAAGCTCGAGATCATCTTGCTGATAGCGCACTTTTTCTGAATAGCTTTGTACGGCCATAACGCCAATAACTAAACCATCACTCAGCAAAGGTACGCCTAGCCAGTCAGTACTGTTAGAACCAATAGGTTTAACTAGATTTTTTTTCTCTAATTCGCGGAGCACTTTTGGCGTTGCCAATAAGGAAGTTGCGGTCTCGATAACATAACAAGTCATTGAACCTTCATATGCTTGAAAGGGAATAACGCCTAGTGGAAAATCATCTTTTTCATCAAAGTGATAAACAAATTCGAGTGTAGATAAGGTTTGATCATACAGTGCAATATAGAAGTTTTCTGCTTGCATTATTGAAGCAATAGAGTCGTGAACTTGATCAAAGAAGTGACTTAAATCAGCACATTCATGAGACAGCTGATTAAGTTTAAAAAGTGTAGTATAGCGATCTTCAAGTTTACGGTATTTGTCGAGCAGGCGAACAGTTTCTTTAGCCAACTGGCTATCGCTTTGACTCAGCTTTTCAAGTTCTTTTTTCAAAGGGTCTGTCATTAAATACGTTCGACATTGCAAAATATACTTGCTGAGTATAATGACTATAATTGAAGAAAATATCCACTATTGATAGAAAATAATGATAAAAACAACTGACATATAAAAGTAATGAAAATGAAATAACTAGAATAAATATAAAGACATAGCCCAAGCTAGCCTAAATACTTCATGGTAATAGAGAATCAGCACAGTGTTGACGACTGTCATTCACTGTACTGACCTTTCAAGAAACTTGTCAGCACAAGTTAACTCAGTAGCAACTAGCCTCGAGTAAATTCGGGGTATGCTTCCATACCACAATCAGACTTATCAACACCTTCGTACTCTTCTTCTTCGCTAACACGAATCCCCATGACTTTCTTTAGAATAAACCACACCACAAAACTTGCACTAAACACCCAAACAAATATCGTTGCCGCGCCAATTAGCTGACCACTGAAGCTCGATGCAGAATTAGTAACGGGAACAAGCAACAAACCAAAGAGACCCACGACACCGTGTACTGAAATAGCACCGACTGGATCATCAATTTTCAACTTGTCTAAACCAACAATAGAAAGCACAACGAGTACACCAGCAATCATGCCAAACAAGGTTGATTGAAGTGCCGTCGGCGTTGAAGGCTCTGCAGTAATGGCAACTAAGCCAGCCAAGGCACCATTTAGTGTCATGGTTAAATCCGCTTTTTTGAATAATATTTTTGCAAAAATTAATGCGGCGATTGCACCACCTGCTGCAGCGGCATTGGTATTTAAAAACACCATTGCGACTGAATGTGAACTGTTGATATCAGCAAGTTTTAATACTGAACCACCATTAAAACCAAACCAGCCCATCCATAAAATAAACGTGCCTAATGTAGCCATTGGCAAGTTAGCACCTGGAATTGCATTTACACGACCATCAGCACCATATTTACCTTTACGAGCGCCTAACAATAATACGCCAGCGAGCGCCGCTGATGCACCGGCCATATGAACAATACCTGATCCCGCAAAATCAGAAAAACCTAAATCACCTAAAGTATATAAGCCAAATACAGCTTTTCCACCCCAAGTCCAACTTCCTTCAAGTGGATAGATAACAGCAGTTAAAGCGACGGTAAAAGCAAGGAACGCCCAGAGTTTCATCCGTTCAGCTACTGCACCAGAAACAATAGACATCGCCGTTGCTACAAAAACAACTTGAAAGAAAAAGTCAGACGCCTTTGAATAAATCGCTCCGCCATTAAAACCATCTTCACGACCCGCGAACTCTTTTAATACGGCATCAGCATCAATAGTTTCAATGCCCGATAAGAAAAAACCACCTCCGTACATGATTTCATAACCACAAGCTAAATACATCATGCAAGCAATGGCATATAACGCCACGTTTTTAGTCAATATTTCTGTGGTATTTTTGGCACGAACCAAACCTGCTTCTAACATTGAGAAACCAGCGGCCATCCACATAACTAAGGCACCACAAACTAAGAAATAGAAGGTGTCCATTGCATACTGTAATTGAAAAATATTTTGTTCCATGAATTACCCCTTAAATTGCTTCGTTATCTTGTTCACCGGTACGAATACGAACAGCTTTTTGTAAGTCATAAACAAAAATTTTACCATCACCGATTTTCCCCGTGTACGCCGATTCTGTTATCGCTTGAACTAAGCGCTCAACAATATCGTCATTGACTGCAATTTCAAGTTTCACTTTTGGTAAGAAATCGACTTGGTATTCTGCACCACGATATAGTTCAGTGTGGCCTTTTTGTCGTCCAAAACCTTTTACTTCACTTACCGTTAACCCTTCTACACCAATTTCAGAAATAGCTTCTCTTACATCATCAAGCTTAAAAGGTTTTATTATTGCGTTAACCAATTTCATTTTATTGCCCTTATTTATAATTTGCTTATAACAATACAAATGTTATGCCAGACAATTAAATTCATAAAATTCAGTGAATTGATATGATGATATGATTTTAACAAGTGCTTTTTGCACTGTTTTGGGGCGCTGTATTTTACCGATGTCACTCTATGGTGCGTGGATAACTGACTAAGGAGTTAACGGCTCATTTAAAGATAATAAAAGGTTAACTTGATAACAGGATTACAAAAAACGATTAAACTCTTCTATATTTAATTGTA
The DNA here is from genome assembly GCA_013215385.1 of Colwellia sp. Taxonomy (GTDB): domain Bacteria; phylum Pseudomonadota; class Gammaproteobacteria; order Enterobacterales; family Alteromonadaceae; genus Colwellia_A. The sequence goes on from JABSOY010000014.1 coordinate 100,666, forward strand.
GACTCTTTAATCAGCGTTACCCGCAGGAGTATTACGTTGAAAACTACCGATACCAGCTCTTATCAGCATTTCCTCAAAGTGGTCGATTGCCAACATGCATGCCCTGCACACACCCCTGTTCCGGAATATATTCGCTTAATTGCCGAAAAACGTTATACCGCTGCCTATATGATCAATTGGGAGTCGAATGTTTTCCCTGGTGTTTTGGGCCGAGTTTGTGATCGCCCTTGTGAACCCGCTTGTCGTCGAAGCCGCGTCGAAGAAAAGCCGGTAGCCATTTGTCGCTTAAAGCGGGTAGCTGCTGACAATAAAGAAGATATTCATCCCTATTTACCCAAGGTTCCTACAGAAAAAAATGGTAAACGTATTGCGTTAATTGGCGCAGGACCTGCGTCGTTAACCGTTGCGCGAGATTTACTGCCTTTAGGTTACGATATTGTTCTGTTTGAACGTGACCCAAAAGCGGGCGGAATGATGCGTAGCCAAATCCCTGCCTTTCGACTTCCTGAAACGGTATTAGACGAAGAACTCAATTACATCCTAAACATGGGTGTAGAAAGCCATTTTGGTGAAGATATATCAAGTTTGTCTAACTTATTAAAATCAGGGTTTGATGCCGTTTTTGTTGGAACTGGCGCACCCAATGGCCGTTGGTTAACGATTCCTGGCCATGATCAAGTTAACTGTGATGGAAGTACATCTGTTGATACCGGTATTAATTGGCTATCAAATGTTACTTTTGGTCACAACGATAGTGCGCCAAAACGTGTAGTCGTTTTAGGTGGCGGTAATACCGCCATGGACTGTTGTCGTACGGCAAAACGCTTAGGGGCGACAGAAGTCACTGTGTTAGTGCGGTCAAGCTTTGCAGCGATGAAAGCCTCTCCTTGGGAAAAAGAAGACGCGCAAGCAGAAGGTATTTCCATAAAAGCTAATTACACGCCCATTGAGTATGTACTTGAGGCAGGTAAATTTGTTGGTGTTAATTTTGAACAAGTAACATCGGTATACGATGAATCTGGCAAACGAACTTTATCAAACACCGGAGCAACCTTATTCGTCGCTTGCGATTTAGTCTTGGTCGCTGTTGGACAAGATACCGCTTTCCCGTGGATTGAACGAGACATTGGTCTAAGGTTTAATAAATGGCAACAACCTGCGTTAAATAAAGCCACACTGCAATCAAGCCTTGAGCAGGTGTTTTTTGGCGGTGATGCAGCCTATGGTCCAAAAAATATCATAACTGCGGTCGCAAACGGCCATCAAGCAGCGATATCTATTGATATATTTTGCCAAGGGAAAAATGCAGAAACCGATCGGCCTGAAAGTGCTTTTAATTTAATAAGCCAAAAAATGGGCATTCATGATTGGAGTTACGACAGTAACATCGATCATCAAGCACGTAATTTAGTACCGCATATTTCTTGGGAAGAAGCGGTAAAAACACTCAATACAGAGGTAGAGCTAGGCTTTGATGAAAAGCTCGCTTTAGAAGAAGCTCAGCGCTGCCTTAATTGTGATGTTCATACGGTGTTTAATGAAAGCACTTGCATTGAGTGTTCTGCTTGTGAAGATGTTTGCCCCACGGATTGTATTAGTTTCGTTGATGCGGGTAACGAAGAAAATAGCGAAGCGGTTAACGACCAGCATATTTTATCGCAACTCAAAGTAACTGAGCTCAATCCTGAGCAAGAACTGTTTGTCTCTGCTCCCCTTAAGACCGGACATTTAATGATAAAAGATGAAGATGTCTGTTTGCATTGCGGTTTATGTGCAGAGCGCTGTCCCACAGGTGCATGGGACATGAAAAAACTATTATTAGACAACATTGCGGCGACCATAAAATGAGCCAGCCTTTAAAGCATGATGCTAACGAACAATACTCGAAAAATTGCCAAGCCATTAATAACTTCGTTGTCCGTTTTGCCAATACTAATGGTACAGGCTCGGCCAGTTCGAATAACATGTTTGCCAAAGCTATTCTACGTATGGGTATCCCGGTCAGTGCAAAAAACATTTTTCCGTCAAACATTCAAGGACTGCCGACTTGGTATGAAGTAAGAATTAGCGAAAATAACTTTCTTGCCCGTCGTGGCGGTGCATCAGAAATAGTAGTAGCAATGAATCCACAGAGTTTAGACGAAGATATCGCCAATGTAGCCAGCGGCGGATTTTTACTTTATGACTCTTCGCGCGCGTTAACCGATAGCCAGTTTCGTGACGATATTAGTTATTTATCGATTCCTATTTCGGCGATTTGCCAAAAAGAATATCAAGATCCCCGTCATCGACAGCTTTTTAAAAATGTGGTTTATGTTGGTGCATTAGCCGCCTTACTTAATATTGAATTTGATGTCTTAAAGTCATTAGTGGCTGACCAATTTAGAGGTAAAGATAAGCTTATTACGCCCAACATCTACGCATTAGAGCTTGGTTATCAGTATGCTAATCAGCATTTTACTTGCCCTTTAAGCATTAAAGTTGAACGTCGAGATTTAGTCAATAATCGCATTATGGTTGATGGTAATACGGCTTGCGGCTTAGGCGCAGTTTATGGTGGTGCGACCGTTGTCGGTTGGTATCCAATCACTCCTTCAACCTCAGTAATTGAAAAGTTTGCCAGCTACTGCGCACGTTTAAGAATAGATCCCGCCAGTGGCAAGCGTAATTATGCCCTTGTCCAAGCGGAAGACGAATTAGCCGCTATTGGTATTGCCATTGGTGCAAGCTGGAATGGTGCACGTTCTTTTACCGCGACTAGCGGCCCTGGTATTTCATTAATGACTGAGTTTTTGGGTTTAGCTTATTTTGCTGAAATTCCTCTGGTATTGATTAATGTTCAGCGAGCAGGCCCATCAACAGGCATGCCAACTCGCACACAACAGTCCGATGTATTAACTTGTGCTTATGCTTCACATGGCGACACTAAACACGTTTTACTTTTCCCCAAAGATCCCGCTGAATGTTTTGAGTTTAGCGCTTTATCGTTCGATTTAGCTGACCAACTTCAAACGCCTGTGATCATCATGAGTGACTTAGATTTAGGTATGAATGATCATTTATGTAATGAATTTACTTGGGATGAGCAACAAAAATATCAACTGGGAAAAGTGCTATCTAAAAAACAGTTAGACGAAGTCAAAGATTATGGCCGTTATAAAGATACTGATGGCGACGGTATTTGTTATCGCACTATACCGGGAACTCACCCAGATAAAGGCGCTTTTTTTACCCGAGGAACTTCACGTAATGAATATGCGGGTTATACCGAAAAGTCTGCCGAGTATGTTGCCAATATGGACAGACTCAATAAAAAATTTTCCACAGCGAGTACATTAGTACCGCAACCTGAAATAATCGAGGGTAAAAGTATGGCTCCAATTGGGCTGATTTATTTTGGTACCAGTAGCCATGCAATTGATGAATCTCGCCAGCAATTAAAGGATCATGGTTTAGCTATCGATACCCTTCGTATTAAAGCCTTTCCTTTTAATAATCAAATTAGCCCATTTATTGAACGTCACACCAATATTTTTGTTATTGAACAAAATCGCGATGGGCAAATGCGCACCCTTTTGATGAATGAACTGACGATAGATCCAGCTAAATTAAATGCCATTCTTAATTACGACGGTTTACCAATCACAAGTACCTTTATTGTTGAGAAAGTTTTAAATACGTTAGCATTACAACAAAAATCACAGGTAAGCTAAATAAGGAGGTACTATGAGTTTTCAGAAATCAAAATTTCATCATCCACGCTTACCAGTTAACGATTTAGGATTAAATTATCGTGATTACGAAGGCGCGTTATCAACACTTTGTGCCGGTTGTGGTCATGACTCGATAACTTCAGCGATAGTGCAAGCTTGTTTTGAATTGTCACTACCTCCCCATCAAGTCGCAAAAATGTCAGGTATAGGTTGTTCGTCAAAAGCGCCCAATTACTTTCTCAATAAAGCACACGGTTTTAATACCGTTCATGGTCGTATGCCATCAGTCACTACCGGCGCAAACTTAGCTAATCGCGAATTAACCTATTTAGCCATGTCAGGTGACGGGGATAGCGCTTCAATTGGTTTAGGACAATTTGCTCATGTCGTGCGCCGGCAACTTAATATGTTATATATGGTGGCTAATAACGGTGTTTACGGATTAACTAAAGGGCAATTAGCCGCAACCGCCGATAGAGGCATGAAGAATAAAGTCGGCGAGCAAAGTTTATTTACTGATATAGATCTGTGTGTCATGGCGCTTCAGCTCGGTGCTACTTTTGTTGCCCGAAGTTTTTCAGGCGATAAGAAACAGCTTGTACCTTTAATAAAGGCAGCAATTAGCCATCAGGGGTTTGCGTTCATCGATATTATTTCTCCTTGTGTCACCTTTAATAACCACCCAGATTCAACGCGTTCTTACGATTATGTTCATCAACATATAACCACAGCAGCAGTTACCGACTTTGTGCCAGTGAAACAAGAAATAACCAGCGACTGTGCGGCAGGAATTTGTGAAGATATCTGCTTGCATGACGGTTCATTGATGCGTATTCACAAACTACAACCTGATTACGAAACGAAAAATGCGATGAAGGCTATTGTCGATATAGAAACGCATAAAAAGAAAGGTGAAATTTTAACTGGTTTGTTCTATCTCGATGCCAATGGCGAACATTATCATGAGATCAATAATACCACAGATACGCCACTCAATAAGTTAACCCAAGATGACTTATGCCCAGGCTCTAGAGTATTGTCAGGGATCAATGATAGCTTTCGCTAAGATTAATAAATCATCGCAGCACTTGGATTAAGAACCGCAAGGATACTTAAACGTTCCATATCACAAAAATCATTAGCATCACGTAATAGCTCTTGTTGCACCGATAAAGACTCTAATTTTTCATCACTCAGTAAGTCAGCTTGGTTATGCGTTTTACATTGATGATTAAGGGTCATAACCCGTTTCGCAATATAAAGTAGCTTAGTTTCATCGGTCGTATGCTCAAATTCATCTTCGTCTTGGTAACGTACAGGTTCAATTAGGCTATAGGGTAATTGCCATTGTTTTAATAATTCAGCGGTTACTTGTGCATAAGTAAAACCAAACATCTCTTGTTGCTTGCTCCACGGTAACTCATCAGAAAGAATGTCCTTACATTCTAGCACCTGCTCTGGCATAAATTGATGCATAACCAATTCACCTAAGTTATGTAATAAGCCTAAAATAAATAACCGCTCAGCATTAGGTAACCGTAATTGAGTTCCTAAATATTTAACCGTTAATGCACAATCAACACTACGTTCCCAAAAATCATCTAAATATTCAGGGGTAGTAGATAATTTTTTAAAAGCATCGGTAGTGAAATATGCAATGACTAAATTGTAGACTTCAGTAATCCCTAACACTAAAACAGCTTTCGAAATGGTATCTATTTTTCCAGGGTAATTAAAAAAAGAGCTATTAGATAATTTTAAAATGGTTCCCGATAAACCGGGATCCAATAAAATAACATCCGCAATATCATCTATCGTTGACGAATCATCATCAATAAGTTCTTTAATGCGGATAAATGAATCTGACAATACAAATATTTCACTTGCCTGTTCGGCATATTCAACAGCATTCATAACAGTGATCCTAAATAACAATATAATGATAATTCTATAAGAAAAGCATACTTGAGTAAGCACGTTAGTGTTACTAAATTGTAACTAAAAATCCGCATTCTTTCTTTGAACAATGCAGTCTTTAGCGTCTTGATAAACTTGAAGTAAGTATAGCCAATATCTGAAAAAATAGTGACACTTTTTCAAGCTTATACTTTTCTTAATCTTCAACCGTTAAGGCAACTTGATAAGAGCCAAACTTTCTTATATTGATAACCCCCTTATCGAAAATAAGATATTGCCCCTTAATCCCTTTTAATACACCTGAAACCTGCGGTGTTTTATCAAAGTTGAAAGACGATATTTTTTCTAAGTATTCCTCAACGGGAAAATTCAAATCAACCACTGACTCATCTAATAATTCAACAGCATCTTCACCAAAGCGTAATTTAAGCTCTGCCAGTTGTGCCGAGATTTCAGGTACTAGCTCTTGGGCTCTAGCTTTCAAATCCACAGCGGCCCCCGAACCTTTTAACATTGCACGCCAATTCGTTTTGTCAGCAATAAATTTAGCTAGCTCAATTTCTACCAGACCTGACTGTAAGCGAGTACTTACTCTGAATAAAGGTAAGGCTTGTGTGGCACCTTGGTCAATCCAACGTGTCGGTATTTGTGTATGACGAGTAATGCCAACCTTAATACCTGATGTGTTAGCTAAATAAACATAATGGTTAACCATACAATTTTTAACACCCCACTCAGGCTCTCGACAAGTACCTTGTTCATGGTGACAAGTTTCAGGTTTCATAATACACATGTCGCATTGCGCAAGTTTTTGCATACACGGGTAACAAAAGCCTTGTGAATAACTTTTCTTGGTCGCTCTGCCACAATGACGACAGGCAATTTTCCCTTGATAGTCTAACGTTATTTTTTTACCAATTAACGCATTCATATCAATCATCTGTTCGCCGATAGGTAATTGATAATGAACAAGTCCAGCTTCATCTAATTGGGCTGTCATTTTGCTCAAAGCACCGGCATCATAATGGGTCATTTATTGTCTCGATCTGTTTCATCTGGAAATTTAAGGAGCATGGTATAAAACTATGGAAATTACAACCAGCTTTTTATCGACCATAGCCCTATAAATTGCGATAATTATTCAATGCCTAAAAATGAAATTTCATCAAAAAACGCTTGGTTTGTTTATTATTTACGTTGTGCTGACAATAGCTTATATGCCGGCATCACTACAGATATATCCCGTCGACTGGTTGAACATAATACTTGCAATAAGCGCGGAGCTAAATACACCCGCGTACGCAGGCCCGTACACTTGGCTTACGCAGAGCACCAAGAAAATAGACAATTAGCCAGTAAACGTGAATATCAATTAAAGAAATTATCGAAAGCGCAAAAAGAAGCTTTGGTCAATAATTTTGATCAGCAAAGTTTTTACAGTGACAGTAAATAATCCCCCTGAACAGGTCTGCTCAGTCAGTTTAGGTTCAGATAATTTCGATTTATCTGTGGACAACTGCTAGTATACGGCGGTTTTCCATCATAGAAGTAGGTCATATGTTTTTAGAAAGTTACAGTAATGTACACAAGAGTAAAATTAGCTTTTCTCGTCAGCAGGCAAGTGATTTTGCTAAAAAAATTGCCGATGACTTCAACCCACTACATGACGTTGATGCAAAACGCTTCTGTGTGCCTGGTGATTTACTTTTTTCAGTGGTATTGGAGAAATCAGGTTTATCGCAAAATATGGGCTTTACCTTTTCAGGTATGGTAACTGATGGTATTGAATTAAATTTCCCTGAGGTTATTACTGATTCAGCATGGGTTACCGATGAAAACGCTAAAGAATATATGAAAATTGAAGTTTCAGGTGATAACACATTAAATACTGCGGCCATTAATTCATTAATCCGCTCTTATGTTGAATTCTCAGGTCATACTTTCCCTCATATTCTTGTTGATTTAATGGCTAAAAATAAAGTCATGATTAACCCAACTCGCCCAATGGTAATGTATGAGAATATGTTTATTCATTTAGATGTACTTGATTTTACTGAAGTAAAATTACAACTGACCACGCCAACGTTAACTGTCGATGGTAAGCGCGGAAAAGTAACCCTACCTTTTGATTTCATTTCCGATGGTAAAGTGATTGGCCATGGAAAAAAACATATGCTTTTAAGTGGATTAAGAGATTATGACCAGTCAGTCATTGATGGTCTCATCGCTCATTATAATGATAAAAAAGCACAATTTTGTAAGTAAATTATATTATCAATGTGCCATAAAACCTTATGGCACAGCTCACTTTTCAAAAGACATTTGTTGTGACCTTCTATTTTCCACGCAAAAAGCAAATTGTTTAGTTGTTTTAGGACGCTGACATTGCTTCGGCTGTTGGTAATATTTAAGCCAAGCTTGTAACTGCTTACCTTGATACCGTGACTTAATTACCAGCGCATTTGACGTTTGAAATGGGCTTTGATTTAATTTAACCCCATTTTTTTTAGTATAAGTGGCTAGCTGATGTTTTTTTATGACTTTGGTTGACTGCTGTTTTTTATTCTGACGACTTTTAGTTGTTTTTAATAGTCCTCGTTCACATTGCCACCATTTTTTTCGTGCTTTAGTTTCACGTTTATTTAAAGCTTCGCTGCGTTTAAAACTATGCCCTTGGCGTTGCTGTGACTGTACGTTGCGCAATTTATCTAAATAGGGCTGGCACTGGGTTTTACCGGCATAACTTGCGGGGATATACAAAAAAAACACGCTAAAAACAGCAAATATCCGATAAACATTATTCATCTTTCTTCCTTGAATACTCTCGGTAATATTTTCTATAAGTAGATAAGTAGATAAGTAGATAAGTAGATAAGTAGATAAGTCTAGTTCAATTATTTAACACCGTATTAGCAATTAAAAAAACACCCTCTATACTAATCTCCAAATAACAGATTGAACAAGGACGTTCAGCTTTGCCTAAATCTATAAGTAAGTTTCACCTATACCTTCAGGTTTTTTGTACCTTTTTCGTTGTAGCAACTGTCTGTGCAGAGACAAAAGTGGCTCCCAAAATTCAGCTAGCTACGCTTTATAAAAAACCAATAAATATTAAAGAGTATTGGGTTAGTGAAAAATTAGACGGTATTCGGGGTTATTGGAATGGTACAACACTTAAAACCCGTTCAGGTAACATGATTAACACGCCCCAATGGTTCACAAAAAATTGGCCAAAAGTTCACCTTGATGGAGAGCTATGGAGTCAACGTGGTCAATTTGAAAAAATCAGTAGTTGTGTACGTAAAAAAGTCCCTAACCAGCAAGAGAATATAAGTTGCTGGAAAAACATTCGTTTTATGATTTTTGATCTACCTAAAAATCTAGGTACTTTTAGCCAGCGTTTTACCACAATAAAGCGCTTAAAACACAAAACACAAAGTATCTATTTCTCTGTAGTTAAACAAGTTAGAGTCGATTCAATTAAGACATTAAATCAGAGACTAAAGAACATTGTTGCAAGTGGCGGTGAAGGCTTAATGCTACATCATCAAAAGGCATATTATAAAAAAGGTAGAAGTAATGCACTGATGAAATTGAAGCAATATAACGACGCTGAAGCAGTAGTTATCGCTTATATTGCCGGCAAAGGTAAATACAACAATCAACTAGGATCACTGCAAGTAAAAATGCCTTCTGGGCTGATCTTCAAAATAGGAACTGGCTTTACCGATAGTCAACGGGCAAGTCCGCCAGCTATAGGTAGTATTATTACTTATAAATACATTGGTAAAACTACCCGAGGTGTGCCAAGATTCGCAAGCTTTATACGGGTTAAACAACCTTCACTTATGCTAGTAAAGGCACAAAAAGTTCATCTGGAATGACCTAAGACAAAAAGAGAGAAAAATTAATAATGGAACTTCACTTGTGGTTATCTTTTGTTGCTATTTGCATCATGGGCGCTTTATCTCCGGGCCCAAGCTTGGCGATTGTAATAAAAAACACACTAGCTGGTGGCACACCACAAGGTTACGCAACCGCTATTAGTCATGGTTTAGGTGTTGCATTATATGCAGCTATCACCGCAACAGGTATTGCAGTTGTCATTGTGCAATCGCCACTTATTTTTAACATCATTCAATATACCGGTGCCGTATTTTTACTTTATTTGGGTATTAAATCGTTACTCAGTAAAAAAGTTAATCAAGTTTTTTCAGATGATAATATGCAAGAAAAAGTACAAGTAAATGGTTGGCGAGATGGTTTTTTAATTGCTTTTTTAAACCCTAAGTTGGCTATTTTCTTTTTAGCGTTATTCAGCCAGTTTTTAACGGGTGATGCCAGCGATGAGCAAAAAATAATTATGACCGCAACCGTCGGCAGCATTGACGCACTTTGGTATTGTTTAGTCACTTTTACGCTATCACGTGGCAACATTATTAATAAGTTACGCGCTAACAGCCACATTGTTGATAAAGTGACTGGCAGCTTTTTAATTTTATTAGCCGCACGCGTAGTTATTAGTTAAGGCTGCTCACTAACACGACTCGATATATCGAAAATAAAGTACTTTCAAGCCTTTGCCAGCTTCAGCTTCAACAAATATTTCAGGGTTTTCGATACGGTATTGAAATTGGCATTGTGGACATTCTCTAGCAACTTCTGCGAATAAAAACTCCTCAGTTAAATCAGGGGAATTTAAACACAATATAACATCACCATTATTAGCCATTAATTCAGGTAAGCGTTTAATAATCTTTTTATAATCTCGTTCTATATTTACGCTACCTTTTTGAAATGAAGGCGGATCGCAAATAAGCATGTCATAAGGGCCATATTTTTTAAGCCTGCTATAAGATTTAAAAATATCAACGCCTTCATATTTCACTTTACTAGCATCTTGCTTATTAAGTTTATGATTTTCTCGCCCTTTCGATAGTGCGCCTTTACTCATATCAATATTAACAACTTGTTCAGCACCGCCGGCAATAGCGGCAATCGAAAAAGCACAGGTATAAGCAAATAGGTTAAGAACTTTTTTTCCTTGGCTATGATTTTTAACCCAGTTCCGACCATTACCCATATCAAGAAAGAGGCCTGAATTTTGTGCTTTCCCTAAACTAAGGTGATATTCCAAACCATGCTCTTGCGCTGTTAGTGCGGTTATCTCTTCTCCCCACAATACTTCGCTAGGAGCAAACTTTCGGCTACGGTATTGCACTTGAATCGATTTACATGCTGGTATTAACTGTTGAAGATTATGCGCTTGCTCATTCAACCAATCATTATCAACTTCTTGATATAAGGTGATCAATACAACGGGTGAAAACCAATCGACATTAACATGAGACAATCCCGCATAAGCATGACCACGGCCGTGGAATAAACGTTGGCAATCAGTTAGGTCACTTGTCTGTTCAATACGTTCTAATGAGGCTTTAAGGTATTCTTGAAGGTTTGAATGGAGATCTGTTGTCATAGCTTTGTTTGTTATGGATAAAAATAAAGCCGCATAATAACAAATTATGCGGCTTTACGTTCAAATCGTTTGTACATTTTAGTTAGAGGCGGTTACCTAAAAACCAAAAAGACTATAAGCAAAGAACTTTTGCGCAACAGTATTCAAGAAAATACCTAAAACGATAACCGGAATAAAGGTACCTAACGAAAAGTTAATGTATTTCTCAGCCCAAGAGCCTTTGTAGTTATCATTGCCAATGGCAAGTTCATCTGACAAGTTATGCTTCTTCCAACGGTAGCTGACAAAAACACATAATAAAAAGCCGTTTAACGGTAAAATAGTGTCGTAGAAAATATCAACAACTACATCAAAGAATGGTTTGTTTTGTCCTGCATAATTCATAAAGTTACTGAAAAAATCAACCATTCCGTAAGATACTAAAGCAAAAACAGTGAGTATACCTGCGCTCATTAACAAGAAAGTTAATGCTTTTTTACGGTTATATTTCTTTTCAGTGACAAGATAAGACACAGGTACTTCGATAATAGAAACGAGTGAGGTAATTGCAGCAAAGAAGACTAATAAAAAGAAACATACCGCTATAGCACTAGCTCCTACATAACCAATAGAAACTTGTAATGCTAAAAATATTTTAGGCAAGAAAGTAAAGATTAATGCAACACCACTATTACTTAATTGCTCTGGATCTATATTCGGATCAAAAGAAAATATAGCAGGTAATATCATTAAACCTGCAGTAAAGGCTACGGCAGTATCAGTAATCGCAACAAACTTAGCAGAACCAACAATATCAGTTTTGTTGTCTATATAAGAACCATACGTAATTAGTATGCCCATACCTAACGATAGTGAAAAGAATGCCTGCGACAAAGCACTATTAATAATTGAAGGCGTTAATTTTGAAATATCAGGAATTAAGAAAAACTTAACTCCTGCCATGGCATTTTCTAGGGTTAATACATAAATAACCATCAAGACTAACATGAAGAAAAGACTAGGCATTAATATTTTAGCCGCTTTCTCAATACCGTCTTTTACGCCAGCAACCAAAATAAAATAAACAATTGCAGCGACAGCTAGTAGCGCAACAAATAAGTATTCACTTTGGACAAAACCAGTAAAATAATCACCTGTCGCAAGTAAGTCTAAATTCCCTGAAAGGATCAAGGCTATATAGCCAAAAATCCACACGGTTATGACCATATAAAATACCGCGATCATAAAAGGAGTAAGTACCCCTAAAATACCTGCAACACCCCAACCTCTACTGCCGCCACTTAACGATTTATAAGCGCCAACGGGTTCTTTTTGTGTTTTACGACCAATAGCCATTTCAGCAATCATTACGGGTAAACAGATAAAAAACACAAATAAAGCGTACATTAATAAAAATGCACCGCCACCATTTTTAGCGGCATTAACGGGGAACCCCACTAAGTTACCAATACCTACTGCAGAGCCTGCAGCGGCTAATATAAAACCAATACGGGAGCTAAATTGCTCTCTGGGTGCGCTCATAAATGTCCTTAATTATAATTATTTGTAGGGCATATTTTGTACAGTAAATTTACTGCACTAAAAAATTGCTGCCTGATGCTAGCAGGCTTTATTATTAATGTCTTGTTTTCGGCTATCGGTATTAGTAACTAAGTGTATAAATATGCTTGCACAGTAAAAATAGGCGATGAGAAGGGAGTAAAGCTATAAGGGTTTATTAATTAAATTCCACCCTTATAGCGTTTATAAATATCTATTATTTTGAAAAAAGTCCACCATTCATGATAGTTAAAATATTTTCAGCTTCTTCTGAAGCAAACTCAACCGCTTCGGCTAAATCATCATCAGAAATATTCAAATTTTCAAGTAAGCTCTGTTCAACAATATCATCGTAATTAAATACTTCCGGGTGGCTGTCAACCAAGGAGAGATGTGAAGCTAGATATAAAACTTTAACATCCTTGTTAATTTGAATCGTTTTTGCTTCATTATAATGGCGTATAGGTAAAATTATTTTTTCGGGTATTTGCCATATTTTTAATAATTCAGCAGAGACTTCGGTATAAGTAAAGCCTAAAAATCTTTGCTGCAAACTCCATGGCAGTTGCTCTGCTGAATATTTTTCACATTGCTGCGCAAGTTCAGGGCTAATCTTAGCAACGATTAATTCACCAAAATTTTGCAATAAACCGGCGACAAATAAGCGTTCGATATCACGGATGCCTGCTTTAATAGCAAGATTTTTAGCCGCTAAGCCACAAAAGATACTCATTCTCCAGAAACGTTTTAAATCTATCGCTTGGTTTGAAAAATGCTTAAAAGCTGTCGCGGCAACATCTACTAACATCATGTTATAAATAGCTTGAGTACCAATAATGGTGATGGCACGAGAAATAGTACTTATTTCCCCTGGGAAGCTATAAATAGCACTATTTGCTATTTGCAGTAATCGAGAGGTCATTGAGGGGTCAATACTGATCACATTGGCAAAATCTTCAATGGATGAGTCTTCATTCTCCATCAAGCCTTTTATTTTAAAACAGGCATCGGGTAAAGCAAAAGAGCCATTGGCTTGTACTGCGTATTCATGAGCATTCATGTGATATCCATATTTTATCAAATAATATTTATAGTGTAGCTTGTTGTCTTAATACAGAAAACAAAAAAACGCAGTGATCTTCATCACTGCGTTTTTATATTATTTATTAAAGCGCTTTACTGAGCGAAAGTTTTACCAAAAAAGTCGCCTTGATTCCACGTCGGACGCTGCTCACCATTGGCAATCTCTAAGCCTATCATCATGTTCACTTCTGCAAAGCTCGCGGCTGCATCGTAACGAATAGGTAATGTCGTTTCATCACTATGTTGATGGTAGTGGTTTTTGAAGAAATCGCCAAAAACTTCACCGCCATTAATGTCAGGGTCTTTAGATTGAAAACCTGTCATTAAAAATACCGATGGTACACCCGCTTTTACAAAGCTGTAGTGATCACTACGAGTAAACAATGCTTGCTCTGGCATTGGGTCGTCGCTTAATGATAAATCAATTTTTTCTGCAGCTCTAGCAACAATAGGTCCTAAACTTGAGTGGGTAGAACCAAAGGCAATAATATCGGCAAATGGGTATAAAATTAATGGCATATCTAAATTAACGTTCGCAACCATTTGCGTAACAGGTACCGTTGGATTCGTTGCAAAATAACTTGAACCTAATAGCCCTTTTTCTTCTGCGGTAACAACCACAAACAAAATAGAACGTTTAGGTTTTTCAGGCATGGTTGATAATAAACGCGCAGTTTCTAGTAAAATTGAAACGCCTGATGCATTATCTAATGCACCATTGTTAATTTTATCTTCTTCGTCACCATGACTACTTACCCCAATATGATCAAGGTGAGCACTAAAAACTACATATTCATCTTTCAGTGTTGGGTCACTGCCTTCAATAGCGGCAATAATATTAGGGCTAGAGATTTCTTCATGGCGACTTTTGCTCGCCATTTTAACACTTGAATTCAACGCAAAACCTTTAATGGCAATATTTTTAGTATCATCACTAAGTACGTCAGTTAACTTACGTTCAGCGCCAACAAATAAGGCTTCAGCACTTTCTGCACTGATATATGCGACACTTTTCAATTCAGCATATTTCCCAAACGGCCTGCCCTCTTTGTTTAACCAGTTAAGACGTGGTGCATCAGCATTAGAAGCTGTTTTAGCAAAAGTACGTACTGCATCACGCTTTGGCGTATGAATGGTGATAAAACCAACAGCGCCATGCTTAACAGCATGTTTTAGTTTTTCACTACCAGAGCCAATGTGTGCACCTTCTTCCGAAGGTAAATCATCAGGACGGCCTGTCAATACAACAACAACCTTACCTTCGACATCGATATTTTGGTAATCATCGTAACCAAAGTCTTTAGACACTACGCCATAGCCAACAAAAACAGTTTCCGCTTCAATAGCCGACGCTGTTAATAGGCTATCGCCCGACATAATGAAGGCGTCTTTAAATTTCAGCGCGACTTCACCGTCGTTATTTATCACTGATAATTGAGCACTATTTTCTTCAATAAATGCCTTACGAAAAGTGACTTTTTGTTCAAAGCCTTTATGCTCCCCCATAGGTGTTAAGCCTAATTGCTTGAAGTAAGACTTGACATAATTAGCAGCGATTTGGTAACCATCGCTACCCGTATCACGCCCAAGTAACGTATCATCAGCAAGGAATTCCAGATGTGCTTTGATATTTTGTTCATTCACTTGTGGTTTTTTATCTGTAGCCGTTACAGATGTTTGATTGTTTTGTCCACAAGCAGATAAAAGCGCGAGGCTTAATAAACTTGCACTGGTGAGTAATTTAAATTTCATTGGCTTCTTCATATTATTAAATTAAGTTTTAGGGATATATTTACATACCGGTATATCGACATCACTATAATCATTGTTAAAATAAAATTCTAGTAATGCAATAAAGTTATTTGGATCAAGAGCAACATTTTAATCGCCGTACGTTATGTCTATCTTTATTCTTTTCGCTCAGTAAATAGTGATTTCGCTGGTTATATTAGCGCTATTTGATCTATCAACGAATAATCTAACCTTGGCTTTCAGCACTAAAGGTAGTAAAAAATTAACGATAGCAACTGATAATAACCTTCAATTAAGCCATCTTACAGCTATTCTGCAGGTAAAGTAGTCTCTTGATTATCATCGTAAAAATGATAATTTTTTCACCAAAATGTTTTTCAATGCTATTGTTTTAGATTAGAAAGTAGGCGAATATGAAACTATTCCCTTACCAAGTAAATTAATTATGCCTATCAGTAACTTTTCAAAAATGTCAGTTTCTTCACAAAAAAAGAGTAGCTTCATATCGGTAATTAAAAGTGTCGGGGCGGCTTTTATAGGTGTGCAAAGTAATAAAAATAGAGAACGAGATTTCAGCGAAGGAAAGCTGAGCCATTTTATTATTGTTGGTATTGTCTGTGTCGTTATTTTTATTGGTGCATTAGTGGCAGTTGTATCACTGGTATTACCTTAACCACTATTTATAAAGCACTAATAATTCAGAAACTTTAGTACGCTTGTTCGCTTTTTGGCTAATAGTACGTGCGACTTGAATCGTTTTTTGTTTGTCTGCATGCTCGTAAATTTTACGCGTCCAAATAGTATCGTGATTGCTGATCAGTACGGATATGTTTTGCTCTGATGTTATTTCTTCAGCAATATTAGCTAAATCGGCTTGTTCATCTAAACCAAAGCCATTGCCCACATAACTAGTAAAACTTGCGGTTTTACTTAACGGCACATAAGGTGGATCACAGTAAATTACATCACCATTTTGTGCATGAGCAAACGTTTCTCTATATCCCTTACAAATAAACGTCGCTTTCTTTGCTTTTTCAGAAAAAAACAACATTTCATTTTCAGGAAAGTATGGCCGGACATATCGGCCAAAAGGTACATTGTACCCCCCTGATTTATTATATCGACATAAACCATTATAACCATGACGGTTCATATAAAGAAAAATAAGCGATCGAAAATAACTATCGTTACTCGCATTAAATTCGGCTCGTAATTGATAGTAGACTTTTTCTTGATTATATTCAGCGGTGAAATACTTTGCAGCATCAGTTATAAATTGCTTAGGATTGGCTTTTATAATGTTATAGAGGTTAATAAGATCTTGATTAATATCATTCAATAAATAATGTTCATAGTTACTATTTAAGAAGACCGAACCCGCACCAACGAAAGGTTCAATAAGTCGCTCGCCCTTAGGTAGCATTTTATTAATTACATCGCATAGACCATATTTACCGCCAGCCCATTTTAGAAATGCTCGATGTTTTTTAACCATTGAAACCACTTACCTACAACTGCTGATTTAAACACTGAGTTTAAACACTAAAAAGAAAGCGAATTGTATACTGATTAGCGCTTTATTGGGAGAGTTGAAAGCTACTGATTTCACTATTAATCGCTTCAACTGACTTTATCCAAGGTTGATGCGACATTATGGTACTTGGCAACAGCATTATTGCTTGTTCGGCATTAAGTCTGGTTGAATAAATTTCAGAAGTAATTACCAGCATCGGCTGCTTATTCAGTAAACGATGATATCGTTTAATCTTGGTTGTCGTAAAATCTGGTAAGAATTGCTGATAAACAGGAAGTCGGGTAAAACCCGCGATTTGAATAACATAACCTGTTTTGGCGTTGATATAATAATCATTGTCTACCTTTAGGCTTTCAATACCGTTAATATTTTTAATCGTCTCTTTTTTATCGCGGCCTAAAGTCGGTGCTGATATTTCTTGCTTTTGTTGAAATAACGAACTGTTATTTGTTTGAATTATGGGATCTGCAACCTTTGGCTTTGGCATTTTACTATCAAGAAAGGATTCAAAGCGCTTTGGTCTTCCATTAACAGGAATTTCTGTTGTTATTTCATTTATTCCAACTGAATTTTGAAAAGCTGATATTGCACTCACGATATCAATTGAATTGGCAATTTCGGGTGTTTTATTCTCAATATTTGTTGATTTACTAGCCGTTAGAGCTTGAACAATATCAGCAGGCTTGGCTAATACAATCATATCCTTTATAGATACTTCTCCCACAAAAGAGTTAACGCCGAGAGTAGCGTTTTGTATGCCTAACTTAGTTTTTAAGCTAAAAGTATCTTGCTGAAATAACCAATAGCCAAGAATCGATAAGCTAATCACAAAGGCCGTAAAAACCATTAACCATTTCGCAGTAGTTGTAAGTTTGAAAATAGCTGATTTAACCTTAAATACATTGGCATTCAATGCCAATAACTGTCCTGTCTGACCTGATAGAATTGAGATTTTTTTATTAAAAAGTGATTTGTTATTTGCTAATAATGTTCCAGTTTGTGGTGTGCCAAGCAATAAAACTCTTATAGGGTAATTGGCCTTTTTAGCAATATCAGTAAGTTGACATAATTCATGTAATATTTGCAAAGACAAGTATTGCGTATGTTTAATAACTATATCGATAAATTGTTTTTCTTGTTTCGCTAAATTAATCAAACTGACAGCAAGGGATTGCTCAGGATCAAATAAATTATTAGTAAAAAGTTGCTCGATAATTCTACAACGAATTTGAATATCATTTAATTTAGGAGAAACAGCGATAAATGCTGCATTGTGATCATTTGCTAGAGAGCCAAGAAATTGACTAGCAACTTGAGAATAAACACTTTCGTCTTGATCAACAACCAATACAGCATGTTTTGAAAAACGTAGAATGTAATCAACACGCGCATTAGCGCTGATGGTTGTAACGCTTTGTGATACGTTAGATTCTATGGCATGTGCTAGTGCAGACATGTTTCACCTGTTCTGTATTAAAATTACAGAATTTGCTGAAGCATATCCTCACTAATATCATCACGCATTTCCGATTGACCAATAGCAGTAGGTACGATTAAACGTATCACACCGGCTAAATTCTTTTTGTCACGACGCATGTGACAAATAAATTCTTCAAAGCCCATATTTTCTGGAGCTATAAGTGGTAAATCAAACGCTGCAATTAAAGTTTCGATACGACGTAGATCTGACGCTTCAAGCAAATTCAATGCTACAGATAACTTAGAGGCAAGTACCATGCCAGTAGCGACAGCTTCACCGTGTAACCATTTACCATAACCTTGATCAGCTTCGATAGCGTGGCCAAAAGTATGACCTAAATTTAATAAGGCACGAACTCCTTTTTCAGTTTCGTCAGCAGAAACAATATCAGCTTTACATCGACAACAGGTTTCGATCATCTCTATTAATGTTGTTTTATCCGCAGACTTTATTTTTTCACTATTATTCTCTAACCAAGTAAAAAATTGTCCATCACCTAAAATACCATATTTGATAACTTCGGCCATGCCAGCATTAAATTCACGAACAGGTAATGTGGATAGACTATCGACATCAATAAAAACGGCCTTGGGCTGATAAAACGCACCAATCATATTTTTACCTAGAGGATGATTAACTGCTGTTTTCCCTCCAACTGAAGAGTCAACTTGAGAGAGCAATGTGGTCGGTATCTGAATAAAGTTTATGCCACGTTGGTAACATGCTGCAGCAAAGCCAGTTATATCTCCAATAACACCACCGCCTAAAGCGATTAGAGTAGAATCACGGCCATGCCTATTTTCCAACAGATGAGACATAATAACGTCAAAATTTGCTAACGATTTTTGTGCTTCACCATCGGGTAATATTATTTCATCAACCTGAAAATCAACTAGCTTATCTTTCAAAGCAGCAAGATATAAAGGCTTTACAATATTATTAGAAACGATACAGACACGTTTCCCATGAATATGCGAAGAGAGCAGACTATTTTCTTTTAATAGTCCGCTATCAATATAAATGGGATAACTGCGTATACCGAGATCAACATTTAGCGTTGTCATTTTTTGGGTGCTTATTCGCTATTTAAAAATCTAAACGCTCAACAATTTTATGAGCTACAACTTTTGCACTTTGATCATCAGTTTTAACAATAACGTCAGCAATTTCTTCATACAAAGGATTGCGTTCGACTGCTAAATTTTCAAGTACAGTTCTTGGCTCTTCTGAGGTTTGCAACAATGGACGACGTCGATCTCGCTGTGTACGAGCGACTTGTTTGTCTATTGTTGTTTCTAAATAAACAACAATACCACGTGCCGACAAACGATTACGCACTTGCTTACTGATTACCGACCCCCCACCTGTAGCTAAAACAATACCTTGTTTTTCACTTAGGTCCTCAATCACACCTTCTTCTCTTTTACGAAAGCCTTCTTCACCTTCAAGATCGAATACCCATGCGATATCTGCACCAGTACGGCGCTCTATTTCCTGATCAGAGTCAAAAAATTCAAGATGTAGCCTATCAGCTAACTCTCTACCAATTGTGCTTTTACCAGCCCCCATAGGGCCAATAAGGAAAATATTACGTTTTTCTGCCATTAGATTAACTTAAGCTCGTATCAATAATTACGTTTACAAATATGAGGGAACCCCCTCCGAAAATTTTAAGGGCGTAATTATCGCAATTGTTGGGTGTAAATTGCAAGTTAACTGAGACGAAAATAATCTGAAAATGCCCAGTTAATTGCAAATATGTTTAAAAACGCTCGGTTACGATGCGCGGAGTGACAAAAATGAGTAACTCTTTTTTCTCATTATAGTTAGTACTGTTCCTAAATAGCCAGCCAAAGTATGGAATATCACCTAAAACTGGAACTTTTGATACTGTACTAATAATTGATTGCTGATAAATTCCACCAAGTACGATTGTTTCACCATTGTTTACTAAAACTTGTGTGCCAATACGCTGAGTATCAATTGCAGGCGCTTGGCCATTCTGTACATCCGATACTGTGTCTTGAGTGACGACCAAATCAAGGATGATGCGATCATCTGGTGTAATGTGTGGAGTAACCGTTAAACTTAATACGGCTTTCTTAAACTGAGTCGACGTTGCTCCACTTGAAGATGCTTCTTGGTAAGGTATTTCAACACCTTGCTCAATATAAGCCTCTTTCTGATTAGCGGTAGTAATACGAGGGCTTGCTATGATTTCACCCTTATTTTCTTTTTCCATCGCACTCAATTCAAGATCTAAAATAGTACCGTCAGCTAAACGTGCCACTTGGAAAGCAATACTGCCAGCTGGGTTGCCAACGGGTAAGTTTACATTTAACCTATCGGCTAGTGCAGGAACAAGACCACTAGCTGCGGAATTCGCGCCCTCTAAAGTGCCAGAACCAGCATACTCACCATTTGTATCGGTTACCCCCCAACGAATACCTAACTCTTCATTAATACTATCTTTAACGGTAACCATGCGCGCCTCAATCACAACTTGTCGCACAGGGATATCCAACACACTGACCATGCGCCTGATATCTTCAATACTCTTGGCAGTGTCACGAATTAATAACGTATTAGTACGCTCATCCACGCTAATACTACCCCGTGTAGATAAAATACTGTTGTCATCGCTTTTTATTAAGTTGGCAAAGTCGATAGCTTTCGCATAGTTCACTTGTACATATTCAGAATAAAGCGGTGCGAGTTCTTCAACTTGTTGCTTAGCTTGTAAATCACGAGCTTCACGGGCTGAAAGTTCATCGCTAGGTGCAACCATTAATATATTGCCTTCCATACGCTTATCTAAGCCTTTAACTTTCAATATAATATCAAGAGCTTGGTCCCAGGGAACGCCATCTAACCGCAAGGTAATGTTACCAGTGACGGTATCGCTTGTAACAAGATTGAAGCCGTTATAATCAGCGATAATTTGCAACACGGTTCTTACGGATATATCTTGAAAATTTAATGATATTGCTCGGCCAACAAAATCAGCACCGTCCTCCAAATAACCCGGTGATTTAGCATTTTTTGAAACGGTTAATGAGAATACACTATTCAATTGATGGTGTTTGAAGGTAAAGTCGCTATCGATATCGACAACTAAACGGGCATTTCGTCCGTCACGAAAGGTCTCGATACCTGTAACGAGCGTACCAAAATCTGTAACATCCAACTTATAAAGTAAATCATCAATTATTTGAGTATTATGAAACTCAATATAAAGTTTACCAAGTTTGTCAGCAACATCTACCGCGACCATGCTGTCGTCAAGATATACTAATATCTGAGCTTCGTCATTTTCACCGTTTCGAAAATCAATTGAATCAATATTATTAATAAAATTATTACCGAGTGGGTTCACTTGAGTGACAGGAGAATTAACCACTCCTTTATTGAGAATCAATGAAAATAAATTTTTATTCTGATGCACATCAAAAACAGCGAGTTGATCTAAATGAACCGTTGCCACAACCTTACCTGACAGTTTTTGAACGCTGATATGGTTAACACCAGCATGTTCAATAGCCGTGTTAAGTAAATTTTCATTAAATTTATCAGCATCAAAGGTTATTTTAATTTGTGCAGGGTTCATTGCCGTTTTCATTTCGGGCTGAATGACAATATCTGAAGAAAATTCAAATTGCAGTTCTATTTCATCATTTTGCAAGGTGTTGTATTTAATACCTACAAGGTCAGAAGACCATGCCGTAAACGCAAAGCAAGATAACAATAACGCGGTAACCACGTTACGGTTCATTCGATGAGAAACTTGGCGATAACTTTTAATTTTATTAAATAGCATCATGACTTCCTTTGACTCTCTGTGCCAGACTTGACCATTTTTATAACCGTATCACGTTCTACCCAACAGCCTGCGCCATCAGAAATTAATTCAGTGACGTGCACTTTCTGTTGGCTAACCGCCGTAATTCGACCGTTATTCAATCCTAAGTAACTTCCAATAGCAACTCGATGTAATGTGGTATCTGATGCTTCAACCAGTGCCCAGATAATACCTTGTTCACCTAACGTTCCTCGCATTGTTAAGTTACTTAGCGAAAAGGTCTCTAAAGGTTGCTTTCGTCTTCTTGGATCGGGACTTAAACAACCTGACATTTGCTGAATTTTCTGCTGAATAGCTTCAGCCTGTGGTTTATCAAATGGACTACGCAATGAATGGGCTGAGTAGTCAAAGTGGTCGAAAGCAGACATTACCGGCATAGGTTCAATAGTATTAGGTGTATTCGCTTGAACTTTCGCAATATGAGTACGTAAATCACTAGTATCGTCGAAGCAACCAGTGCTCCCCACAGCAATGACGATTAACAAAGCTAATTTTTTCATTTTTCTTCAGCCTCTCTATAGCGATAGGTTTTTGCCTGTAACTTTAAACTGAGCAAGCTATTATCAACTCTATTTATGTCAATATCGAAATCATGTAAAGTAACAATACGAGGTAATCCTGCTATTTTACTGACAAAATCACCAAATTCATGATATGTGCCAACCACTTCTATATCGATGGGCAACTCAATATAAATTTCACGGGTTATTTCAGGTTGCCAATTAAGCTTCACAAACCTTAATCCACTTGTTGTACCAACAAAAGTAATATCATCTAATAGGCCTGGAGTTTCGTGACTTTCAGGTAAGCTTTTTAATTGATTAGCAAATAAAGCTTCGGCATCTTTCATTTGCTGCTGAAATAACTCAAGGTTTGCAGCAACGTGGTATTTTATTTCATATTGACGTTTGAGGGTAATTTCTTCTTCTTCAGTTGCAAATAATAGGTCTATGTTGTCACTGATTAATAAAAAATATCCTAAAGCAATAACAATTATTCCTAAAAATGTAGCTAAAACAATCTTAACAGTTTTAGGCCATTGCCCTATATTTTCACTATCTAGTCCTTCAAATTGTTCAAGAAATTGAGCTAAATCTATTTTCATGACTTACCTCCATTTTCATTAACAATATTGGAACCGTCGACAGAGTTCAGTAAACCTTTAATACGGACCTGCATTTTAAAATCACTTAACAATTTACTTTCTGCTTCATTGCTCGTTATAGATTCTAAAGTTGCATCGATTAAAAGCGTAGAATGTTCTATTTCACGAATCATATTCGCCAAATGATTATTTGACTCACTTTTACCGACGATTTTAATGCTGTTACCCTGTTTTCCTAATTTTGTTAAATAGACCCCCGTTGGCACTATTTTAGCTATTTCATCAAGAACCTGAGTGCCAACATTACGGCTACGTTGCAACTGCTCAACAACAGTCGTTCTTTTCTTCAATTCTTTTTTCTTTTCATTTAAATTCTTTATTTTAGCTATACGAACATCCAATAATTGAATTTCATTTTTCAGAAATTGATTACGAGACGATTGCCCATCAATTCGCATTTGATAAAATTGGCTAACCAAAAAAACAAAAGCAAAGGCTGCAACAGCAACCATAGTTAATATTGTAAAGTATTCACGTTGTTGCGCTTTTTCGGCTTCTTCTCTCCATGGAAGTAAGTTTATAAATGCCATGGCGAAAAACTCCTTAAAGCTAAACCAGCAGCAACCATGTATTGTGCAGCATTTTTAGCAAGTGCATCTTTATCAATGTTTTCAGAAAGTGTCATATTTTGAAATGGATCAGCAATAACAGTATGCATGCCCAACTCTTCACTTAATAATATATCTAAGCCTTCAACTGCCGCACTGCCACCTGAAACAATTAAATAATCAATTTTACTTTTACCGCTTGAAGTCAAAAACATTTGAATGGCACGACGGATTTGTTGAACAAAAACCGTATGGAAAGGCCCTAACACTTCAAAATTATAGTTGGGCGGTAACTCATTATTAATTTTTGCTTTTTCTGCTTCTTCAAAAGTAAGGTTGTAATAAGAAACTATTGAGCGGGTATACTGCTCACCACCAAAAAGCTGATCCCTACTATATATATGGGTGCCAGAATCCGTAACCGAAAAAAGTGTCATCGTTGCACCAATATCAACAATAGCAACTGTTTTGTCTTTTGCATCATCTGGTAATTGAGAGACGCTTAGATCATAAGTTCGACTTACTGCATAGGATTCAACATCAATTACTCTCGTTTGAAAATTAGCAGCCTCTAATGCGGCAACTCTTGCCTCTACCGATTCAGTCCTCGCTGCGCTAAGTAGTACGTTAACTTTAGTTGGATCTGACTCATTAATGTCCAGTTTTTCAAAATCTAAACTTACTTCATCTAAAGGGTAAGGAATTAAGCTGTCAGCTTCTATTTCTATCTGGCTGGCAAGCTCTTGCTCCGATAAATTCACATCCATATAAATCACTTTTGTGATCACTGTTTGACCAGAAACAGCCGCTGCAGCTTGGGTCACTGAAGAGCTAATTTCTTTTCTTATTTTAGCAACAACTTTACCGACGGAATCAATGTCTTGAATCTCTCGGTCGATAATTGCACCACGCGGCATAACTTCTGTCGCTACAGCTTCAAGCACATAGCCTACATCACTTTGCTTTAATAATACTGCCTTAACTGAATGAGATCCTATATCGATGCCCACCATTAACGATGCTTTCTTTTTAAATAAACTGCTGAGCATAACATCCTACTAAATGAGTTGATTTACTAAAAAAAACACAGTTTAAATTAATAAACTAAAAGAAACTTAAATACCTTGGTATTATATTAGGCACAAATTTGAGATAAATACATTTATTACATTCTTTTACAGGATATACTAGTGTTATTAATCGTTTTTTTGTTCAATATCGAGAGAATATTTTAGTGTTTTCATTCAAACGCCTGATAAAATTCAGCCTGTATTTAGCCGTATTAGCCGGTTTGGCTTTAGTCGCTTTATATTTTTCAATGCGCAGTGAATTGCCTAACGTTCAATCACTTAAAAATATGCAGTGGCAAACTCCCATGCAAATTTTCAGCGCCGACCATAAACTCATTAATCAATACGGCGAAAAAAAACGTATCCCATTAAAACTTCACGATTTTCCTCAACAATTGGTTAATGCAATTCTTGCCAGTGAAGATGACCGATTCTATCTACACTTTGGTGTCGATCCCATAGGAATGGGCAGAGCCGTGTTAGGTAAGTTAATGGGAAAAAACAAAGGTGGGGCAAGTACAATCACGATGCAAGTTGCCCGAAATTTTTTCTTAACAAGAGAAGTAACTTACACACGAAAAATCAGAGAGATTTTTCTTTCTTTTCATATAGAAAGCTTATTAAGCAAAGATGAAATACTCGCTCTATATATGAACAAAATCCCGTTAGGACACAGAAGTTTTGGCTTTGGCGCAGCAGCACAAGTCTATTATGGTAAGGATGTTAAAGCGTTAACTTTGGCCCAAATAGCGGTTCTGGCAGGTTTACCTAAAGCGCCTTCAAATTTAAATCCTATTCGCTCACCTAAAAATGCAAAAGCTAACAGAGCCATTGTATTACAACGCATGTACAGCGCTGGCTATATAAATTCAACAGAGCTTTCACAAGCTAATCAATCGCCGATTACCGGCAAAAGACACAGCGCTAAAATTGAATTAAATGCTCCTTATATTGCTGAAATGGCGCATCAAGAAATGATTGAACTTTATGGCAAAGAGCAAGCTTATACCGGTGGCTATAAGGTTTATTTGACCGTTAACTCAACAATTCAAAATGCTGCCGAACATGCTGTAGTTAATAATTTATTATCTTATGATATGCGCCATGGTTACCGTGGCCCGATAAGTTCTCTACGACCAGAAAATAAGACTAATACCAAAGTAAGTTCAAACGATCCCACTGACGAAAAATTTCATATTAGAGATAATGAACTAAGTGACGAAGAAATTTATCAAGTATTAACAAAAACAATAAGTTATCAAACACTCATTCCTGCTGTGGTTACTGGTCTGTTAGAACAATCGGCTTCCATTAAGGTCATTGATACTATCCATAATAATTCTTCACTGATAATTGAAGATAGAATTCTCTGGCAAGGAATGTCCTGGGCCCGAGAATTTATCAACGATGAAAATCAAGGACCAGCCCCTAAAAGGGCAGATCAGATACTCAATTATGGCGATGTTATTTATGTAGTTAAGACAGAACAAGGATATAAACTCAGCCAACTACCTCAGGTAAGTTCTGCTTTAATTTCTTTATCTCCAGATGATGGTGCTATAAAAGCTGCCGTTGGTGGTTTTAGCTTTAAACAAAGCCAATTTAACCGTGTTACCCAAGCTAAGCGTCAAGTTGGTTCAAATATTAAACCTTTTATTTATTCTGCCGCACTAGATAACGGTTTTACCCTAGCGACCTTAGTAAATGACGCGCCTATTAATCAATGGGATAGAAGCTCAGGCTCGGTATGGCGACCAAAAAATTCACCGCCGACTTATGACGGCGACATTCGTATACGTTTAGCTTTAGCGCAATCAAAAAATGTTATTGCGGTAAGATTATTAAGAGCCGTTGGCCTCAATAAAATTATCCCTCATTTAGCTTCATTTGGTTTTTCGCCTCATGATTTACCACGCAGTGAATCACTGGCTCTAGGCTCAGCCTCATTAACACCATTAGAGATCGTCACCGGTTTTGCTACCTTTGCTAATGGCGGTTTTTTAATTGAGCCTTACTTAATTGACCGAATTGAAGACTCCTTTGGTAATATCTTGTTTCAAGCAAACCCAGCTGTCGCTTGTGAACTTTGCGAAGCCAACGATACCGACACTGACGTTGAACTAGCAGATAATCAAGCAGAATATCCTCGCCAAACTAGCGACTTACCACTTATTAAAGCAGAACGAGTGATCAGCCTACAAAATGCATTCTTAGTTACTCAAGCCCTTAATGCCGCCATTTGGGGAGCCGATTGGCGCATAAAGCCTTTCTGGCAAGGTACCGGTTGGCGAGCAAAAGTATTAAAACGTCGAGATATAGCTGGGAAAACAGGCACAACTAATCAGTCTAATGATGCATGGTTTTCAGGATATAGCCGTAGATTAGTCACCACATCTTGGATAGGCTTTGACAATGGCGGGAGAAACTTAGGGAAAACGCTTTATAATCGCAACCTTGATAAAAAACAAATTTTTGGCTTGGAAGCTGGCGCTAAATCGGCTCAACCTGCCTGGATAGACTTTATGAAAGTCGCTTTGGATGATTACCCGGTGGAATCTTTTGAGCAGCCTCTTGATATTGTTTCTGTACGTATTGATAAAACCTCAGGGAAATTAACATCTAAAACAGATAAGAGCAGTCGTTTTGAATACTTTAAAGTAGGCACTGCACCGACTGAATATGTAACTCAAGATAATAGTGAGCAAATTCTTGATGGTAGCGATAATACCGCTGAAGAAGATATCTTTTAATGCCTAGTGGCAATAATCATATTTAAAATGACTGAATTAAGATAATTACCTCTTCTATAATTATTTTTATTATCTTAATTTCCTTTTCTAACTTTCATTAGCAAACATTTTTCCTCTACAACAAAACATTTTTTTATTAATTTTAAATTAAACACCTCCTCTAACTTGATGCTTTATTATCTATAAAAAATGCATGAACAGTGAATAACGGTTTGTCATAAAACACGACAACTTCGGATTAACAATCTGATTTAATTATAATAAATCAACATCTACTTACAACAATAAAATATAGAAGAGCATAAATATTTTATTGCCTTAAATTCACACCCAGTACTATAAATGAAAGTTATAGTGAAAACTTTCACAACGAAAGAAATTTTACTTTCGTTTTGTCTTATAATCGCCTAAAATTGCGTTCTCAAAAATGTTTAACATACTATAATGTTCACCGTCATACTTTTAGGAGAGTATTCGCTATGGCTTCTTTAGAAAGCTCAATTGATTTATCTGTATATGGCATCAATGATGTTGCCGAGGTTGTTTACAATCCGTCTTATGAGTTGCTTTTTGCTGAAGAAACAAAATCAGGTTTAACCGGTTTTGATAAAGGTGTGGAAACCGAACTCGGTGCTGTTAATGTTGATACTGGTATTTTCACTGGCCGCTCACCTAAAGACAAGTACATTGTTCGTGATGACACTAGCCGTGATACTGTTTGGTGGTCTGATCAAGGTAAAAATGACAATAAGCCAATGACGCAAGAAACTTGGGAGTATTTAAAGACTTTAGTGACCACCCAACTTTCAGAGCAACGTTTATTTGTTGTTGATACCTATTGTGGTGCAAATGCTGATACACGTTTAAAAGTAAGGTTTATTACTCAAGTAGCGTGGCAAGCTCATTTTGTTAAAAACATGTTCATTCGCCCTTCAGAAGAAGAGTTGAAAGATTACGAACCTGATTTCGTCGTAATGAATGGTGCCAAAACGACTAATGACAAATGGCAAGAACAAGGTTTAAACTCTGAAAACTTTGTTGCTTTTAACCTGACTGAAAAAATTCAATTAATCGGCGGTACGTGGTACGGCGGAGAAATGAAAAAAGGTATGTTCTCTATGATGAACTACCTATTACCCTTAAAAGGCATAGCGTCAATGCATTGTAGTGCAAACGTTGGCAAAGATGGTGATGTAGCCGTCTTCTTTGGTTTGTCTGGTACAGGTAAAACGACATTATCAACTGATTCTAAACGTCAGCTGATTGGTGATGATGAACATGGTTGGGATGACAATGGTGTTTTCAACTTTGAAGGTGGCTGTTATGCTAAAACCATCAATTTAAGTAAAGAAAACGAACCTGATATCTACAACGCGATTCGTCGTAATGCATTATTAGAGAACGTTACTGTTGATAAAGACGGTAAAATTGATTTTGATGATAATTCAAAAACAGAAAATACCCGTGTTTCATACCCAATTGATCATATTGAAAATATTGTTAAGCCTATTTCACGTGCTGGTCATGCGAAAAAAGTTATATTTTTAACAGCTGATGCTTTCGGTGTTTTACCGCCAGTAGCAAAGTTAACACCTGCACAAACTGAATATTACTTCTTGTCTGGCTTTACAGCGAAACTAGCAGGTACAGAACGTGGCATTACTGAGCCTACTCCAACATTTTCAAGCTGTTTCGGTGCTGCTTTCTTAAGTTTACACCCTACTCAGTACGCAGAAGTTTTACGTAAACGTATGCAGGATGCTGGTGCAGAGGCTTATTTAGTTAACACTGGTTGGAATGGCACAGGAAAGCGTATTTCAATTAAAGCAACGCGTGCAATTATCGATTCAATTTTAGATGGTTCTATTGATAGAGCTGAAACTACTGTTTTACCATTATTTAACTTAGAAATCCCAACGAACGTTGCTGGCGTTGAAGGTGACATTTTAGACCCGCGCGATACATACAATGAGCGTGCAGAATGGCACGATAAAGCCGTTGATTTAGCAAAACGTTTCGTAAATAACTTCGATAAATTTACTGATACAGACAATGGTAAATCATTAGTTGAAGCCGGTCCTCAGTTATAAAATAACTGGTTCAAGCAAATCAAAAAGCCGCTACATCGTATAATGTAGCGGCTTTTTTATTATCTATCAGCCTAGAATATAACTTCCTTTTGAGGCGTTCTACTTTGATGTGCTTATCGACTATTTAATTGGCAGTAAAACCTTAGCCGACAAACCTCCACCTGTGCGATTGCTTAGGATAACTTGACCTTCATGTGTATCAACTATACGTTTAATTATAGCTAATCCTAAACCACTTCCTTCTGTACCTCTGGCTTTATCTCCTTGGGTAAATGGCTGAAATAGACGTTCCATATCTTCTTCAGGGATACCAGGGCCACGGTCGCTAACACAAAAATAAACATACTTTTTATCATCAGTAATATTCGAGGTGATATCGATATCGTCTTCAGAATAACGAAAAGCATTTTGAATTAAGTTAGCGAGTACCCTTTTCATTGCCACAAAACGGATCTGCACTTCGGGTATCGTATTTTCTAAAAAGTTAATATGTCGACCAGAAATTAACTCTGTATGCATAACATCATGTACTAAGCCATTTAAATCGGTGAGCTCAGATTTATCTTTAGAATTATGACGAATGTAATCAATGAATTGATCGATAATACTATTCATATCATCTATATCTGTCTCTATGCCATCTTTTAAGAATTCATCTTGTTCAGACATCATTTCGGCGGCTAAACGAATTCTTGTTAGTGGTGTGCGTAAGTCGTGGGATATACCCGCCATTAATAAATTTCGGTCTTCTTCGAGTTGCTTAATACCACGCGACATTCGATTAAAAGCTTCAGTGACGGCAAGCATTTCAGTGGTGCCCCGTTCAGCTAAAAGCTGAGGGAATTCGCCACGGCCAACATCTTGTGCTGCTTTTTGTAGTGCTTTTAATGGCCGATTAATTTGCCGAACAAATAACCAACCACCAATAACACTGAGTAAACCAAGAAACATTAGTACAACGGTTAAGGGGGAAAAGTTCGCTTCTTCTAAACCAGTAAGGGGTATTCTTATCCAGTAATTAGGAGCTTGTGGAGGTCTGATCCAAAATATATATTCATCGCCTCCTTGCGAAGCTCTGACATCAGTCTCACCTAAAAGTAATTCACTCATTCCTATTGAACGTCCAGGAAGGTAGGTTGCATCAGCTAAGCCTAAGGAGAGAGCGTCACTTTCACGGTATACTTCAATGCCTGTTTTTTCACGAAAAGCTTTAGCAATTGCAGGGCTTAATTCCTTATTCTCAATATCAATAAAAACAACCCTAACTTGCTTTGCTAACAATTCATTAGTCAATTTAGCGTTAGGTTGAATAATATAATATGCCATCGAGACCCAAGAAACGACTTGGTTGATTAAGAGTAAAAACCCAATCAATAACACCGTTTGCCCAAAAGCACTACGTGGTAATATTTTCATGGTTAACTTCCATCGTTCATATTAAGCAACTTTACCAATCAAATACATTAGGCAACTTCTTTGCCTTCAGGAACAAATACATAACCTAAGCCCCAAACGGTTTGAATATAACGGGGTTTAGCGGGATCTACTTCAAGCATTCTGCGTAAGCGAGAAACTTGCACATCAATACTGCGCTCTAATGCCGAATAATCACGCCCTCTAGCTAGATTCATCAATTTATCACGCGATAATGGTTCTCTTGGATGAGTGATAAGTGCTTTTAACACCGCAAATTCACCGCTGGTAAGTGGCATATTTAAATCACCTTTTAGCATTTCACGCGTCGCTAGATTAAGTTTATATTCACCAAAAGAAACAATATTTTCTTCTAGCGAAGGTGCACCTGGCGCTTCTTGAACTTTACGTCGTAATACCGCTTTTATACGGGCCAGTAATTCTCGAGGGTTGAAAGGCTTAGGCATGTAATCGTCAGCACCGAGCTCTAAACCGATAATACGATCAACTTCATCGCCTTTCGCTGTCAGCATGACTATAGGTACGTCATTCGACTCTTGACGCAAACGGCGACAAATAGACAAACCATCTTCACCGGGCAACATTAGATCTAAAACTAATAAATGAAAGTTCTCTCTTTCTAACAAACGATCCATCTGCTCTGAATTAGCCGCGCTTCGTACAACAAAGCCTTGTTCAACTAAATAGCGTTCTAAAAGTGCTCGTAAACGCATATCATCATCAACAACTAATATCTTTTTGGTTTCATTACCCATGTTTTTTACTCCATAATTTTTCATTACTTTACTATAATATAAAAAAAGTAATAATAAAGTGGCTATTAAGAATTAAAGTAGAGGTATTTGTTACAAATTATGAAAATCATTAAATTACAAGTACAAAAAAAGACGCCTAAGCGTCTTTTTTTATGTAGTTCTCATGAGAACTAAAATCGGGGACTAATCCATGATTTTAGAAACAACACCAGCACCAACAGTACGACCACCTTCACGGATAGCGAAGCGTAAACCTTCATCCATCGCAACTGGGTTGATAAGCTCAACAACAAATTTAAGGTTATCACCAGGCATTACCATTTCAACACCTTCAGGAAGCTCTACAGCACCTGTGATATCAGTTGTACGGAAGTAAAACTGTGGACGGTATCCTTTGAAGAATGGCGTATGACGACCACCTTCATCTTTACTTAACACGTATACTTCTGATTCGAATTTAGTGTGAGGTAAAATTGAACCAGGAGCACATAGTACTTGACCACGTTCAACATCTTCACGCTTAAGACCACGTAAAAGAACACCACAGTTCTCGCCAGCACGACCTTCGTCAAGAAGCTTGCGGAACATTTCAACACCAGTACACGTTGATTTTTGTGTATCACGGATACCAACAACTTCTACTTCTTCGCCTACTTTGATGATACCGCGTTCAACACGACCAGTAACAACTGTACCACGACCTGAAATTGAGAATACATCTTCGATAGGCATGATGAATGCTCCATCAATTGCACGCTCTGGCTCTGGAATATAAGTATCTAAGTGATGAGCAAGTTCAACTATTTTTTCTACCCATTGCTCGTCGCCTTGAAGAGCGCCTAAAGCAGAACCTTGAATTACTGGTAAATCATCACCTGGGAATTCATATTCGCTAAGAAGTTCACGAACTTCCATTTCGACTAATTCTAATAATTCTTCATCATCAACAACATCACATTTGTTCATGAATACGATGATGTATGGAACACCAACTTGACGAGAAAGTAAGATATGCTCACGTGTTTGTGGCATAGGACCATCTGTAGCAGCAACTACTAAGATAGCGCCATCCATTTGTGCAGCACCGGTGATCATGTTTTTGATGTAATCGGCGTGACCAGGACAATCTACGTGTGCGTAGTGACGTGCAGCTGTATCGTACTCAATGTGAGAAGTATTGATAGTAATACCACGTTCACGCTCTTCTGGTGCATTATCAATTTGGGCAAAATCAGAAGCTTCAGTGCCATTTATTTTAGCCAATACTGATGAGATTGCAGCTGTTAAAGTTGTTTTACCGTGATCAACGTGTCCGATAGTACCAACGTTAACATGTGGTTTCGTACGTTCAAATTTTTCTTTAGCCATTTTTCAATTACCTTAAAGTTTATTAAAAGCGCAGCCAAGATGACCGAGCTAGACTTTCACTAACTATAAGTGAGTGTCTTACGAGATTCCAAGAGATTCTGTTATTGCCGCAACTATATTCTTAGGAGCATCACTATACTGTAAAAATTCCATTGAATATGAGGCGCGACCCTGGGTTGCACTGCGTAAAGCAGTAGCATAACCAAACATTTCAGATAGTGGTACTATTGCATTCACTATCTTAGAGCCAGCAGGACCTTCGTCCATGCCATCGATCATACCGCGACGACGATTTAAGTCACCAACGACATCACCCATGTTTTCTTCTGGCGTAGTTACTTCTACTTTCATCATAGGTTCGAGAAGTGTAGGTGTAGCTTTAATTGCTCCCTCTCTAAAGCCCATTGATGCAGCAACTTTAAACGCCATTTCGTTTGAGTCAACGTCGTGAAAAGAACCGTCATAAAGTGTTACTTTAACATCAAGCATAGGGTAACCGGCTAATACGCCACTATCCATTTGCTCAAAACAGCCTTTTTCTATTGCTGGAATGTATTCTTTGGGAACACTTCCATCAACAATTTCGTTAACAAATTCAAAACCACCACCTTCAGGTAATGGTTCCATTTTCAACCAAACGTGACCAAATTGGCCTTTACCCGCTGATTGACGAATAAATTTACCTTCCACTTCGACCGTTGAACGAATCGTTTCACGATAAGCGACTTGTGGCTTACCGACATTACATTCAACACCAAATTCTCGTTTCATCCGCTCGACGATAATGTCTAAGTGTAGCTCACCCATACCAGAAATGATCGTTTGACCTGTTTCCTCGTCTAAAGCAACTTTAAAAGAAGGATCTTCAGCAGATAACTTGCTCAGTGCCAGCGTTAACTTGTCTTGAGATGCGATCGTTTTTGGTTCAACAGCAATTGAAATAACGGGCTCTGGAAACTCCATTTTTTCAAGTGTTATGACATGATTTACATCACAAAGGGTTTCACCCGTGGTGACATCTTTTAAACCAATTGCGGCAGCAATATCGCCTGCACGGACTTCTTTTATTTCTTTTCGATCGTTTGCATGCATTTGTACTAAACGGCCAAGTCGCTCTTTTTTACCCTTAATCGGATTGAAAACACTATCACCGGTTTTAACTACACCAGAGTAGACACGGAAAAATGTTAATGTGCCGACAAATGGGTCTGTCGCAATTTTGAAAGCTAATGCAGCAAATGGTGCGTTATCGTCAGCTGCACGCGTGTCTTCTGTTTCATTTTTATCGTTTTTAATTCCGGTTATTGCAGCAACTTCAGTCGGAGAAGGTAAATAATCTATAACTGCATCTAATACGGCTTGAACACCTTTATTTTTAAAGGCTGAACCACAAGTACAAAGAATAATTTCATTATTAATGGTACGAAGACGCAGTGCTGATTTAATTTCATCTTCGGTTAAATCCCCGTCTTCGAGATATTTTTCCATTAAATCGTCTGAAACTTCAGCAGCTTCAGATATCAGATTCTCACGCCATTCATCGGCAAGATCTTGCATATCTGCCGGGATATCTGCGTATGTAAATGTCATTCCATGGTCAGCTTCATTCCAGTTGATGACTTTCATTTTGATTAAGTCAACAACGCCTGTGAAGTCATCTTCAGCGCCAATAGGTAGTTGAATAGGAACAGCATTAGCACCTAATCGGCTTCCTAATTGCTCGACAACAGAAAGGAAATCGGCGCCGGTGCGATCCATTTTATTAACGAAAACGATACGAGGTACTGCGTATTTTTCCATTTGACGCCAAACCGTTTCTGTTTGTGGCTGCACGCCAGATGAGGCACATAATACTAGAACTGCACCGTCAAGAACGCGCAAAGAACGTTCGACTTCTATGGTGAAATCAACATGACCTGGGGTATCAATGATATTAATGCGATGATCGTCAAATTGAGCATTCATTCCTTTCCAGAAACAAGTGGTTGCTGCAGAAGTTATGGTAATCCCGCGTTCCTGCTCTTGCTCCATCCAATCCATGGTCGCTGCGCCATCATGTACTTCACCGATCTTATGTGACAGACCAGTGTAAAATAAAACGCGCTCTGTGGTTGTCGTTTTGCCTGCATCTACATGCGCACAGATACCAATATTTCGGTAGCGCTCAATAGGGGTGATACGAGCCAAAATGAAATCCTCTAATTCTTAGTCACTACAGTTTAGTGCTATTAAATAAATATTCAGAAAATACTAATAACTTATTTAATATAACTTTCAGGCTTATTATCAATAGGCTAAAAGCCCTTGCCCGTAAAATGAGTATGGCTAGCAAGAGTAAATCTTGCTAGCCATGTACTTACCTTGAGTAAAAACAAAAGGTAAGTAATACATTTGTTCAATACTGCTAGATTACCAGCGGTAGTGAGCGAATGCTTTGTTAGCGTCAGCCATACGGTGAACGTCTTCACGTTTCTTAACCGCTGAACCTTTGCTGTCAGACGCATCTAACATTTCGTTAGCTAGGCGCTGAGCCATTGATTTTTCACCACGTTTACGAGCTGCTTCAACTAACCAACGCATGGCTAGAGCATTACGACGAACTGGACGAACTTCAACTGGAACTTGATAAGTTGAACCACCAACACGACGAGACTTAACTTCGACAGATGGGCGGATATTATCTAAAGCAGTTTCGAATAACTCTAAGTGAGTTTTCTCGCTGTTTTTTTCAGTTAAAATGTCTAGTGCACCGTATACAATTTTTTCTGCAGTAGATTTTTTACCATCAACCATAAGGATGTTGATGAATTTTGCTAAAAGTTCGTTATGGAACTTAGGATCTGGCAATATTTTACGTTGCCCTACGACGCGTCTTCTTGGCATCTTAATTCTCCGTAGTATTCAGGAATAATCCAAAATATATAAATTTAAAAATTTCTTAATTTGGCCTTACTTAACGTTTTTTATCTCATTCAATCTATAAGAAAGTAGAGAGGAAAACTTAAGATTTAGGTCGTTTAGCACCGTACTTAGAACGGCCTTGTCTTCTATCGCTTACACCAGAACAATCTAGTGCGCCACGAACAGTGTGGTAACGCACACCTGGTAAATCTTTTACACGACCACCGCGAATCAAAATAACGCTATGCTCTTGTAAGTTGTGACCTTCACCACCGATGTATGAAGTAACTTCGAAGCCGTTAGTTAAACGAACACGAGCAACTTTACGTAATGCTGAGTTTGGTTTCTTTGGTGTAGTAGTATACACACGAGTACATACGCCACGACGTTGTGGACAAGCTTGTAACGCTGGAACGTTACTTTTAGTTACTTGTCTTACACGTGGTTTGCGTACTAATTGGTTAATAGTTGCCATTTAATAGCTCCCGATTAGTTAAACTTGCATAAATTCCAATCAATGAGAAATTTACACCCTTATAAACGTGAAAATCCGCGACCTTAAACTCCATACATAAACAGTACAGAATATAAGGTCGCGGAATTCTATAGGTCAAGCATTGACCTGTCAAGTAAGACAGGTCAAAAACACTATATTATTACTTAATCACTGAGACTTTACTCAGCATTAAGCGCATCAGTTAACGCTTGTGCAGCATCATCTGCTGATACCGAAGTTTCAACTGCAGGCATTTTCGCCTGTAGTTTACGCTTAGCACGTTCTTGATGGTAAGAGTAACCCGTACCTGCAGGGATTAAACGACCAACGATAACGTTTTCTTTCAAGCCACGTAACTTATCTTTCTTACCTGCAACCGCAGCTTCAGTAAGTACACGTGTTGTTTCTTGGAAAGATGCCGCTGAAATAAACGATTCTGTTGCCAATGATGCCTTTGTAATACCCATCATTTGCATTTCGTATTCCGCAGGTTGCTTACCTTCGGCTTCAAGTTCACGGTTTGAGATATTAACTCGCGCCACTTCAACTTGTTCGCCTTTAAGGAAAGTAGAATCACCTGCATCAAGAATTTCACACTTGCGGATCATCTGACGCACGATAACTTCAATATGCTTATCGTTAATCTTAACACCCTGTAAGCGGTATACTTCCTGTACTTCGTTAACTATGTAGTTAGCGACAGGTGCAACACCACGTAGACGTAAAATATCATGCGGAGATTCAGGACCATCGGCAATTACTTCACCTTTAAGAACCGGTTCACCTTCATAGATATTTAAAAGTCTCGTTTTCGCGATCATTTCTTCGTAAACTTCACCGTTCGGCTGAGTAATCAATAAGCGTACTTTACCTTTGGTTTCTTTACCGAAAGCAACAACACCGGTTTTCTCAGCAAGAATCGCTGGAAGCTTAGGCTTACGTGCTTCAAATAAGTCAGCAACACGAGGTAAACCACCAGTAATATCTCGAGTTTTTGAACTTGCTTGAGGAATACGAGCTAGCGCGTCTCCGACATTAACTTGCACACCATCTTCAAGGTTAACAATTGCGTTACCAGGTAAGTAGTAAAGTGCAGGGATTTCAGTACCAGCAATGTTTACATCGTTACCTTTGTCATCAACCAATTTAACCGCTGGGCGCATTTCTTTACCTGCAGCGTTACGTTGACCTGCATCAGTAACTATAATGCTTGATAAACCTGTTAGGTCATCAGTTTGACGTACCATAGTTACGCCATCAACTAAATCTACAAACTGAACTTTACCAGCAACTTCCGTAATAATTGGATGAGTATGTGGGTCCCAGTTAGCGATAATATCGCCAGAGGTTATTGCTTGACCATCATGTTTAGAAAGAACAGAACCATAAGGCACTTTATAACGCTCTTTTTCACGACCTAGTTCATCAATAACTGTTAGTTCTGATGAACGCGATGTAATAACAAGATGGTTATCAGAGTTAATTACAAATTTAGCATTTTGTAACTTCATTGTGCCGGTATTTTTAACTTGTACATTGTTTTCAGCAGAAGCACGCGATGCAGCACCACCGATATGGAACGTACGCATAGTAAGCTGAGTACCAGGTTCACCGATAGATTGTGCTGCCACAACACCAATCGCTTCACCTTGGTTGATCATATGACCACGAGCCAAATCACGTCCGTAACAATGAGCACAAATACCGAAATCGGTTTTACAGGTTATAATTGAACGAACTTTCATTTGATCAATTGAATTCTCTTCAATGAAATCACACAAGGCTTCGTCAATTAAAGTATTACGCGGTAATAAAACCTCGGTAGTACCCGGTTTAACAACGTCTTCAGCAACAACACGACCAAGCACACGTTCTCTTAGTGGTTCAACAACATCGCCACCTTCGATTAACGGTGTCATTTGAAGACCGTCTAATGTGCCACAATCATGTTCAGTAACCACTAAATCTTGTGCAACATCAACTAAACGACGAGTAAGGTAACCTGAGTTAGCTGTTTTCAATGCGGTATCGGCAAGACCTTTACGCGCACCGTGAGTAGAGATGAAGTATTGTAATACGTTCAAACCTTCACGGAAGTTAGCCGTGATTGGTGTTTCGATGATAGAACCATCTGGTTTAGCCATCAATCCACGCATACCCGCTAGCTGACGAATCTGAGCAGCACTACCACGTGCACCAGAATCGGCCATCATATAGATTGAGTTGAAAGAATCTTGTTCTTCCATTTCACCATCTTTATTTTTAACCCATTCTTTCGATAAGTTATCCATCATCGCTTTCGAAATTTTCTCGTTAGCAGATGACCATATATCAATAACTTTGTTATATTTTTCGCCCTGTGTCACTAAACCTTGTTCGAACTGAGCTTGGATTTCAGAAACTTCTTCTTCCGACTCTTCGATAATAGTGTATTTAGCTGCAGGAATAACCATATCATCAATACCAACAGATGCACCCGCGATCATCGCGTAATGGAAACCTGTGTACATGATATGGTCAGCAAACATAACCGTTTCTTTTAAACCAAGATTACGATAAGCATGGTTAATTAATTTTGAAATTGGTTTTTTGCCTAACGGTTGATCGATAAGTTCATACGGTAGTCCTTTAGGACAAACTGACCACATGATGGCACGACCAACGGTAGTATCACGTAAAGTTGTTTTAGGTATAGTAAAGTTACCTTCTTCGTCTTTAAAGTATTCTGTGATACGAATTTTAACACGGGCATGTAGTTCAGCGACTTCAGTGCGGTAAGCTTTTTCAGCTTCTTTGATATCCGCAAATATCATGCCTTCACCTTTACCATTAACACGATCACGTGTTAAGTAATAAAGACCTAAAACAACATCTTGTGATGGAACAATAATCGGCTCACCGTTTGCTGGTGATAACACGTTATTAGTAGACATCATTAAGGTACGTGCTTCCATTTGTGCTTCAATGGTTAACGGTACGTGTACCGCCATTTGGTCACCATCGAAATCGGCATTGTATGCCGCACAAACTAGAGGATGAAGATGTATTGCTTTACCTTCAATTAACACAGGTTCAAATGCTTGAATACCGAGTCTATGAAGTGTTGGCGCACGGTTAAGCATTACTGGATGTTCACGAATTACTTCGTCAAGTACATCCCATACTTCAGCACCTTCACGTTCAACTAATTTCTTAGCCGCTTTAATTGTTGTAGCTAAGCCACGACGCTCTAAAAGTCCGTAAATAAATGGTTTAAATAACTCTAAAGCCATCTTCTTCGGTAAACCACATTGATGTAGCTTAAGCGTTGGACCAACCGTGATTACTGAACGACCAGAATAATCAACACGTTTACCCAGTAGATTCTGACGGAAACGACCTTGCTTACCTTTAATCATGTCGGCAAGAGATTTAAGAGGTCGTTTGTTAGAACCAGTAATTGCGCGACCACGACGACCGTTATCAAGAAGTGCATCAACAGACTCTTGTAACATACGTTTTTCGTTACGTACGATAATATCTGGAGCAACTAAGTCTAGAAGACGCTTTAAACGGTTGTTACGGTTGATAACACGACGGTATAAATCGTTCAAATCAGAGGTAGCAAAACGGCCACCATCCAACGGTACTAACGGACGTAAATCCGGAGGTAAGATTGGTAGTACGTTCATGATCATCCACTCAGGCTTGTTACCTGAAGCGGCGAATGCTTCCATTAATTTTAAACGTTTAGTAATTTTCTTACGCTTAGTTTCACTACCAATTTCAGGAAGCTCTTCACGCATTTGCGCTACTTCGGCCTCTAAATCGATTTGTTGTAGTAAAGCTAAAACGGCTTCAGCACCCATTAGAGCGTCAAATTCATCACCGTGCTCTTCTAACGCGTCAAGATATTCTTCTTCCGTTAAAATGGCACTTTTTTCTAATGTTGTCATACCAGGTTCGGTAACAACATATGATTCGAAATAAAGTACACGTTCGATATCACGAAGTGTCATATCAAGTAATAAACCAATACGAGACGGTAATGATTTTAAGAACCAAATATGTGCAACTGGGCTTGCTAATTCGATATGACCCATACGGTCACGACGAACTTTGGTTAATGTAACTTCAACGCCACATTTCTCACAGATAACACCACGATGCTTTAAACGTTTGTATTTGCCACAAAGACATTCATAATCTTTAACTGGACCAAAAATACGCGCACAAAACAAACCGTCACGTTCTGGCTTGAACGTACGATAGTTAATCGTTTCAGGTTTTTTTACTTCACCAAATGACCAAGAACGAATCTGATCTGGTGATGCTAGTCCGATTCGAATACCATCGAACTCTTCTGTTTGATTTTGTTGCTTAAGAAACTTAAGTAAATCTTTCACACACTTCTCCTGTCGGAGTTAAACCTTAAAGAGAAAGCAGTTACCTGCTTTCTCCGTGTACTGACTCATCAATTTGATGGTCAGCATATAGCTCTGGAAATTAATCCTGGTCTAACTCGATGTTAATACCTAACGAGCGAATCTCTTTCAACAATACGTTGAATGACTCAGGAATGCCTGGTTCCATTCTTTGATCACCGTCAACTAAGTTTTTATACATCTTAGTACGACCGTTAACATCATCAGATTTAACTGTTAGCATTTCTTGTAGAGTATAAGCAGCACCGTATGCTTCTAATGCCCAAACTTCCATCTCACCGAAACGCTGACCACCAAATTGCGCTTTACCGCCAAGTGGTTGTTGCGTAACAAGTGAATAAGAACCTGTAGAACGTGCATGCATTTTGTCATCAACTAAATGGTTCAGTTTTAACATATACATATAGCCAACTGTAACAGGACGTTCAAATTCACGACCAGTACGACCATCAGTTAAGATAAACTGACCACTTTCAGGCATATCAGCAAGTTTAAATAAATCTTTA
Source organism: Colwellia sp. (assembly GCA_013215385.1). GTDB lineage: Bacteria > Pseudomonadota > Gammaproteobacteria > Enterobacterales > Alteromonadaceae > Colwellia_A. Next base: position 142,529 of record JABSOY010000014.1, read on the forward strand.
ATTTCTCGCTCAGTCGCGCCATCAAATGCTGGTGTAGCAATCGGAAGACCTGCACGCAAGTTGTCTGCTAAACGTAAAATTTCGTCATCAGTAAAGCTGTCAATATCAACAGTTTGGCGTGACTTACCTAAGTTATACACTTCTTTTAAGAAGTCGCGTAACTTAGCCATTTCACGATGCTCTTCAAGCATACGGTTGATTTTCTCACCGATACCACGAGCAGCCATACCTAAATGCGTTTCTAGGATCTGACCAATGTTCATACGTGATGGAACACCTAACGGGTTAAGTACAACATCAACAGGTACACCATGCTTATCGTATGGCATATCTTCTACTGGTACTATGTTTGAAATAACACCTTTGTTACCATGACGACCGGCCATTTTATCGCCCGGTTGGATATGACGTTTTATCGCTAAGTAAACTTTAATAATCTTAAGAACTCCAGGAGCTAAATCAGCACCTTGAGTGATCTTACGGCGTTTCACTTCAAACTTTTTATCAAAGTCAGCTTTAATGTTATCGTATTGCTCAGCAATTTGTTCAAGGTTAGATTGTTGTCCTTCATCAGACAAGTTCTGCACTAACCAATTTGCACGAGACATACCATTAAGGTCTGATTCGTTTAAGCCTGAAGATAAAAGAAGTTTCTTAGCACGGGCATAGATACCATCTTCTAGGATACTAAATTCGTCGCCTAAATCTTTCTTAACTTCTTTAAGTTGTAATTCTTCGATCTCAACTGCACGTTTATCTTTTTCTACACCGTCACGGGTAAAGATTTGAACGTCGATGATAGTACCTTTAACAGAGTTTGGTACACGTAAAGAACTGTCTTTAACATCAGCTGCTTTTTCACCGAAGATAGCTCGTAAAAGTTTTTCTTCTGGTGTTAATTGTGTTTCACCTTTAGGAGTAACTTTACCCACTAAGATGTCGCCACCATTCACTTCAGCGCCAATATAAACAACACCCGCTTCATCTAATTTAGATAAAGCTGATTCACCGACATTAGGAATATCAGAAGTAATTTCTTCACTGCCTAACTTAGTGTCACGCGCAATACATGTTAGCTCTTGAATATGAATCGTTGTGAAACGATCTTCAGTAGCTACACGTTCAGATAACAACATTGAATCTTCGAAGTTGTAACCATTCCAAGGCATGAAAGCAATACGCATGTTTTGACCAAGGGCTAATTCACCCATGTCCGTTGAAGGACCATCAGCTAAAACATCACCGCGAGTAACAGGTTCGCCCATACGACACTGTGGACGTTGGTTGATACAAGTATTTTGGTTAGAACGTGTGTACTTAGTTAAGTTGTAAATATCAATACCTGCTTCACCAGCATGCATTTCATCTTCATTAACTTTAACAACAATGCGAGAAGCATCGACGTAACTTACTACACCGCCGCGTTTAGCAACTGCTGTTACCCCTGAGTCAACTGCAACTACTTTTTCCATACCCGTACCGACGAGTGGTTTATCCACTCTTAGTGTTGGTACTGCTTGACGTTGCATGTTCGAGCCCATCAAGGCACGGTTAGCATCATCGTGCTCTAGGAATGGAATTAAACTAGCAGCAACTGAAATAATCTGTTGCGGAGAAACGTCCATATATTGAACTTGCTCAGCAGAGATTAACGTAAATTCGTTTTTATGACGACATTGAACTAAGCCATCAACTAATTTACCATCGCTATCAACTGCCGCTGTTGTCTGTGCAATAACGAAGTTACCTTCCTCAATTGCTGACAAGTAATCAATATCTAGAGTCACTAATCCGTCAACCACTTTACGATAAGGAGTTTCTAAGAAACCGTAATCGTTAGTACGTGCGTAACACGCTAGTGAGTTGATCAAACCAATGTTTGGACCTTCCGGTGTTTCGATTGGACATACACGACCGTAATGGGTCGGATGTACATCTCGAACTTCAAAACCAGCTCGTTCACGCGTTAAACCACCTGGGCCTAATGCAGAGATACGACGTTTATGGGTTACTTCAGATAACGGGTTATTCTGATCCATAAATTGAGATAACTGTGAAGAACCAAAAAATTCTTTAACAGCTGCTGAAATTGGTTTAGCGTTGATCAAATCTTGTGGCATGATCGCATCTAAGTCACCTAGACTTAAGCGCTCTCTTACTGCACGTTCTACACGTACTAAACCAACACGAAATTGATTTTCTGCCATTTCGCCTACAGAGCGAATACGACGGTTACCTAAATGATCAATATCATCAGTTTCACCTTTACCATCACGTATAGCGATTAAGGTTTTCATTACTGAAATAATATCTTCGTTAGATAAAATGCCTGTGCCAACATCGTCAGCATTGCCAACGCGTCGGTTAAACTTCATACGACCTACAGTTGATAAGTCATAACGTTCTGATGCGAAGAATAAGTTAGTAAATAACGTTTCAGCTGCATCTTTTGTTGGTGGCTCACCTGGGCGCATCATGCGGTAAATTTCAACTAAAGCTTCAAGCTTGTTTGAAGTACCGTCAACACGAATAGTGTCAGACATATACGAACCAACATCAAATTCGTTCATATATAACGTCGAAAGCACTTTATGTCCGGCTTGGCTCAGTTCAGCTAATAACTCTAACGTTAGTTCAGCATTCGCTTCAGCGATAACTTCACCAGTAGACTCATCGATATAAGCTTTTGATAAAACTCTGCCGATAATGTATTCAGCTGGAACTTCTAGTGTTTCTAATTTTTCTTTTGTTAACGAACGAATATGACGGGCAGTAATTCGACGTCCTTGTTCTACTAATACATCACCGTTTTTCAAGCAAAGATCAAACGTTGCCGTTTCACCGCGCAAGCGTTCAGGAATTAAATCCATGATCAGCTTATCGCCTTTGATTGAGAAATTAGTAGTATCGTAGAACATCGCAAGAATTTCTTCTGTAGAGTATTCTAAAGCACGTAAAATGATCGACGCAGGTAATTTACGGCGACGGTCAATACGAACAAATAAGTTATCTTTTGGATCGAATTCAAAATCTAACCAAGAACCACGGTAAGGAATAACGCGTGCGTTATATAACACTTTACCTGATGAATGTGTTTTACCTTTATCGTGATCGAAAAACACACCTGGAGAACGATGTAATTGAGAAACAATAACACGTTCAGTACCATTGATAACAAACGTGCCGTTGTCAGTCATCATAGGTACTTCACCCATGTATACTTCTTGTTCTTTGATATCTTTAACTGTACCTGCTGCGGCTTCTTTATCGTAAACAACTAAACGAAGTTTTACGCGAAGTGGTGCTGCATAGGTAATACCGCGGACTTGACATTCTTTAACATCAAATAACGGTTCGCCTAATCTATAGCTCACATATTGTAATTCAGAGCTACCTGAATAGGCTTTAATTGGGAAAATAGAACGAAACGCAGCCTCTAGGCCTGTTTCACCTGTTGGATCGATATCAATAAACTTACGGAAAGATTCGAGTTGGATTGATAACAAGAATGGATAATCCATTACTTGTTTACTTTTACCAAAGTCCTTGCGAATACGTTTCTTTTCAGAGTAAGAGTAAACCATGGGGTTCCTCAGCTTGCTGGTTATGGCCGATCTGTCTTTAAATACCAATTGGACTAGACAACTTTAGTATGAATTCATACTTTTGTTAGCTAATCCAATTGGTATCAGACAGGATATTGCGATGGAACTAATCATTAATTAGGACCAAATATGCACTGTTTTTAGGTTTAAAAAAACCACTTTCTTTAGCGCAAAAAGGCCGGTGACGTTTAAGTCACCAGCCATTGCCTTTTCAGGCAAATAATCTGTTTAAATACAGATTATTTGATCTCAACAGAAGCACCAGCTTCTTCAAGAAGTTTCTTAAGCTCTTCTGCTTCAGGTTTTTCTACGCCTTCTTTCACAACACCAAGAGCTTCAACTAAAGTTTTAGCTTCTTTAAGGCCTAGGCCTGTAGCGCTACGAACTGCTTTGATTACTGCAACTTTCTTCTCACCGAAGCTAGTCATTACAACGTTAAATTCAGTTTGCTCTTCAACAGCTTCAGCAGGTCCAGCAGCGGCAACAGCAGCTGATGCAGATACGCCAAATTTTTCTTCCATTGCTTCGATTAAAGCAACAACGTCCATTACTGACATGTCAGCAACTGCGTTTAGGATATCGTCTTTAGAAATAGACATTTTTAATTTCCTGTTCAATTAACAACCTGATGGTTGTTATAAATAACTATAAATACAAAAAGTGCGAATTGTGCTCTTAATTTTAAGAGGTAAACAATTATTATGCAGCTTCTTGTTCTTTCTGATCGCGTACTGCAGCAATCGTGCGGACTAATTTGCCTGCAGATGCTTCTTTCATTGCGCTCATTAAACGTGCAATCGCTTCGTCGTAAGTAGGTAGCTTAGCTAACATATTTACGTCTACTGAATTACCTTCAAATGCAGCTGCTTTTAATTCAAAGTTTTCGTTAGCTTTAGCGAAATCTGTGAATAAACGTGCAGCAGCACCTGGGTGATCACTTGAAAAAGCAACTAATGAAGGACCTTTGAATACGTCAGAAACACATTCAAATTGAGTACCTTCTACTGCTCGACGTGCTAAAGTGTTACGGACAACTTTCATCCATACACCATTTTCACGTGCTTGCTTACGCAAAACAGTAATTGCTTCAACTGGAACACCACGGGCATCCGCGATTACAACTGAGTGAGCGCCACTAGCAGCTTCTTGAACTTCAGCAACAATTGCTTTTTTGTCATCAAGATTGATAGCCATTGGCTTTAACTCCTGGTTCACCGGCTAAATTAATTACCGGCATTTACTATCCCTAAATTAATAATTAACTTAGGCCGTTACGGCGAGGACCAGAATTAGGAAATACTGGGTAATCACCATCTACGTAGGAATAATTAAGCATAATACAGTCGTTTATTACTGTTCATATGCACCTACGGTCTTTGACGGGGCTGTTTACTTTCACTAAAGAAGCAAACAACACCTACCAAAATTTTTTAGGGCGAAATTATAGTCTACAAATTCGCCCTTGTAAAGTATCCTAACGGAACCTTTACTTAGAAACTACTGTCAAGCTAGATTGGTTGACGGATACACCGGCGCCCATTGTAGTTGAGATTGAAAGTTTCTTAATATACTGACCTTTAGCATTTGCTGGTTTAGCTTTCTTCAAAGCTTCCAATAAAAACTCTAGGTTTTCTTGTAATTTAGCATCGTCGAAATCAGCCTTACCAATAGTAGTATGGATGATACCGTTTTTATCATTGCGGTAACGGATTTGACCCGATTTTGCATTGTTAATAGCGGTTACAACGTCTGGTGTTACAGTACCAACTTTAGGGTTAGGCATTAAACCACGTGGGCCTAATATCTGACCTAGTTGGCCAACAACACGCATAGCGTCTGGAGAAGCGATAACAACATCAAAGTTCATTTCGCCTTTTTTAACTAACTCAGCTAAATCTTCCATACCTACGATGTCAGCACCAGCTGCTTTCGCTTTTTCAGCATTAGCACCCTGGGTAAAGACAGCAACACGAACATCACGACCAGTTCCGTTTGGTAACACAGCTGCGCCACGAACGTTTTGGTCTGATTTACGTGCATCAATGCCAAGGTTTATTGCAACATCAACACTTTCACGAAATTTAGCAGTAGCAAGCTCTTTTAATAAAGAGATTGCTTCTTTAATATCATAATCTTTTAATACGTCTACTTTTTCACGAATAAGACGAGTACGTTTTGATAATTTAGCCATAATTAGTCCTCTACCACTAAACCCATTGAACGAGCAGAACCCGCAATGGTACGCACTGCAGCTTCCAGAGAACCAGCAGTTAAATCAGCTTCTTTTGTCTTAACAATTTCTTCAAGTTGAGCTGTAGTAACAGTTCCAACTTTTTCAGTGTTAGGACGACCAGAACCACTTTTGATGCCAGCTGCTTTCTTTAATAAGTAAGATGCAGGTGGAGTTTTAGTTTCGAACGTAAAAGAACGGTCACTGTATACAGTAATTACTACTGGAACTGGAGCGCCTTTTTCTAAAGAATCTGTTTTTGCGTTAAACGCTTTACAAAATTCCATGATGTTCACACCGTGTTGACCTAATGCAGGACCAACTGGCGGTGACGGGTTTGCTGCACCAGCAGCAACTTGTAGCTTGATTAAAGCTTGGACTTTCTTAGCCATTTTTCAATACCTTTAGTTTGGGTTCAAACGCTAAAAGTTTAGTTTTAGCTCCCCGATTTACGATTATGTCTATTTATCTTGAGTTAAAACACGGTTCAAAAAAAATAGGCAGCGGATTATATATTAATTGACGCTAACATAACAAGCTATTTTTTAACCAATAGGAATTCAATTCTATAATATAAAAAAAAAGCTAAAGATTTCAATCTTTAGCTTTTTCAATTTATTCTTTAATGCGAAACAGCAGCTTTGATTCTTTAGCCTTTTTCGACTTGACCAAATTCCAAATCAACAGGGGTTGAGCGACCAAAAATAAGAACAGATACTTTAATTCTGTTTTTCTCGTAATCAAGCTCTTCTACCACACCGTTAAAGTCAGCAAATGGACCGTCAATAACACGAACCACTTCACCTGGTTCAAATAATGTTTTAGGTCTAGGCTTATCTGTGTCTTGTACGCGTTGTAATATACGGTCAGCTTCAATTTTGGTAATAGGTGCTGGACGATCACTCGTACCACCGATAAAACCAAGTACACGAGGAACACTTTTCACTAGATGCCATGCTTCAACATCCATTTCCATTTGAACTAGAACATAACCTGGGAAAAATTTTCGAGAGCTTTTACGCTTTTGACCGGCACGCATCTCTACAACTTCTTCTGTAGGAACAAGAATCTGTCCAAACTTTTCTTCTAGCCCTTGGATTTGGATGTGCTCTAATAATGTTTTCTGTACACGGCCTTCATAACCAGAGAAGGCTTGTACTACATACCAACGTAACTTCGGGTTAGTATTAACAACAGGCTCTTCGATTTGTCCGTCTTCGTCAGAAGATAAAATTTCTTCAGTCATAATTACACCTGTAAACCTGTAATAAAGCCAACTATCCAGAATAATGTCGAGTCAAGACCCCACAATACTAGAGACATAATAAAGGTAGCGAATAACACGATACCTGTGGTTTGTATCGCTTCTTGGCGAGTTGGCCAAACAACTTTACGTATTTCAGTACGAGATTCTTTTGCGAATGCAATCGCGTTATGGCCTTTCACTGTTTGCATAGCAATCGCACCAGCGATAACAACAGCAACTACGGCACCGACGGCACGAATCAACACCGACTCATCACCGTAGAAATAATTAGCGAAAACGATACCAGCTAAAATAATGATAACTATCATCCATTTTAGTGAATCAAGAGAACCACTTGGTTGGGTTTCTGTACTTGCATTCATAATATTGACCTGTAATTTTTTTGCCTAAGGCAATTGAACTTCATCACTGAAGTTTACTTCAAAGCATTTATCTAAATACTTTCTAAAATATGGCAGGGGTAGAGAGACTCGAACTCCCAACCATCGGTTTTGGAGACCGCTGTTCTACCAATTGGAACTATACCCCTAATTTTACTATCCAATATAAGTGAATAGCTACATCTGTAAAGTTAATCTTATTTTTCTTGGGAATTAAGAGAGACTCTAGAAATGAGGCGCTATTATACTAATGATAACAGTTTACTCAAGCGATATTTTCATTTGCCGATAATCCGCAATAGAAAGTCTAACAAATAATTATTTTTGATCACCACAGGTTATCACTGGCGAATATCATTCCATTCACGCTATCATCACTCTATACAATATTTCAATGAGGCAGTAGAAAATGAAAGCAAGCGTAAAATGGATTGGCGAAGAATTATTTATGGGAACCTCGGACAGTGGACATACCACAGTGTTAGATGCTAACGGTGGTGCTTTAGCCCCTAGCCCCCTTGAGAGTATACTTATATCTCTGGGTTGTTGTTCCTCTGTAGATGTCGTCAGTATTTTAAAGAAAACTCGTCAGAACGTAACTGGCTGTAGAGTCGATATATCAGCAAGCCGCGTAGATTCAGTACCAAAATTATTTTCTGATATACATTTGCATTTTGTAATTTCTGGGCAGGATGTGGCTGCCAAACATGTAGAACGGGCTGTGAGTCTTTCAGCTGATAAGTATTGTTCAGTAGCATTAATGTTAAACAAGTCAGTTAACATTACACATGACTATGAGGTAGTAGCAAGCTAAAATATTTTACCAATGCTGTAAAATATCTTTGTTGTGCGATTATTTATTTTACGGCGCTGAGTTTTACAGATCACTCATCCAATCCAGTTGTTTATTAGCTTCATTTTTTTTATGCATCAAATTTTTTATTAATGGCGTTAATATGAGTTCCATTGCTAAGCCCATTTTACCACCTGGCACAACCAAAGTGTTGATGCGAGACATAAAAGATCCATCGATCATCGATAGATAATAAGGAAAATCGACACTTGTTCCTTCACGAAACCTAATGACAACAAAACTCTCATCTAAAGTCGGGATAGCTTTAGCACTAAATGGATTAGAAGTATCAACGGTTGGAACACGTTGAAAGTTAATGTGAGTTCGTGAAAATTGTGGGGTAATAAAGGAGATGTAATCCTCCATGCTACGCACAATACTTGCGGTGACGGCTTCACGGCTATGACCACGTTGGTTTGTGTCACGAATTATTTTTTGAATCCATTCAAGGTTAACAATGGGGACCATACCAATTAATAAATCAGCATGTTTTGCTACATCATTTTTTTCTGTAACTACTCCGCCATGTAGGCCCTCATAAAACAGTAAATCTGTACCTTCACCCAGGTTCTCCCAAGGAGTAAAAGTCCCAGGCATTTGATTGTAAGGAACCGCTTCATCGAAGGTATGAAGATACCTACGCATTTTACCTTTACCCGTTTCGGAGTAATCTTTAAAAAGTCTTTCCAGCGCGTCAAAATCGTTTGCCTCATCACCAAAATAACTAATATTTCTTCGGTCTTCACGAGCTTTTCTTTTTTCAAGATCCATCTCTTGTCTTGAATATCGATGGAAACTATCTCCTTCAACAGCTGCAGAATTTATACCTAAAGAACGAAAAATATGCTCAAAAGATTCTGTCGTTGTAGAGGTTCCAGCTCCTGATGAACCCGTAACTGCGATAATAGGATTTCGTGATGACATTAGCACTCTCTTTTGATTCGGGTTAATTGTTATACGAGGAATTTAACCTTGGGTCAAGTTTTCATACTTATTGGAAAATTACAATTTGTACAAAACAAAAACGGAGCCGAAGCTCCGTTTTTAATTTTAAAGTAAATTTAGCTAAGCTAAATTATGCTTCTACTGACTCTTCAACTTCTTCTACAGCATCTTCAACTGCAGGTCGGTCTACTAATTCAATGTAAGCCATAGGTGCTTTATCACCAGTACGGAAACCGCATTTTAAAACGCGAGTATATCCACCTGGACGTTCTTGGTAACGAGCACCAAGTTCGTTAAATAAAATACCTACTACTTCTTTATCTTGTGTACGAGCAAACGCTAAACGGCGATTTGCAACACTGTCGGTTTTAGCCAATGTAATTAATGGCTCTATTACCATACGTAGTTCTTTAGCTTTTGCTACGGTAGTTTTAATAATACCGTGCTTAACTAAAGAGCTTGCCATATTGCGGAACATCGCTTTACGATGACTGCTATTACGGTTTAACTGGCGACCGCTTTGACGATGACGCATAAGTTAATCCTTATCTCAAATATTAAAATTGATGACGAATTAATCGTTATCAGCGATGCTTTCAGGCGGCCAATTTTCAAGGCGCATACCTAAAGATAAACCACGAGACGCTAAAACGTCTTTGATTTCTGTTAAAGACTTCTTACCTAAATTAGGTGTTTTAAGAAGTTCAACTTCTGCACGCTGTACTAAATCGCCAATATATTGAATTGCTTCTGCTTTTAAACAGTTAGCTGAACGAACTGTTAATTCAAGATCATCTACTGGACGAAGTAAAATAGGGTCAAATAAAGGTTTCTCTTCTTTTGGCTCTACTTCTTTAATATCACGCAATTCTACAAACGCATCTAGCTGTTCAGCTAAAATTGTTGAAGCACGACGAATAGCTTCTTCAGGATCCAATGTGCCATTGGTTTCCATATCAAGTACAAGTTTGTCTAAATCAGTACGTTGTTCAACTCGGGCAGAGTCAACATCGTAGGCAATCCTTACAACTGGACTAAATGAAGCATCAACTAACAAACGTCCGATTGCACGATCTTCTTCCTCGGCATCACGTCTCACTGAAGCAGGAACATAACCACGTCCCATTTCAATTTTGATACGCATACTGATAGAACCGTCACCTGTTAAGTTACAGATCACATGGTCAGGATTTGCAATTTCTACATCTCCGTCATGTTGGATATCAGCTGCCGTTACAGGGCCTTCACCGGATTTAGTTAAAGTAATAACGGCTTCGTTTTTACCTTCTAAATTTATTGCTAGTCCTTTAAGATTCAACAATATTTCGATGATGTCTTCTTGAACACCTTCTTTACTACTGTATTCATGTAAAACACCGTCAATCTCTACTTCAGTTACAGCACAACCTGGCATTGAAGATAAAAGAATGCGGCGTAACGCATTACCTAAAGTGTGACCAAAACCACGCTCTAATGGTTCTAAAGTTACCTTAGCTCGTGTAGGGCTAATAGTTTCAATACCAACCAATCGTGGTCTAAGGAATTCGGTTACAGAACCCTGCATATGTGTCCTCTCTTAAGTGCTACTTTACTTAGAGTAAAGTTCAACAATTAACTGTTCATTAATTTCGGCAGATAGGTCAGAACGATCAGGAACACGTTTGAAAACGCCTTCAAGTTTCTTGTTATCTACTTCAACCCAGACTGGTTTCTCACGTTGTTCAGCTAATTCTAAAGCAGCGATAATACGCGCTTGAGTTTTAGATTTTTCACGAACAGAAACTGCATCTTCAGCTTTAACATTGAAAGATGGAATATTAACAACTACGCCGTTAACTACGATAGCTTTGTGGCTAACTAGTTGACGAGCTTCAGCACGAGTGCTTGCATAGCCCATACGGTAAACTACGTTGTCAAGACGCTTTTCTAAAAGTTGTAACAAGTTTTCACCTGTATTACCTTTTAAACGAGCAGCTTCTTTATAGTAGTTACGGAATTGCTTTTCGAGTACGCCATATATACGACGAACTTTTTGTTTTTCACGAAGTTGAACACCGTAATCAGACAAACGACCGCGACGTGCGCCGTGTTGACCTGGTATTGTTTCGATTTTACATTTAGTGTCAATTGCTCTAACACCGCTTTTAAGAAACAAATCTGTTCCTTCGCGACGACAAAGCTTTAACTTAGGACCTAAATATCTAGCCATTTTCTTTCTCCAACTATCCTAAAAAGTGCGATTAAACGCGACGTTTCTTAGGAGGACGACAACCATTATGAGGAATAGGTGTAACGTCAGTAATGTTGGTGATTTTAAAACCAGCAGCATTTAAAGCACGGATTGCAGACTCACGTCCTGGTCCTGGGCCTTTAACGAACACTTCAATATTCTTCAAACCAAACTCTTTTGCAGCGGCGCCAGCGCGGTCTGCAGCTACCTGAGCAGCAAATGGGGTAGATTTACGTGAACCACGGAAACCTGAACCACCTGCAGTTGCCCAAGATAAAGCATTACCTTGACGATCTGTAAGAGTTACGATTGTGTTGTTGAAAGAGGCGTGGATATGAGCCATGCCATCAGCAACTTGTTTTTTTACGCGTTTACGCGTACGTACAGGTGTTTTAGCCATTATTTAGTTCCTCTTACTTCTTAATTGGCTTACGAGGACCTTTACGGGTACGCGCATTAGTTTTAGTGCGTTGACCACGTAGAGGAAGACTGCGACGATGGCGAATGCCACGATAACAACCTAAATCCATAAGACGTTTAATATTCATTGAAACTTCACGGCGTAAATCACCTTCTACGGTAAATTTATCCACTTCAGCACGTAGCAAATCTATATTTGCTTCGTCCAATTCACTGATCTTCGTTGATTCAGCGATACCTGCAGCTACACAAATTGCTTTTGCGCGAGTTGCTCCGATACCGTAAATCGCAGTAATGGCGATTACTGCATGCTTGCGATCAGGGATGTTAATGCCAGCGATACGGGCCACTAAACACATCTCCTATTTTTGATTAAAATTATCAGGTTGGAAAGCCCGTTAGGATACCCAACCCGTCTTCTTTTTGCAAATCGAAGCGGCATTATACATAATATTTCGCATAATGCTACTTCTAAAAGATTTTGGTAATATTTTAGGCGAACCTAAAAATTAACCTTGTCTTTGTTTGTGCTTTGGTTCAACACAAAGAATGCGTACAACACCCTTACGTTTTACCACTTTACAGTTACGACAAATCTTTTTTACGGATGCACGTACTTTCATTTTATACTCCGTTTACCTATTAGGTTTTGGCTATTAACCATTACCTTTAAGATTAGCTTTCTTAAGTACATTGTCATATTGATGAGACATCATATGAGTTTGTACTTGTGCCATAAAGTCCATAATTACAACCACAACAATTAAGAGTGATGTTCCGCCAAAATAGAAATTGACGTCCCAAGCGATAATTAGGAACTGAGGTACCAAACAGATAAAAGTAATATACATCGCACCTGCAAGGGTTAAGCGTGTCATTACTTTATCTATATATTTAGACGTTTGTTCTCCAGGACGTATCCCAGGAATAAACGCACCTGATTTTTTCAAATTATCTGCTGTTTCACGCGGGTTGAAAACAAGAGCCGTGTAAAAGAAACAGAAAAATATAATTGCTGCTGCAAGTAACATAACGTACAACGGCTGACCTGGAGAAATAGCAATAGATACTTCTTGTAAAAAGTCAGCAACCATACCTTCACCTTGTCCGAACCAGCTCGCAAGCGTGCCAGGAAACAAGATAATACTTGAGGCAAAAATTGGTGGAATAACACCTGCCATGTTCACTTTTAAAGGTAAATGTGTGCTTTGTGCAGCAAATACCTTGCGGCCTTGCTGACGCTTCGCATAATTAACAACAATACGTCGTTGACCACGCTCTACAAATACCACAAAAAATGTCGTAGCAAATACGATTACGCCAAGTAACAATAATACTAATGGGTGTAATTCACCTTGGCGCGTCGACTCAGCTATTTGACCAATTGCTGATGGCATACCAGCAACTATACCTGCAAAAATCAAGATAGAAATACCGTTACCAATACCACGTTCAGTAATTTGCTCACCTAACCACATTAAAAACATGGTACCAGTGACCAAACTTACTACAGCAGCAAAGTAGAAACCAAAACCTGCATCCATTACTAGACCTGGCATCATTCCTGGTAAACTTCTTGCAATTGCAATTGATTGTACTGTCGCTAGAACTAACGTGCCGTAGCGGGTGTATTGACTGATTTTACGTCGTCCAGCTTCACCTTCTTTTTTAAGCTCTGCCATTGTGGGATGAACCACAGTAAGCAATTGCATAATAATTGAAGCTGAAATGTACGGCATAATTCCTAGTGCCAATACAGAGGCTCGCTCAAGTGCACCACCAGAGAACATGTTGAACATCTCTACTATGGTGCCCTTTTGTTGATCAAACAACTGAGCTAATACAGCGGCGTCAATACCAGGGATTGGAACAAATGAGCCTAAACGAAACACTATTAATGCGCCGAGAACAAACCATAATCTTTGCTTGAGCTCAGACAATCCGCCTGCGCCTTTACTACCTTTTGAGGTAGCCATTCCTGGTGTAGCCATGCTGTACTATTCCTCGATTTTTCCGCCAGCAGCTTCAATAGCTGCACGTGCGCCTTTAGTAACACCTAAACCACGAACCGTAATTGGACGGTTAATTTCACCAGACAACATAATTTTTGCTGTTTTGATGTTACGTGTAATTAGGTTTGCATCTTTAAGTACAAAGATATCGACAACATCACCTGTGATGTTGTTTAGTTCATGTAAACGTACTTCAGCGCGAACTAAAGATTTACGTGACGTGAAACCAAACTTAGGTAAACGCTGTTTCAATGGCATTTGACCACCTTCGAAACCAGGACGTACACTACCGCCAGAACGAGACTTCTGACCTTTGTGACCACGACCACCTGTTTTACCGATGCCAGAACCAATACCACGCCCACAGCGTTTCTTAGCTTTCTTTGCACCAGGTGCAGGAGATAAAGTATTTAAATGCATAATTAATCCTCCACCTTAATCATATAAGATACTGAGTTAATCATTCCGCGTACAGATGGAGTATCTTCTAACTCTACTGTATGACGAATACGACGTAATCCAAGACCTTTTAATGTAGCTCTATGCTTCGGTAAACGACCGATAGAACTTTTCATTTGAGTTATTTTAACTGTTTTAGACATGCTCAATTACCCCAAAATATCTGCAACGGTTTTGCCACGCTTAGCTGCAACACCTGCCGGCGATTTCATATTCGCAAGAGCTGAAACAGTAGCACGAACTACGTTGATCGGGTTAGTAGAACCGTATGCTTTTGACAATACGTTCTGAACACCTGCTACTTCTAGTACTGCACGCATCGCGCCACCGGCGATGATACCTGTACCTTCAGAAGCTGGTTTCATGAAAACCTTAGAACCAGAGTGCTTGCCAGTAATGACATGCTGAAGAGTAGTACCCTTCAAATCAACGGTTACTATGTTACGACGTGCTTTTTCCATTGCTTTCTGGATTGCAGCAGGCACTTCACGTGCTTTACCGTAACCGAAACCAACGCGACCAGCACCATCACCAACTACTGTAAGAGCAGTGAAACTGAATATGCGACCACCTTTAACCACTTTTGATACGCGGTTAACGGCAATTAGCTTTTCAGCCATATCACTTTGTTGTGAGTTTTCTTGATTATAATTAGCCATTATCAACCCCTAAAACTGCAAACCAGCTTCACGAGCTGCTTCTGCTAACGCTTTTACGCGACCATGGTAACGAAAGCCAGAACGATCAAAAGCAATGCTTGTGATGCCTTTAGCTACTGCACGTTCAGCAATTGCTGTACCTACAAGTGTAGCTGCTGCTACGTTACCTGTTTTTTCTAACTGAGCACTGATTTCTTTGTCTAAAGTTGACGCAGACGCGATAACTTCAGAACCCGTTGGAGCGATCAACTGAGCGTAAATATGACGAGGAGTACGAAATACAACTAAACGATTCGCACCCAACTCGCTAATTTTTGCACGAGAGCGTTTAGCTCTGCGCAAACGAGATGTTTTCTTATCCATAGTATTACCCTACTTCTTCTTAGCTTCTTTACGGCGGACAACTTCGTCACTATAACGGATCCCTTTACCTTTATAAGGCTCAGGTTTACGGTATGAACGAATGTCTGCAGCAACTTGACCAACCAACTGTTTATCAGCACCTTTCAGAATGATTTCAGTTTGACTAGGAGTCTCAACGGTTATCCCATCAGGGATAGCGTGGTTAACTGGGTGTGATAAACCTAAAGATAAGTTCAACGACTTACCTGCAGACTTAGCACGGTAACCAACACCGTTTAATAATAACGTTTTTACATAACCTTTACTTACGCCTTCAACCATATTATTGATTAAAGAACGTGTAGTACCGGCTTGAGCCCAAGCGCCTTTAACATCAGCAACGATATTAGTGATGATGTTGTTTTCTTCTTGAGAAACAACAACGGCACTGTGGATCGTGCGAGATAATTCGCCCATTGGACCTTTAACTTTAATGTCTTGACCTGATAACGTAACAGTAACGCCAGCAGGAACAACGACATGTGCTTTTGCAACACGAGACATATATTTCCCCTTACGCTACGAAACCGATGATTTCACCGCCGATACCCGCAGAGCGAGCAGCGCGGTCTGTCATCAGACCTTTAGAAGTAGAAACAATCGCAATACCCATTCCAGCAAGAACTTTAGGAAGCTCATTACAGTTTTTGTATATACGAAGACCAGGACGTGAAACACGTTTGATCGTTTCAATTACTTCTTTACCTTCAAAATATTTCAAAGTTACAGATAGCTCAGGTTTAACATCACCTGATACTGAGAACTCTGATACATAACCTTCTTCTTTAAGCAAGTTGGCAATTGCAACTTTAACTTTAGAAGATGGCATTGTAACTGCAACTTTTGCTGCAGATTGACCGTTGCGGATGCGTGTAAACATGTCCGCGATAGGATCAGTCATCATAACCATTTACTCCCGTGAATTACCAACTAGCTTTCTTAAGACCTGGAACTTCACCACGCATCATAGTTTCGCGTAATTTAATACGGCTTAAACCAAATTTACGTAAGAAACCATGTGGACGGCCAGTAATGTTACAACGGTTACGTTGACGACTACTTGATGAATCACGAGGTAAACTTTGAAGTTTCAATACAGCATCCCAACGGTCTTCTTCAGAAGAAGCGTCGTTAGAGATGATTGCTTTTAATGCACTACGCTTTTCAGCATATTGTGCGACTAATTTGGTTCTTTTAGCTTCACGAGCTTTCATTGACGTTTTAGCCATAACTCTACACCTTCTTCTTAAACGGGAAGTTAAAGGCAGACAATAATGCGTGTCCTTCTTCATTATTCTTCGCGCTAGTAGTGATAGTGATATCCATCCCACGAATTTTATCGATTTTATCGTAATCGATTTCAGGGAAGATTATTTGCTCACGTACGCCCATGCTGTAATTGCCACGGCCATCGAATGACTTTGGATTTAAGCCACGGAAATCGCGGATACGAGGAATAGAGATCGAGATTAAACGCTCTAAAAATTCCCACATACGTTCGCCACGTAGAGTTACTTTTGTGCCTATAGGATAACCTTCACGAATCTTGAAGCCCGCAACAGATTTGCGCGCTACAGTCGTAACAGGTTTTTGTCCTGAGATTGCAGTAAGATCATTTGTGGCGTGGTCTAATACTTTTTTATCAGCAATAGCTTCACCAACACCCATGTTTAGGGTGATCTTTTCAATCCGAGGGACTTGCATGACACTTTTGTATTCGAACTTCTTCTGAAGGTCGCTTACAACAGTATCTTTGTAAAAATCATGCAGTTTCGCCATCGTTTACTCCAATAATTAAACTAGTTTGTTATTAGATTTGAAGAAACGAACTTTTTTGCCGTCTTCAACTCTAAAACCTACACGATCTGCTTTACCCGTTGCTGGGTTAACAATCGCTACGTTTGAAACTTGTAAAGATGCTTCTTTCTCAATAATTCCACCAGGCTGCTGTAACTGAGGTACAGGCTTAGTGTGTTTTTTGATTAAGTTAACGCCTTCTACAAATACTTTGCCGTCTTCAACAAGAACTTTAGTGACTTTACCAGTCTTACCCTTGTCTTTGCCAGCTAGTACAATAACTTCATCATCACGACGAATCTTAGATGCCATTATCGTGACTCCTTATAGTACTTCAGGTGCAAGTGAAACAATTTTCATGAATTTTTCATTACGAAGTTCACGAGTCACAGGACCGAAAATACGAGTACCAATTGGCTGTAATTTTGCGTCTAGCATTACAGCCGCGTTTTCATCAAAACGGATGGTTGAACCATCTGAACGACGAACACCTTTCTTAGTGCGCACCACTACCGCAGTAAGAACATCACCTTTTTTAACTTTGCCACGAGGATTTGATTCCTTCACTGCAATTTTAATGATGTCACCTATACGCGCGTAGCGACGGTGCGAACCACCAAGAACCTTTATACATTGTACACGCTTAGCTCCGCTGTTATCAGCACAGTTAAGTTGTGATTGCATTTGGATCATTGAGTTTTACTCCGCTATTTATCTAAATTAAATTAGATATAATTTAAGGCCAGAAATTTGACCCGTCACTGCCTTTCTATTCCCTCAAAATCCAACAGTCGAATTCCGAGGGCGCGAGATTATAACACCGCCTCTGTAAAAGAGATACTTAATTAGTTAAAAAATAAACAATCTCATTTATTCATGTAACTTTATTTGTCAAATTACCAATAGATATTTTAATCTCTGGTAATAGTTATGGGCAGCACCTCGACTTTTCAAGCATAAAAAAGCCCTATCACATAATGATAGGGCTTTTATTAACACTTTCGTTCAAACAAATTTATTTAAAAATAAATTATGCTTTTGTAATTACATCAACTAAAGTCCAGTTTTTAGACTTAGAGATTGGTGCAACTTCACGAATTGTTACTACATCACCTTCGTTACATTGGTTCGTTTCATCATGCGCTTTCAACTTAGTTGAACGCGTAAGGTACTTACCGTACATAGGGTGTTTAACACGACGTTCGATTAATACAGTGATAGACTTATCCATTTTATCACTGACAACACGACCTTGTAGTGTGCGGATTTTAGCTTCGCTCATTACTTACCTGCCTTTTCAGTTATGATAGTCTTAACACGTGCAATATTGCGACGTACGATTCTTTGCAAATGAGATTGTGCTAACTGGCCTGTACTTGCTTGCATGCGATAGTTAAACTGTTCGCGTAACAATTCAAGCAATTCAGTGTTTAGCACTTCAATGCTTTTTTCTCTTAATTCAATAGCTTTCATTACATCACCGTTCTAGTTACGAAAGATGTTTTGAATGGAAGTTTAGCCGCAGCTAAAGCAAATGCTTCACGTGCGATTTCTTCCGAAACACCTTCCATTTCATAAAGAACACGTCCTGGTAGAATTTGGCATACCCAATATTCCACTGAACCTTTACCTTTACCCATACGAACTTCAAGAGGTTTTTTAGTAATTGGCTTATCAGGGAATACACGTATCCAGATTTTACCTTGACGCTTAACGTGACGAGTCATTGCTCGACGTGCCGCTTCAATTTGACGCGCAGTCATACGACCACGTTCCATTGATTTTAAACCGAAAGTACCGAAGCTTACTGAGCTACCGACGTGTGCAAGACCACGGTTGCGCATTTTAAATTGCTTACGGAATTTAGTACGTTTTGGTTGTAACATTACTTAGCTCCTACTTAGGCTTACGGTTGTTTTTTCTTTTAGGTTTAGCCGCTGGTACTTCTGCCTGTAGAGGCATGTTACCAATGATTTCACCTTTAAAGATCCACACTTTAATACCGATAACACCATAAGTGGTGTTACCGCGTGCGATAGCGTAATCGATGTCAGCACGTAAAGTGTGTAGTGGTACACGACCTTCACGATACCATTCAGCACGTGCAATATCTGCACCGCCTAAACGACCACTTACTTGTACTTTAATACCCTTTGCGCCAAGACGCATAGCATTTTGTACAGCACGTTTCATAGCGCGACGGAACATAACACGACGTTCTAATTGACTAGCAATGCTGTCGGCAACAAGCTGCGCATCCATTTCTGGCTTACGTACTTCAGCGATGTTGATTTGAGCAGGAACACCAGCAATTTTAGAAACAGCTAAACGTAACTTTTCAACGTCTTCGCCTTTCTTACCGATAACAACACCTGGACGAGCCGTGTGAATTGTTACGCGGATAGATTTAGCTGGACGCTCAATGACTACTTTTGATAATGATGCGCGTTTAAGTTTCTCTTTCAAATATTCGCGAACCAAATGGTCACCGCGTAAATTTTCAGCGAAGTCTTTGTTACTTGCAAACCAAGTAGACGCGAACGGTTTCGTGATACCTAAGCGAATACCGTTAGGATGAACTTTTTGACCCATACTAATATACTCCTAAGAATCAGACACAATCACAGTGATGTGACTAGTGCGCTTAATTATACGATCCGCGCGGCCTTTGGCACGAGGTCGAATACGTTTCATTGTTGGACCATCGTCAACTAAAATAGTTTTTACGACAAGTTCATCAATATCTGCACCTTCGTTATGCTCAGCATTAGCAATTGCAGAGTTAAGTACTTTTTTAACTAATTCAGCAGCAGATTTGTTGCTAAAAGTTAGTATTTCAAGTGCTTTCTCAACATGTACGCCACGGATTTGATCCGCAACTAAACGTGCTTTTTGAGCAGAACCGCGGGCAAATTTATGTATAGCGATAGCTTCCATTTAATTTCCCCTATTTCTTCGCTTTCTTATCTGCGACATGGCCGCGATAAGTACGAGTTGGTGCAAATTCGCCTAATTTGTGACCGATCATTTCATCAGTTACAAATACAGGTACGTGTTGACGGCCATTATGGACAGCTATGGTCAATCCGATCATCGTAGGGATGATCATTGAACGACGGGACCAAGTCTTAATTGGCTTTTTATTCCCGCTTTCCAGAGCTTTCTCTACCTTCGTCAGCAAGTGTAGGTCAATAAATGGACCTTTCTTGAGAGAACGTGGCATGGTGAATCCTCTTTATTTACTCTTCATGTTGAACTTAACTTTACCTAAGTAAACCAAGTTCAAACATTCAGAGTATTAATTAAATGTACTATTTAGTACGACGACGTACGATAAATTTATCAGTACGTTTGTTTGAACGAGTCTTGTAACCCTTAGTTGGTACGCCCCAAGGGGATACCGGGTGACGACCGCCAGATGTTTTACCTTCACCACCACCGTGTGGGTGATCAACTGGGTTCATGGCAACACCACGAACAGTTGGACGAACACCGCGCCAGCGCGATGCACCTGCTTTACCCAAAGAGCGAAGCATGTGTTCGGCATTGCCGATTTCACCTAAAGTAGCACGACAGTCAGACTCAACTTTGCGCATTTCACCAGAGCGAAGACGTAAAGTGACATATGCACCGTCTTTAGCAACTAGTTGTGCGTAAGTACCAGCAGCACGTGCAATTTGAGCACCTTTACCTGGTTTAAGTTCGATTGCATGCACAACACTACCTAATGGTGTGTTGCGAAGTGGCATTGTATTACCTGGCTTGATTGGAGCATCAACACCTGACTGGATTGAATCTCCAGCGCTTAAGCCTTTAGGGGCTAAGATGTAACGACGTTCACCATCTGCATATAATACAAGTGCGATATTAGCAGAACGGTTTGGATCATATTCCAAACGCTCAACTTTTGCAGGGATACCATCTTTATTACGTTTAAAATCGATCATGCGGTAATGTTGCTTGTGACCACCACCAATATGACGAACTGTAATACGACCGTTATTGTTACGACCACCTGACTTAGACTTAGTGTCTAATAATGGTGCGTAAGGCTTACCTTTATGCAACTCCGTGTTTACCACTTTTACTAAGTGGCGACGACCCGGAGAAGTAGGTTTACATTTAACTATAGCCATTTTCGTAAACTCCTATGATTCCGCGCCGACGAAGTCGATGTCGCTGCCTTCAGCAAGAGTAACATATGCTTTTTTCCAATCGCTTCTGCGACCAGTACGAGCACCTGTACGTTTCTCTTTACCTTTAACATTTAATGTGCGAACACCGTCTACTGAAACTTCAAAAAGTTTCTCAACAGCAGCTTTGATTTCAGCTTTAGTAGCAGTAGTAGCAACTTTGAAAACAACAGTGTTGTTTGCTTCAGCAGCCATCGTGCTTTTCTCAGAAATGTTCGGTGCTAAAAGCACTTTTAACAAACGTTCTTCGCTTATCATCCTAACATCTCCTCAAGTTGTTTAACTGCAGTAGCAGTCATCAAAACTTTTTCGAAACCAACCAAGCTAACTGGGTCAATACCGTCTACGTCACGTACGTCAACTTTATACAAGTTACGTGCTGATAAGAACAAGTTCTCATCAACTTCTGGAGTAACGATTAATACGTCTTTTAACTCCAAACCGTTTAGCTTAGCTACTAACTCTTTAGTTTTTGGTGTTTCAACTGTAAAACTTTCTACCACGATTAAGCGTTCTTGACGAACTAACTCAGAAAGGATGCTTTTGATCGCACCACGGTACATTTTACGGTTTACTTTTTGGCTGTGGTCTTGAGGTTTAGCGGCAAATGTAACACCACCTGAACGCCAAATTGGACCACGACTAGTACCAGCACGTGCACGGCCAGTACCTTTTTGACGCCAAGGTTTAGCGCCACCACCACTTACTTCTGAACGAGTTTTCTGAGCACGAGTACCTTGACGAGCGCCAGCTGCATATGCAACTACTACCTGATGTACTAATGCTTCGTTAAACTCAAGTCCAAAAGTTGCTTCAGAAACTTCAAGAGCACCTGTAGCGTCTTTTAATGATAATTCCATCACAAATCTCCTGGACTAGGCTTTAACAGCTGGTTTGATGATTACGTTACCGTTGATTGCACCCGGAACCGCACCTTTAATAAGGAGCAAGTTACGTTCTGCGTCAACGCGAACCAATTCAAGGTTTTGTGTAGTACAACGCACAGAACCCATGTGACCAGACATTTTTTTGCCTTTGAAAACGCGACCTGGTGTTTGACACTGTCCTAACGAACCGTTAGAACGATGTGATAACGAAACACCATGAGTGGCATGTTGCATAGTAAAGTTCCAGCGCTTAATACCGCCTTGGAAACCTTTACCTTTTGACGTGCCAGTTACGTCTACTAATTTTGTGTCATTGAAAATTGAAACAGTTAATTCACTGCCCAATTCTAAACCTTCGCCTTCATTTTCGTTTAAGCGAAATTCCCACAGGCCACGACCTGCTTGAACTCCAGCTTTAGCGAAATGACCCGCTGCTGGTTTTGTAACACGGCTAGCCTTACGGCTGCCTGTTGTAACTTGAAGCGCTGAGTAACCGTCAGTTTCTAAAGTTTTCACTTGAGAAATACGGTTGGCTTCAACTTCTAGAACGGTTACAGGTGTTGAAACGCCATCTTCAGTGAAGATACGTGTCATGCCTACTTTACGTCCAACTAGACCAATAGTCATTGTTAAAACCCCTTAACCCAAGCTGATTTGAACGTCAACGCCAGCTGCAAGATCTAAACGCATTAATGCGTCTACAGTCTTTTCAGTTGGCTCTACGATATCAATCATGCGTTTGTGAGTACGAATTTCGTACTGATCACGTGCATCTTTGTTAACGTGTGGAGAAGTCAAGATAGTAAAACGCTCTTTACGTGTAGGAAGTGGAATTGGACCACGAACCTGAGCACCAGTGCGCTTTGCAGTATCTACGATTTCAGCTGTTGATTGATCAATCAAACGATGATCGAACGCTTTCAAACGAATGCGAATTCTTTGATTTGACATTAATCAAATCCCCATTTTAAAGAACAACAAAATACATCCCTTCACCTTTTATATGTAAAAGGGGGGTGTATCGCTAATAACATTCAACTCCCAATCGGAGTTGCTGTGTAAATTGGGCATCTTTATCATACGATGCTCAATTGTCACGCCAAAGACATCTTGACGTGACGGCGTATTATACACACTTAATTAATTAGTACAAGGTGGTTAAAGAGCAACCATTTACGAATACTAATATTTTATTTAAGTACCTAAAGGATCATGCCCTATTGCGCGTCTTATATCATTCTTTATCCAGCGTTCGATTTCACCAGTGGTTTTATTAATATCAACTAACCTTCTGTCACCAAGTGCACTTTGAACAATACTGACAGATTCAAAATCTAAATTTAAATTAAAGCCAGGTAATAAGGTCCGTTGAAACACATCTGCCACCTCCACAACTTTATTATCTCTTAAAATTGTTAAAGTGTAATTATCTTGTGGCTGCAATTGTTCTAATTTACTGGTGATATTATTAATCTTCAATTCAGTTAGCTTCTGATGGTTTACCGCTAAAACAATGTCACCTTTAGCTAAGCCAATTAAGCTAGCAGGACTACTGTTGTTAACGTTTAAGATCTTAAAACCAACCCCTTGTGTAGATTCAATCATATCTCCCTGTATGCCGTACCTTCCATCCCAAATAGTTTTTCTAGTAATAGTAACGCTGTTATTTACATTATTTTGGCGATAGTAATCATCTATTTCTAATATCAATTGGTCAAATTCAAAACCAAGCGAACTTGGAATGCTGGTGCTATTAATAACGGGGTTGTAAGCTTTTAACTTAGTACTAGCCTTTTGGTTTGATGCAATACTTAGCGTATTATCAATATTATATGAAACTTCTGGTATAACGACTGGGATGTATTTATTTTTTAACAGCATGGCTTGACCATCTCTGCTAATTTTCATACTGATATCTCCCTGAAAATATAGCTCATTTAAATAATTATTCAGTATAGTGGAGGGAGCATTTACAGAGGCTTTAATTGGCGACTGTCCAAATTCAGTAATAACATCTCCACTAATGAAGCCAAGTTTATGGGCAAACGAATTTGGCAAAACAGTTAACACTCTAAGTGACTGGTTTTGTGTAGAATGATTTTTATCAAAGACTAATCCGAAGTAATTATTTAGTTTAACAGGGACTAAATTTCCAAACTGCGAATTTTTGGCTATTGATTTATGATGTTGATTCAACTTGAACATCAAACGTCGTAATCTATATTCCAAGCTTTCAGGAAGGGATACGTTGTTATTAGCATTCGCCTTGGCAGCGAACAGTTTTTTGCCCGTCGTTGTGCATTTGCTTAAAATGTCACTTTTTACTATAACTTTTGCTGTTTGGTCATTTGTAGAGAACTCAAGGTCATAATGATGTCCAGCCTCTACATCTATCTGTATTGTTTTTGTTTGTATTGCTGCTAATTTTTCTGAACTTTTCATTTGCCGACCGGTTTTTCGAAAGGCTCTTCGGTAATGCCCTGATCTCCATTGTTCAACAAGTAAGGTATGACTCCCTTCTGCTAAACTATACTCATATTCCCCTTTAGCAATTGCTCTAGAGTGTTTGTAATCTCGCACTGAAACACCATTATTACCTATTATGGTGGCTATATAACTGTCATTGTTAATTTCTGTAGGAATAAAACTTACTGTTGCGCAAGTACTATTATTCGCTTCTACGATACTTGTACATACCATAGTGCTTGTTAGTAGTATTACTTGTCCTACCTTCTTATATACTATATTCATACATTGTCCCTTTTTGTAGTTTTAAAATATCATTAATAACTTCTTGTCGAACATTCAATACTCTTAATTGTTCTTCCGCTGAATTAGACATATGTAGCTGTTGTTCAAGGGCATTAACTTTAATCAACAACTCTGCCTGTTGAAAACTTTGTCTATCATTTGTCTTTAATTGCCGTTCTAATACTCGGGTGCGTTGTAAAACTTGTTCAAGTTGTTGCTCAAAATCGGCTTGTCGAACAGACAAAAACTGACTGTGTTGCGTTTGCTTAGCAAGTAAGGTTTGCTCAAGTTGAAGCTGCAATTGATAATTATTAACAACCAACCAACTTGTCGCTATGAAAAATGTTGATGCAGCGATTGCCATTATTTTTCGGGTGAATATTGGTTTGCTTTTTTGATTGTTTGTTATTGATTGTGAATGTCTAGTTCTTTGCTTGATAATTTGCCAGTTAAGCTCGTCTGGAATGATTATTGGTATTGAATTTCCTGCGCTATTGAGTTGTTCTAAAGATTTGAAGTCACTTTGACATTGTTGGCATTTCTGAAAATGTAGCAGTTCTGCTTCATTGTATTCATTCGCATTACGGCGCAAATTAATATGCATAGTTTTTTACCTCATCTTTTGACCTTAACTTTTCTAAGCCGCGTGCAACTACTGATTTGGAATAACTTGACGTCTTATTCACTATATTTCCTATTTCTTCATGGCTATATTGCTCGACTACATAAAGCCAGATGATCAAGCGCTCTTTTTTAGAGATTTGCTTTAACAAGGTCGTTAAAAAATCATTTTGATCTTGTAGTGTCTCGATATCATCTTGAGGTGAAACGGCTTCATCTAAGTCATTAATACCAACTAAGGTTAATTTATGCCTTTTTAAAAAGTTAAAGGTGTTATTAAAAGCAATTCGCTTTAACCATGCAATGAACAACTGTTTGCCTGATGTATAACTATGAATTTTTTCAAATGCTGCAACAAACGTATCTTGTAATAAATCGTTAGCATTACCTTGATCGCGACAAATATTAAATATCGCCGTATAAATCTGAGGAGATAGCAGTCGATAACACTGCTCAAAAGCGTGTGCATCACCTTCTTTCATTTTATTAACTAAGGATTCATTCCATTGTTCCAAAAGCACAGCCTTTTTTTGTTGTTTATACCTTATATAACAGTTGACGACTTCAAAGGGTTGCATAAATGTGGTAAAAATTTATTTTTTTGCTTTCAATCTAAAAGTATTTCCGTATCTGTACCTTGTTTTCAACATGTCCCCTTAAATCATGCCTATTTTGTAATACAAGTATTTGTAATTAATTGCGCTTGAAATTTGGAGACAAGTAACGCTAGCAAAACAAACAATTGTAGATTAGCGCGTGAAACTCATCAAACCAAAATTCCCTATTAATCAATAGGCAATTAAAAAGCGATAAAAGTCTGACTATTACTATTGTTGTCACGTTATAAGTTGCCCCATTCTCTCTACTGTTATAGAAAATCTTTTTCTTCTAGTCAATTAATCTAATAGGTAAAGCTAAACTTAGACTCAGTACGATTGTACGATGATTACAAAAATGTCAATAAATGGCTCTTTAAGTAGAACACTGGCATTGGCACTATTTCTACATCTAGTTATAAATAGAAGTAGATGGTATTTCAAAATTCTTGATAACAGCATGCTTGAGCGTGAGTATCACCATCTATCATTTTCTTGATAAGTTGTTGCAAATGACGTCCTTGTTGGTTGTATACTATTATCACAATTTAACATCGATATACCTCACCACTTTAATAAAAAATTTTAAGACCCGTGAATTTATTCTTAGCTAAAAAATGAGTTTAATCCTTTTTCTCGATTATTTACTTTTCTATATATAGTAAGTACAAATTTATAATTATTTATCAATTTTCTATGGATTTGCTTTTGTTAATGGTATACTCGCGCGCAAATTTTCAACAATTCCGCTTTTTTTGTAGCGACTTAAATAGAGTAAAGTAATGGCAGATTTATCCAAATACAGAAACATTGGTATCTTCGCTCACGTTGATGCTGGTAAAACCACAACAACTGAACGTATCCTTAAATTAACCGGTATGATCCATAAAACTGGTGAAGTACATGACGGCGAGTCAACGACTGACTTCATGGAACAAGAAGCTGAGCGCGGTATTACCATCCAGTCTGCTGCGGTAAGCTGTTTTTGGAACGATCACCGTTTCAACGTTATCGATACTCCTGGTCACGTTGATTTCACTGTAGAAGTTTACCGTTCACTTAAAGTTCTTGATGGCGGCGTTGGTGTTTTCTGTGGTTCTGGTGGTGTTGAACCACAATCAGAAACTAACTGGCGTTACGCGAACGACTCAAAAGTTGCTCGTATCATCATGGTTAACAAACTTGACCGTTTAGGCGCTGATTTCTACCGTGTTTGTAAGCAAGTTAAAGACGTTCTAGGTGCTAACCCACTTATTATGACTTTGCCAATTGGTACTGAAGATGAATTCGTTGGTTTAGTTGATTTACTTTCTGAAAAAGCTTACATCTGGGATGACTCTGGCGAACCAGAAAACTTCGAAATCACTGATATCCCAGCTGACATGGTAGAAAAAGCTGCTGAGTACCGCCTGAAGTTAATTGAAACAGCTTTAGAAGTTG
>JABSOY010000015.1 GCA_013215385.1 Colwellia sp.
CTGGAAATGGTTATTGGTTTGTTGGCTATTCTTAAAGCCGGTGGTGCTTATGTGCCGCTTGACCCTGCTAACCCGGCAGAGCGTTTAAACTGCATGATAGAGGATAGCGGCCTTCAGTTACTGTTAACACAAAGTAGTGTTGTTAATAGTTTATCCATTGCTGCAGAGATTAATGTCTTACTGTTAGATGAAAATACGTTGGAGAGCTATAGCGAGAAGAACCTGCTCAACGTGACTCATCCAAAAAATCTAGCTTATGTTATTTTTACTTCAGGTAGTACAGGTCGCCCTAAAGGGGTTTGCATTGACCATGTTTCTCTGGCTAGCCATACACAAGTATCTATTGATATGTTGAGTTTGACGGGCAAGGATACCGTGTTGCAGTTTGCCGTCTTTAGTTTTGATACCTTTGCCGAGCAGCTTTACCCAGCATTGTGTTGTGGCGCTGCTGTGGTGTTAAGAGGGAAAGATATTTGGGATAGTGAAAAATTTTATCAACAGCTGATAAAGCATAATATCAGTGTGGCAGATTTATCTTCGGCTTATTGGTATCAGCTGGTACGAGAATATGCCCAGCAAGGAGAACGTGATTACGGCGCTCTGCGCCTGATAACGGTTGGCGGGGAAACGATGCCGGTAAAAGGCTTGCATGAGTGGAATGAAGCTGGTTTAAGTCACGTTGGTTTGTTTAATGCGTATGGACCTACAGAAGCAACGGTAACCTCAACACTCTTTGATTGTAATGGTTATGTTACTGGTGAGTTGGATATACCATCCGCTATCCCTATTGGACATCCGCTTGGAGGGCGAGCAACGTATGTGTTAGATACAAGTTTACACCCGGCACCTGTTGGTGTTGTTGGTGAGTTATGTATAGGAGGAGAATTACTTGCGCGAGGTTATCGTGGCCAAGCGAGTTTAACAGCAGAGCGCTTTATCGCTGACCCATTTAGCGAAGAGGGCGGTCGATTATACCGCACTGGCGATTTAGCCAGATACCAAGTCGATGGCACGATAGAGTATGTTGGCCGAATAGATCATCAGGTAAAAATCCGTGGTTTCCGTATTGAGTTAGGTGAAATTGAATCCC
Organism: Colwellia sp.; assembly: GCA_013215385.1. GTDB lineage: Bacteria > Pseudomonadota > Gammaproteobacteria > Enterobacterales > Alteromonadaceae > Colwellia_A. The sequence goes on from JABSOY010000015.1 coordinate 1,091, forward strand.
AATTGCAAAGTCATGATGCTATTCGTGACGCGGTGGTATTAGCGCAAGAAGGCGTGAGTGGTCAGCAATTGGTGGCTTATGTTATTGCTAATGATAGTCAAATTATTGAAGCAGACGATGATGCACCACATAACTTTAGAGCAGAAATAAAAGCACACCTACAACAAGCGCTACCTGAGTACATGGTACCTGCGCATATCTTGTTACTTGAAGAATTACCGCTAACGCCTAATGGCAAGTTGGATAGAAAGGCATTGCCGAAAGCCGATGTGAGTCAGTTGCAGCAACGCTATGAAGCGCCACGTACGATACTTGAGAAACAACTGGCTGAAATCTGGCAAGAGGTGTTAGGTATTGAACAAGTAGGTTTGCATGATAATTTCTTTGAACTAGGTGGTCATTCGTTGCTTGTTGTTCAAATGAGCAGCCAAATTAAAAATAAAACACAACACGTCATTAGTTTATCAGAACTGATGTTTAAACCGACGATTATGCAGCTGGCAGACTTTTTATGCAATCGGAATGAGGGGGCTGGTGTACCCATGGTTCGCCTTAATAGTTATCAAGGTAACGCAAGCCCACTGTTTTGTATTCATCCAGCGGGAGGCAATGTTTATCCCTATTATTCACTAGCATTAAAGCTTAATGATCAACGACCGGTTTTCGGTATTATCAATCGTAGTTATGTTGAATCGGATTGGTTAGATAATAGCTGGCACGATATGGTACATAATTATGTGGCATATATTCGTAATCAGCAAGCTCAAGGGCCTTATCTATTATTAGGGTGGTCTTCAGGTGGGTTGTTAGCTATAGAAATAGCCCATGTATTGGAGCAACAGGGAGAGAAAATCAGCTTTTTGGGGGTATTGGATTCAAGTGTTAACGGTGATATTGATAGAGGAGTATCTGATAATGAACCTCACACTAGTCTTAACATTGAAGAGGTAGTTGAAGCTGATGGAACTCACCATAATGGCATAACTGTTGATATAGCTACCCAAGAATATTTACGCTTTGTAGCGAATGTATTTATTTGTGTAGATTTTGAAATGCTGCTTACTCAATATATAACCTTTAGAAAAAAAGAACTATCACCAGAAGCTATTCGTAAGGCTATGGCAGTGTGGCTTGCCCAGAAAGAAAATATATTACCCAAAAACGTAACAACTATTTTAGATAATTACCGTTATGAACAAGAAATGGGCATTATGGATAAAGTCCAAAATAATTTGGCTGAGCTTGAGAATGCGTTTGTTTTTAATCAACTTTCTACCGCACCTGACTTTTGGTGGGCGAATCTTAGTTGGCAAGAAAGTGAAATAAAAAATATAGAGTATTTTATAAATAGTAAAACTCAAGGGGGAAAATTTAGACGAATTGCTGCCAAGCATGAAGATTTTGTTTACAGTGCTGAGCTGCTTGAATCTATAAAAGTGGTAATTTCACAAAAATGATAATTATTCTAGAATGATGTGAGTTTTTGTACATCTGGCCTAAATTTTATTAAAACAGGTTCGTCTTATACTTTTAATATTAGAATGAGAAGTATTATTATGTCTAAATTGAATGCAACGAACTTAAACAAACATTCGATTTCAAGGGTGAAGTCATGCGCAGTTGCGGTACAATTTGCTATTAGTAATTTAAAAGCATCGCACTGCGGAATAACTGTGTTAGCACTATCAATGTCGACAGGTGCTTTTGCACAGCAAACTATTGATATTCAGGCTCAACCCTTAGCTAATGCCGTAAAAGAGTTTGCGCAAAAAACAGGTTTGCAAATTGCTTATAATGCAAAAATCATGATTGGTAAGAAAAGCTCTGCTGTAAAAGGATTACTGACTATTGATGAAGCTCTTAAAAGTTTAGTTAAGGGCAGCGGTTTAGCTGTAATAAAACAAGCTAACGGCAGTTATATTTTAAAAAATGTTAGCGATAGCGTAGAAAATAAAAATATCGCAGGCACACTTGCCTTAACCACAGTAGGCAGTGAAAGCCGTTTTGGTGATGGACCCGAAGAAGAGGGTGGTTTAAAGGCACAATATCAAACTAGCGCAACCAAAATGGCAATGTCATTAAAAGAAACACCACAGGCTATTTCTGTAATTACCCGAAATTCGTTGGATTTACGACAAGTAGACGAGATAGACCAAGCGTTAGAATTAACTTCAGGCACCCAAGGAGGCTCAGGCTTCTATGCTGCACCAAGTGGACCATTCACCGGTCGTGGCTTTTATGCTAGGCAATATGTGGTGCGCGGACAGGCGCTGGATTATACTAATGGCCTTAAAACCGATGGTTTTTCTGCTGGCAGTTTAGCGCGTATTGACCTTGCCGCCTATGAACGTGTTGAAGTAATTAAAGGCCCTTCAGGTTTCTTTGGCTCGGGCGCAAGCGGCGGCGCTATCAATTTAGTGCGGAAAAAACCTCAGACTGAATTTGCCGCTAATATTAGCAGCCAAGTTGGCTCGTATGATACCTACCGCACTGAAGCGGATATTACCGGCGCATTAACCGAAGATAAAGACCTGCGCGGCCGTCTTGTTATGGCCTACGGCGATGAAGGCTCTTTTGTTGATGGTATTGCTACAGATACTACTATTTTCGCCCCTAGTCTTGAAGCTATCGTTAGCGATAATACCCGTGTTTTATTACAGCTGCTTTATCAAAAAGAAGAGTTTGATGTCAATAATGGTCAGCCGGGTTATATAGAAAAAAATCGTCTAAAGCTCTTTAATTTACCGCGTTCTTATCACTATGGTGCCAGTGGTAATGAACGCTCGAAAGTGGAAATAAAAGATGTTTCGGTTCGAGTTGACCATGAATTGTCAGACCGCTGGTTAACGACCTTATTACTGCAGCGCAGCGAGACAGCTAGAGACATTATTGATGGTAACTATGGTTACTACTCTGGTGGTTATCATTATGTAAATGGAACTAAAAACCAAGTTGTCGCAGATAATTGGGCGGGAGAATTGCGTTTAGATGGTGCTTTTGATGCCTTTGGCCGTGAGCATAAAATACTGTTTGGTGTCGAGCAGAGTAATAAAAAAACAAATGAAACTCAAGGTTATGCTTTTCACCGTGATGATAATGGTGATTATATCTACGCTGATATTTATCATGATAATTTTGCCGATTTTGGTTTTTTAGCAAAAGAGGATATTAGTAGCAATACCCGCAACGGCTCTAAGAGTGAACACATTAATAGTGCTTTTTATATTCAGTCGGTATTAAGTTTAACAGAGCGCACCCAGTTACTTATTAACGCGCGTTATGAGCGTGTCGAATATGATGCAACAGATGAAACAGGTAATCTAGAGCCGAAAAATAATAGGACCGATAACGAATTTACTCTGCGCATCGGTGTAACTCATGAGCTAAACGATAACCTTTCAGCTTATGGGAGTTATGGTGAATCTTTTAAACCAAACATATATGGCAGAGATATCAATAATAATCCGCTTGATGCGCAACGGGGTGACGGTTATGAACTTGGGCTTAAAGGCGATTGGTTTGATAATAAACTGGGGGCAACCTTGGCGGCCTACCGACAAGAGTTAACCAACCGAGCTATTAGCCACCCAACTGATAGGAATGCCTTCATTGCTGCAGGTTTACATCGAACCGATGGGCTTGAACTCGAAATATTTGGCGCACCTATGCCTGGCTTAAATATAAGTGCGGCAGCAACTTGGATGGACAATGAGTTTCTTGATGAAAACGATAAATTCGATGGTTTTGCCATCGAAGGTTCAGCCAAAGGGCAGTACAGCCTTTATGCTAATTATGAATTACTACAAGGCCCATTAAAAGGTTTTGCCACTGGCATGATGTGGTTACATACTTTGGATCAACAACTACTACCTTATGACAATAATACTGGTGGATATTCACAGGCTTATATTGATGGCTATGATCGTGTCGATTTTGATTTTTCATACCGTGGGATGAAAAAATGGGATATGTCTTTGGTGATACGTAATATATTTGATGAAAAATACATTGAAAGTGGCTCGTCAAGAGGGTCTGGTTCCCAATATTATGGTGCGCCGCGTTCAGTATTGTTTAAAATGACTTATCATTTCGATTAGTTAATTCGCTCGTTGGAACTAGTTTCAAGTCTTGTATTTAGATTATGACTGTTAACTAATTAATGACATAAAGTAATAATATAAAATCCGGCGTTAACTCAAAACTAGCGTGGGATTTTTATTTCAATCTTGAGAGCATTAACTATTCACGCTACATCATTTAATCAAGCGGTTTCATACACACAATATGCTGCTTAAAACCACCTCAATAAGCCTCAAAAAAAACGCTTGCCCCTTTGTTCAAAAATAACGCGCGTAAATCACTTTTCCCCATAGAAGAAGCGCTTGAGCAACATCACTTCATCCTTGCTTTGACTTATAATGGAGTACCGTTATTTCATCATAGTACCTTGAATTGAAACAGCTAAAGCACTCTGCAACAAGCATCTTGAATGGCAATAGGTATAGTCACATTCTAAAACTATCTACAATATGCTTTTGTGCCAGGAAAAATCAGCTATGATCACGTCCGTGAGGTTCTTATTAGTATTTCACTTCAGTGGTAACTTATAAATACCTAGTGATCTGGGTTCTTTTCATGAAACGGGCTTTGATGATTATTTAGCAATCACTTTTAAATACGCTTTTTAGAAAACATAATTAGATCATGATATGAATTATAATGTTGTAAGCAGAGTGATAAATTTTTTTATAGAAATCGTATTAACACGGGGAAGGAATGTATCTGGCTTATTATCCAGTCGAATACATTCTTTTGATTAAATGAGGTTATGTTTTGAAAGCAACACTAATTAGTTTCATGCTAATTTCAATGACAAGTTACTGCACCACTTTGTCGACATAATAATTTGAGAAGCATGCATATCTTAGATTGTTCACTCAAAAGTCATCGATACGCTGCTACTATACTCGCCTGCTGTTGATGCAGGGTGACTGCTGGTTTATAGATAGAGCTAAGTAAAATAAATAGCCAAGCAGGTAAGCTGAAATATATTTGTTTATTGTGGATTGTTTTTTGACTTATATTCCGTTGTCAAATGAAACATAAGTCAATTATTAAGCAGAGTAGGATTTTATGCGGGTAGAGCTTCTTCAACAATGACTTTTCCGTTAGCCATTTTGACTAATTTATCGGCAATGTCGAAATAGCGATCATCGTGAGAAATAACGATAATTGTTTTGCCTAATTTTTTAAGATCGGGCAATAATTGGGTATAAAAAATGCGACGGAAAGTTGGGTCTTGATCCGCAGCCCATTCATCAAAAACTAATACCGGGCGTTGTTCTAGCCAAGCATTAATTAAGGCCAATCGTTTACGCTGCCCGGTAGATAAATCAGTGGTAGTAAATACACCATCTTTTATACTTACTTTGTGATCTATATTCATTTTTTTCAGATACTTTCCTGCTTGTTCTGGCAGACTTTGTTCTGTTTTTATCAGTTCATCAAAAAGATAGAAATCTGAAAAAATGGTGGTAAATAGCTGTCTGTAATCATCTATGCTTTCTATTGTTATTATTTTATTATCGAGCGTCATATGACCTTGTTGTGGCATATAAAGCCCTAGCAATAATTTAATAAGAGTGGTTTTACCGCAGCCGTTTTCTCCGACAATAAAAACAATATCACCTTGGTCTATTTTTAAATTTATCGGGCCGAGCTTAAAGGGCGCTAAATCTTCAACGGGCGGGAACTCATAAGTTACTTGTTTTAACTCAAGGCTTTTTAATGTGGCAGGTTTTCCTCCTGTAGATGTATCTTTTTCAAGTGTAGATTTAGTATGGTTAGCTTGAGTGTTATTAGTGTCTTTGGTTTCATATTGATCTTCGTTAAAAAAAAGAGAAGGCTCTGGGGAGGTAAATTTATCAGATAGGTCGGCAATACGCTGAAAAGCAACTTGAGCATGAGCGATCTCAGGTAGTGTATTAATTAAGTGCTCTAAAGGCCCTTTCATATAAAGCATCACCAGTACAAAACCGCCTAGCATACTTTTATCAGTGGCGGGCCATAGGACGTGGAAGGTAATCGCCATGCCTATCACAGCAAAAAACAACATAGAACCGAAGGTTTCCGCGCCAATAAATATATTGGCTGAGCGTATATTAGCTTTACAGATTTTATTGGTAGTACCTTGTATATTATTGGTAAACATGTGAAGTCTTCGAGGTCGTTGTATTCTCAGTTCTTTAGCACCCTCTGATAATGCTTGATAATCTTTTTGTAGATCATTTTCTGCATCGCGAGCAATGTCTAAGTGTGACCGGCCAAAGCGATAAGCAATATACTGTGCACCACTGCCAATAACAACGGTAATTAATGTAAGTAATAGTACTTGCCATGAAAGAACAGCCAAATAAGAAAGGCAACCAAGGGTGACAGCAAAAGAAATAACTACAGGTGCTATATTGAGAGCAAAGCCACTAACGATATTAATATCACCTACTAAAACAGGAATCAGCTTATGGCTGCGATAACGTTCTAGTTGCTCTATGGGAGCGGATAAAATTTGTTTAGCTAAACGTTGGCGAAGCTGTAACACAACGTGTTGCCCAACGTAATTAATACAAAGGTTTGATAACGTTACGCAGGTTAGTACTAAAATACATAAGCCCGCAAACGCTAATGCTAAATATTTATCAGGTCCGTTGGTCATGTTCATGGCTTGATTCATGGTTGCCAACAATGCAGTAACACCTAATCCGCCAATAATCCCTAATAAAGTAGATGCACCAACCAAGAGTCGAAATGGTTTGAGTATAGTAAAGGTTTCCTGCAGTAAACTTTGAGTACGGTTAAGCATTTATTTATCTCGCGTATTAATTAGGGTTAGGCTATTTTTTTGGCTAATAGTTGAATAACGTATTCAATTTCTTGTTCACTATTAATTAATCCGGGTGACATACGTATTACGGGTCCTACGTCTCGGTTTGTTGCATCTACGGCAACTCGATTCACTTGTAAGTATTTTGCAACCTTTTCACAATCAATGTTTTTGACTCGGAAGAAGGTAAAACCAGCTGAGTATTTTGTACTTTCAGGGGTCACTAATTGCACGCTGCCTAGTTGTTTCAATTGTTGCTTTAGTAGAGTATTTAACTGATGAATACGCTGTTGAATTTGCTCTTTTCCGAGCATTAAGTGGAATTCAAATGCTTTGCGCATAGCCCATTGATGCTCAAATGCATGAAATCCACCGGGAGTCATTATCGTACCGAAGTTGTCTTGACCAGAAAAGGTATCAATAGTTGGGATTAAATTTTCTATTTGTTCCGATCGAGAACAGATAATACCTGTACCTCGTGGTCCAAACATCCATTTATGGGTGCCTGCTATTAAAAAATCACAGTTAAGTTCCGCAAAAGAGGTATTTTCTACTCCTAGGCCATGAACGCCGTCAACACAAAAGATTATTTTATTCTCTTGTTCGCGTTGTTTATTTTTTTCGCTTACTAATTTACCTATTTCGCTAATGGGAAGTTTGACGCCGCTGCCTGAATGTACCCAAGTTAACGCAAGTACTCTTGTTTTGTCAGTAATGTTACTCGAAATAGACCCAAGCACTTCATCTGTTGATACATGGTGAGGATCAGAGAACAACTTAATGGTTTTAATATTAATATCGTCTCTTTGTGAACGAAAACGTAATGCACCCTTAGTTGCCCAATGCTCATGTTCGCTGGTTAGCACCTCTTGATTAGCGGCTATTTTGAGACCATTATAAATTAGTCCTAACCCTTCGGTAGTACTGCCAGTTAACGCAATTTGACTGGATTTAACTTTCAGGTAACGAGCTGCCCAATCTCGGGATTCACTTTCATGATGTGCAATTGATTCGTGGTGCATTTCGAACGCTGGATTTTTATCGATACGATTACGGTGGTAATTAATATCATCCCGTACGATGCGAGGGTGGGAGGTAATTAAAAAATTTGCGAAATGTATGTTATTTTCATCAAGATTGAATTCTTGGCGAACTGTTGACCAGTTGATGTTTTTTTTAGACAAAAATTTATTGGTTACATTGGTGGTTAATCTTGTATTTTCAGACGATTGTACAAAGCTGGAAAAGCTCTGAAGTTGTAACCCTGTTGCAACTACCCCCATTTGTTTGAGTAACTTTCTTTTATTATTATCCATTTTTATTCCTATTTAAGTCGAATATCAATATTTATTCACACGTTATATGGTTAGTTGTTAATCGATTTGTTTTCTTTGTTTTTGGCTAGAGATTCTACTTCTTGCCAAACGCGTAAAAAGTTTCCTCCCCATAATTTAGCTATATCAATATCAGAATATCCTCTTTGAATAAGTTCTGCGGTTATGTTGCGGTTATCATTGACATTCATCCAACCTTCTACTCCGCCACCATCGTTAAAGTCGGAGCTAATGCCGACATGGTCAATGCCCATTTTTTTTACGGCATAGTCAATGTGATTACAATAATCTTTAAGGGTACTTTTAGGCTCATTTCCCATGATCTCATAAAGTGCACTGGCATATTCACCAAACTTCTTTTCAGACCAAATGGTAATAACTGAATCGCCAGGCATATGGGCATTGGCTAAGTTTTCTTGCATTTGTAAAGGCTGTAAATCAAATTTAGTCCTTAACAGGTTTAACTGTTGCAGTGTGTTTTGACTCAAAGGTTTAAGGTAGGTTGAAAAACCAACAACATGTACCATGCCGCCGGTATTTTTAATAAGTTGTAACTCTTTATCACTAATATTACGTGGGATATCGACAATGCCACGCATTGCAGAGTGTGAAGCTATAATAGGGGCGCGACTTAATTTGCTGACACTTGTTACTGCCTTACTGGACATCTGTGAAACGTCAATGACGACACCTAAATCATTAAGACGGTGTACTGCTTTTTGACCCGTTACTGATAAACCATCTAAAGCATCGGCGGTGTCATTGAAAAAAGGCATCGGCCTAGATGAGTCAGACCAAGAATTATTACCCACATAACTAAAACCAAATACACGCATACCCCGAGCTGCCCACTTGTCTAGTTGTGAAATATCATTAGCCAGTGGGTAAGCGTTTAACATACTGATGATAATAGCGAATTTTTTTTCATTGAATAAACGTCTGAAATCAGCAGCTGTGTAAGCAATATCGACTTGATCAGGGTAGTCACGAACAATATTAGTGATTATTTTATAGCGTACTTCTTGTTGCTGTCGTGCTTCTTCAAGCATACCTAACGTAGGTCGATGAGGTGCGTTATCGCCATTCCATATCTCTGGCCAGCCAAGTATGGTCAGTGCTGCTCCTGAAAGTTGTCCGCTTTCAGCTTTTACTAAATCAAATTGATACTCGGTATCAATATTTGCTTCAACTAATTCAGTATTGAAATCAAGCGGTACGTTAATATGACCATCAATAGAAATAATATTATCGTGTAACTCTTTTGCGTGTGCCATTATATTTTTTGGGTAGAGGTCTGCGGTATTTTCTGCTGGTTTTAAAAAATACCAAGCAGTGAGACTGGCTAAAACAAGTAAAGCCAAAAGTAGGCTAATAATATAGCGAGTTTTTTTACTGCTTACATTTTTCATGAGTACCCTATGTTTTTTTGTCTATTTTCTGTCAGATAAGTCGAAATGATCTCTATTAATTAGTCAATAAACGACTTCATAGTGATAAAATTTAAGTCATGGCCAATAAATTTTTAGGAACAATTAACTTTTAATTATATTGAAGTAAGTAACATCGTTTTTATTGTTAAATTTGTGAGGCACCTTTTCGTTAATAAAGCAGTAGGTGATAACTAAACCGAGTTATGTGCCATTCATTAATGTAGGTAAAATGATGACGTTTTCTCGACGAAAGTTTTTAGTCGGTTTGTCGGCCGCAGGTGTAGCATTACCCAGTATTTATTACGGCCAGCGTGAATTAAGACATCACTATGAAGAATTAAATGCAGCAGGGATAACGCCAGGAGAGGCAATTGCAGAGCCCCCAACAGATAAAGGTACTTGGCTTGCTAATCGTTTACAGGGCATTTGGGATATAGATTTTACTGGTATTGGTTTACCGGGTTTGCCACTAAATGGCGTTGAGTTATTGCTAGATATTGGTACTACAGGGCGAAGTATTCGAGGTTATATAGGTTTACCTGACTCTATCCGCGGTGATGGTACGCCAGAATATAGCGTGATAGGGGATATTGTTGATGAAAAATCAGAAAAAGTTCGTTGGCGATTAATTGCTCGAGATTCATTATCGGCCATGCCAACTCATGACTGTACCGCATTGCTTGATGAAGTATGGGGAAATTGGGGCGGAGCTGGCAGCGGAACGTTAAGTGGTAGCATTCGACAAATGGACCGAGCTTTACATTTGCCTGAGCTTGAAAGTCAATTTATTGCGCGTAAGCGTGCTTTTCCGGTAGCAAAAGACAAAGTACCGTTAAATGATGCATTACTTACTTGGTTAATATCACCAGAACATCGTTTATTTCATCAATTATGGCATGCATCACGAGATAAATGGCATGAACTGCCGGATGATAAACGTGATGCTTTGCGTACGCTTGGTTGGCAACCAGGCATATTGAATAAGGAGCGAGATGCTCGAGGCGATACTAAGCACAGTAACGGCTCTGGCGAAGACTTCTTTTTTATGCACCGAGATATGCTACAAAAAGCTCGCCTATTACAACCCGACTTAAAGGGGTGGTCGAAATTGCCATTACCGGCACCTTTTATTGAGCAAGACTTACAAGGTTTTATTCGTTATTACGATAATGATGACGGTAGCTCTGTGCCGCCTGCATGGGAATCAGATGGTGATGAAGAATATACTCAATGGTTAGATGAGGTGAAGGGAAATAGTACTTTTTACAGTAATTATCAAGTTTGGGAGTCACAGTATCAAGACCCAGAATATCTAAGTCGTTTGACCTTGGCTGAGTTTGGCTCTGAGATGGAGTTAGGCATGCACGACTGGTTACATATGCGCTGGGCGACGGTTACTCGTGATCCTACTAATGATATGCCAGTAGTATGGGATAGATGGCCTTCGGACTTTTCATCGCGTTGGTTTTTACCTGAAAATGATTATTTAGGCGATCCTTTTTCTTCTCATATTAGTCCCGTATTTTGGATGTTTCATCGTTGGATTGATGACCGAATAGAGGATTGGTTTCGTGCTCATGAATGGTTTCATCCCGGAGAAGTTCTACGACAGGACGTTAATGACGTTCCTTGGTTTGCTCCCGGTCGCTGGGTTGAGCTAGATGTGCCTTGGTTAGGATCTTCGGAATATAGCTGTTCACCTATTGGCAAGGGCAGTAAAACAGTTGAATTGGATATTGAGATAATGAAGTTAGCCATTAGCATTGCATTTAGTGGTGAGGATGATGTTCCTGACTTAATGGAGCGAGTGGCTAGAAGACCCTGGTATGCGCGCAATATGAAGTTGAAAAAAGAATAATTACTTTTAACAAAGCGCTTACCGAAGCTTTTAGTTAAGTTTTACTTCAGTTAAATAGAAAATTATAGGCATGCTTACAACTTGTACTAAATTTTATTGGTTTTCTTTCGTATCTATTAATTAGATGGCTTTGAGCATAAGTAATTACAGCCTTTATATTCCTACTTTTTGGAATATATCATACGAATAAATAAGGTCTAGGAACATGAAAAATTCTATTACGTCTACAGTTTACGATTTAATTGGCGTGGGCTTTGGCCCATCAAATATTGCTTTATCGATAGCGTTAGCAGAGCAGGCTAAATTACAAGGATCGTTATCTAGCTTGTTTCTAGATAAACAAAGTAATTACCGATGGCATGGCAATACCATTACAGATCAAAGTCATCTACAAATCTCATTTTTGAAAGATTTGGTGTCGCTGCGTAATCCTACCAGCCCATATTCATTTGTTAATTACTTACAAAAACAGGGCCGTTTAGTTGATTTTATAAACCTGGGTACCTTTTATCCGAGTCGATTAGAGTTTAATGATTATCTTCGTTGGGTAGCTGAACACTTTAGTGAACAGTGTCGTTATGGTGAGGAAGTCTTGGCGATTGAACCTGTTATTTTCCAAGATAAGGTTAAAACACTACGCGTTATTGCTCGAGATATACAAGGTAATAAATCGGTGCGAGAAACACGTGCATTGGTTGTTAGCCCTGGTGGCAATGCGCGTATTCCTGAGTTATTTAAAGGCTTAAAAAGTGATGAACGTGTTTTTCATCATTCACAATACTTATCAAAAATTAAAACCCAGCCTTGCGCACAGGGCAAGGCAATGAAAATTGCTATCATTGGTGGCGGGCAAAGTGCTGCAGAAGCATTTATTGATTTAAATGATAATTATCCTTCGGTGCAAGCCGATATGATTTTACGTAACATAGCATTAAAACCAGCTGATTCGAGTCCCTTTGTTAATGAAGTATTTGCTCCTACATTTACCGATACCATGTATAAACAGCAACCAATTGAAAGAGAACGTTTACTCAAGGAATATCTCCACACTAATTACTCTGTCGTAGATGAGGACATGATTAAGCAAATTTACAGCATGCTTTATAAACAAAAAGTATCAGGTGATCAGCGTCATAATTTCCGTTGTTCAACAGAAATAGAACAAGTCACGGCAACAGAGCAAGGCATTGAGTTGGCGTTACGTAATACTGAAACGGGTCAGCAACAGCTAGCAAGCTACGATGCGGTTATTTTGGCTACCGGTTACGAACGAAAAAAACACATAGAGTTATTGGCTCCATTAGCTGATTACATAAGTGATTTTAGTGTAGATAGAAATTACCGACTGCAGACGGATGAACGCTGCCAAGCGGCCATTTATTTACAAGGTTGTAATGAATCTTCTCATGGCCTAAGTGACACTTTATTATCGGTACTGGCTATTCGTTCGGGTGAAATATCTGCAGCCTTATATGCTCATTTAGTGCAAGAGAAACATGCTATCAAATCGTTATCTATAGAGCGCTTGATAGAAACAATAGCATAGCTTTTATAGTGCGAGAATAGTCTCAATTTAATCGTAGGAAAAGTTACACAAGACGCTATTTTCTAGAATATCAGCGAAGTTATTCTTCATAGGTCGCTACTTATAAAAATTAGCCTAGATAGGTGTAAAACCATAAAGCCTTAATTTTCATTGGGCCATGTGTGGTTAGATAATATAAAAATGTTGGAGAAATGAAAGATGTTGCAAAATAGGTTATGGATTATAAAAAGCTACGTTAGTTTTTTTTTATTATGTTTAATGTCACATGCTTGGGCTGTCGACACCAGTGGTAGTTTTAAAGCTGATATTCGTTGGACAGAATATGGAATTCCACATATTAGCGCAAAAGACGAACATGGATTGGGCTATGGTATTGGCTATTCTTATGCTCTTGATAATGCTTGTTTGTTAATAGATGAAATATTGACAGCACGGGGTGAACGGTCTCGTTACCTGGGCGCGAAAGGAGAGTCATCAGCTAAGTTGAATAATTTGACATCAGATTTTTTTCACACTTGGCTGAATTCACCGCAGGAAGTTGACGTTTTTTGGCAAGCCCAGCCCAAAACTATTCAGCAATTATTACAGGGCTACGCTGCTGGTTTTAATCGATTTTTGCATGAAGCTGATTCGAAAACCATGAGCTGTTTTGATGAGCCGTGGCTAAATGACATCACTTATAAAGATTTAGTCCGTTTAACGCGTCGATTATTGGTCGAAGCTGGTGCTGGGCAGTTTGCTGAATCAGTTGTGGGCGCTAAACCACCTCAGAGCTGGTGGCAATGGCTGATAAATAAAGTCGCTAACGTTAGTGCTGATAATATTGAGCAAACTGTTGCTCAAACACCATGGCAAGGAGAGTTGCAATTTGGTATGGGCAGTAATGCTGTAGCAATTGGCGGTAATAAAACCGCTAATGGCAAGGGAATGTTACTGGCTAATCCTCATTTTCCCTGGAGTGGTGCATTACGTTTATATCAAATGCATTTAACGATTCCAGGCAAGTTAGATGTCATGGGGGCAGCATTACCAGGTCTTCCATTAATAAATATTGGCTTTAACCAACATGTTGCTTGGACACATACCGTTGATAGTTCAAAGCATTTTACTATATACCGTTTGGACTTAGACCCAGATGATGCTACTCGATATCTTGTTGATGGCAAGTCTTACCCTTTAGATAAGCAAACACTCAAAATTCAAGTCCGCGATGATAATGGCAACATGTCGACGGCCACCCATGATTTATATACATCAAAATTTGGTCCATTAATTACATGGCCGGGCTTTATGGATTGGGATGAAGATCAAGCATATGCACTACGAGATGCAAATTTGGCTAATACGAGAGTCTTAACGCAATGGTATGCTATCAATCAAGCTAAGGATGCCTTAGAAATACGCGATAGTGTTGAGGACATTCAAGGTATTCCTTGGGTGAATACAGTCGCTACCGATGATAAAGGACATGCATTATATATGAACCAATCTGTGGTGCCGCATCTACTGACAAAGCAATTAAAGTCTTGCCAAATACCGGCACTTTTTGCAGAGGGCTTACCTGGATTAAAAGGTAATACCAGTGCTTGTCATTGGTATGTCGATGCCTCAGCAGCGCAAGCCGGTATTACACCTTCATCGAAGATGCCGACATTATTACGTAATGATTATGTTCAAAACTCAAATGATAGTGCCTGGCTCACTAACCCTAGAACAAAGCTTGAAGGCTACTCTCCATTAGTAAGTCGACAAGGAAATAAGTTAAAGCTACGTACACGTTTTGCATTAAAGCGTTTGCAAGGTTCAGACATATTTACAGCGGACTTTATTGAAAGAATGGTAACCGACAATAAAGTATATTTAGCTGATTTAGTATTAGATGATCTACTTACTTTTTGTTCGCAACAAAAAGGTGATTCTTTAGCTCACGCTTGCTTACATCTCAAGCGTTGGGACGGTCAGGCGAATATCAACAGTGGCCTAGGTCTACTATATTTTGATTCATTTATGGAATATTTTCATGATGCTAATCAAGCTTGGCGTGTTCCTTTTGATGCTAAAGACCCCGTGAATACCCCTAGAGGCATTGCCTTAAATAATTCTTCGGTTGTTGATGGTATAAAAGAGGCATTGAATGAGGGCAGGGAAAAAATCGAAGCGTGGCGCCTTGCAGATGATACTCGTTGGGGTAACATTCAGCAGATTGTTCGTGGTGGTGAAAAAATAAGCCTTCCTGGTGGTTATGGTGATTTGGGTATATATAATGTGCTTGAAACTCAAGATCAAGGTGATGCTAAGCCAGAGCAAGTAGAAGTAGAAAAAGGGAGTACTTATATTCAATTAGTTACCTTTAATAGTGAAGGCCCGCAGGTAAAAGGCTTATTAGCCTCTTCCCAGTCAAGTGAAGTAACATCACCATATTATAGTGATCAAACGAAGTTATTTTCACAACAGTATTGGCCTATCATCCCCTTCACTGAAGAGCAAATTAAGAAAGCTTCGGTAATAAAGCAGAAAAGGCTCTTATTACCGTGATTTCTGATCGGCTAGAGCAATCAATTTTTATTGAAAACCAAGGTTATCTAAGTTTGCAAGGTAACCTTGAGCTCGTGCAAGCGAGTTGTACTTTTGACCAACTTACTTACCATGATAATTTATTTAATGATTGGGATATCTGCTTTCCATCATCACTTAAACGAGCGGTTAAAAAGCGCAAAGCTGAATTTTTTGCAGGCCGTTATTGTGCACAAAAGGCTCTGGTTAAACTTGGCGTATATCCATCAACGATTGGCATAGGTGAATTAAGAAACCCTTTATGGCCAATAGGTATCAAAGGCTCCATAAGTCATAATGATAAATCTGCTATTGCCGTCGTTAGCTTAGAAAAAAATATTCTGGGTATCGGTGTTGATATAGAAAATATCATTGAAGAAAATATTATTGAGCAAACGAAGGTTCATATTCTACAGCTTAGTGAAATGAAGCTTAGACCACCGCAAGGGATGACAGCTGAGCAGCTATTCACTATTATTTTTTCTATTAAAGAGAGTTTCTTTAAGGCCGCATTTCCATTAGTGAATGCTTATTTTGATTTTGATGCTGTATCTATTATTAATTTGGATAGCGAAAGTCAAGAAGTACAGTTTAAATTGAATTATTCATTACATGAAACACTACCCAGAGGTCTGTGTCTCACCGGCAAGTATGATCTAGTAAAAAAAGCAGCGCAGATAAATAAAGAAACCTCGCGTCAAGATGTTAGTGTCGTTAGCTTAGTTACCATAAATATTTAAACCCAATTAATAGCAAGCTAGCTTTAAATAAGTTTTTCATCATTATTCGTCTAATTAGCCTTTTAATTGAATTTGTTAAAAGGCGGCTTGTTGACGTTTAGATATTAAAATACTGCCATCTTGTTGCTTATCTAAGTTTATCGGTAATATCTCTTTTAATGTAGAGACTAAATTATGAATTTCTTTGGTGTGATAAATACCACCAATACGTAATTTAGCGACGGACTCGTTAGCTAATACTAAAGGAGTGTCAGTAAGATAGCGATTAATGAGCGGTATAGCTTCTTTAAGTGATAGGTCATCAATAATTAATTGTCCGCTTCGCCATGCGAGTATTTGAGCAGTATCTATATTCTTAATGCTCAGTTGCGGACTGATGGTATTGAATTTTGCTTGTAATCCTGGCCTTAAGTTGCTTTGCGTGTATGAATTTTCAACAATAACAGAGCCTTGGGTTACAGAGACCGTTACATTATCTTGGTGCTTCCATACGTTAAAGCGCGTGCCTGTAACCGTAATTTTTCCAGGTGCAGCAAGTACAACAAAAGGGTGGTTTTTATCATGTGCAATGTCGAAATATACTTCGCCATGGTTCAGCTTTGCTTGACGGCTATGTCGATAATTAGCATAAGTTAATTGAGTATTTAGATTGAGTTCTATTTGGCTGCCATCAGGTAATGTAAACTCCTGCTTAGCATGTTCTGTACTATAGATATGATAACTATTAGGAATTAGATTTAGCTGCCAACCCATATAGCCAAACAGAGGAATAACGAATAGTGCAAAACAAGCAACACGCGCGAAAAGGTGCCATTTAGAGTGCGGATATTTTGGGATACTTTTTTTTACGCTTGATAGTTCTACCGTGTTATCGCTACATTGCGGTGCTTCGGAGAAAGTAGGTGTTAATTGCGCACTTAAACGCCAGACCTTCAGAGCTTTTTCGTAAGCCTGTGCATTTTGTTCATTACTAGCAAACCAATGATCAAATTCTTTTTCTTCGGCTTCGCTAATATCACTTTGATGCAATCGCATGCACCAATCAATGGCTTGATCAAAAGTATTTTTATCCTGAGAAGATGTCTGATTCATTATTAGGGCTCATTTGTTTAGTACAATATAAAACTAAGGTCTCTGTTTCTTTATAGGCGCCTTAACAGAATAGTCATATTTTAGCTCCTTGTATTAGGGGATTCAAGCTTGGCCATGAAAACTAACGGGTTTAATAATCAATTAGTTGGCTATTTAGCTGCATAGTTATAATTATTCCTCTTCCTTATCATAATTTTCAAACATCAGTCATTTTATACATTTTTAACGGATCAGATTGAGTCACCGATTGTATCGAGAACAATTTTGAATATAACTTAAAAAATCTGCTCCTTTTCAATAGTAAACTATACAAAACGTTTGATGAGAACTGAGCGTTTTGTATTGTAACTTGCTGATTGCTTAATACCTTCAATATTAAGGTCTAAGTCAACATAATCGTTGGTAAAACTAAATACGCCCATTGCTAATATTGCTCGATCATCAGAAGATGAAATTAAATATCCACTTATAATTAGCAGAAGATAAGTAGCTAGCTGAGCAAATTGTTCTGTTTAATTAAAAATATGACTATACCGATACCTTTATGCCAATGTAATTTTATCTAGTCATTCCCTTGATTCATATAGTTTAAATATTTAATTCAATAGCTAAAGAAAATATAATGACAACGAAAATCAAGGTTGTACTTTACTCATGCGACCATAACTAAATTTATTATCTAACCAAATAAAAATACACCTATTAATTGAGTTTTTATGGCTTATATTTCATCTGACTCATTTACTAGGTTTCAGTAGGTCTATCTATAATATACGAATATCAAAGTATTAAATTTACACTTTAATGCATTCCTTTATTAAATTGCTTCAGCTTCGATAAGAAAAATTATTGAATAAGTTTTTCTGGCCCGCACAAATCTCCCCGCTGCAGATAAGTTAATCATCAGTTGAATGTTGATAATATATTTGGCAAAAACTATTAAAGTGGAATCGCTGATGATGCCTATTATTGGGCAGTAGCAAAGTACGAACAGTCTAGAAACTTCAGCTATGCATCAGAGCTTATGGCAACGTGGCGAGGTGGTGTTCGGCACGTTTGATATTTTCCCAGTTTACTTGCTCGTAATATCCTCTAGCAGCTAGATGTTGTTGGACGATAACGCACGTTCAAACATCTTGCCTTAGTGTACATGGGCGCAACTGTCGCAAGATAGTGAATTGATTAAAGATGATAATAACCAAGGATTATAAATTGCTGCTTAGGTAGATAATCAATTTAGCTTTTACACTAGTTATAAATGGCAAACATGCCTGTTACCGGGAGTTGCTGTTGGCGAAACTTTTATTAATGTTGGTGAGCGTTAATTTATTCATATGAAAGATGGGGCGGGGAGCCACAAACAACTACACCTGAAGTTTATATTCGAGCTTACATACACCTAACTTATAATTGTTTGCCTAAATGGAATTTGTCATTTTTTGATCTTTAATATAACAGATGAAAACTAGATAGAATCAGCTGCAAGTTTGAGCGGTGGGAATTACCGAGGTTCGCCACGCGCTGAGATGTTAAATGTGGCTTATCACTGGACTCTCGATTTGATACCTAGGGAGTGACAGTGGTAGATACTTTACAAATGATGGTTCTTGACTATTTCATGCTCTTTTAATCATAGTTGTATGGCTTATTAACTTATTGAAATATATGGTTATTAAATCAAAGGTGAAATTAATTTCATTTATTATCAAAAGTTACTATTTTTTTTTGATTCTCATACGTCTATATAGTAAGGAATTTTTTACTATAAAGCATATTCAGCGCTAACGTTATTTTGATAGTGCCTCATCATCCTTGTATTGACTAAATCGAAAAAGAATCTGCTTATTGAAGGCTGATATTCCCAACTAAAATACTTCGAGAGTAACGATAGCTGAATACGTTTTACCTTTAACTTTTTATCATTAACCCTAAAAGCAGTAGTTTACGATATGGCTCAAAATACCCTAGATAATACTCTCGATAATGTGCCGGAAAATACTCTCGTGCTAGAGGCTGAAAACAAGCAAAGCTTAACAGAAAGGATTAATGCCGCCTTAGACGATAATAATGCCAAGTTAGCATATAGCTTTTGTAATGAGGCAATTAAAAATAACCCCAACGATGCCAAAGCACATCGACATCTTGGTTTATTACATGCAGCGTCTGATAAGCCGGGAACGGCTATTAATTCGGGAAAGCGTGCTTGTACTATAACGCCTGATGACCCTAAAGCATGGTCTGATTTAGGCCGTATTTACGCGATGCTGGGCCAAATGGATAATGCGATACAGTGCTTTAATGAGGCAATAACCATTGACGTTAAGTTTGCTGACGGCTGGCATAACCTTGGTACAGCATGCAAACAAATAGGTAAACGAGATCTTGCTTTTTCCGCGTTAAAAAATGCCCTGCTCATTGATGATAGCCGTGCGGATACTTATTTAAATTTAGGTACGTTATTAATTCAAGCAAGTCAGTTTGAAGACGCTTTACAATGTTTAGAACGGGCGGTAAAACAAGACCCTAGTTTGGTGTCTGCACGTACCCGCTTAGCCAACCAAATGTCGCAAAAAGGTAAGGTAAAACGGGCAGAGTCGTTATTTCGTCAATCATTAGGTATGAATCCTGATCATATCGAAGGTTGGTTAGGTTTAGGTCGAATACTTGAAGATATGGGAGAAGCTGATGGCGCGTTATCAGCTTACTTAAATGTATTAAATCGTCGGCCCAGTAATGCTGTGGCATTAGGACAATACTTAGCGCTATTACCTAAAAATTCAGCGCCTGAGATATTACCAATACCAGAAGGTGGTCAACAGCAAAGGAATCAGACAGGTACGCCAAACTGGCTGCAATACGCAGAATCTACCTTACGTGATGAACAGGTGAAAGATGAGGCCAAGGCACTCATTGGTTATGGCTTAATTAAATACCATAACAAACGCAAAGATTACCAGGCAGCATCTTCAGCAGGGGTATTAGCAAGTCGCGCCCGCCAAACTTTCGCCGGAACTTTAGACAGAGAAGCTCTTAGCGCCCGTGTTGATAATATAATTAATACCTATACGGTTGATTTTTTTGCTAAACATAGGCGTTTAGGCTTAGGTACAAATCAGCCAATATTTATTGTGGGTTTACCGCGTTCGGGCACGACCTTAACTGAACAAATTTTATCCGCACATCCACAATTCCATGGCGCGGGTGAACTCCCTGATTTAGGTCGTTTAGCGGCGCTTAATTTATCTGATAATGGTGATGAAAATAGCGAAATGTGGCAAGCTGCCCAATTATTAGCTGAGCCTATCGCTGAAAACGTTAAAGATGGTGAAACACAAAGTAGAGTATTAGCAGGGAAGTACCTTGAATCTTTACGTGAAGGTGCTCTTAAAGGTCTTTTGCGGATCAGTGATAAATCGCCATTAAACTTCTTCCAGCTTGCTTTTGCGGCTTTATTATTTCCTAACGCTAAGATAATTCATTGTCACCGAAATGCTCGCGACAATGCACTTTCAATTTGGATGGAAAATTTTAGTCCTGATCAACAGTGGTCAACAGACTTTCATGATTTAGCTTTTTACCGGATGCAATACCAACGCATTATGACGCATTGGCAAGCAGTATTACCCCTAAATATTTTTGATATGCCTTATGAACAGACGGTAGCCGACTTAGAAGGCCAATCGAAACGCTTAATCGATTTTGTTCAACTGCCTTGGTATGAAGAGTGCCTTAACTTTCACAAAAATGAGCGTGCGGTGCAAACCCCGAGTCGTTGGCAAGTTCGCCAACCTATATACACTCGTTCGGTCGAGCGCTGGCGTGCTTATGCAGAGTTTTTACCTGATTTAGATTCGGCATTTATTGATCATGCTTAACTTTATCAACAACCGTATCCAACAGCGTATGAATCATATCATTCAGCAACCAGCTTTTGCGATGTTATCACGCATTATTGCTGCTATTGTTGGCGGTTATGTGCTGAGTAATCTTATAGCTATCTTGTTGTCTTATTTATTGTCCACTGTTTGGATCAGTACAACTGCCGATGGTGTGATGATAGCAATGCAATTAAGTTACTTAATTTATGCCGTCATTGCCATGTGGATTTTTTCAGGAAAACCATTAGCACATGTATGGCGAACGTTAACGTTTAGCTGCTTATTTTCTGCCTTCCTTATCGGTATCTTCATGCCTGAGGGATTGTTGTGAGTAAAACTGTCAATGGCAATTTTCGCCAGTCAATGAAATGGTTACACACATGGGCTGGTTTGACTGTGGCTGTTGTGTTGTATTTTATGTTTATTACTGGTTCAGCAGGTTATTTTAATAATGAAATAACCTATTGGATGCAGCCAGAAATACCACTTATAAATAACGAAATAGACCAGCGTGAAATGATAGCTATTGCTGAAAAACGTTTGGCTAAAGTCGCACCCAATGCATCAGAATGGTGGATAGATTTTCCTATCGGTAGGGAATATGCGTTAAGTATTTGGTGGAAGGATGTTTCTAATCAAGCAGAAGATGGCAACATAGTTGAAGAGTGGAATGATGAGCTTCTAAATTTGAATACAGGAGAGCCAGTAACGGTTAGGAAGACAGGTGGTGGCGATACCTTGTATTACATGCACTATGCATTGCATTATATTCCTAGCGTACTAGCCTATTGGATCACCAGTTTATTCGCGATGTTTATGCTAATAGGCTTGATTTCAGGCATTGTCATTCATAAGCAAATATTTAAAGATTTTTTTACTTTTAGAAAGGGTAAGCAACAACATTCGTGGCGTGATATGCACAATGTGCTTAGTGTGCTGCCGCTGCCTTTTCATATTATGATCACCTACAGTGGTTTACTACTTTTCATGTTCACCACTATGCCAAGCGTATTAACGGCCACTTATGGTGCAGGAGAGGACAATCAAGCACGCTTCAATGACGTGGTTTTTGTGCAAGATGCTGAGCATAAAGATGCTGCGGGCATTGCTGCTAAAAACATTAGTTTTAGTCGTATCCTTGCCGATGTAGAGCAACGGTGGGGGGAAAATCAAATTGCTTATATCGGCATTGAAAATCGCGGTGATATTAATGCCCATATTGAGTTAGGGCTGCATGGTTATGATGGGCTAGATGACAAGCCAAGCTTAACCTATAACGCAGTTAATGGTGAATTACAGCATGTTAGTCAGGGTGGTCGTACGCCAAGTGCAGCGAAGAAATTTTATGATTTGATGATAATGCTACACGAAGGTAAGTTTTCAGGTTCTATTTTGCGTTGGTTGTATTTTATATCAGGGTTAATGGGAGCTGGCATGATTGCTACCGGTATGATCTTATGGGCGACTAAGAGGCGAGAGCGGGCAGATAAGAAAGGCTATGCCAGTAAAGGTTTGATTTTGGTAGAGCGTTTAAATGTTGGCAGCATTGTCGGTTTACTTATTGCGATAGCGGTTTACTTTTGGGTAAATAGACTTTTACCGGCAAATTTTTCTGAACGAGAAAGTTGGGAAATAAACGGTTTATTTATCTGTTGGAGTATTATGTTTGCCTATCCTTATTTCCTTGCTAACAAACGTACTATAAACCAACTATGGGGTGACCAACTGACCATTGCCGCAATACTTTATGGATTATTACCTGCACTTAATTTTTTAACAACTGACAATCATTTGGGCAATACCTTGTTTAGTGGTAGTTGGGTTTTAGCTGGCTTTGATTTAACTATGCTAGTTTTCTCTTTGTGTTTTGCTTATGGCGCCTACCTTATTTTTCATAAAAAAGGCAACGCTGTAGCTGCCACTCACACTATAAAGGAAAATAATAGCAGCAACAGCCGCGTCAAATCGGCAGATGTCAATGTGGTAGTAGTAAAGACGGCAGAGCTGGCTAAATGATGATGTTGTTTGCATTATTTTTTATGTTTGTTGGTCTTATTGTTTTTAGCTTATCAATGAAACGAAATTTTAAACAATGCTACCCACAAATAAAAAGGCCGTCATTGAGGTTACTTTTCATTTTTCGATTGATCGGATATTTGAGTTTATCTATTTCAATTTATCTTTGCGTTCTTATGCAAGGGCTTGGACTTGGTTTAGTAATTTGGTTTGGAGCGGTAACAATAGCAAGTTTACTGCAAGTCATATTCTTAACCTATAGGCCCCAATGGACTATTTCGTCTAGCCTAATCACTTTGCTCTGTATCGCTTGGTTAACGGGTATTAATGTATAGATGGTTGTATTTAGTCATTACGGGTTATTGATAGTGTTTTCTGCAATGTACTTGAACTCATTAATTTTGGTTTAAGGTGTAAGGTTTTTGTTCAGATTATAGCAATATGAGATGTAGTTATGATCAATGGTATTTTAAAATTTTAGTATTAGTGATAATGCATTTTACAATTAAGTAAATCATTATCATTTGTGTTTTTATTAGCTTTTTGTTTTGGGTTTTGATTATTTATGCATAAATTAATTTGTTATATTTTCGTTTTTATTTCTCCTTTTTTACGAGCAGAAATAGGAGCACAAGAGTTAGATAAATTGGTATTTCAATGGAGTAAATTAGAGCAACAACATAGTGAAATTGATAATCGTTGGCGTGAAAAAAAACCGTTAATTGAACAGCAGTTACGCTTACTTAAAGAAGAAAAATTGCAATTACAAACCTTATTAGATGGGCATGTTTATGCCAGTAGTGATGTAAAGAAAAAGCGTTTTGACTTATTAGCTGAGCAAACAAAGATGGAGCAGCTTCAGGAATTAATGAAAGCCGATTTAATGAAAATATCTGCAACAGTACTTGCTATGCATAATCGACTTCCTCCGCCAATTAAAGAGAAGTGGAATAGCAATATTGCTTTATTAACGGGTGCTAATACCGTTGAAAGTTCAGGTTTACTCACCAACAGTGAGCGCTTAGAGAAATTGTTAATGATGTTGGAAAATATTGAACGCTTTGAAGAACGTCCGGCATTACATCAAACAAGTATGAAAGTAAAAAAAATCCGCGGAATTAATAATAAAAATCAAGATGATAGCGTGATGGAAATTCAAGTTGATCAAGTTTATTTAGGTGTATCGCAGGGGTGGTATCTTAGTAAAAATAGTCAATATTGGGGCTTTGGCAACAGCACACCAACAGGTTGGCAATGGTCTCATCAATCAAGTGAAGTTAGTGTTGATGAACTGCGTAAAACAGTGAAAATGTTAAAAGAGCCAGCAACGGCCACGATAGTAACCTTACCAGTTAAATTATCAATGCATAACTTAATAAATGTTGAGGAAATGTAATGATATCTATAAATTTCAAAATATTAACTCAACTATTAGGAAAGCGAATTAACTCTCTTTTTATCACTTTGGTTATGCTGCTCGTTTCTATTCATAATGTACAAGCAACAACACTTAACGAGGTAAGTGAGAGTTTATTGCAAGATATAAAAACATCTCAACAACGTTTAAATAAACGTGAAAAGGATATAAGTAAAGAAAAAATAGCGTTGGCCACATCCATTCGTAACGAACAACAAAAACTGGTTAAACTTAGAGAAAAAACGGCGGTTAATCGACGTTTAGTTGACGATAACACCTTAGCGTTAACGCAAATACAAGACCGATTAAAGTCGTGGCGTGATCAAGATAATTATCAAAAGCGTTTATTACTCGAATTAAGCGAAAAACTTGAACTACCGATAGATAAAATTAATGAAGTTGCGCTTGATAATAAAGTTGGGCTGAAGGTACTTCAAGCTTATGTCAAAAGTAATCAATTCGCACTAGCACCGCAGTGGCAAGAACAAAAAATAGTATTATTAAGTGGTGAAATTGTATTGGCAAATGTAATTACGTTAGGCCCTGTTAATTGGTATTTACTCGGTGATCATCAACAAGGTGGTTTATTAGATACCGATGCTAATGTTGTTCTAATCTTTGATGAACTAAAAATAGCGTCATTAATTAAGTTATTTAAGTCGAATCAAGCACAAATTACTTTTGATCCAACGCTTGAACGCGCATTGCAATTAGAAAATCAATCTGAAAGTGTTTATGAACATGTAGAAAGGGGGGGGATTTGGGCATTGCCCATTATTTTGTTTGCTTTGTTTGCTCTACTTATTGCCTTGTTAAAAGCGTGGCAATTATGGCGCTTACCAGAGTTAATGCCATTAATCGCTGAACGTATTGATATTATCGCTAAATCAAATTTAGTTACTGAAAAAATAGAAGCGCTAAAATTATTACAACAACAACTAAGCGGTGCAGAACAAAACTTGATTAAAATAACATTATCTACCCCTACTCAAGTACAACGAGACGATATGCTTTTGGCCTTTTTAGTCGAAAATAGACAAAAGCTAAATGCTAGGCTTGGTGCTATTGCAATTACTGCCGCTGTTTCGCCATTACTTGGCTTGTTAGGTACGGTGTCAGGCATGATTGAAACTTTTCAAATGATGACTATTTTTGGAGCCGGAGATCCCTCCGTCGTATCCGGTGGAATATCAAAAGCATTAATAACGACAGAATTAGGCTTGGTTGTTGCAATCCCCTCTTTAATTTTACACGCACTATTAACACGTAAAATTAAAAGCTACAACACTCAATTAGACACTACCGCCATTCGTTTAGGTAAAATGGAGATTAACTTATGAGTAATTGGCAGCAACTTTATAGCAATACCGTTATTTGGTTAATTCTTATTACAGCATTGGTATGTTATTTCATATTATTTGAATTATTGTTTGATAAAAACAAAAATGATTGTTGGCGAACTAAGGTTGATAGTTGGTTACATACACTAAAAGTGTTACTTAATTGTCTGCCATTATTGGGTCTGTTCGGTACTATTGTTGGTTTACTCAATACCTTTACACAAATGTCGTACGGTACTATGGATCAGCAAGAATTACTCAGTAGTGGCATTGCGGATGCTATGTTAACCACACAAGTAGGCTTATTAATGGTAATACCTGGGTGGGTAATGTTAGCTTATTTAAAAAGAAAATTTGCATATTATGAAGCAATATCATTATTGCATTATGAACAAAATCAGGAGGTATCATGCGTTCAAAACTAGAGCAGCAACTTACTGAGCAAGAGCAAGGCATTGATCTATCACCCTTGTTAGATGTTGTTTTTATTTTATTGATATTTTTTATTGTGACTACCGTTTTTGTTCGTGAAAGTGGTATTGATGTGGACAAACCTAAAGCGGTATCAACAGAACAATTACAGCGTAATGTTATTTTAATTGCTATTAGTGAAAGTGGCACTGTTATGTACGATAGTACTAATATTGGCGTGTCTGGAGTCCGTGTTACCGTAGCGCAATTAATACGAAAAAAAGATAAAGCAGTAGTGATTCAAGCAGACAAACGAGTGCCAACTGGATTATTAGTACAAGTTATAGATCAAGCTAAGTTAGCGGGTGCTAGCCAAGTCAATATTGCAACACAGGGATTTTAATGTGATATTTATAAACTCTAAATTAAAACTAAAATGTATTGCTATTAGTGCTGCAGCATTAATTATTACACTATTGATGCTCGCACTATTATTTTTTCAGAAAATAGGTGTTACCAAAGCAGAACAAACAGTTATTAGGCAAATATCAATCGCTTCTTCGCCACCGCCACCGCCACCGCCACCGGTACAAGAAGCACATGTTGACTCCACTCCAACTATTAACCTCAGCGCTAATGGTGCAGGGCCAACAATGCAATTTATTAAGGTTAAGCTAGCTAATCACATGGATTTTGCAGATATCCCCCCGCCTGAAATAACCAATATGACCAGCCACTTACTTGATCATTTGAGCGTAGATTGGCAAGCTTTTGGCTTAGATGATTTAGATGATGTGCCACGGCTATTAAGTAACTTAAGAATTAAATACCCACAAAATTTAGCACGTAAAGGGATCAATTCAATATCAATAGAGCTCGATGTGCTTATTGATGAAAGCGGTAAAGTGATATTACGTAAAATAGTGCATAACCCTTATCCTGAGTTTGAATCTATTATTATTAAATTAATGAAAAAAGCACGTTTTACCACCCCGACAAAAAATGGTGTATCAGTACGAGCATCATTTAACTGGCCTATGGAGTTTAGTAATTCATGAAATACTTAAATTGTTTGTTATCTGCTTTTTTTATAACAGTATGTTGTTCACTTTTTACGGTTGTTAATGCTACTAATTTTCAATTAATGGTTGCAGAGCCAACACTATATTTGCCGATTATAGGTGATCCTTTCGAAAGTAGAGAAGCAAAAATAACGCCTGAAGAATACCCATTAGCGCAACAACTACGCCACTTATTAACGCAGCTAAAATATCAAGAAGCGTTAACGGTGTTAAACGAATATAAAATACAGTCGGATGTTTTAAGCCCTGCAATGTATTTATTAATTGCTCAAATTCAAATGCAATTAACCCAATTTGATCATGCAGAAAAAAATTATATTGCGGCCTTAAAAATTATGCCTGATTTAGTACGAGCTCATGAAGGTTTGTCTATTGTATATATTTCACTTAAACAACCTAAAAAAGCGCAAAAATCACTGATAAAAGCGATAAGTTTAGGAGCCAACAATGCCCAGTCTTATGCTCAGTTAGCCTATTTAAATATGAAGTTAAATAGTCCATTAAGTGCAATTTATGCTTATCAACAAGCATTAATGTTAGATCCAGGCAATGCTAATATTCGCAATGGCTTATTGTATGCTTTAACACGTAGTAAACAGTTTGAGGCCGCAGCTAGTTTGTTAGAGCAAATGTTAATAGAGAACTCAACTAAAGCGGATTTGTGGATACAAAGAGCTAATTTGGCGTTAGAGACTAAAGATAACGCAAAAGCACTTAGCAGTATTGAAGTTGCTATAAGGCTAGGGAATAAAAAAACGGAAACTTACCAATTAGCTGCTCAAATACATTTAACCGAGAAAAATTATAGCAGAGCGGTTACTTTATTAAATAGTTTAATTAATACAAATCAGTTGTCTATGAATTCTTTTAATAAGTTATTACCTTGGTTATTAAAAGAAGAGCAGTGGTCTCATGCGGAAAAACTAATAACAGCTATGAATCTCAACGTTGACGTTAAAAAAAGCTCACAATATACCAGTGATGATAAAAGTAGATTGTTGCATTATCAAGGGGTATTAGCTGAATCAAAAAATAATAAACTAAGAGCAGAGTCTTTTTTTAAAAAGGCTATTCAGCTTGATCCAAGTAATGGCGATTCCCTGATTTCATTAGCTAGGGTATCAACTGAACTCAATAATGTAGCGCACGCTGAGTTACTTTATCAACGAGCAGAGCGCTTTGACGAAGTTAAATTATCGGCAATGTTAGGACGAGCAC
This sequence comes from Colwellia sp., assembly GCA_013215385.1. GTDB lineage: Bacteria > Pseudomonadota > Gammaproteobacteria > Enterobacterales > Alteromonadaceae > Colwellia_A. The sequence continues at coordinate 29,886 of JABSOY010000015.1, forward strand.
AAATTTATATTGATCAACAGCAGTATGAGCAGGCGTTACAGTTATTACGACAGACCCGTAAAGCGTTTCCTCAGAGACATGACTTAGACGTAAATATTCATACATTGGCTAGTATTGTTAATAATAAAGCCTGATAAAACTGATGTTATTTTGTTTATAAACAACCATGATTTCTTTGTGCTAGCAGAGGCCAGTTTAACTTTATCGGTTAAGTTTCGTTCAAAATAAAAGCGCTTTAATCGTTGCGAGTGGTCTATAGTCTTGTCAGTCTCAGTAAATACTACTCAACAAAGAGCAAAACGCTTTTAGCCGAGCCCTAAGAATGTGTTGCTTGGTTATTTTTACGGAGTTATCGATTTTTTATATAGAGCAACCACATGAGAAAAGCTCTGCTTTGTAGAAAATAGCCAATAAATCGCCACAAAAACAATATCGAAAGATCAACAGACCCTTATGTCTCTCAATAATTCAGTGACCATTTTATTTTCACTGCTATTTTTCGTTTCATCATGGTAATCGCATTTAATACAATTTGTCATCGATAGTTTTATCAGCTAACAATTGCCAGCCACTTGAGGTTAATTGTGTTAGGCCGACTAAATTACCATCAAGTGAAACGTACCCAGCTTGAGATAACCCGAGGTGAAGTTGATGAACCATCACTTATTTTTCACCTGAACTACAGGGTAAAACTAATGAAGATTGCACATGGTTAATAGGCAACTGGTGATTATTTTATTTCGCTAAAAGTTCTCATAACGTGATAGGCGTAACTTAGTGTCAGCATTTCGAAATTCACCTTTGGCTACTTTGTTCTGCCATACTCTACTTAGTTATGATGGTAACTGAGGTGGTAGCTCAGCAATTAATTGATAATATTTTACTCATGAATACTCTAATTGATTTTGTTTTACTTCAGTCCTGTTTTGCTAATAGCCGTACACGTTTATTTATCCATCTGTGTCTTTAACACTAGCATTACTAAAGTCTTACGCATGCTTTAATAATACCATCTTTGGTGAAGTAGCGGCTAATGTTGGTGCCAATCATGGAGTTTCGTTACTGATTAAAATACAGCCAATATATGAAGTTTTAAAATAATGGATTAAAAGCGTATGACAAAGGATATATCACTACTAAAAAATCAATTTGATAAGTTACGGTATCGTTAACTCCAAGAGAACACCTGAAAGGGGAACTTTATTAGCGTATTATGAGTTTAGTGAAATGTGGAAGGGGTTTTAGTAATAGAATTAGTGATTTATATTTGATTTGTTATATCTTAATAAAAAAAGATTGGTTGCGGGAGCCAGATTTGAACTGACGACCTTCGGGTTATGAGCCCGACGAGCTACCAGGCTGCTCCATCCCGCGTCCGAATGACTTGATAGTAAATACCAAGAAAGCCTCAAATTGTTTTACTTCTATTTGAAAAGAAGTTGGNTGTNGGAGCCCTTATCTANTGAAGAGGGAACTAACGACCNNNNTTTTACTTAAGCGAAGTTGGTTGCGGGAGCCAGATTTGTGGTTGCGGGAGCCAGATTTGAACTGACGACCTTCGGGTTATGAGCCCGACGAGCTACCAGGCTGCTCCATCCCGCGTCCGAATGATTTAAATGTTACTAATTAAAGCTACATCTAAATAAGCCAATAACTGTTTTAGTTCTTGTTATTACAGAATTGATTTCAAAAACATATGCCCTTGAAAGCGAGGCGTATCTTAAGGATAGTTACTTCACATTGCAAGGCGTTTCTTTAACTTTTCAACATCTAATTTCAGACAGTCTGATTTTGCATTAATTATAGACTAAGGGGCTGTTTTATGAGCTATTGAGCGATAAGTGCAAAGTTTAAAATGTTAATAAAATAATTTTCACCTGAATATTCGGCTTTTCTCTACGTATCTATATAAGTACTAACCGTCTTTGTTTATAATCGCGGGCATAAATCGGTCTGGAAAAATCTTATGCAGCAATTTTTAGCGTTAACATCCTTTGGTATAGAAATATTATTAGCTGAAGAGCTTAAAAACTTAAATGCTCAGCAAGTCGTTCAAAAACCTGAAGGGGTTTATTTTACAGCAACATTAGCTGACGCTTATAGAATTTGTCTTTATTGTCGTTTATCAACGCGAATATTATTAAAGATTGGTGAAGGTGATGCTGAAAATAAAGATCAATTATTTGCGACAGCAGCAACGGTTAATTGGTCGGAGCAATTTACGTGTGACCGTACCTTTGCTATTGACTTTGTCGGTACCAGTGATGAAATTAGAAATACCCAATTCGGTGGGCTTACGATAAAAGATGCCCTAGTTGACCATTTTCGCGAGCAAGGCATGGACAGGCCATCTGTTGACAAAAGCGCTCCAGACATTAGTTTTCAGGCCCGCTTGTTAAGACAAAAAGTAACTATTTATCTTGATTTCTCAGGGCGTAGTTTATTTAAGCGTGGTTATCGTGAGCATTCGGGTGCAGCACCGTTAAAAGAACATTTAGCCGCAGCTATTATTAGGCGCTCTGGTTGGTTAGACGATACGACTAAACCCTTGGTTGACCCTATGTGTGGTTCAGGTACCATTTTAATAGAAGCGATAATGATGGCAGCCGACTATGCTGCAGGTATCGACAGAGCTAAATGGGGCTTTGAGTTCTGGACAGGCCATGAATTATATACCTGGCAAGAACAATTAACGCAAGCTAAAGAAAAGTCACATCTAGGCCTTGAACAATTAAAGGCAAAAGTATTTGGTATTGATATTGATAGCCGAGTGATAAATACGGCACAAGTCAATGCGCGTAATGCCGGCGTTCAGAAATTTATTGAGTTTTCATGTAAAGACATTAATAACTTAAATAATGGCTTTGGCCATAACGGTACCTTCTTACTTAATCCTCCTTACGGTGAGCGAATTGGTGAATTACCTGAGTTAGTTGAAAACTTCGTACTTTTAGGTCGAAAACTTAAAGCACAATTTGTTGACTGGCGTGTTGCTATTTTAACGGCGAATGTTGAATTACTGTCGATGATGAAATTGGCAAGTCGTAAACGCTATAAATTCAAGAATGGTCCATTAGATTGTCAACTAGCCATTTATAATGTCGATATTAAACAAGCGGCAGGTCAAAATAATGAAGATGAATTTGCAGATAAAGACTCTGATTTTGGCAATCGTTTATTAAAAAATAAAAAGAACCTGAAAAACTGGTTGAAAAAAGAACAAATTGAATGTTACCGCCTATATGATGCAGATATTCCAGAATATAATGTTGCGGTAGATGTATATGGTGACTACCTAGTTATACAAGAATATTCTGCGCCTAAAATTATTGAAGAAAGTAAAGTTGCTAAACGGCTACAAGAAGTTATTTATTTTGCGCCTAAGGTACTTGGCGTACCTACCGATAAAGTTATTTTAAAAACACGAGCTAAACAAAAAGGTAGTGCTCAATATCAGCGTGTTGATAAAAGTCAGCAATCAATGATTATTACAGAACATGGCGCTAAGCTAAAAATAAACCTTTGGGACTACCTTGATACTGGTCTATTTTTAGATCATCGTAAAACTCGCCAAATAGTTGCTCAAAAAGCCAAGAACAAGTCATTGTTAAATTTATTCGCCTATACCGGTTCTGTTTCACTACAAGCTGCGCTTCATGGTGCTGCTAGTATTACCACGGTTGATATGTCGAATACTTATTTGAATTGGGCGCAAGAAAACTTTTCGTTGAATAAATTATCAGGTCATAAATACCAATTTGTCCAAGCGGATTGTTTAACCTGGTTAAAAGAGCATAAAACAACTTACGATGTTGTTTTCGTTGATCCACCTACGTTCTCAAATTCGAAACGTATGGAAGAAAGTTTCGATGTACAAAGTGACCATGTAGCACTTATCACCGATGCCATGAAATGTGTCGCTGAAAATGGTGAACTTATTTTCACCAATAATAAAAGAAACTTTAAAATGGATTTTGACGCCGTTGCCGCTTTGGATTTTGAGGTCAAATGTATTTCGGATTTAACCCGCGATAAAGATTTTCAACGTAATAAGCATATTCATAATAGTTGGTTAATTACTCGTAAAAAAGGTAATGCTTAATGAGGGTTTTATTTCACTTATACAGTAGTGAAGGCTGCCATTTATGTGAACAAGCGATCGAAATTATAAGCAATGTTATTCCCGTTCATCAAATCAGAGTTGTTGATATTATTGATACAAATATTGAAGGTGAACAAAATTTAGTTGAGTTATACGGTGTCCATATTCCCGTATTAGAACGCCTTAGTGATAACAGCAAGTTATTCTGGCCTTTTGAACAATCACAAGTAGTAGAGTTGATATAATCCATGGAATTAATCAGAATAGCTCAAGGTGAACTAGCCTTTGGTGAAGACAGTATTTTAGACAAAGCAAATTTGACCATCAAAACGGGCGAAAGGATTTGTTTAGTTGGTAAAAATGGCGCAGGAAAGTCGTCATTAATGAAAGTTTTAATGGGTAAGCAAAACCTTGACGATGGCCAAATTCTGATGTCGAACAATATTAAATTGGCGATGTTAGAGCAAGATCCACCTGAGTCATCTGACATGAGTGTCTTTGATTATGTCGCTCAAGGTGTCGCTGAAAATGCAGAATTGATTAAAAAATATCACCATTTAATTCACATCATTGGTGAAGATCCTTCAGAGAAAAACCTTAATAAGTTGGCTAATGCCCAACAGGAGCTTGATCAAGCGAATGCCTGGCAAGATGAGCAACGTATAGATAAGGTCTTAACCACTTTAGCGTTAGAAGCCGACAATAAGATTAATAGCCTTTCAGGTGGTTGGTTACGTAAACTTGCCTTAGCCAAAGCACTGGTAAGTGAACCTGATGTGCTATTACTTGATGAACCTACTAACCATTTAGATATCAGTAGTGTCTTGTGGTTAGAGCAATTCTTGAAAGACTTTAAAGGGACTATCATATTTATTAGTCATGATAGAGCATTTATCCGCGGTTTAGCGACGCGTATTTTAGATTTAGATCGTGGTCAATTAGTGAGTTACCCGGGTAACTATGATCTGTATATTGAACAAAAAGCGCATGATTTAGAAGTAGAGTCTACCCAAAATGCACTTTTTGATAAGCGATTAGCCGAAGAAGAAGTCTGGATAAGACAGGGTATTAAAGCTCGAAGAACACGTAATGAAGGACGAGTACGCTCACTAGAGAAATTACGTGTTGAACGCCAACAACGACGTGAAGTTAAGAAACAAGGCGAAATTAATATATCAACAGGAGATCGCTCTGGTAAGTTAGTTTTTGAGTGTGAAAACTTGCATATGGCGTTTGGTGATAAAACAATATTCAAAGGCCTAGATTTATTAATTACTCGAGGGGATCGTTTAGCACTTATTGGCGCAAACGGTACCGGTAAATCAACATTAATCAAGTTAATCATGGCACAACAACAGCCAACGTCTGGAAAAATGCGTGCTGGTGTTAATTTAGATATTGCTTATTTTGATCAGCATCGTGATGCTTTAGATTTGAATCTGACTGTGCAAGATACTGTTGCTGAAGGTAAACAAGAAGTGACAGTTAATGGTGTAACTCGTCATGTACTCGGTTATTTACAAGATTTCTTATTTAGTCCTAAGCGCGCAAGAACACCGGTAAGAGCATTATCAGGTGGAGAAAAGAACCGATTATTATTAGCACGTTTATTTTTAAGACCTAGTAATTTACTTATTCTCGATGAGCCGACCAATGATTTGGACATCGAAACTTTAGAATTATTAGAAGAAGTCGTTGCAAATTATGCAGGAACCGTTATTTTAGTGAGCCATGATCGCGACTTTGTTAATAATTGTGTAAACACTTGCCTTTACTTCGATGGAAGTGGTCAAATAACAAATATTGTTGGTGGTTATGAAGACGTTGATAGTTATTTAGCTTATAAAGCAGAACAACGAAAACAATTAGCTGACGGCGTGAAAACACCACAGACCTCGGCAAATGAAAGTAAAGCGGTTGCTCAAGTTACTTCGAAGAAAAGACTGTCTTTTAAAGAAAGTCGTGAGTTAGAAGTGTTACCTGAACAAGTTGAAGAGCTCGAATCATTAATTAGCTCACTTCAAGAACAAGTCAATGATGCTAATTTTTTTAGTCAAGACAGCGACAAAACAAAAAAAATATTGAACCAGCTTGAAGAAAGTGAGTCAAAACTCGAAATCGCTTTCGCTAGATGGCAAGAGCTAGATGAATTATAACAAGATATGAGAGCTAAGTAGTTATATGAACAAATTTGTAAAATCAGTATTAGCGTTAGGTATTACCAGTGCTTTAAGTTTAACCGCTGTCCATGCAGCGACATATGAAGTTATCGATAAAGGTGCTGTTGGTCTAGTGAAATATAGCTACGCGCAGCAAGAAAACAATCAGGGCCAAATGGCTATTTCTGGTACAGGAATTTATAACTTACCTGTGCAGTTTCAATATCTTGATGAAGACGATTTCGACGCCATTGTTAGATTAGCAGAAATTCAACATGAAAATGTTCATGAATTAGTTGATATAGAAGATGAAAGCGCCTTACGAGCAGGAAATCCAACAGGGAATGACTTGTCATGGGTAATTCGCTTTATTAACTCATTGGCTGGCAGCAGTTTATACCAAAAATTTGGTGATATTGTTACTATGCGTAATCTAACAGGAAACGCTGGTGACACTGAAGATTTTGCTGTATTTGACCAATATTTTCCGGGTACAACTACACTAACTCGCTCAACCATTGAATATGTTAACGGAATTACCAATGATGGTTGGATATATGGCAATGGCTCTGCACCTTATGTAGCCTTACCGTTTACAGAAAGTAATGGCGATCAAGTTACTCATTGGGTCCGTGATTTCACCACTCGTGCTTATTTTTCTCCAGACGCGGGTGAAACAATCATTGAATTAAAACCACCGACAGAAAATGATGATGCTCCAGAAAATTTACGTTTTGGTGGTGAATCGGCGATCTTCGATATTAGTGAGTCTTTATTTGCAGTTGGTTATGCAAGTACCAGTATTGACCAAGATGCCCTTGATTTTATTAGCGATACTTCTGGTGGTTGTGCGGATGAAGATGTTTTAGATGATATCCCATATGAGGTTTGTATTCAGCGTGCTGTAGGCAGCATGTATAATACTGAAGCAATTAAATGGACAATTAGTTTAGAAGGGCAAACAACTGCTATTACTTTAGGACATTTAGTAACTCCACATGTAGAAGACGAACGTGAATTTGTAAACTATGCCCAAGCGATTAATAATCAAGGTGTCGCGGTAGGTTTTGCACATGGTTGGTGGGATGAAAACGAAACAGAACCTAGCGAATTTGAATCACGTCAATTATACGCAGTGGTATATAAGAATGGCGAAGTAAAAGATTTTACTGAAGATCACAGTGTATTTTTCGATTCTCGAACTTACGACATTAATGACGCTGGTATTGCCGTAGGTCACGTTAAAACTTACGTAAATGGTAACCTTCGCACAAAATTTTATCATGTTGATACTAATGAATTTGACAGCGGCATGACGATGATAAGACCCACTGATTTCTTTACTGGTTCTTCAAGTACTGCTCGCGCGATTAATGAAAATGGGATAATTGTTGGTGAAGGTGAAGTTGAAACTCATAATGACAGCTCAAGCGCACCTCGCAGAAAACATGCCTTTATGTATGATATAGCCAGTAAAACCTTTACTGACTTAAATGACTTTTTAACATGTACCTCGGAATACACTATTATTGAAGCCCGTGATATTAATGATAATAATGAAATATCAGCTTCAGCATTAATCAAGGTACCTCGTCGAGACTCTAAAGGTGAGTTAATGCTTAATAAAGAAACTGGCGAACAATTAGTTGAAGATGTTGTTCGTGCAGTTACTTTAAGACCAATTGCGGGTGAAGTTGAAGATTGCTCTGTTGTTGAAGAAAAAGTAGAACGACAAGGTGCTAGTTTTGGCTTTGCCGGCTTATTTACTTTATTGGTATTAGGCTTTAGACGAACTTTGTTAAAAAAGTAGCTGCTGTCTAATTTGAATAAATATAAAAAAGGCCTAGATTAGTTATTAATCTAGGCCTTTTTAAATAGGTAAAATGAATGGAAATTACCGAAAAAGAACGAGACGCAGTTTATAAAACTATCTTTGCTAGGCGAGATGTTCGCAGCGACTTCACGAAACAAGAAATCAAAGATGATGTAATTAAACGTATTCTTACTGCTGCGCATCATGCACCAAGTGTTGGCTTTATGCAGCCATGGGATTTTATTGTTGTTACCGACATAGCAACAAAGAAAAAAATAAAAGCAGGCTTTGAACAATCAAATGCTGCCTCAAAAAAAATGTTCAGTGAAGAGCAGCAGCAAAAATACCAACAATTAAAATTAGAAGGTATTTTAGAGGCACCCTTAGGAATTTGTGTTACTTGTGATCGTAGTCGTAACGGTCCGGTAGTATTAGGAAAAACCATCAAAGAAGAAATGGATTTATACAGTGCTGTTTGCGCGGTACAAAATTTATGGCTTGCTGCAAGAGCTGAAAACCTAGGTGTTGGTTGGGTCAGTATCATTGAAGATGATATACTTAGAGGTGCTTTAGGTATCCCAAAAAATATCGAAATCATTGCCTATTTATGTATTGGTTATGTGACAAAATTTAAAGAGAAACCAGAATTAGAGAGTGCAGGTTGGCTACCACGAAGATCCGTAGATAAAGCGATTCACTATAACAAATGGTCAACAGAAAACTTATAATTTTTTATATTGGAGTACACCATGGCAGAAGAAACTATTTTTTCAAAAATTATCAGGCAAGAAATACCAACACCCTTACTTTATCAGGATGAGCTTGTTACTGCATTTAGAGACATAACACCTCAGGCAAGTACTCATATACTTATAATTCCTAATAAACTCATTCCTACTATCAATGATGTAAATGAAGCAGATGAGCTGACACTAGGTCGAATGATAACTGTTGCTAAGAAATTAGCCAAAGAAGAAGGCATTGATGAAAACGGTTACCGTTTGATCATGAATTGTAATGAACATGGTGGGCAGGAAGTTTATCACCTTCATATGCATTTAGTAGGCGGACAGCCTTTAGGTAAAATGTTAAACATTTAAAGAATTCACCAATAATATCAAAAACAAATGAGATAAGAAGCAGAATTGCTAAGGTAAACGGTAATGCACAATCTAAAAACTGCTTCATAATCAATGTAAGCCCCTTTACTGGTTGTATTGTGTGAATTGGAAAGAATTGTTAGAAAATAAGAACCGATTATTTTGGTTAGTTCATAGCTCAAGCTGGTTAGGTTTTGCTCTAGTGCATTATCTCGGTTCGTTATTACATAATCCCCGCGATATTTTTGTCGTTATTATATTTTTGAATGCTTACGCAGGATGGTTATTTACCGTACCACTGCGTTATATTTACCGTAGAGTTTGGAACTTCACTCCAGGTAAAATTGCTGGGGTTGTTATCGTCGCTTCTTATCTGGTCGGCGTCTTATGGCAAGTCGTTAAAAATATTAACCATTGGGAAATATATAAACATGGTTATCGACCTGACTTCTGGCTTTATTACACGTCGAACAGTGTCTATTCATTTTTTATTATTTTAAGCTGGAGTGGTTTATATTTCGGTACCAAGTATTATCAAATGCTGCAAAAGGAAAAACGTAACGTGCTAGAAGCCAATAACGTTGCTCATCAAGCACAGTTGAAGATGTTACGTTATCAGCTTAATCCGCACTTTCTTTTTAATACCTTAAATGCAATATCGACATTAATATTGGTAAAAGAAAACATCATAGCAAACGGCATGGTAACCAAGTTAAGTGAATTTTTGCGCTATTCTCTTGATAAAGATCCGATGAAAAAAGTAACGCTTAATAGCGAATTACACGCCTTAAAGCTGTATTTAGATATAGAAAAAGTTCGCTTTGAAGACCGTCTTTGTGTTGAATTTATTATTTCTCAAGACTGTGAACAGGCCTTAGTGCCAAGTATGATATTACAACCCATCGCAGAAAATGCGATTAAATATGCCATAGCGAGCCAAGAAGATGGCGGCACAATTAGTATAACGGTAACTAGATTTGCGAATGACTTACTTTTAGAGCTTGCTGATACTGGCCCTGGTGCTGAAATAAAGAACGGTAACTTATATCGTGAAAATGGTGTTGGTCTGGCCAATAGCCGAGAAAGGTTGCAAGCATTATACGGTAATGATTTTTCTTTAGTTGTTGCCAATAATACCCCTAAAGGTGTTAAAGTAAGTATTAGGATGCCGTATAATTTAGGAAGCAATACATGAGTATAAGCTTATCAACAATTATTGTTGATGACGAACCCCTCGCACGTAAAGGTTTAGCGGTACGTTTAGCTGAGCATACAGACGTGGATATTATCGCCCAATGTAATAATGGTCGCGAAGCTTTAGAAGCTGTTCGTGCTTATCAACCAGATTTAATGTTTCTTGATATACAAATGCCAGGCTTGAGTGGTTTTGAAGTGGTGCAAGCAATTATTGATCAGGGCTTAAAACTACCTTTAGTCATTTTTGTTACTGCCTTTGATCAATATGCTTTACAAGCTTTTGATGTACATGCACAAGACTACTTATTAAAACCTGCTGATGAAAACCGTTTAGCAGAAGCTATGGATAAAATTAGAAAAGACATAATTAACAAAGAGAACGCGGTACATAAATCTAAACTTGTCCGTCTAGTTAGTGATGTTACAGGCAATGATTGTGAAAAAATTCTTGAAGAATTAGCTAATAACCAACCAGTAAGTTTATCTTCTTTCTCAGATATTTTAGCGATTAAAGATGCGGGTGAAGTGAGTCGAGTACCCGTTAAAGATATATTATGGATCGATGCTGCTGGTGATTATATGTGTGTTCATACCAGTGAGACTACACATATATTACGAAAAACGATGAAACAGCTCGAAGAAAGCTTAGATCCCAAACAATTTATTCGCAGCCATCGTTCAACTATTGTCAATAAAAGTTATGTCGACAAATTTTGTAGTCAACTTAACGGCGAATATTATTTAGTGATGAGCAATGGTAAAGAATTGAAAGTGAGCCGTAGTTATAAAGAAAAAGTAAAACAAGCGGTAGGGGTTTGATAAATTAATTTAAATTAAAGTAAAAAAATACCCGTTAGTTGATGACTAAACAGGTATTGAAGAACATTTAATTTTCAGCTTTGAATTGAACGTTACTCTTCAGCTTCAATTTCATCCGGAGTGATACTTGCCGCGTGATGGCCCTTAGGGCCAGCATTAAGCTCATAATCAACATCTTGACCAGCTTTTAATGTACGGTATCCTTCCATTTGGATTGTTGAGTAATGAGCGAAAATATCTTCACCACCATCCTCTGGACGAATGAAACCAAAACCTTTTGCGTTATTAAACCACTTCACTGTACCGTGAGCCATACTTCAACTTCCTTCTATATTCATCGGTAATTAGGTATGCTTGCCTAAAAGCATTAACATAAATATATTTTATGGCTAAAAAATAGCCACTGTTTTAAATCGTAGATAATATTAAAAAATTGTCAAGTGAATTTATAATTTAATCAGCTTTTTAATATTATTATTTTTTGCAAATCGCCAAGCAAAATCATCAGGTACAGACTAATATAAAATTATGAGTAAGTGGAAAGAGTTAATAGACGATCAAGAAGTTCTTGAAGAAGAGGTGGTTGAACAATTTGAAAAGCCACCTATGTATACTGTTATTTTATTAAATGACGATTATACGCCAATGGATTTTGTAATTGAGGTTTTATGTCAGTTTTTTAATATGAACGCAGATCAAGCAACTGACATCATGTTAGAAATTCATTATAAAGGGAAAGGTAGGTGTGGAACTTTTACCTCTGAAATTGCAGAAACAAAAGTAGACCAAGTTTGTAAATATGCCTTAGAAAATGAACACCCATTGCAATGTACAATGGAAAAAGCGTGAAGTCGCATGGTTAAAAGTGGAGTAGTCTATGCTAAATAAAGATTTAGAAATTTCGTTAAATATGGCTTTCCGTCAAGCCAAGGACTCCCGTCATGAGTTTATGACGGTTGAGCATTTGTTATTAGCCTTATTAGATAACCCTTCTTCAATTGAAGCCCTCAATGCTTGTGGCGCAGATATGGGGAAAGTACGTAAGGAGTTGTTAGATTTTATCGCAGAAACTACGCCTGTCATTCCTGAAGGAGAACTTGAACGTGAAACTCAACCTACATTAGGTTTTCAACGCGTATTGCAACGAGCTGTTTTTCACGTGCAATCTTCAGGCAAAAGTGAAGTTACCGGGTCAAATGTTTTAGTTGCTATTTTCAGTGAGCAAGAATCACAAGCGGCTTACTTTTTGAAGAAATCTGATATCAGCCGGTTAGATATCGTTAATTTTATTTCTCATGGTATTTCAAAAATACAACATATTGATGCACCACAAACAGCAGATGAAGTACATATTAGTGAAGAAGAGCCGCGCACCATTGACAATTTTGCTACTAATCTTAATGAAGAAGCGAAAAAGGGTAATATAGACCCGTTAATTGGCCGAAGTAATGAGTTAGAAAGAACGTTGCAGGTATTGAGCCGTAGACGTAAAAATAACCCCTTATTTGTCGGTGAGGCAGGTGTAGGGAAAACTGCGATTGCTGAAGGTTTAGCTAATTTAGTTATTTCTGATGATGCACCTGAATTTTTAGCTGAAACAGTTATTTATTCTCTTGATATGGGCGCTTTGCTTGCTGGAACTAAATATCGTGGAGACTTTGAAAAGCGTTTTAAAGCGCTGTTAAAAGAGTTAGAAGAAGATGGTAATGCGATATTGTTCATTGATGAGATACATACCATTATAGGTGCAGGTGCTGCCTCTGGTGGCATGATGGACGCCTCTAATCTAATCAAGCCTTTATTATCTTCTGGAAAGCTACGTTGTATGGGATCAACAACCTATCAAGAATATCAAAGTGTCTTTGAAAAAGATCGTGCATTAGCTCGTCGTTTTCAAAAAATAGATATTGTTGAACCTAGTGTCGATGATACGACCAAGATACTGCATGGCCTAAAAGAAAAGTACGAATCTCATCATGGTATTCGATATACGAATAAGGCATTGCGTGCGGCAGCACAGTTATCAGCTAAGTATATTAATGAGCGTTTTTTACCTGATAAAGCAATTGACGTCATTGATGAAGCTGGGGCAAAACAACAGCTGGTTGCAGCGTCAAAACGTAAAAAGGTGATTAACAATAGTGATATTGAATCTATTGTTGCCAAAATGGCAAGGATCCCTGAAAAATCAGTTTCTTCAACTGAAAAAGACAGTTTGAAAATGTTAGATAGAAATTTGAAAATGGTCGTTTTTGGTCAAGATCAAGCTATCGACGAATTAACGTCTGTCATCCGTTTATCTCGAGCGGGTTTAGGCAGTGAACAAAAACCAGTTGGGTCATTTTTATTCGCGGGTCCCACTGGAGTCGGTAAGACTGAAGTAACGCAACAATTAGCAAAAGCTTTAGGTGTTGAACTTTTACGTTACGATATGTCAGAGTATATGGAGAAACACGCAGTTAGTCGCTTAATTGGTGCTCCTCCTGGCTATGTTGGTTATGAGCAAGGTGGTTTACTTACTGATGCGGTAATAAAACACCCTCATTCAGTTGTATTGTTAGATGAAATTGAAAAAGCTCATGAAGACGTTTACAACATTTTATTACAAGTTATGGATCATGGTACTTTAACGGATAACAACGGTCGTAAAGCTGACTTTAGAAATATTACGCTAGTATTAACCACTAATGCAGGAGCCCATGAGATAACACGTAAATCTATTGGTTTTAAACAACAAGATCAAAGTATTGATGCAATGGCGGTGATTAATAAAACTTTTTCGCCTGAATTTAGAAACCGTTTAGATAACATTGTTTGGTTTAATCACTTAGATGAAGTTGTTATACAGCAAGTAGTTGATAAATTCATTGTTGAACTACAGGCATTACTCGATGAGAAAGGTGTTTCGCTAGAATTAACCAAAGACGCAAGAAAATGGCTTGCCGTTCATGGTTATGATAAAGCGATGGGCGCTCGACCTATGTCACGATTGATACAAGAGCACTTAAAGAAACCGTTAGCGAATGAATTACTGTTTGGTGACTTAACGCACGGTGGTGTTGCAAAAGTTGGTGTTAAAAAAGATAAGCTAGTACTTAGTTATATTCAAAAGAAAGAATTAGTAGAACATTAAAAATATTTCTATATCTCTAGTGGAGTGCAGGGACGCACTTTCTTAATGGTTTACCAACGTACGATCAAAAATAAAAAAGCCCCGTGAACTTTCATTCACGGGGCTTTTGATTTTATTTTGTTTAATTATCTAGCACGGAAAATAATACGGCCTTTAGATAAATCATACGGCGTTAATTCAACCGTTACTTTATCGCCCGTTAATATGCGAATGTAGTTCTTACGCATTTTTCCCGAAATATGTGCCGTTACAACATGACCATTTTCTAGTTCAACGCGGAACATAGTATTTGGTAAAGTATCAAGTACTGTACCTTGCATTTCAATATTTTCTTCTTTCGCCATTGGGCGCTAAACCTCTAAAGTTGTGCATAATACCAATTCCAATAAGTTTATTCTCACTAGGTGAGATTTAAAGGTTTGGCATAAATAAAAATCTGCGCAGATAATGCCGAAAACGTGATGAAATGTAAAGCTATAGTGTTATTTATTTACGGTATGCCATTTGTTTTCTGATAATACCTGATGAGGGTAGTAACGGTTTTTGTAATTCATCTTTTTACAATCGTCGATTTGATAGCCTAAATAAAGGAATTCTTTCTTCATTTCTTTGGCTAATGACAATTGACTCAAAATAGAAAACACGCCGAGTCCATGGCGATTATAATCAGGTTGATAAAAGGTGTATACGGCAGATAGAGCGTCATTAAGTACATCGGTGACTGCTACACTAATAAGTTGCTGATCATGCCATATTTCAAGGTACAGCTGCTCGGTAATATGAGAATCAATAAAACTGTTATATTGATCAGTGGTTGCAGGGTACATAGAACCGTCTTGATGAAGTGTATTTATATAGTTTTTATATAAAGAATAATAAATCGGCCTTTGTTGATGAGAAATCTTAATAGTGAAATGGTTATTTTTCTTAATATTACGCTTTTGACTTTTTGAAGGAGTAAAGTCCTTTGCTAAAACTCGAAGTGATTTACATGCAGAGCATAGTTCGCAATGAGGTCGATATATTTGATCGCCACTGCGTCTGAAACCTTGGGCCATTAACCAAGCATAATGCTCACCATTTTGTAAGCGTTCGTCCGTAGCAACTAACAACCGTTCATGCTGGTTGGGCAAATAATTGCAAGGAAATGTCTGAGTAATGCCTAACTGAAAATTTATGCTCATATTAATATTATAGTGTGAGTTGACGAGGTCGCCAAAAATCTAGCGGTAGTTGAATCGCTAAGGCTTGTTCTTGCAGCTTAATGTATTTTGCACGAGATACTTCAATACCACCCATATCTTGTAAAAATGGATTAAGCATTTGGCAATCAATAAAGGGAATGTTTTGACTTTTCAGTAATTCATGCAAATAGGTAATAGCTATTTTTGAACCATTACTTTGTCGGTAAAACATAGACTCACCTGAAAAATAACCATTTATTGCCACACCGTATAAGCCTCCCGCTAATTCATCATTCATCCAAACTTCAATGGAATGTGCAATACCATGCCTGTGCAGGTTTTGATAAGCGTTAAGCATATCGTCAACTATCCAGGTTTCTTCCTTGCGAAAGGGAGCATCGGCACAATAATTAATGACACGATCAAATGCTTGATTTAATGTCACCTTAAAATTTTGCTGTTTAATTATTTTTCGTAACGTGCGATTGATGTGTAATTGGTCAAGGTGAATAATACCGCGAGGTTCTGGGCTCCACCACATAATGGGTTCACCATCACTATACCAGGGAAATATACCTGAACGATAAGCCGACTGTAATCGATTTACTGACAAATCACCGCCAATAGCAAGTAAGCCATTAGGCTCTTTCAGGGCATTTTTTAGAGGAGGGAATGCCAGATTATCGAGTTCGAGTAATTCGATAATCTGGTTTTTCAAAGACTAAGCGCCTTTGGCATCTAAATAACGTTCAGCGTCAAGTGCGGCCATACAACCAGCACCAGCAGAAGTGATCGCTTGACGATAAATATGATCAGCAACATCACCGGCAGCAAAAACACCTTCAACACTGGTTTGTGTTGCATTACCACTAGTACCGCTTTGAATCGTTAAATAACCATCTTTCATGTCTAGTTGATCTTTAAAGATATCAGTATTTGGTTTGTGACCAATAGCGATAAAACAACCCATAACGTCAAGATCTTTAGTGTTGTCAGATTGAGTCTCTTTTAAACGAATGCCGGTAACACCCATTTTATCACCTAAAACTTCATCTAAAGTTTGATTCAAGTGAAGAGTAATATTACCATTTTTAACTTTTTCGTATAAACGGTCAGTTAAAATCTTTTCAGAACGAAAAGTCTCGCGACGATGTACTAAATGGACTTCAGAAGCAATATTCGATAAATAGAGTGCTTCTTCAACAGCAGTATTACCACCACCAACAACGGCTACTTTTTGGTTACGGTAAAAGAAACCATCGCATGTTGCACAAGCTGAAACGCCTTTGCCCATAAATGCTTCTTCAGAAGGTAGACCTAAATACTGAGCTGATGCGCCCGTACATATAATTAACGCATCACAAGTATAGCTGCCACTATCACCTTTTAAGGTGAAAGGGCGGCTAGAAAAATCCACTTCATTGATATGATCAAATATGATCTCGGTGTCGAATTTTTCTGCATGTTTTTGCATGCGTTCCATTAATGCCGGACCGGTTAAGTCATCTGCATCGCCTGGCCAGTTTTCTACTTCAGTCGTCGTCGTTAATTGACCACCTTGTTGCATACCAGTAATCATTACTGGTTTTAAATTTGCGCGTGCGGCATAAACTGCAGCTGTGTAGCCTGCAGGGCCTGATCCTAAAATGAGTAACGGGCAATGTCTTGCTTCGCTCATGTATGACTCCAAAATATGAAAAAAGAATTAATAGCTTATTAATTGGGATTTTAAGCAAAGATCTCAAGTGGGGGAAATGTTTTTTTGATAAAAATTTTTTTCAAGTGCAAGGTTAAATGTACAGTGACGACATATAAGCTTTTATATGCCGTCAAAAGAACAACTATTTTACGCCTAGTTCTTGTAACCTTTCTAATAGATAACTTTTTTGAGTATGGCGTTCTGATAGTACAACTTCATCGCGGGGATGAAGAAATAATGGCAATGAGATTCTAGACTTTTCACTGGCCTTTCCTGAAGGGTTAATAACACGATGGCTGGTAGATGGAAAATATCCACCTGATGCTTCTTGTAGCATATCACCAATGTTAATAATCAAGTTGCCAAAGTCGCAGGGAACGTCGATCCACGAACCATCTTGTTGTTGTACTTGCAGACCTGGCTCATTAGCCGCGGGTAATATTGTTAGCAGATTAATATCTTCATGAGCTGCAGCTCTAACTGCTCCAGGTTCCTCATCCCCTTTAAGTGGCGGGTAATGCAAAATCCTCAATAATGTATTGGGCGTATTATTTATCATATTAGAGAGTTTTTCAGAATATTTTTCTGAGATATTATCAGGACTGTATTTTTCTACCCAATCGAGTAATTCTGCGGCAAGCTCTGAAGCATTATTGTAATAAGTGAGTATTTCATCTTTAAGTTGTTTAGGTATTCTTCCCCACGGGTAAACATGAAAATATTCTTTGATGTCTTTTTTAGCGTGACCTTTTGCTGTTTCAGAAATTTCTGATGAAAAATAGCCATCTTGTGTTTTAGGATCAAAACTTAAGTCATGCTTTTCTTCACTACTAAAATATTGATGCCAATTTTTATAAATAGATTCAACAAGCTCTTGCTGAATAGGGTGATTAATTAAAACGCCGAAACCTGTATCTCTAAGGCTTTGAACAAATAATTTTCCTGCATCTTTATTTTTGTAGTCGACAATCTGAATTTGCATGATTGAATCCCTATATTTTATTATTAGTCGTGTTTATAGCAATATAACATAACCTAACCAAATGGTCAGCTTTAAGCTTAACAGTAAAAAAAACCTCTGTTATAAAGATAACAGAGGTTTACTCAATAATAATTTGGCTATTTGTTAGCGATTATAATGTTGCGAGAGCATCTTCAGGGGTAACGTAGTCGTAGCCTAAAACGTCAGCAACTGGCTTATAAGTGATTTTTCCACCTAAAACGTTCAAGCCATTCATTAAATGAACATCATCAAGTAATGCTTGCTTTGCGCCTTTATTCGCTAATGTTACTGCGAATGGCATCGTTGCGTTAGTTAGTGCCATTGTTGAAGTACGTGCTACACCGCCGGGCATGTTAGCGACACAATAATGTACTACTTCATCAACTACATAAGTAGGGTCTTGATGAGTTGTGGCTTTCGAGGTTTCAAAACAACCACCTTGGTCGATAGCAACATCAACCACTACAGCACCTTTTTTCATCATTTTGATGTGCTCTTTAGTGACTAATTTCGGCGCTGCTGCACCTGGAATTAATACAGCACCAATCACTAAATCAGCTTCAACAACTAAGTGGTTCATTGCATCGGCAGTTGAGTAAACTGTTTTCAAGCGCCCATCGAATTCTGTATCTAATTGACGTAAACGAGGTAAAGAACGGTCTAATATAGTAACGTCTGCGCCCATACCAACAGCCATACGCGCTGCTTGAGTACCAACAACACCACCACCAACAATTAACACTTTAGCGGGAGCAACACCTGGAACACCACCTAATAAAGCACCTAAACCGCCTTGTGCTTTTTCTAAGGCATGAGCACCTGCTTGAATAGACATACGGCCAGCAACTTCTGACATTGGCGCTAATAAAGGTAAACCGCCTTCAGCTGCTGTAACAGTTTCATAAGCGATACAAGTGGCGCCTGATGCTACTAATAGCTCAGTTTGCTTTGGATCTGGTGCTAAATGTAAATAAGTGAAAAGAATTTGACCAGGACGAAGCATCTCACATTCAATAGTTTGTGGTTCTTTTACTTTAATGATCATGTCAGCTGTAGCGAAAATTTCTGCAGCAGAGTCGATTATTTTTGCTCCTGCAGTTACATATTGGTCGTTATCAAAACCTATAGATGCACCACCATTGTTTTCAACAATTACTTTATGGCCGTTAACGGTTAATTCTTTAACGCCAGCAGGAGTTAAACCAATACGATACTCATGGTTTTTAATTTCTTTAGGAACACCAATAATCATAATCTTCTCTCTTTTTATATATTTGTTGTAATATTTGCAGCTATTATAGGGCGTTATTCTCGAATTAACCTGTCGTATTTAGTAATAATACGATATATTATGCTGATAAATGCAACCTTTACAGAGTATTATAAAGTGACAAACCCTCAAAATAAAAGTATTGATCGTATCGACAGAAATATATTAGTTGAATTACAAAAGAATGCTCGTTTATCAAATGTTGAATTATCTAAAAGGGTAGGCCTCAGTCCAACGCCTTGTTTAGAAAGAGTAAAACGTTTAGAAAAAGAAAACTATATTAAAGGATATCAAGCCATACTCAATCCTGAAAAGCTTGAATCTGCTTTGCTTGTACTTGTTGAAATAACATTAACAAAAACTAGCCCTGATGTTTTCGATGACTTTTCTAAAGCGGTCCATGAACTCGATGTTATTCAGGAATGCCACTTAGTTTCTGGTGATTTCGATTTTCTACTTAAAACACGTGTTGCTGATATGGCGGCATACCGTGAATTGTTAGGAGATACTTTGTTACGCCTTCCTTCAGTAAGTGAAAGTAGAACCTATGTGGTGATGGAAGAAGTGAAATCGACTAATTACTTGCCAATTAAACGTTAAATTAAGAAAATGGCTTGAGTTAGACATTAAAACATTTAACTCCACACAATATTTTGGTACTTTACTGTATATAACAACAATACATTTTCCATGGCTACTATATTGTCCTTACATTCTTCAAAATTAAACGGCGTACAACGACTGCTTGAAGCTGGTTTGTTGGTTTCTTGTCTTTTCGCCATGTTCATCATGTTAGCGCTATTCAGTTTTGATCCCGCCGATCCGGGTTGGTCGCAAACAGGCTATCAAACGCCTATTCGTAATTTAGGTGGGGCAGTTGGTGCTTATCTTTCTGATCTATTGTTAAACCTTTTCGGCTTTATTGCTTATACCCTACCTTTTGTCACTGCCGTTATCGGTTGGTTATTATTTCAAAAGTATCACCGTCTCATTCAGCTTGATTATTTAACACTGGGTCTAAAGTTAATTGGTTTCATTCTTTTCTATATAGGTATAACGTCCATTGCCAGTATGAACTTTGATGATGTTTTTTATTTTTCTGCCGGAGGGATCCTAGGGGATGTACTAAGTAATACCGTTTTGCCTTATTTCTCTTTTGTTGGCAGTACCTTGTTATTTTTAACTTTCTTATTTTCAGGTTTTGTTTTATTAACCGGTGTTTCTCTCATTGCCTTTATTGATAAAACGGGGGCATACGCAATTCGAGCCGTGCAATATTTGTTAACAATTCCAGGGAAAATAAAACAGCATCTTGGTGAGTTGAAAAAATCAAAAGTAAATTCAGCATTAGTGATTGAAGACCAACAAAAAAATGAACAGCCTGTTGCACTAGCTAAAATTGAGCCGCAGCATGATCTACAACATTATAATGAAATAGCAGCGAATATCGAAAATGAGACAGATGAAGTGCATCAAGCATTTAATTCTATAACTGAACAAGAACATGACAATATTATCGCACCAAGTAAAAATGATCTTCCTTTCGAGACTGAAGAGGGCGTTGAACACTTTGTTGCTATTGACGACCTTATTGGTGAACCGTTAGCTTTCAATGTTCAAGAGCATGTTAACGAAGAAGAAATAACTGCAGCATTTGAACAGGTTGAACCTATCGTAGTAGAAGAACCCGTTAGCTTAACACCGACCTTAAATAATGACCTTGCGCAAAGGTTGCCCTCTCTAGAGTTATTAGACCGCCCAGACAGAACTAAAAATCCTATCGATGAAAAAGAACTTGAGCAAGTAAGTCGCTTGGTTGAAGTAAAGTTATTGGAATTTGGGGTGAAAGCCGAAGTTGTTGGAGTCTTTCCTGGTCCGGTTATTACTCGATTTGAATTAAAATTAGCACCTGGTGTTAAAGCAAGTAAAGTCAGTGGTTTATCACAGGATATAGCGCGTTCGTTGTCAGCTAAAAGTGTCCGGGTTGTTGAAGTTATTGAAGGGAAGTCAGTTATTGGTATTGAACTGCCAAATAAATATCGTGAAACGGTATTTTTTACTGATGTAATTTCTGCGCCAGACTTTGCTGAATCTAGCTCTCATTTAGCTATGGCCATTGGTAGCGATATCGCAGGTAAACCGGTAATAGCCGATTTAGCTAAAATGCCGCATTTACTTGTTGCTGGCACTACTGGCTCTGGTAAGTCTGTTGCTGTAAATACCATGATTGTCAGTATTTTATATAAATCAACACCTGAAGACGTTCGTATGATTATGATTGACCCTAAACAGGTTGAACTTTCAGTTTATAATGGCATACCTCATTTGTTGGCTGAAGTCGTTACTGATATGAAAGAAGCCGCCAATGCACTCCGCTGGTGTGTGGGTGAAATGGAACGTCGTTATAAATTAATGTCTGCGTTAGGTGTACGTAACCTCAAAGGGTTTAATGAAAAAGTAGCAAAAGGAATAGCAGCAGGGGAGCCGTTAATCGACCCATTATGGCAACCTAATGATGCTTTTACTCAAACACCGCCCCTATTAGAGAAACTACCTGCGATTGTCATTCTTGTTGATGAATTTGCTGACATGATGATGGTTGCCGGTAAAAAAGTTGAAGAGTTGATTGCGCGTATCGCACAAAAAGCGCGTGCCGCAGGTATGCATTTGATTTTAGCCACTCAACGCCCATCAGCCGATGTCATTACCGGTCTTATCAAAGCCAACATTCCGACACGTATGGCTCTTCGTGTACAATCTAGAATGGAGTCTCGCATTATTCTAGATCAGCAAGGTGCAGAACAATTGCTTGGCATGGGCGATATGTTTTACTTACCTCCTGGGGAAGCTGTATCAGTGCGTGTTCATGGCGCGTTTGTTAACGATGATGAAGTACATGCGGTTGTTAAAGATTGGAAGTCTCGAGGTGCTCCTGATTATGTTGACGAAATATTGTCAGGCGATAGCGATAATGAAATTTTACTACCCGGCGAACAAGCAGAAGGCGAAGAAGGCGTTGAACTTGATACCCTATATGATGACGCCGTATTATTTGTAACAACAGGTCGACGTGTCTCAATATCAAGTGTTCAACGTAAATTTCGTATTGGTTATAACCGTGCCGCACGTATTGTTGAAGATATGGAAAACCAAGGTGTTGTAAGTTCGCCCGGCCATAATGGTGCTCGTGAAGTGTTAGCACCACCCCCGATAAAAGATTAAGGATTAAGCAGTGAACCTTTCCCTAAAAAAAACAGCAGTCATTTCATTATGTACCGCAGTGTTAGCAACGAATGTCAGTAGTTCAGCTTTTGCTGTGCAAACCAACCAAGCAGCAGATGCGGTTAATCTACTCTCAAATCACATAACTAATGCTAAATCAGCATTGATGGCAAAGCTGGCCACCATTAAATACTTTTCTGCTGATTTTACCCAACAAATACTCGATGCTGATGGCAATGAATTATTGAACGCGTCGGGTACACTGGCAGTAAAAAAACCTAATTTAGTACATTGGAATACAGCCGAACCAGATGAATCATTAATTGTTTCAGACGGGCAAACCTTATGGTATCTCAATCCCTTTATAGAGCAGGTCAGTGCCTTTCGTCTCGATAAAGCCTTGTTGAATACGCCAATTTTATTATTAACAAGTAACGACCCTGAACTCTGGCAACATTATAGTGTCAGTTCGATGAATGAAAATAATTTTCTTATTCATACTAATAACAATAATTCACAGGTGAAAACGCTAGAATTACGTTTTAAAAAGAATACCGATAAGCTTGATAGTTTTACTATATTAGATGCAACAGGACAGTTAAGTATTTTTAAACTTTCTAAACTTGATCAAGATGTTCCACCTGATAATGCATTATTCAAATTTATTATTTCTGAAGGTATTGAGTTAGATGACCAACGCTAGTGACTCTGCTAACGGCTCATTGCCTTTAGATTTTGCTGAAGATGAACAGACAAATAACTGCTTTCAGCCATTAGCGGCTAAATTGAGGCCGTTAACATTGGCTGATTACCAAGGGCAACGGCACATTTTAGCGCCGGGTATGCCGTTAACAATAGCGATTGAACAGGGTAAGTGTCATTCCGTTATATTCTGGGGGCCGCCCGGAACAGGAAAAACCACCTTAGCCGAAATTATAGCAAGTCATGCAAACGCCGAAGTAGAGCGTTTATCGGCCGTAACATCAGGCATTAAGGATATACGTCAAGCGATAGACAACGCTAAACAACGATTATTACACCAGCAAAAACGTACGGTATTATTCGTTGATGAAGTTCACCGTTTCAATAAAGGGCAGCAAGATGCTTTTTTGCCGTTTATTGAAGACGGAACCATTATTTTTATTGGCGCAACCACTGAAAACCCAGCCTTTGAATTAAACCAAGCCGTACTGTCTCGCGCCCGTGTTTACACCTTAAAAAAACTTAGCCGTGATGACCTCGCTAATATTTTACAGCGTGCTTGTGAAACCGAGCAAAAAAACCGTAAAGTTAGCATAGTGCTTGATAATAAGGCACAGCAACAGTTATTGATATTAGCTAATGGCGACGCTCGGCGTTTATTGAATATTTTTGAAAATTGTCTTGATATTCTTTTAGGTGAAAGCAAAACGATTACTTTAGAAACTGTCGTACAAGTCGCGGGTAATAAAATAGCCTTATACGATAAAGGAGGCGATGCTTTTTACGATTTAATCAGCGCTTTTCATAAATCCGTGCGGGGTAGTTCTCCCGATGCGGCACTTTATTGGTATGCGAGAATTTTAGCGGGTGGTGGTGATGCTTTATATGTTGCACGAAGGCTATTAGCTATTGCCAGTGAAGATATTGGTAATGCAGATCCTCGCGCGATGCAACTTGCCATAAATGCTTGGGATACTTTTCAGCGAGTTGGACCAAGTGAAGGCGAACGCGCTATCGCACAAGCAACCGTTTATATGGCATTAGCTCCTAAAAGTAACGCGGTTTATATGGCTTTTAGTCAAGCAAAAGAATTAGCTAAAAACACCTCTGAACTTGATGTACCGTTTCATTTGAAAAATGCGACGAGTAGTATTACCAAAGAATTAGGTCATGGCAGTGAGTATCGTTATGCTCATAACGAGGACAATGCTTTTGCGGCTGGAGAGTGTTACTTTCCTGAGTCACTTAAAAATACTTCATTGTATCAGCCTAGCGATCGGGGCTTAGAAAAACAGTTAAAAGATAAACAAAATTACCTTAACGAATTGAATCGTAAAAGTAATGAGCAACGCTATGACTAATACCATCAGTACTTTCTCTTTATATATGTTCATAGCCCTTGGCGGAGCATGTGGTGCGAGTTTGAGATTTTATTTTTCACAATTAATCTTAAATTGGCTCGGAAAAGGTTTCCCTTTTGCTACGTTGGCGGTTAATATTTCCGGCTCGTTAATCATGGGCACTTTATATGGGCTCATTGAAAACGGTGTTATTGAAGTCAGTGTTTACCGAACCCTAATAGGTATCGGCTTTCTTGGCGCATTTACCACCTTTTCAACCTTTTCACTCGATACCTTACTATTAATGCAGCAAGGTGAGTTTTTTAAGGCCATGATAAATATATTACTTAATGTTAGCTTATGTGTATTTGCGGCTGGCATCGGACTCTATTTAGTGTCTTATGCGACTAAATAAATGAGTCAAAACACATAAAAAATATTAAACCATTCAACTTGTAGATGTGAATAAAAATGCTTGATCCAAAATTATTTAGAAATGATATCGAAGCCACAGCGGCCCAATTAGCTAAGCGTGGTTTTACCTTAGACACCGCTTTATTAAAAGATTTGGAAGAGCAGCGCAAAGCTTTTCAAATTAAAACACAAGAATTACAAAGTCAACGTAATACACGTTCGAAATCTATTGGCCAAGCGAAAGCTCGCGGTGAAGATATTCAACCATTACTTGCTGAAGTGAACCAATTAGGTAGTGACTTAGATGCCGCGAAAGCAGAGCAAGATGAAGTATTAGTAAAAATTAATAACATTCTTTCTGCAGTTCCTAATCTAATTCATAGTTCTGTTCCTGAAGGCGCAAGTGAAGACGATAATGTAGAAATTAAGCGTTGGGGTACGCCACGTGTCTTCGATTTTGAAATAAAAGATCATGTTGATGTTGGCGCAGGGATAGGCAATGGCTTAGATTTCGAAAGCGGCGCTAAACTTGCGGGTACGCGCTTCGCCGTATTGCGTGGTCAAATTGCTAAAATGCATCGTGCACTTGCCCAGCTTATGCTTGACGTTCATACCGAAGAACATGGTTATCAAGAAATGTATGTGCCCTATTTAGTTAATCAAGAGTCATTATACGGTACCGGTCAATTACCTAAATTTGGTGAAGACTTATTTCATACAGAATTAAGCAGTAAAAAGTTTTCTTTAATACCAACAGCGGAAGTACCATTAACCAATTTAGTGAGAAACGAAATTGTTGAAGAAGCAGACTTACCTATTAAAATGTGTGCACACACGCCATGTTTTAGAAGTGAAGCAGGCTCTGGCGGACGTGATATTCGTGGTTTAATTCGTCAACACCAATTTGATAAAGTTGAAATGGTGCAAATAGTTAAACCTGAAGATTCATTGACCGCGCTCGAAGCGTTAACGGGGCATGCAGAAAAAATTCTTGAAAAACTCGAATTACCATACCGCACCGTGATTTTATGTACCGGTGATATTGGCTTTAGTTCAGCTAAAACCTTTGATATCGAAGTTTGGTTACCAGCACAGAATACTTATCGTGAAATTTCTTCGTGTTCAAGTATGGGCGACTTTCAAGCACGTCGTATGCAAGCACGTTTTAGAAATAAGGAAACCAACAAAACAGAGTTGTTGCATACATTAAACGGTTCAGGTTTAGCGGTAGGCCGAACATTAGTGGCTATTTTAGAAAACTATCAACAGGCTGATGGTAGTTTAAAGATTCCTACTGCACTGCAACCTTATATGAATGGTTTAACGCAAATAGGTTAAGCTACAGTTCATACTTTCTGAAAATCCAGCCATGCTTGGCTGGATTTTTTTGTTTTAAATATCGGGTGAAATTTTATCGCTGTGAAATCTAATTTATTTCATTTTTCTGGCATTTATGGCGCCACATGAAGGTAAATTATTGGTGAGTCGAAATTTATATTGGCTGAACGGGTCTATAAACTTAAGGTGTTAGTTTTAATTACAGGTGTCCTTTGTTTAAAAGCTTATTAATTCAAGTGGTTGTCTTTTTCGTTATCTTCCAAGGTCTCTCTATGATTAGAGAATCTAGCATGCTGACAACGGGAGAAGTGCTCGTACCGAGAGATATATTTTTAAAAACCTTAGATAATAAAACTATTGAACTTACTAAGATAAATAAAACAACGATTGTTTACTTTTTCGCACCCTGGTGTCAAATTTGTCATATAAGTATTAGTAACTTACAGTCTATATATGAAAAAAATGAAGATATTAATGTTATTGCGGTAGCGTTAGATTATATCGATAAAAAAGAGGTTGCTGAATTTTCAAACCAACATCAATTAACCTTTCCGATCGCCTTAGGCTCTGAGCAAGTAAAAGCACTGTTTAAAGTAAAAGGTTACCCCAGTTATTATGTCTTAGACGAAGAAAATACCATTATTGCTAAATCTATGGGGTATTCATCTGAAATAGGGCTACTTCTTCGAACACTTTAACGTATATTGCTTCTGATCTTTATCGTGTTTGTGTACACTGTTGCTATCATTTTTAATACAGTAGATCCTGTCATGCAAATTTCATCAAACTTTGATAGCGGTAATATCCGCGTTATTGAAGCAAACCAAGCCAGTAATATTCAGCTTGAGATAGTTAAAGACAATCAATCAGACTTCTACCAATGGTTTCATTTCAAACTTCACAATACCGAACGTTGCGAGCATACACTCCATTTAATGAATGCTTCAACGTCAGCTTATCTTGAAGGCTGGACCGATTATCAAGCTGTTGCATCTTACGATCGTGAACATTGGTTTCGTGTGCCAACAGAATTTGATGGTGAAAAACTTAGTATTACTTTAACGCCTGAATTCGACTCTGTTTATTTTGCTTATTTCGCCCCTTATAGCTATGAACGTCATCAAGATTTACTTCACCAAGCTCAATTAGATATTGACTGTCAGTTACAAGTTTTAGGGCAAACCATAGACGGACGTGATGTGTCAGTACTTAAAGTCGGCGAAGAAGGCGAAGGTAAAAAAGTTATTTGGTTAACTGCTCGCCAACATCCTGGTGAAAGTATGGCTGAATGGTTCATGGAAGGTTTCATTGACCGCTTGTTAGATGAAGATGATGGTGTTGCACGTTCACTTCTCAATAGTGCGGTATTTTATTTAGTCCCTAATATGAACCCAGATGGCTCAGTACGAGGGCATTTAAGAACCAATGCTGTTGGTACTAACTTAAACCGTGAATGGGCCGCGCCTTCGATGGAACGTAGCCCTGAAGTTTATTTAGTGCGTGAAAAAATGTTAGCTACTGGTGTCGATATGTTTCTTGATATTCATGGCGACGAAGCATTACCTTTTAACTTTGTTGCCGGTTGTGAAGGCGTGCCCGCTTACGATGCTAAACATCAAGCGCTAGAAGAAAAGTTCAAAGCCATTTTATTAGCAGTGACCCCTGAATTCCAAGATGATAAAGGTTACGATAAAGATGAACCGGGTCAAGCAAACTTAACGGTTGGCGCTAACTGGGTCGGCAATAACTTTAAATGTTTGTCATACACTGTAGAAATGCCATTTAAAGATAATGATTTATTACCAGATCATAGCGTTGGTTGGTCTGATAATCGCAGTAGTTTATTTGGTCGTGATTTCTTAACGGCTATTTATCATGTTGTTGGCGATTTACGCTAACCAATAAAATTGTCATGGTCATTGTGTATAAGGAACTCTGATTAAATCAGGTTCCTTATATTAGTTATCGATGGCAAAAATTTAAATATAACAAACGAAATATAAAATAATAATAAATTTTGGAGTATCGTGTGCAAGAAATTGTTAATAATATTAATAGCTACATATGGAGTGATTATTTAATTTATCTCTGTTTAGGGACAGGTGTCTTTTTCTCTATTTTAACGCGCTTTGTTCAAGTTCGTCAGTTCCGTGAAATGATCCGCTTATTACTCTCAGGTAAAAGCTCAGAGAAAGGTATATCACCTTTTCAAGCATTAGCTGTTTCTTTATCAGGTCGTGTTGGTACCGGTAATATTGCAGGTGTTGCCGCTGCTATAGGTTTTGGCGGACCCGGTGCAGTGTTTTGGATGTGGGTCGTTGCGTTTTTAGGAGCAGCTACCGCTTACATTGAATCAACCAATGCTCAAATTTATAAAGAAGAAGAAGATGGTATATATCGTGGTGGTCCAGCTTATTACATTGAAAAAGCACTAGGTCAAAAATGGTATGCATGGATATTTGCATTATCAACTATTCTTGCTTGTGGTGTTTTATTACCGGTTGTTCAATCAAACGGCATCGGTGATGCGATGGTGAATGTGTTTGGCTCAGGTGGTTCGGTAAGTTCATTTATGGGCGATTTACCATTAACTAAGGTTTATACAGCGACATTTATTGTTTTATTACTGGGCTTCATCATTTTTGGTGGTGTTAAACGTATTGCAAGATTTACCCAAGTTGTTGTGCCATTTATGGCTTTAGCTTATATCATCATTGCTTGTACAATTATTGGACTTCATATTGATCAACTACCTAATATATTTATGTTAATCATTTCTGATGCATTTACTCCAATGGCTGGTATGGGTGCTGCGATTGGTTGGGGCGTAAAACGTGGTGTTTATTCTAATGAAGCGGGTCAAGGTACGGGCCCTCATGCAGCTGCAGCGGCAGAAGTTGAGCACCCAGCACAACAGGGTTTAGTACAAGCATTCTCAGTTTATATTGATACTTTATTTGTTTGTACAGCAACTGCATTTATGATTTTAATTACTAATTCATATAATGTTATGCCAGAAGGTGCGACGAGTTTTGTTGTACAGAACCTTGCAGAAGATGTAGTTATTAATGGCCCTGCGTTTACCCAAATTGCAGTCGAAAGCGTCTTAACCGGTTTCGGTAATCCTTTCATTGCTATTGCTTTGTTTTTCTTTGCATTTACAACAGTTTTAGCTTATTACTTTATTGCTGAAAACAACGTTTCATACATTAATAAAACTATCAAGATGCCAGTACTTAAGTTTGTACTGAAAGTGATACTTATGTCGGCAGTGTTTTACGGCACCGTTGCAGAGCCAAGTGCAGCTTGGGGCATGGGTGATATCGGTGTAGGCTTAATGGCATGGTTAAATATCTTTGCTATTATTGCTATATTCTTTATGGCTAAACCTGCCATTAAAGCGCTTAAAGATTATGAACGTCAGCAAAAAGACGGTGTAAAAAATTACACTTTTGACCCTAAAGCACTGGGTATTGAAAAAGCTGATTTCTGGGAAGATCGTATCAATAATTCCAAGTAACTGTGTGATTATTTGGTCTGGTTTTATTTCAGGCCAATAAAAAGTTAATATCATTTGAAAAAACGTCTTAATAGACGTTTTTTTTTGTTTAAAATTAGGTAGAATATTGATACTAATTATTTTATAAAATATCCTCAAAAAATGGCTGTAATCAATTGTCCCAACTGTCAGAAAAAAATTTCCGATAAAGCGAAATCTTGTTCCCATTGCCAAGTCGATTTAGTGAATATAGATGTTGAACAAATAGCATCGATGAAAAAAGTTGATAAAATTAATAAATCCCAAAGCTTAATGAATCACTCATTTTTTGCCATGTTACTTTTTTGTGGTGGTTTTTTATTCTTGTTTTGGCAAGATGCTCAGCAGGGAACATGGCAATACTTCAGCAGTATAAGTTGTGCGGTAATAGGGTTTATATGGTATATCGCTACTCGTGTACGTTTATTATTACTTAAATATAGAAATTAAAAACTAAGGTTGTTATCAAACAATGGATATTATTTCATTAGTCGACAATATGTCAGAAGATATGTACTTGCGCTTAAAATGCGCTGCAGAAACAGGTAAATGGCCAGAAGGCACCGTGGTTGACCTTGCTCAAAAAACGTCGGCGCTGCAAATCATTATGGCTTATCAATCAAGACATTTGAACTCAGACGAAATATTAACAGTTGGGGCAGACGGCCAAATTGTTGATAAAACGAAACGCGAATTAAAAACACAATTCGCTAACCTTAACGACAAACCCGAAAACAACATTGCCAGGTTCTCCGATTTATGATTTTTTCAAATTTCTTCAAAGCAAAGTGGCAGCATAAAGACCACAACGTCAGGCTTACTGCAATAAGTACCGAATTATCTTCGAGTGCAGCTGATGACATACAAATATTAACCAATTTAGCCGAAGGTGATAAAAATGAATTGGTCCGTCGTGCCGCACTCATTAAAATGGCGAATTTTGTTAGCTGGCAAAAAAATAGTATTGATAACGATAATAAAAAAGTACGAGAATATTGTATAAAGCAAGTTGAAAAAATTCTCCTTGGTCAGCATGAAATTACTATTAGCAGCGAAGATAAGCTAGCCTTGCTGAAAACTAATCATAAATTGCCGGCATTAGATCTATGGTTACAAAATGAAAATCAAACTAATGTTGTAATTGCTTTGTTTGAGAAAATCAATAAACCACAATTAACGCTTTCGGTATTTTCTAATAAACAAGATGAAAGTATTCAAGCTTATTTACTTGAGCAAGCGTTAACGGTTGAAGTATTAGAAAAACTATTAAAAAAAGCATGTAACTCAGAGATTAAAAGTAATATTGAACAAAAAATAATTTACTTACATGAATTAACCGCAAGGCCAGAAAAAATTAAAAAGGGTGTTCAGTTGGTGTTAGCTAAACTACTCGCTTTAAAAGACATTAATGAATATCAGCAACTAAAAAGTAAGCAAACCGTGTTGGAAGAACAATGGCATGGTTATCATCATGAATTTACTTGTCTAACCTCACTTGAATGTGAAAACTTTAATAGTAAATACCAAGAAATTAATAAACAGCTAGCAAAACACTTCGCGCCTTTGCACGAAGTGTTTGAACAACAAATAATAATAGACAAATTAATTCAAGATAAAAAATCAGCAAGTGAAGGTTTTAACCAGCAGCTTAAGATACTTAATCAGCAATTAACCACAACTATTTTTGAAAGTGGTAATCTTGATGAACAACACTATCAAAGTGAACTTGAACAATTAACGTCAGCTATAAAATCATCCGTACTTAATGCAACCGAACAGAATAGTTTTATTGTCTTAGTTGAGGCACACCACAAAAAACTTTCACAATTGCCTGCTATTGCTCAATCGGTAAGCGAAGCTACGCATTTAATTTCAAAAATCTCACAAGTTGCTCTACCAAAGGATATTGATGAATTAAATATTCGTAAGCCATTATTCGATCAATGGTTAAAAGAATGGCAAAGTGTTGAAAAGAAAGCTGCGGGTGTACTACCAGAATCAATTGTTAGTGCTTTTAAAGAAATACAACAACAATGGCAAAAGGGTCTTAAGCCACTGATTAAAGAGCAGGGTGCTTTGTTGTCTCAATGTCAGAAAAAGATAGCGGACGTTAATCGTTTAATCTCTACTGGAAAATATAACGCTGCCTTTGGTGTTTTTAAAAAGGTCACCAAGCACTTTGAGTTATTGTCTGATATACAGAAATTACGTGTGCAACGTGATTTTGATGAGGTATCAAACAAGATATTGGAACTCAGTGACTTAGAGCAATCAATTGCGACACCTAGAAAAAAAGAGCTCTTGCTTGAAATACAATTGTTAGTGGAACAGCCTTTTGATAATCCAAATGACCAAGCAACTAAGGTCAAACAGTTTCGTGTCACTTGGAATGCATTAGGTCATGCAGAAGAAGCATTAGACAAAGATTTAAACCATAAATTCAATGCGCTTTGTGAGCAAGCTTTTGCTCCTTGTCGTTTATTTTATGCTGAGCAAGAAAAATTACGTGAGCAACACCTTGAAGCACGTAGACAGTTGATTGAACAAGCTAAGACATTTGCTGATAACTTTTTGGCAACGTTTAATGGCAGTATTGAAAATAAGACGGTTGATTGGAAGTTTATTGATGGAAAACTCAATAAGTTGCAGCAACAATGGCAAAGTTCTGGGCAAGTCGATAAAAATAAATTCCAATCACTTAACCAGCATTTTATTGAAAACTTACAACCTGTAAAAGTTGAATTGAGAAATTATCAACAAGCTAATACAGAAAGTAAAATGTTATTGATAGCACAAGCGAAACAATCATTAAATGATGAAGATGTTTTTTCAGCAATCGAGAACGTAAAAAAATTACAAGCGCAATGGCGAACCATAGGTTATAGCGGTCAACGAGAAGAAAACCATCTTTGGCAGAAATTTAGGCGTTTGAATGATCAATTATTCGAAAAGCGTGATGCTGCTAAGCAAGCAGAACAATCAGAGCGTCAACAACAGCAAGTTGAATTTACTCAGCAATTAGAATGTTTTCAACAACAGTTATCAAAACCTTTATCTGAAGCTGATCTTTTATCCGTAAAAGAAAATATTAACAGCCTACTCACCGAAATTATCAACCAGAGGCCAGTAGTAAAGGTTGCCGCTAATCTTGCGGATAAACTGTTAGTTCAACTTTCAAAACAACTAGAAAAAATTAACCAAGATAAACAAGCAATAATTTGGTCAAATGTTTTTACCTGTTTGAATACCATAGCGAGTAGTAACACCTTAACACCAGATGAATTGGCTGAATCTTTAGCTGAACTCCCTAGTAATTGGCAAAAACGATTACAGGAATGTAATCAAAATAAAAATGTTATAGACCGTAGCGATAAAACGTTAGAGCTAGAAATATTAGCCAGTAAAGATTCCCCCGAAGAATTTAAAGCACAACGCATGCAAGTACAGGTTTCGCTGATGCAAAGCCAAATGTTGTCTGGTCAAAATATCGACTTAACCAAATCACTTATTGAGTGGCTAAAATTAGGTAAGCTCTCTGAAGAGGATCTGCCTTTATTGGCGAGAGTTAAATCGATTTACTGTTAATAAATTTACAACGAATATAAAGCCACCGATTATTCGGTGGCTTTTTTATGCCTATTACAAAATAAAACTAATTATTCCACCCTTGTTATTCCTGACTATAATGAATGTAATTTGTAGCTGTTTTTAAAAAGGGGCCTATGAAAGTTATCTTTATTATTTTTTTACTCAGTTTACCTTTGCATGTATCAGCAATTGATGTGGTCTTAATAAACCCATCTGTACCGGGAACCCCGTTTTGGGATCGTGTCACAGTGGCTGCGAAGCGAGCAGCACAAAGTCTTGGTATCAATTTAACCGTCATTTACGGGAAAGATAATCGTATTTATAATTACAATGCGTTAAAGGCTTTAGTGGCTCAAAAGAATAAACCAGACTATGTGATTTTCTCACCATTTGATGGTACCGCTCAGAGTTCATTTACTTTACTGAATAGTAAAAAAATTTCTTTTGTCACCTTAGAGCGAACTTTACATGAAGCTGAGCAAACTATAATAGGTTTACCTCAAGAAATTTATTCTTACTGGTTAGGTGAGATTTTTCACGATAATGTACAAGTAGGGCGGTTATTAACAACAACATTAATTGATTTGGCGAATGAAAAACTCCCTCAAAAAAATCGCAAATTTAACGCGATTGGGATTTCAGGCAGCTTCAGTGGCGAATCAGCAGATAGAACAAAGGGCCTGTTAGATAGCACTAAAAATCAAGAAAACTTGCAGGTGCTGCAAATAATTAGTGCTGGATGGAGTCGAGAAAAAACCCGCAGTATTTTTTTCCAATTTAACGAACGTTATAGCAATATCGATATAATATGGGCGGCTTCTGATGGTATGGCATTAGGCGTTATGGATGCGATATTGAGTGGTCACAGCAAAATAATCAGAGAGAGTGTTGTTATAGGAGGAGTTGACTGGACCCCAGAAGCCATAAGAATGATACAAGAGAAACAGATAGATGCTTCAGTCGGAGGTCATTTTATGCAGGCTGCATGGGCATTAGTGAAAATTTACGACCATCATCATGGTATCGAGGTGTTTAAAAAATCAGCCGATAATTACAGTTATGACCTAGAAGTGATCACTGCAAAAAATGTAGAGCAATATATGCCAATATCAAAACATATCGATTGGTCGAGAGTCGACTTTAAACGTTTTTCACTTTTTAATCATAAAAATGTTACCGACTACGACTTTAGCTTTGAAAGGATCATTGAACAAATAAAATGATCCTTTTAGACATGCTTTTGTTATAAACTTGGCTTAATTAACTGAAAGTTCACCACGTAAATTTTCTTGTAATAACCGGCAGACTTCCGCTTGAGGTAGGTTTTTACTGAGTAAATAATGAAGTTTAGTTAACGTCGCTTCCAAGGTCATATCGCCACCGCCAACAACACCGCATCTTCCTAGCGCGACACCGGTTGCGTAGCCTTCCATATTGACCGTGCCTTTTATGCATTGACTGCAATTAACGACCACAATACCTTGCTGGTATGCTTGAGTTAAACATGCAAGAAGTTTCTCGTCTTGAGGAGCATTACCAACACCATAACTGCGAATGATCAAGGCTTTTACTGGTTGCTTGATAATATTTTCAATCAATTCACTTGATATTCCAGGATATAAATGAACAACACCAATGGGTTGTGGCGTGATCTGTGCCAGTGTTAATGCTTTACTCGTTGGCTTCGATAATTCGCCCTCAACTAACTTTATATTAATGCCTGCTTCTAAAAGTGGTGGCATATTGGGTGAGTCGAACGCATTGAAACCGTCTGCATATGCTTTAATACAGCGATTGCCACGAAACAATTTATTATTAAAATATAAACTCACTTCACTAATAGGGTAATTGGCCGCAATATAAAGAGAATTTAACAGATTCACTTGGCCATCAGAGCGTAGTTGGCTTAATGGAATTTGCGAGCCAGTAACAATAATAGGCTTAGCTAAATTTTCAAACATAAATGAAAGTGCTGAGCTGGTGTAGGCCATGGTATCAGTACCATGTAATACCACAAAACCATCGTAATTATCATAATTCGCTTTTATGTCATCAGCGATACGTTGCCAATCTGAAGGCGCCATATTTGATGAATCAATCAAGGGCGAATATTCATTAATGGTAAAGTCAGGCATCTCTTCACGATGAAAGTCAGGGGTATTATTAATGGACTCTGTTAAATGACCTTTTATCGGGACATAACCTTGGCCATTATCCTTCATACCAATAGTACCGCCAGTGTAAGCGATATAGATGCGTTTTTTCATTGTGTTTACCTTCGAATACTTACGTTGTAGAAATCTGTTGCATTAGCAGAACATAAATCATCACTGTTCATCCTGAACATCGCCATTCTTTCACATCCATGTGATCATGGCATTGCATACATGGATGTATGTACTGATGATTTGTCAGGAACATAAATCATGACTGTTCATCCTGAACATCGCCATTCTTTCACATCCATGTGATCATGACATTGCATACATGGATGTATGTACTGATGATTTGTCAGGAACATAAATCATGACTGTTCATCCTGAACATAAAACGGGGCTATCATATACGCTTCGTTCATCGCTTACTAATTAATTTCACAAGCCATACATAAAGAATAAACACCTTGTGGATCATTCAGCAGATTTAAATGAGAAAACTCAGCGTTAAGTTGCATAAATAACTTTTCTGTAGCACTTAAACTACTCGCTGAGGTTTCAGGAAGGAAACCTACCGCTTGACCAAATAGGCTTTGTAAAAATATATCTTTAGGTGATTTTTCTTTTTCAATCAATAAGGTATCAAAGTTTGTTAACTCGGCTAACTCTGCTGCTGCAGCAATTGCTGCATCTAAACCGCCAAGTTCATCAACTAAGCCTAACTCTTTCGCCTTCAAACCTGACCATACTCTGCCTTGAGCAATGATATCAACTTGTTCAATAGTCATGTTTCTGTTGTCAGCAACTAAGCTAATAAAGTCTTGATAGCCGCGATTAATATTCAATTGAAGTATTCTGGCCATGCCATCGCTAAGTGGACGAGTAACACCAAAACCGGCAATATCTGTGGTACCAACGCCATCAGTGTGAATGCCTAATTTGCTTAAGGTATTCTCAAAGGTCATAAAAAAGGCATAAATACCAATTGATCCTGTGATAGTCGCTGGAGAGGCGTATATTTTATCAGCAGGAGCCGAAATCCAATAACCACCAGAAGCGGCATACGTACCCATTGAAGCGATAACCGGTTTGCCCGCTTGTTTAATTAATTCTATTTCTTGTCTAATTATTTCTGAAGCGTAAGCACTACCACCGGGGCTGTCGACACGTAATACCACAGCTTTAACATTTTTATTTAAACGAGCCTTACGTAATAACTTAGCCGTACTATCACCACCAATAGTACCGGGTTTTTGGCTGCCATCTAAAATTGTTCCTTTAGCTACAATCACAGCGACTTTGTCTGAATTTGGGTTCACTAACGGAAATATTGGTTTGGTGGCGGTTAAGTAATTTTTGAAACTAATATGGTTATAGCTATCTCCCTTTTCACTACTACCAACTAACGCAATCAACGACTCCTTCATATCTTGACGACTTTTCAGAGCATCTACCCATTGGTTGTCTAAAGCATATTGGGCAATATTACCGTCAGCTTCTTCAAGTTTACTCACTAAAACGTCGGCATCTTCATCAAAATTATCTATGGTAAAGCCACGCGCATTAGCGACGTCATTTTTGTATTGCGACCACAAATCGTTCAGCCATAACTTATTTGCTTCCTTTGCCGCTGCCGACATGTCATCGCGTATATAAGGTTCAACCGATGATTTATAAGTACCGACACGAAAAATATGTTGGCTAATAGATAACTTTTCTAAAGCAGATTTGAAATAAAGTTGATAACGACCATAACCTTCTAGTAATAACCAACCCCGTGGGTTTAGCCAAACTTCATCAGCGGTACTGGCTAAGTAATATTGATCTTGTGAGTATTGGTCGCCAACAGCAATAACTTTTTTACCTGAGGCTTTGAACTCTTCTATCGCTTTCGCAATATCTTGAAGTTTGCTCAATCCAGTACGGTTGAGACCTTGTAGCTGTAGCACCATCATTTCAATACGACTGTCATTTTTGGCACGTTCAATCACATCAATAAGGTCACTCATCAATATTTCAGGTTTTTTATTCTTCTCTTCAAGTGCTTCAGTCATAAACGCATCTAAAGGGTCAATCGCATGTTTTTGTTCAACGACATCGCCAGACAAATTTAATAATAGCGCGCTACTCTTTGGCACTATAATTTCGTTCTCGTCACTGCCAAGTGCGGTAATGAATAAAAGTAGTATGATAAAAAATACGGTATTAACGATAATTTTTCTAAAAGTATTTAACAAGCTGAATAATTTCAACATAAATGTTTTAAATTTACTCTGTTTTACTTGTTCCCGAGGAAGTGATGTAGCTTCTGTCATAATATCCAGCGTAGTTAATATGTTATAAATAGTTACCCGCTATGCTACTTAATTATTACTCAGTTATGTAGTCTCAATAGTAAATAAATGTGATTTTGAAAGGATTTATGCTTATATAAGGTCTAAATACAGGCGAACTTATTAACTACGTTATAGATGATATGAAAATGACTGTTTTAACTTATATAAATACTTACCAAAACTTTTTAGAAAAGCTTAAAAACTTCGACGGACTTCCTGCTTTATTATTGCGCTTGTACCTTGCACCTATTTTTATAATGGCGGGTTATGGAAAAATGCAATTTAGCGATCCACAAGTGAGCGGTTTAGCTAATATCTTTACTAGCCCCGATATAGTCGCTTGGTTTGGTAATGCTGAATGGGGTTTAGGTTTACCTTTTCCTGAATTACTTGCCAACATGGCTACTTGGGTTGAATTTTTTGGTGGTTGGTTGTTATTGATTGGCTTATTCACTCGACTGCTCAGCATTCCTTTGATGTTCACTATGGTTATTGCGGCCACTACAGTACATGCAGATAATGGCTGGTTTGCCATTACTCCGACCAATCCAGACACAAGTCCCGCTAAGATGTTAACTTGGCTTGGCGTTGATAGTGCACAAGCAAGCCTTGAAAATAGTACTGACACAGGTACACGTTTAGCAGTGATGCGTGAATTACTAGAGGATAATGGCAATACTGAATGGTTATACGAAAATGGCGCTATTGTTGTATTGAATAATGGCATTGAATTTGCCACTACCTATTTTATTATGTTACTCGCGTTGTTTTTTATTGGTGCAGGGCGCTTTACCAGTGCTGATCATTATCTGTATACTTATTATCAACGTAAACATAAGAAGAGTCTTTATAGTTGATGAATGCACAAGAGTTATTACTACAACGCCAATCTACCCCTAAGCTTATTGCGCCGGCCCCAAGTGAAAGCGATCTAACGTTTATACTTAATGCTGGTATGCGCGTGCCAGACCATGGCGCGCTATCTCCCTGGCTTTTTACTGTGGTAGAAAATCAAGGCTTGGACAAATTAAGTCAAATATTTGAAAAAGCAGCTATTGACCAAGGTAATAATGACGTAAAAATAAAAAAATCTAAAAATATGCCGTATCGTGCACCTTTAATTATTATTATTAGTACACAATATCAATTCCACGAAAAAGTACCTAAGTTAGAGCAAGCAATCGCAGCAGGTTGTGCAGTTCATGCTATGCAAATGGCAGCTTTTAGTCTTGGTTATGGGGCTATGTGGCGAACGGGTGACTTTAGCTACAATACTGATGTTAAACAGGCCTTAGCTATTAATACAGAAAACGATATTGTTGGCTTTCTCTATATTGGTACCGCTGAAAATAAACTGCCGCTCAAAGCGCTTAAAACTTTTGAGCATCATGTTAACTATTTAGAAAATTTCCCGTTGAGTTAATAGATGAATATTGAAATAATTGATCAACCAGAACAAGAGCTCATTGATTTTCTTGATAAACAAATAGCTGAGTTTAACTGGGCTCATTGGGAAGTCAGTGAGCGAAAGCCGTTAGCTATTCAAATAAAAAGTGATGACGGAAGTATTATAGCAGGCTCATCTGCACGCACCTTTGGCAAGTGGTTGTTAATTGATACGCTATGGGTTGCTGAACAATTACGTGGACAAGCTGTTGGACGAAAAATTTTAGAGCAGCTTGAAAATACCGCTAAAGCGAGAGGTTGTACACACAGTATGTTAGATACACTAAACTTTCAGGCAATGCCTTTTTATCAAAAATATGGCTATGAAACACAGTGGGTCCAAGAGAATTACCCTGCAACAGGCTGTAAATATTTTATGGTAAAAACACTTGGCTAATAATTAACATCTCATTTCGCAGATAATAAAAGCTCTTTTATAACGGGCTATTTACTGAACTTGGAGCGACTCAATTACTTTGAGTCGCTTTTTTAATGAAAAAAAATTACTCCTGTCACTGTCTACAAGGGCATCTGTTTGTAACTAAAGATTGAAATAAGTATAAATACGTACGATTAGTCTAGTTTATTCAATTAGTTATACTCAAATCACCTGATAAAACTATACTCTATATTCGAGCGGACTGCTGACAGATATTCGCTACATATTTATTGATACACAAACCACGGGCTTATCGCACTTTTCAACGAGCCATAGCGTCATTGAATTGTCGAGTTTTGCAGATATTGCTCCGGTCATAATAGCTAAAGTCTTTAGTCAGCTGTGTTGAGTAACGTATTCTTGAGGTATCTAGTTTAGTTTCGTGCTTTAGCTAAAATTTCAGCTCGGTATTTTATTCAATAAAAAATGATTAAGCAGGGTTGGCAGTTTCCTACTATATTTAGCGCGTATCATCGTATTTGAACAAAAAATTTTGACAGTAAGTGCCTAGTACTAAAAAACGTTGGCATAAATTAGAATATATATAGTGGCTTAGAAAATAATTCAGCCGAGAAATAATCGACTATACTGTATAAATAACGCCAACAAGCCAGTGCAGGGCACAAGATAAGGCCTCTATCAAGTCATAGGGCCAACCGAATCTAAAGCTTATGATTTTTATATATATCATCGATTCACTGCTGGTATCAATATGATAGCTACAACAAGTGAATATGTTGACTTATCGGTTAAACGACAAATTAAAACTGAGGACAAAGCCTAATGAAAGTTGACTTATCGATTCGCCAGCGCATTATCAGCATGGTAGTTATTACCTTTATCATACAGCTCGTTGCAACAGGGATTATTTTATCGCAAGTCGTCACAATCGAACATCATGTTAACTCCGTTGCCACCAACGATATTCCCATCACTAAAGCGGTCACCAGCATTACCGAGCATCAACTAGAGCAAGAGATACTGTTTGAGCAAGCATTTCGTTATGCTTTATTAATGAAAACTGAACAGCATGCAGAGGATAATTTTCGCCAAGCGATAAAACATTTTGAATCCATAAACGATAAAATTGAGCAAGAAATTAAGGGTGTAGAAACGACCCTAAAAATTGCCAAAGAAAACGCTACAGAGCAGCTCGACATTGCTGAGTTTGACTCGTTATATCAAGAGATGACTGTGCTTGAGAATCAGCACCATAAATGGTATCAAGATGTCGAAAAGGTTTTTGTCGCCCTACAAGCTCATAATTTTCATCAAGCTGAGCAACTCAGTGAAATCGTAGAGCACGAGGCGCTGGAGCTAACCAAACATGTTGAAGATATCCTGGCGGAGTTAGAGAACTTTACTGAAGCGGCGGTATTAGCCATAGATGCTGAAGCTGTGCAACTAGAAAGTATTGCCGTCATTGCGGTAATCATTAGCATTATTATCACCAGTTTTAATGCTTGGTTAGTGGTACGTGCAGTAAGAAAAGGTCTGCAAAAAGCGGTTGACTCATTGGAAAATATATCCCACGGTGATTTTAAGCATCACGTTGAAATTGATGAACCAGGCGAAGTAGGCGAGATGTTGAGTCATATGGAGCACATGCGAGAAAACGTCAATACTATCTTGTCAAAGGTCAATCATTCCTCCGAAGAAGTACAAAAGGCTGCCGAAGTCTTGGTTAGTACGAATAACGCCATCCAAGAAAATTTAACCGCTCAATTTAGCCAGATAGACATGGTGGCGACAGCAATGACGCAATTGTCTTCAACCGCAGAAGAAGTTGTTAGTAATACCTCAAGTACCCTTAAAGTAACTGAAGCTGCTTCCTCGAGTTCAAAACAAAGTCAAGGTGCCAGCGTGCAAGCGATGGAACAAATAAAGCAACTGGTCGATAGTTTATCTGAAAGTAGCGCGGCTTTAACCGAATTAGAGGCTAATAGCGAAAAAATTGAATCCGTGCTTGATGTCATTAAAGGCATTGCCGATCAAACCAATTTATTAGCCTTAAATGCCGCGATTGAAGCAGCAAGAGCCGGCGAACAAGGCAGAGGTTTTGCCGTCGTTGCCGATGAAGTACGAAACTTAGCAAAACGCACGCAAGAATCAACTTTAGAAATTGAACATATGATAGAGCAATACCGTACTGGTACCCATAATGCCGTGGTCGCTATGGATCACAGCCGTATGCTCAGTAATAAAACCATTGAGTTTTCTGAAATGTCTAGTGAATTAATGGCCGATGTTGATAGTGCGATAGACAGTGTAAATGAAATGACGAGTCATGTCGCCACGGCCACCAATGAGCAGCATACTGTGGTAGATGAATTAAGTCATAATATCAACCAAGTAAGCGATGCCTCCCACGAAAATAAACAGAAAATAGAGCAAGCAGCAAGCAGTACAGACCAGCTACTGCATACTTCTCATGACCTACAAGAAGAAATGCATGAGTTTCAACTTGAAGATAAGCAAAGCTGACTTAATAACTCAGAGCAAATAAGCCATGTTCAATGCCAGCGTAAGCTGGTTAACCTCTGCTCAGTGCTTGAACCTTTTCGACACTTACTAGCAAGAAAATATAACTGGCAGAGACTTCAGGCGTAGCATCCTTAGTGTATACAATTGAATTTTTTGAACTAATCTCGAACTCGACATACTTTTAATTATTGTTAAATACACTTGCCTAATAATTAAAACATAATTTACAGAGATAAAAAAACCTCTTATAAAAGAGGTTTTTTATTAAAAGTCATTTACCAATCACCCTGATTAGAATGCCGCGTTATTTGGCGTTCTTGGGAAAGGAATTACGTCACGTACATTCTGCATACCTGTTGCATAAGCCACTAAACGTTCGAAACCTAAACCAAAACCTGAATGAGGAACCGTACCGTAACGACGTAAATCGCGATACCAGCTATAATCATCTATGTTTAAATTCATTTCTTCTAAACGAGCGTCAAGTACGTCAAGACGTTCTTCACGTTGGCTACCACCAATAATCTCACCAATACCAGGAGCTAAAATATCCATAGCGGCAACGGTTTTACCGTCGTCATTTAAACGCATGTAAAATGATTTAATATCTTTTGGATAATTTTGTAAAACGACTGGGCCATTGAAGTGCTCTTCTGCCAAGTAACGTTCGTGCTCTGAGTTTAAATCTACGCCCCAAGCAACTTTATTTTCAAACTTTTTACCACAGTTTTCTAAAATGGTAATAGCATCAGTATAATCTAAACGCACAAAATCATTATTTATCACTGAATTCATCCGCTCGATAACTGTTTTATCAACACGCTGTTGGAAGAAGTTCATATCATCGCTGCGCTCATCAAGAACCGCTTGGAAAACATATTTCAACATTTCTTCAGCAAGATCGGCAGCATCAGATAGATCAGCAAAAGCGATTTCTGGTTCGATCATCCAAAACTCGGCTAAGTGACGAGTAGTATTTGAATTTTCAGCACGGAAGGTTGGACCAAAAGTATAAACTTTTGAAAGGGCACAAGCGTATGTTTCTACGTTTAATTGACCTGAAACCGTTAAAAACGTTTCTTTACCAAAAAAATCTTTTGCGTAGTCTACATCGCCTTTATCTGTGCGCGGTAAATTTTCCATATCAAGTGTACTAACACGGAACATCTCACCAGCACCTTCACAGTCAGAACCTGTAATCAAAGGGGTGCTGATCCAAAAGTAACCTTTGTTATGTAAAAAGCGATGAACTGCTTGAGCTAAAGTATTACGAACACGAGCTACTGCACCGCCAATATTGGTACGAGCACGTAAATGTGCTTGTTCGCGTAGAAATTCAATACTATGGCGTTTTGCTGCCATTGGATACGTATCTGGATCATCAACTAAACCAAGAATTTCTACCTTGGTCGCTTGAATTTCATATGACTGACCTTTCCCTGGCGATTCAACTAAAATACCCGTGACCTTTACGGATGCACCAGTAGTTAATTTTAATACTTCTGATTGATAATTATCGAGATCACTGGGTGCGATAGCTTGAATAGCATCAAAACATGAACCGTCATGCACGGCTAAGAATGAAATACCGGCTTTAGAATCACGGCGAGTACGGATCCAACCGTGTACTGTCACTGCTTCACTTACTGGGTATTTCCCCGC
Organism: Colwellia sp.; assembly: GCA_013215385.1. GTDB lineage: Bacteria > Pseudomonadota > Gammaproteobacteria > Enterobacterales > Alteromonadaceae > Colwellia_A. The sequence continues at coordinate 74,030 of JABSOY010000015.1, forward strand.
AAGGACATCAGTGATTGAGATAACTGACATTTATCAACCTCTTTACTTTATTTAATTATTGTTACTAATTTTGTACATAGATCCAGTTTTGTTTACTGGATTATTCTGTACTAGCATTAAGGTGTGATATGTTACCTTTACTACTGTGTTTAACAAGTAAAAGTTGCTGATCCGGTCTATATAAAAATAAAAAACAGTAATATTGGCTTAAGAGGTATTAAATCAATGGTATTGAAATCAAAAAACAGACGGAGTTCGACAGATATTGGGGTAGTGTTAATACGAATTTTAGCCTTAAGTGGTTGGCTGTTATTTATAATTGCTATAGGTATGTCTTATTATGCTGCACCAGAACAGGATTATGGCTTACTGCGATATAAAGGCATTGAAATAAGACAATTTTGGCTAACACCATTAACAGGCTATTTATATATAGTACTTTGGGTTAGTGCATTATGTAGCTATTTTTGTTTGGTGCTTGACCATTACCGTAGCCGCAGAAAAAGTGACAGTAAGCATTTTAATTTAGTGCTGCTACTTACTGTCACGTTTGCTTGGGTAATGTATATTTTGGTTAAACTAGATGAATTACAAGTTTATCCATAAATATAGTTAGCGATATCTACAACCTATTGCTTCGGCGGTATATCAAACAAAGCATGGTGCTTCATCGAGCACTGTGGATATTGCTGTAATAAGTAAGCTTAATTCTTCGGTATTACTTATGAATGGCGGCATAATATAAATAAGCTTGCCGAAAGGTCTGATCCATACACCCAATTCAACGAACCTTTTTTGTATATATTCCATATCAACAGCATCGACTGTTTCAACTACGCCAATTCCTCCAAGCACGCGTACGTTGTTCACTCTATAATGACTATTCAATGGTAATAAGTGTTCTTGCAAAAAGTGTTCAATAAAACTTATTTGCTGCTGCCACTCTCCCGTTTCTAACAGTTTTAAACTTGCATTTGCTACGGCACAAGCGAGAGGATTTGCCATGAAAGTGGGGCCATGCATGAAACATCCTGCTGCACCGTTACTGATTGTATCTGCAACATCGTCGGTACATAATGTCGCGGCAAGTGTCATATAACCACCGGTTAAGGTTTTTCCTAAACACATAATATCAGGACTAATATCTGCCCAGTTACAAGCAAACATTTTACCGGTACGACCTAAACCAGTAGCAATTTCATCAGCAATAAAAAGAATGTTATATTTATCGCAATATTCGCGACACGCTTGTAGGTATTTAGGATGATAAAAGCGCATGCCGCCAGTACCTTGCACGATAGGTTCTATAATAAATGCAGCAACTTCATGATGATGCTCCGCAAATATTTTTTCTAATGTTATTAATTCACTATCATCCCATGTCTGGAAAAAATTGCTTTGCGGTGCGGGCGCAAAAATATTTTTCATTAATACCGATTCAAAAATTTTATGCATACCATTGACAGGGTCGCACACCGCCATCGCAGCAAAAGTGTCGCCATGGTAACCATTCTTCACGGTCAGTAGTTTATGTTTCTCGCTTTTTCCTAGGCTATGCCAATACTGTAGAGACATTTTGATAGCAACTTCAACAGATACAGAGCCCGAGTCTGACAAGAAAACCTTTTGTAGTGGCTTAGGAGTAATAGCGATTAATTTTTTACATAAATTTATCGCGGGTTCATGTGTTAAGCCGCCAAACATGACATGCGCCATCTTTTGGCTTTGTTCAATAAGTGCTTTATTCAGCTGTGGATGATTATAACCATGCAATACCGACCACCATGATGACATGCCATCGACCAGTTTTTCGCCGCTAGCAAGTTTTATATAAACACCTTCGGCAGACTCTACTAAATAAGAAGGTAAGGGCTTGGACATTGAAGTGTAGGGATGCCAAACATGTTTTTTATCAAAATCGAGCATTTCTGTGTGTTTTTTGTTCATATGTAAGGCTGGCTTTAAGTTTTAGGTTGACAATTAATGACTGTCGCATAGATTACCTGTTAATATTTATCGATGCAATTTTCAAATTTACCCATTTAAAGTAAAGGTCTCACATGTCACAAACGAATTTACCTCGCCATAACTGGTCAATACAAGAAGTAGACGCTTTATTTGCACTGCCTTTTAGCGACCTTATGTTTCAAGCCCAAACCGTTCATCGTCAACACTTTAATCCTAATGAAGTACAAGTGAGTACTTTATTATCGATAAAAACAGGTGCTTGTCCTGAAGATTGTAAGTATTGCTCGCAAAGTGCTCGTTATAATACGGACGTTGAAAAAGAGCGTTTAATGGAAGTTGAAAAAGTATTAGAAGCTGCAAAAATAGCAAAAGAGCAAGGTTCTACTCGCTTTTGTATGGGCGCAGGTTGGAGAAACCCGAAAGCACGTGATATGCCGTTTGTTCTAGAAATGGTTAAAGGCGTTAAAGCTTTAGGTTTAGAAACCTGTATGACTTTAGGCATGATCGATGGTGGCCAAGCAGATGAATTACAAGGTGCGGGTTTAGATTATTATAATCATAACCTTGATACTTCACCTGAGCATTATAACTCAATAATTACCACTCGTAGTTTTCAAGATAGATTAGACACATTACAAAATGTACGAAATTCAGGCATGAAGGTTTGCAGTGGTGGCATAGTCGGATTAGGTGAAAGTGCTCAAGACAGATCCTCATTCCTCGCGCAATTAGCAAATTTACCTAAACACCCTGAAAGTGTACCTATTAATATGCTGGTAAAAATTGCTGGAACACCTTTAGCAGATGTTGACGATTTAGAGCATTTTGACTTTGTTCGTTGTATTGCTGCCGCACGTATTATGATGCCGAAAAGCCATGTTCGTTTATCTGCGGGACGTGATGCGATGAACGAGCAAATGCAAGCAATGTGTTTCTTAGCCGGAGCCAATTCAATATTTTACGGGTGTAAATTACTAACAACAGGTAACCCTGAAGCAAATAAAGACATGCAATTGTTTGCTAAGTTAGGTATTAACACAGAAACCGTGACAAGTAATGATGTTGAAGAAGAAGAACAACAAATAACAACAGCTGTTGTTAATCAACAAAATAAAGAACTTTTCTACGACGCTGCTATATAAAACATTGTCGATATAAAGTAAAACGGAATATTATGTCTTTTAACTTTATTGCTGAGCAAGTTGCTCAGCAAAAAGAAAAATTCCAATACCGGCAACGTCAATGCATTAGCGAACAAAGTGGTCGTGAAGTTATTGTCGCAGGAAAAAACTATCTAAATTTTTCCTCGAACGATTATTTGGGTTTAAATCACCACCCTTTGATCAATCAAGCATTACAAGAAGGTGTTGACCGATTTGGCAGCTGTGCCAGTGCGTCTAGCTTGATCACTGGATTTCATTATGCCCATCAAGCCTTAGAAGAAGAGGTTTGCCAGTGGTTAAATAAACCTAGATGCCTACTTTATAGTAGTGGGTTTTCAGCAAATTCTGGTGTTCTGCAAGCTTTAGGTAAGAAAGACTGCCAATTCATATTAGATAAGTTAAGTCATGCATCATTAATTGACGGTGCATTAGCAAGTAAAGCCAGTGTAAAACGTTATTTGCATAATGATCATCAGCAGCTTGAACATTACTTAGCTAAAAGTGAGCAAGAAAATAAGCTTATTATTTCTGAAGGTGTGTTTAGCATGGACGGTGATTGTGCTGATGTCAGCCAACTACTCGATATTGCCAAAGACAATCAAGCTTGGCTTTATATGGATGACGCACACAGTATAGGTGTTGTTGGCGAACAAGGTCAGGGCAGTTGTAGTTTTGGTGATGTTGATATCGTGATGGCAACGTTTGGTAAAGCGTTAGCGACCAGCGGTGCATTTATTGCTTGTGATGAAAATGTTTATGATTATTTAGTAAATTTTTCTCGTCACTATATTTATTCAACAGCCATTTCGCCAGCGCTAGCATGGGCGACGAAAAGCAGTATCAAATTGGCAAAAACTGAATCTTGGCGACGAGATAAAATAACTGAGTTAAGTCAAATTTTATCAGCTAAACTTGATAAAAGTATCAAAATATTACCTTCGGCTTCATCTATTCATGCCATCGTTATTGGTAATGAAGACAAAACACTACAAGCGTGTGAAATTATGAAAAGCAAAGGGATTTGGTTAACTGCAATTAGGCCTCCTACGGTGGCAAAGAATAGCTCAAGGTTACGCGTTACCATAACAGCCAACCATAAAAAGAAAGATATCAATTACTTAGCTGATTGTTTAAATGAGGTTTTAATAAATGCCTGAAGTATTAAACAGAATTAAAATAGCAAAATCATTTGGCTCAGCCAGCCATTCATATGACGTTTCTTCTCGATTACAACGTTATACAGGTAAAAAACTAATGTCGTTTCTTCCTAACCGTACCGATTTAACCGTGGTAGATTTAGGCTCAGGAACCGGTTTTTTTACCGACATATTAGCCAGTAAATATCAGCAAACCATTGGGCTAGATATATCAACTAAAATGCTTTCTTTCGCTCAAGAGAAACGCAGTAAACAAATTCATTGGCTAGAAGCAGATGCTTACCATCTTCCTTTTCAAGACAATAGTATCGACGTAATTTATTCAAACCTAGTGATCCAATGGTGTGATCCATTAGATATTCTTGTTAAAGAAATTTTACGGGCATTAAAACCGGGTGGCTTATTTATATTTTCGACATTACTTGATGGCACTTTACATGAGTTAAAGTCTTCTTGGGCACAAGTTGATGATGATAAACATGTAATAGACTTTAAAACGGCAGAGCAACTAACGGCGATACTTGATAACTCATCGAGTCGATTACTTGAGCATAGTAAGGTAGATCTAGTTTTGGAATACGAAAACGTTATTCATCTTGCTCGGGAATTGAAAGGCCTAGGTGCTAACCATATACCTAAACAAAAAGGTAAGGGGTTGGCTGGCAAAGATAAATGGCAAAAAATGACAGAAAGTTATCAAGACTTTCAAGAGCCTAGTGATATTTATCCCGCTACGTATTGCGTATATTCAGGACTCTTAGTAAAACTTAATGATTAAACTTTTTATTACCGCAACGGATACCGACGCGGGAAAAACCTATGTAGCACAAGCGTTAACGTCAGCTTTAGTTAAACAAAATTACCGTGTTGCGGTTTTTAAACCAATATCCGCTGGTTGTCGGTTAGTACATTTGCCGGAAGGTGATGTGTTGATTAATGAAGATGCTGAACAGTTAATGTATCAAAGTAACTGTTCACAAAGCATAACTGAAATTAACCCGATAGCGTTTCAGCCAGCGATAGCACCACATATTGCGGCTAAATTAATTGATACTGAAATAACAATGAGTGAAATACACGCTAGCTATAAACATATAGTGAACAGAGCAAGTGATTGTCTTATTACTGAAGGTGCAGGTGGTTGGCGCTTACCGTTAGGTAATGGTAAGTATTTATCAGAATTTGTACAGTTAACAGAGCAAAAAGTTATTTTAGTGGTGAATATGAAGCTCGGTTGTTTAAACCATGCGGTGCTTACTTATGAAACAATAATTGCTGATGGCCTAGATTGTATCGGTTGGGTGGCAAATTGTCCTGAGCCTATGGCTTATTTATCTGAAAATATTAGTGAATTAAAAACATTAATTTCAGCCCCTTTACTTGCTCAGCTAGGATTTCAAACCGATATAAGCAAAGCAGCCTCAGTGATAGACTTGTCACCTATCACTAAGCTGCTTTAACAATATAGACTAACTAAAGTAAAAAACTTAATACTTCTGATAATTCAATCTTACGTTTGTTACCTGCTTTAAATAAAAAGCCACTGGGCTGTTCGACTAACTCACTGGCTAGTAATGAAAGCTTGTTATTTTCAAGTTTTAAAGCGCTACCTTCAACAATACCTACAATGGGCATTTCAGCATTAATCACCATGAACTCGGCTAATCGTTGCTCTCGAGTTTCACCATTGTGACCCGGCGGATTAAAGTCGGTGTAATGAGGGTTAAGCTGAAAGGGCACTAAATTAAGAGCATTAAAACTTTCAGGTTCAATAATTGGCATATCGTTGGTAGTACAAATACTGGCACCAGCAACATTAGATCCCGCACTCCATCCTATGTATGGAATTGCGTTATTTACTCTCTCTTGAATAACGTTTATCAACTTATGTTCATAGAGTTGGTGCAATAAATGAAAGGTATTACCACCACCAATCACAATCGCTTGGGCATTGTTTATTGCTTCAATCGGGTTATCGAATTGATGAATACCTGTCACTTTAATGTCTAGTGGCTGCAATGCATTTTGTACTTTGTTCGTATAATCGTCATAAGTTAGGGTAATACCCGCGTAAGGAATAAATAGAATTTCTTTAATGCCTGCTAAGTGATCTTCGATCATGTTTTTTGCATGATCTAAATACGGAGAATTACCCGCGCGTGAGCTACTTAGGAGTAGCAATTTTTTATTTGTCATTTTTATCTCTTAATATTTAGTGTTCTTAACGCTAATAAACTAAAACCACTTTCGATCACTTATTCAATTCATTCATACAAGCACTAGCAATAAATGCTGAGCGTGTCTTATATGCAGAAGTTTTACTGACCCGATCATCAATTTGTTTGATAAGCAATTCAGGTAAGGTGACATTGATTTTATGACTTTTACCTAAATAGGGTGTTATGTCGATATCAATAATACACCAGATAACATTTAGGTTTGTTTCTAGATGATTATTAATCGTTGTGGCGTGCGGTATCGATTCTCCATACTCAGACAATATCGATAAGTGTGCAGCAATACTATCGTTTATTTTATTTAACGCGATATCAATATCTTCCCCATTACATTCACAGCCCGGTAAGTCAGGCACGGTGACTTTATAGTGTTCAACACCAATTATTTTCTTTAATGCAACAGGGTACTTCATGATTATTTCCTTTTATAAAAAGTCACTTTATTATAACTCCGGCAACCCTGTGGGTCAACGCAAATTAGACCCTACTAACCCCGTATGATTAAGTATCGCAACCCCAGTAACCCTGCACTTTTCATTATCAATAACCCCGGCAACCCTAAAAACAATCGGTGTGAATACTTACTAAAAGGGAAAGTGTTTTATTAAGGGGGAGTTAGTTTAAAACTTTAGATAGCTGTTGAATTGTTAACAATTGAATTTATAGAGGTGTTGGAGTTATCTGTTGAGGTTTGTATTTAATTAGACCTTGTACAAATTACCGAATATGTTGCTGATGGTTAGGTGTTTTGTCTTCAGCCAAGGGGGATATTTTAATAATATTACTAGATGATTTACGCAGGAATGAAAGCTTGGTCTAGTTATTAACTGCATGTGTCTATGGCGTTATAGAGACAAAAAAGCCGCTAACCTAAATTAGCGGCTTTTACTTTTAAAGCATTCTATTGATTACTTTTGGCCGAGCATTACGAAAATTTTCTTGGCAATATCTGTGTTATCAATATTGCCATTAAACACTTCACTGCTTTTGCCTAGTGCATGAACAGGAACATCAATTGCAGTATGGCCAGCTGATGTCCAACCCGTGTTGGTTCTAATATCAATGATGCTCTTAATCGCTGTAGATATAATATTATTGATATCAGGCTTTGTTGTTTTAAGCTTCATTTCTTCATCAAGTTGCTTATACACTGACGACTGTTCAACGGCGATAATTTTAGCTGTTTGAATTTGTTTAACTTCATAGTCAGTTACCTTAAAATTAAGTAATTCAGTTAATAAATTTTGTGTTATTTCATTCTTTGACAATTTTTTTGCTATCGTTTCCGGTGAACTTGTCATTGTACGTAGAATTTCAGGATGCCATTCATACTTGCCATTCGCACCTACTGTTAAACCACCTGTACTATGATCTGCCGTTAATATCACTAAGGTGTCCGGATTTTCATTTACGTATTTTTCTAGGTATTCCATTGTTGTGGCTAAGTCTGACATTTCGGCCATTGCTGCGGCGATATCATTTGAATGCCCAGCCCAATCAACTTGGCTCGCTTCAACTAACATAAAATAACCGTTATTATTTTCAAGTTGCTTAATTGCAGCTTTAGTCATTGTTAATAAACGTTTTGGATCATTGTCATCTAGAGCCCAAGGTAACCCCATCTCAGCAAACAAACCGATAACCGGTGTATTGTCTTTAAGATGAGCCAATGCATTATAATTATCGACATACTGGAAACCAGATGCTTTAAACTCATCGACTAATTTTCTGTCTTCACGAATAAAATATTGCCAGCCGCCACCCAAATAGACATCAGCCTTAATACCATTATCTATATAACTGTCGGCAATGGCATTATAATTTCTTCTACTTTCGTTATGCGCTAGATACGAAGCAGGGGTCGCGTGGTTTATTTGTGATGTAACTACTATGCCTGTTCTTTTACCTTGTTTTTTAGCAAACTCTAACACCGTTTCGACACTGTTTTTATTAACGTCTACACCAATAGCACCATTGTAGGTTTTTACACCACTAGCCAGAGCCGTTGCACTTGCCGCGGAATCAGTAACGTAGCCTGAAATACGTGCAGGATAAGTACTTGCTGTCCCGACTAGCAGACGGTCAAATACCGTATCTTCAATCAATTCAGTCGCTGGGTCATCATTGAAATATCGGTAAGACGTTGTGTACGCGGGCCCCATACCATCAGCGATTACCATAATGATGTTTTTTGGCGATTGCATGGTTTTTTGAGTGTTTATTTCTACAGTTGCAATGGACGTAGAATTTTCAATAGTTTTACACGAGGTTAAGGCGAGTAGGATACTGACAGCAGAAAAAAGTTTTTTCATTTTTTACTTCTTGTTTAAGTTTTATCAATTATTAGGTGTTGGTTGTGCTTTATTATTTTTAAGTAAGAGCTCAACCCATACCATACGGTGATCTGAAGATGCTTCTCTATCCTTAATCAGCCTAAAGGTATCTTCATTGTCTGTTGGCCAAAAAACGCCCGAAGCTTTAATGCTAACCCCCATCTTTGATGGCAAAACGTAATCAGCTCTCATGCGCCAAAAAGCGCTATGATATTTAGCATTGACGTTATCTGGGCTATGTTGTTTTGCACCTTGGCTCTGAGGTTTAGTATCTTGAATTTTATCATGGGATAATAGAGCTGAAATCCCTGCAGTTAATGCGTCTCCATCGACAGTTGACGCATTTAAATCACCAAGAATTACGAAAGGAGATGATGTTTTCAAACCCCCTTTACCTCCTTCATCATCATATATATAAGCAGACTTGTTAGTTGACAGATAATCGGACCAGAAACGAATTTCATCATGGTTGCGTTTACCATTTCTATCTTCTGGTCCATCAAATACGGGTGGTGTCGGGTGACTCGCTAATATATGAATAACTTGCCCGTTAACCTGAACAGGAATATCCCAATGAGACTTAGAAGACAATCTCATGTTATGCCAAGCTTGGGCAGAAAACCAAGGCTTGGAAGTATTAGCATCAATAGGCTGCAAGGCATTAGGCATATCACGCCATTTAAAGTACTGAAATGTTCGTACGTTTTTCATATCAATTGGGTATTTTGACAATAACACCATACCAAAGTGGCCGGAGAAATGACCGTAACCAAAACCATCACCAGGTAAAAGACCTTTTTTACCATTGCCATCTAAGTCAAAACCAGAGTTAATACCGGTATTGACTTGTCCTTGATAAAAATAAGGGAAATCAATCGCAGTCTGGCCATGCTGACTTTTGTTTAGGTACCGCTCAATGAATATCTTCAATGAACGGTGTTGGTTATTTTTACTATTTTCTTGATTATCAAATTCATTAAGCAAAATTATATCAGGGTTAACGCGTTGAATAATTTCCGCAATATTTTTTATTTGTTGATGGTCAGCTTCTAAAGCTAGTTGTAAGGCTTTATTTGAAACATCAGCCGTTTCGCTATTTTCTTGAGACCGGTAGTTTAGTGCTTCCATGCTGACATTAAATGTTGCTATTTTAAGTTGTGTTGCCTGTGTTGTGCTCATGTAAGTTAGCGCTATTGTCATAGAGAGATGTAAAATGGTTTTTTTCATAAACGTTATTTTAAACCACAGCCGCGTAATATCATGTCTGTTAAGAATGAAATAACGGTTTCTACGTCTTCGTCTTCGTAATCTGCTCTATTCATTATGGTTAGAATTTGCGTTTCAAAATCGGCATAATGTTGTGTTGACGACCAGATAAGAAATATTAAATGAACTGGGTCAACATCGCGCATTTCGCCATTATCTATCCACTGTTGGAACAGTTGGGCTTTTTCTCTTACCCATTTACGTTGATACGTACGGGCAAAATCTTTTAAGTGTTGCGCACCTTGAATTATTTCCATCGCGTAGATTTTTGACGACTCAGGGTGTTTAAACGACATTCTTACTTTGGCATCAATAAACTTTTCGATTGCCGCTTTAGGGCCATCCTCAGGGTTTATATCTCCAATGCCTTCATCCCACATTTGTAGGGTATGCTCTAATACTGCATGGTAAATATTTTCTTTATTTTTGAAATAATACAAGATATTAGCCTTAGGTAGGTTTGCTCTATCAGCAATCGACTGCACCGTAGCTCCTCTATACCCTTGCAAAACAAACTCAGTACTTGCCGCCATCAAAATTTTATTTTGGCTTTGAAGTCGAATATTCCCTGTTTTTTTTATTTCTTTACTATTATTCATAAGGTTGCTCTATATATAAAAGGTATAAATCAAATATTTTTAATGGATATATTTTACTTTTCTATCATCTGTTGACCATATAGTTAAGTTTTTTTGTGCGTTAGATTTTATTCTATTTTGTAACAGATTTAAGGGACAAAATTACATTTAGTGATGAATTTATACTATAAATGTTTCCACATTTATTTGAAAGCGAACTTTAATGCTTGCAAAGATATATTTAGTTTCGGATTTATGGGTTTATTGTTCGGGCAACTCATCATTTTAAATTTAAGTTGTTGTTAGTTATGTTTTTTGTAGGTTATTTGTTGTTTTAAAATCTGACTGGTTGAACAGCTTTATAATTAAAGGACATTAAAAGCAATTTATAGATATTAATTTCTTATAGATAGAATATATTCATTATCAATTCTAGTGATAGTGATTTAATTACGGCAAGTCTTTGTTAATAAAGGGTTATAATTGCATTTGTCACTTGGGTAATAGTCATATGTTATTTGAATTTAAAAATGTGTAAAAATATGTAATGAAAATGAAATAAAAATCTGGTCTAATTTCACCCTAAATAAAAAACAGAGCAACTGGTTAGGTTTTTGGTTGCTTAGATAATAAAAATAAATTGATACTTTAAAACGTAACCAAGGAATAATAGATGAACACTCATCGTCTCTCACGAATAACTGGCGCAATAGTACTAGCGCTTGGACTTACTACATCAGCAATTGCTGCTGATACTTCATCATCTTTACGAGGAAAAATAGTAAGTAATAGTGGCGCGCCTGTTACAGGTGCAACAGTAACTGTTATACACACGCCGTCGGGTTCTAAGAAAACAGTTAAACTAAATGAAAATGGCATTTTTTCTGCTAGCGGCTTAAGAGTCGGTGGACCTTATAAGATTATTGTTGACTCTACACTCTATCAAGATCAAACATTAGAAAATATCTTCCTAATGTTAGGTAAAACCTCACAAGTTAATATCGAATTAGCTTCAACTGATATAGAGCGTATTTCAGTTACTGGTAATAATCGTCATACTCTGCTCAATGGTTCTAAAAATGGCATTGGCAGTGTATTTGGTAGTGATGCGATTAATCGTGCGCCAGCATTTGACCGTGATTTAAAAGACATCGTTCGTCAAAACCCTTTGGTTAATATTGCCGACTCTGCTTATGGAGAAATGTCTGTTGCTGGTGTTAATCCTCGTTTTAACAGCATTTCTGTTGATGGCGTTAAATTAAATGATGATTTTGGTTTGAATAGCAATGGTTATCCAACCAATGGCTCGCCCATTTCGATGTTAGCTATAGAGCAAGTATCAATTAACATTACTCCTTTTAATGCTAAAGCCTCTGGTTTTACAGGCGCTTCTATTAATGCAGTAACTAAGTCTGGAACAAACGAACTTTCCGGTGAAATGTTTTACGAATACGGAAGTGACTCATTAGCTGGCAAGCCAAAAAGAGAAGACGGTACCGAAATTGATTTAGACTTTGAGCGTAAAACTTACGGCCTTGCCTTAGGTGGTAAGATTATCGAAGATGAATTGTTCTTCTTCGTTACTTATGAAGAATCAGAAAATCCTTATGTTAATAACTATGGTCCAGCAGGATCTGGTGCATCGCAAGAAAAAGACTGGTTAACAAGCGATATTATTACCCGAGTGCAAAATATATCACAAGATGTCTATGGTTTTGACGCAGGTGGTTTGGCACAAGGTTTATCAAATGACAGTGAAAAGCTCATCGTAAAACTTGATTGGAATATCAATGAAGATCACCGTGCCGCATTTACTTACCAAGACACCAAAGATAATTCTGTTAGAGCACAGCATACATCGCGCTCTAATGAGTTTTCTTTATTAAGTAACTGGTACAACGTTAATGCCACTATCGAAGCTTATGCTTTGCAAGTATATTCTGACTGGACTGATGAATTTTCAACTCAATTGAAAGTAGCTTATAAAGAAACAGCAAATGCGAGCCAATCTTTTTCAGATGCTTTAAATACTGATAAAATTGGGCAAGCCTGTATTCGCGTAGTCGATACAAACTCTCGATGTAATCGAGCGGATTCAATTTGGGTTGGAGCTGATGCATACCGACATAATAACCAATTGAGTAATGAAACATTGACCGTTGACCTTGAAGGTGAATATTTACTTGATGAACATACTTTGTCATTCGGTATTGGTTATGAAGAAATCGAAATCTTTAATACTTTCGTGCCATTTTCTCGTGGTGATTGGGTTTTTGATTCAGTAGATGATTATGAAAATCAAAATGCTTCATATGTTTCATACTCTAATGCTTATACTGGTAATTCTGATGATGCTGGAGCGAGCTTTTCAATTGAAAATTTCCATCTTTTCATTGAAGATAAGTGGGATATTAATGACACTTTATGGATCAATGCTGGTCTTCGTTATGAAAAAATTGGCAGTTCAGGCCTGATCAGAGAAAACGAAAAATTCGTAGATTTATATGGTTTTACTAATACCAATAGTTTAGATGGTAAAGATATTTTCTTACCACGGGTTGGTTTTAACTGGACAGTGCAAGACGATGTTACTGTTAGTGGTGGTATCGGTCGCTACTATGGTGGTACACCAAACGTTTGGATCTCAAACTCATATTCGAATGATGGCCAAATCAACGTACGTGCTAATACTTGGGATGTTGATTTAACCAATGCTATGTTAAACCAACCGCCAGTAGGTGCAGTTTTAACACCAGGCGATGGTGATGTGAATGCTATTGATCCTAACTTTAAGTTACCAAGCGAATGGCGTGCAGGTATTACGGTAAACCACACTGCAGATTTAGGTGAATACCTAGGCGATGAATGGAATCTTGAAGCAAGTTATATGTATGTTAAACAAGAAAACTCTGTACAGTGGAAAGAATTGTACCGTGACACGCTTGAAGTAACTGTTGGTCCTGACGGACGTAACCTTTATACGGGTATTGAACCAGATAGCCGCAGTGAACGTTATGATATGTTACTTACCAACTCAGACCTTAATGGTAAGCGTAAAACTTTCACATTAAGTGCATCAAAGAGTTTTGATAATGGCGTGTATTTCAACATGTCTTATGCAAACCAAAATGCAACCAATGTTGTTCCTGGCACTAACTCTACAGCAACCTCTAACTTTGAAAAATATCAAGTTGCTGATCGAAACAACCCAACTATTGGCAGAAGTCGTTACGAAATAGAACACAGCTTTAAATTCAATTTATCTTACAATACTGAATTTTTCGAAGGTTACGGTTCGACATTTACGCTACAAGGTGAGCGTTCATCTGGTCGTCCATATAGCTGGGTATATGCAGATGGTTTTGACACCTTTGGTGCTCAACACAAGTTTGATGATGGTGAATTTTTACCTTATATTCCAACGGGTGCTGATGACCCAGCTGTAAACTATGCTGATGGATATAGTTACGAGCAGCTTAAAGCAACGTTAGATGCTAATGGTTTATCGGGTAGTGGTGGTCAAATATTATCTCGTAATACTGAAAATGGTCCTTGGAACTCACGTTTAGATTTTAAATATGAGCAAGAAGTACCTGGCTTCATGGAAGGGCATAAAGGTGTATTTTATGTATCAGTTAAAAACGTACTTAACTTAATTGATAGCAGTGCTGGTAAAGTTAATACAACTAACTTCTTTAATAATAGAGAATTAGTTGGTGTTAGTTATGATAAAGATAGCAATGTTTATACATACAGCGAAGACTTTAGAGAAACTGAACCAACATACTTTGACGCAGAACGTTCTGCGTGGCGAGTTAAAATAGGCATTAGCTACAAGTTCTAAGACTTTTTCACGATTGCAATCAAAACCCTTTAGCTATGCTAAAGGGTTTTTTTATGAGTCAATTTTATCGTTGGAATAGATATCAGACGCATTACTTGACCACATGGTCAGGTATGTTATTCTTCTAATCATTACTTCTCTATAATACGGAAGATTATGAATAGATTTGAAATCCCCGCAGACTTAAAAAAAGCGGCAATAGCGGCATATCATAAGGCTTATGCTCCTTATAGTAACTTTCATGTTGGTGCAGCAGCTTTAACAACGCAAGGCAATATTGTTCAAGGTTGTAATGTCGAAAATGCTTCTTATGGCTTAACCGTATGTGCTGAACGTAACTGTATTAGTCATGCGGTTATTAATGGCGAACAGAGCTTTCAGATGATCGTTATCTACACTGAGCAAGATAAACTAACGCCACCATGTGGTGCTTGCCGCCAAGTAATCGCTGAGTTTTTTGAACAATCAGCCCCAGTGATAGCAGTTAACCATAAAAATGAACAACAAGTGTGGAGTGTAGCGCAATTATTACCTAATGCATTCACACCTAAAGATTTGTTGGACGCATAAGGAATTACCATGATGATTTTACCGCAAGAACTTATACGCATTAAGCGCGATGGACAAGCGCTAAGTGAAAACCAAATACACAACTTTGTTAATGGTTTAGTTGATGGCAGTTTTTCTGATAGCCAAGCTGGCGCAATGGCGATGGCCATTTTTCAACACGGTTTGTCAGTTGAAGAAAAAGTAACCTTAACGAAAGCTATGATGAATTCAGGCGATGTGCTTAGTTGGCAAGGATATGACGCACCGGTTGTTGATAAACATTCTACAGGTGGTGTTGGTGACAAAGTGAGTTTTATGCTTGCTGCTATTGTTTCTGCCTGTGGAGCATATGTTCCGATGATCTCAGGTCGAGGGTTAGGGCATACCGGTGGAACTTCAGATAAATTAGAAAGTATTGCCGGCTTTAATGTTGAACCGACTATTAGTGAATTTAAACGTATTGTCAAAGATGTTGGTTTCGCGATTATTTCGCAAACTGATAATTTAGCACCTGCTGACAAAAGGCTTTATGGTATACGCGATGTCACTGCAACCGTAGAGTCAATTCCGTTAATAACCGCTTCTATTCTATCGAAGAAACTTGCCGCTGGTCTTGATACTTTAGTGATGGATGTGAAAGTAGGAAATGGCGCAATGATGACATCATTAGCAGATGCTAAAGCCCTTGCTGATAGTATTTCAAGTGTTGCCAATGGTGCCGGCGTAAAGACTCAGGCGATAATAACTGACATGAACCAAGTCTTAGGAACAAGTGCAGGCAATGCCGTTGAAATGTATGAAACGGCTAAGTATTTAACCGGTAAACAACGGGAGCCTCGACTGCATAAAGTGGTTAAAACCTTAGCTTGCGCTATGTTAGTTAGCTCTGGTTTGGCAAATAATGACCAAGATGCGCACCTTAAAATTGATAAGGTACTTCACTCAGGTAAAGCGGCAGAAATTTTTGAGCGAATGATAGCTGCTTTAGGTGGGCCAAAAAACTTTGTAGAAAACCCATGGGGTTCAATGAATAAAGCTGAAGTTATTATGGAAATAAAAGCGACTCAACATGGTTATTTAGCGCAAATGAATACCCGTGATGTTGGTATGTCGGTTGTTGGCTTAGGTGGAGGAAGAACGGCACCAAAACAGCTTGTTGATCATACCGTCGGCTTTGATCGTATTTTACCACTCGGTGTTTTGGTAAATAATGGCGACGTGATAGCTCGGGTTCATGCTAAAGATGAAAGCTCTGCATTGCTTGCTTCGCAACAGTTTAAACAAGCAATAACCTATTCTGAAGAAGCGCCTGAATTGGCACCGGTAATTTACTAAGCTTCATTTATATAAAGTCACTTTTTATTCATTGAGTAATAAGTGACTGTTATTATTTTTAATCTTTCCGTTACAAAGTACCGAATATCTTATCTCCGGCATCACCAAGTCCCGGTAAAATATAACCTTGTTCATTTAGCTTTTCATCAACAGCGCCAATAATTAATCTCACTTCAGGGTGAGCATTTTTTATTAACGCAATACCCTCTGGTGCGGCTACTAAAAATAGTGCAATGATATGCTTACAGCCCGATGACTTTAATAGGTCGATGGTTGCTAATGCGGTACCACCTGTTGCTAACATAGGATCAATAATAATTGCTGTTCTGCTTGTTATATCAGCAATGATATTTTCGTAATAGCTTTCAGGTTGCAGTGTTTCTTCATTACGCTGTATACCAACAACACTTATTTTTGCACAAGGTAAGATTGCAAGTGAACCTTCGAGCATTCCTAACCCAGCACGTAAAATAGGAACCAGTGTCGGTTGCTTATCAGCAAGTATCGGCGCTGAAATCTCGCCAGACCAGCAAGTTATAGGCGTGTTTTCTAAAGGTAAATATTGAGTTGCTTCAACCGTTAGTAACATTGAAATTTCTTTGGCCAATTCACGAAAGGCTTTGACCGAAATATTATGGTCACGCAATAAACTTATTTTATGTTTAACAAGTGGATGTGAACTTTCAACAACTGACATGGCGCGTTCCTTGTTCTTGTTATTATAATTAAAATTAAAGGGATTCTGCTGATAATGCTTGTAAGTAAAGCGTAGAATACCCTAGCACTATTACCAGACTAATTCCTTAAAATGTGCTCTACATAAAGGTTCATAACGTTCATTACCGCCCACTTCGACTTGTTGCCCAACTTTAACAGCAACACCATTTTCATCTTGGCGGATAACAAAGTTTGCTTTACGGCCGCAATGGCAAATTGTTTTTAATTCAACCAGTTTATCAGCCCAAGCAAGCAGGGCGGCACTTCCTGAAAAAGTTTCACCGAGAAAATCTGTTCTTATTCCATAGGCTAATACCGGAATATGCAATAAATCGACAACATCTGTTAGTTGTTTTACTTGTTCGGTAGAAAGAAATTGTGCTTCATCAATAAGTACACAATCAATTTTAGCGGCTTGATTTTTTTTGTTAATTTCATCAAGCATGTTACTGCTTTCATCAAATAAAAACGCATCTGCGTCTATACCTAACCGTGAAGCAACCTTACCCTTGGCAAATCTATCATCAATTTTAGCGGTATAAATTGCCGTTGCTAAACCACGCTCCCGATAATTATATGAAGACTGAAGAAGGTGGGTCGACTTACCCGCGTTCATTGAGGAGTAATAGAAATACAGTTGCGCCATAATTTACTTCTTAAAATGAGTATTAGTAGCTGTTAGATGAGTTGTTATCTATATTATGTCCAAGTGTAGCAAGTAAACTGGTAAGTAAGCTACTAGCACCAAAACGGAAATGATGACTATCCGCCCACTCTGGACCTAAAATGTTATCGGCTAAATCGAGGTAAACAGAGGCATCTTCAGCGTTTCTAACGCCGCCCGCTGGTTTGAAACCGACAGCAACATTTTTATTTTTTATTACTTCTAACATTATTTTAGCCGCTTCTGGTGTTGCATTAACCGCTACTTTACCGGTAGAGGTTTTAATAAAATCAGCACCGGCATTTATGGCTATTTCACTCGCTTTTTGAATCAATTGTGCTGACTTTAGCTCACCTGACTCAATAATTACTTTAAGCTTTGCAAAGTCACCACAGGCTTGTTTACAGACCTTTACCATATCAAAACCAATATTTTCATTACCCTGTATCAAGGCACGATAAGGAAAGACCAAGTCGATTTCGTCAGCTCCATAAGCAACGGCAGCTTGAGTTTCGGCTAAGGCAATATCTAAATCATCATTACCGTGCGGGAAATTAGTTACCGTAGCCACTTTAATCTGCGGTGTTTGTTGTGCTTTTAATAATTTTTTCGCCAGTGGTACGAAGCGGGGAAAAATACAAATAGCGGCGGTTGCTCCGGCGGCAGATTTTGCTTGTTGGCATAAAATGTTAATTTCATGCGCTGTTTCGTTATCAGTAAGACTGGTTAAGTCCATTAAAGAAAGGGCGCGTTGAGCGATAGCTTTAAGGTCTGACATAATTTATATTTTCCTATTACGTATCTACAAAGAAATGAATATGCCAGCGATTGCTGCACTCATTAAGTTAGCTAGTGTTGCGGCAAGCATGGCGTGCACGCCAAGTTTAGCGATATCATGACGTCGGCCTGGAGCCATTGAACCTATACCACCGAGTAAAATAGCGATTGAAGATAAATTAGCAAAACCACAAAGAGCGAAAGTAACAATTGCTTGGGTTGCAGGTGAAAGCGTATCTTTTATTTCAACGAAATTTACATAAGCAAAGAATTCGTTTACGACAATCTTTTGACCTATAAAGCTACCAGCTTGCAGCATTTCACTCACCGGTACACCAATAATATATGCGAAAGGTGCGAACAAGTACCCCAAAAGAAATTCAATGGTAATGCCTTCAAAGCCGAATAAGCCGCTAATACCACCAACAATCGTATTTAATAAGGCAATTAACGCGATAAAGGCGAGTAACATAGCACCAACATTAACCGCTAACTTTAATCCAGACGCTGCACCTGTCGCGGCTGCATCTATTACGTTCGCTGGTTTGTCATCACCTTCATCAAAATCAATAGGGTCTTGCAGAATTTTTTCAGGCTCTGTTTCTGGGTAAATAATTTTAGCCATTAATAAACCACCGGGGGCGGCCATAAATGATGCAGCTATGAGGTACTTAAGATCAATTCCTAAACCAGCGTAACCCGCCATAATTGAACCGGCCACAGAGGCCAAACCACCAACCATAATGGCAAATAACTCAGATTGGGTCATTTTCGCTATATAAGGACGAACAACTAACGGCGCTTCTGTTTGGCCAACAAATATATTAGCTGTAGCTGAAAGCGATTCTGCTTTACTGGTTTTTAATAGCTTTTGTAAACTACCACCAATTATTTTGATCACCCACTGCATGATACCTAAGTAATAAAGTACGGCGATTAAAGAAGAAAAGAAAATAATATTGGGCAGAACCCGAATGGCGAATACAAAACCCACGCCATTTTCATACATAGCATCGGTGCCAAGACCACCAAAGAGGAAATTAATGCCTACTTTGGCGCTATCAATAACACTCTGCACACTTGCTGTTATTGCGGTTAAGAAGTCTTTTCCAGCCGGCAAATATAGGACAAAAGCACCCAGTAATATCTGTAAAAGAAATGCAAAACCGACCGTACGAATGTTTATACTTTTTTTATGTTTTGAAAGTCCGTAGGCAATTGCTAATAAAACAAATATACCTATTACCCCTCTAAATGCGGCAAAATCCATAAATCCCTCTTACTTTAGTTATTATTATTTTGATTTTTATTGTTTTTATTTTTGTAATGGTAATTTCGATAACTGACGAATTTTTGCTTTCAGTACTTCTATGGCCATTCTATTTTTCCCGCCTCTCGTGATCACTATATCAGCCCAAGCTTTAGAGGGTTCGATAAATTGATAATACATCGGCCTAACGGTTTCTAAATATTGGCTGGTCACCGATTCGATACTTCTATTTCGTTCAATTAAATCACGTTTTATACGTCTAATTAAGCATATATCAAGAGGGGTATCCATATAAACTTTTATGTCAAATTGCTCTCTGAGTGCTTTATTAGACAGCAGTAAAATCCCTTCAACTAAAACGATTTTTGTTGGGGTAAATACCCGGGTTTCATTGAGGCGTGTATGTGTCTTATAACAATAAATAGGAACATCTACTGATTGGTTGTCAGTGATTTTTTTTAAATGTGTTACTAATAAATCATGCTCAAAGGCACTAGGGTTGTCATAATTAGTTTGCTCGCGCTCAGACATCGACAAGTGAGATTGATCGCGATAATAGGCATCTTCATTAAGAATAGAAATACCCTCTTCACCTAATTCATCAATAAGCTCGTCATGTATAGTTTGTGCAAAAAGTGTTTTGCCGGATGCTGATGGGCCAGTAATGGTAATAATTGTCGGTTTATTTGTTTTCAATGTTATTGCCTGTTAATACCTGTTGATAATTACGTTTTAAAAATAATAATAGAAGCTATTATTAACGGTAAATCTCATAGTAATTAAAAACTAAATTTATACTTTTAGGGTCACAAGATAAAAAATGCGTTACTTTATCGAATATATTTAAAAACATTATTTACCCTATTTTTAAAAGATGATAAATTATCACAACTTGACCATGTGGTCATGTTTTATTCTGGTATTTATGAATATAAATTGAAAATGATTAAAAAGGAAATGGCATGGCGCGCGCAATAGTATTAGTTATCGACAGTTTTGGAATAGGCTATTCACCAGATGCTAATAGTTTTGGTGATGTTGGCGCGAATACTCTCGCCAATCTTGCTAAGGCTTATTATGCAGAAACAGGCAAAGCTATTAATTTGCCTAATCTTGCTAGCTTAGGATTATTTAAAGCTTCTCACCAGGCATCAAACATAGATTTCCCTCATCAGGGTGGTACTCCAAAAAAAGGGGCCTATGGTTATATGCAAGAGATAAGTACGGGCAAAGATACCCCCAGTGGTCACTGGGAAATGGCAGGCGTTCCGGTACTTTTTGACTGGGGATATTTTACCGATAAAGAAAATGCATTCCCTTTAACGTTAATTGAAAAAGTTAATCAAACGACTGGCTATGATGGCATGTTAGGAAATTGTCATGCATCAGGTACAGATATTCTAGAAAAATTAGGTGAGCAGCATATAAAGTCGGGACTACCTATCTGTTATACCTCTGCAGATAGTGTTTTTCAAGTGGCCGCTCATGAAGAGCATTTTGGTTTAGATAATCTATATAAATATTGTGAAACCGTAAGAGCAGAACTTGAAGGTTTAAATATAGGACGCGTAATCGCTCGACCATTTATTGGTGATAACCCTGACAACTTTTCTCGTACAGGTAACCGTCGTGATTATTCGGTATTACCACCAGCTCCAACAGTACTCGATAAAATTTCTAATGCCGGTACTCATGTTATCAGTGTCGGTAAAATAGCCGATATTTTTGCCCATCAAGGCATTAATGAAAAAACCAAAGCGACGGGCTTAGATGCTTTGTTGGATGCTACGATTGAGCATATTAATACGGCACCAGACAATGCCTTGATTTTTACTAACTTAGTTAACTTCGACCAAGACTTTGGCCACCGACGTAATCCAGTGGGTTATGCCCAAGAGCTTGAAGCATTTGATGCACGCTTACCTGAAGTGTTAAATGTAATGACAGAGCACGACATCTTGTTTCTAACCGCTGACCATGGTTGTGACCCAACCTGGCCTGGTAGCGACCATACCCGTGAATATGTACCCGTATTGGCTTACCATCATAATATCTCTTCTGTTAATTTAGGTGAACGTAAAACCTTTGCTGATTTAGGGCAAACCATTGCAGATTTGTTTAACGTTGAAGCGATGAATTACGGCAAGAGCTTTTTAAGTAACCTTACTTTTGAAACAAAATAGCACAAGACTTTTTACTTAAACGCTATGACAACGTTTAGAGCGAGTAATAAAAAAGGGTTAGCCATGCTAACCCTTTTCTAAATGAGTAAGACTAACGTTATAAAATACTTTCTAACGTTAACTCCATCATATCTTTAAAGGTTGTTTCACGTTCATCTGCGCTTGTTTGCTCGCCAGTTTTAATGTGATCGCTCACCGTTAAAACGGTTAATGCTTTTTTGCCATATTCTGCAGCAACGCCATAAAGGCCAGCCGCTTCCATTTCAACAGCTAAAATGCCATATTTTTCCATTGTCGCGAACATTTCTGGTTGCGGCGTGTAAAATAAGTCAGCGGTGAATATATTGCCCACTCGAACATCTTGATTTAATCGTTCAGCGGTATCTACGACACTTTTTAATAGTGAAAAGTCAGCACAAGCGGCAAAGTCTACATTGTTAAAACGTTGTCTATTAACATTAGAGTCAGTGCTTGCCGCCATACCAATAATGATATCGCGTACTTTTATATCATCACGAACAGCGCCACAAGAGCCAATACGAATAATGCTTTCAACCCCGTAATCTTTATAAAGTTCAGTAGCATAAATTGAAACACTTGGTATACCCATACCTGAGCCCATAACAGATATAGGTTTACCTTTATAGGTGCCTGTGTAACCAAACATGTTACGAACGCGAGTAACACATTTTACGTTTTCTAAGAAATTTTCGGCAATAAATTTTGCTCTAAGTGGATCGCCAGGCATTAACACTGTTTTGGCAAAATCGCCGGCTTGAGCTTCAATATGAGGTGTTGGCATAAGAGTTATCCTTTAGTTTTTAAGTGTAACTCAGTAAGTTTCTAGCCATAGATGATGAAATCAACTGCTATCAAGGATGTTTTACTGATGAATTATTTTTGGCGATTTATTATATATCGCTTAATGTTTATGTGGCTATGATAATACTAAGTGAAGAATCGTTCAATTATCCATTGATAACTAAGGCCACCGACATATATTCCAAAGATACCGACAATACCTGAAAGAACAGGTGGGGCCGGTAATGGTAGTTTAAATAGAGAAAATATTACTCCTACTAAAATACCTGTGGCGAGTGCTGCTAATATTTCAATCATCATTGCTCCTTATTGAGTGTTGTTTATTGTTTTTTTAATTGAATCAAATTATGTTTTTCATCTGCAGATAAAAAGCTCATTGCTATTGCATTGTGCTGTAATTGAGTTATTTGCTGTTCATTTAACTTCAACAAATTACCAGCTAAGTTAAATTCATCTTCAAGTTCAATGTTTTCAACGGCGGGATCATCGGTATTTAGGCAGACATTCAGGCCATTATCTAAAAAGGTTTTAATCGGGTGTTTGCTTAAGTCTTTTACGGTACCTGTTTGATAGTTGGACGTAAGGCAAGACTCTATACCTATCTCATTTTTTAGCATAAAGTCCATTAACTTTTGATCCTTAACGCAAGCTACACCATGACCTATTCTCGTGGCACCAAGCTTTTCTATGGCATGCCACACGCTTTCAGGGCCCGCTGCTTCCCCTGCATGAACGGATACTTGTAATCCTGCGTCTCTGGCTTTGTTAAAATGATTTTCGAAAAGCGTGCCTGGGTAATTGTATTCATCACCCGCAAGATCTAATGCTACTAGGTTATCTTTTTGAGTTAATAGCGCGTCTAACTCTCTATGACAATTTTCAACACCAAAAGTACGGCTCAAAATGCCAATTAAGTTTATTTGCGTAGGGTATTTGTTACGTCCTAAATTTACACCTTCAATAATAGCTTCAACCACACCTTCCATAGGAAGTTGATGAGTCATAGCAATATAATAAGGTGAAAAACGAAGCTCTGCGTAATCAATGTTAGCGAGATAGGCATCTTCTACATTTTCAAAACCAATGCGAACGACATCATCTAACGAAGATAACACCTTAACGCCCCAATCTAGTTTCTTTAGAAAAGCGAGTAGATCGGCTTCATTGTTGGTAATTGTAATGTGAGGTAAAAAGTCTGCAAAACTAGTCTCAGGCAATTTGATATTATTTTTCTGGGCTAATTGCCAAATAGTTTTTGGGCGAATATTACCATCTAAATGTCGGTGAAGGTCTATCAGTGGGAGCTGCTTGTTATACATGGGTAAATATTGTCCTGAGAATTTTAAAAGTTGCAAGCAAAGCAGGCAACGATTAATGCTTGATATATATTTTAGTCTAAAATCTTATACGCACTATTAATAACATTATTAAAGATTTACTTTAACAGAAATAGGGCAGTGATCGCTTAAAGATCGAGAGAGTGCTTTAGTATATTTTTCTTTAAAAACTAATTGTTCGAATGAGCTTTGTAGATACATATTTTTCGCCATAGGGTTAAATACGATGTGATCTATATAATCTTTGTAATATCCACCCCAACAAGCAGAGTTCATAGTTGCTGTTGGTGTCCAAAGCGATTCATTACCTTCATCATCTAAGGCTTGCCATAATCCTTGGTCTTCTGTGCGTTTATTAGCAATATCTTGAGAAAACCGTCGATTGAAATCGCCAATGACAATAAAAGCTTTATTATCTTTAGCTTGTTTGTCTACCCAGTTTTCAAGCGGCTCTATTTGCTTACTCAGTGTTGCACATGCCTCTTTTCGACGCTGTTCCTTTTCTGACGAACTTGGCATCAGGGATATATTATTTTCGTCAAGAGGGTCAGTAAAACAACCTGACTTTAAATGTACGGCAAGTAGTTTTAATTCCTTACCATTTCTAGACAAGGTTAAGTCCATGCCATGACGTACTCGGCTAACATCTAAAGCTTTATATTCCTTAGCTATAACCTTTATGCCAGCAGACTTTTTAACGGCTACCCCGACACGTTGTACCCAATCTTTTGTGGAAAAATAAAAATCGTATTCGTTGCCAAAAACTTTACGTGCCCATTGTTCATTTTCAACTTCTTGTAATGCAATAACATCAGCATTAAGCTGCTTTGCATAATTTGCAAGCTGCTGATAGTCTGTAGGTTTACGCTTGTTATATTCATGCGAGCCTAACCAGGCGATATTCCATGAGGCTACTTTTAACTCTTCTGAATAACTCGGTGAAATATACATTAAGCCTATTAGTAAGCTAGTTGTTGTTAATATAGATTTATGCATTAAACTTCTCTTAGTTAAACTAATGCAGCTTGAACTCAAGCCAATAATAAAAATTACTTAACCATTCGGTCAAGAATTGCTATGATTTGCAACATTACACTACTTTTACCATGAGAAAAACCTCTATGAACAAAAAATATATTACCGCACAAGAATTGCTAGAAGATTCTTTTAGACTGGCAGCTAAGGTTTTTGAAGATGGATTTAGACCACAGTTTATCATTGGTATATGGCGTGGTGGCGCTCCTGTTGGTATTGCAGTACAAGAATTTTTCGATTTCAAAAAAGTAGAAACTGACCATATTGCCGTTCGTACATCTTCTTATTACGGCATTAATAAACAAAGTAAAGAAATTAAAGTGCATGGCTTACACTATATAATAGAAAATGCGAATGCAGGTGATGGTTTACTGATTGTTGACGATGTATTTGATTCGGGTCGTAGTATTGATGCGCTAATTAAGCAACTTAACAAATTATCACGTAACAATATGCCAACAGATGTTCGAGTTGCTTGCCCTTGGTATAAACCTAAGAATAATTTAGTTGATTTTACACCTGATTATTATGTTCATGAAACAGATGAATGGTTAGTTTTTCCTCATGAGCTTTCAGGATTAACGCAAGAAGAAATAGCTGAAGGAAAATCAGACCTAGCAAACATATTGGCACTTTTACAATAAGACAGGTTTAGTATTTAATGAAACGTTACTCTCTTTTAGCCTTTTATCTCTTGGTCGTTAGTACAGCTGTTGCTGATGATAATATTCATCAACAAGTAACCTTGAAAGGTAAGTGGTTGATAGAAGAAAGCGGTAAATCAATGCTCGACCCACAAACTTCAGCATTGAAATTGTGGCGCGGGAAGTTACTGACACTTTCAGATGGTTCGGCACATAGTTCGCAACAAAAACAACTCCATATTATTGAATCGTCTACAGGACTCGTTGATAAAAAGTCAATGACTATGGTGTTGTCCGAAAACGTTGAAAATAGTTGTTTCTCTAAATACCTTGCCGACAAGCCAGATTTTGAAGCTTTAGTGGTTGACTCTGCTAACGATGGTGTTTTTATTGTTGTTACTGAAGATGCACGCACAAGTGAACAACTTTCAGTTGCTTGCCAAAAACGTTTTCAAAATACTGGCTCTACTGTCTATCCGTCTCTACTGGTTAGATTGAAACTAATGAACAACAACGTGTTGTTAATGACGCACGTTAAACCTATTCAATTTAAGCTGTCTGATAATATAGGAAACTTTCCTAATGATGGCATTGAAGCTATGGCTATTGGTAAAAATGCAACTTTGTATTTAGGTTTAGAAAAAGATAACAACGACAATACAAGAATATTCTCTTTACGATTAACTAAACATTTTTGGCGTACAGATGGTTTTATCCAAGTAGAAGATACGGGTGTGTTATTACCTAGGTTAACAGACGGCGGGCACCCAATTAATGGTATGGACTATATTCCAATTAAAGATCACCTCGGCTATCTGGTTGCGGCAGCACGAAATGACGACCAGTTATGGATTATTGATTTAGAGAAACAAAAACCAACTAAAATTATTTCACTTAAATTTTTAGCTCCAATTGCAGGTGAAGGTTGTCATAATAGTAATTTTGAGTCGATCATTTATACATCGTTAGAAGGCGTTGCCGTTGACGGAGATAAAGTATGGTTAATAAATGACCCTTGGCCTAAACACTATATTGATAACGTAAAATGCGCAGCCAATCGAAAAAAATACAAAAATCTATCGCCACTTATATTCTCATTGCCTATTTCAAAGCAGTGGTTCGAATAAAAAATTCATTAATTGCATGTATTTATAAACTGAAGAATCGTATGTCGTCTTATTTTAATTACAATTTAATCGTAATTATTGAATAAAGTATCGCAAATAGTTATTCGTAATTATGTTCATATAGTTTACGAAACTAACCTGAACGTTTATAATGTTCAGGTTAACCAGTGGTGTACCCGCTGTTTTTTTATGTCTAAGCAAACTTAGGCTACCTCTCAAGAACCCTAGTTAACCTTTTTAAAACAGGCTACAGGTACCTTGCAGAACAACATTATTAATAGAGTGAGAATATATTGTTAATTAGCATAACTATTCACTTTATTAGGCATTTAGCAGATCAGAAATTAGGAAAGTAGATGAGCTCAGATTCAACAAAAATAATTTATACGATTACCGATGAAGCGCCAGCACTGGCGACTCACTCTTTATTACCGATTATTCAAGCATTTACTGCTTCTTCAGGTATCAACGTTGAAACTCGTGATATATCACTAGCGGCACGTGTACTTGCTAACTTCCCTAAGTATTTAACTGCTGAACAACGTGTTAGTGATGCATTAGTAGAGTTAGGTGCTTTAGCTAAAACGGCTGAAGCCAATATTATTAAATTACCAAACGTTTCTGCCTCTATTCCTCAATTAGAAGCAGTAATTAAAGAACTTCAAGCTAAAGGTTTTAACTTACCTGATTACCCAGCAGAGCCACAAAATGAAGCGGAGCAATCAATTAAGTTAACTTACGCTAAAGTATTAGGTTCAGCGGTAAACCCCGTTTTACGTGAAGGTAACTCAGACCGTCGTGCACCAGGTTCTGTTAAGCAATATGCTCGTACCAATCCTCATTCAATGGGCGTTTGGTCGAAAGACACAAAATCTCATGTTGCTCATATGTCATCAGGTGACTTCTACGGTAGTGAAAAATCAACAACACTTAACGGCGCAACGAATGTAAAAATTGAATTTGTTAGCGACAACGGCGATGTTACTTTATTAAAAGAACACTTACCTTTATTAGACAAAGAAGTTATTGATGCTGCAGTAATGAGTAAAACTGCATTAGTTCAATTCTTTGAAGACGAAACAGCTAAAGCTAAAGAAGAGGGCGTTTTACTTTCTCTACATTTAAAAGCAACCATGATGAAAGTTTCAGACCCAATCATGTTTGGCCATGCAGTAAAAGTTTTCTATAAAGATGTCTTTGTAAAACATGCTGCTATTTTTGAACAGCTAGGTGTTGATGCGGATAACGGTATTGGCGATGTTTATGCAAAAATCACCCGTTTACCGAGCGAGAAACAAGCTGAAATTGAAGCTGACTTAACTGCTGTTTATGCAACACGTCCTGAAGTTGCCATGGTTGACTCTGATAAAGGTATCACTAACTTTCACGTACCAAGTGATGTAATTATTGATGCTTCAATGCCTGCAGCCATACGTGCTTCAGGTATGATGTGGGATCGCGATGGTAAGCAAAAAGATACTAAATTTATGATCCCAGATCGTAACTACGCAGGTGTATTTTCTGCGGTTGTTGACTTTTGTCGTGAAAATGGTGCTTTTTGCCCAACAACAATGGGCACAGTACCTAACGTTGGTTTAATGGCTCAGAAAGCTGAAGAATACGGTTCTCACGATAAAACCTTTACGATGACAGGAACAGGTACTGTTCGTGTTGTTAACGATAATGGCGAAACATTATTAGAACATGCTGTTGCTGAAGGCGATTTATGGAGAATGTGTCAGGTTAAAGATGCCCCTATTCAAGATTGGGTTAAATTAGCGGTTACACGTGCCAAAGCTTCAAAAATGCCGGCTGTTTTCTGGTTAGACGATAAACGTGGCCACGATGTTGAAATGATCAAAAAGGTTAATACCTATTTAGCTGACCACGATACTACTGGTTTAGACATTCAAATTTTAGCGCCTATTCAAGCTTGTGAATTTACACTAGCTCGTTGTGCAAAAAGTGAAGATACCATATCAGTAACTGGTAACGTGTTACGTGATTACCTCACTGATTTGTTCCCAATTTTAGAATTAGGAACTAGTGCTAAAATGTTGTCGATTGTGCCATTAATGAATGGCGGTGGTTTATTTGAAACAGGCGCTGGCGGCTCTGCACCTAAGCATGTTCAACAATTTGAAAAAGAAAATCATTTACGTTGGGATTCTTTAGGCGAATTCTTAGCTCTTGCTGCTTCTTTAGAGCATGTAAGTGTTAATACGGGTAACAGTAAAGCACAAGTACTTGCTGATACACTGGATGCGGCAACGGGTAAATTTCTTGATACCAATAAATCACCATCACGTAAAGTAGGTGAGTTAGATAACCGCGGTAGTCACTTTTATCTTGCCATGTTTTGGGCTCAAGCACTTGCCGAGCAATCTGTAGATGAAGAGTTAAAAGCAGGTTTTACTGCCATTGCACAAGCATTAACGAAGCAAGAAGATAAAATTATTGCTGAATTAAATGCCGCTCAAGGTCCTGCAATGGACATTAACGGTTATTACTATGCTGACGTTGCATTAGCTGCTAAAGCAATGCGTCCTAGCGATACCTTCAATACTATCCTTTCTAGCCTATTATAATAGCGCTTCAAAAATAATAAAAAGGCTGAACATCAATGATGTTCAGCCTTTTTTATCTTCTAAATTTGAGTATTTAATTCGTCAGCAAGTCTAATTCCTCAAGCTTTACTGTGCAATTTTCACTCTAATTCGATTCTTAGCAACTCTAACCTCATGCAAAGATTTAAGTGCTTTTTTAGCTTCAGCTTCATTTGGCATTTCAACAAAAGCAAAACCTTTAGATTTTCCTGTTTCTTGATCTAGTACTAAAGTACATTCTTTGACATCACCGTGCTCTGAAAATAACACTCGAATTTCTTGTTCAGTTGTCGTGCGAGAGAGGTTACGAACTAATAGTTTCATAAGGGTCCATATAAAATAACAATAATATTTTTATTATCTCAACTTAGACTAGATTCACCAAGCTATTTTATTGTTAAATTTAAATAAACCATTTTCAAACGAACATTTTAAACAATTGTTTTAATTATTCATGCTAGTTATATTCAATATCATTAATTCTGTATTAGTGCTAAAGCTCTTTTTCATTTATTTTTAACGTTAAATGAAAGTTAACCTATACTAAAAAAAGCTGTGTAAACCATAACTTAAATAATAAATGTTGTTAGGCTCATACAAATAAAATATTGAACTAATGCTGAGGAATGCTATATGACTACAAATGTACTAATACCAACTGAAGGCGACGCTATTACTTGTGAAAATGGGATATTAACTGTGCCCAATAATCCAATAATCCCTTTTATTGAAGGAGATGGTATTGGCATTGATGTAACACCACCGATGATAAAGGCAGTAAATGCTGCTGTAGCAAAAGCATATCAAAACGAACGACAAATTCACTGGATGGAAGTTTATGCTGGTGAAAAAGCGACGCAAAAGTATGACTCTGAAACTTGGTTACCCGATGAAACATTAGAGATGTTCAAACAATATAAAGTCGGCATAAAAGGGCCTTTAACTACTCCTGTTGGTGGCGGTATGCGCTCTTTAAATGTTGCACTGAGACAAATATTAGATCTTTATGTATGCCAACGACCCGTACAGTGGTTTACCGGTGTACCTAGCCCGGTAAAAAGACCTTGTGAAGTTGATATGGTTATTTTCCGTGAAAACTCTGAGGATATCTACGCAGGTATTGAGTATAAAGCGGGTACTGAGCAAGCTAAAAAAGTAATCGACTTTTTAACGCAAGAAATGGGCGTAACGAAAATTCGTTTTACCGAAAACTGTGGTATTGGTATCAAACCGGTATCAAAGGAAGGAACAGAGCGTTTAGTTCGAAGAGCTATTCAATATGCTATCGATAACGACCGAGAATCAGTGACGTTAGTGCATAAAGGCAACATCATGAAATACACTGAAGGTGCCTTTAAAGAATGGGGTTACCAATTAGCACGAGACGAATTTGGTGCTGACTTTATTGCGGGCGGCCCATGGTGTTCTTTTGAAAACCCTAAAACGGGTAAAGAAATAGTGATCAAAGATGTTATTGCCGATTCAATGTTGCAACAAATATTATTAAGGCCTGCAGAATACAGCGTAATCGCCACATTAAACTTGAATGGCGATTATCTATCTGATGCATTAGCGGCTCAAGTTGGCGGCATTGGTATTGCACCAGGTGCTAATATTAATGACGAGATTGCAATTTTCGAAGCAACGCATGGTACCGCACCAAAATACGCAGGCTTGAACAAAGTTAATCCTGGCTCTGTTATTTTATCAGCTGAGATGATGTTACGACATATGGGCTGGGTTGAAGCCGCAGACTTATTACTTAAAGGTATGTCTGGAGCAATAAACGCTAAAACCGTAACCTATGATTTTGAGCGACTAATGGACGGTGCAACATTAGTTACTTGTTCAGAGTTTGGTGATTGCATAATTGAACATATGTAAATAGTTGAATAAGCCGCCAAATCTAAAATGTTTGGCGGATTCATTCCAATGTTACGATTATATGCTGCTTGAAAAGGTAAACGATGCTAGTTAATATTTTCAATCATCAAAATTGCTATATCTGTTAGATCAGTAACTTCACCGATACCAATAGTATTTTTTAGTTGAATTTCGAGATCATCAGCAAGGTCTTTATCTAAAGTTTTTAGATAACTTATTTCGTCACGATAATACATATTCTGAACTTTATCACTTTCTTTTAATTCAACTTTTAGAATTGCAGGTTTTCCATGAGTAGTCACTTTATTTGTATACTCTTGTAATTTCGATGCTTTTTTTAATACTGATAAATCTCGATACCAAAACGAGTAATCTTCGCTTTCATTCTTATCTTTGGGTAAGACCAGAATGTAGAATGCACGAGCGGCTAATTTTTTATATGCCAGAGCAGCGATTATTGATAAACAGGAATCTCTAAACTTTTTATTACTTAACAAATTCAGAATAATCTCTTCACTGTTTTCATTTTTATAAACTAAATGCTTGAGGGCTGAGTTACCACTAAAGCTAGCGGCATTAATATATTGTTGATGTTTAGTTGCTTTTAAATAGAAGGGGATAGAGAAATGATTATGTGCATAAATATTTCTCATTGCTTTTTGTAACCCATAAATACGGCTACCTCGTTTACCACAAGCTTCAATGTAATCTACATGCTGATAAATATACTTTCTTATGGCTTTGCATGCTAAATGCTTACTTTCAATTGCATTCATTATCAAGCGCACTGCACCATGCTTGTCATAACCTAGAACAAGGTACTTTTGTCGTTTAACTGTGCGAATGTTATCAATAAAAGGTACTGACAATTCAATTTCAATTTCTTCACCTGCTTTGAATTTTGTCTCCGTTTCTAGCACAACTAATAAACCTTGAACAGAAATATTTTTAGTTTTCCCCGGGATATGTGTAACGGTATTATTACTTCGAGTTACCGCCATATTGAAATACAAGACGAAACGGTCTTCACATCTTGAGTCATCATTTTCAGCGGTAACTATTTCAGTTTCAGCAAGGTCATTTATCGTGCGCAACTGGAAACGCTTAGGTAATTGTTTATCGAACTCAGTAATATCAAGACCTACGGGGTGGTATATAGTTTCATATAAACTGGTGATATCTGATACTGTGATCATATGGTCACAATTACTAATGATATCTAAAGCGGCTTTTGGGATTGCTCTATTTAACACTGCCATTTTAGGATGAACATGACAAGGTAAAGCCGATGGTACATAGGCATCTTCGGCAGAATTAATAAATGACGACGATATTTTAACAACTTTAAACAAGCCATTTTTGAAAAACTTATTAAATACGGCTTTAATACTGCGATTATTAATAAAATCTTCGTACCAAATGAGTGAATAGATAAATGTATCTTTATTACTCGATTTTAGTATTAGTGCATATTTATCAACCGTATTTCTCTCGTTTAACGCATGTTGAATATCTTTATGGCCAAGTAACACTGGCAAATGAAAGGCTTCTTGTTCATCACTAAAAAATTGCCATAATTCGTCATTTCCTGAAGTTTTCATTGCAACTTTAGCATGCCAAACATTATCGCTTTTATAACAAAGCAACGGGATGTCATGTGTTTTATTTAGATAGAGCTGCTCATAACCTTTAGAGGTAACCGAATCAAATAATGGTTCAATAAACCTTTCTGTAGGACCTATAATGGCAAGTTTTTTTTGCCTTAAGTAATGAGCAAATAAAACACGCATTTGCTGGTCTGTTAAAGGACTAGAAAATTGTAAAAGGTATTCAAATTTATTATTTACCGGAGATTTTTGACTATCAATAATTAAAAAACCAAGCTCAAGTTCATCAGTAAAGTCTATCTCTGCATGATGGTCATACAACCATAAATACACCTTATCTACCGATACATTTTCTAATTTACTTGTTGTTTGAATAACCACTTTTTGATTATTCATTTTTTCAATCTTCGCTGTAATACCAACTTCTTTTTTACCTTGCGTCGTCATACCCATAATAGGGTTCATAAAGACTTTACAAGAAGAATTAAGTATCTTTAATTCCGTTACTATTCTGTTTTTATTAACGAGAGGTTTAGGTTTGGTTTTATCAATTGTAAATTCAGAAAATACAGTTTCACTACTGCTTTTACCTTTATCTGCAGCTCTTTCTTGAGCGTCTTCATAGACTTCGTGGTATACCGCTATAGTATATAAGTTTTGGTATTCTAGTAATTTATGATTAAATAATTCTTTAGCTGCACAGTCTAGGTAATGGGTGACATTGTTATGTTTAACCTCTTCACAATCGGCAAACAGTAAGCGTAAATCAATAGATTTATTCGATTGTTGAGCGAGCTTTTTTATCTCATTTTTAACGGCGAGGTGTTGACTGGAATTTTCTTCTGGAAGTAGCTTTTTAACGAGGTATTCTAATCTTTCGTTTGCAGCATAAGGAACCAAACTTAAAATTTGTTTTTGAAATCTTTGCAAATTTTCACTGATAGCATTGGTCATTAATAATTACATCTCATGTTAAAAGCAGTCATTTTAGGAGAGTAAACTATAAGTTAATTACCTTACAAGCTTAATATTAGTGCATATTGGTAGATAAAGACTAAATAAATGTTCTTATATAAGGGGATATTAAAATCAGCGAATGTTAATAGCTTCTTTAGCATCAAGTGAGAGGATATTTGTTTACATTCCTATCAATTATCTTAAAACAAACAACAAGTAGAGCGATTGTAGCCATTTTATTGCATTGGATAAATTAGGCGTTTAGGGTAAAGCTTGAAATTATTCTGTCTTGAAAGGTGGCTAAGGCTGTATTGAATTTTCACCTATATTTCTAGTTCGATATTGTTCATAGTCTGCCTACCCTAAATCCTAGTTGGATATTAATGATAGGCAGTTAAACATATTTTTTACCGGGTCGATTACGTAATCAACGTTATCATTAAATCTACTGCTGGCTTTGGCCCGTAGCAGTACAATATAAAAGCCCATTGTACTGATCAAAGCTAATACCATGTCTAATCGTTGTTACATCAGAGTACTTAGCTCTGAGTTTATATGCAGCATTAGCACAAACTTGATTATGATCTGCCGGAGTATGTTGCGACGCCATTACCGATACCGTATGCCACCAGCCATTACTTGCTCCCATAGCAGCAGTAGCAATAACTGTTGCCGATAAGGTAAGCGCGACTAATAATTTATTCATATATATTCCTTTATCTACATTAAATTTAATTGACGATGAATCCAAGTATTGCAAATGCAACAACTACCTCAGACAAGTAAAGTTAACATTTCATTAACAAAAATTCAAATCTAATCAATACTAATAATTTAATCTCACCAATTCTTGTTTTTATTAACAATAAATTCGGTTTTTAGAACCACTGCAGTGTAAATAGATATGATAAAACTCATGCTAGTTTGCGTTTTATCATTTGTTGTTTATACAAATTTTAGCGTGGCAGCTGTATCTAGACGACCAAATTGAAGTGCTGTAATACAGTGTGATAGCCCTCTTTAGTTCATGAAGAACAGCTTATTGCCGTATGACATGAAAATTATCGTTACTAAGCTATTTATGGCTTCGCATCTGTATTTCTACTACTAGCGGTGAGTAAAGGTTGCGTGATTTCGGTGACGTTATAACATTATGTGATTTTACGATGGTTTAAGATGAGTAGGGTGCCGCTTTAAATTTTTTTGCCATATAACATGGCTAAGTAACTATTTTAATATTTATATATCTTTTGACTAGCTTCATTTTTCTGCGCAATACAAAATGGTTTTCAGCAAACCGAAGTTATGAGTATTGATATTTCTCATGACGATGTTCAGCGAGTGCAACAATTAGCTAATGAATTAAAAGGTAAACAAGTCATTACTCCATGTATTTGTAATGCTATAAAAGGTGGTAAAAATGGTGCCTGGCTTTCTCGTTTTATGCCTAAGGGATCGATTATCCAGGCTTTGCCAGATTCATTTAAAAGATGAACTTGAATATAGACTAAACATTACATCAATTAATCAACCGTGGTGATAGGGCACTTGAATGCCTAATCACCACTAATCACAAAAAACATAAAGGTGTTTATTATGACTAACGTTGATATTACATTTTTAAGAGAGTATTTTGAAATTAAAACCAAGGCTATTGACACTAGATTGTTATGTTTAAAAATGTGGGAGTCTCATGCATTGATTATTATTTCGAAAATTGACAGTGATATCCCTCGTTCAAATGTTTTTTACCTTCCTTCAGCATTATAAATATAAAGCATATCGGCTTGTGCAGCGCTTGTCGTTGCACTGTCCATGTGATTTATTGATAGAAATGAATGTAAACAGGCCAACTTACTTTTTTTAGTTTAGCGAAGCGAAAACTTCTTGGTTCATGCGTTAGTAAATTAGCTTGCGATGTTTAGTGAGTTTATATTCGTTTAGCATTGTATTTCTTCAAGGCCGCACAGTATCTAATTGGTACCCGTACATATTTAATGCAGTGCGAATTCATTTATAAAATTTCCCTCAGCCGTCCTGCAAAACTTGTTTTTATCATTTTAATCCCAAAGTAAGTTATTGACCTGATTGTTTTTTCTGGAATACTTTAAATTAATTAGAAGTAAATAATAATGAGTACAGCATTCAATTTAAATGACGGTTCAATGAAAAGTTCGGCACAAGAGTTAAGAGTTAAAGCTGTTCAATCTGCTTTAGTTTTGATTAATACAGCTGTGGCAGATTCTGGCGGTTATCTTAGTGATGCAGCAGATGGTGATTTGATTAGCAAACTAGCTGATAAAATTGAAGCTGCTATAAATAACGTAGAATAAGATTTAAAATCTACGAGTAATTACAGGGAGCACTTCCCTGTAATCCACACAGCTCGCTATGACCGATACTATTTAATACTGGACATAGTGGGTATGTTATTTTAAACTGACATATAATCCCATTTAACATTATCCTCATGACAGCTATCAAAAATGAAACATTAACGCCGTTATTTCCAACTTATGTTGAGCTTTGTGAAATGTCACTTGATGAATATCCAAAGCTGGCTAAGTTCCTCACTTCTACAAAAGAAAGTTATTGGCTGGAACATTGGCATTGGGGAAAATCATTTCTTGAATATACTGGACGTAATAAATCTGTCCACACTTACGATCGGTTTAGAACTGACATTGAACGTTTTATTCTATGGTGCTTTTTAATTAAGAAAACACCGCTCACTGAGTTACGTAAAACTGATATTTTAGAATTTGCTGATTTCTGTTGGCAACCACCAATTACTTGGATCGGCTTTAATAACCATGAACGATTTATTATCGAAAATGCGTATTTTGTACCGAACACGCTTTGGCGTCCTTACAAACTTCAAGCCCCTAAAAGTCAAATAAACAAAGAAATTGATAAGAAAAAATACCGTCCATCACAGCAAACATTAACGTCTACTTTTACAGCACTTATTGTCTTTTATAACTATTTAATGAGTGAAGAACTTTGCTTAGGTAATCCAGTACAAATTGCTAAAAAAGACTGCAAACACTTTATTACTGATACTCAAGTAAAAGAAGTTAAACGGTTAACCAGTGTTCAGTGGCAATACATGCTTGATATTGCAACTGAAATGGCAGATGAAAGCGCCCTGCATGAACGAAATCTGTTCATTATAGCGGCTCTTAAAACCTTGTTTTTACGTATTTCTGAATTGTCAGAACGTCCCGCTTGGTCACCAACGATGGGACATTTCTGGCAAGATGACGATGAAAATTGGTGGCTAAAAATTTATGGTAAAGGCCGTAAACTCCGTGATACTACTGTGCCTACAGACTTTATGCCTTTTCTAGAAAGGTACCGTTTATCCAGAGGACTCTCTTGCTTACCATATGGTGGTGAAAATACTGTTTTAGTTGAAAAAATACGTGGTCAAGGCGGTATGACAACACGGCATTTAAGGCGACTAGTACAAGAAACTTTTGATCATGCATACCAAAGAATGAAAGAAGCTGAAGGTGAAAAAAGAGCCCTTAAATTAAAAGAAGCCTCTAGCCATTGGCTTCGTCATACGGGCGCGAGTATGGAAATAGAACGCGGCCGAGCTTTGAAAGATCTTTCAGAAGACTTAGGTCATGCCAGTATGGCAACAACCGATACGGTATATGTTCAAACAGAGAATAAGAAACGAGCAGAGAGTGGTAAAAAAAGAAGTGTAGTATAACTACATAGATATTCTTTTAATGATTAAATTATCTGTGCTTATCCAAATGAATGGCAGGCTTCACTCAGCTTTTATTTTTTCGGGGAAACCAAAATAGTAGCCTTGTAAATAGTCTGCTTGACATTCTTTTGCTTGAATAAATTGTTGTTCTGTTTCAACGCCTTCAATGATTACTTTTTTATTTAAATTATGACAAAGATTGACTAGATGTTTAAGTGGATTTTTATCGGTATTACAGCGAACAATAATTTCCCTATCAAGTTTAATGATATCGGGTTCAAATTCAAAGACTCTTTGAAAGTTAGAAGCCTTGATACCAAAGTCGTCTATGGCAAATTTGAAGCCAAGACTCTTTAATAGTAATTTCCGTTCGATTAATTTATCCCAATCAACGTTAAGCTCTTGTTCTGTTATTTCGACTATTATATTTTCAATAAAGTAGTCGCTTGCATGACTTTCATTTTGCCCTTGGTGCGAAAAGTCTAATGTACGTAAAAACTCTAATGTCTCGGTACATATAAATTGTGAAACTGTCATATTAATAAACAAGGACTGCCCTTGTG
This sequence comes from Colwellia sp., assembly GCA_013215385.1. Lineage (GTDB taxonomy): Bacteria > Pseudomonadota > Gammaproteobacteria > Enterobacterales > Alteromonadaceae > Colwellia_A. The sequence continues at coordinate 112,374 of JABSOY010000015.1, forward strand.
CACGTATTAATCCGGCACGATCTAAGTCAAATACATTTTCTAACATAGGTTGAGATAGTTCAGTATATAATTCAGGATTACGGTTAAATACTTCAAGTGATATTCCTCTAAATCTTCTAAGTAACAATTCAAAGCCTTTAGTTACGCCTGTTGATGCACAAACTATTGGCATTTTTACATAAATATTATCGTTATTATGCATAATTTCCTCCATTGGTAGATTATCCTTTATATGAATACGTAATAATGCTGTTGATATTTTCCAAGTTTAGGCTATTTACTATCGCTATTTGTGTTCTCCCTTTCGTTATCTATGGCGAGTCGCTGAGCGTATCCATAATAGAAAAAAGTATCTCTACGTTATATCCGATTTAAAAGGCAATTAGCATAGGAGAAAACTGTCCTTCAGGTATCACCGAACTCTCTCCAAAAAACATACCACTAGAAATGCCAATCACTCCACCAAGTAGTTTCCTAAGATTAAAATCTAAGCACATTTTTAGTGTAAATGTCCCTTGCAGAAATGCATTATGTAAAGCTCTCAAAACCAAGGTGAATGCACCAAGACAGCCAATTAATAGAGGAAGTAAATAGCTTTCAGTAAATTTACTACATTAACACCCGCTAACCGAGCCCGATAAAATAAATTACGAGATTCATTTAAGTGCCGTTGTCGCCATATTTTGTGTAAAGACTGACCAAACTCACCTGCCTTATGCCGTAATTTAATAACCTGGTTATTTTTTGCCTTGATGAATGCCGCTTTATTATTAATTATGGTATGAGAAATTAGTTTTTATTTAGGTGAACAAGGTGATTACTAGATATGTCTTTATTTATAAGGATCCAAGGTGTAAATTTATATTCATATTGCAGATAATTCTTTTTGCTTAATAAGTTCATCTAATAAGAAAAATATCCTCCGTTTAAAGCGATCTTCTGGAACTTGTCTCCATAGAACCCTACTTTTTAAATTAGCTGTGAATGCTGTTAAATCATTTGATGCTAGGATGGGTTGGAGCGACTTCCTACAAGCCGAGGTATAATCACCACGAAAACGTAAATCAATAACAACGGCTTTCATTGCGGCATTAAGCTCATGCCAATTAACGATGCCATAGGCTGCTATACAGTCTTCCTTATTACAAATGCGTTTTACATCATTTTCCATCTCTTGATAGCTTAATTTAAATAACTTTTCTTGGCATTCAATGCTTATTTCTACTTTGGTCAATTGATGGTCTTGAACAAATTGCTCCGCACTTTGCCCGTGCAAACCGCTAGCCGTTGATAATGTGGTAGCAGTTTCTTGGTTTAGTCCACTTTTTATTAGCTCTTGCTTTATTTTTTGACGGCTTTTTTCTTTCATATCGTATCCACGACCAATAGTTAAGCCAGAATTCAGCGAAGGCACATGTAATTTTCGGCTATGATAAGGACCGCCCTCGCTGCCTTCTGCTTCATAGGTTAATAAACCTTTAGTAATTGTCATTCTATGCACTCCCTGAGATGATTTATTTACAATAGAGTAATAATTTAATCGGTATTCAATCTTTAAATACACTATGCCAGGCGTTATTCCTGGCTGATGCATTAACTTTTTAACACCTAATGCGCTAAATTATTTCCTTTTACTTTTTCAAATTCTTTCATCGCATGATTAGCGACCTGATAGCTTGAGTTACTCAGTGAAACTGAAGTATCGCAGCTAGCGGTTGTGCAACTAAAACTCCCTCCTTTGATTAAAAGCGTGCTATTAATAAATATTTTTCCTGCGCAATTTGGGCATTGAATTTCGCTGCTATCTTTCATGAGAACTTCCTTAGTAAAAGCTCGACTCAAAGAGCCGAGCATATTTAGTTAAAACTTATATTATTTTTTATCTACTGGTTTATCCGCATCATCTCCATTCTTTAGTTGTATAGGGGCAATACATTGCGAGAAGGCTTGGATAATGGTGGTTACTCCTTCGGGTAATGGTAGTTGTCCGGCATGGGCATTAATTGTATATTTTGCAGAATTTGACTTCTCATAGTGTGATTTTTCTGATGAAGCCGATTTGCTTGAAGCTGAAACTGAACCACTAACTTCAGCTGAAAAACAGCCATAGCCAACTTTTGCGCTAAACGAACCTTCTGCCGCTGATTCAGACTCAGTTGATGTCTCTTTATCGTTAGAAAAAGAACTTTTCACCTCCATTTCAAAGGTAACGGTTATATCGTCAACAGCTAATGAATTTAGTGGCATAATAGTCATTAATGGCAGTTCAAACTTTGTTTGCACTGGCTCACCAGCTGATCCATTCGCGTTAATAACGGAACGTGTTAATGTCATATTAATCATGATTGGATCATAGTTTGTCGTATCTTTAGTACCTCCTTTACCTTTGACAGTCGTTGTGTTGAAACATGTACTCAATAAAAATTGCGTTTGGGTTATTGCCATTTTGCTGTTAGCTTCAGCACCTGCAAGTAGTGGTGCACTAATTAATGCTTTAATTGGTAAACCACTGAATTGTTGTGCCATTGACGCTAAAGCTCTATTGTTATCAACCATTTATATTTCCTCTTTGATTTTACGATTTATATATTAAGTACAATAAACACAGTGATTATCGTTGCTTTATATGCACTTTGGGTTAGCGGTAAATACTCATTCTGAACAATTACCGCAGCTTGATTACTGACTACAGAATAAAATTGAGCACCTTAGTGCGATATTCACGTAGACAGATTAAGTTCCTTCTTAATTCGGTTATTAATAAAATTTTCGCGCCAAAAAACGATCGGAAATTAAATTAATATTAAAATTCGACTTATTGTTAAAAAACCCAATGGCTATTTAAAAAAGTAAAGATGTACAGGTGTGTGATTAGTACGAATGAAACTTACTAATGATTAAACTGACTATTGTTATGTTTCATCAGCTTTTAAGTGTATGGGTACTATCGATTGTGAATATGTTTCGATAATGGTTAATATACCGATTGGAAGTGGTACTTGAGCAGCATGTGCACTTATCTCATATTTCGCTGAATTTGATTTTTTAATTGTCGATTTTTGATTGTTATTTACCTGCTCAGTTGAAGCTACAGCCCCTGATATCTCTGCTGATACCGTGTTGGTATTTAGTTTATGACTAACAGAACGCTCTTCTTTACTGTCAGTAGATTTGTCTAATGAATACGAGCTTTTCACCTCCATTTCAAAAGAAATATTTACCTCGTCAACGGCCAATGAGTTTAGCGGTATAATAGTTAATAAAGGCAAGTTGAATTCGCTTTCAATAGGCTCTGCTTGGCTTCCATCCGCATTAAACACAGGGCGAGTTAATGTCATGTTTACCATGACAGGTTTATAAATTTCATTATTGCCAATTTTAACTATTGAAAAACATGTATTTAACAAGAACTTAGTCTGAGACATCGCCATCATATTATTGGCTTCTGCTGCAGCTACCAAGGGTGACCCAATAAGTTCTTTCATAGGTAAACCGCTAAATTGTTGTGCCATTGTTACTAAATTATTATTTTTATCAGCCATTTATTTCCTCCTTATTTTAAAAACTTATAGTGTTATTTAACCGGGGATTTGAGCCCTTAGCGCTTTTTCATACCCTTCAATTATTTTTTGTAGTCCTTCTGGTGGCTCATGTCCAACAAGAGATATTTCAATCCTAGTATTTGTACAGTCCTTAGTAATCGTATGTTCCCCACCCGTAACTTGCGGCGAACGAAAAGCGACATAGAGTTCATCACTATCATCGGCCGTTACTTCAAGATCGGCCGAAAATTTAACGTCTTTAATTCTTGGGCTACTGATCGGACATAATGTAATTAATGGTACATTAACAATTGTCGAAGTAACGCCATCTGGACCTTGACTTGGAAAGGCCATCGCGACCATTTTTGGACGGTAAATTACCTCTCCTTCCGGTGATTGGTGTTCATCAGTGCCTAAATTATTTTCTTTAATATTATTATTTGCTGATTTATCAATCTCGTCAGCTGGAACATCAATTATATTATTTGAACTACTATTGATATCCGATGGAGATTCAATGGTAACTTTATCGAAAAACTTATCTATGTGCTTAAAACCTGCAGATTCAACTGCTTGTGCGGCACTGTGAATGCTTTGTTGGACAGCATGCATTAATGCTTGAAAACGGATCATGTTATTTTCTTCCTATTAATTTAAGATTTATGGGTTATTGTTGCTTGAACTGCACTTTTAAGGGCAAGTAAGGCTCATTTTTTTAAGAATTTGGACGCAATAGCTCTTTATATTCACTTATGACTTTATTTAATTCTTTGAGGTTTTGTTCTGGACTAAATAATATTTTTACCTGAGTGCTGCTTGATTCTTTGGGCTTCCAATTCGACCAAAACTTATTTGTTTTCTGATGAAAACGTACATAAACTTCGTTTCCCTCACTTTTTACATAATCAAGTTTTGAACTAAAGGTAAACTCTTTAATTGAATGAAGGTATAGCGGCTCGAAAACGAATAAAGGTATTTCTATCAATTCTTTAAGCCATTTTCCATTTGTATAGACCGGCATCTCAAAAACGGTCATCTTAGGCTGATAATTTGTCGCCTGATTGTTAGCAGCCTTGATTGATTTTTGCATCGTTTGCTTCATCGTGTTTAGCAAGTTTATTGCGAGAGACTTATCGCCTAAATCAATATAATTTTCCAATTGGTCTAACTGTTTGTAAAGCGCAGTACCCTGGTTTCTTGATGGCTTTTTATCGAAGTATTTATCAATATAATCAATCTCTAACGATGTTTTAGATGTATTAACTGCATTAATGTTTTTTTGAATATTTAGTACTAAATCAGAAAAATTAATACTTGTATCAACTTGAGGAGATTTATGGATTAATTTACCAATGAACTTTTGGTACACTTTCTTTAAGTAACTCATTTTTTGACCTTTATATAAAAATAGCGATTAAACAAGAGGCGTCAGACAATATTTATTTTCTCCATCTGTTCGACTGGCACATCTAATACCAGTGACATATCCAATTTATTTATTTCAACGGCGACCTTTCCTCTGTAATGACCTTCACAAAGGGTACCCTCGTATCCAGCTAAAGAGCCTTTAAGTAACTTAACTCGGTCACCCTTAATTAAACGTCTTGAGGTAGTTTCAACGTATTTATTCATTGTCATAATTGATTTTATTAAGGTAATCTCTTTGCTTGGAATTATTGTTGGCAAACCACCAAAACGAATAAAATCAACGAAACCGGGTAATACTTTTACTGTGTGAATACCTGAATAATCAAGGTAAACAAACAGATAAGATTTAAAAAGAGGCATTGTTATTTTTTTTCGTCTGTCACTCCACTGTCTAATTTCTTCGTTGATCGGTAAGTACGCCACTAAGTTTATTTTTTTTATTGATACCAGTAGCTTTTTTTCACAATTTGGGCTGGTGTATATTACATACCAATGTTTATCATTTTCGTTCATTGTTACTTTCCTAAATTAAAGATTTAGTTTCGGTTAGAAACGATGTTTATGTTTACTAATATTAAGATAAGCTCCGCCACATCGGCCACAGAGAGTTGATGTTTATTTCTTGTTTATTTAAAGACGTTTGTATTGAAAATAAGTGAATGATTTTTTAGTAAAAATTTTATCTAAATCGTTAGTTATTATGACCAGCTAATGATGCCCCGCTGATAATGATTCCATAGTCATTTTCATAAAATAGTTATTATTTTTGAATAATAATGATTCTAATTTTTGAATGAGCGTAGCCACCGAAGTCTTTTGTATACAGGCTAATGTTTTTATATCCATGGTACCTGTAGGAGACAACCCCAGTACTTTTTGTAATGCAATAATGATTTTTGGCGGATCATTGATAAGTGCGTTATTAAACAAACACTCGGCTAATACTTGACTTGAGATCCTATCTGCTAATAGTAAATTCCATATCTCAAGACAATATAGATCCTTAAAGAGAAGTTCTAATTCACTCGTAGTGAATAAAGAAGACAAACTATGCCAACATGGGGAATCTTTAAGTACTAACTTTGCGATTAGAGAAGGAGTAAACCTACCTACTTCAATTTTATTAGCACCAAAAACCAACTCAATTGCTTGATAATAATCTGCCATCTTTAACTCCAATCTTTGTAATCTTATGTTGTTATTAACTAGACGAGCGAGCAGTCAACTTGTGAACATTTTTAAAAAATAAATTTTGATATGGCGAATGAAGTTTATTCATGCTCAAGTAAATAACGGAGTCTTTGCCGTGCTAACTGAATACGTTTGCGAACATTATTTGGAGAAATATTTAATCGACGAGCAATTTCGCTGTATTCTAATTCTTCAAAAAATCGATATTTAATGGGCAGCATTAAATCAATAGGCAATATAGAAATTTTCCGCATCAGGAAATTTAACTTTGATTCACGCTCTATTTGTTCTTCTAACTCTTCACTACTATTATCTGAGAAGTAGAATTCGTTAGGCAATGCAGACACTTGATTTACTAATTCATACTGTCGAGTCTGTATTCTGTGCATATCGATACATATGTTATAGGCGAGTTTACATAGCCATGGATACATTTTAATAACTTGCTCTTGGTCAGATTGGAAATACCTTAATGCTTTCTCACTTGCCAAAGACATAGCGTCATCTGCTTTGTCTTTATCTCCATTAAGCCATTTAAGGCAGCAGCTATAAATACGATGTCGGTGAGAGCCCCATATTACATAAAAATCATATGCTGGACTTTTGGAAGGTGCTAGGTTTTCAGTTAGATACATCTTTTCTTCCTTATAAACGATCAGTAAAGGAAAGACGTAGTTGTTAATATCTTGTGAATATTTATTTTTGGGTAATGCTAATATTACATGTATAAAATCTAATACTAATTACATGTAGTTCTTTTAAAAACAGCTTGCATATCATTTAATACATTGATTTATTTTAATTAATATAATTATGGAAATACCCCCTACGGTGAAAAGACTATTGAGAACAAAACATGAATACCTATAAATCCTTCCCTGAATATATACTTCAATGAGTTACATTCAATTTACATGCCGACAATAATTTAGAGGATTATTTCGGCGAAAGGATGTTGTGAAGAGCTAAAGAAATGATTAACTTATTGGATGAATTATTGAATAGTGTAGATACAAAGGTGGCAGGTTATTTATCACTGATAAAACAATGGATTATAATAATTAAGGGATCAGGAAATAGACAGCTACTGTTACGAACTGTCAGTCTATGATGTTATTTGTTGATAATATGTATTTGAACGAGTTGCAGCAGTAAATAGTATTATTGAGGTAATGTGTTCTTAAATCACCGTGATTTTCAGGCTTATTATAAAAAACATACGTTAATGGATAGGCGATATCTTCAACGCTAGCGCGGGATCTAAACGCACATTTAACCAGTTAATACGCCAGTCTAAGTGTGGCCCAGTTGCGCGACCGCTTGCGCCAACTGCTGCAACAACCTGGCCTTTTTTCACTTCGTCACCCTCTTTAACATAAGATTGACTTAAATGCAGGAAGCTTGAAGTAATCCCATGACCATGGTCAATTATCATGGTGCCACCAGAGTAGAACATGTCAGGTACGAACATAACAACTTTACCAGCAGCTGGAGCTTTAACAGGATCGCCAGTTTTCCCTGCATAGTCTAAACCAAAATGTGGTCGTTTAGGCACCCCGTTAAACACACGCTGACTTCCATATACGCCGGTAATAATACCTTTGATTGGTGGAACAAAACCTTGTGAAAAGTCAGTTTTATTACTCAAGGTTTGCCTTGCTGCTCGTACTTGCATTCCATCTTGCTTAGCACGTGCCACAGCTTTTGGATTTGGGTTCATTATTTTTTTAGCAATACCTTCAATACGTTGAATTTTATATTCACGTTTAGCCGGTGTTAATGTTTTTACTTCTTTTTTCCCATTTGGGTAAACGATCTGCAATTGATGTGTACCAACATCATCTCGACCAAAGCCAAAAACATAATCACCATTAGCTGATAATGGTAACGTGTTACCATCAAAGCTAACAATATTACCGGGTGAAGTCTTACCCACAACCAAAGCGCCCTGTTTTATTTCTCCAGACAATTGAATTTCAGCAAGTACCGGTAAACTGCATATAGCACAACTCAAATGGAAAACGAGTAGACTTGTAATACGTTTACTAAACACGGGCAATAGCTCCTTTGCCCACACCTTCAAAGGCAACAATGGTTATTGGTGATTGCAGCTGCGTGTTTAATTGGCGGGCAATAAAATCGGCTAAAAGCTCAACGGTTGAATCACAATCAACAACATCCAACACTTTACTCTCTACCGCAATATCAAATCGACCTTGTGGTGCTACGTAAGAAAAATATTGGTGATCGGGAGTCAAATTTTGTTGAGCAACATGTGATAGCTCAATCTTAGCTTTATTAACACGATCAGCTTCTGAGGCAATATAAATATCTTGCCAGCGTAGACACCATTGTTTTTCTAATTCGGCGTTACGCTTTCCTTGTTGTAAAATATGTATGGTCGAGCGATGGCCATGTGCAATTCGTTGACAATTACCGTCATGCAACTTCAAGCCATGCGTATAGTGATAATAATCACCACTGATATGTTCAGGCCTTAACGTTAGTGTTAATCCCTGAACATTTTCCGGTAATTGCTCAAGAATAATTGCTGTTAAATGTTTGGTAACTGACTCAATCGTTATTTCGTTCGTTGCAAGTTTTGCAAAAGCACACTTTGGTGATTGTAAAAAGTAGCTGGCACGATCACTTGTTATATCGACATATTCATGATCTTCATGATGGCTAGAGTCAGTTACTTTAATTAGTGAGTTGTCCATAGGTAATAACAGTTTATGGTCAACTGCATCATCAATAATGGCTTTGATTTGTTTCTTTACTACAGCGAAATCAAGCACCATACTCATTTCATTTAAGCCACCTTCAAGTAGCACATCAACAATCCAACTTTCACCAACAATACCACGTTGCTGACAACAGTAAGAAAAGTCGATCACGGTTAAGTTGTTTACAAATAACTGCATTTTTATTTCCTAGTAGCCTTAGTCTTTAACTTGCCAAGCAATGGTTTCATTCGCACGAATTGGCACAACAACATCATCACCAAAAGATAAGGTTGCAGGAACTTGCCAGTCAACTTTCTCTAGGGTTATTTTGTCACTATTAATAGGTAAGTTATAAAATGCCGGGCCGTGTAAACTAGCAAACCCTTCTAATTTATCTAAAGCCCCTGCTGCTTCAAATGCTTCTGCATATAATTCTATTGCCGCATGCGCGGTGTAAGATCCCGCACAACCACAAGCAGACTCTTTTGCATGCTGTGGATGTGGCGCAGAGTCAGTACCTAGGAAAAACTTAGCACTGCCACTTGTCGCCGCCTCAATTAATGCGTGTTGATGTATATTACGTTTCAAAATTGGTAAACAAAAGTAATGAGGACGAATACCGCCAACTAACATGTGATTACGGTTGAATAATAAATGATGCACGGTAATTGTCGCAGCAACGTTATCGCCAGCTTGTTGCACAAATTCAACGGCGTTTTTAGTGGTAATATGCTCTAAAACAATTTTTAGCTCAGTATATTTTTCGACTAAAGGTTTTAAGATGGTATCGATGAAAACTGCTTCGCGATCAAAAATATCAATGTCGTTATCGGTCACTTCACCGTGAATTAATAAAGGCATGCCCACTTCTTGCATAGCTGCTAGCACGTCAGCGATGTTATCAACACTGGTCACGCCAGATGATGAATTAGTTGTTGCACCAGCGGGATATAACTTAGCAGCAAATACAATACCGGTAGCTTTAGCTGCTTTTATTTCTTCAGTCGTTGTTTGATCGGTAAGGTATAACACCATTAAGGGCTGAAATTGTTTACTTTGAGCTGAACTATTTACATTCGCCGCAAGTATACGTTGGTGATATTGTGTTGCTAAATCTGCATTAGTAACGGGAGGAACAAGATTTGGCATTACCACGGCACGACCAAAGTAGCGGCTAATATCTGGAACTGTAGTCGTTAATGCGGCGCCATCGCGCAAATGTACGTGCCAATCGTCTGGGCGAGTAATGGTTAATGTTGTCATCTTAATACCTATATTTTTGTCTATCTTATTTTAGAATTCTGGATTTTGATCTTGCTGAGCTTCTTGTTTATCAGCTGATTGTAATAAAGCTAATAGTTGATCTTTTAAATTGGGTGGTACTTTGTAAATTGTAATACTTTCGTTAGCCGCATTATAAACAACATCTTCGCCAAAGTGACTACGTTCAAAGCTTAAACTTATACCATTACCGTAGCCGGAATACTTAGTGACTTTGTTAACGACTGTTTGATCGTGTGGGAACGACTCTTCAAGGGGATAAGCTTGCTCTTGACAAAATTGGTAAAAATCTTGTTCAGCGCCTTCCTGTTTAATTACTTGACCAATTTCTTGAATGGAAACATCTTGTGCGGCACTTTTTTGTTCTTTACAGTAATTTAATAATTCTTTACGTGTACTTTGCTTTTCATTGGCATCGAGCTGATTAACCGCAACATAATCTTCAACGGCCTGCACTAAGGTTTGTGTTTGTTCTTTTGAATTCAAGCCTTCTTCACAGCCTAAAAAGTCTAAGAAAAAATCTGAAACAACACGACCAGCTCTACCTTTAATGAACGAAACGTACTTATTACCTTGCGGATTATCTTTATAATCGAATAAATCGATACGAGCTGCAAGTTGCATACGCGCAGTATCAAGATGCTTATCTGATGAAATATTTAATTCGCCATCAACAGAATAATGCTCAGACACAGGAATAATAGTCGCGAGTAAATAACGCCCGCCCATATGTTCATAATGGCAAACCACGAGATAGCCAGTTTCAGCTAAATCGTATTTTTCTAACTCGTTTTTTAGTAGATTGGCTGCTTGGCTACTAAAGGCATAGAAGGTTTGCGCATCAGATAAATAGCTTTCCATCACATCAACAAAACGGGCAGCATCTCCTTCGGCAGGCATGGTAGAAAAATGTCCGTAAGCTTTACTGGCTTTACCATTATAAATTTTATGCAAGGCATCAACAAAGTTTTCAATTTTATTGGTGATTTCAATAGATTCTGGCCCCAAACGCAGCAAAACTTCACCGGTTTCTTCTTTTTTCGTTAAAAAATGTAGGGCAATATTAGAAATAATTAGACTCATAGTTAAAGGCCAGTTTTATATTGTTCAGGCATTTGATAAACTTGTTCTAATTTATCAAACAACCAATTAAGAATTTAAAGATGCCTATTGTATCCAAGTATTCCAACGAACGTGTAGAAAAAATTATTCAAAGCTTACATGATGTTTTAGTTAATGAGTCTGCAACCCCCGACTTAGCTCTGATGTGCTTAGGAAATACCCTGACAGAAATTATTAATAAAAATATTCCTGAAGCGAAAAGAGCCGCAATTGTGAACAATTTTAGTGAAGCTTTGAAAAAATCAGTAACATAATAACGATAATTTAAGTAAATATTGAACGTCACACCAATAATATAACAAGAGAATTAACACTTACCATGGTTTCATTTGACTCAAAAACATACAGCAAAAGACTATTACACTTGATTAGCTGGAGCCATTGGTTCACTTTTTTTAATATTATTGTCGCAATTGGCTTGTCGTCATTTTATATTTTCAATGAAACAGGTCCTGAAACGTTATTAGGTCAATTTTATCTCATTGCGACCTGGTTTAGTCATATGGGTTTCCTGACCTTTATGACTTTTTTGCTAATTCTATTCCCGATCACCTTAATTTTCCCGCATACTCGATTTATTCGAGTCACCGCATCTATTGTCTTTACCATACAATTATTAGTACTTTTACTTGATGCTTATATATATAACAGTTTGGGCTACCACTTAAATGCTTCGTCTAACGCGCAAATAGTCGATTTGATTGCAACACAAATACAACATAATAGTCGGTTATTTTGGTTCGTTAGTATCGTCTTAACGCTGTTTATTTTAGCGTTTGAACTCATCGTCAGTAATTATGCATGGAAACACTTGCGTGAATTGCAGAAAGTACAATTAGCACGCTTTACGGTAATTGGACTTGTGGCTGCTTTTTTCTTTAGTCATATTATACATATTTGGGCTGACGCAAACTTAGAATATGATATTTTAAGACAAGATACTGTTTTACCTTTATCTTATCCTGCAACAGCTAAAACATTATTAACTAAATATGGCATGTTCGACCGTGGTGCCTATATTGAAAGAACAACTCGACCGTTAGCATTTATAGATGACATCCCTCAATATCCTCTGATAGGTCATCAGTGCCGAGCTAATTTTCCTATTGAACAATCTGTATTCATGGTGGTTAACGATGAAATGTTATCGGCTAAGCAAATCCAACAATTCAAGCAAAGAAATACTCAAAACAAAATTACCTTAGACCATCATACAGATAACGCGTTACCAAAAAGCGGCTGGTTTAATTTGTTTTATAGCTTGCCTAGCATTTACCAAGACGGCTTAGACAAACAACAAGCTATCCCTTTGTTATTTCAGATAATTAACAGAAGTAGCTTAGCAACTTCATATACATTAATTCACAATAAAAACGATAAAAATAGCCTTGAAGAACCGATAACATATGGATTTGAAAAATTATTTTCAACTCAATCGACACTTAACAATATTTCGAGCTTAGTCTTTGCCGATAAGCTCAATAACTTACCGACAGGTTTACACTTATTTTACTTTGCCGACAGTAGTAATTATCAATTTGAATTATTTATGGACGCCCTACTATTAGCGCAAAAAGCTAAAAAAACGAAAGATATTATTTGGGTAACCTCTATTGGTAATGCATCAAAAACAACCAGTTTGTCTATCAAACCATCCTTATTAATTTTACCTAATACTAAGGACAAAACTGTTAGCCACTTGACTAGCCATATGGACATTCAACCTACCTTAATTAAGCATTGGTTAGATTGTAACATTGAGGAAGAAACCTATAGTAATGGCAAAGATTTATTGAAGGTTAAGAAAGATAGAATTATTGCTAATACCATGGCTGATGGCATTATGGTTTTTAGTAAGGATAAGTCGGTCTTTATTGATCAAAATGGCAATTTTCAAAGCTACTCACGACAGTTAGCAGCCCCTATTATGGTGAACTCTGATTTCCCATTAATGATTGACGGCGTTAACTTTATTAAGCAATTTAGCCAGCAAGCGAAACAAAGCGGACAATAAGTAAGCGAACGGCATTATTTACGCTGCTTTATATTGCAATCAGTTGATAAATCATTATTATACCCCCGGTAAACTTATTAACCCTCTTAAAGTTTACTGTTTCGGGGTATAGCGCAGCTTGGTAGCGCGTGCGTCTGGGGGACGTGAGGTCGCAAGTTCGAATCTTGCTACTCCGACCACATTAAGTATCAAAAGGTCTTGTTATTCAAGGCCTTTTTTTATGTCTGCAATAAAGTTAATATTCCAATATAAGCATACATTTAACTTTGTCTAACGTATGTCTAACAGTAAAAATGCTTGTGAGTAACTTTTAAATAACTTGGTATAGTTTTACTCTTCTCATAAACATCAACACTCGATCTTAGGAATATCCCGCCATTTGCTGGTGAAACTCGGCGACAAAAATTCTCGCCGCATATGCCATTTTTCATTGATACCTTCTGCCGCAACTTTCAATGAATCATTACCATAGCGATTATTAATTCCGTCATAGCAGTGCATCAGTTCAGGGTTATCATCGCTTGCTGAAAACATATCATGTTGCATGAACTGATTGTTTGTTAATTCTATCGCCCCTACCCCGCACCGATAATAGTTAACACCACTTAAATAAATATCGTGAATAACCGCTGAGATTGCCGTAGCGATGGTTAGCGTGTTATCTGTCGCCACAGAAAATTCATGAATAATCGACTTGTTATAATAGTTGTCATCATGAGGCGAGCTAGCGGCGAAGATAACAAGACGTTTTATCAATGACTGCTGTTGTCTTACTTTACGGGCAACAATAGCGCCGTGACTCACTAACGCCGTATTTAGCGAATAGCTGTCGTTTACCCGTTGTCCAAAACTTCGTGTTGAAAATATTTCTTTTTTTGGCCGTCTAATATCATCCCACGACAAACAAGCGATACCATTTAACTCGTTCACGGTGCGTTCAACGACCACACTAAATTGGGTGCGCATTAATTTGGCTGACTGGTTAGCTAAATCCCATCCGGTATTAATGCTTAATACATTTAATCGCTTACCAAGACGATTACCAATGCCCCAGACATCTGTTACCGACATGCGCGATAACACTTCTTTTCGCGATGCGTCATCATCAACAATGGCAACACCGTTAAAGCCTGGGAGCTTTTTAGCGGCATGATTGGCGGCTTTTGCTAAAGTAGGCGTTGAGCCAAAGCCGACACCAACAGGCAATCGAGTTTCTTTCCATACTGCGCGTCGTATTTTATGGCCGTACTCATGCCAATCATCAATAATGTTGCTGTAGTGTTTAAATTGCAAAAATGACTCATCAATTGAATACACGTATTGGTTATCACAATACCGAGCAATAACATTCATCATCTTTTCGCTCAAATCAGCATAAAGTTCATAGTTAGATGAACGAATAACAACATTGTGTTTAGCCAAAAAATGTTTGATTTGAAAGTAAGGTTTAAATTTTGGAACACCCAAGCGCCTCGCTATAGGGCAAACGGCACAAATACAACCGTCGTTATTCGTCAGTACAACAACTGGCTTATTTCTGATGCTAGGGTCAAACACCTTTTCACATGACGCATAGTAGGAAACGGCATCAACTAAAGCATACATTCGATAACTCTTTGGTTTTTCGGTGTATGCGTATTGATCTCGTGACAATTCCCTCTACTTGAAATTCATCATCGGCGGAGATAGTAACGGGTTTATGCAATGGCGAGGCTGACAGTAACAGTGCTTTATCTTTATCGATAATTTTGCAAGTAAAACAGCCGTTATAGTTAGCGACAATAACGTCACCTTGCTGTAATTTTTCAGCTCTGTCTACAAGTAACAAGTCACCATCGAATATACCAACGCCTTCCATCGAGTTACCTTTAGCTAAGCCAATGAAGGTCGCATCGGGGTTGATAATTAAGAGTTGATCTAAAGACAAACCAAGCTCTTTATATTCTGCCGCTGGTGATTCAAAGCCAGAGATACCTGCTTCAATGTTCAGAGGGATAACTTTCATAACAACAACCACTGTAAATTCATACAGTATATCAGGATTATTATAAATGTGGTGAATTTCTTCTTTTGATACTGAATGCATTAGCTGAGCAGTGACCTTTAGCAAAGTGCGCCAGCACATTTTAAAACGTGCTAAGTAATTTGTTTCATTGAGTAACTATTAATACCTAAAGAGCACTTTTGCCAGATAATAGTTCGATGTTTACCACATTGCTTTCGATGCTGACGTTCCCACAGAGATAAAAACATGAGCCTTTTTATGATAAATTTGACCAATGAGTCGGCCTGTCGACTGGCGAGTTAGCCGCCATAGCTCGCTACGAAGCTGAGCGTGAGCTCGTTGTTTTTGGTGTGGATAATGTCTTTAACTACTTTGTTGCCGCCGGTACTGGTTTTGCTGAAAAGAGTATGCAGTTGTTGAGAAAGGATGAGGCGGTTTAGGCTTTAATATAGTGAAGACGAAGTCGCAATATTGCGAGTTGAAACGTTTAAGGGTTCTGGCGTAGTATTACGACCAAGGGAAGACAGTATAATTAAAGTCACTAATTTATCAATTTGCTATCTGTATTTATCAATGATCATGTCGTAAGTTCCATCTTTGATCATCATGGGGTAGAAGTGATCAAATTTCTTAAGCATCCACTCCAAATTTTTCTTATTGCTACACCCAATGTAACTTGGGGTATTCTGGACATCATATATCATTTTTAAGGCGTTTAGTTTTTTCATCGTTTTCAGATGATGCCAAACGACATGCTTGTCTTCAATGAGAATGTCGAAACGGTTTTTTGCAAGTATTTTCTTGATGTTTTGAGCACTGGTGATCGTATATTCAATATTAGAGATAACGTTGTCTTTAACTAATTTATCAATAACATCGCCATTATTATAGTCCTGTACCATGCCTATTCGATAATGAGCCAGTTCTTTTAAATTATTTATAGTGATTGAACTATCGCTTAAAACAAACAAAGACCTATTCTCGTGAATAATAGGGTGAGTTGGGTAGTGGGTAAAAACTTCTCGATTCTTTGTTCGTAATAGTGGCATGACGCAGTCGACTTCTCCTGTTTTCAAGTTATTTATTGCACGCGACCATGGATAGACCGTAATTTGATAGGGGATATTCATTCTCTTGAATACTTCTTCGATAAGGTTAATTGCTATTCCAGTTGGGGCTCTCTCGTTACCAAAGACATAAGGTGTAGCTTTGAGCGTTGCCAGTTTTATTTTTTCGTCAGCAAAAGAAATAACAGGCGAGAATAACCAAAAAATAGTGATTAATGTTATATGCTTTAAAAAAAATAAGCTGCGAAAGATGATTTTGTATTGTGTGATTTTCATAATACTCCTATCTCAATAAGTGTAGGCCATCGTAAGATGATTTTGTATTATTATTCATAATAATAGCTGCTCTAGAAGTTTTATTGATACTGTCTGTAAGGGATATGAGGGGCTGATGTTTGTTCTTTTTTTGTAAATGAAAAGAATGAAGACATAATCGGCCTGAAAACTAACAGTGTAGCGTCAATTTTTCAGAATATTTGATTTTGATATCAACGTTATGAGCCGAATTTTTTCGACCACGCTAACTATTGATTATATCGAATAGGATGTTTATATTTATTCTACTCCCTTTTGAAAATAAAATAGCAGCTAACTATTATTAAAATAAGGTAATTATGAATACTATCTTATCTCACTTAAAATTGAAGTTGGTGCTTTTAGCCGCCTACTGCATTTTCGCTTTTTCATTGACCATTAGCGTGGTTAATGCCAGTGATTATCAGTCTCTAACGCAACTCTTCAAACAATGGCGAGAGTTTGAACAACCGCCATTATTTAACAATGCTCCTGATTATCGAACTAAAACATTTGATAGTCGCTTTCAAAAGTTTCAGTCGATTAGACAAAAGCTATTACACATTGAGACGACTAATTGGTCTATCGAGAATAAAGTCGATTGGCATATTTTGTGGGCGGAGTTAAATGGTTATGAGTTTAATTACAAACTGCTCAAACCTTGGCAACGAGACCCTGCTTTCTATAAATCGGTCTGGAATTATCGCAGTGATGTACCAGCACACGAAGGTCCGACTCATCATGGCGTGACAGAATTATGGACTTATCAATTTCCATTAAGTGAAGTTGAGCAACAAAGACTGATTGCCGACTTGAGTAAAATCGAACCTCTCAATCAACAGGCTAAAGTTAACTTAACGGGTAACGCCGCAGAGCTTTGGAAAGCGGGTATTAGAGACATCGCTCAACAAATAAAAGCGCTTTTAGATCTTCAAAAGAAAGTAAACAAAACAGCTAGCTCAGCGTTATCAAATGTTATCGAAATCGCCATCAAGTCGACCAGTGATTTTACTGATTGGCTTGAAATTCAAGCTGAACTTAAGAATGGACCATCGGGTATCGGCCAAGCACAATATACTTGGTATATGAATAACGTTCACCTTGTTCCGCTTAACTGGCAAGATGAAGTGAGATTGTTAAAAAGAGAACTAGATCGTTCGTGGTCTAGCTTGAAACTAGAAGAGCATCGTAATCGTAAACTACCGCAATTAATAGCAGCGGCTAACCAAGCAGAATACGATGAACTTAAAGAACGCTCAGCTAATAATTTCCTTAAGTTTTTAGATAAACAGGAGATTGTTACCGTCGCCGACTATTTTGAAAAGGCACTAAAAGGACACTTGGGGCCATTTGTGGCCGCCGACAAACGTAACTTCTTTCTGATCGGTTCGCATTTTGATCCAACCCCCTTGTATTCTCATTTTTATCATTGGTTTGAATTAGCTAGAATGGACAATAATCCTCACGCTAGCCCGATACGGCGAGAAGCATTACTTTATAATATATTCGACAGTCGCAATGAAGGCACTGCGACGGCTGTTGAAGAAATGTTTATGCATGCTGGGTTATATGATGACAATCCAAGAGTTCGAGAAATTGTATGGATTATGATTGCTCAGCGTGCGGCTAGAGGTCTCGGTTCGCTGTACGCACATGCCAATCAGATGACCATGGCACAAGCGGGCCAAATCCATGCCGATAAAACCCCTCGCGGTTGGATGAAAGTGGAACCGGAACTGTTGATTTTTGAGCAACATCTTTATATGAGGCAGCCAGGTTATGGCAGTAGTTATGTGACTGGAAAATATTTATTGGAACGAACCATGGCTGACTATGCAATTTTATTGGAATCACAAGGAAAGGACTTTCGTATTAAAGAATTTTTTGACCAGCTTAATTCAATTGGTAGTATTCCAATTGCACTTGGTCGTTGGCAAATGACGGGGTTAGATGATGAAATAAAATCGATTCGAGAAAATTATCAACCACTCGACTCGCTCAAATAAGTATTTAGGTCGTTTGGGACTTAAATGAATAACGAAACTATAAAACCTAGGTAGATAAGTATAGATTCTTAGATAATATTCGGTGTCTGGCACATACGTCACCATTGCGGTCATTAGAAAGGGCAAGTCAGGGAATGATTTTTTGTCGCTTTGTGCTATTCGGAGACAGTCTATATATTCAAGCAAAGGGTAAGTATTCGCACATTACCCTTTCGTCATCTCATTGCTTACAAACTACGTCAGGCATTAACTCCTCATCCCATTCACTTTTATTTCGGTTATAATTTGCTAGTTTTATATGAATGGTGACATCCATTTTTGACCCAAATTTCGGAAATATTTTACAAGCGTTCTCTAGAATTTTTTTTCTATGCGCTGGCTCTCTAATTGAGGCCGAATATTCTCCGTATTTTTCAGGAAGATATCCCACTGTTGAGGTTCTATTCAATGACCAAACATATTTCGTTAAAGCGGAGAGTGCTCCAGACCAATCTTCTAAGCCAGTACAAAACTCTTGTCCAGTAGCCTCACATAATTTATTTCTTCTTTCAACGAGAAGAATAGACGTACATTTAAAACGTCCATTCTCTATCAGGCTTTGTTTAAAATGAATATTATACTTTTCTGCATATTTGTTAGCTTGTGAAGCTTTTGCTCCTTGCCCTTCGCATTGATAGTTATCTGCACCAGCCCAAACCATATGGAATTCATAGTTTTTCATCGCACAACCAAGCTCCTCTCCAGAATCGAACCCTGGTCTTGATGGGCCAAAACCATCTGCAACACTTAAAAAAGTGTCTTCTCCAAACTTGTTACTTTGGGCTGCTACTTCAGGGGAGGTTTTTAATAAATTATCAATTCCCTTCATGAAATCGCAATCGCTCGCCAATACCTGAAAGCTAAAAGGAAATATTAAGAAGATAATAATGGAGATAGTTTGTTTCATAGTTTTGAGATAACTCTTTAATTGAATCGATATTTAATGAGTTAAATTGTTTGTTTGGCTTAACTCGTCAAATTCCGTTTATCGCTCTATGCTGACGTTAAGCTTTTCAAACGGCTACGTCAACTATGAGCTTGTAGCAGGCATAGATATTGTTCTCGACCTATCACTGTACTTTGCTTTTTTGAACTTGAAATTAGTCTCAAAAATGATTTTTGGAACGTCCGCTAAACCAAGGGGGATTAAGTTAGCTTTCGGCCTGTTTAAGTCAACTAACGGGTGTACAGTCGACTTCGACCAACACAAACAATTTTAAAATTCTTATTCTGCTTAGCACACAAAGTGATCGTAAAAATCTAGCACCGAAAGCTGATTGCCATTTTAATAATTATATATTTCTTTTGTAAATTGGTAATAGTTGATCAGTATATATAGATGTGCCAGCAATTCTTTGAGTTATGGGCCTATTAAAGCCTTTTGCTTCGTCGCGGACGAGTTTGTCCACAAACTTAAACGGCTGCACAGTTTGTATTTAGCCGATTATTATCTAGACTTATATTATCAATTAAATCAAGGATGATAAAATGACAAATAATGATTTTGAACGTTTAAATGATCTGGCTGATAAAGCGCTTAATGAAGTTGTAACCGACAATGAACTTAAAGAGTTTAGCCAACTGCTGAACGTGTGGAATGAGTCAACAGAGCTTAACTTGTATAGTCGCCGAAACACATTCGGCTAATGCTTAAATCACAGTAATATAAAAAAACACCAGGTCAGGTGTTTGGAGTGATGTTTGAACCGCGCTAAATGTTATGACTTTTTAAAAAAAGCTTACGCGCGGGGATGACGGAACATGGGTTGTGGCTTATAACTTCGGTACTCACCATATATTCTAGAATTGCCCTCAACGACCTATTACTTTATCTATTGATGTTGGTATGTGCTTGTTTTCCAAGTACCATTGCCGTATTTCATCGGCCGTAATTTTGTTTACAGGCTTTTTACAATACTTGAGTACTTCATAGCGATAACCCGCAGTTGTCTTGGGTTTTAGGTCATGATCTGATAAATAGGCTGTCATAGCTTCATTTAAGGTAATTGATGTATAAACATCCTTGGCTTGCTTTATTGCATTAACTTCATTTACAACAATACCAAGCTGTAATTGAGTTGAAAACGTTTTAGTGACTGTACGGGCACTTTCAAGTGAAAGTACACAAGTATCCTAAACGCAGGGGTTCTGATTTTATTAGTTTTTTCTGACTCGGCCAACAGCTAAAAATATTTTACTACATGTAACTTTAAACCTGTTACTACAGAGTCCCTAATGGCATATCTGCTACTACGAGGTAGAACATTAACAATTACCTTATTGGTTAGCTTTACAGGTATAGCGTTCGTTTTATTGGTTGTTAAAGAGAAGATATTACTTAAGGCGAATGTTTGCATAATATAAGTGTTATTGCCTAACGGATGTATAACACATTAGCAGAAAAAACATAAAAACACACACTTGCATTGTAACGCGTTACAATGCAAGTTATTGATAGTAGTGGTGTTGTCTGTATTTGGCGGTCTAAGGGACGTGAGGTAGCAAGTTAAAATCTTGCTACTCTGACCATATTAAGTATCAAAAGATCCTGCTTTTTATGTCTGCAATAAACGCAAGATTCCAATATAAGCATACATTTAACTTTGCCTAACGCATGGCTAACAGTATAAATATATTAAAATGATTATCCTTTGTGTCATTTAAACACAGCTGGTTCATTTGAGGATAATCGCTTATGTATATGATGGAAGAAAAATTGTTAAACAGTTATATCTAGCCTAGATCGGAAATATTACCAGATAACTACCCTTGCATTGACTTGTAGAACTAATTGCCTGTTATACACAAATAAAAAACCAGTCTAAATATAAATTATGTAAAAATATATCATATGGATTGTGTCTAATTCGACTTGTATTAACTGCTAATTTAAAACCGATAATGGAAATCCAACATTAATCGCCTACCATAACTTTGAATTGGTGACTGGCTTCCTCTATAGGGTTGTACCAAGTATATTTCCTCGTTCAATATATTACTTAACCCAAAATTTATTAACAGTTTATCTAATTGATATTGATAAAAGGCCTTAAAATCAAAACTATCGTCTAACTTTTTAGGTGTTCCACACACCCAGTTAGCATCATCAACACAAGCATATCTACCTGACATATACTGACCAACAATGTTGAATGATGAATATTTATTAAGTTGATAATGTAGATCAGTTTTAAGCATATGATTTGGAATGCCTAAACTGCATTTCGATCCGATGTAACATTAAAAGCCGTAATATTATTCTGCTCTATGGTAAAGAACGAATAACTGCTATTGAATAATAGTCTGTCTAATTGCCAATTAAGCTGCAATTCCATTCCCATACTACTGCTGGGTAAACTTTTCGTGTTGCAGTTGTAATTTCCAATCATGGTAATCCAAATGTAAATTAAAGCTGGAGGGCTGAGAATTACTATTATTTTTTAATGATACTTGATAGCCGTTAAGTGCCCGTCAGGTGTTATTACTGTAATTTCCATGCCCAATTGACATGGAAAGGCCGTAATTTAGCAATGAATTTCTAATTGAAATTTTTCCACCGCTTGAATAACTTACCGTGGTACTATTTTCGCTTACAGAACTAAAATCGCCGGTAAAACTAATAGATTGTCCAACCTGGCTAGCAGCTAAACTTGTCACTCGAATAACAGCAAGTGCAGCTTGCCCACCGTACTTAACGGAGCGAGAACCACGTATAATTTCTCCTCGAGAAATATTATCGACAGGATAACGGTTACCTAATACTAAAGAGCCAAATGCCAGTTCATTTTGCTCTATACCGTCTACAATCAATAATATTATTCTTCCATGGCCCAAACACCACGAAAGGTCACAGAAAATGTACCTATGGTATCGGTATCGGTACCGAGCCAGAAACCTGCTTTAGCAGATCTTACAGATATCTAGCCGCAGATTGTCTTATAAAGTCTTTAGTTAACAAAGTCACTGTACTGGGTTGCTCTTAAACTTGCTTTAAAATTTGATGATATCAACTTTTATATTCATTAATTCTTCAAGGGATAGTAATAAAAAATAATCTTGGCTTTGTGCAAAAGAAACAGAGGGGCAATAAGAAAATAATGATAAAGACAAAAAAACATCAACGACGCTATTTTTAGTTAATTTTTTTCAGTCATAGCAATTAATTAAAATATATTTATGTAGGTTGAGTGTAGCTATATTTTTGTTATTTAGGGCGAATTTATCATAACTTTGATTTATCGCTGAAGATGCCTACAAATTTAAGTTAGTTTTTTTTAAACATTGTGTTTATTCATTTGTATACATAATTGTTATACAAGGTTAATTAACAATTATGCAACGCAAGCTTTACCGATATATAACGGGTACCAAACTTTTGTGCTCTCTTTGTTGATCCTGATCAAGCTTTACTCTACTTCTTATTGATCTGAGCCATTTTTGCATATTTAATCTAGTTTCCTGCGATAAATATTTAAGTACCCATAAAGCTACAGCCCGCTTTTAACTTAATTACATCAACTATTATATGGATATTCATGAGTCATACATCAAATAATGAAAGAACCTTTTTAGCATCTGAGCAATTAGTTTCAATTACAGATCTTAACGGTCGAATTACCTATGCAAACGATGAGTTTTGCGCAGTGGCGGGTTATAGCTTAGACGAATTAATCGACCAACATCATAATATAGTCCGACATCCTAATATGCCAAAAGAGGCGTTTGCCGATCTCTGGCAAAAATTAAAACGTGGCGACTCATGGCGAGGTATGGTTAAAAATCGCTGTAAAAATGGAGACTTTTATTGGGTAGATGCTTATGTAACCCCGTTATATGAAAATGATGAAATAACAGGCTATCAATCAGTAAGAATATGCCCTTCAGATGAGCAAAAGAGTAAAGCTCAAGATTTATATGATAAGTTAAATAACAATAATGCTAACCTAGACTTCAATGGTAATATTGGTTTAAAGCGCCTTATTATGTTAATTGTCCTTGTCTTAGCGTTACTCGCTAATTGGATGGTCATTGACTCTTTGTTACCAAATATTGTTTTATTAGTCTGTATTGGTTCAATCTTTGCTATTTTTTCAGAGGAGCTGATATTTTTCCCTTCTGCAGTGAAAGAAACAAAAAAATTGTTTGATAGCCCATCTCGAATAATTTACTTGGGAAAAGGACTAATAAATACGATTGTTTACCCTATCGAGTTATATAAAGCTAGGATCAGAACAATACTAGGTCGCAGCCGTGATTCTGGCATGACGTTGATGAAAGTTGCTACCGAATTAGAACAATTATCTAGTGAGATGCTTGAGGGAATACAAGAAGAAAATTCACATTTAGCGCAATTTGCAACGGCAATTACTGAGATGAGTGCCACGATTAATGATGTTAGTACAAATACAACATTAACTCACGACAAGGTTGTTAGTATTCAAGATGAATGTAAGGTCAATATTAAAATTATTGATCAAAGCCAACACAAAATTAACGGCTTAGCTCATGACGTTGAAAATGCAGCGAGTAATGCCATTGATTTAGTGACAGATGTCGATAAAATTTCAACCATTATGTCTGAGATTCAAGGTATTGCCGATCAAACAAATTTGTTAGCGTTAAATGCAGCTATTGAAGCTGCAAGGGCTGGAGAGCAAGGACGTGGCTTTGCTGTCGTCGCTGATGAGGTTAGAACATTAGCAAGTAGAACTCAAGGCGCTGCGGTGCAAATTCAGACTTCAGTTCATGAGCTACAAACTACTTTAAAGCAATGGCGCGAAGTGATGCTTGCTAGTAAAGTAAATGCCGAGGAATGTTCAGAAGATACCATCAAAATTAAACAAGCGATGAACAATATTATCATTAATGTTAATGATGTCAGTGATATGACCGCGCAAATAGCAACAGCAGCAGAAGAGCAAAGTGTCGTTGCCAATGAAATAAATCGCAGTGTTATTACCATTGATAGCATTTCTACCAACAATGCGGAGCTCGCCCAGAAGGTTAATTCTAATGGTATAGCAGTTAATAAAAATGCAGAAATAATCGCTAATTTGAGCACTACATTCAAATAATGTAAAGCTTTTTCGCTCTGAATTTAGTGAGGTTCTTTGTTCTTAGGTGAGGAAAAATCACCTTAACAACGGAGATGACAGTGGTTGAAACACCAGAATAAACTAAGCTGTGAATGATTTTTAATGTTAAAGAGTGGAAAATTCTAACACTAGTTTTACTCTTTAACGCTTTATTATTTAACAATTATTCATCCCTTAGCCAACCTTGTTTAACTGCAAAGTCAATTTGCTTGCAAACATATAACCACAACTGCGGAGCTAAATCGTCAAGGTACTTATTACGTTCAAGAACTTGCGACTTTGCTATGTTATGTCTAGCCCAACTGCCCCCTTTATTTCTCATGTTTTGTAATAATGGTAAAAGACGATCCATGGCTTTAGCAAACCTAGCATCTATGGTTTCAGCACTTTCAAACTCTAGCCATAATTGTTGAAATGTTTGATACTGCTCTGCTGGCAACAAACCAAATATTCGGTGCGCTGCAGCAAGCTCTTTGTCTTCTTGCTCAGCAAGGTCGGTAGCATCTGAAAAGGCGAACATATCCCCTGCGTCAATTTCGACAATGTCATGGATAAGTAACATACTCATCACACGTGAAACATTGACTTTTTCTACTGCATATTGATGCAGTATTTGCGCGGTTAATGAAATATGCCAGCTATGCTCTGCACTATTCTCAAATCTATTTTTATCTGACTTGACAAGTGCCTGGCGATACACGCCTTTAAGCTTATCTAATTCAATAATAAAATCTAATTGTTTAGTTAAATCATCCATTATTTTTCCCAAATGATAATTAGTTAAAATGTGTAGTTGTTAGCAACTAAGCACGCTTTACCTATTAACTTCTCAAGGTTTAATTATCAGTGATGACGTTATAACGCCTTTTCCTGTATTTTATGATTTAATCATATACAAGCAATTATCTAATGGCATGTCTTCTGGATAATTAACACAGGTGAAGCCAAATTTTTCATAAGCTTTTATCGCACTATGGTTATGAGTTAAGACAAACAACGAACATGCTTCCACCGCTAACTTATTAAGGCCTAACTTACATATCTGACGCATAAGTTCTAATGCTATACCTTTACCTCGATATTTAGGATTTACCAGCAGCCTACCCAAGTGGCATTTACCCAATCTTTGATAATACTGACCAAAAGCTAAAAATTCAGCCTCATTTGATACAAGTACAAATGAATTTAATGTGCCAAGTTTTAGATCGTCAATAAACGAAGCTAAGTCAAATGGATATCTGAAATTAGGCCCAGACCAGTTTTCAAGCTCTTGTGCATTGGCAAACCATCCCATCATTTCGATTAAATGGCTTTCTAGAGGTTCAATTAGTTGCATGTTATTCTACCGCCTCAATCAAGGGCTATAATGTTGAGGAAAGAAATAATAAACCCCACGTGTTCCGATTGACAGGTTTTTTATGTCGTTGCAAATTTTGTTTTCAAAAATTAATAGCCCCTTACGTTTACTAACAACAGTTCAATTATAGTGAAGCTCAACCATTAAATTAAAAGTAGCGTTATAGGTTTTCTGTACTGAACTCATATAAATCATTTTGTGCATCGTATAGCTCTATTGTTTCTTTCAGAGTAAAACCTACTTTATTCAACAGTTTTTTCGAGCTTAAGTTATTAGTTAACGTAATGGCCAAAATAGTATTTAAAGAATGCTTAATAATTTCTACTTTAAGGACAGACTTTACGGCCTCAGTTGCATAACCCCTGCCCCAGAACTCAGGTAAAAAAACATATCCTAAGTCAGGATAATCCAGTTCATCTCTTTTCAATAAACCGCATATACCAATTGGAACACCAGTACTTTTTAGTAAAACTAAACTAAGACCAAACCCGTAAACTTTATAACTAGCGAACGGTCCGGTTTCGAGGTAATTAATGGCATCTAAATTAGTTCGTACTTTCTTATCAGCGATATATCGAATGAAATATTCATCATTTAACAAACGAACGATAAAAGCTGCATCATTAAGATTAAGTTGTCTGATCGTTAAACGCTCGGTTTCACATACTATTTTCATTGCAAACTAATCTTTACTCAAAACTTATAGCACTAGTTATTGAAAGCTAGCTGCGATTCCTGCTTTATTATCTGTCTTTAGCCGTTAATGTTGTTCAGTAACGGCAATAGTTGCTCTGCTTCAGATCGTTATAATGATGAAAACATCGAACGACAACTGTCTCGAAAAAGTTTAAAGCATCTATATATATTTTTGCTGTTATTGTTAGGTCGTCGGATCAATCGACATGGCTAATTTTTCAATACCATGTGATGGCGTCCATCTTTTAAATTCAACGAAACCATGTTTTTTGTATAAATTTATTGCTGGTATATTTACCAGAGCAGTTTCTACAACTGCTCTGGTAAAATTAATAATGTTTAGAACATAACTGATTAATTTATTTGCGATACCTTGTCTAAAATAATTTGGGTCGACAGTTAAGCTATTAATTTCTAGTTGTTTATCTTTGATAACAATTTCAATAACTGCCGCAAGATGTTTATTTTCAATGAAGCCATAAAATTGTGTTTCTGCACTCTCTATATTTTTAGCACTTCGCAATAGCGGAGGAAATTCAACAGTCCCGATAAGCTGAGCTTCAATTTTATAAGAATTTTGAAAAACAGTGTAAATCTGCTTTGCAATTTCTCCGTTGGAATTATCGAGTTCTGTTATCATGCTACGCCTAGCTGCAAAAATTAGATTCTTCAATTACGCCTACTAATTGACGTAACATTATTGGCGAATCTGTTGCTGAACGATAGTAAGCAACAGTTTATAGCCGTGCAAATTGCTTGTTATTAGAATTTAGCCAGGGTATGTTTCAAAGGTATCTGCTGACTGTCCTTCGTCAAACCAACAAGGGCGTTCATCCCAGAAAATATTTGCTGATGGTCTTATAACAGGATCACCCGATATATAACCTGCGGGCACAATTAAAAAAGCCCCATCTCTACTAATATAAGGAACTTGAGATCCACATTCAGTACAAAAACAATTACTGAATCTTTCAGCTTCAGGTAAATCAAATCTCTTGATCAAGCTCTTGCCAGAGTTCCATACAATCTTATCTGGCGTAGTGAACAACAATGAAGCAAAAGCAGAACCAGTTTTCTTCTGGCACCGATCACAATAACATTGATAAAACTTTTTAAAGGGGCCTTCTACGGTACTAGAAACTTTACCGCATAAACAACTGCCACTAATTTTGTTTTCCATAATTTAATTAACTCTCAGGTATTAAAGATATATACATTAAGCGACGTTAATCGATAAATAATAGCGGACTAAAATTTACGAGCTATAACGCGCAACAATTATTATTCGTTGATTTGAGTAACGTATTTCAAGTATCTATTACCCAAAGCTATTTATTAATTTCTTATGCCGATGACGAAATAATACTTTAATAAAATACTACACATTTTATTAAAAATTATCGGCTGATAAGTTAATCCCTCACGGATAATTGTACCAGTTCCGTGAGGGATTATGCTCCTTTCATGACGCCATTACCTGATAAAAGCCATTGTAGATTGTTCAATAAAACGTTTATCGATATCATCTGCAATTATGGTTAACGCTGAAACACTTATCGGAATGATCCCAAACAGCAGTAACCAACTTCGAGTTATTGGCACAGCCAATTTTATGGTTCTAAAATTTGTGTGCTGAATTGGAAAGAGAGGACATATTCAAGATTGGAAATAGCTCTTCATTAATTCCTTCTGCTGATGTCAGCCACTTCCATATATTATCAGCACTCTCTTTTAACTCGGATTCAAATTTCAACTACATATTAGTTTATACACAAAGCTAATTTCTCTTTGGTTTACATGCAAAGCTAAGCATAGCCAACTGTAATTTATCTATTTTACCTTATACTTGGTTGAACAGATGCTCTCTTTGTAAATAAAATTGCAATTACAGCTGGATAAACAAGCCAAAAACCTGATGCTGGCATTAAAATTACACCTAATGTCGTTAAGACAAAAAGCGATACGCCAATTGACATAGGTATTTCTAAAGTGTCGTGTTTTTCGATAACCGCGATCAGAAGACTGGTTATAAATAAAAGAAAACCAAAAAGTAAAAACCACGCTGCAGCAGCCGTTCTTTCAGACGTTACTGAGCCAATAAAGCCTTGTGTTATCATTTCCATATAGATATTACCGAATAACATCACGGCGACAACAGTATGTCCTGCTGAGACAAATATTAACCATTTACTGATCCATGTTTTCATATGTTCTCCATTTGTTGACATCGCTACTACAAATTTATATATAAAAAATCATATTTAAGCGCTATAAAATTGATTTAAAAATGCCATCGTATGATGAATTACTCTGCTCTGCCATCTCTTTATGTGGAAATGACGACAATTTTCTAAAATTATCTTTTTAGATTTACCCGAGCACTTACTCGTAATAAGCATTTTTCTGTGTGCCGGTCGAATTGGACCATTTTATGAACAGACTTTGAGTAAATAAACTGAGCATTAACTTTAAGCCATTGATGTTTTGGATTAAACAATAATGATTGCTTTTCTTGGTTAAAGCGTAAAACTGTGTGGAGATAGGCCTGCACCTAAAACAATTGACCATGACCTAACTTGCCAATTTTCTACTAAACCATTTAATACATAAGGATCTTGCTTGGCAAAGTTTTCAGCAACCTGTGAAGAATTACCTTGAAAAAGTAAAAGAGCCTGATCACATGGCTCTGTTAACGGACCACCTAAAACTAACTCGCCACGGTCAACAGCAGATAAAGCTAATTTAAGGTGAACATCACGGAATGCTTCTCTTCGCATCATATAATCAGGCACTAGCTTATAGGTTAGTAAAAAATACATCTGCTGATTTATCTCCTTTGAAAAAAGTGAAATACCAGCGTTTATAAAAATGAGAATAAACCTAGGGATGGTTATGCATCCGACTGAGTAATCTACTGTGCTAACTATAACGTTACTTTTTACTCATGGTAGCTATTGAATCAAAGTCATCTAAATCTACTTCAATTTCCCGATCCCTTAGGAAGTTAATAATTTTTTTAGGATAGAGAAAATAACCCTTGTAACGACAAGTTTTGCTATGCAATAAATTAAACGTCATTAATGCTGCATATGTTAAATAAATAAACGGAAGAGAGCCTAAAATACTAAATTTTATGATATAAAAACTCAAATATATAAACACAATAATTAAACAAAACGAAATAAACTTATGCTTTTTATATTTTGGGTATTGATGAAATTGAAAGAAATCAAGTCTGTTCATGTACCAGTTGCCAGTTTTGGAGCCTGATTCATTTAAGTATCTATTTTCTCTGAATTGTTTGTTAGACATAACTGACCTTAGCTAAAAATTACCCCTTATAGAGAGTAAATGATAAACCACTTTTCAATAATATATTTATAACGACGTAAAAAATATCTGTTACCTCTATTCGTTAGTACTGTTTTTATCTATTCCTATAAACAGATAATTCGGAAAGCAACCAAGCTTGGCTTTTTATCGATGCTTTATTACTACAATGTATCTTATAATATTTTCCTGACATTTTACTCTTGGTTGCTGAATATTTAATGAAGTCTTCTGTTGATTCAATGTCATCAAAGTAATATGAGTATTTTTTGTTGATATGAACAACCGCTTCTTGACCATTATGCATAGTGCCATTTCATTCATATTTGCAATCGGTAGAGGCGACAAAATTCAAAAGATGATTAATTTCATCTTGAGTTGAAGCCAATACATTTAAAGAAAATGTAGTTAACAAGACTAAGCATATTTTACCCAAGTTCAATTGACTGTCTCCTGTGTGAAAACGCCCTACTATTTAGCGTTAAATAGTGGCCGATAAAATTTAAAGAACAGCGATAACCAAGTGTTAAATTGTCGTTTAAGTAACTTGTTTAGCGCATGTTTGACCTATGTGATAGCTATTAATATTCAGGCTGTTTATCAAATACCTTTATTCCTTCAGGAATATCATACCAACTTAGTTTTTCACTAACCCATACATGTGCTGAAGGTTCAAACACTGTATCATCAGTTAACTTTGTCGGCTTTAACTTTAATTTAATAGTATCTGAATTGTCAGGGTTGTAATGGTAAATTCTATTGCCACATCTAGTACAAAACATGGCACTGTTGCTATTGCCACTGTCAGCAGCGCGACTCCATTGTTTTAGTTCACCAGTAAATTCAATATCTGTTGCGGCTACTACTGCGGTAACACTGAATGGACTCGTTGAAAGTTTCTGGCATTGGGTACAATGACAGGCCAAAACCATCATTGGTTTTTCAAACAACTGGTAAGTTACTTGTCCACATTGACAAGAACCTTCTATTGGAAATTTCACTATAAATAACTCTCTTACTTTAAGAAATAGAACCTAATTGATTATAAGCAACGAAGGTCACAGCAAAAACAGCTTATTTTTTACTGTGCTCCTGCCGACATTCCTACAATTTTATGGCACTTTGGGCAGCAAAAAACTCTATTAACGCTAAACCAACCTCTATTTACTTCTATAAGTTTATCTAGTTTTTGCTCACAGTGCGGACAAACAGGCTTTATTTTTTCTTTCACTATTTCTACCATTACCAAATCCTTTTGTTAGGAGCCAGACACCATGGTAATTCTCTGTGCTGGAACGCGTAATTGTTCCATCAAATATACTTTAAATGTTGCTTCATAGTCTTGGACATCTACGGCTTTTTGCATACAAAACAACCATGTTTCACTTTCCTCGATACTTACTGATAGGTGCTTATGTGCTAAAGGAATATTAATACTGCCATACTTTTCAGCATACAGCTTTGGTCCGCCCAGCCAACCAGACAAAAAATATGAGAGCTTTTCTCGAGACTCTGACAAATCACTTGAATGCATATCTCGTATCTTTTTTGCTGCTGATAAAGTATTCATATTGCGATAGAATTCATCGACGAGTTTTGTAATTCCAGATAACTTCCCTGCCATAGTGTAAGACTTGTCTGCTACGCCAAATTCATCACGTTTAATACTCATAATTTACTGATACCTATTTTTGTTCAAATGCTTTGTTTAGCGATTTAATATATTTAACTGTAGTATTGAAAGAGCATTGCCGAGTAAGTTGTTAAAAGTATTACCCGCACTTCGTATTCTTCAATTAAATGAACTAATTAATACGTAATAATGTAACAATAGATATTAATACAATCCATAAATATTCAATAAACTTAGCATTTAGTTATTTTTAATTGTTAAGTAAATATCTTGAAATAGCTCAAATATAATGAAGATGAATTAGATGATAGAGGGTGAAAAGTAGCTCTGTAGATCAACACATTAATATAGCAATAATTTGCCAACATTTAATTGAAACCACACGTCATTATTATCAATACAATAAAGTGCAGTTAACTGAGGTATATGGAGCAGTCTTCGTGTTCCCAATATGTTAGTTATTTATTATTGCTTGAAATAACAAACATATTAGCAGCTAGATTATAAACCTTATTACCAGCAAGGTCGTAAATTACCATTCCCAATCAGACTTTTTATGTCGAGTAATACCCGAAGCCACACCATTCTGGTACCAATCTACTTTGCTTTGACGGTTTGATTGAATATATTCAAGTAATTCTGGGTAAGCTGCACCAATATCGACATATTCATTAGGAAATTTCCATTCTTCAGGAAATACTAGCGCGAATGGATAGCCATTTTCATCACTAAATGACGTTAATCCTCTGCTTATGTTATCGGACTCAGCCAGAACCGCTGACTTACCTTCTAAGTGTATTTCTAAATTAGTGTTATGAACAAACAAATAAGGATCAAAAGGCGCTTCATCCATTGCCGCCAACGTTACTGGGTTGCTTAGGCTGATTTCAAAAGAAAACTTGTGCCCTAAAATGTGTTCAGCATCCCAAATCGTGTTAGTAAATGGTGAAGCTGGGTCGAAAAATAATGACGTGGTATTGTTAAATAAGGTAACATCTAAACCTGAACTGGTATCAATATATTGAATAAGTTCACTGCCCGACGAACTTCCAGGAGGGATATAAAGTTGGAAAGTACCGTCCGCTTGAGAGCCTTCAGGCAAGGGTATTCTTAAATGCCAACTATGATCATAACTGCCACCACGCGCAATAAGATAACCCTCGGCACTAACCGTTACTACCTTGAATTCATCATTTAAGCCGAAATTTACTCTGTATGCGACAACTAAATCATTAAAGTCGTAATCCCCTAACTGCGGATATTGATCCTCATAACCTACTAAATAGTATGAAGTAGAGGACGGGTAATAAACTCTACTAGCGACTTCTGTAGGGTTATTAGTTAACACAACTAAGGGAGCATCTTCTCGCCCAGCAGCTTGCGTATCGAGGAAGTCAACATCTGTAGCTGTTAACAAGGCTAAATCTTCAAAGCCGGCACTATAATCGTAGAATTCTTCTGGGTCGCCTAAGCTTTGATTCGTTTCTAGAAATTGAATATCGAGGTGAATTGACTGAGCGGTCGATAAATCGATATTTACCGGAATCTTCAGAGTATCATCAAAAGACGTTCCATCTAAATTACTGCCAGCAATACTGTTAGAGCCAGTACGCCCGAGTAAAGTGTAATAAAACTGGCGGTTTTCGCTGTTTATTTTTGCCAGAGAACATTGTGTTTTAGTTGAAAAATCAGTGAAAGTGTACGTATCTTCATCAATGATAACCGTTAGGGTTAAATGCTCAATGGCAACGCCTTGACTAGTCGATTTTTCGCTACCTGATGATGCTTCATTAATATCAACACCGAGCATTAATAAGCCATTATTTTGCAGCCTTAGTGCTTCTAAAACCAGCGGGCTAATTGATTTATTCCCTTGTGCTAATAATAAATTAATATCACCGCTGCCTTGGGAAATTTTGTGCTTTAGTTTTGTCGTTTCTTCGTCAGCATTAGCAGTAGAAAACAAGGTAGTAAATAATAAACTAGTAATAACGAATAGATATCTCAATAATAAATTATTCATAATAAACCTCGTAACTTATTGTTTTGTCATGCTTCGATTCAGAATACAATTCAACGATCAATGGCAACGAGTCATCGACAATACTAAGAGGGATCTTAATGTTGTCTTGGTGAACAACTTGCCCCATAAATAGTGCTTTTTTATATTTGTCAGTAATTTTTAAAAATAAGAATTCGCCCTGCAGATGTATTTCTGTCATATCAATATTTAATGAATAATTGTAAAATATTTTCACAGCGGTTTCTTGAGAGTTAGGATTGTCTTTAAATAAAGTCGTGGTGTTGCCGGTTTCTTTTGTGGGAATTTCTGTTGCTGGTGCAACACTAGCCTTATCGCCTCCCCCACCTCCACAGTTCAAAAGTAATGGTAAGACCAACGGGAGTATAAATAACTTTAATTTATTCATTGAGATTCCTTATACGCAGGTGTGAATATCTATAATAAATCTTGATTTACTTCATTCGATTAATATCAAAGCATATTGCACGCCATATTTTTAACACATATGAAATCAAATGGTTACATATATTGTGGTCAGTTTGTTGCGTTGTGCGTCGGTAGCTTTGCAAAATGAGAATTGATTTGCATATTAATTTTTTATCAAACCTAAACCAGTGTTAAAAGCTGTTTGTATATTTTGGGAGGGAAAGATGAATGTAAATAACTACGGGCGTACAAAGCTCTATTACATCGTTAGCACCGTGTTGTATGATCTTTGAAAAATAAGAGTTAATTAATTGTTTAGTGTATTTTTGGCTGATGTGTTCTACATACACTTGTTATATTAAAATGTCTGTCGCTAGATGTTTCTCACTAACGGTACTATGCCAGCGAAAATTATGACTGAACCGATAATTAAAATGGTTTTCATTTTACCTTTATTAACTGACTCTTTATTACCAAGCTCAGAAAAAAGCTTACCTGAACCGTAAAGACAAATTAGAACTCCGCTTGTCAGCAAAATTAAACTGTCTAAAATATTACTAAAATCCATTGGAAGATACCTGTAAAATAACTGCACATTAGTGCGAATTACGCCTTGTTAACCGGCAATAATTTGAGAAGAACGAGCTCCTGCAAAGGTTTATTTCAGTTGAAAAAATTTGTTATCATTATTGCGGTAAAAAATTCGTTGCCATAATATCTACAATTACGGCTGCAGATACTTCATTGTAAGCATATTCAGACGATGAGTAAATATGCCCGGCCTTGTTACCCAATGCGATTTCTACAACATCAGGTTTCGCATCATGGATAACTAAAACGATTTTTTTATTTTGTGATTTACAATCAATGGTAATCGCATCAGCCGCCATGCCTTTATTACGCAGGGTTCTATCCATTATCCCCATTAATGTATCAATACTTTCAAACTTGCTGGAGAACTGATCATTTGCCTTAGCAACCCTTTCAGATAAATTTATTAGTTTGCTTTTCATTGATACTCACCTCTTGGGTTGACGAAAACCTACATCTTTTTGAGCAACAGAAAATAGTTGCTGAACTTATGTGAAACGAGCGCTAATCCATTATGCGCTTATTATATTTCTGGTTAACATTTGGTAAATACTTATTAAATAAGTGAAAACGATGACACAAGAAATAGCGATAATTCCGTCGTTAGGGAATAAGTACCAAGCTGTTACGATTAAAACATTTCGTAACACAGCATGGATTAAACCAAGAGAATGGTCAACTATCTATGAATACACAACCCAATGAAGTCCTAAACCGAGACCTAAACTTAGCGGGACAAATTCAGGAGCATGTAAAGCAATGGGATGTGCACTGCCCAGAGAAGATTAACCATTATGATGCAAAATCCCATCAGTTTTGCCAGAGGATTCGATGATGAGACTAAGTTTTCATTTATTATTTTAGCCATAACCAAAGCTATTGGTAAAATCCCCTCGGTTGCAAACAATAAAATATACACAGCTATTTTGTCATCAAGCTGGGTACTTAAAAGAGCAACAATAGCCCAAATTATTGTTCCTGCCATAGGCATTGAAACGGAACGATTTGCTGCCTGCTCAAACTCTTTTCTGTATTAATCTAATATCAAAGTATTTATTTCCTTCAATAAGTGCTTAATTTATAGAAAAATCTAGTGTTTTGAAAGTACTTTACTGTCTTATTCACGAAATTTTAAAACGCTGTTGTATGTACTTGTTGTCAAACTGGTATTGTATAGATCTAGTGCGTATTGTTTTTGGTGACAGGAAATTTAGCGTAAAAACTTATCACCACACCAGCAAGAATAGCAAGCATAGCTAAACCAAATATTGCATTATCTTGTGGCTTAAAAGCTAACAGGGATATACCTAATGCAATAAAGAACAAACCAAGTAAAACAAATACTTTTGGGTATAAAGCTATCAGTCCAGGTGACTGCGCTTTTTTAACTTTATTAGCTTTAGAATGGCTTGAAGCTTTTCGTTTGTGCTTAGTTTTTGTCATCAAAGATTCCTTAGTCGTTACGCCTTAATAAATGTTGCATAAACTAAAAACAGCTACTGTTTTTGCGTTCTTTAGAATAACTTATTAGCCATTCAAAAAGTCATTAAAATTGTGTATAAAGTAAAAAACTCGCCGTTACAATTAATAAACTGCCCATTAATATATTGAAAGTCTTTAACCTAAATTCACTATTTAGCAATATTGTTACTTTATGACCTAATACAGACCAAGAAAATAATGCTAAATAACAAACCACAAAATAAACCAGTGAGAAAGTTAAAAATACTCCGTTATCATTCGGTACTGAAAACAACGCCCCCCCCCCGCAACGCACGCAATCCACGCAATCCACGCTTTAGGATTTAACCACTGTAAAAGAAAACCTTGAATAAAAGTTGGCAAGTTTTGCTGTTTTATATCGAGTGCTGGTTTTGATGTTGCCAGTAAATAGCCCATGTAAATAATGAATAAAGACCCTGCAACCGCTATATATTTAAGGATGTTTGGATACAAATCTATGATTTCGTAGAAACCTAAGCCAATGAATAACAGTAGTAATGTAAAACCAATGGTAGCGCCAGAGACAAAAGAAAAGGTTTTACGGATACCATAACTTGCACCCGAAGAAACAATAACCATATTCACTGGCCCAGGAGATATTGACATTGCTAATGAGAATGAAATCATTGCGATTAAAAGAGACATGCTATTCCTTTTTATATCCTGAAGATTTGATGTGATACCATAGTGCTCGATTGAGTAACAAAGTCGTTTACTCGTTTTGTATATCATGTTTGATTAGTCAATTTAATAACCTAGCGTTGTATTATACGAACAAATGATGTTGGCAAAAATTACTAAGTCACAATACACATCGAACAGTTTCTGTTCAGCTTAAATATCTTATTATGTTTTTTGTTCTAGTTGTAACCAATTCAAAGCATTGTCACGACTTGTAAACATCTTTAAATTCCATTCTACTTCACGCGGGACAGCAGTAGCTAGGTTATTAGTAGCTAATTCTGCAGCACTATTATAGGTAACAACAGCCATTGCATTAATTTCTTTCAGTGTTGCCAAATTAATCTGTGCAGCGAAACTATATGAATATGAGTTGATCTTATTTATAAGCAAAGAAAACGGAGCGCTTAAATGCTTAAGCAAGAATTCATGATATTGATCTACCATAGCTTCATCTAATTCAACACCTTCATTGATTATGACTTCAGCAATAGACTCGCTGAGTAATATTATTTTTGAAAAGGGTAATTCGTGAACGGTCATAGCTTCTCCTGTACTGGTGAACTAGTTATCAATATGATGCCCAACTAGCATCTTTTAACAAACATATTATACGTATTCATCATTAGCTTTTAACTTTAGGCTAGCTAAGTTTTTTGTTATAGCTAAATTTTGGTACCAATTATTAAATACAAGCTCTGCAGAACTTACTTCAAGAGTGCCAAAATCATAATCTCTGTATTGCGATAATACCGTTATAAAGTTACTACTATTTTTAAAGGGTGTTACGCACCTAGCTGCCGTTGTATGAGCAGTTGATATTTCGTATCTTGAATCAATAGTTGATGCAAGATGTGCTTTTTTAAAACCCTCTCGTAAAGAGTTTCTTAAATGACTTAACTGCTTATTATCTGGAAATCCTTGGATTAAAATACAAGAAGGTGACACTGTAATACCTTTATATTTAACATTAAATACGCCAATGTCTTTAATTGCTTCTTTGAATATAGAAGAATATTCTTTTATATCAATATTTGATAATTTAAAGCCCGATATACAGCTAATTATAGAAAGAATAGTCAAATGTAATTCTTTTTTTGGATAGTAATATTGCTCTGGCTCAATCAGTTTCAACTCATTTAAGAAGTTAGATATCTTAGCTTCAACAGAATTATCAAAATAAGATACAACTGTGATGCCTCTTCTCTTGTCAGAAGGGGCATTTATTAATGGATCAGTTTCGCAATTATTGTTTTTATATCTATCAATAGAATCTAGCCACATTTTAGAGTATAAATGTTGAAGTTCTGACATGTTCAAGCTTTACCTCTATCTATAGCGACTTACTTACCGATACGAAATTTTAGTTTGCAAGATCCCAGCTGAAAAGACCTTTGATATCAATATTGGCACCTAAACGCTCATAAAACTTTATTGCCCCAAGGTTATCTTGTTCAACTTCCCATTTCATTCGGCTAACACCTTTTGTTACGCACACTTCTTTGGCATTAAACATGAGTTTTTCACCAACTGGCTGGCCACGGAATTTCTCTTAGACAAATACATCATCAATATTCATATAATTTGAACCGTGCCAAATAGAGTAATTCCATGTAGATGAGCAATAGCCTGCAACTTCACTATCAGTTTCTGCTAACAAAACACCGAATGATGGCGTTTTACCAAACCCTGAGTCTATTAAGTTTTGTTTATTCGTTTTCACATATTGTTCTTGAACATGATACTTTGCGATAGCCATAATCAAATCATATACAATATAGATATCCGCAACATTTGCTTATCTAACCGTTGTCCTGGCCAAAACAGTCTGTTTTCACTTACAATTTTTGATTTGTAAATACCTTCTTTTACCAATTGTGATGTAATATAAAGGTAATATTAGCGCTTTGAGAAAGCCACCTGTAATTCGATTTTTTACTATCAGTTTTTTTGATGGCGAATTATCAAGGTAATATTTTGGGCTAGAGCACCAATCAATTTTTGCTTGAATATATTTAGTATGTGATGGCACCGATATAACTTGAGATGAATTTGGTTTTATTTTTGTAAACTTATGACCATCAACGTATAAATGATAATCCCTAATTTTATCTTGAAATTGTTTGGGACGAATTATCTCAATATCCATTTGAACTCCATTTACCTAACTCCCTACTATATTCCGTTGAATAAAAAGCTCCAGATACAATTAAAAAAAGTACACTAGATAAAAAACACCTATAAATGAATTTAACGTTTTTCATGATTAACTCTCCTTAGTTAATCTAATCTAATTCAAAAATAACAAAAGTTCAATAACACGATAAACTATTAAACGTCACTGTTAATTCTCTTACTAAGTTATGCTTTCGACAACTTAATTTAAAGCACTATTGATTGTTTGGAGGTTAAATTTAAGCAAAAGCTTATCGACATTGGTCATATCACCTGTATTTATTTCGACATTATTAAATATATAACCTTTTGGGGTTTTTACTATATATTTATTAAAATTCAACTCCTGTTTTACTTCATTGAATATATTAATTAAATCAGGATCTATTATCGATATTTCATGTAATTTCCACCCTGAATTCTGGCGTTTTACACTGAAAACATTTGATAGATATTCATATTCATTAAATATCCCCATATCATCTACTTCAGAATCAACAAGACTTAAACTAACTTTAATTATGTCATCAGAATAAAAAGGGATCCAAAAAACATCCCGAGTAACCTTAACGCTATATTTTTTAGCCGCAATTAAGTCAAATCGTTTAAGTAAACTCACTAAAAAGATAAAACTATTTTGATTACAAGATAACTCATTATTTACTGCTTGATTTATTCGGATCGGAACACAATCATTAGAAAAACTTTGCTTTTCTAGTGTGCTAACATGAATCTTTATTAAATCATCTATATGATGGTTTTCACCAAGCAAACTAATGAAAAACAACAAGATAAAGACAGTACTTGTTACAAATGTAATGATTGAATATTTAAACTTCATATTTATGGAATAGCTCTAATTTTTAATGAATCTTAATCGCGCTAAGCGACTGAAATGCGGAACGAAGCGGAATTGTTAGCTAGTTCGCTTTAAGGTTTTGCTCAATTTGTTAGTTATCTATATATAAAATATACTATTGTACGTCTTTTTGGGAAATCGCAATAGTCTCTGTTATTAAATCATGAACAGCTCTCCTCTGACGATTGAATAATATAGCTATAAGGGAATAAATACCCAACACTAATTTAATAACGGTTCTTTTTAATGCTAATGCAAAACCTATACGGCTTAAATTCTTATGACTTCTTACTCTAAAGCCAAATATAAGCTGCCCTACTGTGCATAACTTTGATGTTAGCAATGCATCATAAATAAATAGTGCAGCAATAATAGCTATAAATGTCTCTGCCGACCCTTCATTAAATACCGTGGTGTAAATTGAAACTGAATATGCACATGCAAAAACAAACATATAATCAATGAGTGTTGCAAAATACCTTTGATACAAAGCCGGAAGCTTTTTAGGTATCGATGAATTACTGGTATTTTTATGCTTCGTTCCTTTCGGGAAACCACTATAAAGACTCGATTCAGATTCAATCATTTTCATCCTCAGTATTGAAACGCTTAACACCACATTAATCGGCAGATAATACTTGGCTAAAATCTGCAATATACGAGCAAAGGCAACTGTTATCTACATTGGATAGTGCCAATTACATTACTAATTTTTAACCATTCTATTGTCTTATTAACTATACTTGGTGCAGCTTAAATTTGATATTAAGCGAACAGTTTTGTAATAACGATAGCTTAACGAAAATTGCGGAATTAATATAACTGCACCACGGTAAAACACCAAGCAGTTAATTTGAGCCATTTACACAGAAGTAGTTTTAGAGCACTACATAATTTTGGCGAAAACCCACCAAACTGATAAAACAAACACTGAAATGGTATTAACTATTACAGCTAAACAGTGGTGCAACCTAACGCCCCATTAAGAGGGAAATAATAGTTGGCTAAAATGTTGAACGGAGTGAAAACAGCCAACTGTATTTTTCCGTTTGAAGCGCTTGTTAGTTGCTAATACCTTGAACCAGAAATAGGTAACAAAAGTAAGTTATAACAATTAGATAGAATATAGAAATTATACTATTTATACCCCATAAACAATGCCAATATTTACCAATAAAATAATTTTCAACTCGTACGTTTGTATTTAACAGTGCGATTGATGAAGGAATAAGTGTTATTACAGAAAAGCATAACACTGGAAATACGATAAACATAAGTTCTAAGCCTGACGCACTTGCAGCAGATGCTGATGTATCAGACTCGATAGGCGCTAACAAAAAGTAAGTTAGAAATATTACTGCTATTGCAGATAAAAAACCTAACATTTGAAGAGTGCGCCCGACTGTGAATTTGAACCACAGCACTTAATTATTTAGAGCGAATGGCTCAATCCTTGCCTGTTGGAACGACCAACGCTGAAGGAGCCTATTCGCGGTTACCACCAAAAACCTAACTGGTGAAACTTATTTATTTTGCTTTAAGACTAAGTTTTAAAAAGCATATAACGCCCTATTAAGCGGCGATAAATTGTTGGCTAAAATGCGAGGAACGAAGCTAGCCAACTGTTAAAAGTCCTGCTTGAATGGCTTGTTATGTGTAAATTAGCTGATTTCACTTAAGATTAGTTATTTCTTCATTTAAGTCATATTTTTTGTCAGTAACTATGGCTTCCAACACCTCAATTCTGCTTGATAGATCTATTACTACTTTTTTTACAGCTTCTTCTACCACCGCATCCAAATTATCTCTTTCAATTTTCAAAGCTTCTATCTCTAACTCCTTTAGTTTCTTCTTATTTGTATTTGAAGCAACAATAATTAGAAATAGTGCGGTGAAGGCTACAGCTGCGGTTAAAAATACCCATAGATTTATAATCATGATTAATTTTCTCCGTTTTAATTCAATAAAGAGCTACTATAGCAAAATTCACCCCAAACTTAATTAACCAATATTTCAACTGGTTATAAAAGACTAACGTTTGCACTTAGCTATATGAACTAAGACTAAGGGAGATTGCTACTGTTACATGTCCGTTTGAGCAGTTTGTTAGGCGAACAGTTCAGTAAATACATAAGCTTAAAGCAAACTACAAAATTAATATAACTGCACCACGGTAAAATACCAAGCAGTAAATTTGAGCCATTTACACAAAAATAGTTTGAGCGCACTACATAATTTTGGCAAAAACCCACGAAGCAGAGTAACCACAAAACCTGAAATATAAGCACGGTATTTGATTAACAATTAAAATAGAAAAGTGGTGCCGCCTAACGCTGCAATAAGCGGCAAAAAATGGTTGGCTATAATGTGAACAAACTGAAACAGCCAACTGTTTTTTGTCCGTTTAATTGCCTTGTTATATTTTTTATACCATAATCTAATATATATTGGTACAAACAATGGTGGATATTATGGCTAAAAATACAAGCGTTACACTAGGAGATCACTTTGATCAGTTTATTAACCAACAACTTAACACAGGTCGCTATGGTTCAGCGAGTGAAATTGTTAGAGCTGGCTTAAGAGTATTGGAAGATCAAGAAGCTAAATTAATAAATTTGCGTAATATGCTAATCCAAGGTGAACAAAGCGGTATTGCAGATTACAGTTATGAAAGTTTATTAACTGAGTTGGATAAAGATAACCACTAATGAGTAAATTTTTATTATCTACAAAAGCAAAATCAGATTTAATTAAAATAGCTCGATACACTCAGTTAACTTGGGGCACAGTGCAGAGAAATAATTATTTAAAAATATTAGATAGTACATTTCAATTTCTAGCTGATGAACCAGAGTTAGGGGTTAATTGTGATTATATAAGGGAAGGCTATAATAAATACCCTCAATCTAGCCATGTAATTTATTACAAAGAGCACAAAGTTAATCAAATTTTGATAGTGCGTATATTGCATAAAAGCATGGATATTAACTCCGCATTCTAGAAAAATATAACGCCCTGTTAAGCGTAAAATTGCTGGGCGCGTATTTTGCTGTCTTTTTAGCAAAATGCGTGAACAGTAATTTTTCCGTTTGCACAGCTTGTTATATGAATTTTAATGATACTTTCTGATCATTGATACTTTACCATTTTCAATCTCTAAAATTTCCATAGCATTGTAACTCATGGTTTCAACTGGAGAGTCCGGACCTCTTTTCGCTTTAAGCGTAACTGTATACTGAATGGCAATAGCATTTAAACCATAAGAATAACCGACAAGTTTAGATTTGTATTCAATATGTTTACCTAAATAATGACTCATACCCTCACGCATTTTCTGTTTTCCATTAGGAATGCGTGTATCGTCTAAGTCATATGGAATATGTTGATGACCTACGTCATCAGTTAATAAAGCTAGGTACTCCTCCAAATTTTTTTTCGTCGCGTTAGGTGATTGGCTTGCAGCCCATGCTGTAAAATATTTTTTAGCAAATTTTTCAGGATTAAAGTCTGAATCCTGTGCCAACACAGATGCTGACAAAAAAGCACCTAAAACCATAAGTATAATTTTGTTCATTTGTACTCCACCCTTGATTATTCATATAACGCCCCACTAAGAGGCTTTTAATTGTTGGTTAAAATGTGAAGCGAAGCGGAACCTAACCAACTGTTAAAAGTCCTGCTTGAGTGGCTTGTTAGCTGTACTTTTCACCAGACCAAAAATATTGTTCAACTTCAATTGGC
The DNA here is from genome assembly GCA_013215385.1 of Colwellia sp. GTDB lineage: Bacteria > Pseudomonadota > Gammaproteobacteria > Enterobacterales > Alteromonadaceae > Colwellia_A. The sequence goes on from JABSOY010000015.1 coordinate 156,202, forward strand.
TCACAAGGAGAATCTTGTTCATTGAAATCGGAGTCAATATTGTAGAACCCACCACCTGTTTTGTGACTACCCCATAATATAAGTTTATTTGAGAATAGCTCTTTTAAGAAATCAGTACTTTCAGCCGATACTAATTGATGCCGCTTTTTTTACTCATAGTTTGATCATAACATGCGGCATGCCAATGGGTAAAAGTACCAACCATTACAATAACTTCATCTAGGTCATCTTCAAGTTCAATGTTCCCAATAGAGTAATTTGGTCCTTCTATGATTAAAGTATCATTGCATTCATTCTTCGAGTACTTAAGCGAAGGAAATTCGTTTCGAATATTCTCCTCAACTATATGTAACAGCATATCCATCCCTGTACAGCTAACGCCCCATTAAGAGGCTTTTAATTGTTGGCTAAAATGTGGAGCGAAGCGGAACCTAGCCAACTGTTAAAAGTCCTGCTTGAATGGCTTGTTAGTATTTTATACTTTATGAACAACAGCCCACACCGTACACCGTGACGGAGTATTCTCATTATAAGATAAGTTAATAGCTTTACCTGTACGTTGAGCCTCATGGAGCATAGAAAACCATTCTTTTCCTGCGGGATCTGTTAATCGAAAACCAAATGGAAATCTATCATCAACGCACTCAGGAGGTGCAGTATCTCCGATTTTAAATAGTACTATTCCATGTGCATTTACATATAAATTATAAATTTTCCCTACTGTTTCATTAGCTGTAGTAAAACAACTTACAAAACCAAATATACTACCAATTATTATTTTTTTAAATTTCATATATACCTCTTTTTATTATTCACCGAAATGATTTGATTAAACAAAAATACTAACGCCCCATTAAGAGGCAAATAATAGTTGGCTAAAATAAGCGACGAAGGAGCAAATAGCCAACTGTTAAAAGTCCTGCTTGAATGGCTTGTTAGGCATTTTATAAAACCAAAATCATTGTTTGCGTTTTAATGATACTACCTTCTCTTAAAGGTTTAAGTGATCCGGATTTTACAAAGCCAAACGAATCGTATAAATGATGTGCGCTACCATTATTAATGGTTACATCTAAACGTAATGATTTTGCACCAGCTTTTATTGCCCACTCTTTAAGTTTTGTAAGTAGAGCCAAACCAATGTTTTTCCCTCTATGATTAGGAGAAACCCACATCTGATAAAGGTTTGCGACTTGAGGTTTATCAATATCAATTTTCCCCCAAGCCATACCAGCTAAAAACTCACCTTGTAAGGCTATTAAAGGAATATCTAAGTTAGATTTAACACCGTCTACCAAACGTTTTTCCCAGCCTGTATCAGTTATCGTGCTTTCTATATCATGTGTACTACCAAACGAAGAAGGAGATTCTTTTAATGAAGCTAATCTTAATTTTTTATATCGAAACCACTCACATTTTTCAAATTGCCTGACCACTAATAACTCCACAACTATGCCGAAATGCCTAACGCCCAATTAACGGGCTAAAATGGAGCGGAGCGAACAGCCCGCTGTTTTTAGTCCTGCTTGAATTGCTTGTTATGTTCGCCGAATTCATATACTAAGTGCGACACCCGATTTAATAAAAACGATGAATTGCGATATCCTTATTTTTTTGCTCCTACCACGAAGTAAAAACCTATGAAGTATCAACAACTCACCGAGGGTGATAGATATATGATAGTCGCGTTAAAAAGGCAAGGATTAAGTGTTATCAACATTGCCAAAGCTATCGGAAAACATCGAAGCACCCTATATCGTGAATTTAGACGCAATACCTGCTGGCATCAAGATGGCTCTTATCGACCAATAAAAGCGCAGCGACGGACAAAAGCTCGACGCCGACGTTCAAGGCGAAACCAACACTTTACCCAGAAAGATTACGCCATTGTGAGGAGATTATTACATAAGCAATGGAGCCCTGAACAAATAACAGGGCATTTAAAAAAAGAAGGTTTACGCTGCTTCAGCCATGAAACTATTTATCGATATATTTGGCGTGACAAAAAGAATGGCGGCAAATTGTGGAAGCAATTACGCTGTGCTAATAAGAGAAGACGCAAGCGCTATAAAGCTTACGACAGCCGCGGCAGGCTTGCCGGTAAACGAAACATAGCTGACCGCCCAGGAGAAGTTGAAACACGAAAAACACAAGGCCATTGGGAAATAGATACTGTGATGGGAAAAGGCTCTAAACATTGTATTGTGACACTCGTTGAGCGTAAAACGGGTTACACGTTGATAGGTCAATTAAATGATAGAACGACGAAATCAACGAACAAACGGACGATTAAACTCATGAATAAAATGCCTGAGCAATTTAAAACAATAACCTCTGATAACGGTACGGAATTCCATCAATATAAGAAAGTAGAAGAAGCGACTAACTGCCCTTATTACTTCGCTAATCCACATCACTCCTGGGAACGCGGAACGAATGAAAACACCAACGGTTTGATAAGACAATATTTGGTTAAAGGAACATCGATGAAAGGGTTAACTCAGCAACGATGCAATATCATCGCAGCTAAATTAAATACAAGACCAAGAAAGCGACTTGGTTATAAAACACCAGAGGAATGCTTTAATGAATAATTACTTTTGTCGCACTTCAAACTTGAAACTTGAAACTAAGTATATCATTACTTAAGTCAGATGAATATTCTTAGATTTTTAAGTGAGTTATAATACCTGTTGCTGTCATGGAATAAATTGAATTAAATACTTTTTTTTACTTCATTTTTCGTTTAAAAAAAAGGTGGTAGTCATTTGCAATCCAACGATGTTGTGCGCTGACCAATTCCCAACCTTCTTGACCCCGAAATTTACAAACCTCTCTTAATTTATCGTCTCCTTTCGATAGCCAAGAATAATCCACCTTTTCAATCTTATATTCAAACTCATCCATAAATGTAATTCTCCTGATATAGATAACGCCCCATTAAGAGGCTTTTAATAGTTGGTTAAAATGTGAAGCGAAGCGGAACCTAACCAACTGTTAAAAGTCCTGCTTGAATGGCTTGTTATATTCACGAGAACACCAAATCCATTCTTTCACGATCATAGTTTAACAGCCATTCGTTATGTGATTGATACAATGGAATGAGCGCTTCTCTATTTGAGCTTATTACATCCATACCACGATCGTCATATAGATTTAAAATAATACTCTTAGTCTTATTTATAATGAAGCATTCACCCCACATTGACGGTTTTCTACAACCAAAATCAGTATGAATTAATGACAACAAAATATTTTTATAGTTAATATCATCGACAGATAAGTTTGGTATATTCAGCCTTTTCCAACACTCAGATTTATAATCTAGTTCATAGATGTTACGGACATCTACGCTTTTAACTTGGCTGATTTTTGCAGCATTTATTTGTTTAAAGATGAAGTTACCTTTTCTGATTTTCTTACGACCATCAGAATATTGTTGATATATTATTTCAATATCATCATCTTTACCAAATACAGCTTCAAAAATTGATACTGCCCGAACCAGAGAAATTTCAAAATATTTTTCATTGATAGTTTCACGTTCAGAATCTTTCCATAACTCAATTTCATCAGGTCCAATCTCAAACCTTAAGCCGATAGGCCAATTATAAAAAAGAGGTTTTTGTAATTTTAACCCTGAAAAGTGTTCATCAAAATATTGATTCATAGCTTCCTGCTAGCTTAGTGAATATAACGCCCCACTAAGAGGCTTTTAATTGTTGGTTATAATGTGAAGCGAAGCGGAACCTAACCAACTGTTAAAAGTCCTGCTTGAGTGGCTTGTTAGCATTACTCTTTAATGCGCCAACCTTTAGATTTAATGCATGAAGCATTACCGCCAAAAAACGATAATAGTTGGATGCCAGCAAAAGTCACATCTTCCTTCTGTGAATTTTGACTCAATGTTGCACCATTAACACCTTTCCTAGCTTGTAACGCGCAATCACTCGCCTCTTTACGAAACAGTTCATTATCCGCGCTCATCTCACCGTATTGATCATGAACAACGATTGGTGGCGTCGTAGAGCATGAGCAAATCATAAATAATATAAGGGGCAAAGAAAAAACTTTAAATTTTGGAGTCATAACCTTTCATCAAATCCTTGTAATGCTAACGCCACATTAAGCGGCAAAAAATTGTTGGCTAAAATGTTGAACGAAGTGAAAACAGCCAACTGTTTTTTGTCCGTTTGAATGCCTTGTTAGCAGTACATTACACTGACTCAATGTTACCACCTTTAAACCATAAACAATCGTTATCTAAGTCAATTTCGTTAGATAACTCATCAGATGGATCCAAACTTAAATAGACCATAGAGTTATTTATAATGAGTTTACATTGACTAATGTAACTAGCTGAAAAGTCCTCGTAAAGTGAATACTCTGTGAGCTTAATAATTTTAAATAAGGAAATAGCACCATTGCTTGAAACAAGTTTAATTTCAGCGAAGTTATTTAATGTATCCCAATCATATCCGATTGTGATTTGAGAAATCATTTTATCTCTGAAACTGGATGCGTTCACGAAACTTTCCCTGTACTGCTAACGCCCAATTAACAGGCTAAAAATTGTGGGCTAAAATGGAGCGAAGCGAACAGCCCGCTGTTTTTAGTCCTTGTTGAATTGCTTGTTAGCTGTACACGCCACGGTTGGAGCAATAATTGTTGATATTACACCGACAATCGATACAATTCCAAGCAGTTTAAGGCTACCTAATGTTGCACTAAGACTTGAGAGCATTGAAACCGCAATGACAGTTGCGAATACACTACAAGCAATAGAAATAAAAATCGTTCCAGACACCATACTATTAGTTTTATCAATAAGCAGCATTAATGAAATGTGAGCAAAACACATAGCGATAAATAGAAGTGAAAACCTAATTTGGAGAAATCCTGACAGTTCAGGAGTAAACCAAGTTGTAATTAGAGCGTATATTAAACCAAAAACTGCTGACGCTAGGCCAATCACCCCAACCAACTTATATTCGCCACCTATGATTGAATTACAGCATATGCCTATGATGCTATAAACCGTAAAAGCTAAGGTACTAAACAGGATCCTCATTTTAATGTCATCAAATTTGCCGGATAGTAATACATATCCCCCTAACAATCCTGCAACTAAAAGCGAGATTATAAATATTGATACTAGATTCTTCTTCATACGTTCCTTGTACAGCTAACGCCCTGTTAAGGGGCAAATTGTAGTTGGCTAAAATGTGTAGCGGAGCGGAACTAGCCAACTGTTATTTGTCCCGCTTGAACAGCTTGTTATGTTTACACAACACAACCAATGCGAATTATTGTGATCCTGCGGACATACCAACAATTTTGTGACATTCAGGACAACAAAACACTCTATTTACACTAAACCAGCCTCGATTTACCTCAATTAATTTATCTAACTCTTTTTCGCAGTGTGGACAAATAGGTTTAATTTTCTCTTTGACTATTTCTACCATCAGAAACTCCTTTTATTAACGAAATACGCATTTATTAAATGCAAAAATAGATTGTAAACATAACGCCCTGCTAAGGGGAAATTTGCAGTTGGCTAAAATGTTGAAACGGAGTGAAAACAGCCAACTGTAAATTTTCCCTCTTGAGCTGCTTGTTAGGTGTTTACTATAAATAAAGCAAACACTTAACGAAATTACACGTGCCGTTATAATTGCACAACACGTTCCTTTGAGCCACTAAAAACTGGTAGAACCGAAACTAATAGTTTTGCAGCATTACGAAGTAATAAATGGCGCAAAGCTTATTAGTGAGAAAACCAAGCCTAAACTGGCGAAAACACATTAAGTTATTTAGGTAAGAAAAGTAAAACAAATACCAAACTTGTTTAAACCTAAAAAAATATATTGGAATTACACCTAACGCCCTGCTAAGCGGCGAGAAATAGTTGGCTAAAATGTACGAGGAACGAGTGCTAGCCAACTGTTTAGCGTCCGTTTGAGCAGCTTGTTATACGTTTAGCCACCATACCAGTTTATGTACTATTTAAGACCCGATAATTTATGAATATAAGTCTTTAATTGATCAAGTTCAGTTAAGCCTCTTTCTGAAGTATTGGCTTCAGGACTCCAATAACAAAACCGAGAATAGGACATTCCACTCTTTGGATGAAAACACCAAGTAGAACCATCTTTGCCTCTGGAGTTTTCCTCAGATAACGATGTCACAGTTTTTTGATATTTAGCTTTTAAATCATTTGTTACCTGCGGAGTTAACTTTACGGTAGATTTGTGAGTTAAGTCAGGTAAGTTTTGAGGTAAATACTCTACATATGTTGAGACCAAATAACTATTTTTATCACCAACACAAAACCTGTATTCATAAACGCCTCTAAAAGACATTTTAATATCCAATTGAAATAACTTACCAGTATAGATCTCATTTTCACTGCAATTAACGTCATCTTTAGCAATAGAGTGAAAGCTAAAAAACATCATTGCTATAAACACTATATATGATTTCAAACCCTCCTCCTGAGAAACGTATAACGCCCCACTAAGAGGCAAATAATAGTTGGTTAATAAGCGACGAAGGAGCATAACCAACTGTTATTTGTCCTTCTTGAGTGGCTTGTTAGCAGAAGCGTTTATTAAGAACACTTACACCACAAAACACACTAAAGCTAAATTGATGGAAGTGAGGAACAAAATCACTGCACCACTTCGCTACAAAACTTAATTGATAAACAATAACATGGAATGCTTACCAATCAATTTAAAAACTAAACGTTGCCACAAAAAAGGAAGAAAAGAGAAAAGCACCAATCCTTTGATGTGAAATATTGAGTTAGCCAAGCACTTTAAAAAATGAACAAGTGGTGCCTGCTAACGCCCCACTAAGAGGCAAATAATAGTTGGTTAAAATGTGAAGCGAAGCGGAACCTAACCAACTGTTATTTGTCCTGCTTGAGTGGCTTGTTATATGCCAAGCTTTTTAGCCACTACCTCTCGAAATTCGCGGTAATTCGAAGCGTATTCCCATACAGACATTAAGTGATTACCGGATTCATCTATAAGACAAAATATTTGACAGTCAGCGTACCCTTTAGAATTTTTCAGTTTGCTCCAGTCAAACTTTGATACCTTAGAGTTGCTGTACAATATAATCCCCGCTTCATCATACTCAAATTTATGGTTAAGAGTTTTGATGTGTCGCATCAACAAGTAGAAAACTCTTAGACAATAAAACGCTAAACCTATAGAGATTAAAATTAAAATGATCAACGGCCAAAGCTCGTATATTACATCATTAGTAATCATGATATAGGGATAACCGACTGAACCAAAGAGGAACAATGGAGATAAAATCAGTGAACAAATGTACGCAAGCTTTTTAGTTAAATTTGAATGTTCGACCAACGCAACCTCCTTGGCATATAACGCCCATATTAAGCGGCAAAAAATAGTTGGCGAAAATAGTGAGGAACGAACGACAGCCAACTGTTATTTGTCCGTTTGAATTGCTTGTTAGGTGAAGTTTATTTGTAAATACAAAACCTTAAAGCAAACACTAAAAGTTAATATAACATTCGCCACTTTATAAACACAACTGCTAGATTTTGAGCCACAACACCAAACAAAAAAAAGCCAATTCGCGAGGACATTTTGTTTTTAGGTAATGCCCGAAGACTATATTGGCGAGAGTGACGTAGAGCTTGGCGAAACACTCCAAAACCACTTAAAGAAAACACAAACGCCCTACTTAAATTGGCAAATGCTTTAAACAATAAAAACGAAGTGGCGATTACACCTAACGCCCCATTAAGAGGCTTTTAATTGTTGGCTAAATGTGAAGCGAAGCGGAACCTAGCCAACTGTTAAAAGTCCTGCTTGAATGGCTTGTT
>JABSOY010000016.1 GCA_013215385.1 Colwellia sp.
GAAAAGCATATTCGTACCTCACTGATTCATGGCGCACGAGCCGTTATTGCTAATTGTAAAAACAAAACCGATAGAACTAGTTTGTGGATAAAAGACCTTGTTGAACGACGAGGTTTTAAACGGGCGACCGTTGCATTGGCCGCTAAAAACGCCCGATTAATTTGGGCACTGTTACACTCAAAAAAAGAATATCAGGTAGATTATGTAAAATAATTTTTATGAAGTAAAGAGGTTAAACCAAACGGTTAACCCCACCGTGTCTGTGCATTAGCAATTGACGATAACACGGTCAGACCGAGAGCAAGAAAGCCTGTTTAGTAAGGAAGTGTTCGAAACACTGTTTAACGAATGAGGCATTGCTCAAGCGCAAATCATCAGGGCGATAGCGTAACAAAGCTAATAAACGCCGAATGTAGAGCTGCTGTCAGATCTTCTTGTTGTAAGAGATGCTATTGCTTGACAAAGGGGAGTCCATGTAGCCTTGCTAAGCGGAAAAGAATGGTTGGCTATAGTCGCGAAGCGATGGCCAACTGTTATTTTTCCGTTCAAGCAACCTGTTAAGTGTTTGATTTTATACACATTTAATACCAAGATAGAAAAAATCTCTTCACGATGCAAGTAAAATGAAAAAAATCAAAGTAACTCTATCTGATGACGCGCCATACACGCACACATATTTACTCGAGCATGATGTATACGCTGACAGTCGTCACGTGTACATCATTGAACAAAGAGCATTCAACACTATGATTAAAGCTCAAACGGATGGCCATATTATACGTGAGTACTCAAATTGGGATGAAGATTTCCAACAAAAAATGATCAATGAGTATAACCCAGAGGCACACAGTGCAATACCTTTGATGCCAAGAATAACCGTTGACAAATTTGTAGACCCCATAGCTCAAAACCTAATAGATAAACTTTTCAAAAAAGAACGAAAAGAGAAAGTTACTTTCATGGTGTCCTTTGGAAATGGTCGACATAGATTAAATTTATTTAGGCACTTAGGTGCTAAATCATTACCCTTCCAAATGACCAAGGAGTCTGCTGACACCTTAAACGAAATGCTAGAAGACACTGTTTGTAAAATACAGCTCTAAAGTAATGTTCCGATAAGCTATATAGATACTTAACGCTAAGCTAAGCGGAAATTAATAGTTGGCTAAAATAGTGAGGAACGAACGACAGCCAACTGTTATTTGTCCGTTTGAATTGCTTGTTAGTTGCTTGATATTAAAAGCATAACAGAAGCAATAAGTTACCATGTTTATTTGATAAGCGAAAGATACAGGAAACACTTCCGCACTACACAACAAACTTAAACTTTGAGCCTTAATAACAAAAGCTGATAGATCTTAATACTGTGAAAGGTGAAAACGGGATTGAGCAAAGATGAAGTGAGTATTTGAAGGCACTTCCATTGCCAAACCAAAGATTGAACCAAACGCAAAAAATTATGACAAACACTGAACTAGCAAATAAATTAAGCAGATTTAGTGCGTGCAACTAACAGCTTGTATGGATAATACAGCCATCAAAATTATTAATTATTACCGAGTTCGGGTAAAGTGAGACCCAAGCTTTGGCTGCAACCAAAGCCTTCCTTGTCGTAGTTCGTCTAACAGCTGGCTCCTCTAATGAGAGACCGTTAATAAGAATGAACGCGATAAAGAACTCCAAGCACCACACTCGAATAGTCTACTGGGTCTCGAACCCGCATTACGCAAGCAAGAGTTAGCTTATATGAAAACACATACAAATCAAAACATTAATGTTGGCGTCGATACCGGTAAATTCCAACTCGACATTTATATCCGACCACTTGATATTTATTTCACCGTTCCAAACGATGAAATAGGTATTAAAGAGGCGGTTAAAACAATTAAAAAACATTCACCTGAACGCATTATTATTGAAGCAACTGGTCGCCTTGAAATGCCTTTTATTATGGCATGTGCAAAAGCCAATTTACCTTTTGTGATTGCAAACCCAATTCACATAAAGCGTTTTGCAGGTGCCATAGGTCAACGTGCTAAAACAGATAAACTCGATGCCCAGTTAATTGCACATTATGGTGAAGCAATTAAACCCAAACTATCGACTTTAAAGCCTGACACTATGCAGGCCATGAGTGATTTAGTGGCTAGAAGAAATCAACTAATGGTAATGCAAACAATGGAGAAAAATCGTCTTCAGATATTACCAAAAAGCCTGGCTATGACAATCAAGCCTGTACTTACTTTATTTAAACACCAAATAAAAAAGATTGAAGATAAACTCTTTCAACTTATTGAAAGCTGCCCCGATTATCAAGCTAAAAACACCATACTTCAAAGTATGAAAGGTATTGGTAAAATTGCCGCAGTTTCAATCATCAGTAACCTACCTGAGTTGGGCTATATTACAAGTAAACAAGCCAGTTCATTAGTTGGTGTTGCGCCTATGAATCGGGAAAGTGGTCTATATAAAGGGACAAGAAAAATACAAGGAGGTCGTCATCAGGTAAGAACTGTTTTGTATATGGCTATGATGTCAGCTATTCAATCTAATCCCGTATTTAAAGCGCATTATAATAAATTAGTAGCAGCAGGAAAACCTAAGAAAGTCGCTATTATTGCATGTGTCAGAAAGATGGTTGTGATCTTAAATTCAATGTTAAGAGATGGTGTATTATGGGAAGCACCAAAAGTTTTAAATTAACTATTGACGCCATAGTCTCTTATTATGGATACTTCTCAGTAAAGTCCGTCCCACAACACTTATTTAATTCGCAATAATATCCCATAATTTCAAAGTATTAGGAACAAAAAACCATAATTCTTGTGAAACCTAAGATATTACTGAGACTTATCATTAACATTCAGTTCTAAACACAATGTTAATTCCCATGTTTTCATGAACTTAACGTACTTAATTAACTGATTGAGGTGTATAACTAAGACGTCTCAGTAACATGACAGAAATAATGCATTAGAAAATATATGGCTAAAAGTTTGAGGTTAATGGCGGGAGCACGCCCAAAGTGATCATTTAGGTTGTTGACTGAATATCAGAAATTATGATTAAAAACAGAGGAACCAATATACTCTGATTTTTTTTTGGCCTATCAAAATAAACATAATAATGTTCTGATGATTTGTGACGTTATGACTGTTTTTCTTACTAGTTTTCTCTCGAAAAATGGGACCCCTTTTGATAAGTTTTATTTTTTTACAGGGCTCCTATAGTGCCCCACAAAGCCGCAGAAGCCATATAAAACGGAGCTTTATGTCCAATCGAGCATGGGCGCAATAGAAAATCGGTGATCTATGGGGTTAGCTGAGTTTAGCTGTTTTACTGGGATTGACACAAAAACACCGTATCAATACACTGTATGGAATTACAGTGATCTACCGTGAACTACCCTGAATTTCGATGTGTAGTACCCCATATGTACCCCATAACAATAGGGTTAATGATGGCATCTTTTACAATTGAAAAACGTACAAAGGCAAACGGTGACTTTTCTTATCGCTGTAAAATCGTTGTTAAAAAAAACAACGCGATTATACACCGAGAATCTAAAACATTCCGCAAAAAAGAACTCGCTCGAACATACGGCAGAAAACGTGTTCAAGAAATAGAGAATGACGAAATAGGTATTAAGAAAACTATACGTCTCAGCGCATTGATAGATTTATATTTTGAAGACGTTCACTTATGGGAGAAAACAGGCAGAACCAAACAATATGTAATAAAAATGCTTAGAGACTGTGATATAGCAAAAATAGAAAGTAATAAATTTAAAACGAGTGATTTAATAGCACACTGTATAATAAGACAACTAGCGGGTGCGAAACCAACAACTGTTTATCATGATATTTACTATTTACGTGCAGTAATGAAAAAAGCTTAGCCTGTTTTTGATATTGAAGTCAATTGTTCAGTTTTTGAAGAAACTATACCAATACTTATAGATATGGGCTTAATCGGTAATAGTGACCGGAGAACTAGAAGGCCAACTCAGATTGAACTCGATAAATTGAAAGTTGGATTAGGAATAAGAGAAAAACAAAAGCCAAATGGTTATGTCAGAATTCCCTACTTAGATATTTTAGATTTCAGTATTCTTACCTGTATGCGTATAGGTGAAGTTTGCAAACTTAGATGGGACGATTTAAACCTAGAGCATAAAACGATTATTGTTAGAGACAGAAAAGATCCCCGTAAAAAGGAAGGTAATCACATGATCGCCCCGCTCTTGGGGGAATCTTTCTGTATTGCCACTAAACAACCTAAAACTAGTGACTTAATTTTTCCTTATAAATCAAGAAGTGTCACAGCAGGATTCCAACGAGTAAGAAATTATTTAGGTATCGAAGACTTACGCTACCATGATTTAAGGCGTGAAGGGACAAGTTTATACGCAGTTATTTCCGCATAAATTGCATGAGAAATTTAATTAAAACATTACATATCAAGTTTTAATAAAGCTATAGGGCTTCACTTTTTACTAATAACCAGTAAAAGCCTGAATAAATTGAAATATTTTTCAAATAATCAGGCTTTGCTTACACCATCAGAAAAGCTATTTTTTAAAATCCTTATGTTTAGTTAACAGTAATATTACTTAACGCAATGGTTTTTTTGTCTACAACACAGTGTTCTGCTTTTAGATCCGCTGCTGAAGTTTTTGAGGCCTGAGCAATTCTTGCAGAAGTACTCCCATCATCTTTCTTGGCAGCTAGTTTATCGGCCTTAGGAACCTTGTAGAAAGGTAAAAGAGTCTCTAACATACTATTTGCCGCAGAAACGCCCGAACTTGCTTCTGAATTCACAGATATTTTCGAAGCAAGTCCTTTGTCATTAAAATTAATTTCAAAAGAACCGTCAGCAAACTGAGAAGGATCAAAATTCACATAATAGAAGTCGCCAGACGAAATATAATCGTAGCTTTCAACCACCTCGCTCGAATCACAAATTTTAGCCTCTGCTTTAGTAGTTCCTGGAATTGCTTTAAAGCTCGTTGTTGTAGTTACTTTAACAAGCAAAGGGGTTGGTACAGGAATTCCCTTGGTTGCATTAGCTGACGAATCAAATGTTTGCAACTTGGTGGAGCAGCCAGTATTAAGTAAGATCATCAAAAACAGTAAAAATACCTTCACTTTTCTCTCTCCTAACTTAAAAACTCAGAACGATAAAGTGATATTTGATCCCAAACTCTTTCAATTTGTCCCTGTGTAAATTTAGTCATCCACGCATCATCAACGTAATTCATAAAATTATGTATTGGGGCATTTCCGGTATCAACTGAGCAAGCATTATGTGGCCCATCTTCTGGCTTTCCATAATTTGGTGCTGCATGAGGAGGTGTATCATGAACATGGTCTCCATAAGCTTGACATCCTCCTTGAAATGTATGGAATAATCCTAGCCAATGTCCAATTTCATGTATAGCCGTTTTTCCTAAATTGAAATTCTGTATGTCCCCACCAGGAAGTGTGCTATCGAGCATTACAACCCCATCTTTTGTAAAGTCGCCCTCTCTTTCCCATGGGAAAGTTGCCCAGCCCAATAGACCCGACGCAAGGCCAGCAGTATAAAAATTTAAATATTTTTTAGGGTTTTCTTGTAAAGCCGTTTTAGCTTCTCGTTCTTCAAAGCTTCCATGATCCATCCTGTACCATTGACTATTTTCCTCAACAACGACTTCACTTTCAGAATATTCAAAATTTATCCCATAAATTCCATATGCTTCTCTCAGTACTGACATTTGCGCTTCGCGTTGGGCTTGCGTAATGTGACCATTGCTGCCGTCTACTATATGAATGAACTTAATGGGTATTATTATACTTGAGGGGCGAGAATTGGTTCTTCTTAATCCCGAAACTAATTCGTCATTTCGTTTAATTTGGTAATGGTTTGGCGTAATAGTAGCGCAGCCTCTGCCTTGAAGAACAAACTCCCCAACAGAACCAAATTCTTTATTGTTTATTTTGTAGCTCATAATCATTCCTTACATAATCAGCATTAATATTTTCAGGAGTAAAAAAATGCGAAAGAAATGAAAAGGTAAATATTCTTAACAGAAACAGCGATTCGACTTCCATATCAATAGCACCGGACTTGCTTTGAAATAATCATTCCAAAGTAAAGTAATACTACTAAAGATTAAAAATTAGTCAATTATATTTTATGGAGGGCTAGTTATGATTGGAAACAGTGTAGTTCTAATAGCTCAAATGTTGGTGTTAGTAAAATAGAGATATAAAAAATTATAGGCCATTGCATAAACAAAAAGCTTCATTATTTACATAAAACTACATAAATGATTAAGTTCAGTATTTTACTAATTGGCTTAGACAAAGTAAAAGTGAATGATGTAAACACTAAATTCTTTACCCCGTATTACTATACGGGGGTATAAAAATAACTCCTCACTAAGAGGGAAATAATAGTTAGTTAAATGTTGAACAAAGTGAAAACAGCCAACTGTATTTTTTCTGTTTGAAGTTCTTGTGGATTTTATGACTCACCTTTGTTGGGGGCATGTTTTAGTAACTTATTAAGGGCATCAGATTGGGAAAAGTATAAAGCTAAAACCATGCCGTACCACATCAACATTACAAAAGATGAAAAAATATAAGAGCCATTAAACATAATTATAATTAGGCTTATTACTATTGGAAAACACATAAAAAACATTAATAACTTTGTATTTGAAAATACCTCAGTTCTTGCTTTATCCTTTTCAATTTCAGCATCAACAATCTTATTGTTTTTTTCAATTTTATTTTCAACAACTCTAGATAAAACCCTGTTTTTGTTTTTTGATGCTCATCTAAAATATTAATATATTTATGGTATAATTCTGTTTTTTCTTCTGTGTCGGGAAGGGCTTGGATAGATTCTAATAACTCTGGAGAAGCTGTAAATGCGGTATGACTAGCAACACTTGCATCAACTTCGTCCCTGACTTGATCTCTTATAGCACTAGTTAAAGCATCATTTGCTATAGTTATATTTCTAATATCACTTTTTTCCATACCACTCATCCTTAAACAGAATCTATAATTATAATGATTAAAACCGAACGCCTTACAAAGCGGAAAATAATGATTGGCTATAATCGCGAAGCGATGGCCAACGGTTATTTTCCTTTTAGCAACTTGTTAGAATATTATTGAGTCGACTTCTCTATTGTATAGTACATAGCAAGTCCTCTGAAATAACCTGCCGACCTTATATCAATTAATTTTATTCTAAGTTTTTGGCCATTAAATTCAAAAGGAAACGCTGCATTTTTATCTAAGGTTCCAGATTTTTTGTAGTTTCCTTGGCCTGTAATTCTTATAGAAGCCGATTGTTCATCAATATCGTCGAGATTAACGAAGAATTTAAGCTTGTTATTGTCATACGATGCAAATTTGTAAACGTCTGTCTTGTAGCCCTTTTTAACCCAACTTACATCTAAAACAGTATTCCATTGTTCAGTAATAATATCTGGTTCAGGAATATCGATTTCTGGTTGATGAAAGTGAAGTAGCTCTCTCGTATTTTTTGCATATTCAGCCAATTCAAAATAACTCTTAGATAATTCATTAATCTGAGATAAAAACGCGGCTTCTGATTGTCGAGATTCATCTTCTTTGCTGTAATCTAAGCCCCAAATTATTGCACCTGCAGCTACAGCTGAAATTAGAGGTCCATTAAGAAATTTCCATACATTTTTCAATTGATAAGCACCTTATAATTTAAAATTCTAACAGTCTTATTAAATAGAAAATGTCTACATTTGATACATAAACGTTTTCCTTTTTCATTTTTTAACACATAAGCTAAGCACTTACTACTTAAGGATTTTTTAAAGAGACTATAAAAGAAAAAGATTAATTGAGGATAAATAACTGTTGATTAATTACGCAAACCATTAATCAAATTAAATTCTCCACATTCATTCCAATCTTCCAGAAGTTCATTAAATTCATTAAATTCATTAAATTCTTTTAATTCTTTTAATTCTTTTAATTCATTTCTTGAGGCTGTTTCGTTCATGGCTTTTTCAGAGAGGGAGTTTAGGCGAGCGAAATCATCTGTAGTCATAAGTAACATTCCTTGTTATTTGTTAACTTATTATGACAAAAAATTAGTAATGTCAAAACTTCTAGTTTTGTGATTTTTAGCTTAAATACCAGTTTCAGGTCGAGTATTTCGATTCAACAACCTGATTTGTTGCGCTTGGGGGATGACAAAAATCAATTAACTATGGTGCGGCCTTGATGCTATAAATTGCTTAATGTGTTTGGACTCACTAACCATCGCAAACTAATCTGCTAACGCCTGAACAGAGAAGCTTCCGCTTCGCTGTATAAAGATTATCCAGTTAGCCTTTACGTGCTTGTGTCCGCTTGATTGGGTATGGGATTGCTTTGACTAAAAGAGACAGGATTACAATAGGTATCGAGTTACGTTTTACCTCTGGCAAGTTTTGCATGACACTCTGATTTATAGAGTACTTTGTACCCTGCGTTTTCAGGCCTAACAATGTCACCATTGGCATTGTTAAAACAATAATCGAAAACACCATCAGACCTGTGTTGTGAGCAGTTAATAAAAATCTGTCCTAAGGCAGAATTTTTAAGTGCATCGACTGAGTTCGTAAAGAAGTCCCCTTTATCAAACGTAAAAAGAGGAATGTCGGGCTTATTCTTTTTAATGGTCTGCTGTGCTGACCAATCGTTAACAAAATAATAGATACCGCTAAAGACAACTAACAGTGCCAATAGAAAGTAAGGTGACGTTTGTACTTCAATGGCCTTGCCTTTAGCGATTAGTTCTTTAGGTATTTCTGGTTTTGTTTCTGCGCTTTTTTCTAGTTCTTCTGTTTCAGGTACACCAAAATAATGAGGATGAAGCACAGAGTAAGATGCCCTATCGTCTATTTCTATCATCTTAGAGCCTGTTTTTGGTGCGACAAGTCGAACGTCTTTTTTAAACTGCTGACCTGTTTTATAACAATCATGCAAATCATTACGCCTGAAATGGTCACCACCTATCTTTGGTTCTTATCTTTTTTCCGACCATCGTAACGCGTTCAGATATGAAACTTAGGAACGACCTTTGTCCACCAGGGCTTAAAAAATATATTCCAAATAATACCGCCAAACATATTTTGAGAAGAACGAAATAAATAGAGTTCATCGATTACGGTTTCTTTTATCTGTTTGTCGACACCATCAATCCATATATAAAAATAACCATCAAGATAGCAGTATTAATTTTAATAATTTAAAAGCCAAGTTCAACACTTATCATTATGTTTTGGGTGGTATTTCTGGCTTTGGCTCAGGTGGTCTATCTGGGTGACCGCCACCGGATGTAGAAAGGAAACGATATCATTTTGCAATGTCACAGAGAGACTTTCTGTACTTTCTTTAGAAGGCCTTTCAGGGTGACCGCCACCAGTTGATGATAATATAACGATATCATCTTGCCATTTCGCAGGGTTACTTTTTGTGATTTCTTCAGCTACTTGTTTGATTGATTCTGGTTTCGTATTTTGCGCAACAGGAACAACATACGCTGAGCTTTTGATTTACATGAATAAAATATCCCTTAATATATAAGGACGAAAACCTAACAGTTTAACGCCACACACCCAACACTTTAACAAAATATTTACAATATTTGGCAGGATATTTACAGGAGTTGATGGAGGATTATTAGCTACAAGACGTTATTCAGCAATAGACTAACTGAAAAATGGAGGTATCATAAAAAATGAGTATAGATTAATCATGCGCTATAACGCCCAAATAATGGGCTAAAATAGTTGATTAAAATAAGCGACGCAGGAGCAAAAACCAACTGTTTTTTGTCCTTTTAATTTTCTTGATATACGTTTATTTTGCCATACGTTGTTCTTTGAGTGACAACCGTTTATGAGAGCTAAAAACGTGCCTTTTTTCACTAGGCCCCACTAAATAAGCATCAATTTCGATTGAAAACAAGCCGGATGATTTAGGAATTATTTCTAAAATACCAAGTTCACCTAAATTTGCAGACAATATCGCTGTTTTTCCATTTGAACTTAATGCATTATCAGTATCTCTGCACTCACCATCAATATAAAGTTTAATGAGAAGAAAACCGCATAGTATTTTAATTTGATGCTCATTAACTTTGAACTGAAACTCTTTACTCATTATTAAACTCCTTTTTATAGAAACGTATAACGCCGCAATAAGCGGCTAAATAATAGCTTGCTAAAATGGTTGAACGAAGTGAAATACAGCAAGCTGTTATGTGACCGACTTAATTGCCTAGTTAGGTTGATTTTTAACCACACTACTTTCAAAACTTAAATTGCTAGGCCTCCCTTGGTTACCTCTGATTTTAGTTTCACCTGTAACATCAATATCATATCCAACTTCTTCAAATTTGAATTCATCAAAGTAAACTTCTCCTTGCCCTTTAAACATAACACCAAAGAGGATCTCTGCATTTGGCTCAGAGGGAATATCCAAAACAATAGAAAGCTTTTGCCAATCAGTTTGCCCTTTAATTCTATATTCGGGCATGTAATCGTACGATTGATATCCGTAACCATGTTTAATACTCATGAACATGTTCGCGTATCCATGAGTTATATTTGACTTTATAAAAGCTGTAAGTCTAACTCTACGGCCAAGCCATTCTTCTAGCGGTGAAATGTGTTGTAAAACATCTCCACCGCTCGTTTTTTTTTGTTTTAGACTTTAAATAGCCAACGTTTTTATGAAACTCATCACTCCCAACTATTACACCCGCTTCATATTCTTCAAGATTGGTTTGATACCATGGCTTAGGTAATGATTCAGAAAAGAGCTTGTACTGATTAAAGTTATTAATAATATTAATTTTTTCATAGATATCCTTATGTTCGTCAAAAACCTAACGCCCCAATAACGGGCTAAGTAGTGCTTGCTAAAATGTGAAACGAAGTGGAACCTAGCAAGCTCTGCGTGTCCCAATTAATTTGCTTGTTATAAGGAGCTTGAATAGATGTTATTTTACGTGATTAATCCGAAAAATTTAAAGCCCCTCTTAACTATATCAACTTTATAAAAAACAACATAATCATTTGAATTTAAAAGTAAATAGATAATTTACTGCTAAGATAATATATTTACTATTGAAATTAAATAATTTAATATTAAATTTCAAACAACATAACTAAAATAGAGAAAACTACTTGAAATACACTTACTTAACTATATTACTTACTTTTACATTCAATTCATACGCTTCAGATATTGCGTGCGCAGGAAAAGTAATGAAGATATTGGCTGATCATTCGGCATGTACAGATGCACATAATAAAAAACAATTCCTTTTTACAATAGATACGGCACCAGGCCTATGGAAATGTAGTAACAGTGATACAGCTTCCTCATTACTACTTGCTGCTAAATTCGAAGACAAGATACTTTCTGTTTATATAAATGATGAAAATGGCGCTACATGTAACTCCCATCCCCAACAAATACAACCTAGTTATATTTTTATCCAATAACATACAGTCGTATTTTTGTAGTTGTACTGATTAGATATTTATCTTTAGTGAAGTACAACTATATATATCTGATTGATAGCAGAAACGGCTAACAATTAAGCATTTATCTCTTGTCGAAGCATGAGAGATAAATGTCCTGTTGGACTGAGCCGCCAGGCACAGTCTATATGGTTTTTGTTTTTTGAGTCATTACAGCAGTAGGAAGGTGATTATCCATAAATTGAATTTTCAATAGCTTCCTTACTCTATTTTGCTCAACGTTATCAATCCAGTTTACCTTATCAGGGGCTTTATTCAAGACAAACGAAGCCTCCACTATCGCTTTTTTCAGCGCATAATTAACCGTTAATACCACTCAACTAGATCGTTCGAAACCGTACTAACTGCTTGTTGGGCAATATAATTCCTATCAAGACCATGCCACTATGATGGCAACTGGGACATTCAGGCCCTATTTCACCCTCTACTTTGTCAGTGATAACTTCTTCGAGCTTCTCAACCGCTTTATCTAAGCTTGTTCTAATGAGGGTTAACGACTTCCGTCTTATTGAATTTGCCATGAATCCGTAATAACGCAGCCGCATAAATCCTTTTGGGAGAACATGTAATAAGAATCGTCTTATCAACTCTGCCGGAGATAAATCCATATGCGCTGTCTCATTGGTACGATAATCCTTGTAGCGCATTAATACCTTATCTTCGCTGCTTAAAGATAAACGACTTTCGCTAATGCCGACTCGATTGCAGTAACGTGCTAAATAGTTAACAACTGCATCGGTATGACCTATGGTTGGTTTGCTATAAACATTCCATTTCAACCGAGCCGCTTCATTCAAACCTTGTGAAATCATTTCTGCCGCTAGTCTATGTAGTTTATTAGCTTTAGCTTCTTGAGCTAAACCATTAAGCATTTTCCCTCTGAACTTCACCGATAACGCTCTAACAGGAAATAAATAGTGGGTCTTGCGACTATTGCACCATTGCTTGTCTTGGGTTAATACTCCACTTGGAATGAGACAATGTAAATGAATGTGCCTGCACAAAGTTTGACCCCAAGTGTGTAACACAGCCAACATACCCAATTGACCCTCCATGTGATGTCTCGCGTTGGCGAATTCACTTAATGTTTGCCAGACAGCCTTGAATAGCATTTTATAAAGCACCTTTGGGTGTAATGTTGCCCAACCATTAAACTGATGTGGTAAAGTGAATACCACATGATGGTAAGCGACAGGGAGTATATCTTCTCGTCGTTTGCGTAACCATTGCTCTCGTGATTTCCCTTGGCACACCGGACAGTGTCGGTCACGACAAGAACAATACCACTGGGTATCTTGCTCACCGTGATTGCAGTGCCATTGATAACTTCCCATCGCTTGAGTTCGACAATCCTGAAGGTGATGCAACACTTGCCATTGTCTTTGTGTGATGGCTTTCTTCTCAAGATGTGGCAGTCCTTGTGCGATAATTTACTGAAGCAATGAGCCGTTCATCATTGTTGCTCCAGTTGTTTGAGTAAATCAAATTGTGCTCCGTCCATCGCTTGATAATGAGGTAACCAATGGGTATATCGCACAGTGGTTCGAATATCTTTATGGCCGAGGATATGCTGCAACTCGGGTAGTGGCATACCTGCCATTAACTGATGCGTAGCGAAGGCATGTCGCAAGGCGTGTATCCCGCCTGTTTTTAAAATCCCCACATCCTCTTTCGCTTTGTAATAAGCTTTTTGTAATGACGATTGATGTAAAGGTTGATCTTCTCCTGGCTTAAAAAATAGGAAAATGATGGGATGAAGACCTTGCCAATAAAGTCGTAACTGGTGTAGCAAGGTGTCAGATACGGGGATACGTCTATCCTTAGCGCCTTTGCCTTGTTGAAGATGTATAACCTTCTCTTCACCCGCTATATTGTTCACTTTGAGCGAGCATACTTACTTCACTAAGGCGTAAACCACAGCCATAGCACAACATGATCATCATACGATATTTCGGGTTACGGCAGACATCAATGATCCGCTTCACTTCAGATACACTTAAAAGCTCAGGGATTTTCTGCTGTCGCTTCATCGGTGGTAACAAGCGTTCAGTGAATGTTCGTCCTAGCACCTGACCATAAAAAAAGTTAATGCATGAAAAGCCTGTGCACATGTGCTTGACGATAAATGACGTTCGAAGGTTAACGACCAAAGGTATTTTTTTAACTCACTGTCTTGTAACGTATCAGGGGATCGATGGGTATGTTTTGCTAAGTCGTAAACCCAACAAGTATAGGCTTGCTGTGCTCTAATTGAAAAGTGTCGTACTTCCATACAGTCAAGTAACTGTTGTCTGAGTGGTGTCATAACTTACCTCCAAAAATGGGTGATGTAGCAAGTTAAGTGTGGTTGGAATCTAAAGAAAGTTCAGGGAGCTGGCACTCCCCGCGAAGCGGTTTAGTTCAACAGCTTATTATGGAGACTTCTCAGTAAACTCCGTCCCATAAAACTTATTTAACTCGCAACAATATCCCATAATTTCAAAGCATTAGGAACCTCAAATTTATTATTTTTGTCAAACCTAGGATATTACTGAGACTTCACAATAATATCCAGTTCTAAAAACAATGTTAATTCCCATATTTTCATGATCTGAACATCCTAATTATGGTCTTATTCAGACTAAAAGGACTATAAAGCGCACAAAGTGATCACTTAGGTTGTTGACTGAATATCAGAAATTATGATTGAAAACAGAGAAACCAAAAGATTCTTATTTTTTTAGCCTATCAAAAATCAAAATAAACATAATAATTTTCTGATGATTTGTGACTTTATGACTGTTTTTCTTACTAGTTTTCCCTCGAAAAATGGGAGCCCTTTTGAGAAGTTTTATTTTTTTACAGGGCTCCTATAGTGCCCCGCAAAGCCATAAAGCCATATAAAACGGAACTTTATGTCCAATCGAGCATGGGCTAACAGGATAACTTGTGGGATATCAGAAGGTTAAATTTAAATCCGTTCAATGTAAAGAGGAATTAGTCACTGGAAATAACGACTAATATATTGGTCAATTATACGGTTTGTTTTACTATTAAACAAAGAAAATCTAGCAGTTGAATTATGATAACTGTTACCACTTTGAAGACCTTTTCTAACGCAAGAAACCAACATCAAAATGGTCTTCTAAGTGCCAACAGCGGACCCACAGGGTTTGAAAGTCGAAGTAATATTTGACCAATTGCCAGTGAGTAACCACCGGAGTTTAAAGCCGGTGTGGATTTGATTTTAGTATTTTATTTATACTTTTAGCAATGTCCCATCTCGGCAGTTCATCTGCATTACTTAGAATAACAATTCCGCGTTGGATATCTGGATAAGCAATCAGCAAAGCTTGAACACCCGCAACTGATCCTGCGTGTTGAATAACTTTTCCATGCTCATTACTATACAACTGCCAGCCCAAACCCATTTTGATCTCGCCCCACTCGGTACTTTTTCTAGGTATTAGCATTTGTTGATAGGTTTTTGTTTGCAGCAATTTTTCATCTTGAGATAGAGTTGCCTTTAACCAGATTAATAGATCATTAACACTCGCTACAAGTCCTTCACTGGGGGCAAAAGATGGATCAAAGGGCCGATGAGCAGCCTTACGTAATATCCATCCGTTAATATAGGGATCAACATCAGGCAAGAATGAATTATTCAATTGTATAAAACCGGTATTGCTCAAGTTTAAAGGCGTTAAAATATGCTCCTTAATGTAATCTGGATAACTTTTTCCACTTACTTTTGCGACAATAGCGCCAAGCACATTAAAGTTAAGGTCCGCATATTCGAATGATTTTTCAAGTTTATTTTGCTTCTCAATTGAACGCTGAAAATATTTTTCAATAGAATGCTGCTTATTTATTTTTTTCGGCCTAACCTTGTCTTTTAAACCAGAATGATGAGTCATCAATTCAAATAGTGAAATATCTTTACCACTGAACTCAGCTAAGTATTTACCCGCCTTGTCATCAAGACTCAACTTATCTTGCTCTACAAGCTGCATCACGGCTTGCGATGTAAATAGTTTGGTAATTGAAGCCACGCGA
This sequence comes from Colwellia sp., assembly GCA_013215385.1. Classification (GTDB taxonomy): domain Bacteria; phylum Pseudomonadota; class Gammaproteobacteria; order Enterobacterales; family Alteromonadaceae; genus Colwellia_A. The sequence continues at coordinate 15,611 of JABSOY010000016.1, forward strand.
AATTGGGTATTACCTGAAACTATTTGCTTTGACGCGTCTAGTCCAAAACCTTTTTGATAAAAAATCTCACCACCTTCAATAATTCCGATAGACATCGCGGGCACATTATTATCAGCCCTAATATTTTCGAGAGTTATAGCTAACTTTTCTTTAATGGTCTTGGACATTACTTGGTTAGAAGTATCAGCCAAGGCTAAGTTCGATGATATCCAAGCAGAAAAAATCACTAGTATTTTTAATATTCTCAACATTCTATTATTTTCCAATTGGTTACTTGATAACAGCTGCGTTAAGGCCCAGCAATTCTTCTTGCTTAGTATTCTCTAAGTATTGGCTGATAAATAATCTTGCCAAAGGTCGAACGATTTCACTGAAATCACTAAATACTTCTGTATTGCTATTTATATTGACCGCAAGAGAGAGTTTGTATTTGGGTATCACCATTAGGAAACTTTGCGCGCCACGAGACACGCCACCATGATGAGAATATGAAACCCAGCCAAGTTCACCTCGCAGATTTAATTCATTTGCACGCCAGCCGATTGCGTAACTTTGGCTGTTTACCTCACCATTATTAAGCTTTTGCGGGGTCCAAAATTCTTGACGTATATTTCTCGAGATAAAGTTATCCGAGATAAAACCCTGACCAAACTTGGCAAGATCGGAGGACGTAGAAATCCATCCACCACCAGCTAAGCGGTGACTTAAGTCCACATTGCGCCATGGTCTAACACTTTCACTTGTTTCTTTATCATGCCAATAAAATTGAGCGAGCTTGGATGAAGACTTTGCTTGTTGTTCAGTTTGGGTGTCTAACAAGCTTAGGGGAGTGAACACCTGCTGCTGCATCCAGTCCTGGTATGACATTCCGGCACTGTGTTGCATCGCTGCACTTAATAATACTGTGCCCAAACTTGAGTATTCGAACTGCTCACCGGGTAAAAAACGTAATTCACTTTCGTCAAATAAAGCAACGGCATCTTCAACATTTTCATAATAAGTGTTCAGTTTCGCCGTTTTGATCATGCCAGTAATTTCGGTATTGTCTTTATAATGCGGGATCCCTGCCATATGTGAAGCCAGTTGTCTGGGGGTGATTTTTGCCCAGTCTGAGTTAGGCAAGTTAGTAAAAATGTCCTCTAGTGGCGTATCTAAGGATAGTTTTTGTTGTGCAACTAAACGAGCTAAACCGGCAGAGGTTAAGGCTTTTGATGTACTGCCTATGCGTACTTTAGTGTTAGGAGTCATAGGGATGTTGTTTTCCAAGTCGGCCCAGCCTACGGCAGCATTCCATACCAAGTTATTGTCTATCGCGACGGCTACCGATAAGCCGGGAGCGTTAATTTGAGCTCGATGCTTTGCCAGCTCGCTGGTCGCAATAGAAGCCGTCTCTTGGTACTCATCTGAAAACGTGTTGCTAGTAAGTGGTGCGTTTTTTGGGATACTTATAAATCCCCAAGGTAGCATCGGGGCTTTATGTTTATGTGCATAGAATTGATAAATGGGTGTCAGCTGATAAACTGAAAATCCTAAAACTAAAGTAAACAGTAGCGTTTTTTTATACTTCATCGTATTTGTCCAAATCATTGAGATGAACTGTATTAAACTGGAAGATAGCTCTTTTATCTTATCAAAAATGAAAAATGCTGATCATTTTTAAAATTGATCACGGTATTCTGTCGGAGTTTGCCCCATCTGCTGTTTGAAAGCACGATTAAAAGCTGCCACTGAGCCATAACCTGCATCCAGTGCCAAAGTTAAAATGGGAATATGCTTTATTTTGCTGTCTTGTAGTTGTTGGCAAATACTCGGAATACGGTAGCTGTTTATATAGTTAGAGAAATTAGTGAAACCAAGCTCATTATTAATCAGCTGTCGCAGTTGATGTTGTGGCACTCCCAACTCTTCAGCAAGCCGGCCTATGGTAAAACCATGCTGGCGATAAATGGATGTTGCCATTAACTTGTTAAGGGCAACAAGCTGAAGGTTTTCGCCGGGTAATGATGCTAATTTCGGCTCAGGAGCAATTTTTGCTAACAGCTGCCCGCTCTCAACTGACGAGTGCAAGCCAATGAAACGCATGGTTATTTTTGCGCTAATTATAAATATCAAGGCTGCATTGAACAGGCTGAATTGCCAACTGTCCCTGACATTTTGTTGCACGAATTCAAACAGGGTTAGCATGGCCATATACACTCCACAGCCCGCGACAAGGATAAGGCGGATATTACGTCTTCTGTCGACAAGATCATCCAGGTAACCAGCTAAACATCGGTAAATCACAAAGAGTAAAATAACCAGCCCGAGTGCGTGGTTGGCATCATGCAAGAGGCCGTTGCCATCGGTTAGTAAAAAGAAATATACCAGCCAGGTGCACCAGGCAAGTAAAGGCAATACTATCCATTTAGGGTAGTATTTAAATTGCAGGTTAGGATGCAACTGAGTTTGTGAAAACAACAATACCGCGACAGCGGTGAGATCGGTCAATAGCAATAATGGCGATCTTAGCCAGCCATAATCCAGATTAGGGATGCGAGTTGTTAACAAAATATAAGCAATAATACAGATAGTAAGCGCTTGAGCGGATAGTCGATGTGGAAGCGGCCGGTATTTTTGAATAGACAAAATCAGTATAAATAATTGTCCTATCGCCGCAAAGCGCAATGCAAGATCAAAGATATCAAGTGAAGTTAAGGAGATCATATCGTTAGTGTACTATTCAATTCACAAAGAGCTTAACAAAGTTCCTGTTGTAGTACCAAGTATTCGTGTGAAATAGGCACATGATCTGAACATCCTAATTATAGGTTTATTCAGACTCAAAAGACTATAAAGCGCACAAAGTGATCACTTAGGTTGAGAACTGAATATCAGAAATTATGATTGAAAACAAAGAAACCAATAAACTCTGATTTTTTTTTGCTCATCAAAATAGACATAATAATTTTCTGATGAATTGTGACGTTATGACTGTTTTTCTTACTAGTTTTCTCTCGAAAAATGGGACCCCTTTTGATAAGTTTCATTTTTTACAGGGTTCCTAAAGTGCCCCACGAAGCCATGAAACTCATATAAAACGGCACTTTATGTCCAATCGAGCAGTAAATCAGTCAACTATTGCCACAGCCTCATCTTCAATACCTTCTGCCTCCACTCTTAAATTTAAACTCTCCGCCATAGACAAGGTGGCTTTATCCAGAGACTAACCAACAAACCGTTGACTATATATTCAAGTTTAGATTGTTCTTTGTATAAATTATAGCGGCTTATCACTCTTTAAATAATTCATTTTATTTTGAATAATATAACCGCTGTTATCATTACAAGCCTTAAACACTATCACGCATTCTGTAATGAATTTTGCGTTGACTTTGAACTCTGATACTCCACATAAAGAAAGACGATCATAGTAATAGTGGCAATGATGGACGTGACAATTAAGATAGAAAGAAAGTCTTGCCAGCCGCCCTCTTTATTAGCAACGGCGCCACCGACAAAATCAAAAATCATGGCACCAAAATAAGCAAATGCATCAATTAACCCCACTAATAAACCACAGTGCCTACCACCAAAGCTGATAGAAAAAACACTCATCGGAATATAATAGGCGGGTGAAATGGCGAAACCGAAAGCAAAAATCAACCCTATGGTTAAGGCAAGCTCAAACCCAGCTCCAAATTCGACCGTGCCTAAATATCTTAAGCTTAACAAACAAAGGATAGCAACGACCAACGTTGACCCCATCACATAAATGAGTTTCTTTTTAGACACTTTATCAACAATAAATCCGCCAGTAAATACGGCAATCAGGCAACCCAGCGGGAAAGCAGAAGATGCCATTCCAGCCTGTGCTGGGGCTAAATCAAATGTTTGACTGAGGTAGATAGGAATAAACACTTGAAATTCAAATAATACCGCTAATGATGAAACGCCTAAACTTATCAACCAGAACCGACGGCTTTTTATAAAGAAAAGAATGGCAGCAAACGTATCTGCTTTATGCAGCGGATGATTAGCTGAATTATCTAATATCGCCTCTATATTCTGCACAGGTTTTTCCGACAAATCACTGACATCATTCTTGGTGTTTTTAAAGAGTCTAGGTAAGATAATCGCGCACAGTAGGGCAATTGCGGCGGCAATAAAAAACAAGCCTCGCCAAGAAATCACTAATAACAAACTGCTTAATAGAACCGTGGTGGCAACTGAGCTTATGCGGGAGCTAGTGGCGATGAAACCCCATACTCGTCCATGCTTAGATGGACTAAACCAAACTCGAATAATATTAGCCATTGACGGCCAGCCTGCCGATTTAGCAAAAATGGTAAGAAAATAGAGGGCAAAAAAAGCAGTATTGCTGGATAAGGTACCAAAAACAAAAGTTGTTACTGCAGCAGCGCCGATAGCAAAAATAAAAACTTTACTACCGCCTAACTTATCCGCCAATACACCATTGGTAAGCTTACCGGTGAGGTTACCTGCGGTCCCCCAGCCTAAGATAGCACCAAAACTAGCGGTATCGAGTTGTAAGTTCGGATCAATTAACATCGCTGGACCAGCCACACCGACAACGGTTCGACAAAGCATCAGCATGGCATAACCGACACACATACTAATAACAATTCGAACTTCCAAACCGACATTCAGCGCTTTACCCATACTAAAACATTTCCTGATGATAGTTTTATAACGAGGGTTTATTGACTAATTAACAAGCCCTATTATTAAAGAAATAATGGAGAACAACCCTGTTGTTCATATTGAATCAAATAAATTAAGGTGCTTTTTGATGAAGATTAACCATGAATATTGGTAATAATTTCATCTTTAAAAGTTAACTCATCCCCTTGAAGGAATATTCTGATTAAATGAATTTTCATGTCCTTTTCGCCTAAATTTTCATAAAACATAAACATGTTGGTATCATTTACAGCGTTACAAGATGACAGAGAGCCGTTTTTATATTGAATAAAGGAATGATCATTATATAAGTCAGTTGATTTCATTAATGATAATCTATGAGTATGACCACAAAAAACATGAGAAATTTTATGTTTCTTTACAAATTCAACGACACGTCTTGAGTTAAATAGAGGATCTTCATCGGTATCTAAAATAGAATGATGATTGAGTAGTATAATTTTATCATAGCTTAACTGCTCTATTTTATGAGACATTGACCGTAAAATTTCTTTATCAATAAAACCATTGTCTTTATAGACCTCACTGGTATCAAGACAGACGACCAATAACGTTTCACCATTAATAACAATATTTTTAATAAAATTAATATCGGTAAAATTCTCTTTAATGCCCGTAGTATACTGATCTAGAAATAGTTTGTTTTTAGTGCAGTTTATGGGTTCTAATGGATAAATAACATCACTGTTATCTATATATTGGCGAAAGAAATCTTGAGACTTCATATTTCGTTTATCATGATTGCCCGGAATTGAGATAACATGGCTGCATTTTATTGACTTTAAAAATGCTCCTGCCGCCTTAAATTCAACCTCCAGCGCGTCGGTAGTATTATCTCCGGTATTGATCACTAGATCAGCCGCATAAGAATTTAATTTCTTTAATAATTTTGCGCTATTTCCCTGCCAGTGACGGGAACCAAAATGCATATCTGAAATATGTAATATATTCATTATTATTACTGTAACTCTTTTTTATTCATTAAAAATTACACATATATTATCTACTAGAGTATCGCAAGTAAATTATCTATTGTCGGTATTAAACCTTTCTCTTTAAAGGTAGTATAAATCTGGTTTCCTTTACAGAAAGATATCGAAATTTTTTTTACTTAACCACGATGTTCCAATTTTAAAACACTTGTAGTGGTGTATCCATAATCATCCAACCGGTAAATTATCAATATTTCAACCTTTTACCAATGTTGTTGCATAAAACAAATGAATTAAATAAATGATTACGGGTATAAACAGAGTAGACAATGGTCGATGAAAGTTTATGACACTAATTTTATTTATCCCCGCCGTGTTATTTTGTCAGCCATAATCATTTTTCTACTCATTAGTATTTGAATTAAATTCGATTTACATAACGGTCTCCAATGCGCATAGACTTGCCATGAAATCTGTATCGCAAAGCGCCATACAATGATTAAATTAATGAGAAATCATACTGTTAACTACGAAACCTTTGAGTTTAAAGCTTGATTATCGATGAAAGTAACGACAAAAACATAGGGGAATTATACGGTTTGTTTTACTATTTAAACAAAGAAAATCTAGCAGTTGAATTAAGACAACTCTTACCACTTTGAAGACCTTTTCTAACGCAGAAATCAACATCAAAATGGTCTTCTAAGTGCCAAAAGCAGATGTTGCTCAGAAACAACTTTAACTATCATTATTCATTTCAGCACCACTTCGTACTAACCGAATAAGGAAACTTGAATTTTGACCCAAACCAAAAACTATTCCACCTTTGTCATCCTTAACATAGTGAATAAAATAAGTATGGTTCTCTGACATTAAGTTAACAGACCAGTAAACTGCTCTGGTTGACATATTAGGGAAGTAATTATGATTGAATATATACTTGGTATTTTCATCCTCCTCTCTAACAAGAGTACGTAATTCATTTATGGAAGGTAACCTCCAGTCATTAGAGCCACAAAGAAACTGCTTATTAACTCGTTGGATGAATTTATGAGTATTGCAATAACTTTCAGGCTTCCCCTTATTATAACCAAGGCATGTTGCCCCATCGTCATCTTCAAAACCTGCGAAGCCAGCATTATTTTTTAACTGATACCAATTAAATGTGTCATATTTATCATGCAACCCACCATCTGCTTTTTTAGCTTCCCATGTTAAGCCTGTTTTTTTATCTGTGACACAACTCCAGTTCTTATTTTTCGGAAGCAACTCAAAGCCCATACTGTCTAGTTTTACATAACGAGTGTCTATATCGTCATCAGTCATATTATATTCAACATCACTTTCTGACTCGGGATCAGGCTCAATAATTACCTCAACAGTATCAGTATCGCTCAGCCCTTCTTCATCCCAGACTGTAAGGCTAAATACTGCAACTTTTACAGTTGATACAGGTGGAGCCCTAAAAGTAAGTGAGTTATACGAGCTATTTTCCCAGGCGTTTAATACCCGAACGCCCAAAACCTGTTTCCATTTATAAGTTTCAATCCACTTATCGTCAAAACTGGCATTATTAAACAGTTTTACGACCTCACCAGACATTACTCGTACATCTCCACCAGCATCAGCAATAGGAGGATTGTTGTCATCTTCAATAATATCTATACTTTCACTAGCTTGGAATTGTTCAACTTCAGTTAATTGCTCTGGTGAAATATGAGTTTTTTTGGCTGAAGGAACGGCTACATCACTTGAATGCAAGTCTATAAATTCATAGGTTCGTGGGAGTTTATGCTCTGATTCTTCTTGCTCCTGCATATTTGCAACAACAATTATAGTGACAATAAGAACACTTAAGGCTACTTTAAATTTTTTACTAACTTGAATAGACAACGGCAACTTCCTGTTATGTCTTTGCGTAAATTATGAGTTGGAAAGAAATCTTGTAAGAAGTTTTATTGTGAATCATTGAGAATTAATTCATGTTTTAACTTCCGCTGTTCGCTCTAAGGAGACATTAATATTTTCAATCCCTTACGTCAACTTTACGCACAAAGCGGTCTAAATTGGAGTGTAAATCTACAGCGCTTTATCTATATAGTGCATACTCTTTTGAAATGACTATAATTACAAAGTACACCATAAATAAAGAAATTTACGGAAGGTACTCCATTAGTACACCTTACACTATTACAGGGCAGTAAAAATGAGAGAGTCCGTCCAATCGAGCAGTGAAGCTATTACCACATACTTGACTTAATTTAGATATAGAAAACTCAATGATTATGGTCTGTTTTTAATATTTGAGCAGACATTAACAATAACCTCATCATAGTCTTATTAAATTCGATATTAATATAATTCACATTTTATCTTAAACTTAAAATACCTTCTATAATATTATGAATACGTTGCAACATCAGCAGCTATTACAAATTTTAAAGAGCTATCGAGATGACATAATAGGACGCTTAAAATGGCTTTATTAAATGAGATGGAAGCGCAAATTATAGTGACGCGTATCAAACATCATTTTACACACAAGTACATAGATGCTGAGATTGAAGAATCAAATTTACTTGATCTTAAAATAAAGATCACAAAGTTATACACTGAGTCTAATTCTGAATGTAATGCAAGTACTTGGAAAGAACTGGACAATTTGTGTAGAGAGCACAAGCTTCGACCAATATAACTTCTAATAGCAGCGCAGAAGAATGATTCACTGACTACTAAAAATTGACAAGAAGAGCAGATATATCTTTGGGGTGTACTAAAACTCAATGCAACTTGCTTAAGCTATATACGAGACAAAAGATTTAAAATCTAAGGAATAATACGTAGTGAGAAAAACTATAAAAAGCAAAACAATCGGTACAGATCAGGTGCTTATAACTCTGTGTGAATCGGTTTGTGAAGTACTGACTAAAGCCAGTGGTAATAATATTACCTATTCAGCCATGGTACAAAAAATAACGAAAACTTGCCTAAGGCCAGATGTTTCTTGTTTTGTACTTTTTGACGGTGGATTTAATGGCTTAGTTGTGACCAACTTTACCAGCGACGCTGCTTTGGAAATTTATCAGGATTATATGCGTAATATGGGCATGCCTGAATCGGAAATTTCAAAGAGCCATATGTCTGACGATGTAGCAAATGTTTTAGGCGAGCTGATGAACCAATTGGTTGGCGATTTCACCTTTAAAGTAAGAGAGCGACTGCAAACCCATATAACTCAAAGCCAACCAAAAATGATGGCGATTACTAAATTGGTTCAAATTTCAGTTGATACCGCTATGGACCGGCCACAAATGCGCAGAGTCACCTTTGCAACGGCAACCAACAAGATCTTTTATTTGGAATTTGCGATGGATAAAACTGAATTTATTCAGTTACATGATTTTGATGCCGACGAATCTATTGACCCTGATGAGATCTTAGCAAGTTCAGCTAAAGAAATGCTTGATGCTGAGAACGCCTCGGCCCCTATAGTGACAGAAGATGATGATGACGCTGATGATGACTTTATGGCATCACTTGGAATATAAGCACGCACAATAAATCCCCCTAGGGTTTTCACTTAGTTGATTTGTTTTTTTAAATTATTTAAGGATGACACTCATCTGAAAAAATTAATAGTATGAGTGTTCCCTGAGATTAATAAGTAAAGTGTGGTATTGAGGCCGAGTAATATTACGAGTATTCAAAAACTAGTTGAATTCCTAGTCCGCTATATTCACTATATAATGCGGTTTTAATTCCTATTGTTTTAAGCCATTTCTTTCAACTTTCTCTGCCTCGATAGCTAAGTATCAAGTACATTATCACTGACATATTATCTGCTTTCTTTCACGAGGCCATTGTCAGTGTCAAAAAAACTCACCATGTGGGTGGCATTTTTATTTATTTTTACCATAAAGAGTAATAATTTTACTGCTTGTTACTATATCTGCCACCTTAATCCAACTAAGGAAGCTTTGTTGTAACTCTTTCGGTGATACAGCAGAAATGCCACCATAGCGTCATCAACGGAGATGCCTAATGTTCGTTGCTCGCTCACAGTTGCCAATAGCAGCATAAACTTAACGTCAAGCTTATAGGTGTGATACAGAAGCTTTGATTTCGCCACTCTAAGCTTACGTTTAGCGCACAAAGTGATCATTTAGGTGTTTGACTGAATATCAGAAATTATGATTGAAAACAGGGAAACCAATAAACTCTGATTTTTTGGCCCATCAAAATAAACATAATAATTTTCTGATGATTTGTGACCTTATGACTGTTTTTCTTACTCGTTCTTCCCCGAAAAATAAAACCGTTTGATAAATTTAATTTTTTCACAGGGTTCCTATAGTGTTCCATGAAGCCATAGACACCATATAAAGCGGTACTTTACGTCCAACCGAGCATGGGCGCACAAGACAATCATTGACAAATCATGTGGTTATAACTTAACCCTTTGAATTTAAAACTGATGAGTCGATAAACGTAACGACTAAAACATTGGTGAATTATGCTGTTTGTGTTCAAATTTAACATAATAAAATAGATGCAATGAGGCATGTTAACTATTGCCGCCAATTTGTCACACTTCAAAGTTGATACTAAGTGATGTGCACGCTTAGTAAAAAATAGCTAACCAAACAGTTGTTTCATCAGATGATGTTTCTATCACTCGGTGCTTTTCATGAGCTTTGATATTTAAGTAATCTCCTTGTTTGAGAGTGACCTTAACACCATTTATATATTCAATTACACCATAACCAGATAAAACAATAACCCATTCATTTTCATTTTGATCATACCAGCCAGTATCTGGAGATGCTTGCCCCTTAGATACTATGCGTTCAACTCTTAGCTTTTCTGTAATGATAATATCTTCGAATATTTCATTTGGTAATTCTGATGGAATATTGCTAAATATATTTGCCAAAAGCTCAACCCTTTTAAATCATATAACACCCATTTAATGGGCAAATAATTGTTGGCTAAAGTAGTGAGGAACGTACGACAGCCAAGTGTTATTTTTCCCTGTTTAAATGCTTGTTATGTGTTCCTGCTTATTTAATATTAACATCAACTTCTTTGTTAAAATTTGAGTCTTGACCATAGTTTAAGATAGACCGAGTAGTGATCATAACCGCTACTATTAAACCCGTACTCATAAGAGCCAACAACCACGTATAAGATCCCCAGTTGAAATCAAATATACCAAATGCAAAAATAATAGACATAGATAACCAAATAGAAGAAATACTAATGGCCTTTGCTAATTCATCTTTCATTGTTTAATCCTTTAATAAAGTAAAATTCAACACTGTACTCTAAGTACACATAACGCCCACATTAAGCGGACTAAAATTGTTTGCCAAACTTGTTGAGAAACGAAACATGGCAAACTGTTTTAGTCACGTATTAATTGGCTTGTTATATACAAATCTGAAATCTAACAAGAACTATACTTCACAAGCTTTTACATACAGTACTTCATACATTTTACGTAACACTTTTAAGCTATGTTGCTGTAAACGTTTATACTTTTCAGTATGTCTTTGAAAGGCTTCTTGAAAATCATCAACAAATAAGTCTTGTTCAAATAAATCTAAAGATTCTTTAGTTACTTTTCCATCTTTATCAATAACATCAAAATAAATAATAATTTTATTATCTTCTTCTTTCCAAGTAGAGACAAACATACGCGATGCTCGCTGAAGAAATATATCAGCAAATCCTACCTGATCTTCAAAACTTAACCCCTTATATGTTTGAACATAATCTTCAAACATTTTCTTGATTACTTTTTGTTTAGGTAAGCTAGTAGAAAGTATAGATTCAGAGGGATTATCCAAACAATACCGATCACTATTAAAAATTTCAGCTGCTTGGCTACCATTATATTTGATTGTGCTATAACAAGCACGGGATGGAATTCCAGACCTTAACTTGTTTTTAATATCGATATCTGGACCACCGTGAGTACAAGCAAAGCTCATAGATGAAAAAAAAGATAAAAAAAGAGGAGTTAAAAATAGTAAGGGTTTTAATGATTGTTTCATAATATATCCTTATAGTTTGATGCTAGATTAATAGCATATAACGCCGCAATAAACGGCTAAATGAAAGCTTGCTATAATTTTCGAGGCACGAGCACAGCAAGCTCTTATGTGTCCGTTATTAATAACCTTGTTTATGTTTATTTTACTCGTAACTGACTTTGGTTGGTGACTTACTAGCTAACTCTAGTATTTGGTAATAATTAAGACCATCTATTTTTTTACCAATACCACTGAAACCAATGCCTTTGCCTTTGCCTTTGCCTTTATGAATTACATCTCCTAAAAAGTCGTATCCACTCTTTACGTCCGACAAGTTTATTGCCAAAAGTGCAACAATGAGCTGTTTGCGTTCTTTTTTATCTAATTTTATTTCAATTACAGACAAGCTTTTTTGAGTTGATTCTTCAGAGCTACCGTCAATTACAAACTCACTTTTTGTATTAGCACACCCAGTTAACGATAATAGAATAATTACCATAGCTAGAATTTTCATATTACATCCTTATAAACATAACGCCCCAATAAGGGGATTTTTACTGTTTGCCAAAATGAGTAGCGAAGCGAAACTCGGCAAACTGATAAAAGTCCCGCTCAATTGGCTTGTTATTAATATTTACACTTTAATTATCAGTTTTATCTTTTATACGATCAACCAACTCTTGATTTTCTACTTTTTTAGTTTCTAGTTCATCTTCTTTGCTTATAAAACCAAAAATTTTAGTTACCCTATCCCCCAAAAAAAAATCCTCATATTGACCTAAACAATATGCTTGATATTTTTCATTTTCATTAATTGTTACATTTATATGATGAAAATTGTAAACATTCCTTGTTTCACATCGTATTACAAATTGATAGTCGCCATGAATTAAGGACACTTTTTCAGGAACTCTATCCCACTCATTAGTAGATAAAACTTTAACTCCTTGACTGTCGAATGCTGATACAATTGAAGTTAATATTTCATAATCACCTATCCATAACCCTACATCTTCAGTAGAGACTGTTGATAAATTTTTAACTGGTATATTACTAGGATTATAAGTATCTATTGTTGATGCACATGAACTCAAGAATAAAATCATTATTAGTAAAATTGATGTTTTCATTAATTTCCCTTGAAAATTTAACGATTCAAATGAACCATTGATATTCATAACGCCCTATTAAGAGGCAAAAAATTGTTGGCTAAAATAAGCAACGAATGAGTAAATAGCCAACTGTTATTTATCCTTTTTAAATGGCTTACTATATTACTTTTCCACACTAGCGCCCCAACCAACCCCACCACATGACTTAATTGAGATTAAGGGCATTAATTTAGCTCTACTTGCAGAAATTTCAACAAGGTTTAATTTCATTGGAGCGCTTAGAGATGAAGACCAAAGTTTACGCTTATCAGAATAGGATATGTAATCATCGTCAAAACCAACTAACTTTGCTTTTGATATTATTTCAGAAACTTGCTTCTCAGTTTTGCAATCAACCATGAAGCTCACCCAGTGTTCTTTGTTAGCATTCGAGCCTTGTTTGATGAGCAATTCAATTAAGCTCTGATCGCTTTTTGCGTAATTAAATAATTGTTTTTCGGGATCTACCTTTTTCGTAGCACAACTCCAAACAGATAAAAGTACTAATGTAAATAATAGAATTCTACGCACAAACGTTCCTTGTAATATAACGCCCCAATAAGAGGCAAAAAATAGTTGGCTAAAATAGGCGAAGAAGAAAATAGCTAACTGTTATTTGTCCTGCTTGAATGGCTTGTTATATTTTTTCTTGCAACCAAATCTTAATGTTTTCAGGTTGATTTACAAAATATTCAATATTGGCAGTTGATAATTCAGGGGCTTGTGCATTGAATTTAGCAGACCAAACAAATACATAACGTTGATTTTCTTCAGTGCCTTTCAAACCGTCACTCTTAACGAAAAATTGAGCGTTTGAGCAAACACCTTTGAAACCTTTATCAAAGTTCTGATAATGAAAACTTACTTTATTTATGCCTTCAACTTTACCACTTTGTATTTCAAATGAATTACTTTTCAAAGCACCTGTTAATGAACTATTTAATTTTAAACAGTTATTTACCAGATTTAGATTCGATGGCTCTGAAGCGTTAGCACAGATTAAAAATGATAGAAGTAATACAAGAGTAGATAGTTTTACAAGTTTCAAAATATTCATCCATGATTAATAAAAAAATAACAGCTTATTATGGACGCTTCTCAGTAATGTCCATCCCATAAAATTTATTTAATTCACATTAATATCCCATAGTTTCAAAGTATTATAAACCACAAATTTATGATTTTTCCAAACCTAGGATATTACTGAGACTTATCATTAATATTCAGTTCTCAAAACAATGTTAATTCTCACATTTTATGGGTTGAACGTACTTAATTAACTGATTGAGGTGCATTACTGAGAAGAATCAGTAACATGACAGATATAATGTATTATAAAATATATGACTAAAAGTTTTAGGCTAATGTCAGGAAAGCGCACAAAGTGATCATTTAGGTTTTTGACTGAATATCAGAAATTATGATTGAAAACAGGGAAACCAATAAACTCTGATTTTTTGGCCCATCAAAATAAACATAATAATTTTCTGATGATTTGTGACCTTATGACTGTTTTTCTTACTAGTTCTTCCCCGAAAAATGGAACCGTTTGATAAATTTAATTTTTTCACAGGGTTCCTATAGTGTTCCATGAAGCCATAGACACCATATAAAACGGTACTTTACGTCCAACCGAGCATGGGCGCACAGGCCCGCTTATAAATCATACAGTTAACTACAAGACCTTTGGGTTTTTAGCGGATTCGTCGATAAAAGTAACGACTAAAACATGGGAGAATTATACGTTTGTTCTTACTATTAAACAAAAGAAAAACAAACAATTGAGACATGATAACTAATGCCATTTTGCGGTCAACGCATACATTGAAGTTACAGCTCGATGCAGGTCAGCTTACCTATTGTAAGCTGTCCTAATTAGCCTGTTTGAGTCCAAAGAACATTGTTAAATTTATTCTTTAACTAATAATTCAACTCTAGACATCCCCGTAGATGCTATTTTTGTAAGTTCTGCTTGTTCAAAAACCCAGTTATCTACAAAGCGGGTTGATACTTCTAGTTCTTGTTCTGTTAATTTACTTTTTAATTCACTTAGCTTAGTTGTTAATTGGTCGTTTTTGGGAACTAGTGTACTCAACAGAAATAAGTATTTGTATGCCTCTGAGATATCTTGCGAATCGTTATCATCCATAAGATTAATTGAAACGATAGCTGTTATCGAAGGAATGTGCCTTTGTTTAGCCGATTTTTTAGTCCAAAATAGTGCCTCTGGATAATTTTTTTGTTTGAAATACTTTCCGCCGATTTCATATTGAGCACGACTATACCCAGATTTTGCAGCAATTAGCTTATGCTCAAATGCTAACTTTTCATCTAACTTAATGCCTTTTACTTCACCAAATTGGCCTGAGTAATAACACCCTAGTTTATAATGAGCTAAAGGAAAACCTGACTCCGCTGATTTTTTAAATAAAGTGAGCGCTTCAGTGGGTGATTTTGTTGTACCGATACCATTGTTATAAAACATCCCTAAATGATAAATGGCTTCTGCATGATTCGTTTGAGTTAATTTTTTAAGTGATGAAAATAATGATTTTTTGTCTTCAGCTATAGCTACAGATGTGAGCATAGTTAAAAAAACCAAAAGAGTAATCCTTGTCATATAGTTCTCCTTTATCTTTGACTTCATAATATCTTTGTATGATGTAAAATAATAAGTCGTTCAACTTCCACTGTTCGCACTAAGGAGACATTAAACTTTTCATATGGTTACGTCAACTTTACGCACAAAGTGAGCATTTAGGTTGTTGACTGAATATCAGAAATTATGATTGAAAACAGGGAAACCAATAAACTCTGATTTTTTGGCCCATCAAAATAAACATAATAATTTTCTGATGATTTGTGACCTTATGACTGTTTTTCTTACTAGTCCTTCCCCGAAAAATGGAACCGTTTGATAAATTTAATTTTTTCACATGGTTCCTATAGTGTTCCATGAGGCCGCAGATACCATATAAAACGGCACTTTAAGTCCAATCGAGCATTTGTACAGTTCAAGCAAGTCAAAATTGCCACAAAACCAACTAAATTTACGAGTAAAAATAATCCTAGTTAACGTTAGCTTTGATAGCAAAGCTAACGTTTTTTTATTTATTTGTTTATGCGATAAAATAACTACATATCTTATCGCCCGATTAAGCTAGATAGTTGTCATCAAGCACTTTACCTAGCACCAAGCAACCTCTGAAATCATCGGTTCGCCCTCGTCCGATAAACCAGGGAATGCTGAAATTTATTTAGCACTAATGCCAATTAGTACAAAAAAGTTAGTTAAAAAATGTTAGTTAAAAAATGTTAGTTAAAAATAAATATTGCACTGTCCTCAGCCACAAGGATACAAATTGCTTTATTTCATTATTTTTCTATAGTTAATTGTCTATTGAACTTAGGGAAAAAAAATGAGATACAAAGTGTTATTAGCCAATAATGATGTTGATATTCATTCTGATGTAAGAAATGCACTTTCTAGCTCATATCAAATTTTTTGTTTCACTTCACCTCATAAAGCTTTGCAAGAATTAGACGTATTAATGCCAGATTTAATTATTTTAGATACCGACTTTACCGATAAAGATGGATTTAGTTTATGCAAAGAAATAAAAGCTAATCCTCTTTTTAAAAACACTCCTGTGGTATTCCTTTCATTATCTGCTGATCAAGATAATATTTTAAAAAGCTATGAAGTTGGAGCCTGTGAATTTTTAGCTCAATCTCAAATAACGAAATTGTTACTAGCAAAAGTAAAGTTACATCAAAAGCTATCAACTGATCGTCTTCAATTAATGCAGCAAGTGCAAGAAACACACGCCATGGCAATGCAAGCAATGCAGGGAACGAGTACGTTAGGACAAGTAATAAGGTTTATCGAGCAGTCTTATGGCATTAATCAGATTGAAACGCTTGCTCACCGTTTGTTCTCGCTGTTAGGTACTTTGTCGTTGAAAAGTTGTTTTTTAACTTGCATCGACAACCAAGAGTACTTTTTTGGTGACGAGGGGGAAGTAAAACCTCTTGAAAAACAACTTTTATACAATACGATATCCAACGGTCGATTTATCGATACCGGCTGCCAAACGCTAGTTATATTTCCGCATATAAAATTATTAATCAAAAATATGCCTCTCGACGATGAAAAATCGTATGGAGAAATGAAAGATTTACTCCCCGTTATAGCTGGGGCGGTGAATGCAAAAATAGAAGCGATTGAAGAGCAAACTATTGCTGTGGGCCATGCCAAAAAATTAACTGACTCTTTTCAAAGTATCAAAGAATCCTTGGTTAATTTAGCCAGTAACTTAAACGATAATAGTCAAAAGTGTATTTTACATTTGAGTCGAATGTATCTTGACTTACAAGAAAGTTTACCTGGGCTTGCATTAGAATATGAACAAGAAGAAGTTATATTAGATTTAGCTAAAAACACCATGGGAAAATTGACAAACAGGTTAAATAATACCGCAGAAATCAACCATAAACTGGCTAAGGTTTTACTAACAATGCAAGGGTTAGTAAATGAACAAAATAATGCTGTAGACCAAATTCAAAAAGATTTACTTAGTCAAGCAACAGTGAATGAGCTGGAGATAAGTAACGAAGACAACTCTTATGATGATGTTGAACTGTTTTAATCTAAGCATACAAGTTTCATCTATAACTTGAAGGTTTTTCAAAGATAAAGAGCCATCTACTATTCCTATTACCAGTAGATAATATTTTAAGCTTGAAGTCTAACCAATAAATGTTTGTGTGCTTTATTTATGTTTATTAGTCAGAGCAATGCGGAGGAATACCACGTTGTCTTTATCAATCATTTAATCGAACAGGAAGTGCTATTAAGATGAGTAATAAAAAGTTCGTAGGCGGTATGCTATTGCTAAAGTAAAGGGCGTAGAGCATACGAGAAAATTCTACTTTTGACTTCGATTACTTTCGGGGGATTACCCCGCTAAAGACGACCATTTTTTGATATTAAAAAGCAGTCACTAGCGGACTGCTTTGCATCCAACAGCAGATGGTTGGACTTTAATCACTAAATAGCAGTGAGGAGTACTAATTTTTTATAAGGTTTTGTTTACCTTAATAGGCAGACAGCGCAGTAAGTTGACGTAATAAATCAGGCCACTTACTGCTGATAAACCTCTTAAATCGTTAGTTACTAACCTTTAAGTTTTTTTATGATTGAAGATGAATCAGTTAGCGGGCTTCTCGGTACATAGCGCATAATCCCCATTTTGTGAGGTAACTCATACATATGTTCCATATTATTGCCCGCCACATGAAGATCAATACTATGTAGTAGGTAAAAGTTTTCATCGACATTCGGTGTAAGCGGGGCAACAATTACCTCATCGACACCTTTTATGTTCCGAATTATTTCACAACGTTGTTCGCAAGAAATAATTGGGGAGCGCTTATAAGATTCAACATCTTCGTCTGAATGTACGCCAACAATAAGGTAGTCGCCAAACGCCTTTGCTTTTTGTATAACAGATAAATGTCCTACGTGAAATAAATCAAATACGCCACTGGTGTATACTCTTGTCATCTTTATTACTCCTATACATGTCGAACATATAACAAATACTTTTGCTCTATGTTTTATTAAAATCTACCTCGCCACAAATTCACTCAGTGGTGAAATTGCAGCGGATAAAAAAATAGTTAGCTCCTTTAAAAGTCCATATCAGTAGCTAAATCGTGTTATTTACTACTGTATGTTTAAGTCACCACATAATGGCAGGTAACTTAGGATGCTTTTTTATTGAATAACCATGGTTTTAGAGACCATGAATTATTGTTGTTATCTGAGTGAGAGGTAACCGTAAATATATTTATCAAATTCAAATATTTTAAAACAGTAACCAACTATAGGCCAATGTGATAACTAGCGTGTATAGGGCGAGCACATAATACCAACTGCCACTGAGTTTTGGTGTTCTTATCGGAGCAACATTGAGTGCGGCTAAACCAAGGATGGTAATATAAAGTACGACAGTGAACGCTGTGGTAGAGATAATACTTTCTAGTAGAAAAACAAAAACAAGAATAATGGCATTATTATCAGAGGCAAGACCTTGATAGGTCGACTTTCCATCTAAACCATAAACATTAAAATAACTTAACCGCAAAACGCAAGCTGCAACGATAATAAATGCACCGGGGAGAAACATCGGATCATAATTACCGTAGCTCAATAAGATAACTGCGGGACAGACGCCAAAGCTAACAATATCGATAAGTGAATCTACTTGCCCACCAATTTGACCTTGTTTTGCCGTTCTATTTTTCATTTTTCTGGCAATCTTGCCATCATTCCAATCAAAGAACACCGCCCAAATTAAGCCTATCATCGCGGCAGGGTAAATACCGATTAAGGCAAAGTACAGTGCTAATAATGCCGAAAATAGCCCGAATAAAGAACAAACATTAGGTAAGTCAAAGGCAAGTGATAATATCGAAGGAGGCGTCGACGGATTATTATCTGTTTTTATTGTTGGCATGAATTACTCTCATTGTTAATATAATGTATTTTTACGGGGTATTTAATCTAAAAAGTGAACAACTTGTGGGTATGGTTATCGATACGAGTTATTTTAATGCTGTTAATTTATTACGGGGAGAATCTAGCATATTAGGTAACTTTTTCTATAAAACTTTTCACCAAGAGATTATTTGGCATGAATATAGCATATTAATCCGATTCAATCTTATTTATTTTTAATTATCTTTTCAAGCTGATAATTTAAATTAACTTCTTAATCTCCTATTTTGTATGATTGAACGATAACACTATGTTTACAGTACCTTTTACTTTCTAAATCGTATTGTATGTAACAATTACCGCTAATAAAGTGCCTACTGACCATAATCAAACTAACACTTTTCCTTACCCATATTTGGTAGCCAATACAGTATACCCTAGGTTTTACACAGGTTATGAACCATTACCGGCTGATGAAAACAAGCATTCCTGCCTAACTTCTTTTAGAACATGCTGTTGTCACATTACTGTCATATAACATTGGCATACTCCGTATTTATTGAACGTGACTTTGTGATCTTTGATAGCAATTCAAAAGATCATGCATCTAAATATTACTTAGTGAAGGATATACTCGAAAAATGAATATACTACACATTTCAGATATGCACTTTGGTCCTCGTCACTGGCTCGGGGAAAATGACTTATTGTTGGAGAAATTGAACAGTTATGCGACTGATATTGTCATCAACACCGGTGATAATACAACGGACGCTCTTGAAAGTGAATTTGAAGGCGCTGGTAATTTTTTGAAACAAATTAATTGCCAATACATTGTTTCAATCCCTGGAAATCATGACAAGCGAAATATGCGAAGTGCTGACTATTTTCGTCAGTATATCGACGATATAACCGTTATTCGTCCGTTAAATCGTGAAAAATGTAGAAAAAGAAATATTTATCTCGATGGAAATACCAATGGTATAAAAGAGCATTTTACTGACATCAATTTTCTAAAAAAAATCACCATCAATGGTGAGTCCATTTTGATAGTATGCCTCGACTCCAATTCACTCTATGAAGACAATGGTTTTGTCGATAAGGAAATATTGAGAACAATATCTCATGCTATTAGTAAAGAGAGTTACGATAGAATAATCCTGCTCAATCACCACTCCATTTTGGACACAGATTCAGACCCTCTTTTCAACTCCAGAATCGTGGTTGAGTTCGTCAGAGAAAATAATATTGAGCATGTTTTCTGTGGTCATACCCATCATTTGTCGATAATGAGATCAACCGATCTGTACCACAAACATTCATTCACTCAATATAAGAATGGTTCGCTATCAAGCGGCAATACTCTCAACGACACAAATATGTTTCTGTACTATAAAGATTTTGGCACCGAAGCAATGGAAATCCATGTAGTAAGAGCCATTGTTGACAATGGCGGTCTTACGTTTAAAGAAGAGATAATTACCACCTACTAGGAATTAGGGCAATGACAACCGAACAGCCTAAACGGGTAAAATTCGCGCGATAAAATGCAAAACGTCATCTTTATTTTTCTGTGTTGTAGTTTATTTAGTCAGTGCATAACAGCTTACGAGTGATACCTTGCAATATACGCCAACTTATCAGGTTCGATTAAATTAACGATTGTTCACCGTTCTTTAGTTGAGATTAAATTTTAAGTTTACCAGTACCCGTTTGCTGAAGTGAGTAACTTATAAAGTACACGATAAATAACGAATTAAAGGAAGCTACTCTTTTAGCACAGCATATGCTGCTAAAAGGCAGTAAAAATAAGAGAACTTGTCAAATAGAGCCGTTGATGCATGACAAATATGACTATTAGAGACTGTTATTTCAATCGATGTGATGCTAAAGCCATTATGCCCAATGCAAAAATGGCTAAAGATTCTGGCACGAATGCTAATGGCACCGCATCTTTAATCAAAAAAATACCAATCATTACAATTGATATTTTCTAGAATAAAATAAAAACCACACATTTCATACTTGAATCGAAGCGCTTACACCACGATAAAACACAATTTACGCCAAGTTTGAAATGCAAGATTTATCAGCATGTCACGAACAACTTGCATTCTAAAATATCCGATACATATCAATCAGCTATTTTATTACCATAAACGTAAGTATAAGTTTTTAATTAACGAGAAATATTACTCTATAAATAAAGTGCAAATATAAGGGCTAGTTTAATCGAGCAATTGTACAGTTCAAGCAAGTCAACTATAGCCACAAACAGACTAAATTTATTAGATATAAAGCACTCTATTAAAGCGTGATCAAACATGAGAATTTGGCAGCATTAAGCTAAGTTTCGTTATCAAATAGAAATGAATAAGTGATGATGATTTTTCTGACTATACTGTAGAAATAAAGTAGATAAATCTACGAGCAATTTATGAAACATCGATATATTAAATATCAAATCCAAAGCATTAACCGTATAATTTTCAGGTTATTATTGTTGCTATCACTTTATTTGTATTTGTCGCTGTCTCCTGCAGCAGCTTTTGCTGAATCGCAAGATGAACAGCCAAGTGAACTTGCACAGCAAATACAGCAAGAAATTGATCGTGTAAATAAACTAATCTACAGCAAACCAAAAACCGTTTTGAGTCAAGTTAATGCCATTAGAAGTAAATACAAAAACAAATTAAGCCTATTACATCAGGCCACTCTGATTGGCTTTGAGGCCTGGAGCTATACCAATACCAATCAGTTTCAATTGGCTTTAGATAAAATTGACAAAATTAATCAACTAAATAAGCCTGAAATAAATAATTTCGATTGGATTGTTAATAATACTAAAGGTTTTATTTACTGGCATATGGGTCAGGGGCAACAAGCATTAAAACATCATTTATTGGCTTATGAAGATATTAAAAACAAACCAAGTTTTGTCAGATCAATAATAACAACAGAAAATAATATTGGTTATACCTCAGTGCAACTAGGATTTTATCAGCAAGCACTACCTTATTTGGAAAGAGTGTTAGCCTATAATCTAAAACAAGATAATCCCTCTGTTCTTGCTATTTCCTACAATAATATAGGGGAAGCCTTATTTCATTTAAAGCAGGTCGACAAAGCACTAAGTTATCATCGAAAAGCACTAGCCATTAGAATCAAGCATGAGATCATTTTTCATGCATCTTATTCTTATCATAATTTGGGGGTAATTTATCACCACCGTAAAAACTACCGACAAGCGAAAGAAAACCTGCTTAAGGCGATAAAAATTAGAGTTGATAACAGTTACATGTTGGGAATATTAGAAAGTCAGTTAGTGCTGGCCAAAGTTTATCAAGAAACCAGTGAACACAGTGTATTTAGCGAATTGTTAGTCGATATTATTGCTAATGCAACTAAGCATAAACTGCTGAATAGCTTGGCCCATGCTTATGAACTGCAAAGTGAATTTTTTAAAGGGCAAGGTGTATATCAACACGCGCTAACTGCATATGAAAATTATCATAAAACGCTTGAAAATGTACAATTAAAAAAAACCGATTTCCAGCTGGCACAATACATCACTAAGTCCAGCACCGTCAGTAAAGATATCAATATATTACAATTACAAAAAGAGAATGAGATTCAGCAATTAGAAGTGGAAAACCAACAGAAAAGAGCTCACATTATCTTTGCTGCAGCCATAATAATTGTGGCGGTGCTAAGCGTTTCCTTATGGCTGTTACAGTTAAAACGGCGAAAAATCCAAGCCATTAATCAATATTTATCAGTGACATTGCATGATTTAAAAGCTACTCAAGGTAAGTTAATAGAATCTGAAAAAATGTCTGCATTAACGACTTTGGTTTCTGGTATGGCACACCAGATTAATACGCCCTTAGGTGTGGCTATTACTTCGGTTTCGGTAATTAAAGATAAAGTAGATACTTTTTTTGAGGCGGTAAATCAAGGACAAGTAACACGTATGTCTATGACGTTAATGCTTAATGATACCAGCGATGCTAGCAAGTTAGCCTTAAGCGCCATGGATAAAACAGCTAAGCTAGTGACACAATTTAAAATGATCTCAGCTCAATTGGAGGGAGATAAACAGCAAGAATTTGAGTTAGCTGAACATTTAATTAATCAAGCGGATCTAATTATGGGTCAACTTAATAATAACCAACTTGAGATAAACGTCCATGGGAGTAATGTCAAGATATCAAGCTATCCGAGTGCATTAGGTAAAGTATTAGCTCACTTGGTTAATAATTCTATCGAACACGGATTTATTAATACAGAGGTACCAAAAATTGATATTGAAATAAAGGCATTAGCTCAGTCAGTAACTATATGCTATCAGGATAATGGTAAAGGAATTGATAGTGAAAAGATCAGTAAGATTTTTGATCCATTTTACACCAGCAAAATGGGCAGTGACAATGTCGGCCTAGGTTTGAGCATTGTATACAACCTAGTAGTACAGCTAATGCAGGGCAGCATATCTGTTGAGCCGTCAACCGATGCAGGTACAACTTTTAACATTAATTTACCTATGCAACTAACAGCGCTAAGCTGAAATATAGAACTATTTATACCCACTAGGTTATGACTTTTTTACACTTTAATAGAGGACATTAAAATTTTCAGCCTACTTACTTCCGTTTTATCTACAGAGCTGAAACTAAAAAAGAGTGGAATACTCAAAATGAAATGGAACCAAAGCACTATAATCTAGTATAGGAACTCTTAGGTATCCCTTTAGTACGCCTAGTAACCTTACCGGGCAGTAAAAATATGAGAGCCGGTCCAATCGAGCAAAAACAAAAAATACAACCAATTAAAAATCAGATAGTTAACTGAAAAGTAATTCTATATAAAGAGGTTTAGCAGTTAAGAATAACGACTAAAACATCGGTGAATTATACGTTATCCTTACTATTAAACAAAAGAAAACGAACAATTTAGACATAACAACTAATGCCACATTCAGCCTTTTCGAAGACTATAAATCAACATTCAAAGTATTATTATATTTAGCCTCTGCAAGGGGAGTATTCTTCATTTTTTGAAAGAGTAATAGCTTCTTCAACCAAAAATTTGAAAGCTACAGTTTCACCATAATTTTTAGCATGATTTAACCAAGACATTAATAATCTCTTATCTGTTTTCAATAAAGATGAAGCTCTTTTAAATTTTTCTGACCTTAAAAAAGCCATGACTTTTTTATGTTCATTTTCAGCTTTTTCGAATAACTTTAAAGCCCCTTGAGCCTCAAAAATTATTTTTTTTAGCTCTCTCCCTATCATCTGAGCAATTAAGCGTTTACTACTTTTTTCCATATAATTACCTAACTGTAAGCAGGCATCAGCCCTTATAGTGTCATTTTTATTTTTCTTGCACCATTGTCTTATTGATGAGTAATTAGGCAGGTTGTCCATCTCATTTCCAAATACCCTAATTAGATTAAGATAGGTATTGTTAGCAGGAGAGTATTCTAATGATTTAGAGTAAAGTTTAATTCTTTCAACAAATCCATCATTATAAAAAGACGACTTAACTAACTCTTGAATCGAATAAACAATGCCGTCATCATTTTCTTTTATCGCATTGAAAATTATGGATTGTAGCCATATTGCCCCATTATTTTTATCTGACGCTATAGCCGTTTCTATTAGATTTGAATTACACTGGGTTTTATCACTTGAGTTAACACAAACTCGAATAATCTCATGTAAAACAATAGAATTATTTGGGAATCGTTCATTAAACTTATTCAATAAGTCGAGCCTGGTTTCACCATCTGGTGGTTCAGAGAATATAGTATATTCAAGCTGCTTATCTTTTAAATTCGAATTAGAGAGTGTTCTAAAGTAGTCTTGAGCTGATTTATCATATTCAACGACTTCTTCATCAGATATCGTTCGTTCAGATGAGCAATCAACTATGTAATCTTTATTTTCATAATCAGGTTCAGTAACCGGAAGGTAGTTCAGTATTTTTTTACTTGAATCAGGTTTAAGATCTTTCTCGCTACTTAGTGAGATTTTTTCTTTTGATGTATTGGAACTTACTGGTTGACTATATAAGTTAAAAACAAACCAAACTCCAACAACGAAAATTGTTAATAATGCTGTTTTCTTAAACACTTTATAAGTCCATTTATAGATTAACGGTGATTCCGAGTACGGTCTTACAATATTTTATTTTTTTCAGCTTATTATGATTGAAAATAGAGGAAGCAATATACTCTGATTTTTTCCCATTAAAATAAACATAATTTTTTCTGATGATTTATGACGTTATGACTGTTTTGATTACTAGTTTTCCCTCGAAAAATGGAACCCTTTTGATAAGTTTCACTTTTTACCGGGTTCCTATAGTGTTCCATGAGGCCGCAGGCACCATATAAAACGGCTTCTTAAGTCCATCCGAGTATAAGCGTGCTGTATATTTTATTATGAATCATGTAGTTAACTAGAAAATAATTCTGTATGAATAACTTTAGCAGTTAACAATAACGACTAAAATATCGGTGGACTATACGGCCTATTCTACGATTGAACGAAAGAAAGTATAACCGTTCAGTAATGACAACTAATCCTCTACAGTTATCTATTGTATAAATCAAAATCATCCTACTTAACTGCTCACTTAGATACTAAAGTCGGCATAGTTCCCCTCAAAATATTATTTAAATTGGCTGTCTTCATCTAGGTAAAAATAGCTAGATTAAACACTTTAATAGTATCCCATAATGCCAGGCTATACTGATGATAGTGAAGATAAATGGCTTATTTTTAAAGCTGATCGTCCCATAAAAAATAGCAATTAAAATTATTTTAAACAACATTACACCTAATAAATCAACATTGGACAGTTTAGCCATATTTTTAAAGCCCCGATCTCATTAAACTTGCTTCAACTAATGACTACTTATGTGTTGCCCCCTCATATTAAAAGCGGTAAGTAGTGTTATTTTCTCTGTAATTAGTAGTTCAATAACAACGAAAGTTGATCACTAATTATGGTTTAGAATAAATAAAATAGGAATATAGAATGAAATTTTTAAACACTGCGTTCATAACTTTACTTTTATTAACCACTGTAATTGTGAATGTTGCTAACGCAGGGCTGATTTTAGAGGAAGACTTTGACCCTATCACATCTGCAAACTGGACATTATCAAATGGTTCTGTTTTAGGAAATCCAGCTTCGGAGTTTTACAGCCAAAATGCGTTGCACTTCAATGGTAGTGGAACTCGCTCTGCAACGACAAATTCATTCGATATGACCACAGGTGGAATGCTTTCATTCATGCTTAAAATAGGTGGCTCTAACGATACCGCATTATTCGAAGATGCTGATGCTGGTGAAGATGTTCTAATACAATACGCAACAAACGGCGGCTCTTGGATTAACTTAGTTGTCATTGATACAGAAGATGCAATTTATAAAGATACCTGGGGCATGGTGAATCTATCGTTCTCTGGTTCAGCAATGACTAACAACACAAAATTCCAGTGGATTCAGGCAAGTCACAGCGGAAATAATTGGGATAACTGGGCAATTGATAACGTAAGCCTTAGCAACAATGTAAACGTACCAGAGCCAACAACATTTGCTATTTTTGCATTAGGAATAATTGGTTTAGCATCACGTCGATTTAAGAAAAAATCTTAATACCCTAAAAATTATCTGCTATTTAGAAAACATCAACGACAGTGGTTGGTGTTTTTTTGTGTCTACTGCTTGGTAATATTTTGACTGTAAAAAGTAACAACAAAAAGTAGCTTTTATATTTTACAAGGTAAGACAAAGTAAACTAACGACTTAACCACTAAATATAACTTTAAAGACAACACTTTTACAAAAGTTTCCCGTGCTAAACGTTAACAACTGCTATCGTGCGATCTCATTTTTCCTTCAACAAAAGCCGTACACAACCTGAAATATAGGCTAATAATTAATATATTGTGCTAAAAATAGTCATGATAGACATCAAGCTAATGCTCATTTTTATTGGGTAAGACTAAAGGGCCGAGATGAATATTTAAAAAATCCCCGTCAACAGTGCGTAAGTTGATTATTTCTATTGCTCAATTCACTGTTATTTCTTAGTATGTGATTTACAATAATAATTAAGGAATAATAATAATGAACAAAAGTGAATTAGTAGCGAAAATATCTGAAGGCGCAGACATTACAAAAGCTTCTGCTGGTCGCGCATTAGATAGTTTAATTGCCTCTATAACAGCTGAATTAGCCAGTGGTAATGATGTCGCTTTAGTTGGTTTTGGTACTTACAAAGTAAATGACCGTGCTGCTCGTACCGGTCGTAACCCTCAAACTGGCGCAGAGATCCAAATTGCCGCGGCAAAAGTACCGGCTTTTAAAGCGGGCAAAGCATTAAAAGACGCTGTCAACGTTTAAACAGTTAGGGTCACAATTTTACTGAGTACAATTAGCAAATTTGTGACCATATTTTACTTTATAAAATTTTATTCCAATGTTGGTATTCTAAGCCATTTTGATAAAAACGCAGACATTTCGAGTTTGCATAAATTTATATAGTTCTTCTGTTTTTTTGGTACATCAATTAATAGGAGTAACTTATAGACTAATGAAGTATGCGTTTTTGCTTGTCCCACATGCTTCCTTGCCAATGCGAGATCGTTCCAGAAACTTCACAGGTATCGCAATGCCACTCAATATTACCAATAGCGATATACGTCGCTTCAATACTTCCTCGACAAGACACATCATCAGCTCTGGTTCTGCATTGTAAATCAACATAGATTAATGGCTGATCAATGTTTTCAGAAACCGCTGACACAATTTTCACCAGAAACCTGAATATCGCTTTTGCTTGATCGGTAAGCTCTATTTCGTTTCCTTCTTCATCAAGAAAATGTCTTAAATCTGCTTTTAACGCCATACGTTTTTTCTATCATAGAGTGACTAATGTTCCTAATATATTACACGTAAACTTTTAGTACATCATTCCTAATTTAATATTAATAAGCTGACCGCATTGTTGGATATTTACACTTGATTGACCACCTAATAATAAAGAATCATTCGCCAGCCGAAGAGAAAACAGGAACGTCTGATTTAACATCAAACGACAACTTTTTTCTTATTAGGGTTGATATCAAGATTTAAAGCTTACATGAGCAAATAACAAACAAATAACATTGATTAAACTCAAGTTTATTGCGAAGGTGTTTTTATGCATAAAAAAAGAGCATAAAATCAATATAGGTTATATATTATTAATAGGTATAGACCTTGTAATGCTAGTTAATATAAAAGGCAAGCGATGAGAATATTACTTTACACACTCTTAGGGATGATTATTTTTGCTACCGACATACTTGCTGAAACCATCCGCATAACTAATGGTGAGTGGGAACCATTCTTGTCTAATTACAGTTACCAATATGGTCTTAACTCTCATATCGTCACTGAAGCATTTAAATTGGAAGGGATAGATGTAGTATGGGGATTTTTCCCTTGGCAGCGAGCAAATGAAAATGCAAGAAAAGCTGAAAACTGGGATGCATCTTGTTGTTGGTGGCCTAACAATGCGAGAAGGAAAGAATTTCTAGTGAGTGACGCTATCACTCAAACCTCTTTCGTTTTTTACCACCTAAAAAGCGTTGAATTTCACTGGGACTCAATACAAGATTTGGAAGGGATAAAAATAGGCGCTACGTCTCAATATCATTATGGCACAGAATTTATGGACGCTATTGCGGCAAAAAGATTAGATGTTGAATTTACGATAAAAGATGAATTTAACTACAAAAAATTATTAGCCAGACGCATACAGATATTCCCTAATGATCCCGCTGTTGGTAATGCTCAAATTAGAAACTTTTTATCAGCTGATGAAGCTAAGCTTTTAACTCATAGTCCCAAAACTTTTGGAGTAAGCACCCTTCATTTAATTATGAATAAGAATAATAAGCGTAATAATTATTTTCTTGATAAATTTAATAGTGGTTTGAAAAAATTAAAAATCAGTGGTAGATATCAACAAATGTTGAAAGATATGAAAGCGGGTAAATATGATAAGAAGAAGGTGATTTATCAGCAAGAAAAACAAACAAAACAAACAAAACAAAACAATGATGAATAACAACTAAACCGACCAGAAAAAACGCTGTTTTTCTTTGTTAACAGCATTAAGTTTTTGATAAAATTCAATTGCGGTAAAATTGTCACTTGGTGTTTGCCACTGAATCATCTTTATACCGTTTTTTTTTGCAAAAAACTTAAGCTTTTGCATGAGCTGAACACCAACCCCCTGCCCTCTAGTTTCTTCGTTCAGATACAAACAATCAAGGTATAGATACCAGTCCATATCCCAAGTTGAAAATTGCTTTACCACCGACATATAACCATATAGTTTATTATTAGCTTCAACAACAAAGATGGTTACCGGTAATGCTGCTAAATTGCTTAACTGTTGATGTTGTGGTGATAACACTAATTCATGACCTTCGAATCGAGCATGCGTTGTCATCAATAATAAAATACTTGCTTGATCTTTAGTTTCTGCAATGCGAATACAATATTCCATCTTTATTCCTCAAGAGTTTATTTAAACAATGGACGAAAAAAGTTACGTTGATAACTCTTTATACATTGCGTTTGTGCAGCATAATCAAACGCTGCGATCCACTCTACATCTTCAAAAGACTTATCTCGGTATTTTTCATAGTCAGCCAAGCTTGGAAACGTAAATAAAGCCAATGCGATATTACTCGCCCCCTCCGACGGTAAAAAGTATCCATTATGTTGCCCGCCAAACTTATTTACTAATGGGATCCAGTGCTTGGCATAATATTCAAACTCTTTTATTTGCATCGATAATATATTCAATAAAACAAGTAACCATGTAAGCCACCAAAATTTTAAATAAATTGCAGTAACCACTATCCTTAATAATGGTTACCAGCAGAAATTAGTATTACCTTTGAACTTCAGTCACTCGACGATTAACTGGATATCGTTCAAAATCTTCCCAATAATGAATTCCTCCGATCATTTCTTTTACTGAAAATCCTAACCTTGATATTTTTAATCCTGCTTTGGTCGCGCCATTACAACCTGGCCCCCAACAATAAACCACAAACAGGGTGTCTTTATCGTAGCCTGCAAACGACTCATTATTAATTTCACTATGAGGCATGCTTACTGCGGTTATTGCATGGCTTTTATCAAAGGCTTCTTTAGAGCGAACATCTAATAATAGGTAGTTTTTGCTATCTTCTTTTATATCCGCATAAACATCTGAACAATCAGTTTCACAGGCAAGCTTAGCCGAAAAGAACTCGTTAGCTTGTTGAGGTAGTGCTGCTAGAGAAGAAAATGCATTCGTATTGTGAGCCATAAATATTCCTTGTACTATGAGTTAATAAAACTGAATCAAACCGTTCGTCTTCTATAGAGCTAATTTAGCGCGATTTGATTTAAGCCAAAATTCATCATTGCTGAAGTACGCATTCAAGATAAATGAATGGTGAAATGATTAAGCGGGTATTATATTTAGCTGCATACTGACTAAACACGCTACTTAGCATGGCGTTAAACTTACTTAAGGAAATTGACGTTGGAATTTTATCATTTACGTTCTTTTGTCGCGGTTGCCCAAACAGGTAATTTGACCCAAGCAGCAAAACGTTTATATACCACGCCTCCATCGATAAGTGCTCACATTAAAACGCTTGAGGAAGAACTCGCCACGCCTTTATTTATCCGTTCCAGTAAGGGCATGTCTTTAACCGACAAGGGGCAGCTATTACTAGTAAAAGCACAAATAACACTCGATAGCGCGGTGGATTTAGTGAATTTAGCGGCTAATAACCAACATGAAATAATAGGTACATTTCACTTAGGTATTAACTTAACCGCCAAGCAAATAAGGCTTTCACAATTAATTGAAAATTTACAAGAAAATTGCCCAGGTATTAGTTTAGATATTCAGCAACAATCAACCGGAAAAACCATCAAGGAAATTAGAGAAAACCAATTAGATGGCGGTTTTATTTTTGGTGATATACCTGATGATTTTATTGGCGTAGCGGTTATAGAGCAACAAATAACCACAGTCGCACCAATAACATTTGATTGCAGTAAAATATTAACTAAAGCGGACTTGAGCACTCATCAATGGATAATGATGGGTGACTATTGTCCTTTCGATGATTTATTAAAGATCAAACTTGGCAATGACCTTCCTTCGTTATTAAAAACCAGTGATGACGGTACTCGATTAGCATTAGTTAAAAGTGGTCTAGGACTGAGTCTTCTAGAAAAAGAAGAAGCTATTCTTGCTGAAAAAAACAAAACAGTTCAAATAATACCGACCCTAGACTTTTTCACGACACTGCATTTTGTTATTGCTAAAAGTAGAGTCAATGAGCCAGTAATAAATGCAGTGATGGAAGAAATAAGCGTCTTGTGGCATTTGGAACGCTAGTCAATAAAAGGCTAAAACGTGATGAGTACTACCTGTAACTCAGCTTAACTCAGCTAAAGATAAAATACTTGCTGAAACCGTGTCATTAATAATATTAAAATTGGTCAACTCTGCCTTTATTGAAAATATTGCTTTTCGAGCTTTGATATCACCCATTTTTGCAGAGCATCTTCATTATAGCGTGGATGCCAAGCGGCAATAACATCAAAAGGCTCTGGCACTTGCTCGAGGTGAATTTCAATTAAATCTAAGCCTTTAATCGCCCTTGAAGGTAAAAAAGCTATTGAATCCGTTGTTTGCAAATACATTGGCACAATAGAGAAACAAGGGGCAGAAACAACAACATTACGCTTTAAACCGAACTTTTTAAACCAATCATCAATAGAGCCTTTAAAATTAGGACGCGATGGCGATGCGATAATACTTGGATAGTTTGCCACGTCAGCTAAAGAAGGAGTCGTCTGTGAAATTGATGAGTTAGGTGATGTAACACAAACATGGTGCTCTTCGAACAACTTAATTATTGGGTAGGTATCAGGTATGTAATCAGGGAAAGCTATGGCCAAGTTAACTTTGCCAGTTTCCATTAACTCATGAAGTTTATCAATTTCAAAATCTCTGACGATTAACTTTAAATTTGGTGACTCTTTTCTTAACGTTGCAATCAAAACGGGTAAAACGACTTGTTGTGCATAATCAGTTGCGGTAATAACAAAAGTACCACTGGCTGTTTTAGGATCAAAGGTTTTAGGGGCTAATAGCGCCTGAAAATCATTCAGTAATTTATCAATATCGTACGACAGCTTTTCAGCAAATGGCGTAGCGATAAAACCATTAGTTTTTCTTAAAAACAGTCTATCATCGAAAACATCACGCAACTTTTTTAACTGCTCACTTACCGCTTGTTGTGTTAACCCTAACTGATTTGCGGCTTTTGAAGCATTTTTTTCTTTAATCAGCGCTTGAAATATTCTTAATTGCTTAATATCTAATCGGTCTAATTTACTCAAAATTTTGCTGCTTTTTACAAAAACATTAAAGACTAATTTAGCACATAACCAAATATTCTTGTATCACTAACAAATAACTGTTGTTTCTATTTGTTATTAAGTTTCTTTATTATTTATCCATCAAATCTAGTTTTAATAATGGAGAAATAAATGAAAACAGTAATTTTAATTGGTGCCTTAGGCAAAATGGGCCAAGCTGCGTTAACGGGTTTAGGCAAACATAAAGTAATTACCGCAGGTCGCTCTGGTGATGTTGACTATATTGTTGATATTACCAATGAGCAGTCAATCAGAGATTTATATAAGAAAGTGGGACATTTTGATGCCGTAGTTAATACGGTTGGAGTTTGTGAGTACGCCAACTTCACCGAGATGACCGAGAGTCAATGGATGACAACCATCATGAGTAAAATGATGGGGCAGATTAACCTGGTACGTATAGGCCAAGAATACATTGCTGATAAAGGTTCATTTACCTTAATCAGTGGCATTTTAAATATTAAACCTATCCCATTTGCCATTGCCGATGCGACAGTAAGTGGCGCAATCGACACCTTTGTTAAATGTGTTTCGTTAGAAATGCCTAGAAATACTCGTATTAATGTTATTAACCCTACAGTTTTAGCTGAAGCTTGGCACGTGTATGGTGAAATGATGCCGGGTTTTGAGCCAGTACCAGGGAAATTAGTAGGAAAAGCCTTTGAGCGTGCTGTTGATGGTTTTATTACCGGTGAAGTTATTATTGTTGATGCATAATTGAAATATTGCCGTTAATAAAAAGCAGCCCTTTTGGGCTGCTTTTTAACAAATCCATGGGAGAGCATAAGATAATATGCTTTAGCCATATTTGGTCATAAAAGCCAGTTGCAATTTTTCTATAATACTCAGAGATAACATATAGTGTTGATGACATAAAACCTATCGAACCAAAAGCATTAATCATTTCCTTTAAAACCAATAATAATGGCTAACTCAATAAATTTCTTTAGACTATCGTCTACCGAGAAGTCTGCTTGTTTTGAGCTAGCTGAAATCATCGCTTGTTCAAAGGTTTCTTCATTTTCACAGCACTGTAAAAATTCAAATTCCCCCAGAGTAATAGGTACTATTACTGTTTTTAATTCAGGTCTGATCAAAGCCAAAAAAGTACTATTGTTCGTTTCATCATGCTGGTGACTAAAGTCTACTTCGATATCGGCTAAAGCATTATCTTGATTTACCTGCCAAATTTCATCAACAGGATAGGCTGAACTAATAAGTCGATGAGATGGTGCTAAGACAAACTGTAATTGTAATATGTCAGTTACTTGCGCCAGCGTAGACCAGTCGGTAATGTTAGCATTATCCGCTAAAGAACTTTGGTGAAAAGCCCACTCTAATCGAGCCACATCGGCAAGGTAAGCAAGGTGTTTGACATGCTCAAATTCAGCTAGAAACGCAGAGAACTCTTCGCCATAATCATCCATGTTAGCGCTTGTCGGCCAAACTTCACGGATAAATTGTCGACAAGTTGCTCGGAAAAAATCGTCACCAACTAACTTTTCAATAACAGGATATGTCAGAGATAAAGAATGAGTGATATTCGCGATAGCACTGTTTTGGTATATGCCCATCAAACCTTGTGCTGAAATAACACGGGTATCAATATCGTCTACCATTAACGTATTATCTTTTGTTAATTTTCCAGACAAACAATCACTAATAAAGTTACGCTGCATGTCGGCTAACTTAGTCGCAGGGGATGGCTTAATCAAAAGATAAGTTGCCTATTCAACACCTTAGCCATAATAGCTTCGGCTTTACTTTTTTCTTCCAGCAACACCGATAACTCAGGTACATCAGTATCCCATTCGATAAGTGTTGGTACTGCACCAAAACGTTCTATAGCTTGCTCGTATAGTTGCCATACTCCGCCATAAACTCTTTGACCATGAGTATCAATATATACCTCTTTACCTTCAATAGTATCAATACTATAACCCGCCAGATGAATTTCTTTGACAGCATCAGCAGGGAGACTATTTAAATAAGCAATAGCGTCAAAGTTATGATTATGAGCACTGACAAAAATGTTGTTAACATCAAGTAGCAGGCCACAGCCAGTTACTTGGCTTACGTCTGCAAGAAAATCCCACTCAGTTATTGTCGAGTCAACAAAGCCCAAATAACTTGAGGGATTTTCGACCAGTATTTGTCTTTGTAAAATGTCTTGCGAGCGATTGATATTTTGAGTTACTACATCAAATGCCTCTTCCGTATAGGGAATGGGCAATAAGTCAGGGAGGTAATGAACACCGTCACAAGCACTCCAAGAAAGGTGATCTGAAACCAACGATGGCTGTAACCAATCAAGGGTTTTATTAATTTTTTGCAAATGTTGCTCTCGAACCGGACATGTCACATCAGCAGAGCCTAAAGACATACCAACACAATGAGCGGATATTTGGTAATTTTGTCGAATGGTTGCCAGGTATTTTGACGAAGTGCTGTGTTTATTTAAGAAGTTTTCAGTGTGCACTTCTAACCATGGCACATCAGGCTTATGTTCAATAAATTCTTGAAAATGTTGATACCTTAAACCAATACCAACGCCTTTTATCATTTCCATTCTTTTTATTCCTAAAGGTAAGGCTGGCAATGAGTCAAAAAAACATTGCCAATCTAGTTTATCTCAAACTATTTCTTGGCCGGTTTTTCTGCTTTAACTATGCCCCCGGTAATTTTTTCACAAGTCCCCTTTGGCACATATACCCATTCATTATCATCATTATCAACCGTTGCCTGCCCTGCACAACCATGGCTACCGTTTAATGCGCCGCAATCATTTTTACCCGCTTTTGCGATACCTGCGCACTTTTCCCAAGCTGTTGGTTGCTCAGGCACTGCATGTGCTGTGCTCGCGGCTAATACACCTAAAGCTAAAACACTTGAAATTGCCGCTTTGGCCATTACTTTATTACTCATTTTTATTCCTTATTAAAGTTTAATTGCGTCTCTACCTCTGAAAAGAGAGCTTGAGAAGATAAAAAATTTCAAAAAACTTGCTCTTTTTGATTTCAGGTAATTTATTTTGAGATTTCAATCGAAAACGATTCAAGTTTAAAACAAGCATTGATTAGGCTAAAAAAGTTGCAGTTACGGCAAAGTAAAAAGCAAACCATAACAGCTATTTTTGTGAGAGGATGTCGCTATTTAAAATAGGCTTTTAGCGCCATTTTAAGCATTATATAGCTGGCGTGAGTAATCTTTTAAATATCAAGAAAGTATCTATTTTAGCGTGAAACGAGGAAGTTAGAACATTGATGCTAGCTGCCACTGTTCGCATTAATCATCAATGTTTATTCAACTTTTTAAATTAAAAAATCACCTACTGGCGAATACAATAAACTTAACTTTGACTTTCCGAAAGATATTTCCCATTAAATAAATTGACTTCTGTGCTGGTATTCCAAAGATTTAATAATTGGTGAAACTCGGCTAATTCCGTTGATGAAACGGTGTGATAGAGGGCTTTTTCAGAGAGTAAACTTAGACGTTCGAATTCATTTTCATCCATTGTCATCATCCATGATTGAGTTGTAATTAAAGTTTAGGAAAGAAAAACATCTAAGTCAAACAACAAGTTAAATTAGCTTTTATAGCGATATACCAGATACAAAAGTGTATTCATTATGCTATTTTTCTGATTGCTCTTTTAGAACCTAATTCAGGATATTCTTTCATAAACGGCTTAAACTCTTTTTCTACATCTTTAGTTGCAGCAATTTTTCCCTTAAATTGCCTGAATATAGTTTTCCTGTTAGTGGTTAAAAGGCTTAATTAGCCCTTTAATTAACAAGACAATGATTTCCCGCTTAACCAATTAAATGTTTGCTAGCAGGGCTATATTTGTCTGCTAATTTCACATTGAAATCACCATTAACAAGAAAGTTATTCAAATCACAGTAAAAGAAAAGGTTAACTTACAGTCGATGTACTTAAGCATTCGATTTACTATTACAGGTATATCAAAAGTATTTGTACCAGAATCAGCACTTACTGAAACAAAAATATCACATGCTTCAATCGCTATTCTTTGTCTTACGTAATAGTCATTTATATCGTCTAAGTTATTAGACGTTAAGGGAACACAAACAACATAATAATTATTTTCGACTTGATGCTGACGTGAAGAACCTAAAATTTCTCGTTCTAGGGTAAAAGTTTGCATCTTATCTAAGCGAGTAAACCTGAAACTTATATCAGCTTTAGTATTTGAATTTGAATTTGAATTTGTCACCTGACGCTCTATGCCTTTTAGCAATAAAAATGGATAATTTGTTGAGATACACGTAACAAAACACCCTTGTAAATTAAAATGTTTATATTTAAACCTTTGATGATTCTTTATTATGCTTCAAGTGCAATGGCAGCCATTTTCATCGTACTTTCAAATGATTCCGCACCCGCAATAAATAAACCATTATGGCAAAACATAGCATCATCAATACCGGTCACATCTTTAAGGGCTTTATCCGATAAGCCAGCCCATGGTGTCGGTAACGATTTTTTGTCTTCAAATGAACCCGGTTCAACAGGTACCGTTTGAATTCGCCATTGCCCTGAATTAGAGGGGTAAACCATATATAAAGCTTCTTCAGATAAGGCGTGAACCGTTCTTTTCCACGGTGTATATTTGTCTAAGACGATGACTCTTGGATCTACAGCATTATCAATTGCTTTAGCGACAATTTCTTTGGCACTAATACCGCCGTTAGCAGAAGCAATGAACCGTGTTAAAACGCGCGACGCAAAATCAACCGCCTCATCAAAACAAGTATCAAAATGACTTTCTTCTTGCCAAGTAGGGTTAAACATTGAAATCGTTTGACTAAGGCTAATGCCTTGAGAAACACCTTCGACATGGCCACAATCGATGGCATCAATCGTTGACACTAGACCCGCATCAACAGCATCAGCTACCTCTTGACTCCCCTGGCATATTTCCACGCCATATTTCTGCCAAATTAAACCAAACGAAGAATAAGGAATACCATTTTCGCGTTCACCTGCACCGCCACGTTGATGATGATCAAAGCGGCCTGCATCAGCGTCATATTCACCACCAACATCGATAACAATATCGGCCTTGCCAATAATTTCTAAATCACGCGTACGTACGAGCTTTAAAGAAGGAAAAATGTTTTTAAGTGCCGCGACACTGAAAACATCATCAGCATGAAAATTACCGTTGTGAGTTGCTATAGTTTTATCATTCATTTTTTATATCATTTTAGAAAGGGGTAAGAAGGTGTAGTGAGTAAACGTTACTGTTTGAACTTTTTCATTTTATAAAGTTTCATCAGTAAAATTATAGGGCGGATTCTATACGAAGACAACAAACAAAAATAGCGGATTTTAAAAAACTAAAATATCAACATCGCG
This sequence comes from Colwellia sp., assembly GCA_013215385.1. Classification (GTDB taxonomy): domain Bacteria; phylum Pseudomonadota; class Gammaproteobacteria; order Enterobacterales; family Alteromonadaceae; genus Colwellia_A. The sequence continues at coordinate 53,844 of JABSOY010000016.1, forward strand.
GTCAAATAGGCTTCTGATAATAATGAGCTCAATACCTTGTAAAACAAAACCTAACCAACAGCTAGAAGTCAGCTTATTTTGCTTATTTTGTCTTTATCAATAGACTTCATCGTCACTATAAACATTTACGCCAAGCTCACCATTAACACTTTCAGAAACCAAGAAATTTATCGGCTTACAACAAACTTGGCAATCTTCAATATATTGCTGATTCAAATCGGCGGGATCAATTAAAACGTTAATCGTTTGACCACAATAAGGACACCCTACAGACTTTTCAGTTAATTGATTCAATGACTATTTTCCTCAGGCTTGGGAGAGCAATTTTTATTAACTGGTCATAATAGTTAATAGCTGTCCGTTTAAATCATTTATTTGTTTTTGTAATAGCTTAACTTGTTCTTTTGACCCTTCATCATCTTGACCTTTTAATTTTTGCAGCTCTTCTGATACCTTTTCTATTCGTTCTTTTAAATCGGCTATAATTTTTTGCTTAAGCTCTTCTGCCATTGCAAAGATAGATTTACTCTCTGAGCCAGCTGACACGTTAACGCTTTCTTTGCTTTCTTCTTTGAGCTGCTCATTAGCTTCATCAGATATAGAGACTTTATCTTCAGGCCAACCTTTAGTATGGACATTTGGAGTCGTGCTGCCAGTTATGTCAATATTCGTTGCACGTTCATTATTAGTATTTGATAATTTGTCATTGCTTAAGCTTAAGTTCGACTGTCTTAAAGCAATGTTAGTAATTGAAGTCATGAAAAATCCTTTTCAACTTTAGTAATTTAATTATCGGCTTTATAGCCATATCCTTTAGCTATAGTTTAAAGAGTCATGGTGAAATCCATTATTGATGCAATACCATGATAGACAGCTTTAAATAAAGTGCCTAAAAACATCAAAAGGCTTTAGCCCGTATAGCTAAATAAGGAAGCATTGAAAAACAACAGTCAGAGTAGACTAAATAGATGAATAAAAATTTTTACATTATTATGTTGAACAATACTCTTCGAAAAATGTTCTTTATGACCAAGTGTTTTGTCGCAGTTCACAAATAAACTTTAATCGAATGAGACTTGTATATAGCGGTCAACTTTTGCGTTACTTAAGCGTTTGTGTGATATTTTATCAATAATCTCAATCGCTTGATAGACCTTACTAATTGCTGCTCTGTCATCTAACGGAAGAATTTCAAAGGTGTCAGCACTTATCGTTTCTCTAATCGAGAACAAAGTAGACTCTAGCGATTCTTTGAAGCTAGGATCATTTTTTGCTTTATCAACATCTGAAAGAATTTTCTTAGCTGTTGTCAGTGCTTCTTTTAAAGCTAATAAGCTCTTACTATCTGTTTCAGTATCACTATCGTCAACTCCCGCTTTATCTAAACGCTCGACAAAATCACCAGCAAAATTTGCTAACGTTTGACTAGACACCTCTGTATTATGGTTTTTGTCTGCATCTGTTAATTTAGTATCCGTTAATCTCGCATATTCTTGCTTAGAAATTAAACCTAGTTCATAAGCTCTTTCTTTGAGTGCATTAACATCATTAAAATTCATCGCACCATTGCTAAAAAATTCGCTACTAATAGCATTTATCTTTTTAGCTCTACTGCTCAAATATAAGTTTTCTTTTTGGCTAGATGCAGCCTCATCTATTGGCGTATTCGATTTCTTATGAGCTTCAATAATTTCATCAATTTCTGCGGTTGCAGAATTAGATGTGTTTATATTATAGTTACTGCTGTATGCGTTAATGTTATTTATCATAGAGGTACTTAGCAAAAAATTGACACATTAACTGTGTTAGCAATAATTAAGCCGTAGTAGTTAAATTAATCAAAGCATATTGCATAGCATCAATTTTTACTGTGTTAGGGGGCAGGGGGAATAACTCTTTAAATTTAGCGCCGTACTACCTCCACCTCTGAGACAAAGAGTGTTTATTAGTTTGATTATTTAACATCAGCATTTTTAACGGTAATCCAGCAGACGTTTCTCAGCCAATAAACAGCAGTATCGTTGACTAATACAACGACTAACACTATACCTAAAAGTACCGCTATTAATTACGTATACCATCAAAATAACATTCATTGAAGGTATCTATTTTGCAGTACATTATATTAATTATATTTACCCACTTTTTTATTAATTTTTTAGTGCAAGCTGAAAAAGTTATAGTAGGCGCTGATGTATGGAAAGATGTATCAACTCAAGACGGTAAAGGCATTTACCTAAATTTGCTTAATCGTGTTTACGGAAAAGACAACATCATCATAAATATTGACAGCTACAATCGAAATTTAGTCGCTTTTAAACAGGATAAAGTCGATATATTAGTGGGTGTTTTTCGTGAAGATGTTAACAAAGCAATTTTGCCCCATTGGTTTCTGGATACTGACGATCCGGTACATGCCTTTTATCATCAAGAGGACATTAGCATTGTGTCTCCTGCAGACTTTGCTAATAAATTAACGTCATGGGTGCGAGGTTATCACTTTGAAAACTTCTTATTTTACAATACAAATAATTATCCGGTAAATTCTCCTAAAGAAGGTTTTTCTCTATTAAATAATAAAAGAATCGATATATTTATTGATTATAAAAGCAATGTGCCTAAACAATTTAAAAATAAATTTTCCAGCTACCAAGTACTGCCAAGACGTCATCTATACCTTGCTTTTCAGCTTAATAAGCAAGGCGAAGCGTTAGCAAATAAATTTGATAGCGAAATGGAAAAGCTAAGAGCGTCTGGTGAATTAGCGTCAATTTTTGGCCTGCATTATAAAGATTCAAAGCACGATGATTTTTCTCGAGAAAAGAAAAAAATGATAATTTATACTGATGAAGTAGAGTTACTGCGTAATTATCATAATAAAAGTAATAAAGGAGTTTCTACCTTAAACAACACGCTAAGTTTACTTTTTGATCAACTAGATGAATATTATTTTGAATTTAAAATATTAAATGATTATTCTAAAACACTGCAAAATACCAAGCAAGATAACCTTTGTTACAGTGATATGTTAAAAACACAAGCTCGCCTTAAAAACTTTGATTTTAGCTCTCCTTCCTCATTGTTTTTAGGTTTAAGAGCCTATAGTAAAAAATCTTTGCCCTACTCTGGAAAAATTAGTATTGAAAGTTTATTAACAGACAATGAAGATTATACATTAGCTTTAGTAAACGGAAGAAGTTACGGCGAAAGTATAGATCAACAGCTTCGCAATATTTCCAGTACAAGGCTGATAAAAGTATCAGCAGAATTAGATAGAGCATTAACCATTTTTGAACATGGCCGCTTTGATCTGATGATAGAGTACCCGCAGGATATATTTATTCACTGGGCACGCATCAGTAACAACAAGTTATATTCGTATGAATTAGCGCAAGCAAAGCCTTATTATTTAGGTCACATGATGTGTTCTAAATCCGAAAACAACCGCATTTTTCTTGAGAAGTTTAATAACGCGTTAAAAGCCTTAGTTACTAGTGGTACTTTACTCGCTATTCAATCTAAAAATGTCCCGCCAAGTGATAAAGTAAACTTTGAAAAATATTTTCAACAAGTTTTTAACTGAAGTTGCTTAGTAATTAACATTTCAACCATATTACATCATCAAAACCTCTGTGGTAGACTGACAAAAATCATACAAATTTTGCTAATATGCACCCTGATAAATTACTAGAACAAGCCAAAAAGTCCTGCGAAAAACGTGGCGCTCGTTTTACACTCGCCAGAGAACAAGTATTCAAATTACTTACTCAACATTCGGGTGCTATCGGTGCTTATGATTTACTTGATGAATTAAAGCTCATCGACCCTGCTGCAAAGCCGGCTACTATTTACCGGGCTTTAGATTTTCTCAGCAAACAAGGCTTCGTACACAAGATAGAATCAATTAACGCCTTTGTTATGTGCCATCATTTCAGTGAATGTAACCACCCAGTGCAATTATTAATTTGTGACAACTGTGGCCATGTTGAAGAAATTCAATCGGCTAACTTAGATCTTGCTTTACGTTCGATGGCTGATGCTACAGGTTTCACTATTAGCCATCAAATTGTTGAGGCGCATGGCGCTTGTCAAAGTTGTCGTTAATAATAATTTATTCTTTGTTACGAATACTTAAACATCCCCATTAAACTTATATTTACAGCCACTGGTCGCATAAAAAGCCCCCTCACTATTAACCTAATACGCATGTTTATGTTATATATATGCGGTTAAGCGTGTATACATTCTAAAAATACTCAGGAAGCCTATGAAACATTCAATCAAATCAGCGTTACTTTGCTTATTTGTTGCTGCCAGTAGTGGTAGTGCGATAGCAAAGAATACCGTCGATACAGATAAATTTAGACAATTAGCAGAAATTTTACCTACACCAAATACCTATAGAACGGCATCAGGCGCGCCGGGTCATCAATACTGGCAACAACAAGTTGATTACAAAATTAACATTCAACTTGATGACAAAACACAAACATTAACGGGTAGCGAAGAAATTAGCTATACCAATAATTCTCCAGACACTTTAAAATATTTATGGATACAGCTTGATCAAAATCGCCTAAAACGTGACTCTGGCAATCGCTTAACAAGTACTGCTCCTAGTAAAAAAGTAACTTACAAAGGCTTACGCAATGCGATTGAGTCAACAGAATTTGACGGCGGTAATACAATTACTCAAGTTGCTGGTTCAAACGGTAAAGCACTTCATTATGTGATTAACGGCACTATGATGCGCGTTGACCTACCTAAGCCATTAGAATCAGGTGACGATGTTGAATTAAACATTAAGTGGAACTACAAGCTTCACGAACAAAAAGTCTTAGGTGGTCGTTCGGGTTACGAATATTTTAAAGAAGACGAAAACTATTTGTATGAACTTGCGGGTTGGTTTCCTCGTGCCGCAGCATACTATGATGTTATGGGCTGGCAAAATAAACAGTTTTTAGGTAATGGTGAATTCACCTTAGAGTTTGGTGACTACGACGTTAAGATCACGGTTCCTGCTGACCACATTGTTGCAGCAACGGGTGAGTTACAAAATAAAAGCAGTGTGTTAACTAAAACACAACGCAAACGTTTAGACAAAGCAAAAAAAGCAAAAAAACCAGTATTAATTGTAACGCCTGAAGAAGCACTTGCGAACGAAAAATCTCGCTCTAAAAAGACTAAAACATGGCACTTCAAAGCTAAAAACGTTCGCGATTTTGCTTTCGCTTCAAGCCGTAAATTTATTTGGGACGCTCAAGGTTATAAAGAAGGCGGAACGGATACAATGGCGATGTCTTATTACCCTAATGAAGGTAATCCATTGTGGGAACGTTACTCTACTGAAGCTATTATTCACACCATGCAACAGTATAATAAATACACTTTTGCTTACCCTTACCCTGTTTCAATTTCAGTAAATGGTCCTGTTGGCGGCATGGAATACCCGATGATCACTTTCAACGGTCCTCGTCCAACACTTGATAAAAAAACCGGTGATAAAACATATTCTCGTGCGACTAAATACGGTTTAATTGGTGTAATAATTCATGAAGTAGGTCATAACTACTTCCCGATGATCATCAACTCAGACGAACGTCAATGGACTTGGATGGATGAAGGTTTAAACACTTTCCTGCAATTTCTAGCACAACAAGCATGGGAAGAAGGTTATCCTTCTCGTCGTGGCCACGCAGCTGACATTACCAAGTACATGAAAAGTACCAACCAAGTGCCAATCATGACCAACTCTGAATCAATTCTTCAATTTGGTAATAATGCCTATGGGAAACCAGCCACAGCATTAAATATTTTACGTGAAACGATTATGGGCCGTGAATTATTTGATTTTGCTTTTAAAGAATATGCACAACGTTGGATGTTTAAGCGTCCGACACCTTCAGACTTTTTCCGTACCATGGAAGATGCTTCTGCCATTGATTTAGACTGGTTCTGGCGCGGTTGGTTCTATACAACAGATCATGTTGATATCGCTTTAGGCAATATTCATTTATACCGTCCTAATAGCCAAAATCCGGATACGGAAGAAGCTTGGAAACGCGCTTTAGACAATGAAAAGCCAACATTTATCAGCGATATTCGTGATAAAGGTCAATGGCTTAGAACAACTGACAAGCCTGAATTGTTAGACTTTTATAATGAACACGATAAATTCACAGCAACTAATAAAGCACGTAACAGCTATAACAGCTCAAATAAAAAGTTAAAGCAATGGCAAAAAGATCTGCTTGTTGACGAAAGAAACTTCTACATTGTTGATTTCGAAAATAAAGGTGGCTTGGTTATGCCTATTATTGTTGAATTAACTTTTGCAGATAAAAGCAAGAAATTAGTACATATTCCAGCTGAGATTTGGCGAAAAAATAGTAAAAACGTATCTAAGTTATTTATCACTGATAAAGAAGTTACCGGTATTGCTATTGACCCAAATTGGGAAACTGCAGATGTAGACGTGAACAACAACTACTGGCCAGCACGCCCAATTAAATCAAGCTTCGAGTTATACAAACGTAAGAAAAAAGATATGATGCGTGACTATAACGTAAAGTTAAAGTCAGCAGATGACGAAAATGAAGACAAGGAAAAAGAAGATAAATAATGAAGAAAATCTCATTGTTTAAAAGCTTTGTATTTTGTTTCCTGTGTGGGCTTGCACTTTCAAGTGTAGCCCACCGCTATTTTTTTGGGTTAACTGAACTGTCAGTTAACCCAAGAACTAACAATATAGAGATTATTCATCAGCTTACAGCTCACGATATTGATAATGCGATTGCTGAACAGCGCCAAATACATTTTTCTCCTGAACACCCAGAATACGAACAATTAATTCAGCAGTATGTTGAAGCTCATTTCCAGCTCATTGATGCTCGGAATGATAAAGCCGATAAAATAAAGCTTAATTGGATAGGCTTAGAAATCGCAAAAGGACACGTCTATATTTACCAAGAAGCTAATTTTGAAAACTTTTTAGCGGGATTAGTGGTAAAAAATGATTTACTCGTCGATACTTACCCTAAACAAGTCAATACTGTAAATTACCAAGACAATATAAATAGTGGCAGTTTAACTTTTTCGACATCGCTAAAAATTGCTACAATTGTTAAAATAAAAAACAATAACTAGTAGGAACGATTTACATTTGCTAGATTAGCATGCAAAATCAAGTTACTAGTATAACTAAGCCTTTGGGAAACATTCATGAATGTAGAGTTTATCAACCCCTTTTTATCTTCAATGCTCAATGTAATGTCGACTATGGCACAAATGGAATTAATACCAGAAAAACCTCGCTTAAAAAAAGATGAAATTGCGATGGGTGATGTTTCAGGATTAATTGGCATGGTCAGTAAACAAACAAAGGGTTCATTATCTATTACTTACGAAGCTAAGTTAGCCCTTGCGACTATGAAAAAAATGGTCGGCGAAGGACCAGATGAAATAAATGAAGAAATCACCGACCTCATCGGAGAAATCACCAATATGGTTACCGGTGGTGCTAAGCGGATGTTAAGTGAGAAAGGTTTCGAATTCGATATGGCAACGCCTATGGTTGTTTCTGGAAAAAATCACAGAATTCATCATAAAGCTGATGGCCCTATCATTATCATCCCTTTAAATTCTGAATACGGCAAAGCTTACATCGAATTTAGTTTCGACAAATAGTCATGTTATAGCTTTTAAGTAAGTCTGTTTATAGATTCCAAAACCTCGCTTAGTAATAAACGAGGTTTTTCTTTTTACGCTATACTGAGATTATTTAGTATTTAGCGAGTTCGTTGTCTTTATCATCTTCGCTACAATTAATTCTGTTTCCAACCCTACTCTGGCTTTCAAACTGCCATCAATAGTTAGCCATAGTTCTTTTTGGACATATATTGTGGTGCCTTTGCTACTAAAGAGTAATCCACTCTACGCCAGCAGATTAGACGAATGAACATCGTCAACGCCAAGACCTATTACGCTGACAAAGTAATTTGTACGCGGCGGGTAATATTACATAATAGCTCGTAGGGAATCGTAGTAGCGCATTGCGCAATTTCAGCAACAGATAATTGTTCTCCCCATAAAGTAACAACATCACCCACTTGCTCCTGGGCATTATTACCTAAATCAACGGTGATCATGTCCATTGATACTCGTCCGATCAAAGGAACTCTGCGTCCATTGACTAAGACAGGAGTACCATTTTTGGCATGACGTGGGTAACCATCACCATAGCCAATAGCTACAACACCAATAATGGTTGTTTCTTTACTTTGCCAAGCATTACCATAACCGACAGATTCTCCAGCAGCTAATTCACGTACTGCAATTAAACTCGATTTCAAGGTCATTACCGGCTGAACATCAAATTGTGTGTTTTTTTCAGATTTTTCGAAGGGTAAGGGAGATATTCCGTATAACAATAGTCCAGGTCTGATCCACTCATAGTGGCTAGTTGGCCAAGCACAAATCCCAGCAGAATTAGCTAAAGTTCGCTCTTCTTTACAGTCTTTAGTGACTGAGTCAAAAAGTGAAATTTGTGCGGCTGTCGACTCGTTATTTTTGTCATCCGCACAACCTAAGTGGCTCATTAATACAATGTCTTTTTGCACATTTTGAGAAGCATTTAATTGTTGATAAAAATAAGAGAATTGTTTGGGATTAATGCCTAAACGATGCATACCAGTATCTACTTTCAACCAAACTTTTAATGGCGAAGGAATATTGGCTGATAAAATAGCATTAAGCTGTTGCTGGTTATGAATAACCGTTTGTAAATTGTTCACCGCCAGTATGGCTAAGTCTTTTGCATTGAAAAAGCCTTCTAACAACACAATAGGCTGAGTGATACCTGATGATCGTAATGCGAGCGCTTCATCGATTCTTGCAACAGCAATAGCATCGGCTTTTACGGACGAATCACCATTTTTAGTGTCTTCACTTTGCTCAGAGAATAAGGCCTGAGCTATACGTTCTAAACCATGGCCATAGGCGTTGGCTTTTAAAACCGCCAGCACCTTTGCTGTTGGTGACAATGCTTTTATCTGCGCTAAATTGTATTTTAACGCAGCTAAGTTAATAACTGCCGTTGCTGTAGTTAGTGCCATTAATCTTCAGATAAAACATGTGGACCAGCATAGTTATCGAAACGAGAGAATTGACCTTGGAAGGTGAGTGGTACTCTGCCTATCGGGCCATTACGCTGTTTACCTATAATGATTTCAGCCATACCTTTGAATTCAGAATCATCATGATAAACTTCATCTCGATAAATAAACATGATCAAATCAGCATCTTGCTCAATAGAGCCAGATTCACGAAGATCAGAGTTAATTGGACGTTTATCTGAACGCTGTTCCAAACTACGGTTAAGCTGAGAAAGTGCAATAACAGGCACTTGTAACTCTTTCGCAAGTGATTTTAACGAACGTGATATTTCGGCAATTTCTAAGGTACGGTTATCCGAAAACTGAGGTGCGCGCATAAGCTGAAGATAATCAATCATGATCAGACTTATTCCTCCATGATCACGAGCAATACGACGGGCACGAGAGCGAACATCGTTAGGTGTTAAACCTGCAGCATCATCAATATACATTTTACCTTTTTCAATGAGTAGACCCATGGTCGATGATAAACGTGCCCAATCTTCGTCGCCTAATTGCCCGGTACGTATTTTGGTTTGATCAATACGTCCTAATGATGCGAGCATTCTCATCATCAACTGTTCTGCGGGCATTTCTAAACTGAATATCAAGGCAGGTTTGTCTTCTGTCATTGCCGCATTTTCAGCAATGTTCATCGCAAAAGTAGTTTTACCCATTGAAGGGCGCGCAGCAACAATAATAAGATCTGACTTTTGAAAACCTGCCGTCATTTTATCTAAATCGGCAAAACCACTTGAAACCCCGGTAACACCATCATTGGGTGAAGAACAAAGTTGCTCAATACGGTCAACCGTTTTCTCCAGTACCGAAGTGATATTTTCTGGCCCTTCAGATTTATTTGCTCGCTGCTCTGCGATGGCAAATATCTTAGTTTCAGCAAAATCAAGCATCTCAGCACTAGTACGACCTTGAGTATCATAACCTGCCTCAGCTATCTCATTCGCTACGCTGATCAGTTCACGGGTCACAGCACGTTCACGAACAATATCAGCATAAGCAGTAATGTTAGCTGCACTTGGCGTGTTTCTCATCATTTCTGCGAGGTAAGCAAAGCCGCCAGCATCTTCAAGTCGTTGGTCGTTTTCTAAGGCTTCAGAGAGAGTAATTAAATCAACCGGATTGCCCAATTCAATTAACGCGGCAATGGTTTCGAAGGTAATTCGATGAGAACGACTATAAAAATCTTGAGCGACAACACGTTCACCAACTCGATCCCAAGTCTCATTATCAAGCAATAATCCGCCTAATACCGACTGCTCTGCTTCCAGAGAATGAGGCGGAACTTTTAATGCATCCATTTGGCTATCTTGAGAAAACTTTTTATCTTTGAAAAATTTATTTGGCTTGCGGTCTGCCATGGTTATACCCTAAAACACTATCGTCAATGCGATATAAAAACTTGTCGTAGCCTAGCAGAATTTCGCTAAAAATTGAATAAAAAAACGAGCTAGAAATAATCCTAGCCCGTTAAATTTCTATTTAGTAGTTACTGAACTCTTAAATCAATGACTTACTCTAATGCTGCCGCTTACAGTACTGGCACGGACACTCGCATTAGCATTACCCGTTTCAAAACGTAATTTTGAGCTAGGTCCGTATTTAGCCTTTTGCGATTTTTGCTTGGTTATTTTATTAGTAATGTCGCCGCCAGCACTCGCTGACAATTTAAAGCTTGCTTGAACATTTTTATGAAATTTCAATGCTAAGTTACCACTGACACTCGACATTTTTACTACGCCATTATCATTTAACGATAATCTCGCGGAAAAATCGCCACTGACATTTGACACTGATAATTCATCAACGTCATCTAACATCAATTGAATATCGCCACTGACATTTTCTGCCGTCACTTCTTTCGCCTTTGATTTAGCATCGATTTCCCCACTAACCGCACGTAGACTTAAACGACCACTTGAGTCACGATCGGTAACATCGCCACTAACACTCGCTAAGCTAATTTTTCCTGATAACTTTTTACTGTCGATGTCACCACTTACTGAGCTTAATTCAATTCGTTCACTTAAATTTTTGGCAACTATCCTGCCACTGACCGTTTTAATTTCAGCACTGGCATGTAAGTTTTCAATATTAATATCACTAGAAACACCATCGAAACTAACACGAATATTTTTAGGCATGTGAATGATAAGTTCGGATCCATTATCATTACCCCCCCAATAATTATGCTTATTACTTTCAAGTTCAACTTTAATTTTTACACTAGAGCCTTGCTGTTTGAAAATTAAACCTTCAGCATCGTCTTCTAACTCGCCCTTTACCGTAATAGTATCTTTGTCCCAGCCAATGACCGTTACATGGCCTCGTAGATTTTCAATATTAACACTACTAACATTATCAAGGATTAATGACTTATCTATCTGCTCTCCCGCAAAACTTGAGCATGTGGCGGTGAATAACATCATCGGTATAACTTTCTGTAAAATATTCATAACTACCTCTATATATTGTTATTTTTAAATGCTTTGCCATTTAGGGCTATACAATTGGGCTAAAAAATCAAGCTCTTGTTTTTGTGTCCAGCGTAATAAATTAAGTAAATCATTATTATTGGGATCTGCAAGTAACGCTTTTTCTATCGTGTTCAGTGCAGAGCTTAATTTTGTTAGCTCTGCTTGAATTTCTTTCGGTAAATCCGATACTTTTGGCTGACCAAAGCTGATCAACATCGTTTGTTTTGTTTGCTGAAAATTCTCCTGCATTGCTAGGACTAAATTCAATGGCGAATTGTTTTTATCAACGAGTTCTACAGGCTGAGATGAAAAATTAGGCGAAAAAGAAACCCAGGTAACCAATACAGCGGCAACAAGCGATGCGGCCCATGCTGTAGGTATAAAAACTTTTTTCGTTGACGGTTCAAACGACAATTCATCTTGTTTTTTGACTTGAATAGCACGTTCAATACCTAGCCATAAATCACGTTGCGGTGTTAGTTCATCAGGTAATGCTGCCACTTCTTTTTGCAAATCTTGCTCTGACAATAACTTATTCATATCTCAACCCACTCTTTTAATAAACCTTTAGCTCTATGGTATTGTGCTTTACTTGTACCTATCGCCATATCCAACATTTTTGAAATTTCTTCATGACGATACCCTTCTACAGCAAACAAAACAAAAACGAGTCGCGCCCTTTCTGGTAATCGTGCAATGTGTCTATCTAATGCGGTTATCCCAGTAGTGTCTTCCATTTCTACAGCAACATCTTGTATGATTTGATCTTCAATACTAAAAATACGTTGCAACCAGTTTTTATGCTTACGTAAATGGCCAAGGACAATATTGTTGGTAACACTGTGCAACCAAGTAGAAAACTTACTTTCTCCACGAAAATTAGCTATTTTCTGCCACAGTTGTACAAAAACCTCTTGGCAAACATCTTCGGCACTGTCTTTATCCGCCAACATACGCCAGCAAATGGCATAAACTTTTTTATGATATTTTTGATAAAGTTGATAAAAAGCTTGCTGATCACCCTGTTGCGCTCGGCTGATTATCGCTTGCTCTTCATCTAGTTCTGACAAAGTATTTAACTGACTTTCAGTCCGATTTTTCATGTAAATAACTTTCGGATTATCCAAAGGTTAGCTCTCAATAATGATGTTGTTATAAGGTAAGATACAGTATCTAGGAAAAGGGTTTAAAGAAAAGGTAAATAAATTTAACTTTATTGATTCATCTTTTGCGCGGGAGCCATTTTTCAGAGGAACATCACTCTTTCACATCGACGCACAAAGATGTGCTAATGCTGAGGAGGTATGTAGACCTAAGAGAGGCCATGTGAGCGTGACAGTGCATCCTGCACATCGTCACTCTTTCACATCCATGTGATCGTGACATACGTGCATCCTGCACATAAAAAAAGCGTCAAAGGACGCTTTTTTGAAACATTTCGATTTTAGCGCAAAATTACTTGCTGCTAAGAGCACCAAAACGTTTGTTGAATTTATCAACACGACCACCGGTCTCAGCAGCTTTCTGCTTACCAGTGTAAAATGGGTGACATGCAGAACATACGTCTAAGTGAATGTCTTTCTTCGCTGTAGAACGCGTTACTATAATGTTACCGCAAGAACAAGTTGCTTTGAACTCAACGTAATTAGGATGAATACCGTCTTTCATGGAAACCTCTGTATTAAGGCCGTATCGCCACTTAGTCAGTCATTATTGCTGCCAAGCACCATACGAGTTAAAAATAATGGAGGCGAATTTTAAATGATTGGCCCATGCTTAGCAATAGCTGAAAGGGGGTATTTGTTAAAAAATGAGCAATAAATACCTTATCTGCGTCAAAATCACTATTTTTAATGTTCTCCCTTGGCATCTTCATCACAAGACGGCAGAATAGTCCCATTATTTTCAAAGAAGTGTCGCTATGCAGGTTAATTATATTCAAGTCGCTATTCCTGTTCCTATGCGTCAGTTATTTACTTACATCATTCCACAAAATATCAATAGCGCAGAGTTACATATTGGTGCACGCGTTGTTGTGCCCTTTAGTCACAGACAAGTCATTGGTATTATCATTAGTACCAGTACGACATGCGATATCGAAGATAAAAAACTTAAAGCAATAATAAGTTTAGTGAATGACAATTTCCGCTTTCCGCCAACGTTATTAAACTTCTTGCAACGCTGTGCTAACTATTACCACCATCCGATAGGTGACGTTTTACAACTCGCCCTGCCAGTATTACTTCGCCAAATTGAACAACCGACTATAGATTTAGCTACCACATGGCACGAATTAAAAACCGAAATAGCAGATGAAAGCAGTGTAGCGATTGAAAAAGCAGCGAAAAAAGCGCCCAAACAAGTCGCGTTGTTGTCGTTAATTCAAGCGCACAATGGCATTACTTGGGCTGAAATTCGTACCTTAGGTTTTACCAAAGCGCAGTTAAATGCACTTGAAAAAAAGCAGTTAATTGAAGAAAAAAAACAAAATCCTATTCCTTTTGTTTATCAAGATAGTACTTTAGCTGAAGAGGAAAAATTAACCTTAACCGTTGAGCAAGCCGTCATTGTATCAGCGGTAAAACAGTCCTTTGGCGAATTTTCGTGTCATTTAGTGGATGGCGTAACGGGCAGCGGTAAAACCGAAGTTTACTTGCAAGCCATGGAAAGAACGCTAGCCGCTAACAAACAGGTACTGGTGCTCGTACCTGAAATTGGCTTAACCCCGCAAATGCTCAGCCGGTTTGAACAACGTTTTAATTTACCTATTTGTTTACATCATTCAGGCTTAAACGATAAAGAGCGTTTGCAAACTTGGTTAGCAGCACAGCGCGGTACTGCCGCAATAATTATCGGTACGCGTTCAGCCATATTTTCGCCTCTGCATCATTTAGGACTTATAATTGTTGATGAAGAACATGACGGCTCCTTCAAACAGCAAGACAGTTTTCGTTATCAAGCACGTGACATTGCTATTTTACGTGCTCGCCTGTTAAATATTCCTATTGTCTTAGGTAGTGCGACACCAAGCTTTGAATCTCTACAAAATGCTTTATCGGGTAAATATCGTTATCATCAACTAACTAAAAGAGCAGGCCAGAGTACGCAGTCGAAAATAACTCTGATTGATGTTGCACAACAACAAATGGAACACGGTTTATCTGGCACATTAAAAAAAGCTATTGAAAACATCTTAAAGCGTGGCGAGCAAGCGCTTATATTTTTAAACCGTCGCGGTTATGCGCCAGCAATTAACTGCCAAGAATGTCACTGGATAGCTGACTGTCAGCGTTGCAATAAATCTTATACGTTGCACCAAGGGCAAAAACTACTAATATGTCATCATTGTAGTAGTCAAAAGCGGATTCCTTACCAATGTCCAAGCTGTGGCAGTGTACGGATTAAGCCTATGGGACAAGGTACTGAACAGCTAGAAGAACGCATTAGTGAGCTATTTTCAGATTACAGTACAGTAAGAATAGACCGAGACAGTACACGTAAAAAAGGTGAGCTTGCCAAGTTATTGCAAGAAGTCAGTGATAAAAAGCATCAATTATTGATTGGTACTCAAATGTTAGCAAAAGGTCATCACTTTCCTGATGTCACTTTGGTTGCAATTTTAGACGTTGACGGTGCTTTATTTAGTTTTGATTTTCGCGCCGCTGAGCATATGGCACAATTGCTCGTACAAGTTGCAGGTCGCGCAGGTCGCGAAAGCAAACCCGGCAAAGTATTAGTACAAACTAATTTTCCCGAGCACCCATTATTACAAGACTTAGTTAATAATGGTTACCCACATTTTGCTAAGTACGCACTGACTGAGCGCAAGCAAGCTCTGTTACCGCCGTTTAGTTATCAAGCCTTATTTCGAGCTGAAGCCAACTACCCGTCTTATCCTGAAAAATTTCTCCGATCATTAACTGAGTTTTCTTTTCAAGGTTGTCAATTTGCCGGCCCCGTACCGGCAGCAATGGAAAAAAAAGCCGGAAAATATCGTTATCACTTAATTGTGCAAGCTAAGTCACGCAAAGAGCTTCATCTCGCTATTTATCAGCTGATTCATCATATTTCACAAAACGAATGGCAGAAAAAAGTTCGTTGGACCGTTGATATAGACCCATTAGATTTAAGTTGGTAAATATCAATTACAATTTTCCATACGAAACTTGTGTCATTTTTATTATAGTTAGTTAAAATTGCCGCAAGTTTCCCGATAAATTATTTTTTCATGGCTCATCAAGATTATGTTTCCCGCCCAAAGAACAACAAAAAAAGTCCTTATAAAGGAAAAACACCACCAGAGCCGATTTTCACTTTAAAGTTCAAACTTATTTTATTATTATCTCTGACTTTGATTGGTGGTTTTGGTTACGCTTTATGGACAATTAAAGATAATAAACCGCAACCTCTGCCAGAAAAAACAAAGACAGTTTCCTTAAAAGACGCCACTGAAAAAAGCTTACCGACACCACCAAAAGAAAAATGGACTTATGTTGACGACCTTAGAAGTAAAGAGGTAGAAGTAGGCCAATACGAAGTTAAAAATAAAGGACCTTATAAATTACAATGTGGTTCATTTAGAACAAAAAAACAGGCAGAAGTATTAAAAGCAAACATCGCCTTTGCTGGCTTATCTTCACAGGTAGGCGCCCCCAAGAGTAAACAAAACTTATATTACAAAGTATTCTTAGGTCCCTACGATCGTAAACGCGAAGCCGAAAAAGATAAACATAAGTTAAAAAGTAATAATGTTAATCGTTGTATAATCATGTATTGGAAATAATCGCTACATTTATCTCCCTTCCTCCTTGAAAAAGTCATAATTAGCCTTATCTATTCTTCATAGATTTAGATAATAATTTGAGGTTAGTTGTGACTACTATCATATCCGTAAGACGCAATGGCAAAGTAGCCATTGGTGGTGATGGCCAAGTTTCGCTTGGCAATACAGTAATGAAAGGCAATGCTCGTAAAGTTCGTCGTTTGTATAACGGCAAAGTGCTGGCTGGTTTTGCTGGTGGCACTGCTGATGCTTTTACGCTATTTGAACGTTTTGAAAGTAAATTAGAACAACATCAAGGCCATTTAACTAAAGCCGCCGTTGAATTAGCCAAAGATTGGCGTAGCGATCGCGCTTTACGAAAATTAGAAGCGTTACTTGCTGTTGCTGACGAAACAGCTTCGTTGATTATTACCGGTAATGGTGATGTTATACAGCCCGAGCATGATTTAATTGCTATTGGTAGTGGCGGAAACTTTGCTCAGTCAGCCGCACTTGCTTTATTAGAAAACACCGAACTTAGCGCAAAAGAAATTGTTGAAAAATCATTAACAATTGCCGGTAATATTTGTGTATTTACCAATCAAGAACATACAATTGACGAGCTATAACTAGCTGCAATTAAAGATAAATAAGCTTTAAGGAATTATCATGTCGAATATGACTCCTCGTGAAATTGTTAGCGAGTTAGACAGCCACATTATTGGTCAAACTGATGCTAAACGTGCCGTTGCCATCGCCCTGCGAAACCGCTGGCGTAGAATGCAATTAAATGAAGAATTGCGTGTTGAAGTAACCCCAAAAAATATTTTGATGATCGGCCCAACAGGTGTAGGTAAAACAGAAATTGCCCGTCGTTTAGCCAAATTAGCCAACGCTCCTTTCATTAAAGTTGAAGCGACTAAATTTACTGAAGTCGGTTATGTTGGTAAGGAAGTTGAGAGCATTATTCGTGACTTAGCGGATATGGCAATAAAAATGACCAAAGAACAAGAAATGTCTCGTGTTAAGCATTTAGCAGAAGAAGCTGCTGAAGAGCGAATTCTAGATATTTTAATTCCCTCTCCTCGTGATGGTTTTGGTGATAATGAGTCTGTTGACAATAGCAGCACTCGCCAAATATTTCGTAAAAAATTACGCGAAGGTAAATTAGACGATAAAGAAATTGAACTCGACTTGGCCGCTTCACCGATGGGCGTTGAAATCATGGCTCCTCCTGGCATGGAAGAAATGACGTCTCAGTTACAGAATATGTTTCAAGGCATGTCGAGTGAAAAGACCAGCAAACGTAAGTTAAAAATCAAAGATGCTTTTAAAGCTTTGCAAGAAGAAGAAGCGTCAAAGATTGTAAATAATGAAGATATTAAAGAAAAAGCTATTTATTCTGTAGAACAAAATGGCATTGTTTTCATTGATGAAATCGACAAAATTTGTAAACGTGGCGATAGTTCAGGCCCTGACGTTTCGCGTGAAGGTGTGCAACGTGATTTGCTCCCCCTCATTGAAGGTTCAACCGTTAGCACTAAACATGGCATGATCAAGACTGATCATATTCTGTTTATTGCCTCGGGTGCTTTTCAAATGTGTAAGCCCTCAGATTTAATTCCTGAGTTACAAGGCCGGTTACCTATTCGTGTGGAGTTACAAGCGTTAACGACCAATGACTTTGTCCGAATATTAACCGAACCTAACGCGTCTTTAACCGAGCAATATATCGCACTTTTAGGCACTGAAGGTGTGAACATTTCATTCAGTGAAGATGGCATTCAAGCATTAGCAAATGCCGCATGGCAAGTTAATGAAAGCACAGAAAACATTGGTGCTAGACGCTTACATACCATGATGGAAAGGCTCATTGAAAACTTGTCATTCAATGCCGACAAACATGCGGGTGAAGTGATTGTTATTGATAAAGACTATGTCGATGACAAAATATCAGAATTAGTTAAAAATGAAGATTTAAGTCGCTTTATTTTATAATACAGTCGTCCTTTTATTCAGTTGTTTAGTTTATAAAGTAGGATACTTGTTTCCTACTTTATAAACACTTTTAACGCTCATTTACAAAGTAAGGGCATAAATGAATATTATTCAATTTACGCTGAGTAATCAGCAGCAAAAATTAACCCTCAATTTCGACGATAATTCTCAATTGAGTTATCACTTTGAATATTTACGTGTCTTCTCGCCTGGTGAAGTTAAACCAAAAAACGGTTCATCAACACCGCAAGTATTTCATAAAAAAGAAGTGCGTTTAAAAAGTATTGAGCCGTTAGGAAAATACGGGCATCGCTTAATATTCAATGACCAACACAGTGCTATTTTTTCAGACAACGACTTTCAAATGCTTTATAAAAATTATGATAATAATTGGCAGCAATACTGCGAAAGTTTAACTAAGATTCAAAGCAGAGAAGCTTCCATTAATTTCACCGAAATAAAGTAAGGGCGATCTCCGCTAAGGTCAATATTAAAGAGGAGCAGAAATAAGATGACTCCAGCTCCTGCTTGTATAAGTGTAATGATTAAACTTTAAACTTACTCACTTCTTTATTTAAAACCATCGCTTGTTGAGACAATTCTTCACTCATTTCGGCATTTTGATGAGATATACTTCCAGCCTGTTCTGCAACATCTCTAATTTCAACGACATGTTGATTTACTTCACTAGCGACCGTACTTTGTTCTTTTATTGCCGTTGCGATAGCAGTATTCATTTCCATGATAGTTGAAACGTCTTGAGTAATTTCTTCCAACATTTTCCCTGCCGAGCTTGCTTGCTCGGCGCTGTCTGCTCCTTGCGTACGGCAAATAGCCATATGCGAAACAATCTCTTTGGTGCGCCCTTGTAAAGAACTGATAATGGTTTCAATTTCTTGTGTTGAATCTTGAGTTCTACTGGCTAGTGTTCTAACTTCGTCCGCCACCACAGCAAAACCACGCCCTTGTTCACCTGCTCTAGCGGCTTCAATAGCCGCATTTAACGCCAATAGATTTGTTTGTTCTGCGATTCCACGAATAACATCTAAAACGGAACCAATGGTATCGCTATCTTTAGCAAGCTCTTGCACGATAACTTCTGATTCTCTGAGCTTTTCAGAAAGTATATCAATTTTGATAATGGTTTGCGTTACGCCCTCTTTACCACTAATAGCATTATTATTTGTCGCTTCAGCTTTACTTGCAGCAGCATTGGTATTGTTCGCAATTTCATCAACCGTAGCGACCATTTCAGTAACGGCAGTTGCCACCATATCTGTTTGTTGAATTTGCGAGTCTACGCCGGAATTAGCAAGATGGATATTTTTAGATAAACTGTCGGTTGCTTCATTAACCGTATTAACAGAGAGATTAACTGAGGTAATTAGGTCTCTAAAACTACCTAACATATTATTAAAAACTTTCGCCATTTCGCCAATTTCATCATCACTGCTGGTATTGACTGCTAGGGATAAGTCTTGAGTTTCAGCGACTTTATTCATGGTATCTTTAAGTTGGGTAATGCCAAACAGAATACTACGACTGAATATTATCCCAAACACTAATGCGATAACTAAAATGATAATAGATACGCTATAAGCTAAGGTATCGACATAAAAGATATGCTCTTCAACCGCTTTTTTGGTTTTGACTATCAATTTAGCGGTAAGGTCATCAACTTTATGCACAGTTGAGCGCATAATGCCTTGAATACCACTTGTAGAATTTAAGCCCATTTCTTTTTGAGCACTGACTAAGTTTTCAAAGGTGCTTTGATAAGCTGAAAGTCCCCTTGTTATCTGCGCTTTAAGTGAAGGGTTTAATGCGCTTTCATCAATATTATCAATAAAAATAGCAGCGTTGTCTTGCCAGCGGATTAAATATTTTTCATCAAGGCGCAACATAAAATCTTTTTCATTACGCCTTAACTGCAACATGTTGCTTAATAATTTATAGTCATTATTACCTAATAACTCTTCAACATCATGCACTGAGGTTCTTAGATCACCGTACAAACCATCTTTTGAGTTTAAGCCAATTCGCTTTTGTGATTCAACCAAAGCTTTAAAATGACGGTTATAATCGACTAATACCTTAGTTAATTGCTCCACCTCTGCTGTCTCATTATTATTTTTAATAAATGAATTTTTAAGGATATTAAGCGTTTTCTGAATTTGAGTTATTTTTTTATTAAATTTTTCTAAATACTTGAGATCTTTGCGAGCAAGAAAGTCTTTCTCATTTCGCCTTAGCTCCAAAACACCAGACTCTATATCACCAATATTACGTGCTACACCGACATCATCTTGTAATGAACCTACAGAAAAGCTCAATAAACCGAGCATAAAAACCATGGCGATAATTATTATCGCTGTATTTGACATCAACTTGTGCTTGATGAGCATAAAAAAATTCCCAATTAATAAAATATCTAAATTGATTTGAGTATAGTTAAGAATCTGAATGTAGGATGATTTATATAAGATATTTAGTAGCTAGTGAGGATTATTTTCGGGTAAGGTATTTTTTTAACGCTTCTTCTGGCAATGGTTTACTAATGAAGTAACCCTGTACGGCATCGCAGCCAATGTTTCGTAATAAACGTAATTGCTCTTCGGTCTCAACACCTTCAGCCAAAACGCGCTTGCCTAGACCATGAGACAGCTCGACCATAGATTTTACTATGGTTAAATCCGAGTCATTACTGGCAACTTCTTCGATAAAGCTGCGATCTATTTTAATTTTATCTATCGGTAATTTTCGTAAATACGCCAAGGACGAATAGCCAGTACCAAAATCATCAATAGAGACTTTAATGCCCATATTTTGTAATACCACAATAGTATTCATTGCCGTGTCTATTTCGGTCATTACAATGTTTTCAGTAATTTCTAACTCTAAACAACGAGGAGGTATTTCATATTTATAAAGCAGGGTTTGAATATTTTCAATCAACAATGGATCTTGAAACTCAACAGCCGTAATATTGACAGCAACAGTAACCTTACGCCTATATTGCTGTTGCCACCGAGCAATTGCTTGACACGCCTTTTCAAGAACGTAGCTATCTAATTCACTAAATAAATTCAGGGATTCTATATCAGGTAAAAAACTAGCTGGTTGCAATAAACCTCGCTCTGGGTGCTGCCAACGGACTAAGGCTTCGAATCCTTCTAAACGATTAGTGAGTAAGTTAAGTTGAGGTTGAAAATATAGAACAAATTCATTTTTATCAAAACCATCGCGAATTTCTTTTTCCATCGCTAGCAAACGTCGACCATGCGACTGCATACCCGTTTTATATTTCACTGTTGCCACATTTTGGCTTTCTGCTTGCGCTAAAGCTAAATTAGCTTTTTGTAATAAGTCTTCTGCTAAAACACCATCTTCAGGGTATAAACAATAACCGATAGAGCACTGTAACAGCACTTTATGTTGCTTAATATGATAAGGGCGCCTGATTAAACCATGTAAATGTTCAATCGCTGCCGCTTGCTGTTTTTTATCCGCGGCATCAATAACAAAAACAAAAGAATCACCACTTAAGCGACCAATCACTTGTGGTAAAAAGATACTTCCATCTAAACGACTAGCAATTTCGCCTAAAATTAAATCTCCTACTTTTAAGCCATAAGTATCATTTACGAATTTGAACCGCTTCATATCGAGTAAAAATACCGCTAAGGTTTGACGTTTGTGTTCTGCCTCCTCGATAATTATCGGTAACTTCTCCATGACTTGCTCACGATTTAGTGCCCCTGTTAATGGATCATGTTTACCAAGGTATTGCGCTTTATTTATCGCTGTAATAGCAATACTTCTTTCGGCGCCTTGCATCCAAATAAGCATTAAAAAAGCTAATAAAGTGAAAGCGCCCATATCCATAAAAATTAATATTTCGGTTAATTCTTTAAACCAATATTCAGTAATCAAGACAATAGATAAGAAAGAAAAAAGGATATAACGTAGACCCATAAATAGGCAATACCCCATAAAGATGCGCGCAGAAAAATGATCTACTGATGAGTTATATAAGAAAAATACGGCCATCAATAATCCACAGCCCATCATAAATGCCGGCAAGCTTTCTCGTAAATAAAAGCGGTTATACACTTCATTAAGCTCAAAACCATAAAGTAAGGTTGCCGTTACACTAAGTAGCCCACAGAATACAAAAGCGTAATAAATAACTTGTTTAGAGATGTTTTTATTCTTTGTGGCACAATAAAGACCAAATAACAGAGCAACCAAGTGAAAATAAAGGCTGAATTGAATGAAACAGGAAAGAATAACTTTCTCTATTGCTGTAATACTAACCTCGACAAGTAATGCGTCGATAGCCAATGAGAGTTGATGAATACTAAGCGCAAACAAACTCAGCATCCAATACTTTACATATTGTCGACCTAAGCCCCGGTAATATTGTAGTAGAAGTATAGCAAGCAAGCCAAATACTATTGATTCAACAGAAAATAATAAACTATGGTAAAAATATTTTTCACTCATTAAATTTATATTCCTGTTGAAAAGACGATAAACCATTAAATAGCTTTTTCCAAAGCAATTCAAGTCAGTTACAAATTATAATCTACTTTTGTTTTATTACTCTTTTATTGATTATAATCAAAACCTAATCTATAAACGGATTCATACAAAAGTTGTAGCTCGAGTACATCACGCTATACTAAGACGATTCATTTTCCCTTAATTATAATAATAGGAAACCACCATGGAATATAACACTTCAGAACTTTGTAATATTTATGCCGAGTTAATTGACGTTCTCGACCCCATTTTCTGTAATTATGGCGGGCGTAGTTCTTTTGGTGGTCAAGTCGTTACTGTTAAATGCTTTGAAGATAATGGGCTTATTCAACAAGTAGTTGCAGGAAATGGCCAAGGAAAAGTTTTAGTTATTGATGGTGGAGGCTCTACACGTCGTGCTCTTATTGATCTTAAGATTGCCATAACAGCAGCGAATAATAGCTGGGAAGGCATTATTTGCCATGGTAGCGTACGTGATGTTGATGCCATAGAAGAAGTTGATTTAGGGATACAAGGGCTAGTTTCTACTCCTGTAGCCGCTAACGATCAAGCAATGGGTGAAAATGATGTTGCTATAAACTTTGCTGGTGTTACTTTTTTTCCAGATGATCATATCTATGCTGATAATACCGGAATTATTTTGTCTCCAGAGCCATTAGATATTGACTAAAGCTCAGGGTACTCAATATCTATTGACCTAATTCACTATGCGGATATTGCTCTAACCATCGTTCAACCCATATTTCAATTTCATCAAAAACCACGCCTCGGCTCAAATGCCTGCCTTGTACATATTCCCCACCCATAGCTTTAAATACTTGTTCAATATGGGGGTTATTAATTGAGGTACCAATAAGGGGCAGCTGCATGGCACGCGTTAAATTAATGAGTGCATTAATAATCGCTTTATCTGAACCGTTATCGTTACTGTTATTTTCAGTTAAAAGGTCACAGTTTATTTTTACTTGATGAATAATGACTTTACGAAGATAGCGTAATGACTCGTAACTTCCTGAAAAATCACCAATCGCCACTTTTATGTCTAATGATTTAAGCTGATCAATTATGGCTTTAGTTCTTTGATTGGCAGATAAAATTAATTTTTCTTGTAGTTCGACGATCAAATATTTTGTACTAACGCCATGCTCTTTTACTTGCATAACAATATAATCAATCAAAGCTGGGTCTAATAATTCTTTACTGGCAAGTGTAATAGTAACCGGTTTCTCAAACCCGATAGTTTTTAACTTTTTCAAGACTTTACATGCTTGTACGATCATTTGTTTCGTTAATAAGAACACATCACCACTATACTCAGCAATGTCGATAAACTGATTTAACTCCCAAGGGGTTTTGTCATCGTTATACCAATGCACAAGCATTTGAAAGCCTATAACCTTTTTATTACTCAATGAAACTTGAGGCTGAATATACCAATGCAACTTTTCGTCTGCTACATCTCGCTTCAAGCGCTCCATACGACTCAGTTGCTGCTCGGAATAAAGCGCATTATTATGATCAAAATAGCTCAATACCTGCTGAGTTTGCTCGGAAATCAGTAAAGCATCTTCTGCAAATGAAATAACTTCATCAATTTTGTAACTGTATTCACCAATGTAAGCTGCGCCAAAAGCTAACTCAAAGTTCAAAGAAAAACTTTTAAAGCTCATTGCGCTTGGTACCGCAGCCGTTAATTCACGACAAAGTTGCTCAACTTTACTATTGTCCGGATGATTATCCCCGCTAAGATCTAATACCACTAAAAAATTCAAACCTTGCAAACGAGAAATATTACTTGGCGACGATTCATGGCAAAAATTCACCAACTCCGAATTTTCTGCCACCTTTTGTTGTAAGCAATAAGCCAACTGTAATAAAAGAATATCTGAATTATGATGTCCTAAAACCGTATTTACCGCCTGAAAATTGATCGGTTTAAAGGCAACAACCGCAAATTTTGATTGGGGATTTTCCTTAACCACTGCGGCTAATTTTTCTATTGCTTGCGGATAACTTGGTAAGTTTGTCGCGGGATCTAAGGGGTATAAAGTCGGTGATTCTTTAATGGCCACTTTATCACTAAGTTCTAGTCGTACCGCTTGTACTAAATACCAGCAACCATTTATTAAAGCCGCTAAATAGGAAACGACAATGGCCGACACTAGCCAAGCGGCACTAATATAAGCATTTAACCAAGCGAAAAGTATTACTACAAAAATTAGGTGTATTAGCCACTGAATGGCCAACCTGACACTACTAGGATCTTGTACTTTTTTTGACGAGGCAACCGCCCCACCAGCACAAAACAGTACCGTAGAACTTGCAGCTAACCATGCTAAATAACCATCAAGATTGGGGAAAAACCATAAACTAAAAACAAAAGATATTGCGGTGGCAACCACAATAAAATTGATTAAATAATTTACTTTTTCTGATGGTGCAGAATACGTACTACGCAGCCAAAAATACAATACTGAAGAAAATATCATTGCGGATGAAAGTATCAGCTCACTTTGATACTTGGTCGAGTATGCCAAGGCATAAAGCATTAACAAAACACTCATTGAAATCAAGGTAGGGTATCTTAGACGAATATTTTTTAATGGCTTAACTAAGGCGATAATTAAAATAACAGGAAACATTAAACCTAAAACAAAGGCAATATTAAATTCCGTAAAAGAAAATGAAGCAGCTTGCACCGAAGCGGAAAATAAGTAGCAGCCCAGCAACAAAGACAGAGTTTTAGTTAACGAGAAGCGAGTAAAGCGAGAACATTCCATATAAAGCCTTTTACGTATACAACAACAAACGCAGATGTATTAAGATTAAGCAATATAGCGTGCTTTGTATAGTAAGAGCTTAGAGCCATGCCAATATCTTTATGCCAACTCTTGGCAGTTACTTAATGAAATTGGCATGACTGATAGGTCGAAATAATGACAACGAGTTAAATAACCTCAATTATTGCCAGAACAAGTATCGACCTAAAAGTTTAAGAAATGTATCGTTTAAACGACTTTTTTACCGGCAACATATAATTCGTTAAGCGGATTAACACCAAACTGATAACAAAGCTCGGCTGGTTGCTCGATATTCCACATAGCTATGTCTGCATCAAAACCAACAGCTAATTGCCCTTTTTTATTTGATAATCCCAGTGCTTTCGCGCCATGACACGTTACGCCAGCTAATGCTTCAGCGGGTGTTAAACGAAATAAAGTACAGCCCATATTTAACATTAATTGAATGTTACTAATGGGTGATGAGCCAGGATTTGAATCAGTAGCGATTGCCATGGGTACTTGATGCTTACGTAATAACTCCATCGGTGGTAATTGGGTTTCACGTAAAAAATAGAAAGCGCCAGGTAATAAGACGGCAACCATATCAGCAGCTTTCATTGCTTTAATACCGGCTTCATCTAAAAATTCGATATGATCAGACGACAAAGCATTGTATTTCGCGGCTAATTCACTACCACCGAGATTAGATAATTGTTCTGCATGAATTTTTACTGGTAGCCCGTGATTTTTTGCGGCGGCAAAGACCTGTTCGGTTTGCGCCAAGCTAAAGCCAATACCTTCACAAAAAACATCAACTGCATCAGCTAGATTTTCTTTGGCAACTTGCGGCAGCATCTCATTACAGACCAAATCCACATACTCGTCAGGCTTCCCCTTATATTCATGTGGTAATGCATGGGCACCAAGGAAAGTACGCTTAATAGTAACCGGCAGTGCTTCAGCTAACTGCCCTGCTACTTTTAACATTTTAATTTCGTTTTCCGTATCAAGACCATAGCCTGATTTAATCTCGATGCTGGTCACACCTTGTTGATGTAAAGCAGTTAATCTAGGTAATGCAGCAGCGAATAATTCAGCTTCACTGGCTTTACGTGTTGCCGACACCGTTGAAACTATGCCACCGCCAGCATTAGCAATTTCTTGATAACTTTTACCTTGTAGACGCATTTCAAATTCATTGGCTCGGTTGCCGCCATAAACCAAATGGGTGTGACAATCGACCAAGCCCGGTGTTAACCACTTTCCTTGTCCATCAATAACCTTAACAGTATCAGCATCATATTCCGGTAAATCAGTCGCTTTTCCTAACCAAGCGATTTTTCCATCGCTAATGGCCAAAGCAGCATTTGCTATTGCGCCATAGCTGTTTGCACCGTCGGTCATGGTGGCTAAATTTACGTTGATGAAGACAGTTTGCCAAGCAGAAGAGTTAATCGTCATAAGAGATCCAAAAGTTTTATTTACCGCTACGCTTACTAAACAGCATTTTTAGGGCAAGTTTAAGGTCGGTTTATTGATGTCGCCACTCTACCTGATAGCCTATGGACAAGCAAGCTTGTATATACAACTATTGACATCACTCATTATAAATGAGATTGTATATACAAGTTAAGCAGTACAGGCGACTATAGCTTGTCAATAATAAGTCTAGTGAAATAAAAATGACACAAATAAAAACCGCTAAGTTTACCGTAATAAAACAGCACATCTGCCAGAAAATTGAATCCGGCCAGTGGCAGCAGCACGACAAGGTGCCTTCTGAAAATGAGTTGGCTGAACAGTTTTCTGTAAGCCGCATGACCGCTCGTCGTGCTTTACAAGAACTAACGGAACAAGGTTTACTGATTCGTTCACAAGGCTCAGGTACTTTTGTTGCTACTTTTAAGTCGCAATCGTCCTTACTGGAAATTCGTAATATTGCTGACGAAATTCAAGAACGTGGTCATAAACATCATGCTCTGCAAATGATACTAAGTGGCGTTGAACTCAATCATGAAGTCGCTATTTTATTAGGATTAACTGAAGGTGACAATGCTTATTATTCAGAAGTATTACATTTTGAAAATGGTGACCCGATTCAATTAGAACAACGCTATGTGAACAGTAAATTAGTGCCTAATTATCTACAGCAAGATTTTACTATCATAACCCCGCACGAGTACTTATCTTCTGAAGCGCCTTTAACCGAAGCGACTCATGAAATAGAAGCGGTACTCGCAGCAAGTAATGTTTGCCAATTTCTTGCCATAGAAACTAATACCCCGTGTTTGCAAGTTAAGCGCCGCACTTGGTCAAGCCAAGGCGTAGTTAGCTTAGCCACTTTAACGGCAGCTGGTCATAAATATCGACTAGGCAGCCATTTAACTTTTAACTTTTAATTTAGGAGCGTTAATATGACGTTTAAGTATGGTATCGACCGTTTAAATCTTGATATTGTTAATGGTATTGCCAACGGCAGTATCCAAACTGAAATTTGCCAAGAAGCTTTGGATAAAATCAACACAAGCCGCCAAAGAGTAGAGAAAATGGCCGCTTCAGATAAAGCGGTATATGGTATCAACACAGGTTTTGGCCCGTTATGCGATACACAAATTTCACCTGAAGATACTAATTTATTACAAAAAAACCTGCTTATCACCCATGCCGTCGGTGTCGGCGAGCCAATTGAAAAAGCCATTTCAAAGTTAATGTTGATCACTAAAGTACATGCCTTAAGTCAAGGTTTTTCAGGTATTCGCCTTGAAGTGATAGAACGCATGTTAGCGTTTATCAAACTTGACTTGATCCCCGTTGTACCAGAGCAAGGCTCAGTAGGTGCATCAGGTGATTTAGCTCCACTTTCTCACTTGTTCTTACCCTTACTTGGTGAAGGTGAATTCTGGCTAGATGGTAAGGCTATACCTGTAGCACAAGCACTAAAAGAAAACGGTTTAGCGCCAATGGAATTACACGCTAAAGAAGGTTTAGCGCTAATTAATGGTACTCAATTTATCTTATCGCATGCTATTACTGGCTTAACTAAGATGCGCTACTTGTTAGACTTGGCTGATGTAACTGGTGCTATGAGTATCGAAGGCATGCAAGGTAGTGAGTCACCGTTTAGAGAAGAACTACACGCTACTCGCCCATTCCCTGGTACTTTAAAAGTAGCTGGACGCATGAGAATGCTCTTTACCGGTTCTGAAAATATGGCTTCTCATACCAACTGTGAACGCGTACAAGACCCATACTCGCTTAGATGTATTCCACAAGTTCACGGTGCATCGCGTAATGCCTACAATCATTTGAATGAACTCGCTGAAATTGAGATGAATTCTGTTACTGATAATCCCATTGTTATTAGCAGTGAAGAAGCGATTTCTGGCGGTAACTTTCACGGTCAGCCTTTAGCTATGGTACTTGATTATGCTTCTATTGCTGCCGCTGAATTAGGTAACATTGCAGATCGTCGTTGTTATTTACTTTTAGAGGGTTTACACGGATTACCTCGATTATTAACCGCATCTGGTGGCTTAAATTCAGGCATGATGATCCCGCAATACACTACAGCTGCGTTAGTAACTGAAAACAAATCTCTTTGTTTTCCTCCTTCTGCTGATAGTGTTCCTACGTCAATGGGACAAGAGGATCACGTTTCTATGGGCAGTATTTCAAGTAGACAGTTTAACCAGATCTTAGGTAATTTAGAGAAAATTATAGCGATTGAACTTATGTATGCAGCTCAAGCAATTGACTTTAGACGCCCAAATAAATGCTCAGACATTATTGAGAAAAACTTCCAAATTATCAGAGAAAAAGTAGCCATGCTTAAAGAAGATAGACTCTTGAAGCCTGATATTGATGCCATGATAGTTTTAGTGAAATCACAAGCATTTACGGTTAACTAAGGGGAGCTTATACCATGGAAACAACAATGACTTTTCAAGAAGAAATTAGACAAGGTATTCCAAGTGTATTACCAGTAGCTAAGGCTTATTCTGCTGATGCTAACCACGCCCCTAAGCGTAAAGATATTCTTAGTTTAGAAGAAAAGCAGCTAGCCGTAAGAAACGCCTTACGTTACTTTCCAAAAGAGTGGCACCAAGAATTAGCCACTGAGTTTGCGCAAGAGTTAAAAGACTTAGGCCGTATTTACATGTATCGCTTTAAGCCAAGCTATCACTTAAAGGCACGTTCTATTGCTGACTATCCAGCAAAGTGTCAACAAGCGGCAGCGATTATGTTAATGGTCGATAATAACTTAGACCCCGCGGTTGCGCAGCACCCAGAAGAGTTAATTACTTATGGCGGCAACGGCGCCGTTTTCCAGAACTGGGCACAATACTTATTAGCGATGAAGTATTTAAGTGAAATGGAAAACGACCAAACTCTACATATATACTCTGGTCACCCGATGGGCTTATTTCCATCATCGGCAGATGCACCACGAGTGGTTGTCACTAACGGTATGATGGTCCCTAACTACTCTAAGCCAGATGACTTGGAAAAATTCAACGCTTTAGGTGTTACTCAGTACGGCCAAATGACTGCTGGTTCATTTATGTACATTGGCCCTCAAGGCATAGTACATGGCACAACGATTACGGTAATGAATGCATTTCGCAAAGTATTGAATAAAGGCGAAGGCCCGCAGGGTAAAATATTCCTTACGGCTGGTTTAGGCGGCATGAGTGGCGCACAACCAAAAGCCGGTAACATTGCTAACTGTATTACCGTTTGTGCCGAAGTTAACGCATCAGCAGCAACTAAGCGTCATCAACAAGGTTGGGTTGACGAGTTAATTGATAACATGGATGCCCTTGTTGGTCGTGTTAAAGAAGCGCAAGCTAATGAAGAAGTCGTCTCAATTGCTTATATTGGCAATATTGTTGATGTTTGGGAAAGTTTTTATCAGCATGAAGTCTACATTCATTTAGGCTCAGACCAAACCTCGTTGCACAACCCTTGGTCAGGCGGTTACTACCCAGTTGATATTAGTTACGAAGAGTCAAATCGTTTAATTCGTGAAGAGCCAGAAGTATTCAAAGAAAAAGTACAAGCAACATTAATACGCCATGCTAATGCTATTAACAAGCACACGGCACGTGGTACTTACTTCTTCGATTACGGTAATGCTTTTCTTTTAGAAGCATCACGCGCCGGCGGTGATGTTATGGCGGAAAATGGTATTGACTTTAAATACCCATCTTACGTTCAAGATATCTTAGGACCAATGTGTTTTGACTATGGTTTCGGACCCTTTCGTTGGGTATGTGCTTCAGGTAAATCAGAAGATTTAGATAAAACTGATGCTATAGCAGCAAATGTGCTTAAGAAAATCATGCAAGAGTCACCTGAAGAAATTCAGCAACAAATGCAAGACAACATCACTTGGATTGAAGACGCTAAGCAAAACAAGTTAGTTGTTGGTTCACAAGCCCGAATTTTATATGCAGATGCGCAAGGCCGCATGGAAATTGCTAAAGCCTTTAACGATGCGGTTAACAACGGAGAAATTGGCCCTATCGTATTAGGTCGAGATCATCATGATGTTAGTGGTACCGACTCGCCTTATCGTGAGACTTCAAATATTTACGATGGTAGCCGTTTTACTGCCGACATGGCGATTCACAATGTTATTGGTGACAGTTTCCGTGGCGCGACTTGGGTTTCAATTCACAATGGCGGCGGCGTAGGCTGGGGTGAAGTTGTTAACGGTGGTTTTGGTATGTTACTTGATGGCTCAGCAGATTCAGAGCGCCGATTAAAATCAATGTTATTGTTTGATGTAAACAATGGTATTGCTCGTCGTAGTTGGGCACGCAATGCAGAAGCCAACTTCGCTATTAAACGAGAAATGGCACGCACACCTAAACTTAAAGTCACCTTAGCCAACTTAGTTGAAGATGATATTTTAAATAACTTATCACTCTAAAATACTAGCGTTTTAACTATCATTGTATTCAGTTATTATAAGCTGATGAATAAGTTGATCTATTTACTTATTCATCAGCTTTTCTATTACTGAAGACATATGCTTTTTGAACGATTTATCAAACTTCGATAGACCACAACGACTTTGTTTAATGCCTTTTCGTATATCTAAGCCAACGTTCGTCAAATCGCGAATTGTTGTACAGATACCATTATCATCTTTAAAAACCACAGTGCTTCCATAATGATTCATAGACATCGCTGTTTTCTTAATTTTTTCTTCTCTTGTTTCTATTCTAAACGAGTGTGGAACAACAGGTGCAGTGCCCGCCATTATTTTTGCTGATAATGAACGATATCGGTCTTGCACGGCTATCTCAATTGTTTTCTCATTCATTTTTTTTCTTAATTTACTCAATGAGCTTAATACTGAGACTGAACTTTTTTCAGTTCGAGTTTTAACTAGTTTTGATTTCGAAACTACCAAATTTTTATTAGGATTCTTATTGTTTGTTGAGCTTTTAGGAATACGAACAATATCATTTTTTATGTCTTCCTTTTCAACAACTACATGCTTCTTTTGGATACTTACATCAGATTTATTTATTTCTAATTTAGAGAATCCAACAGCTCGCTGATAAAGAAAACTCTTAATAATGTCATTTTCATTAATACTTTGAGTGACTACGGGCTTAAGACTTTCTTCTTGAAATTGCTGATTGATGAAAATGAATAATATAAAGTGCAAACAAATAGAAGATACGATCGCTAAAGAAAGCTTGTTGTTTATCAATTTAAGTTAACTTCCTTTTTAACTCAAGTGAACCAAGGTGCGTAAACCTGAAAGTATATTTCTGTAACAATATAGATTGTTATATAGGACTAATACGAACGATATAAGTTCACCTTATAATCGACACCATTCCAGTGAACCGTTAACTCGACTAGATAAGCGAAATGTAAGTATAAACATCCGCCCTGCTATTAGTTTTACTCTTTGTCGTATACATGACGCTATAATGACGTAAGGATTTTCTCGCTAATATTAACGTTATTCTTCATATTCCCTATCGAAATATGAAGTAAATACTTTTGGAGTCACATTTGCGCACTAATCAATTACACAAGCTCAGTACTAATTTATCCCCAGAGCGTGTCAAATTTTTTCGTAAAGACAATGGTTGGTCACAAGAGCTTTTGGCAAAAGCATCAGGTTTAAGTTTGCGTACCATTCAGCGTGCCGAAAAAGATGGTAATAGTTCAATGGAAACACAATTAGCACTATCGGCTGCATTTGATATCTCACCAAAAGAACTATCTCCTATTTTTCCCACCATTGTTGTTCATTGGAAAAGGAAAAGCTTTATGCAAAGTTTATTAGCGTTATGTGTCGTGTTAGCTGCAGTATTTATGTTATTGGTCATTTCAGGAGATGTTTCTGTATTTATTGATTCCTATAGTATTTTATATTTAGTGTTATTTATGTACTCAAGTACAGTAATCGCGTTTGGTTCACGCGGTTTAATAAAGTCTTTTATTGGCTTGAGATACTTATTTGCTTATGATATTTCTCAGACACCCGCCAGCGATTCATTCACATATGGGGATTGCAGACCCAATTACCCAAGGCATTCATCCTGCTTATGCCGTTAATTTATTAGTTTTACTTTATTCGGCAATAATTGCTGAAGGCATCCTTCGACCATTGGCAACAAAACTTGAAAGTAGATCGCTAATCCAAAACAAATAACACTTAGCAATTTCCATTTAGAATCACAGTAAGCTTGACATAATATGTCAGGCTTGCTAACTTTATTATTACAGCAACAGCACATATATTTTACCTCACGATAATGGTGTGACAACAGTATCTATATATTTTTTTAACCTGCTATTATAAAGCTGTATTAATGATAAGGAGTTCATGGTGGAGTACATTCTTTTTTTTGAAACTTGGATCGTTTTAGCCATTCTATTTGCATGTGCTGAAATCTTTGTACCCGGTGGTATATTACTCAATTTAGGCATCGCCTCTTTATTAGTTGCTATTGGTGTTCAACAACAGTTACTCGACACTTGGACCCTGACCCTAACCACTTGGTTTATTCTCGCTTCTTTATTACTTTTTATTCTCTATTTCGTTACCGAACGCTTTTTTAGTGGTGAATATACCATTGAAAATACCTACGAAGAATTAGATATATACGGTAAGAAAGTTGAAGTAACAGAAAAAATTGGCCCCGGTACACATGCTGGCCGGGTAGAATTCCAAGGTACTACTTGGACAGCGCTGAGCGATGGTTCAGAGTTGATCAAAGGCAGCCATGCCACCATCGTTTGCAAAGAAAACATATCACTCGTTGTTGAAGCGGTAAAATAGAAACAACACTTCAAAAATAATTATAAACATAACTGTAGGAACACCTATGCTAGCCACGCTCACCTTTATTTTTCTAGGATTACTCTTTATTGTGGTAAAACTAGTGTTAATCGTCCCCATGAAAGAAGTTTGTATTGTCGAACGACTGGGGAAATTTCGCGCAACAATGCAACCTGGATTGCATTTCCTCATTCCTTTTATCGATAGAGTCGCATATCGTCATGAAACGAGAGAACAAGTATTAGATATTCCTTCACAAAGTTGTATTTCACGGGATAATATTCAAATTGAAGTCGATGGCTTGGTTTATATACAAGTAATGGACGGAGCCAAAGCTAGTTATGGTATAGAAGATTATCGTCGCGCTTGTGTGAATTTAGCACAAACAACCATGCGCAGTGAAATTGGTAAATTAAAGCTCGGCCAAACTTTTTCAGAGCGGGATACACTCAATGAAACCATTGTTAGTGAAATAGACAAAGCGTCAGATCCATGGGGCATAAAAATGTTGCGCTATGAAGTGAGAAATATAACGCCATCAGCCAATGTTATTCAGACTCTTGAAAAACAAATGGAAGCTGAACGAAGAAAACGAGCTGAAATCACCCTAGCTCAAGCAGAAAAAGAATCGACAATCAATTTATCCGAAGGTGAACGTCAAGAAGCTATCAACATTTCAGAAGGCGATAAGCAACGCCAAATTAATGAAGCCCACGGTTTCGCTAAAGAAATTGAAATATTAACGGAAGCGACTGCTGAAGGTATGAATTTAATCGCTAAAGCCGCCATATCTCCTAGTGGTGACAAAGCGATAAAAATGCGCTTACTTGAACAATTTATCAAACAAACAGCTTCAATTTTAAAAACCGCTGACGTATCTATTATGCCGGTAGAAATAGCTAAGTTAGAAGGTTTTTTCGAAGGCATGGATAAAGTAACTCAAACTGTTCAAGGAGCAAAATAATGATCCAGCAAACTATCAATAATGTCGGCAGCGATACTAACCTTGATATAATAGTTTTAGCCATTTGGGGCGCTATATTTTTATTTTTAGCGTATAAATTTATTCAAGCAATTTGCTTAGTACCAACAAAATCAGCCTATGTGATTGAGCGTTTAGGCAAGTATCGCTGCACACTAGATGCGGGTTTTCATATTTTATTACCCTTTGTCGACAGGGTTGCCTTTATTCAAGATTTAAAAGAACAAACTATTGATGTGCCTCCACAAGAGTGCTTTTCAAAAGATGAAGTAAATGTTGAAGTTGATGGTGTTATTTACATCGAAGTCATTGATTCATTAAAAGCGAGCTACGGCATTACTGATTACCGCTTTGCAGCTACACAATTAGCCCAAACCACTACTCGCTCAGTCATTGGCACCTTAGATTTAGACCGTACTTTTGAAGAACGCGATATCATCAGTGCTAAAGTAGTTGAAGTACTAGATAAAGCAGGGAGTAGTTGGGGAATACGAGTTCATCGTTACGAAATTAAAAATATCACGCCTCCTGACACGGTAAAGAATGCGATGGAATTACAAGTGAATGCAGAACGCGAACGTCGTGCTATTTTAGCCAAAAGCTTAGGTGATAGAGCTAGCCGAATTAATCGTTCGGAAGGTTTAATGACTGAAATGATTAATATTTCAGAAGGTGAGAAGCAGCGTCGTATTAATTCGGCTGAGGGTAAAGCCGCAGAAATTCTTGCGATTGCACAAGCTACCGGTAACTCTATTGCCAAAATTGCTATTGCCATTGAACAACCAGGAGGACAGCAAGCGCTTGATTTACAATTATCTGAGCAGTACCTTCAGCAAATGCAGGGACTTAGCCAAGCTAATCGAAAAGTTATCTTACCCGCGAATTTACTCGATTTTAATCAGTGGATTGCAAATTCAGGTATAAAATAACCAGACTTTCAGCAAAAAATACTAAATGCACGCCTTAGCAAGTTTGTCTAAGCCGTGCATTTTTTATTTAAAAACAGGAGGTTTATTTAAACTATAAGTAAACCAATTAACACCATCATCGCTACCGAACCAAAGATAAAGAGATTGTTTCCTAAACCAAACTTTTTATCGCTAACAAAAACACGTATTTTTGTTACCAAAATATAAAAAAGCACTGTACTAAAAGCAATAATCAAATGAGTTATCAGGGTATTCAACTCACTGTTCTCTTGCCACAAAAATACTGCTCCATGACGATTAACAAAAAATAAATTCAGTAATGAAATATGTATCCATAAAACAAAAAATAGATAGACGGTTTTATTTTTTGCCCATACTTTAAACATCTTCATTTTCTGCTGCACTTTTATATAACCAAACAATTAGATCATCATAAATAAACTGATAATTTAGCTTATCTCGAAGCTTTTCATCATTAATACGTTTACCAAAGCGCATCGAAGTTTCAAACGAGAACTCGGGCACGGCTAGGCCTAAGGCATTAGCTGCAGCTTGATAGTAATGCTCTTTACTTGTTTCGGTTGCACTTACTGCGTTAAAAATACCGTTATATTTATGCTCAGATATTATATTGATTAACACACCTACTGCATCTGCTTGATGAATTAAATTAATGAAGGCTTGCGGCTCGGCCAGTACACGTTTACCTTGTAAAAATCGACCTGGGTGGCGATTTGG
Source organism: Colwellia sp. (assembly GCA_013215385.1). Classification (GTDB taxonomy): domain Bacteria; phylum Pseudomonadota; class Gammaproteobacteria; order Enterobacterales; family Alteromonadaceae; genus Colwellia_A. The sequence continues at coordinate 90,542 of JABSOY010000016.1, forward strand.
CCCAACTAATCCAGCCAAGCGTAAGATAACCGTTTGTCCGGTAAATTGTTGAGCGGCGGCTTCTGCGCCCGCAATAATAGCTACTTTGTCAGCAGCAAAGTCTAATAGACTGTTTTCATCAACAACCCCCGACAAACCGTTATAAACGGCGGTACTACTCAATAATATAATTTTTTTTACTTTGCCCAGTTCAGCCATTTCAACCAATTGTGCTATTTTTTCTGGGTAGTCACTGCGGCCTTGACGAATTTGTGGCGTGATTGAAATAACCAAGGTTTCTTGATTAAAAGCACTTAATACAACAGATTTAGGATCATGAACGGGTAAACTTAATAACTCGGCATCAATATTATTCTGTTTAAGTGTCTTTTGTTTATCGACACTCTGCGTTGTCACTGCGACACGGTATTTTTCAATATGTAGTTGTTTGACTAACGCAAGTCCGAGCCAACCACAACCAATAATGGCAACGCTTTGAGGCATCATGCTTCCTTAATTATTTGATGAGCTATTTTGCTGATAATTTTGTATTTGCTCGACTATTTCACTGGCAATTCCGTTAGGAACGGGAATAGAGAGATTGTATTGCAATATTTTCCAACCTGAAGAGGTTAAGCGTAACACACCTGATCCTCGACATTGCCCGTAATTATTATTTTCAAGTAACTCATCAAAAAAAGCTAACTGTTCGTTACTATGACTAGGGGGAATAATTGTAATGTTTCTCTGACTTGGCTGATACAACCAACCTTGCCCCTTACTAAAATACGGGGTAACAAAAGCAGAAAATTCATTTTTATTCCACCGTTCACTACCATCCGTTCCTAAAAAAATGGCTTGTTCGTCCAACAGACTGAAGTACAAAACTTGGTTCGCATCTGCTGCTGCTTGATGGAAGGTATTCAACACGTTTCCAATCTCATTTTTAGTAACGTTATCATTTGCAAACAAATGAATACTAAAAAGACAAAGAGTAAAAATAAAACTATAAACTTTCATTTTAAAACCTTTATTTATTTGGGTAAAACAAAATACAAACCTTTGAACGTAGCAGCAACTTTATCACCATTTTTGATATTTACCTCAATAGTAAATTTTGCTTTTTGGTTTAATCGTAGTCTATCAAAATCGTCGGTGTTTAATGAACAATCGGTTTCAGCAAAAGCAACGCCTTCAATGGGAGCATGATAACGAATATTGGCATCAGCTAAAACAATATCACCCGCTATTTTTTCTTGTTGCAGTAATAAATAAACCCAACCCCAGCCAGTTAAGGTCGCTAACGTGTAAACACTGCCAGCAAACATCGTATTGTGTAAGTTTTTATTAAAAGCGACATCACAAGAGACCACTAACCTTTCTCGGTCATAATAACCAATAGCAATATTCATCGCTTTACTTAATGGAATAGTTTTATGCCACATATCCACTAGTTCAGTCGATAATTTTTTCAAATGGAAATCGCTTCGAGAAAGTTTTTTTTCCATGGAAAAGTGTTTAATTTGGTTATGCAATAAATGTGAAAAGCCTAAGTTTTGATAACCGATATTTTCATAAAAACTGACCGCTACTTCCCGCGATTTTAAGGTTATATTTTTTATACCGAGTGATATAGCATGGCGTTCAAGTGCCGAAATGATTTGTTGCCCTAATCCTTTGCCTTGATAGTTTTCAGCCACTGCCATATAACGAATTTGCGCGCCAAGTAGTTCAGTATAATGCAATCGCGCAACCGCAATAACATTACCTTGTTCATCAAAGGTAGCCCGATGAATAGCTTGAGATTCAAGTTCATCTTGCTCACTGCCTAGGTCTTTATTTAGTGGTTCACGTAAAATTTTCCAACGCAAAAAGTAATATTGATCAAATTCTTGTTGGTTTTTTGGTGTTCTACACTGAAACATTCGTTATGCTTACCTATAATAATTAAAGAAAGTTATCTCATAAGTTCGTTAATGAAATTAATTAAACACATTCAGCAGGGTCAGCTTACCTATTTATCTCAAAGTGATGAAATAATATCGGTGAGTGAAAATAATCATTATCGCTGGCTTGCCTTTGATGATGTTGTCCAAAGTATGATGCTTAAACGGCAACCTTGGCAACTGACCTTTCCTCACCAAATAAGCTTATTATCTCCATTGCTCTTTTTTCGCCCTAAACACGTAGTTGAATTCGGCTTAGGTGGCGGTAACTTAGCGCGATTTTTATTGCATTACCTACCTGACTTAACATTAGATACTATCGAATATTCTCAAGAGGTTATTGATTGCTTTACACGTTATTTCAACCCGCAATCAGCAAAAGTTAATTTACATCACCATACTGCACTTGATTGGTTACATTACAATAAAAGAATAAAACCTGATTGGTTTATTTGTGATATCTATCAAAGTAACCAATCTATAGATGATTCAATAATGTTAACCAAGAACATTCTCAACAAAGTTGGTGAACAGGCGATTTTATCCATTAATTTACCGAGCCCAAGTGACGATGAAATCAATTATTTTCTGACTGAATTAAAAGCACTCGCCCCGACTAAATTCTTGATATATTTTCATATCCCAAATTACTTAAATGTGATAATCCACTTAATGCCACCCGAAATGCTTAAGCAAGGGCAAAGCGAATTAAATGACAGTTCACCTTTGCCCATAAGAACAGCTAAACGCTGGCGTAATTATTGGCGACACGGTTTATAATGCTAATTATTGTGAGTATGCCACTCATTAACAAGTCAGCGTGAAGGTTACCGGGCCATTATTAATTAAAGCAACCTTCATGTCTGCACCAAATTCACCAGTAGGTACTTGAAAGCCATGCTCTCTTAATTGTTGACAAAAATGTTGGTAAAGCGGAAGGCTTATTTCAGGCTTTGCTGCAGTAGTAAAGCTAGGGCGCATGCCAGTATTGGTATCAGCTGCTAGCGTAAATTGAGAAACTACTAATATTTCACCATTTATTTGGCTAACATTAAGGTTCATCTTTCCTGCCTCGTCTTCAAAAATACGATAGCCTGCAATGCGTTCAGCCAACCGTTTAGCCTTGGCTTCAGTATCGTTTGGCTCAACCGCTAGCAAGACTAAAATCCCTTGATTTATTTCCCCGATAATTTTTTTCTCTACGGTGACACTTGCTTGTGATACACGTTGAATTAATGCGATCATTTTCTGTTCTCTGATAAAAAATTTGCCATAGTATCACTTGCTCGGCAAAAGGCATCAATGGTTTGTCGCTCGAAACCACTATGCCCTGCACAAGGGAGGATTTGTAATTGCGAGTTCCTCCACTGCTCAGCTAATTCATAAGCTTGATAAAGCTGGCAGACCATATCATAACGGCCATGGACAATAATTGCCGGCAAATGCTTAATACGGTTTATATTATCCAGGATATAGTTTTCACTCACAAAGCAATCATTAGCAAAATAATAAGCAGATATTTTTGCCATACATAAGGCTTGATGAGCATCTTCAACCTGCGCTATGCCAATATGGTGATGCTCGATTGTTGATAAACGTAGCTCCCATAATACCCAAGCTTTACTTGCAGAAATGACGGCAACTTCATTATCTGAATTAAGAAGATGATGATACCCAGATAGCGGTGACTCTTGCAGGTTTAGAGGCAAGTGTTCAACAAATTCTTTATAGTATTCAGGGAAGAAGTGACTGGCGCCTTGAGCTGAATATAGCCATTGATAATCGATTTGTCTGGCTAAAAACACCCCCCGAAGAATAAAACCTAAAATTCGCTCCGAGTATTCTATGCCATAAAACAACGCTAAAGTGGTTCCCCAAGAGCCTCCACATACCAACCATTGCTCTATACCCAAATACTCACGTATTGCCTCTAAATCAGCTATTAGGTGTACAGGTGTATTGTAATGAATTGATGGCGACGGTAAAGATTTACCACATCCACGTTGGTCAAATAAAATGATACGGTAAACTTCAGGGTCAAAATAGCGACGATGATCTTCACTTGAGCCACTACCAGGGCCACCATGAAAATATATAACAGGAATACCATCGGGGCTTCCTGATTGTTCTAGATAAAGGTCATGTTCATGACTAACCCTTAGCCTTTCCTGTTTATACGTTGATATTTTAGGGTACAAAAATCGCGACATTTATATTGCTCTGAATCTAAACCGTACTATCTATTATGGCGCAGATTATTCATAACTGTAGTTTCAACTAACTTAGTTCCTCATAATCTTTTTGCTTGAAATTTTCTAACGCCAAAGTGAACAAGGCACCGAAAAGTACAACTAACCAAGATAAGTAAACCCATAAAAATAAAATGGGAACCCCTGCCAGCGCACCATAAATAGTTTCATAGGTAGGTAACTGTGTAATGTATTGTGCGAAACCCGCCTTGGCTATTTCAAAGAGAAGACCCGCGACCAGCGCCCCCCAAAAAGCACATTTAAAACGAACAACTTTATTGGGTACAATAAGATATAAAATTAAAAATGCACTTATAGAAGATAACAATGGTAATAAACGAACAAATAAATCACTTAATCCAAATAGTTCAGATTCATTTAGTGAGACTAACGAGACGATATAAGAAGTTGTAGCAATGCTCGCACCAACAAGAATAGGACCCAAGGTTAAGACCAACCAATACACTGATAATGATGTAACGAAACGACGTTTGGTTTTAATTTCCCATAATTGATTTAACGTTTTGTCGATGGCAGAAATGAGTAAAAGTGCTAAAGCAAACAAAAATATAAGTGCGATAGCTGACATTTTAGTCGCGTTTTCAACAAAGCCTGCAATGTGTAACTTAACAGCATCGCCTGTGGCAGGTAAAAAATTTTCATAAATAAAACTTTCTATGGATACTTTTATTTCAGAGAAGATAGGAAATGCGGTCATTGTGGACAACATAACAACAAGTAAAGGGATCAAAGACATAAGTGTGACATAGGATAAATATCCCGCACTAACGTGTAATTGTTCGCGCCAAAGCCGCCCTAAGAAATAACGAGTAAAGTGGATTATCATTTGTACCTTTCGTTGTAAATTGGGCTTATTCATAAACAGAAACATAAAAAAGGTTATTTTTAAAAAGTGGACGTTATATGATGATATCGAGTATTAATAAGAATTTAAACAAAAGTAAGGTCTTTTTATGTCTGGTCAAGGTTCTGGCGGTAATGTACTTGCTGCAATATGTAGTATTTTTTTCCCTGGGTTAGGGCAATTAGTACAAGGGAGAATATTTTCTGCAATAATTTTTGCCATCGTTTGTGTTGGCGGTTATGCGTTATGGTATTTAGTTATCCCCGGTATAATAGCCGCCGTATTCCATTTATGGTCAATACTAGATGCGGCAAAGTTTACACGTGGTTAATTTTTTCTTTAAGAACTAGACTTTATGATTACTTTCTCGAGAGTGAGCAAAATTTGTATGAGGAAATAACTCACTGTGCCCATGATTTTGATTAATCGCCGCAAGTAAACTAGAAAGTTCTTTTATTTGGCTAGGACCAGCGATGCCTTCTTCAAAAAGTTGGCTTAATCTTTGTAATACTTTCAATTGCTCTGGGGACATGGGAAATTCCTTTTCTGTAATTAACGCATAGAAGATATTTTGTATCTAGTGGTTTGTGACCTCTATTTATTATGCCATTGCATGACGATATTGTTTTGAAGTCCTTACCGAATTAATATGGTCTCTGCCATCGTTAATATATTCCTGATAAAGAACACTTAGTTCTCTGCGCTCTATTATATTGGCATTATCGGCTACAACTTTTTCAAATAACATATTTAAACGGGTTGTTTTTTTTTCCTCCATCATCTCTGTTCTCTCTATTAATAATAATTCGTATTTAAATAGTAACAACAAATTCTTTTTTCGCCAGTGATGGCAAATGGCGATAACCAAGAGTTTTTTTTTGCTTTAAAATTTCATCTCACTTTTTTATATGTAAAACATACAACTGAAAATATATCTAAGATTAAGGCCTTTTTTTCGATTTAAATTCTGATGTTATTTTAAGACATGTCTTACAAGATAAGACGTTTATGCTTACTCGCTAATAACTTTTAAAATTAAAATTTAAGACATAAAAAAACCAGCCGAAGCTGGTTTTTATCTACATACTAAATAATAGATTTATTTAGGGCGAGAATCACGCTTACGCTCATTCTCTTTTAAAAGCTTTTTACGTATGCGAATACTTTTTGGTGTTACTTCAACAAGTTCATCATTATCAATAAACTCTAATGCTTGCTCTAATGACATAAGAATAGGCGGCGTTAAGGTTTGTGCTTCATCAGTACCTGAAGAACGAACGTTAGTTAACTGCTTACCTTTAAGAGCATTTACGGTTAAATCGTTATCACGGCTATGAATACCAATGACTTGACCTTCATAAACATCAATACCGTGCCCTATCATCATACGACCACGTGACTGTAAGTTGAATATTGCGTTTGTTAACGCTTTACCTGTTGCATTAGCAACCATCACGCCATTTTTACGTTGGCCAATTTCACCACCTTTGTGAGGTCCGTATTCAAAGAACGTATGGTAAATTAAACCAGAGCCTGAGGTTAAGGTCATAAATTCAGTTTGAAAACCGATTAAACCACGACTCGGCATGATAAAGTCCATACGAATACGACCAGTACCATCTGGTGCCATATCAGTAAGTTCAGCTTTGCGAGTACCCATTTTTTCCATGATAGAACCCTGATGTTGCTCTTCAACATCAATGGTTACTGTTTCATAAGGTTCTTGTATCTCGCCGTCAATTTCACGAATAATTACTTCAGGACGTGATACCGCTAACTCATAACCTTCACGACGCATGTTTTCAATTAAGATACCTAGATGAAGCTCACCACGACCTGATACTTTAAATTTATCTGGATCATCAAGTTGTTCAACGCGTAACGCAACGTTATGTATTAACTCTTTGTCCAAGCGATCTTTGATGTTACGTGAAGTAACATACTTACCTTCTGTACCACAAAATGGTGAAGTATTAACTTGGAAAGTCATGTTAATAGTAGGTTCATCAATCGACAATGCAGGTAAGCCTTCAACTTCTGTAGGGCAACAAACTGTGTCAGAGATTTTTAATTCACCTAAACCAGTAATAGCAATAATATCACCAGCAAAACCTTCATCGATATCGTGACGTTCTAGACCTAAGTAACCAAATACTTTACCTACTTTAGCGTTATGTACGCCGCCATTAGCTAATTTTATCGTTACTTGTTGATTTGGCTTAACACTACCACGCTTAATACGACCAACACCGATTACGCCTAAGTATGAGCTGTAATCAAGTTGCGAGATTTGCATTTGGAATGCACCTTCAGGATCTGCATCTGGTGCCGGCACTTCTGCGATAATAGTATCGAACAAAGGTGTCATATCTGTACCAATAACCCCTTCTTCTAATGATGCCCAACCGTTAATTGCTGAAGCGTAAACCACTTTAAAGTCAAGTTGTTCATCAGTAGCACCAAGGTTATCAAATAATTCGAAAACTTGATCCATAACCCAATCTGGGCGAGAACCTGGCTTATCAACTTTATTGATAACAAGTATTGGCTTTAAACCTTGAGCAAACGCTTTTTGCGTAACGAAACGCGTTTGTGGCATAGGGCCTTCTTGTGCATCAACAATCAATAGTACGGAATCAACCATTGACATAACACGCTCTACTTCACCACCAAAATCAGCATGGCCAGGAGTATCTACGATGTTTACACGGTAGTCGTTCCAGTTAACAGCGGTATTTTTAGCTAAAATAGTAATACCACGTTCTTTTTCAATATCGTTTGAATCCATAACGCGCTCTTCAAGACCGCCTCGGGCGTCAAGCGTACCTGATTGTTCTAATAATTTATCAACCAAAGTTGTTTTACCGTGATCAACATGGGCAATAATGGCAACATTACGTAATTTATCTAACACTGGCTTTACTCACTTTCTTTAAAGACTTTTTCATCAAAAGAATATAGGGCTATAATTGGGCGCGGATTATACAGTAAATAAGCACATAAATACAGCGACAAATATTTCAGAGCATATTCAAATAGCAAAGCATAAAGTTTAATGCATTGCTATACTCCTAAGCACCAAAATAACTCACACGCACCACCATAACTCATCATGCGCACCAATGTAGTGCAACACTGAATTCAACCATAAGTTAAGCCCTTATATATAAAGAGTTTTTCTATTGGCATGAATTTCGCTTATTGCCAAGCACGCTGAATGCAAACGTATTTTATTTTACAGACACTGGAGACTTTACATGTCACAAGCAGTATTAGATCTAATCAAAGACAACGATGTTAAATTTGTTGACCTACGCTTTACAGATTCAAAAGGTAAAGAGCAACACATTTCAATTCCTCATCATCAAGTAAATGAAGACTTTTTTGAAGATGGAAAAATGTTTGATGGTTCTTCTATCGAAGGCTGGAAAGGCATTAATGAGTCAGATATGGTGATGATGCCAGACGCATCTACAGCAGTTTTAGACCCGTTTACTGATGCTGTTACTTTAAATTTACGTTGTGACATTGTTGAGCCTGATACTATGCAAGGTTATAGCCGTGACCCACGTTCAGTTGCTAACCGTGCTGAAGAATACTTACGCAGCACAGGTATTGCAGATACTGTATTGATTGGTCCAGAGCCAGAGTTTTTCGTTTTTGATGACGTACGCTTCCATACAGATATGTCAGGCTCTTTCTACAAGATTGACGATAAAGAAGCTTCATGGAATTCAGGTACTGAATATGAAGAAGGCAACATGGGCCACCGTCCTGGCGTTAAAGGTGGTTACTTCCCAACATCACCTGTTGATTCTTCACAAGACCTACGGTCAGCTATGTGTTTAGTCATGGAAGAGATGGGTTTAGTTGTTGAAGCTCATCATCACGAAGTTGCAACAGCTGGACAAAATGAAATTGCTTGTCGCTTCAATACTATGGTTAAGAAAGCTGATGAAGTACAGATTTACAAATATGTTGTCCATAATGTCGCACATGCTTATGGTAAAACAGCAACCTTCATGCCTAAGCCTTTAGTCGGTGATAACGGTACGGGAATGCATGTTCACCAATCACTTGCTAAAAATGGCGTTAACCTATTCTCTGGTGATAAGTACGGCGGATTATCAGAAATGGCGATTTACTATATCGGTGGTATCATCAAGCATGCTAAATCGCTTAACGCTTTCACCAACGCTTCGACTAACTCATACAAACGTCTTGTTCCTGGTTTTGAAGCCCCTGTTATGCTTGCATATTCAGCACGTAACCGTTCAGCGTCTATTCGTATTCCAATTGTGCCAAGCCCTAAAGCTATGCGTATCGAAGTTCGTTTCCCTGATCCAACGATGAACCCTTATTTGGGTTTCACAGCTATGTTAATGGCTGGCCTTGACGGTATCAAAAACAAAATCCACCCTGGCGATGCCATGGACAAAGATTTATATGACTTGCCAGCCGAAGAAGCAGCAGCTATTCCACAAGTATGTTCTTCATTAGAAGAAGCGCTTGATTCATTAGAAGCGGACAATGATTACTTAACAGCTGGTGGCGTGATGGATCTTGATATGATTAATGCATATATCCAACTTAAACGTGAAGAAGTAACATTACTAAATTCTACAACACATCCTGTTGAATTTGATATGTACTACAGCGTATAACATGCACTAAGTTATTTATTAATAAAAAAAGCTCACTTCGGTGAGCTTTTTTGTGGAAAAAATACCAATAATTATATAAGTTTATAGTACGCCTTTTAAATGGAGCTAAACTTTGCGCCCTTTTTTATTGTTGTCCATGATTATCATCAGCACATTACTCGTCAGTAATGTCTTTGCGACTTCAACAAAAATATATGTCTGGCGTAATGATGATGGAGTTTTGGTGTTCTCTGATAGCCCTAAACCCGGAGCAGAAGAAGTTGAGATCAAAGAACCAAATAATATGTCGTCTATCGATACATCAGTTCTCGACATAACCCCTAAAGTTATCAAAGAAGATTATGAGGTCGAAATAAACCAACCTGCGATGAATGCGACGATCAGAGATAATACCGGCTCCGTTTATGTTGCAGGTCGTATCAAACCTATTTTCAAAAGAGGCTTAAAAATTCAATTATATTTGGATGACAAACCTTATGAAAAACCCCAACCACATTCTATGTTTGTGCTAAGAAATATCGATCGCGGCGAACATATCATTAAAATGAAATTACTCAACGAAAAAGGCAAGGTAATTGCATCATCTAAGCCTATAACCTTCTATATGCACAGAGCATCGGTTAATAAAGCTAATTAGTTAAAATGCAGTGCATCATGCACCAAAAGTAACTACACTAATATTTTATTCGCACTGTTTTGGTGCAAGGGTTTTTTATGTCTAGCGATACCAATCGTGTTCAGCAGTTAAAATTAAGCTATCAGCAAAAATTGCCCAACCAAATGGTGACCGCAGTTGTAGTGCTGGACAGCAAACTTAATATTAAATATGTAAACCCAGCCGCTGAAGCTTTACTGGTTAAGAGTTTTAATAAATTATATAACTTACCGATTACGACCGTATTTTATAATTCCCCGATAAAAAATACTCGCTTGGAGCAGCTGTTAACCTCAGGACAAGAATTTAGTGATAGTGACGTAACGATTGAATTTTTTGATCATAGACGCATTACTGTAGAAATTACAGCATCGTCCGTTGAGTTTAGTAAACAGGCCCATATTTTATTAGAATTCAAGCAAATAGATCAACAAAAACAGATGAGTATCGAGGCATTCCAAAATCAACAATGGGAATCATCCCGCGATTTGATACGAGGTCTTGCTCATGAAATTAAAAATCCACTGGGTGGTTTACGTGGTGCCGCACAACTGCTCAGTAAAGAGCTCACTCCAGGACAACAAGAATATACGGAAATGATTATTGAACAAGCAGATCGGCTAACAAACTTAGTTGATAAACTTTTAGGCCCCAATCAACTGCCTCAGATGGCCGTTCAAAATATTCATATTGTTTTAGAGAAAGTATCGCAGTTAGTGAACTTTAACAATCCAAAAAAAATCAAAATTAATCGAGATTATGATCCTTCCATCCCCGAAATAAATTTTGACCAAGACAAATTACAACAAGCTGTTTTGAACATCGTTAATAACGCCGTGCAAATAATCGATGGAAACTGCCAGATAACTCTTAAAACTAGAGCCGCAAGTAATAAGACTATTAATGGACGACGTGTGAAACTATGCGTTCAAATCAGTATTATAGATAATGGTCCTGGTATTCCAGAAAAAATTCAAGATACATTATTCTACCCCATGGTATCAGCGCGCGATAATGGTACCGGATTAGGTTTATCTATTTCGCAAACTTTGATTCAGCAACATAAGGGTAAACTATCTTGTTATAGCCGCCCTGGTCATACTGAATTCTTAATTTTACTCCCAATACAAGAAGAGAAAAATAATGAACATTGAGCAAGTTTGGATAGTAGATGATGACAGCTCAATACGCTGGGTTTTAGAAAAAGCATTATCTGGCGCTAACATCACTTCAGCTTCTTTCGAGAAACCTGAAGACTTACTTATTGCGCTAGAGCATCAACAGCCTGAGGTCATTATTTCTGATATCAGAATGCCAAATATTGACGGCATAACCTTACTCGGTAAAATTAGTGCTGAGTTTCCTAATCTTCCAGTAATAATTATGACCGCCCATTCTGATCTTGATAGTGCTGTAAATGCTTATCAAAGTGGTGCATTTGAATATTTGCCAAAGCCATTTGATACCGATGAAGCTATTTCATTAACAAAGCGAGCACTTACTCACTCTCGTGAAAAAAATGCTAAACGTAAAAAAACAATTGCGGTACCTGAATCAGTAGGAATTATTGGTGCAGCACCGGCGATGCAGGAAGTTTTTCGTGCAATTGGACGGTTATCCCGATCAAGTATCAGTGTCTTAATTAATGGTGAGTCGGGTACAGGTAAAGAATTAGTTGCTCATGCGCTTCATATGCACAGCCCTCGTTCAGATGCTCCGTTTATACCATTAAATATGGCTGCTATACCAAAAGATCTTATTGAGTCAGAACTTTTTGGTCATGAAAAGGGAGCTTTTACTGGTGCAAATTCGGTCCGACAAGGTCGATTCGAGCAAGCACATAAAGGTACATTATTTTTAGATGAAATTGGCGATATGCCATTAGATATTCAAACACGTTTATTACGTGTTTTAGCTGATGGACAATTTTATCGAGTAGGTGGACATTCGCCGATTCAAGTCGATGTTAGAATAATTGCAGCGACTCATCAAAATCTAGAAGTTCAAGTCAGTAATGGAGATTTTCGTGAAGACTTATTCCATCGGTTAAATGTTATAAGGATACAGTTACCAAGTTTGCGAGAACGAAAAGAGGATATTGAACAGCTGTCTAACCATTTCCTACACTTGGCCGCAAAAGAGCTGGAAGTAGAACAAAAGACCTTACACAAAAGTACATTAGCCTATTTACAGCAATGTACTTGGCCAGGAAATGTCCGTCAACTAGAGAACAGTTGTCGATATCTTACTGTTATGGCTAGTGGTAAGGAAATATTATTGGATGATTTACCGAGCGAGTTATCTGAAAATAAACTCCAGCCAATTTCTTCTACTGAAGATGCTAATTGGACCATTAATTTACAGCACTGGGTTGATGAACAATTGGCGCAAGGAAATAGTAATATTATAGACCATGCCTTACCTGAGTTTGAAAAAATACTGTTAGAAAGAGCACTGCACTTTACACAAGGCAGAAAGCAAGAAGCAGCCAAAAAACTAGGTTGGGGAAGAAACACTTTAACGAGAAAATTAAAGGAGTTAGGGGTGTAAACCTTGCAGGTTAATTACTTTTGCAAGTTTCTCCATTACATTCTCGACAACTGTTACATAACTTCAAATTGATAAGGTGAGCAGCAACAATTAAACTAGCACCAATAACGATAAAATATGGCTGAATATCTTCAGGAAAATCATGTTTTATCCAATAAATCCCTATACCTAAAAATAACAGGTAGAAAGGATATATACGGCGGTGATACTTTTTAAATCCAGAGAATAATGCCACAGAACCTAATAATGCTGTGATTAACAAAAATATATGCTCCCAAGCATGATCAGCTAAAAAGCTTAAACCTAGTAAGGGTAATGCAGGCAATAGCACAGGTAATAAGATGCAATGTAATGCACAAAGTGATGTAGCTGTTATGCCAATACGATCAAGCACGACTTATTCCCTTTTCAATGTTAATTTATTTATATTAAGTGACAAAGTGAATACTATCACAATTGATATATTATCACAAAACTTTCTAGGCCCTATCAATAGGAAAAGTGATTACTTTTTCGATACTATTTTTTTTCAATGCTAACATCATTAATCTATCTACTCCTAAAGCGACACCAGAACATTGTGGTAAACCCGACTGTAGAGCAGAAATAAAGTTTTCATCAATTTCTCGAACATTTAATCCTAGTTTTGTCCGTTTGTAGTTATCTTGTTCAAATCTATTTAATTGCACTTTGGCATCAGTTAATTCATCAAAGCCATTGGCCAACTCTATCCCATTAAAATAACATTCAAATCGTTTGGCAACCCGGTGATCATTAGTGCAAACTTGTGCTAATGAAGCTTGTGCAACAGGGAAGTTATAAACAAAACATGGAACATCTAAACCAATATTCGACTCAATTATTTCTGAAAAAATGAATTGTAATAATAAATCACTATCATTCGATGTATATAGCCAATCCGCCGCTTTGTTATGAAGTTTAATAACAGCATACAGTTCATCAAAACTTGCTGTTAAGGGGTCTACTGAAATGTGTCTTAAGAATAGCTCTTGATAACTAATTTTTTGACTTTGGGACGTACCTAATATCAGAATCAACAACTCATCGAGTTCAGCCATTAAATCATGCTGGTTGAAGCCTATACGATACCATTCTAACATTGTGAACTCAGGATTATGATTCTGACCTGATCCTTCATGACGAAACGCTTTACAAATTTGATAAATACAGCCAAAACCTGATGCTAATAAGCGCTTCATATGGAACTCAGGTGACGTTTGCAAGTAATAAGTTTTTTCTTGATCTATATGGCTAGTTTGAAGGAAATTATACTTTGAACAGAATGCATCTAAAAAAGGATCTGTAACTGTACCGACCGACAACGAGGGGGTTTCTACTTCAATAACATTTCTATCTTGAAAAAAATCTCTTATTTGTGCAATTAAATTTGCTCTGGCTTTTGCATCATGCCAGCTTATTGTTGTTGACCACATCGTTTTCATTCCATTTTTTCGGTCAAAGTATATACGATAAACAACTAGTACGGCAATTTATCACTTAAGTAATCTTTTGCATTAATGCTAAATTTTTTTAAACAAAAAAAAAGCCCGACTCTTTCGAATCGGGCTTTATAATTAGGAGCCTAGCAATGACCTACTCTCACATGGGAACTCCCACACTACCATCGGCGCTAACACGTTTCACTTCTGAGTTCGGAATGGGATCAGGT
>JABSOY010000017.1 GCA_013215385.1 Colwellia sp.
AAACAAGTGCAACTCTGCTACCGGAGATAAACTAAATGCGGCATAGCCGGCAAGTAATAAAACGGGAATTAAGATCAATGGCGCTAACGTTTCAGGGACATGGTTTTTAATGTGTTTAGGTAAGTTATGCCAAGCAAAAGCGGTTATTAACGTTGAACAAGGAAGAAATATCACTAACAAAAATACCGCTGGTAAGAAATCCTCAATTAACGGTGCGAGCCAAAGCCCTGCTAAAAAGCCCAAAATAACGGTAGGTAAGGCTTCCATTAACTCGATAGTCGGTTTAACTTTTTTACGTAAACCCGGTGTCATAAAGTATGCGGTATAAATAGCGGCAGATAAGGCAATAGGTACAGCAAATAACATCGCATATAAAGCAGCTTTAATGGTACCAAATGAGATTGGAAC
Organism: Colwellia sp.; assembly: GCA_013215385.1. Lineage (GTDB taxonomy): Bacteria > Pseudomonadota > Gammaproteobacteria > Enterobacterales > Alteromonadaceae > Colwellia_A. The sequence goes on from JABSOY010000017.1 coordinate 409, forward strand.
TAAAGAAAATTTCCCTTCAAAATCGTCAGATCCCGAAGTAGATTGCCAAATAAAGTCAGGCTCTGGATAACCTTCATACCAAACTTCTTGCCACAATGCTGACAATGTAACCTCAGGGTGTTCATTTTCAACCGAAAAGAGCTCTAGCTTATTCTCATTAATTAACAATAAACCGTCAGCACGTGGTGAAATAACCATGGCATTGGGCTGACCATCGCTAATTTTACCTTGCCATAAATGCGCTTCACTGGTGGTATAAAAAACATCAACAACACCCGATAAGGTCATGGTATAAAAACTTTTCCGAAACTGCTCAGTTACAATACGGCTAACCGCTTCATTGTTTTTTGTTGTAAAGGTTCTTATTTGTTTAAATTGACGACCATTTTTACCCGCCACTTCAAACCATTGACTAACAGTGCCGGCATTATCTCCTAGCAATATAGAACTGCCGCCAGATAAAAGTGCCATGGTTGTTAATTCAGTTACAGAAGATATTTCGGCTTTTAACGATACATTATCTTCATCATCCAATTCAAAAATTGAAATGATATTGCCACTGCGAATAAATGCGAGAGTAAGATCTGGTGTAATTAAAATGTCATCAACAATATTATGAACAAAATCAATTTCTTGATAATTTGTTTCATAAGCAGGGTCATAGTTAAAATCATCTTCAGCAATGAAGGTAGTTTTAATCAAACGGTTATCATCAGTAAAAGCAATGAACATCGCTTGTTCTTCAGTCATGGCAAACGCTAATTTTTTAATCGTTTTATTTTGCTGATCAATTATTAAATTTTCATTACCCAACGGATAACCAATACTTGGAATAATGGTTCTCGTATCGTCGGTATATGTTGCTTTAAATTGAGGAGTGATCAATTGAATATTGTTTTGATTATCAATCAGCAGTTTTAAGTAAACTCCTGATTCAATGATCATGTCCAATTGATTATTTTCAGCTAATAAATTTTTTGACAAAACTTTATAGCCAACAGCATGTTCAGACGTTGCTTTAAGTTGATAGAAATCGACAATGCCTTCTTTATTAATTTGATAAGCGAGCTCTTGTAGCTCATCAAGACCAGCGCTTAACGTTTCACTGGAGTTTTCAGCTCTTTTATCAATAACGAAACTAACGTTTGGCTCAACCTTGGCTGAGTTAAATATAGGTTTAATTACATAGAGTAAATACATAAAAATTAGCACTAAAGTAAAAAGTACACTGATGCCACCCAATGTAATCAACCATTTTGCTAATGAATTTTTCAGCCTACGAGTGCCAGAAGAGTTAAGTGCTATTGTCACTAAAATGCCTTTATTTATGATAGTTTTTACAACACTGAGAAGTATAAGACAATTTTATTACACTTTTGTGACATCGAGTATTTTAAACAGAGGGAAATATTTTGATGAGAGTTTGCGAGTCTTTGTAAAAAAGATGAGTGCGTCATCAAATGGGAATATTTAACATATAAGTTACGTTTTTTTGACTGCCTCTAACCATTGAAATTAATCTCCTATACAATCACTAGTACCACCAAGAAGTCCTTTATAAGGAGCCACTTTATTTGGAGTTTGTAGTTAAAAAAGATGTTAAAGGCAAGAATTACTACACAGCGGACATTAACAGTATTCTATGATTGATACAAAAAGCGGTTGGTTTGGGCCGGAAAGCGGACGTTAACGGAAGCTAAATGCCCCTGCCCTGTGCAGAGCCGCATGCAGGGGGTGTGGGGGCTGGAGGTTATAAACCTCCGGCTACCCGATTATATTCATTTTTCTCACTCGCCTTAATTAAAGATGGGCTGCCTCCTTTTGGTATCACGCTTAATGCTATTGAGTATGATTTATTGTTTGGTTCTGAGGTTCTCAATAACCTGGGCATCCACCCAATATTTTTTTCCTACGTAATTACGGCTTCCATCTTCTTCGACTTTCCACTCTCCTCTATTAAAAAAGAGGTATTTTCCGTCAGATGTCATCTGTGGGGAACTTTCCTGGAAATCTGTGTTTATTTGCGGGCCCATATTTATTGGTGATAACCAAGATCCATCTTCTTGTTTAAAACTAATGTAGAGATCCGATTGTCCGTAGCCACCTTCTCGCACTACATCCCACATTAAATAGGATTCATCTGGAGCAATATATGGATGAGCAATCCATTTACCTTCATTCATCTCGTTACTCAATTTCACTGGGGATTCATATTGGCCATCAGTCAGTCGAGAATAACTAAGTTTGCCGTGTCCCGTATAAAAATCTTTTTTAAAGAGAGGAAAATAATAAGTACCTTTAGATGAAACCGATAAACCATGAGCTGTTTGTCTTAAGAACTCCCCTGGGCTTTTAGGGTCCGACCAACCATTGTCGGTTCGTTCCCTATATTCCTTTCCAACGTACATTATATTGCCATCAGCGGAGAATTGTGGCCACTTTATATCAGTCTCAGATTCCTGCCCCCAGCGATTTTGTTCATAACGAATAACAAAAAATGTGCGTTTTTTATATTTCCCATTTCTCCTAGTGAAATAAAACTCTTTCATATCTGGTGAAAACGTACCACCATCAAACCTCCCTTCTGGAGATACTATTTTAGGATCAAAAAGTTTAGGAATTAAGGCCGGTGGCTTTTCTCCAAAATAGCGACTTTCTACGGTTGGAGATTTATCTTTACTATAACTATTACCACTAATAGTTATAGTAGAAAACACTAACACCATTAAAATACAAATTCGATTCATAATCTACTTTCCCTTTAAATCAACGAGTTATTCAACTTCCATATTGAAGTCGCCTTCATTGATATAACGCTTAAATGTAATTGAACAAGCGGTCACTTTAAGTAAAGCAGCTTTAAAATACCTGACGTCCTTATGACTTTTAGATGATTTTTTTCTGACGGCGACAATTAATCAATGGTTAAATATTAACAAAACATATAAATCAAAGGGTTATCTATAAGGTTTTTGTGTTGCCGAGACCTACCTACTATAACAAATAGTAAGGTCATGTCCGCTATAAGGCAGTAAGCTGACATTAGTTGTTATGACCGGAATGCCTGCTTTGCGCACATTTTGACATGAAGTGATCACCGATAAATTTTAATAATTTAAAACTATTGGAATAATTGCTAAGGTCAAAAACTGGCACAATATAGTCTTTAAACCCTGAATATAGTTAACCTTAGACTGTTCAGTATAGGTGCCTTGTGCATACGAAACCTGCCACATCTAAAAATTTGTCCGCATGATATCGCTGCTAACACTTTTTAGCTTGGTTAACGCGTGCTGCTTGCCCGACACAGAGTAATCATAGTGTCCCATTGAACGTAGTTCTTGCGCTTGTTTATGCAGAGTTTTCATATTTTCTAGACGTAGTAATTCGGCAGAATTGTCGCGAGAAATACAATATAAATCATCTCCGTCTATTCCTATAGTCAGCGCATGGCCATGAATGGGGTTTCTACATGAAATTGCAGTTAACGCCTTAGTGCCGTCAAGAAAAAGATTCATCTGTTGATCTATCATTACCGTTTGTGTCGCACTAGCAACGCCAAAGGCCCAACGTTTATGCAAAGCAGTTTCTGTCGATGTGTTAACGTTATACTTATATAACTGCCATTGATCATTTTCATAACGGCTATACATTATTTCGTTAATCGATGACCATTTAACGCCAAACACCGACCGTGGCAGCGTAATAACATTAGCAACACTTAGTAACGCCACATCATAAATAATCAAACCTTTATTGGTATTAGCCAACAAATATTTATCGTCGAACGACCATTGCAAACTATAAAAACTTCGGCCACGATCAGGCGAATCAATTGATAACAAATGATTCTCATCATTGATTTTTAACCATACTTTACTGCGGCCAGAACGTTTCGAAATAAACGCTAAGCTGTTGTTAACATGTGAGAGTGCCGGTAAAAAGTCGTTAACTGATGAATTAAAGTCGTTGCCACCTTCAGTATTTAGGTAAATATCGCGATTAAACATCAATGAAGTAAAAGAATAATCCCGCTTATTATTAATGCGCTTAACATCATCAATACGACGAGTATCAGAGACTAAAACGGTCGATTTAGCATTATCAATATTTGTTAACATCAGCTGTGATGAAGGGTGCGGTCCTTGATGTACTACGGTGCCAGTTTGATGCCCCCAGACAGCCTTTTCGATGGAATAATCAAAGGTTAGCAATCTCTGATAACTATTGTCGGTGAGGTTCACATCATAAAACGTAGTTTCACCTGTTTGGTGATTGCCTAATAATAAAAACTTGCCCGTTTGAACATTAAAGTCAAACTGATGATTACCATTACCTGGGATATTCGGCTGTGGCAATAGCTGCTTCTCCCCAGTTGCAATATCTAAACTATAAGCAAAATAGGCAGAATATTTATGGGCACGCTCGACGAAATATAATGTTTTATTGTCTTCACTATAAGCGAAGTCGGTCACACTATCGGTTTGACATTGATAAATGGAACGTGGCGACTGTGCTATGCCATTAATAAAATCTACTTGGTGAAACTGACAAACATTGCCACTGCGAAATTTATATACCAGCCGACTATCGTCATACGACCAATTTCCATTGCTTGCTCTACCGCCTGCTCGGCTAATTTTCTGCGGTAAACCGTCCGGCAATTTTTGCATAAGAATAAATTGTTCTTTGGCATGATAACTGACATAGATAAGTTGTTGTCCATCATTAGAAACCACACCGTCAGATTGTCCAGACGACAAACGAGTTAATGGTGAGACACGCGGATTGTTATTGCTTAACTGCTCTTGTTCTGTTGCTATAAACGTTTGCCCTAAAGCAAAAACAATGATCAACAGCAATATGCTGCCAAAGATCTGCAACGATTTTTTTGATTTAGGCTTAGCTATTGTTTGATTAGCGTTAGTTTCGGTTTGTTGTGGTGACGCGCTTGCTCTTTCTTTATTTTCTGCTTCTATTTCAGTACGGTAATTAACGATTTGAGTAAAGCGATAGCCTATTTTTGGCACAGTAACGATATATTGTTTTACCTTGTCTTCATCGCCTAATGCCTTACGCAGTAAACCAACAACGCGATTTATGGCATTGTCTGTCACAAATTGCTGATGCCAAACCTGACTAAATAATTCTTCTCGACTGATGTTTCGTTGCGGATTTTGACAAAAAAACTGCAACAAGCTAGCGACCTTAGGCTCTAACACTAGCTCTTTTTGAATTAAACCGTTTTCACCCAATTCTTCTTTACGGTGTGTAAGAACCCGAGTATCTTCATTAAACTCAAACTCACCAAACGTCCACAACATCTACGACTCTTCAACCAAAAAAATGACGCCAAACAATAACATATACCCGTCGTGCTTGAAACTATAGCATCGGGCAGGTCTTTTATGCGGGATCTACAATCACGAATGGCCAGTCAAAGAGTAACGTGCGGTACAAGAACCCCGATAAAACAACTGGGCATGACGTAATTTTTTATCACCTGGTAAAAAATAGCCAACAAAAACCAACGTAACCTGCTGAATATTAAAAACATCATATAAAATCACTTAATATCACTTAATAATCATTACTTATAAAAAGGTTCCGTTCACTATGGCTGCCACTAGCCATTGCTTAATACAGCTGTTGTTTAAGCAATGCTCTTTTCATAACAAATAAGGACTATAAAATTGAAATATCTTCTAACAGGCTTGGCACTTTCAACCATGCTCATCACAGTGCAGGCAAAAGACTTTAATGCAGACAACGCATATAAAAAATTACAAAAACATTATGTGCTTAGTGATAAGTTGAATAAATTTTCTTTATCGTACAATTCATCTAGATCAGGAAAACATCAGTCATACGATTACAATACGACTAAGTATTCAACCACTACCAGTTTGTTAGAACTAGATTTAAGTAATGAACTTTTTTATCAACATTCTAGATCAGAATATCCCGGCGAATTTGTCTTTGAATTCAAACATTTTAAAAATGATAAAACAGCCCTCGACTATGACGTTAATGGGGTAATAAATGGTAAACGTGTTGCAAAATTAAGCGATAAAGACGTCGACCATTTTATGGGACTAGGCACAAGAATTATTGACTTCCTAGCGGTAAAGGCACTATTTTCAGCCGCAGGCACGACAAACAAAATACCGCGCAGTGATTTAACCATTTCTTATAATGATATATCAGGTGACATCACCATTCGCCACCAGCAAGATAAATCGACCATTGATTATAACTTTAACGGTAATAACTTGAACTTGAGCTCGATCCACGATAACAGCAAAGCAACTCGCACGGTTTTTGAACAATACAAAATGGGACCGGAAAGACAATTTGCTAGCGCAATAAGCATCTATAAAAAAGGTAAATTAGCACAACAATTCAACTTAAAAGAATTAAAAATAATAGAAAAAATTAAACAACAACATCAACAAGTTCCTATGGGGTATGGCTCACTAATTGAAAAGTCGTCGCAGGAACTTAGTTTGACGAAAATTGCCAACAACCTTTATCTAGTGACCACCACATCAGCAGGTAGAAATGTTTTAGTTAACGTGCAAGGAAACGATCTTATTATATTTGGCGCGCCAATCTCCGATCTGAAATCTCAAAAAACTATTACTTTGTTAGAAAGTGAGTTCCCGCGTAAGAAAATTAAATATGTCTACGTAACCCACGCCCACAGTGATCATATAGGTGGTTTACGAGCTTATGCTAAACACGGCGCTACCATATTAGCCGACGTACATAGCATCGAAGCAATAAAAACATTCCCACGTTTTGAGCAAGACATCGCGCAATTTAAATTTAATGAAATTAAACACCTATCGACCGTAGCCGATGCTACTTTTCATATACCTGGTAATAGCCATGCCAAAGGACAGAGCATTGTATATTTCGCGGATGCAAAGATTATTTATGAGGCAGATTTCTTAGAAATACCGTTCGATAATACCATACCAAGCCAGATGCCGATGGCGACAAAAACCTTTATCAACTATGTGCATAAACACAAACTTGAATATGCACGCATTGTTGGCCATCATCGTAACAACGATATCAAACCAGCCATAGTAAAAGCTTATTCCGCTATGCACATGGGCATGATGAAAGAGTAGCATTATATACCCAGCTCACCTCAAAATGCAGATTTCAGCAAGTCGAGAATGGGTCAGGTTCAAGGCATTGATTGAAGAGAATTGATATTCTATTGTCAAAATAAATTACGCAGTAGATGACCCTTTATCGCCTTGCCCGTAGGGAGCTAAGTTAGAAAACCAGTCCTTCGTTGCGATATTTTACAAGGGAATAACCATTCTCTTCATATCGCGCCTTGATCTGATTTCCTAGCTTAGCTCTGAAACTGCATCTCACTTTGCATTAATGCGGCTAAGGAACAAAGTGATTAAAGGCGCACATTCGAGACTATCTTATTTTGTCAGTACCTCTTAGTTTCAAATACAACTCACCAAGCTGAAACATCTATCTTTACATTTTAATAAGCAAAGAACACTGTGTATCTTTAGCTAAATGCAAAAACAATAGCATTGATTATCAATTACATACCTTAAACTGTCGTTCTTCTTTACTTAAAAAATATATTCAATTAATTGCGCATAGTTCAGCGATAAATATTATCATCTCATGGTCTTTTTATCGTCAAAACTAATTAAATTTATATTCGTTAATTTAATGCCATTATCTCAAAAAGTTGGACCGTATTCTAAGTGCTCTAACACTTTAATGTTGCAGAATTGTTAATATAATATTAACATCGAAAACATTGAAAATTATAACCGTTTATTTACGGTATATTTTTCACTCAAAGTGGCCTGAATATTAAGCAGTTATTCTCGCAATTACACATAAAAATAATTTGATAACGGAGCTATCTATGTTTATTAAAAACTCTAAACCTGCGATACCTTATACTTTCGCGCTGAGTACCTTGCTATTAAGTATGTTTTCTAACGTGCATGCAGCAGAGCTTATTCAACTCAAAGAAAATGGAGCCAATACGCTCTCAACTGCCCTTAATTCATTAAATCAAATGAAAGCGGGTATAAGATCATCAGCAACACTTTATGAACTTCAAGCGATAAAAGGTTCTACCAATACCACTAATAATATTGAGCACACTCGATACCAACAGTACTACAAAGGGGTCTCAGTTTTAGGTAAGCAGGCAATCACCCATCAATCAGGAAAAAATGCTTCACATATAAGCGGCCAATTACTTGGTGGTATTGAAAACGATATTAACAATGTAAAACCCGCCTATTCGGCATCACAAGCATTGGATAAACTAAAAAACACCAATGACCCAACTATTCCTGCTTTTTTGTCAACGTCACCCGCTCGAATTTTTGATAATGAACAAAGTAAGTTGGTCATCGTTCAAAATGGCCATAATAAGGCCCAACTAGCCTATTTAGTCAGTTATTTTGTTGAAGATGTTCAAGGTGGCAACCCTAGTCGGCCATTTGCATTGCTTGATGCAAATAATTTGAAAACAATTAAGCAATGGGAAGGACTAACCACAGATGCCATAGGTACAGGACCAGGCGGTAATGAAAAAACGGGGAAATATCAATACGGTACTGATTATCCTGCACTTGATGTTACTCTTAGCCCTGATTTACTTACCTGTACCATGGAAAACAGTAATGTTAAAACAGTCGATTTAAATCATACAACTGATGGTTCTCTAGCGTTCTCTTATGCTTGCCCTGAAAATACCTATAAAGAAATAAATGGTGCATATTCACCTTTAAACGACGCACATGCGTTCGGTAACATAATATTTGATATGTATAGTGATTGGTATGGCGCCGCACCTCTAACCTTCCAGTTACAAATGCGCGTACATTACTCAACTGATTATGAAAACGCTTTTTGGAACGGCTCATCAATGACCTTCGGTGACGGGCTAAACACCTTTCACCCCTTAGTATCGCTTGATGTTTCAGCGCACGAAGTTTCTCATGGTTTTACCGAACAAAATTCTAACTTAATTTATGCCAGTGAATCCGGCGGCATGAACGAAGCTTTCTCTGATATGGCAGGTGAAGCGGTAAAATTTTACCTCAAAGGCAATAATGATTGGGCACTAGGCTACGATATATTTAAAGGCGATGGTGCCTTACGTTATATGGATAACCCGCCTCTTGATGGTGTTTCAATTGATCATGTTGATGATTATGTTGAAGGAATGGATGTTCACCATAGTAGCGGTGTGTTTAACAAAGCCTTTTATAACCTAGCAACAACGCCAGGATGGGATACCCATAAAGCTTTTGATGTAATGGTGCATGCAAACCAAAACTATTGGTTAATGGACTCGACCTTTCATCAAGGAATGTGTGGTGCAATCTCATCGTCTGCAGACTTAGGCTATGAAACATATGACATTGAAAACGCTTTTAATTTAGTCGGTTTAAGTAGCACTATTTACAATTTAATTTCACCAGCAGAAGGTCAGGTCTTTGCTTTTGAAAGCGCAGCTCTTTTGAGTGTTGAAATTAAAGACTGTACTGGCACTGATACCGCCTCTGTTACTATTACTACCGGTGATGAAACTATTATACTCAACGATACCGGTATAAATGGTGATATTACGGCTGGCGACGGCATATTCTCGGCAACATGGTTACCCGTTACAACGGGACCTGCTGAGATGGTTACGGCGATTAACTTTAATGGTGAAACGACTAATATTGCCCGCCAAATTTCAGTGGTAGATATAACAGCTTATAATATTTATGAAGAAAACTACCAATGGATTGATGCTAGTGCCGGTACCTGTCTTTCATTAGGTGACGAAAGTCCAAGCCAAATATCGCTACCCTTTACTTTCGATTTTTATGGCGAAAGTCACAATACGCTTATGGTTGACCCGAACGGATATTTGACCTTTATATTAGAAGATTATCCAAGAAACTTATCTTGGTCACATACCGCAATCCCTAATCAAAGTATGCCTAACTCTATTATAGCTCCATTATGGACAGACTTTAATAACCCTAGTGATTCAGTATGTTATCTTGAGCAAGGAACAGCACCTAACCGCACTTTAACCGTAACATGGACCGATGCACCTGCATATCCTGATGTAGGTGCGGTAACTTTTGCAGTGACCTTAGAAGAGGGCACAAATGATATGGTTTTTAATTATCAAGATGTCGACTTTGATAATGGCGTTTATGATTTTGGTGCTAACAGCACAGTTGGCGTTGAACATAGTACCGGCTTATTCGCCACACAGCATTCTTATAATCAAGCAATATTAAGCAATGAATCCGCTTTACGAATATCTCAACATCCTCCAGTAATTAATACTGATGCTGATGCTGATGGCGTTTTAGATGCTGATGATAACTGTGTTAATTACGCTAACCCTAATCAACTAGATGGTGATAATGACGGTACGGGTAATCGCTGTGACGCTGATTTAAATAATGACGGTGTCATCGATAGTACTGATACAGCGTTAATGAGAACCATGATGAGGCAAAAGCACCCCGCAGTTGATTTAAATGAAGATGGCCGTTTTAATGGCACTGATATTATGGTGTTCAGAAGCTTATGGCGCGAACGTTAAATTTTCACTTTGTGGTAACAACAGATAAGGAATATTATGAAAAATACACTTATAAAGTTTGTCGGTATCTCGATATGTTTATTAACATTGAATGCCAATGCAGGTTTAATTTATTTGGAAGAGTCTGAAAAGACTAATGATTTTATTACTGTAAATCTCATGGGTTCTGATTTTACTCAGGGTCTAGATATTGGCAGCTTTTTTGCTTCTTGGGATAACAGTGTACTGGAATATGTCGACATTAGTTTTAATGAAACATTGTATGATTTGGTTAATTACGTTGGCTACGTCGATCAAAGCTCCGGTTATTTAGATGATGCTCTATTTTCATCATGGGGAATTAATCCTTTAATCACCTCTACGGACTTTACTATCGCTACCATCACATTTGCTATTTTAGCAACGGGAACATCTTACATTGACATTGCTCAAGGTTGGGATTTAGGAGGTCCATCACCTTATTATAATGCAGATTATAATGAAATAGAGGTCTCAAATGATGTTGCTTTCAACGGTATTAATGTTGATGTCAGTGTTCCAGAACCGTCAACGCTTGCCATTTTTGCATTAGGCATGTTTGGTTTAATGTCGCGTCGATTGATAAAAAAAACTTAATCACAATAAGTTAATTTTGTCGGTAAAGCACCATCCGTATTGGCTGGTGCTTTTTTATTTGCTTAATTACAGCCATCACATTGCCTCGTTTATGTTAATAAATAACAGCATTTCGTGAAAGCTTTCCCGTATTAATAAGTTGAGCCATTCAGGCGTAACAAATAAAAGTACTAACTTGAACGGTTAATTCCTTGTGTACATAACATGTAAAGTGTCGCAGGTTCGAGTCGCGTGGCAACCGATAACATCAAAAGCAAAGAAGAAATAAGCAAGTGATTAGCGTACAAAGTGCTGCTTACACCTCAACAAATAAATATCTATTAAGTCACTGGTGTTAAATTTCACGAATATTTAGGCCACCTTTTTATTAAAGAATTGGTCCAGTAGTTGCTCTATTCATTAGCTAGTTTTAAGGGACTAAAGATTATACTAGCGAATTAATTCATTATGTAAATATAGCTTAAAGAGGAGCAACTGAGGTACAAATCAACAACCGTGCTCATATTGTTCTGGGGATGAGCAAAAAATAAAAAACAGCTTCAATACAGCACAAAGTAAACATCAACTTGATAAACATACAATTATTTAAAATTAACCTGATCATCTAATTTGTACCATACTAAAGTTAACTGAATAATATAAATGGCACCGCGATGTCTTTCAATATTACTAAATTATATGAACAACAAATTCTCTTACGCCCAAAATTAGTGTGTGTTGTTATTTTAATCGTCAGTATGTTGTTTATCTCTCAAATAAAAAATTTCAGGTTAGATGCATCGAGTGATACTTTGGTATTACAAAATGATATCGCTTTGCAATTTTATCGGGAAATAAAAATAAAATATGGATCAGATGACTTCCTGATTATGACTTTTAGTCCAGATAATGACTTATTCGCCAGCAATACCCTACAACAGCTTAAATTAATATCACTAGAGCTTAATCAGATATCTGAAATTGAATCAATCACCAGTATCTTAACGGTCCCCTTAATTAATAGCCCGGCAATATCAGTTGAAAAGCTAAAACAAGAAACACCAACGTTACTTAGCACTAGAACCGACATAACACTTGCCCGGCAAGAGTTATTATCTAGTCCAATTTACCGTAATTTATTAATCAGTTCTGATAGTAAAACCACTGCATTTTTACTCTATTTACAAGAAGATGAAAAATATCAGACACTAAAACTTTCAAGAGATGAAGCTAAATTATTAGTGGAAAAAGAACCGAGTTCTTTTAAATTACGCAAAAAACTAGCAAGTAAAAATAGAAAACTCGCCCGTTATATAAATAAAAACCAACACCGACAAGAAGATATTATTGAAAGTGTACGTCAAGTCATGGCTAAGTTTAGTACATACGGCCAATTACATTTAGGTGGTGTGCCCATGATCACTGCTGACTCTATCGCTTTTATTCGTCACGATTTAATCAATTTTGGCTTTGTGGTCTTACTTTTTATTATCATTACCTTACTCGTTGCTTTTTCACGAATTCAATGGATGTTATTACCATTAATCACTTGCGTGATAACGGGTGCTGTGATGATAGGATTATTAGGTTTACTTAATTGGCCCGTTACCGTTGTCTCTTCTAACTTTATTTCCTTAATGCTGATCTTAACACTATCCCTTACCATTCATTTGATTGTTCGATATCAAGAATTACACTGGCAGAATCCACAAGCAACACAGTTCACACTCGTTAGCACGACGTTAAAGAAAAAATTTATTCCATGTTTATTTACTTCAATAACGACCATTGTTGCTTTTGTCTCTCTACTCGTTAGTGGCATTCGCCCGGTAATTGATTTTGGCTGGATGATGACAATTGGCGTTTCCCTCTCCTTTCTTATGGTATTTACCTTATTTCCTGCAATGTTAATGCTACTACCGGTAGGAAAGCCGGTTAACCAACAAAATTTAACAAAACAGTTAGCCTTATTTTTGGCTGGTCGTTTATTACCTGATAAAAAAAACATTCTCATTACTTACATTATTATTATTCTATTAAGTTTAATTGGTGCTTCTTTATTAACGGTTGAAAATCGTTTCATTGATTATTTCAAAGAAAATACTGAAATTTACCAAGGTATGTCGCTAATAGATAAAAAGCTAGGAGGTACAACGCCTTTAGATGTCATAATAGATGCACCTAAAGAAGAATTTCGAGAGTCTGATGAAGATAAAATATCAGATGCAGAGTTTTTGGCTGAGCTTGATGCAGATGAAGCAGAGTTTTTTGCTGAGCTTGATGCAGATGAAGCAGAGTTTTTGGCTGAGTTTGACTCGGATGAAGCAGAAACTATAGGCGAATATAATAAAAATCCGCTTCAGCTAACTACGGGTTATTGGTTTAACCCAATAATGTTAGAAAAAGTAGCTGATTATCATCGGTTTTTAGAAAGCATACCACAAACTGGGAAAGTACTATCAATTGCCTCAGGCATGGCATTAATTAACCAAATAGAGCCCGCAACTAAAACCGATAATTTCATTTTATCCATCCTGTATAGCAAGTTGCCTGATTCGATAAAGTCGATAATCATAAATCCATATATTTCAGCAGATGGTAATCAAATTCGTTTTAGTATCCGGGTTTTTGAGAGTGATAAATCACTTAAACGTACCGAGTTATTAAATAACATCAAGCAGGGATTGGTGAGTAAATTTGATTTAGCGCCTGAGCAGATTAAATTTTCAGGCATGTTAGTCTTATATAACAATATGCTACAAAGCTTATTTCAATCACAAATCTATACCTTAGGAACCGTTTTCTTTTGCATTTTATTAATGTTTATTTTGTTATATCGGAATATTAAATTGTCAATCATAACGCTAATTCCGAATTTAGTCGCAGCAAGCATGGTACTGGGCCTGATGGGCTGGTTAAAAATACCATTAGACATAATGACGATAACTATTGCCGCGATATGTATTGGTATTGCCGTCGATAATTCAATTCATTATGTACACAGATTTAAATTAGAATTTAAACAATGCCAAAACTATAAAACGGCGATGTTAAACTCCCACGCCAGCATTGGCCGAGCTATGTACTACACCTCTATAACGATCACCTTAGGCTTTTCAATTCTTGTATTGTCAAACTTTATGCCTTCGATGTATTTTGGTTTATTAACCGGGTTCTCTATGCTGGTTGCCCTAGCAGCAAATTTAACATTATTACCATTATTATTAGTACAATTTAAGCCGTTAACCGCAAAAGAGATAATCAAATAGATAAAAAATAAACTTTACACTTTAAAGAAGGTATATTGCGTTAACGCAAATATTAATAGAAGTTTAGCCGAAAAATGGCTTGAGTTTTGACTATGTCGAGCTATCGAGCTATCAGGGAAAGGTGAGTTAAGCTAGCTAGTATGAAAAAGACTAAAATATATTCAGACTATCGTTACTCACTTCAAATCAATAGCCATGCAATCTGGCTTTACCACCGATTTACCTTAAGCTTACCTGATGTTGAAGAATTATTAGCCCAAAGTGTTTAACTGTCCTCCAAATACAAAACCTAATCCTAATAACATTGGCGGGATAAGTTATAATCAACACTCTCTTATAACAGTTAACATAATCATTAGACTGTAAAGTGATAAAGTAAACCGATTCAATTTGTCCTAAAACCCTATATGATTAGATGTTTTGTAATAATACGACCTATCCGATTTTTGCAACGGTTCATTTAATTATTTTAATCCAATCCCCAGTTTTTGGCTCTCCTCTAGGGTAAAGACCATTAATAAGACGCAGCACTTGTTCTGAATAAACACCTAAATTCATCTGTTTAGCAAGTAAATCCATCCGAGTATTATCATTCGCTTTAACATAGTGTATTGTTCTGGACTTTTTAGCTTTTGCCGGGGTTCTTTCAGGTCGAAAACTTTGAATACTTTTCAAAAACAAAGTATCGTAATCGACTCCTTTTTCAGGGAGAAAAACCTCACCAACTAATAAATATGCTTTACTTCCTTGAAAAATAACGGCAACTCGTTGGTCTTCTTTGCCATTGATTCCTTTAATAATACCAGTATGCCCAATCATGCCATATTGAGAAAAATCTTCTGAACGTAGCAATAAATCTACGTTTGTCACACTACGTAGATAATTCCCTGGATTTAATCTGCCTTTATTTATCGCTATGGTTAAATTTAATCTTGCCGTGTCATTTTTTGGTTGCCCAACGATTGCTTTACGAGAATGAGTAACCTGCCATTTTTCTGGGAATAATAATGAAAATCCAAGTTTACGATGAATGTAACGCTCTTTTTCTATTGGTTTAGGCTTATTCATCGCTTCATAATTTATGCCATAGACCATACCTTCTAGATGTTCACGGTAAGTTTCTTTGTTATCACTATCTTCCTTTTTATCAATAAACTGTCCCGCTTTCGCAACCACCTCTTTTAAACGAATATCATTTCTAGGATGAGTAGAAAATACGCCATGATAACTTTTCGCTCTTTTCCCTTCCTCTTTAGCTCTATAGCGCGAAAATTTTTCCTGATCTTTTAATACACCAATAGCCTCAACCATAGCCTGCGGAGCATAACCACTGTTAAATAAGTATTCCGCCGCTAAACCATCAGCTTGTAACTCCATTTCTCGTCCATAACCTTTTACGGCAGCTGTGCTCCATAAACTAGTAGCATCTCCCAAAGCTAGGCTTCCAGTGGTAAAAACAGATAGAAAAGTGAGGGTACTTGCACTTGTTCTGGCGGTATCTTGTTTAACAACATGCCTGGCAGTAATATGAGCCACTTCATGGGCTAGCACAGCTGCTAATTGGGCTTCTGAATGTAAAAAAGTTAACAAACCTCGGTTGATATAGATATACCCCCCAGGTAAAGCAAAAGCGTTTATGTCAGGTGCATCGATGATGGTAAAATGATATTCAATATTTGGCCGATGACTATTTTCCACCACTTTTTGACCAATTTTATTAATATAAGCATTGAGTTTTTTATCATGGTAAATAGGAATTGATTTAATTAATTTTGCATGTAGTTCTTTACCTTTTTCAATTTCATCACTTTCAGACATAAAAACTAAATCAGGTATTCCCGTTGCAGGGTTTATCGCACATGAACTAACGACTAACATCATAGTAATAATGATAAGTCGACTATATATATGTAAATATTTCATGAAAAACCTCTCTTTTCCGGTTTGAACGATACTATTATTGATAATTAAATTATCAGCTATTTAGGCGCTATTAACATAGCTGATTAATTAATAGTAAAAAAATCACTCAGTTGCTTAGCCATTGTTTTGCAAGCATGCCTTTGTACTGGAGCAATAATAGGGATAGGTATAACAATTGCCGGCATATATGATGTTCCATCAGCAACACTGCTTATTTTTCCCACTAATTGACGAGATTTATAATCCCATATTGTCGCTTCATATTCTGATTTAGTATCCCAAGTCCCAAAACCAAAGCAAGCCCCTCCCGTTGGGGACAAACCACAGCTGATACTGCCGGAAGAGCGAGTTTTTTCGGTATTGCCATCAACCCAAACAATATACTGCACTTTAAAGTCATCTATTATTTTTGAAATTTTTTCGTATGATAATAATCGGTTAAGGTCACGGACATGGACTGGAGCAGTCCGCGCTTCAAACCAAGGATAAAGTTTATCGACAAAGTCACTCTCAGCGATAACATTTAGTGCAGTATTTGCTTGTGATAAAGCACTGCCAATGCATGATATAAGGTCTGGTTCCGTTTCATAATCACTGCCAGTTCGACGACCAATAACGACAATTGAATCACCCTGATGCAACTCACTCTGTTGGTGCCTTACTTGATCTACCGTTACACTTGTACACCCAAAAAGAAAACATAGCATGGCTATGAGTACAGTGGTAAATACCATAGTTTGGTTTTCCATTGAAAATCCCTCCTATTATTCAATCATTAGCAAATAAGACCCTTAAATTCCGATCTCAATTTGATTAACAAAGTTATTTTTCACTATTTTCGTTGATGTTTTATTATACTTTTCCTGTATTATTAACCACTTATTTATTTCTGGTACCTGACTAAACTTCAGTGATAACCCTGCCCCTAAGTCTCGTAAAGCAATCACCATTGCATCGTTTAACGCAGCTTCTTGTGATTTGAAAAATGCCGATGGCGTTTTACCATAGGCGGTTAAAATCCAATCCGCTATTATTTGACCTTGAGAGTCATATACTTTCATATTGTATTTAAGCCAAACCTCAAACATATTTCCTTGAGTTTCATAGGGGACATTATATTGAAAGTTTTCTAAACTAGGCTGAAAAAACAAATCAAGGGTATTTCCAGATGTGCTATGGAAGCCAGAAGTTACTTCCATATTTGAAAACATCGCCTTAAGAACAACATTTAACATCTTAACTTGTGCATCACCAACATGTATTTCCCACTTTTCTCTTTTTTCACTCTTTTCAATATAGCGATAACCACTAAATTCTTTATTAAAAATTACACCGATAGAATAAGGTAATTGATTGATCACCGGACTTGGAAAATGACCATTGATATCTACGGTACTTTTACAACTGATGAGTAATAAAGACAGTAAAAAAGTAACCAATAGTACCTTTATAAATAATATTTTTGTAAATACTCTCATTACATACCTCTTGCTCTTAAGGTCGAAAATCATTAAGTCCAACAAATGTGCCACCGTTACGATAAGTTAATTCCCTCATCAATGTGGCAAAGCGAATGCCGGTTTTTTGTAAATGTTCTGGTCGAATAAATTGCACAGGGAAACCAACGGCATGAATACGAACTAACCGTTGACTATTTTCATTCATTTGATTAATTCGAGAAATAGTTTCAACAACTTGCTGTATTGAACGACCAGAGAATTCATCACCCATCACATACAAACTAATTTTCTTATCTTGATTGAAAAAAGTTCTTATCGCTTGCTGAATCCCCTCTACGGGGCTTGAATTACTGAAAGGATTCCAATTACGTAACCGTTTAATAATTGCTGCCCTTCTCGCTTTGGTATCCGGTATCCATTTACGACGATAATTAGTGAACATGTATTTGCCCATATCATTCATTATCTGTATACCTTTCACGCGCGGGTAAATATTCAAGGTGGCAATTATTTCATCCAACATCCGTTGCCAACCGTAGTTATACATACTACCTGAAGTATCAATAATAAAAATCAAGTACTCACTATCAACAGGGATGCCGCCAATGAGGTCATTTTTACTTTGGTAGTTTTGTCCTAATAAACGCTCCATTTCAACAGTAAGCTCTTGCAGTGCAATTGCTAATTTACCTTTCTCTTGTTGGTTATCGGAAGCCGCTTTAGATAATTGTGCAAATCGTGTGTCGATTGTTGCAAAACGGGTACGTAAAATAGCCAAGCGCTCTTTGTTAATATCTATCTGTTCAACTTGGCTTTTCAGGTGACGACTATATATTTTAGTATCGCCACGAATAATGAATAATGTTTTTTGTAAATTTTTAATTTGAGCGTCTAAATCAAGAGATGATTTTTCTAAAACAATCGGACTTACCGTTTTAGTGATCATCAATAATAAGATAATGGCTCCAAAACCACAGCAAATGACATCTAAAAAAGCGATGGAAAACTCTGACGATTCACGATGTTTTGATTTCATCACTCCCCCTAAGGCCAATCTTTCGATGGGCTCATAAAAGAGCCTGTCGTTAATAGCGCTAACCTCCAAAAAGCAGAGGCCGCCATAGGATCTCCTTCCATTGGCCATAATAAAACATTTACGGGTATGCCTTGAGGCAAGTGTTCAAGTGAACGTTTAAAGAGTATCTCTCTATCTTTTCCAGAAATGGTGCTTTTATTCCCTTTATTAACTCCTTGGGTTGGTAAACCATCAGTGATCAGAATAATATTGTCAGGTAACGGATCCAGAGAAGCAATACTTTGAAAAGCATTGATTAAACTTGTACCTCCTTGAGGAACAATACCTCGTAATTTTGATAAACTATTATTTAGTTGTTTTTGGTCAGATATTGATAACCATTGTCCCGTTGTTTCTGCAGCTGATGCCTGTGTTCGGCTATTAAAAGTATAGAGTTGAAAATGGCTTTCTAATGGAAACTTTGCAACTAACCATTCCACGGCTCTGACGGCACGTTGCCATTTAGCTGATTGTCTTTTGATATTATCTGACATATTGCGTCGACGAATAATGTTGACGATTTTGTTATCGAGCATACTTGCCGATACATCAAGTAAGATTAGAATTCTTGCTCCACTTAACTTCAATCCGGTTAGATACTGCCGATCTCCTTGCCCAGAAAATCGACGAGCGTTATTACCTTCAGCTATTTCTTGTTCAAGCTTCTTTTTATCAACAAATAAACTTTGTAACTGAATTTCCATATTAATTCGTTGCTGTTCTTCACCCTCAACATCCAGCAGAACAATTTTATTTTTTATTGCATCAATCTCATTGTTAACCATTTTTGCCAGACCATCTGTTTCCACTAAGTCTTGGTTAAGCTGCGCCAAAGAGTTTCTAATTTTGACTAAATGCTCTTTTCCTTGAGAGACTTCTTCCTGTAATAAATTAACCTCGGCCTGCAATTCGCTTTGTTGCAATTCATTTTTCGAATTTACATCATGTTTTATAATTAAAAATACTAAAATCACCGCACCAAAACCACACGACATAATATCGAGAAAAGATAAACTAAAAGTGGAAAACTTTCGTTTAACAATCATAAAAATAGTCTCTTTTAATTAGCTGCGCCAAGTGATACTCAACTTGAGCGTTTATTTGTCTGAAAATTAATTGGTATTTATTAGTTTGGACATTCATAAGTGACATTCATTCAACCTCATCACGATCAGACTTTAGAAAGTTCAACAAATTGTTATCACAATAATCTTGAGTATTTTGTACAAGCCGTTCTTGAAGAAGTTGTAATTGATGAGAGAAAAACATGATAAAAATACTGATCACTAAAGCAATGAATGTTGAGTTAAATGCCACACCTAAACTGTTAGTAACACCAATAATATTTCCCTCTACCGCTTGGTGAGCCTGGCCAAGCGCCTCACCGATTCCTCTTACCGTACCAATAAAACCAATAGATGGAATTGCCCAAGCAATATAACGTATCATCGCCAGCTCACTATCCAGTCGATCCGCTTCAGATTCGCAAATATCTTTGATCGCCGATGCAACTGCGGCAATATTTGACGTTGCGGCAAACCGCTGCAAGGCAATTAATAACGTTCTTGGTGCTAACATTTGACGCTCTTCTTCAGCTAAGTTCTTCAGCGGTTGACACAAGTTGTAAGCATCTTCAGGGAAAATGCTTGCTCCTTCCTTTACATCCAACATCGCATGAGCCAACATTCGTTTTTCTTGGAGCGATAATTTAGCTTTATAGCCCATGATCATTAATACCCAAAACATCAATATAAAACAGGTCTCTTGCTCATAATCTTTTAAAACAACATAAATGGAGCGTTGACCCGTAACTTCACTACCTGCAATCATTTGATCTGCCTGCTGTTTCAATAACACTTCGGCATTGGGCCGGATCAAAGTAACGTAAGTAGCATGAACTATAATTACCGAGAGTAATAAAGCAAAGAGTTGAAAAATAAATTCTGAACCTGCAGTTCGTTTCATAGCTAGCTCCTAAAAATCAGATATCTGTTGGAAATGAGACGGATAGATCTTCTGATATCGTCTCTGTTGGGATAAAGCGATCATTATTTTTCGCCTCCGCTTTTTCTGGCTTTACTGACTCAGCTTTTATCCACTTTTTCTGCGTTTTTATTTCTTCGTTGGCCGCTGTAATTTTTTTCACCTCCACACTGGCTTGTTTTTGCTTAAGCTGAGGTTGAGATAAATTTTGTGGGGCAAACACTTCAGCAATAACTACGGGTATAGCTAACAAAGAACTCAGTAAAACAACAATTAATAACATATTATTCTCATTCATAATCTTACCTTTAATTTTATTGTGCATTTCTAGCGATACGAAAACCTAAATCATTACGTTTATCCTTACCATAATCTCTAAAAGATAGTCTTAATTCAGTACGAGTACCATGTTCCCAACTTGCTCCTCGAATCACATGGTAGTTTCCTGACTCCGGCCCCATGGGATCCTTGTTCGTATTAAGAGATAAGCCTGTTTGAATTTGATAATAGTCATGCAACCATTCAGCAACATTACCTGATAAATCGAACAGCCCTTTTTCGTTACTACGAAAAGAACCAACCGGAGCACTCGCAATATAATTATCATTATATGTTGCTAAAACGGTTCCTAGGATAGGTGCGCCAGCTATATCCGCAAAATTACCGGAACCTACTTTTGGAGGCAGTGACGTTCCCCAAGAGTATTTCAACATTTCACCATTGTGGAACCTTGCTGCCCAGACCCACTCAGTCTCCGTTGGTAATCGATAACCGTTAGCCAATGGATCAAAATTAACCACTTTTCCCTCTTTGACCTCATAGACCTTAGCAAGATTTTCTTGTTCAGATATCCAGTTGCAGAATAAAGCAGCTTGCTGCCAAGTTAATTTAACCGCAGGTTGGTGGGTGCCATTTAAGCTATTACCTTTGATGTGTCCGGATGAATGCTCACGTTGAAATTGACGAAACTCTTTATTAGTAATTTCAGTGAAGCCAAGATAAAAAGCCTTCGTTATTTGCACTTTTCTTTTCACCTCATTGGCTCTACGACCTTGTTCTCTTCTCGATGCCCCCATAACAAAAGTATCATTAGGTTTAAACAACTTGAGTTTATTACCCACTGTTGAGGTAATTATCGACTTTAAATTTTCCCAGCGAGCTTGTTCCTCAGTTTTTAATGTAATTGACAATCGTTGTTCCATTGTTAAGTTTGGTAAAATGCTTGATTGGTAACTGATATAACCTTCTTTTTCTACTCTGATTGTTTGTCGTTTTATCGGTAAGGAAAGTTGTTGCGAAGCTCGTCCCATTAAGCGACCATCAATATAGAGTAAGGCATCATTTGGAGTGACAGCAAAAGAAATCACACCGTTATTTTCAAGCAATTGATAAAATTTAGACACGGTTTGGTCTGATGCCACTATCAATGAATGGGATTGTGACTGATAGCCTTCTTTAAACAATAACAAATCAAGTTCTTTGTCAGAGCTAACCGTTACATTAAGTGGGCTTGTACCTAAAAATTTATCCCCATAAGAAATGTTCACACCCTTTGGGCTAGTCGAAATAGCTAACCTTCCCATTAACTTAAATAGCTTGACTGCTTTTATTGTTTTTGTTTGCCCTGCTTTTACGGCAACTGCTCTTTGTGTCGCTTTATAACCCTGTTTTTTAAAGTGTAATGGATGCTCGCCTTCTAGCAATTGAGCGTTTAAAGGAGTTGTACCTAATAACACTTCATTTTCATAAACTTGAACTCCAAGTGGTTCAGAGTTAATCATGATATTTCCCCAAGCAGGGATAAGGTTAATAACCAATTGTTGTGTTTTATTCTTACCCTCAATAGTAATTTCACTCTGGTAAGAGAAGTAGTTTTCCGCATGTATTGCTAATTGATGGGGGCCTGCAGCAATATTGTTGACGGTATGCTGGTTTATGTTCACCACTTCGTCATCAATCATGATACGAATATCAACATCAGGAGTAATTTCTAAAGCGAGATTTCCCGGTAGTGGCGTCAAGGTAAAGTGTATGCGCTGATTTTGTTGAGTATCAACAGTAAAGTGTTGCTCAAGAGGAGAATAGTCTGGCTTAATAACCTTCACTTGATACTGACCAGGTAGCATCAACAAATGGTCTTGCCATTTTAAGTATAATCCTCCGGTGATCTCTATTTCCTGACTGGCTGGAGACGATGTAATAACAACTGATTTGGCTGTAAAAATATAGCCAAGTAAAATTAAGCCAATAATAAATAAGCTGCTAATTAAATACATCAGTAATTTATATTGACGCTTTTTTTTGACTTTATCAGCGACGAAAGGAACAGCATCTTTATTTTGATTCGTATGGTTTTTAGCCGATAGTTTTGTTTGTTTTTTTTGTTGATTTATATTACTCATCCTCTAGTCACCCGCTCGCTGCACTGGATCACAATCGTTGGATGAGATTTATCGGCGTACAATATGAAAGCTTGTCGGACATCTCTAAAACCATCTCGTGATCCCACTAGGGTATATTCACCCGGTGTTAAGCTAAGCTCTTTTGCCAGAAATTTTCCTAGCTGGCCACTACGATATAAGGTAACCATCGTTTGATTATCTGATTTAATGTTTACTAAAAGGGGGACTTTTACTTTTATCATAAGCTGGTTGATTGATTTAATTTGTAGGAGTAATTTTTCTCCAGGATGATCAATGTTCATCGCATCTTGTTTAGTAAAAAGCGCCTGTTGATAAACATTTTTATTGCTTAGCCTTGCTGGATAATCAATATAGTTGTTTAATTTATCTGATAATGTTAATCGTGCTGTCGATTTTAATATCCCAATTTGTGCTTGCAGCAAGGATTTATCTAAAAGTAAGATTTCATTGTATTTATCTAATGCCTTAGACCAGTTTTCTTGCTGAATACGCTCTTGTGCTTGCTCAAATTTGAGTGATATTTTTGCTTGCATGCGCTCGTTTTTACTTTGTTTGATTGCTTGAACAACCGGAACTGATGTTGGTTTTATTTGCTT
Organism: Colwellia sp.; assembly: GCA_013215385.1. Taxonomy (GTDB): domain Bacteria; phylum Pseudomonadota; class Gammaproteobacteria; order Enterobacterales; family Alteromonadaceae; genus Colwellia_A. The sequence continues at coordinate 24,353 of JABSOY010000017.1, forward strand.
AGCTTGATTAAAAAACACGAGTGCTTGATTATATTTATTTCCCTGTAAGTTTTTATAACCACTTGACATAGCTAAGGAATAATCCCTATCAACGATCAATTCATTAACTTGCTGCAATTGCTCATTAACAATAACCGAGCGTTTATCAAGTTGATAAGCTTGCTCAAAACTAGATTTTGCTGCCTTATATTGTCGATCTTCAACAAACACAGTGCCTATTTTCACTAATGCCAGTACTTGGTCTAAGACTAGAGCGCGGTCAAAGGCGGAGCTCGCTTTACTGTCGTTAGGTTGCATATACATGGCTACTTGCAATTTTTCTTTTGCCAGATTGGCATTGTTTTCTTTTAACGCTAATTTCCCTTGTGCTAAAAATTCACCAAATTGTTCAGGAATACTTGCCTCAATATTTATCAGTTGCTTAAGAGTATTTTGATAACTCGCCATCGCGCTAGAAAATTCTTGACTTCGATAATAATAATCACCCGACTCTGCCGTTTTTAATGCCGCTTCAAAAGTCTCATTTGCCCAAAAAGTTACCTTTTTATCTTCGAGATTTTTTTGTTTTTCCAGCACTAGAGAGAGAATTTCCTGGGCATCTCGTCGATGTTTGGCTAACTGACTTTCACGCCATGGCGATTCATCTATGGGTTTACTGGCGTCCTGAGCCATGATCTCTTTTGCATCAATAGTAGAATAAATCGGTTTTACTGAACTGGGTAACCAAAAAATGACTAAATATAGAACAATGAACAAGACCATTAATAAAGCAGAGATGAGGATATTTCGTAAATGAAGGCCTAATAACACTTTTTGAAAAAAAGAGTGTTTTTTATCAAAATTTAATGAAATTATTTGTTCAGCTTTATTCACCGATTCATCTGATACCATAGCTCTTCACCTCTACCTATTTTTTCATTACATCTCTAAATTATTAATCTCGATCATCTGATGAACTTACGTCTAGTTGATAAATATCTTTTAAGATATTCCGCCATTGCTGATATTGATTTTCAACAGTTCCGGTTAGCGTTATCGTGCGGTCTTCTAATTCAATAACATTTGATTCAATACTCGCTTCTAGTGAATCACCTAACTCTTGTAATGCATCAATATGAATTTGTGCCTCTGCTTCACGATCATAACCAGCTTTGAGCAAATAAACTCCAGCAGTCATTCCAATTGCCGATGCAGCTCTTACTGAGCCACCGCTATTTCCTGCACCTAAAATACCTGCAACAATCGCAACAGCTCCGATCAATTTTTGATTACTTGCTTTAGTTTTCATACTTCTCATCGCCATAACTTCGCTATAACTTTCTTGACGCCACTGTGAATATGGTTCTTTCATTTCTTTTACATACCCACCGTAATATTCTTGTAACGTATCGATAAATAGGTGAACTCGCTCTCTTACTTGGCGAATGCGTACAATCATTGGATCATTTTCCGCAGGTAGACGATTAACGGTTAAATAGCCGGACGATGTTTTAGACAAATGTTGAGAAAACTGTTGTGGTGCAAATGATTTGGCAAATTTCACTTCTGAGACTTGTCTTAACGCTATTTTTTCAGCCGATGTTAATTGTTGTCGATAAGCATTAAGATCATTAGCAATGCGGTTATAAATATTTTGAAAAGGGTCGTGATGTCGCTGAGCATTTTTATTATAGGAATATTTACTGGCTCTTTGAGTATATTCTTTATCAAACCATCGCATGCCACTAACATCAGTGACATCAATTTTCAAAACCATTAACTCGCCATCTGATTTAACAATTTTCCCAGTTATAATGACATCGACAGAATCATGCCCCAAGGGAATGACGCGAACGGCTCCCCAGGCTGAACTTGACTGAATAGCCTCCATCAGCAAATAAGGAAAAAAACTGGCTTCAGCAACTCGTATTTCAGGAAAAACTAATTCATCTTCATCAAGTTGATCAATATTTTCTAAGCCATTTTCAAAAATTGTAATACCAACATCTAATAACTCATTTTCAGGCATATCTTCAATAATTTGATTTACTGCAACTACTTCAGTTGTTTTAACATCAACTGTGCTGCAACTAGTAGTAAGGAATACCATAAATAAAATGGTAACCAATGAACTTTGATTGCTATTAATTTCCATCATATGCTTACCCTTGCTTTTTATACTTACGATATTCCTGCCATAATTTTTCTCTTAACTTAGGATCTGCTTCCTTCATTGCCGCTTCTCTTATTTGACGAGCGACAACGTCATCATCATTACCACTAGGGATATCAGCTGGTGGGGTAAATATTGTTTGGCTATGCTGTACATCCCCTCGTTTTCTTTTTGAGCTAATATTTGGCATTCCACCTCCAGCAGAATTACTAGGGTTGGTTGTTATGGCCCCCTTATTTTTTGCGACACTTTCTGGTGCACCATTTAGCACGTCATCAAATAATGGGCCATTCGCTTCTGCAACCTGTTGTTCACTACCGGCTTCATTTCCGCGACTTTGTACATACTCTCTTTCAGATAAAATCATGCCATCAAAATCCCCTAAACTCCCCTCAAGCTGTTGTTCTAGTTCTGAAACTTGCTCATTAAAAGTTCGTTCGTCGCTATTAATAGCGGGTTTCCCTCCATTTTGTCGCGGTGTTGAGTTTTCAGCAGAAGCATGAGATGCAGAAGTTCCTGTTGATGACTGCTGATTTGTACTTTGACTGTCTGCCGATGACTGCTGATTTGAGGTGTTTTGTGAAGATGATTCATTGCTTGATGATTCATTGCTTGATGATTGCTGACTCGATGACACTGTCTCTTCTTCTGAAAAATCAATATCCTTATTGCTACTTGTCGATGTCTCTCCGCCATCATCATTTTCTTCCTCACTTAAAGAGTCGCCACTTTGCTGGCTTTTTTCCTGACTTTCTTTATCACCCTCGACATTTTCAGCGGCTTCGCTTGACTGACTTGTTGCGGTTCCTGTCGATGAAGAAGGAGATGTTGCTTGATCTTGTTGCTGTTGTTCCGATGGTTGAGGATTCTTTGACTTCGTGGATTGCTGACTAGATGATTCTTTTTTGCTTCGTGAGCTACCTTTTGAAGATGCAGGCGGATTAGAAGCACTAGAAGCAGTGCTTGCACTGGAAGATGATGACATTGGTGGCGGTGTTTGTTGCTGAGATTTTTGCTGTCCTTCTTGCGTAGATTCTTGCGTAGATTTACAACCAACAAAGCTGGCTAACAACACAATTAACAATAAAGTGAACATATGTTTTTTCATAATTGTATTCCTTTTATTATTGAAAAATCTGCAAATGTACTTTTTTAGCAGAGATTACGTTACCCTCAACAATTTTTGGTCTAAATTTAGTTTTCTTTAAAAACTTCAATACTTTTATACTCATGGCATTGTCTTTCGGATTGGAACTAACAAAATTAATATTTTTCACTTTTCCATATCGAGTTACATCAATTGATGCATGTACATAATTAGCATTTGAGGAAGAAATAAAATCAGTAGGTAATACATTGGTTTTAATAGATATATTAGGAAAGTTAGGTAGCACAACCGGCAAAGAAAATAACTCTCTGAACTCTTTAGTTATTGCTGAATTATCTTTTAAATAATTATATGCCGTATGATAAAGGCCTAACGCCGGTTCCCGTTTTCCATACATTAAATACCAGTCTGCCAACTTCAACTTGATTCGAGTAACAAGTAGATGATCAGTTAATGGCTGTTTTGAATAAATGGCCATTTCATGTTTGAACAACGAAACCCCTAAATCAAAGCTCTTGGATTTCAAAGAATTCAACTGATATCCCCTCCTTGAAGTTGATTTAATGATATGTCCATCTAGATCAATATTTATCGTTGGCTGAATAAAATCCGTTACTGCAATCAAGTAATTAACCAAAATCAACTGATGTAGTGGTTTAATTACTCGTAAATCAATTAGACCATATTTTTTTATCGCTATATTGAGTGCTTGTTCGTAAGCATAATAACAATTGAGTAAATCAACAATTGGCTCTTTATGCCTTTTTAAAGTATAAGATTTTAGATACCAATTCGCCATTTGCATCTTAATAGCAAACGTTTCAATATCCTCTTCATTATAGTTTTGTTCATACAACCAATTGAGGTAAGTATAGTGGTTATCCACAGAATTCCATTGTTCTTCTTTTGCCAAGCTATTGATGAGTGTGTTAAGAATAGGGAATATAGAAGTTGAATAAAGTCCATTGTTAATACGGTTTAGGTGTAACGAACGAGTTAATGTTTCAATCGCTTGACCATGTTCTCCTTTTTGCTGATAGGCCATACCTAAAGAAAACAATTGTTGCGATAAGTCTTCACCATAAACACCTTGTTTTGATTCTATTTCTTCGATGGTAGTTTGGTATTTTTCAACAAGTGTTGAAAAATTTGTCTGTGGATATGCAGAAATAGACAAAGTTTCGCTCGCATTACTTTGCTGCGTTCCTATAAGTTCTGCCCCAGTAGCACTACATATAAATAGTGTAACAGGCAGAAACAGCTTCATGGAAATGGCAATAAATAACTTCATAACAGCTCCTGTAAATTAAACGAAAGCAACTTATGAAAGATTTTAAATCCCAAAAAACAACCAATACTTATTAGAATGCGAGCCTATATCGGCCTCAATGTTTTTGCGTATTAATTGCATGGTAATTTGTTTATACAAATTACCACTATTAACTTCATTATAGATGTCATCAAATCGAAGTAAAGAAATCGGAAAAATATTTAATATCAGTCTAAATTTATTTTTTGTGAAAAGACAAATTGAGTAATCCCAATTGATATTATTTTATCATGGCAATGCTGTTTGCCCTGGCGGGCGAAAGAAATTGCTAATATTTTTACTCTGTTGTTATCGATAAGCTGGAACATAGTATATTTAAACTTCTTCAATGGTTAGCTTAAGAGCTTATTCTTAATTTACATCGGGTTACGGTGGTAGTTTTATCGATTACAATCATTCACAATAACGATTTGGCTTAGGTATAGCATTAACTAATGTCTTGTAATCTAGAGTGAAAATAACTGGAAAAATCTTCAAATACTTTTATATTTAAAAGTAATATTTATATGAAGAAGTATTACATGAAACAATTACACCTACTTATTACCTTAGTTTTGATACTAATACTAACTGGTTGTGCCAATTACTCTAACCGAGAAGCAATATCAAAAGAAATAAGAGTGGTCGCAGTTAATGACTTTAGGAACGAAATTACGGCTGAAACTCCTCTGAATTGGTATGGCGACTTTAAAATAATAATGGAAAATCCAAGGCCAGATACTGCTGAATTTACCTTATTTATTAAACAGAAAATAGAACAAGAAATCATTAAGAAAGGTTTCAATTTTAAAATTGATGGCGCTGGGTCTAAATACCAAGTTATTGCATTTGCCCTTGTAGGAAAAAAAGAAGCAACGCGAGATTACTTAGATATTTTTAAGCTCTTTCCTGAACTTGCTCAAAATACCGATTTTGAACAAGGAACTTTAATTATTGCGATTATTGACCCTATCGCTAAAAAATCGGCTTGGCGGGCGAGCGTTAAACTTTATATAGATCCTAATTTAGTAAAAGAACTACGTAAAATCCGCATATCGGCAACGATAACCAAAGTGCTAAAGACACTAAGACTACCGAATTCAACTTAACTTATGCTTAAATATTAATTGATATATCAATAACATAACGATATAAGCATTAGAAAATGTTAAAAATAATTTATATACAAATAGAGCCGAATTTGACGAGTTAGCATCTGTAACTTGTAAACTATATTATCTGCTTTCCTCCAACCGATAGCGCTAACGCACTTTCTTTCAATATATTAAAATATTAAAAAAATACATCTCCCCCCAATGATGAGGCATTTTACTTGGCCTAGTTTTGCCATGTTTCCTTAAATAAAAACAAGCCATGTAAAACGACTCTGCCCTCATTTATTTCTTTTATTTGTAGCAGTTTTTATAAGGAATTTTCGTAATTATGCTCGCAATGACTTTTTTAACACATCACGATTTAATCCATATTTCCTCCTAACTCTTTTAGTACTCTTACCAAAATCTAAAAACCTATGACATTCACCATATATCTTCACAGAGGAAATTTCATGAAAACAAGAGTAAAACTGACTATTTTATTGTTAGCGGCAGGCTCGTATGCAGGTATTGCAAGCGCTGGATTGATACATAACGGTAATGGACTGTTTAGCTTAGATAGCAGAGACCGCACTTATATGAAAATAACAAGTACATTCGGGACTATATCTGATTTCGGTATATATTCAACGAATAGCTGGGGCGCAAAACAGCTTTATACCCTAGTACCTGAACGCACAGAGATACTCAGAAACGATGTGTTCTACGCTACGATGTTTTATAACACACCTAAGGACGTTATTTATAGTTGGAACGGTGAGCAAATTATTGATTATAATTTTTCAAACGGTGATGTATTTGGATTTTATATGCTAACAGGGGGTTATCACTTTACTGAAACAGATATTAACTTTACAGATGCTAATACTCGCTTTTCTGAAGGCATATTAGATCTTGTTCATGTAAATACCAGAACAAATGTTACTTTTAGCGAACATCCTTACGATGGAGCTTTCTATCCAGAGCAGTTACCAGAAGAAGATCCCGTTGATGTATCCGAGCCAACAAGCCTTTTATTATTTGGCGCAGGTATGTTTTTAGCTTTACGCCGAAAAACAAGATAATTGGCAATTGTCATTGTGAAAAGCCGATAAACGAGGGCTAAATTAAAGTGGCAAAAAGGTTATTTTCTCAGAAGAATAAGTAAGTCAGAGAAGCTAGGTCAGAACAGTTTTAAACTCTATTATCCGCTTTTCTCTAACGAATAGCTCTACCGTGTTTTCATTCAATAAGAAAACATATTAACAAGACATAAAAAAGAGACAAGTTACAGGAACGACCTCCCCTATAACTGTCTCTTTTTTGTATTTATCTAACGAAATTGTTGATTAACTATTTTTGTTGATCACTTTTTTACGACTGAAGAATAAAGCCATGCCCGCTATCATCATTATGGCAATGGAACTTGGCTCAGGTACTGCTTGTGCCGCTGAAGTTACTGATACTGCATTTGAATGAGTGAAGGTAACATCATAATCATCAAAAGCTCCGAGACTATAAAAGTCAATAACGTTAAAAGTACTTAAACCTTCATTTTCTGCCGTTAAATTGAAACTTGCAATAGTAAAATTGCCATCGACTGGCGCAAAGATATCTCCCCAAAAATCAAAAGACAAACCAAATCCCCACTGTGCTACCTCTAGACCTAACCATGGGTCTTGGCTACCAAATATGTCTAAATCACTGGCAAGCGAATTTTCTTGGTAAGAAAACATTAAACTGTCGTATTCAAAATCAAAGTCAAAGGTATCTGTTTCGTCAAAATTCAGCGCGCTTAAGGTAACGACTATGCTCTCGCCATTATTAATCGTTGTCTCGGTAATATCTATGTTGATAATGCCGGCATTAGCATTAAATGCTAGTATGAAAGTCATCAGGGTAATTAATTTCTTCATTTTTTTTCCTATTTATTATTTTAATGTTTACAGGTTAATTTTTTATTATTGAAACCAGCCAAACTGACTGGTCTCAACTACTTCACCTATCTATTGAACAGGTCGACAACCTTGAGTATCAAAATCAACCACAATTGTTGAGTTGCTACTTGCACCTGTTAGCTCGATATAACTCCAATAATTTTGTTCAGCGTCAGCATCGAGTGTTAAATAGATACACGCGTGATTATTAGCATCTGTTGATGATAAGTCGTACTTGTTACTCGATAACTGAACCCAACCGCCATTGCGATAATAAAGTGCTAAGTCATCGCTGCCGTAAGCAACAGTAATAGCGACACTTTTATGGGTACCAGCATTACCAAGCGGAAAGGCAAATGTTTGTCTGTCGCCTAAACAAGTAATACTTTCTGGCGCTAAAGTACTATCTTCAAGCGCTGTTTGAGTTGAACAACTGTTTTGCAATGGCCCGTAGTTAACATTTACGCCTATGGTGTCAGTTGCTGTCGTGCCATCGTTGTCGGTAACGGTTAGCACGACATCAAAATATCCAACTTGGTTAAAGGTATGTTTAGGGTTGGCTTTTACACTCGTGCTGCCATCACCAAAGTCCCATGAATAGCTAACAATTCGACCATAACGGTCGTTTGAACCAGTACTTGAATAGCTCACCTCAACAAATTGTTCTACACTGTTATTGCCACTAGCCATTGCGGTAGGTGGCTCTGGAGGTGGAGCTATGGTTGAACAGCGATTATAAGAACAGATGGTTCTCATTAAACGAACATCTCTGGAATTAATAATTCCATCGCCATTTAAATCAAAAGAAGCATCTAATGTTTCTCCACGTCTTACCGCCATAGAAAATGCACGAATATCAAGGGCATCTACATCGCCATCGCCATCGAAATCACCAATGGGGGTCACATCAACTTCTGCTGATATGCTATGACTTGCACCTTCATCATCGGTTACTTTGAGAGATATTTGATATTGACCAACGGTATTATATATATAGGTAGGGTTAGCTAAATCACTGGTATTTCCGTCGCCAAACTCCCAAAAATAACTAACAATGCTGCCATCTTCGTCACTCGAACCATTACTGCTTAAGTGAAGTTCATTGCCGGCAATAGTGATGTAGTCTCCATTAGCTTGAGCAACAGGAAGTTCATTAGGTAAAGAGTGGTCGGCGTCGTCACGAATATCGTAATAAGCTTTAAAAGTAACTTCACTGTATGCACCAAAAGGGTCGATCATCACATTAAAGATGCCACCCTCAGTAAATTTACAACTCTCTAAGGCACCAGGGCCATCCCAAGGTCGACAGCTAAATGACTCGATAGATACGGCTTTATTTTGGCTAACGTGCAAGTCTGGATCACCACTTGAACCGGCAACAATTTCAATAACAACTAATGAAGCTGCAGTGGGTACGCTAAACTTGTAAGTGCGAGCTTCTGCGCCCTTTTCAGAGGATAAACCTATTTCTTCTATTAAGTAGACTCGAGAACAACCATCGCAAAGCTCGGCATCATTAGGGTTGTAAAGTGTGATACTTACGTCTGTTGTTGTGGTACTGCTTACGCCTTCATTATCGGTAACTGTTAGTGAAGCATTGTATTGTCCAAGTTGATTATAAATATATACCGGGTTTGCTTCTATGCTGGTATCACCATTACCAAAGTCCCAATAAAAATCAGTAATACTACCGTCTACATCTACAGATGAGTCACTATTAAAATGAACTTCATGGTCAATCATCGCTTGATAATGAGGGTTGGTATTCGCAAAAGGTGGCTGATTAGCCGTGTCTTTTGTTTCGTAATAAACCTGTAATTCACCATCCCAATACTCAGCAAATGGCTGGATTAGAATATTGAAAGTGCCACCTTGGCTAAATTCACAGTACTCTGCAAGTTTCGCGGCGCTAAATGGTGCACAATCAGCATCTTCAATAGTCACGACTTTATTTTGACTAACATACATATCTGGATCGCCACCATAAGCGCCAGCTAAAACAATAACGACTTTTTCTGCTTGATCAGGAATAGTAAATTGGAATTTTTTGGGTTCAACACCAACAGCAGACCACAAACCACCTTGTTTAATAACATGATAACGTTTACTACCTGCTGTTAATAATGGGTCTGCTACCGCCAATACTTGTAAACTTGCTTGGTTGTATTCACTGAAAGCATGAACCGATGCATAATATGATTGATCAGACTTAGGTCCTAAAATACCAATAAATTCAGGCGTAGCTGTAGATAAGAATGAAACATAATCTGCTTGCCAACTGCCACTTGGCAGAAGCGTAGACTCTTTACCAACAGACACATACATATCAGGGTCTTGCGTGTAACCTGAAAGATAAAAGGCGAGTGCAGGTGTTCCTTCTGGCGGAGTTATCACAAAAGTATCTATAGCATCTTTTTCAGCAGATAAATTATCGAAACTTGCTATTACGTCGCCACTAGGTCCGTTATCAATACCGGATACGCCATCCCAATAATGGGAAGCATCAGCAGTTAACTCGGTTAAACCCGTTGCAATAAGGTTGGAATTTGACCATAACGTTGAACGTGCATCACCATGAAGTGCAGCAGTCATTCGCGAGACTTGATCTTGGGTAAACATTGCATAGTTGCTGGTGTAATGCATGAAGTTTTCTGTATTGGTTGGTTGACCAAGACAATTCTTAGAGTTTTCATACATGTCAGTTGACAGTGACATTTGTGGAGTATCACAGCTTCGGTCGCCGGTTAAACCACAAAAAGTTTCATTGGCTATAGAACAACTGTCTCCCGAAAAAGTATGCGGTAAGTTTAGCCAGTGACCAAATTCGTGTGTTAACACAGAGCGAAAGTTTTCATCTGTGTTATCACCCACATACCAACCGTTATAGACAACACGTGAGGTATTAGCTTGGCTCATGGAAATCTCTGGGTACCAAGCGACACCCGAGTTATTGGTTGAGCCATCATCATATAAATCGTTCATAATATAAACGTTCATATATTTGAAGTTATCCCAGGCATCTGCCGCGATCAGCTCGTCTGCACCACTACCGTTACCATACCCCGCTTGTTCATGGTTATATCGAACAATACCGGTTGTAGCTTGGCCGTCGGGAGATTTTTTGGCTAAGACAAATTCAACATTTAAGCTTTCACGTATTTCCTGAAATTGAGGCGCAATCGGACCATCTTGATCATTAGTACCTTGAAAGTCTTCATTTAATCGTTGTAAGGCATCAATAATCTTTTCATCGGTTAAACAAGCTTCTGATGTATCGTCGCAGGTAAATAGTTCGCCATAAACATGAAATACCACCGGAATATAATAACGACCAGCGATACCGTTACCGGCTGAATCTGTAGTTGAATTCAAAAGTGATTGAGATTTACTTAATTTAAAACCGGCACTCTTGTTATTTTTAGCGTTTGTTTGTAATTGTGTTTTTAGTTGCTGCTGTAACTTTGACCAGTCTTGACCATTATCATCAATACTACACACTTTGCTCGACGGAGACTGAGTTGTTCTCGCAGTCTGAGGCTGCTTAGCCCCTTTAATTTCATTTTTGAGCTTTATTTGTTTGCTACTACTGATTTGTACGGATTTTTTAACGATCAACTTTTTTGTTGCTTCACTGGCAAGCGTCGTTAAAGATGCGGTTAGCATCACTAACATCGACAGCCGTATTATTCCTTTATTATTGAAACTCATGTTTCACCCCTTCTATCACTTTATTATTATATTTATTAACCCTTTAAAATATTCGCCTACGTTTGGCGCTTGGCGTTGTTATTTTTAGCTGAGCTAATTGCTAATTTTTTACTGATATTATTTTGTTCAACGCTTCCTGTTTTTTATTAATCATCATGAAAAAGCGTTCAACTAATCAACAATACCAGAGCATAATATATTCCATATACAGTATATTGTATATCATAATATAAATGGTATGACTTAAAGTTAATGCTGGTTAGCGTCAACAGCATCATAAATTTGATATTTTTTACAAAGTGATAAAGAACTAAGCACAATAAAAATAAGGTGTTATGGCTTTTTTATGCCTCGCCATATTCTCTATCGACTCGTGACATCCCTAAAAAAAAGCGTTATTGTAAGCAGTGCTATTTTATCTCACACATTTGATAGCCCTTAATAGCTAAAGATACTCAACTAAGCTCTGTGGACATCAAAAAATTGCTGTCTAAAGGTAGATTTAAAGCTACGTTGGTTATGGATAAAGCATGTAAATTACATAATGCAATTAGAAAACCAAGTTATTGATTAAAATATAAAATATTATCGAAGCACTGAATTTTACCCTAGTGTATTTTTTTGTAAAACAGATATAAGTGAAAACGAAAAATGAATAGAAAACTAATTATTGTCTTGGCTTATGGGGTTTTATTGTCCGTAGTTTCTATAACCTCATCAGCTAAGGTAGTTGTTACTGACTGGTTGCCAGACAATACTTTCACTGATGGAATTGAAGGGCCGGCTGTTGATAAAAATGGTTATTTGTATGTTGTTAATTTTTCTACTAACGGCACCATAGGCAAAGTAGACCCTATGGGTAACGCAAAGATTTTTTTGACCTTACCCAAGGGAAGTATCGGTAATGGCATTCGCTTTAATAAATTCGGTGATATGTTTATTGCAGATTATACTGGGCACAATATTTTGAAAGTGGCGGCGAATACTAAGGATATTAGTGTTTATGCTCATAATGACAAAATGAATCAGCCGAATGATATTGCCATGATGAAATCCGGTATATTATTTTCAAGCGATCCCAATTGGAGTGATAACTCTGGACAAATTTGGCGTATTGATACTGATGGCAGTACGCACCTCATCGAAAGTAATATGGGCACGACTAATGGCATTGAAGTGTCTCCCGATCAAAAGCACTTATACGTAAATGAAAGCGTGCAACGTAGCGTATGGATTTATGATATAAATGCCGATCACAGTTTAAGTAACAAACGATTATTTATTCAATTCGATGATTTTGGCTTAGACGGTATGAAAACTGATAACCTAGGTAATTTATATATTGCTCGTTATGGAAAAGGTGTAGTCGCTAAGGTATCCCCCAAAGGTAAGCTGCTCATTGAAATACAATTAAAAGGTTCATTCCCAACTAATATTACGTTTGGCGGTAAAGACGGTAAGCAAGTGTTTGTGACTATGCAAAAGCGTGGTGCTATCGAAACTTTCAAGGTAAATACTGCTGGTGCAAGTGTTTTTGATAATCATTAAGTGCGCAAAAAGACACACTTATTCCCGCCCACTTTCCATCTTCAATTTGTCTAAGGATATATTATTCAGGAATTTCAATTGGAAATGTTAGGATAAATTGAGTACCTTGTGCTAATTCACTAAGGCAGGTTATTTCTCCCTGAAGGCTTTGCGTGATGAGGTTATACACTATGTACATGCCAAGACCACTGCCGCCAGTGCCACGTTTAGTAGTAAAAAAAGGCTCAAAAATCATTTTTGTTGTAATTTTATCCATACCATTACCATCATCACTGTAGTTCAATATAACTTTGCCTTGGCATGTTTTAATATCAAGAAAGATAGCGCCTTTTTGCTCATCACTATAAGCATGATGAATAGAGTTCATCACTAAATTGGTGATTATTTGTGAAATATCACCCGGAATAGTGTTCATGGTGATATTGGTTTCTCCCGTTACTTCGATATGATGGTGGGCGCGTTTAATGGCTGGCTGGAGACTTTGCACGACTTTATTGGTGTATTCAAGTAAATTGATTTCGCGTTTACGTTCACTGGTTTGATCGACCGCGACCAACTTAAAATTGGATATTTGTTCGGCGGCACGGTTTAAATTAGCTAAAATTATTTCTGCCGATTTTGGTGCACTTTGCAGGAAATCATCGAGATCTTTTTTACGCATCCCACCTTTCTCATAACATTCGACTAACTGCTCAAGCTTTTCTTGTAAAAATGACGCTCCGGTAACACAAATGCCAATAGGTGTATTAAGCTCATGTGCTACCCCTGCGACCAAGCGACCAAGTGAGGCCATTTTTTCTGACTCAACCAGTTGGTTTTGTGTTGTCATCAATTTCTCAATCGAGTCTTGCAACTCCTTTGTTCGCTCTTTTACTATCTCCTCTAATTGGGCCTTGTGCTCCCTTAATTCGGCTTCGGCTTGCTCTCGCACTTTACAGGCTTGATCTAACAATTGTTTTTCTTTATGCAGCTCCAAAAAAACCGAGACTTTACTGCGGACAATTTCTTCGTTAATGGGTTTAATCAAATAGTCGACCGCACCACTGGCATAACCGGTAAATTCAAACGCTTCATCTCGGGCGAAGGCGGTAATAAAAATAACGGGGATATGGCTAGTTTTGGGATGTTCTAATATTAAGGTTGCGGTTTCAAAGCCATCCATACCAGGCATTTGTACATCCATTAAGATCAAGGCAAAATTATATTTATGGGCAACAGCTAGCGCCTGTTGCCCCGATAAAGCTTTTACTATATCTACGTCAAGCAAGGCAAGTGTTCGCTCAAAAACGCGGAGATTATTAGGCTCATCGTCAACAATGAGTATCTTAGGTTTTTCAATCATCACCTTGATCCTTTAAGGACAAATTAATTAAAAAAGTACTGATGTCTTTTAAGGGTAAAATATGATCGACCTTATGCGATGCGATGGCAGCTGTTGGCATAAAGCTCGCCTCAGCAGTACTAGGGTCTTGTACTATAGTTAAACCGCCATTTATTTTGATCATTTTTAATCCCTGACTGCCGTCACTACTTGCCCCTGTAAGTATAAGACCAATTAGCTGATTTTTGTAGCAATGACTAGCACTTTCAAATAATACATCGATTGAAGGCAGTGCATAATTTACTGGGGGCTCCAGACTAAAGCTAAAGGTTTGTTGCTGCTCTATTAATAAATGGTACTGGGCAGGGGCAATATAAATATGCCCTGCTTTGATCTTGTCGCCCATTGTTGCTGCAAATACTGGCATTGAGCAGCGACCTTTAAAATATTCTACCAAAAAGTCTTCATCACTATCATCAATCGACGTTAAGTTATTTTCTCCTCTATGTTGTAAGACAATAATTGCGAGTGAAAAGGAGTTAGGTAACAGAGGTAATAAAAGCTCTAATGCAGCTAAACCGCCTGCGGACACCCCAATAACTAAGGCACTATACGCATGTTTTTTTGACTGAGATGTTGGCATTGTCTTAATCATAATTTATCTTTTGATAAATTTTTTCTTTTTTAGCAATGCAAAGAAAATTTTTACTTTGCCCACTAAAGTCTAATGACTCCTTGTCACCTAATAATAAATAACCTCGATGAAGCAAACTTTGTTGAAAAACCTTAAGCACCTTATTTTGTAATACTTGGTCAAAATAAATAAGGACATTGCGACAAATAATAAGGTGCATTTTGGCAAAGCTTTGGTCTTTCATTAAATTATGGTTGGCAAAAGTAATATGTTCTTTTAGCGACGAGTGCATTTTAGCGTGCCGATGTTTGGCTTGATAATAATCGGCAAAAGAGGCTTTGCCGCCAGAAAGTAAATAGTTATGGGTAAATCCAGCCATTTTTTCTGCGGGATAAATAGCTTTTTCGGCAATGTCCAGAGAATGATTGTTAAAATCTGTGGCGTAAATACGGCAACGCGATAACAAACCTTCTTCTTTGAGCATAATAGCAACCGAATAGACTTCCTCACCCGTAGCACAACCCGCATGCCAAATATTGACTCGGGAATAGGTTTTTAATTGGGTAAAGACTTGTTGCCTTAGCGTATTGAATACTTTCGGATCACGAAACATTTCTGTCACGGTTACCGACATTTCTTTTAAAAACAGCTCGAAAAAATCAACCTCATGTAAAATTTTAGCAATCATCTCAGATATATTATTCAAAGCTGTTTTACGCATACAGTTATTAATACGTCTGGTGATTGACGCTCTGGCGTAGTGGTGAAAATCGTAACCATAACGAAATAAAACAGCTTGCAGCAATAAGTTTATTTCAAAGTCTTCTATTTCGATTTTGTTAACGACATTGTTCAAACTCACCTCAGTAATTAAGGAGGCTGATTCGGTCAATTTTTCTGACAATAGATCCTCCTTAGTAATACCAATTCCAATAAGTTTCTTCCCACTCAGCGAGAGTTAAAAGTCTTAGAGGCACAGGTTCATAGTTCCAGACTGAACCTAAGCACCTACATCCGTGTAGGCGAGGCATTGATTGTAGATAATGGTTATTCTCGGTAATTGCTCCTGCATTACCCTAATGTCCTACATCCATGTAGGAACCATATCAAAGTCAATAACGCTGCATGTAAGCCTTTTAAACTCGCCCTTTGGGAGCTTTCCAGCGATTCGATAACCGCACATAATTTCTTTCATATAGAGTGACTATATGCAAAAAAATTCTATTTGTTCCCAAAACGCTGGCCAGCTCTGAGTGGGAACTAACTTAATGGACTTGGTATGAACATTGAGTTAAGACGTTTTTTTAAATAACCATATGCGCATAATTGACAGTAATTTATCAAGGTCTAACGGTTTAGTTAAATACTCTGACGCCCCTGCTTGCAAAGCGTTCTCTCTGTCTTCAGGCATCGTTTTCGCTGTTAAAGCTATAATAGGTATATTAGCGTAATTTTTCATTTTACGGATCTTTCTTGTTGCTTGATTACCATCCATTATCGGCATCATGGTATCCATTAAAATAAGCTCAAAATCATCTTGTTGTGCTAACAAGTCGATAGCTTCTTGTCCGTTATTGGCCATATCAACATCAAAGCCAATATCTATTAATTGTTTTGATAATGCGTAGGTATTGCGCATATCATCATCAACCAGTAATATTTTTCGATCGGCTAACATGTTATTTTCATCATGCAATAAATGCATGTTGACTTTGTTTTTATTGCTATGAGATGGGTTGATGTCTCTTTCTATTTGATGCAAAAACAATGAAATATCGTCAAGTAAACGCTCTGCAGACCCCACACCTTTGATAACTATGGTGGCAGAATATTTATCCAATTGTGCTTGTTCTTGATCGGTTATTTCTTTACCGGTATAAATAATGACGGGCGGTAATACTCCGGCCTTTATTTTGTTTTTATTTTTATTAAGTTTATCTAACAGTTCAATACCACTGATATCGGGTAAGCCTAAATCTAAAATAACACAGTCATATTTGCCCGTTAAAATAGCTTGGTAGCCATCTTCTCCGCTAGTAACACAATGAGTAAACAAACCAATGTTTTCTAATAAACGTCGAGTGGCTTTACTATGGTGTTTATTATCTTCAATGATCAGTATTTGTTTTATCTTAGCCTTCGCCATATTTTCAATATCAATCAATACTTGTTGTAATTGTTCACTACTAACGGGTTTTGTTTGTATGCCAATAGCCCCTTGAGACAACGCCTCGCTGCGGTCATCACTGTGAGCAGAAATTATTTCCACAGGGATATGACGAGTTTCATCATCGGCTTTTAACCGCTCTAGTACTTGATGACCATCAATATCCGGTAACATAATATCAAGAATAACTCCTTGTGGTTGATAGTGTTTTGCCAGTTCAATGCCCGTTAAACCATCACCAGCGACCAAACATTTATAACCGCTTCTTCTCGCGTGGTCACGTAATATTTTGGCAAAAACCTCATCATCATCAACGACTAACAAGATTTTATCCCCAGCAGATATAGTTAAGCGATCATCGTCAATAAAGGTATTTATTAAGGGTTTGATCGCAGGAAGTGCATGCTGCGAGTCGGCAGAATTGTCCCTTGCGTTTGTTAACTTGCCAGCGCTTACTTTAATATCATGCTTTGTTATAGATTTATTGTCTGTGTTTAATGCTTTTACGCTGCTTCCTTGCTGTTCAATAGATAGTGGTAAATACAAACTAAAGCAACTTCCTTGACCTAAAGTACTACTGAGTTGAATTTCACCACCGAGTAAGTAACTTAATTCTCTAGCAATAGTTAACCCCAAGCCGGTGCCACCATATTTTCTACTGGTAGAGCCATCTTCTTGTTGAAAGGCTTCAAATATCGCTTGCAGCTTATCTTCACTAATACCGACACCGGTATCGCTAACATGAATGACAAAACAATTATCATGGCTTAAGTTACTATTACGAAAAATAACGTTAGCTTCGGCTAAGCAGAAGTTTATGGTTACACCACCCATTTCGGTGAATTTAATCGCATTAGACACTAGGTTACGTAATATTTGCTCTAGTCGTTGGCTATCAGTATGAAAGCTGAGAGGTAATTTTTCATCAATAATAGTATCTAGACTGAGTTTTCTATTTTTTGCTAGTGGAGTAAAAAGCTGCATTAACCGGTCTTTTATCTCGGTAAAATTAATAGTTTCTATATGAATATTAAGTTTGCCTGCTTCTACTTTAGATAAATCAAGAATATCGTTAATAAGTGCCAATAAGCTCTGACCGCCTTGATAGATTATCTGGGCATCTTCTACTTCGGTAGCATCTAGATGATTATTAGCATTGTCGGCAAGGGCTTTAGATAACAATAACAAACTATTAAGTGGTGTTCTTAACTCATGGCTCATATTAGCTAAAAATTCAGATTTATACTTACTTGCTAACGCCAGCTCTTCGGCCTTTATTTCCAACTCTTGCTTGGCTAATGATATTTTATCTTTTTGGTTTTGCAAATCGGCTTGACGTAGTTCTAATTCTTCATTTGAGACCTTAAGTTCTTCACTTTGTTGTTTTAACTCTTCTTCTGAGGCCTGTAATTCTTGTGTTTGTTGAGTTAAATTTTCATTGGCACTTTTTAACTCTTCTTGTTGAGTCTGTAATTCTTCCGACTGTTGCTGGGTTGCTAGTAATAATTGTTGAGTGCGTTGCTGATTAAAAATATTGTTGATCACCACCCCCAAATTTTGCGCTATCTGTATAAGAATTCCTTGCTGTTCTTGACTAAATAACTCAAAGGAAGCTAATTCTATTACTGCCATTACTTTTTGTTCAAAGAGTACCGGCAACAACAGTAAATTTAACGGTACTTGCTCGCCTAAAGCAGAGTTAATTTCAATATAATCACTAGGTACTTTAGTCAATAATATGACTTTTTTCTCTTTGGCACATTGCCCTACTAAGCCTTCACCCACCGCTATTTCGGCTAAAATGTTTTTTCTTTCTCTAAAGGCATAACTACCCGCAAGTTTGAGCTTATTATCCTGATTAACGATATAGATAACACCATGACCCGCATGGCTTAATTTCGCCAGATTGGCAATAATATCGTCACTCAGTTGGTTAATATCACTTGCACCTTGAGTAAGTTCATTCATTTTCGCTAACTGAGTTTTACGGGCGTTTTCTTTATTCAACTCATCGTTATTGGCTTTTAAGTCAGCCTCTGACTGTTTCTCTTTGGTGATATCTCTAATAAAACCCGTGTAAATAGCCTTGCCGCTGGCGGTAGCTTTTACTTCACCAACAGAAAGGGCAATAGGGAAAGATGTGCCATCTTTTTTTAATGCCTGAACTTCACGGCCACTGCCGATGATTTTCTTAATGCCAGAATTTTTATAGTTACCTAAATAACTGTCGTGTTCAGCTGTGTATGGCATAGGCATCAACATTTTAATATTTTTACCGAGCAGCTCGTCTTGTTGATATTGAAACAGTTTTTGGGTAGCGTTGTTGCATGATAAAATACCCCCTTGTTCATCTATGGTTAAAATACCATCTGAACTTGTATTAACTATGCCATCATTAAGAGCCACCTTTTCAGCTAGAATAGCACTACGTTCTATAATTTTATTTTTCATGTTTTTTAAGGCATGGCCGAGTTTATCTTGTTCTCCCTGAGGAATTATATCTACAGAAAAATTCTCAGCGGCAATAGCCTCTGCTTGTGTTGAAGTTTGATTGAGCGTACTAACCAAGGCATTAATCGACTGGCCTAAATCACCAATTTCATCGTTAGAAGGTTGTGAAATGCTTTCGCTTAAATCGCCAACAGCAATTTTTTTTGCTAGATCATTTAAACGGTTTACCGGTATGGTAATTTGTCGGATGATAACGATAGCACCAACAAGGGCTAGGAGTATGCCAAAGATAAGATAAAATAAGATTTGCTGTATGGCAGATTTTTCATGTTGATTGGCGGTAGTAAGTGACTGTTGAGTAAATGTTTCAATCTCTTCCAGCAGTTGTTCAACCACAAAATTCAAGGTATTTTCTTCTCGTTCTATTTTGGTAATCAGTTGCTCTAGTTCTTTTTCTTTTTCTTTTTCTTTTTCTTTTTCAAGAAGAATAACACTTTTGCCGCTGCTAACCTCTTCAATAACAGCGTTAACTAGAAAAATTATCTTGATAGCATGTTCTTGATAAATAATATGCTGTTTATCTATTAAAAGAAGTTGCTCGAGGATATATTCAAACTCTTTTTTATCACTATTCGAATGAGCGAGTTCTATGTCTGCTTTGGCATCTTTTTCAGCAACTAGCAGCTCTTCTTTTACTTTAGCGCCATAAAGATAAAACTGCGCTTTACTATTAGCATATTCTTGCAGTGTTAAGGGAGAAAACTTTGTTTTACTGCCTAAACGTAACAGCCTTTCTAGATTAAGCGTTTGTTCTAACTGATGAGTTTCAATCTTGGTGATTATTCTGATCAGCGGCATGTCAATTTCGGCAATTTCTTCTATTTCTATGCCAATCAATTTCATTTGATTTAATGCATAAAAACCTATTAGCAACATTAAGCTAATATTAACTAACGCATTGAGTAATAGCTTTTGCTTGAGAGTAAATCTCCGTTTATTTTCTGCTACTTGTTTGTTTAAACTCATAAAGCGGCCGCTTTAGTTTATTTATTATTTATCAAGCATAGTAAATAATAGTAAAAAACCTAGTTTCCCCCCTTATTTAGACCTTACTCATTTATTTATTTTAAAATAAATTTTATCACCCTGACAGTAGAAAAATAACCGCTCTTAAAAGAAGAGAAGCTTGATAAAAACGATTGAACTGAGTGATTAAAATGATTGTCATGACAAATAAACCAAGACCAAATGCTTTAACTAAAAACGTTTCGATTCTTACTGGTCTTGATTCTGTCCTCAGCAGTAATTTCAATATTGAGAACGATAGCTAAACTCGGTGTTTTTTCTTGTAATAGTGGACGTTCCTCTAGTCATTGTGCGGCATTGCACGTAACCAAACTGCTAATGTGTAGGAATATTCTTAGATAGGTATTTTATTTTTTGGATGAAAATTAACAATTGACTGCGTCATTTAACATTTGTCATAATTCTGTTATCTTCTCACGCGCTTCTTTCAAAGCAATATCAGGATATCTTCCTAAAGCTTTACCAGTTGCTTTATTTTGATATCTATCACGATACTGAAAAGTTAATCTAGCATGGACAGAGATTCGAATACTTAGACCATCACAGTCAGTATTATTCGCGCGATATAATAACCCCACAAATAAATTATTAAGAATATTATGGCAAAAGATAAAACAAGTTATGTTTGCACTGAGTGTGGTGAAAATCATCCTCGATGGTTAGGTCAATGTTCAAGTTGCTCAGCTTGGAATAGCATCACAGAGTTTAAAGAATCCAAGGTAATAACGCAGCGCACACCAAGTAAAAGTGCTCACAGAGGTTACTCTAAGCAAGATGCGAAAATATGTAAATTGAGTGAAGTATCTGATATGGATTTAACTCGATTTGACACCGGTAGTTCTGAATTTAATAGAGTTTTGGGGGGCGGTATTGTTGAGGGGTCGGTTATTCTTGTAGCGGGTGATCCTGGTGCTGGTAAAAGTACATTGTTGTTAAAAACATGTGCTCATTTAAGTCAAATCGGTAAATCTTTATATACATCAGGTGAAGAGTCTAAAGGTCAAGTAAGAGACCGAGGCTTAAGATTACAAGCAGATATTTCTAAAATTGACATAATGAACTCCGGTGACGTTGAGCTTATCTGCGATGTAATGGTCACCGATGGTTATAAATTTCTAGTGGTTGATTCTATCCAAACTGCATTTATTAGTTCACTGCCAAATTCTCCAGGTGGTGTTACTCAAGTTAAAGAGTCAGCTGCTATGTTAAATAGGCTAGCGAAAGAGCATGGTGTTACCGTTATATTAGTTTGTCATGTTTCTAAATCTGGAGATATGGCAGGGCCGAGGGTACTTGAGCACATTGGCGATTGCATGTGTAAAATAGAACCCGAAGCCGACAGTAAATACCGAACACTAAGAACCTCTAAAAATCGATTTGGTGACACAACAGAAATAGCTACTTTTGCAATGACCGCCAAAGGTATGCAAGATGTTGTAAACCCGTCAGCCATTTTTTTAGATAAAGATGGTGCTGAATCAAGTGGCAATATGGCCTACGCATCAAACGATACCGGCAGAACCTTATTAATCAATATTCAATCACTGGTAACTGAGTCTCAAGCTGAGAACCCTATTAGGGGTGGGGTAGGTTTTGATTATAAACGTATGCAAATGCTTTTAGCCATATTGAGAAGCCGGATGGGAGTGAATATTGGTGGTAATGATATTTACGTGAACGTTGTTTCAGGGGTAAATTTAACTAAAGATGTCGGCTCTGACCTGCCTTTGATCCTCGCAATGATATCATCATCGAGAGAACATAAATTTTCGGTCAATACTATCGCGTTTGGAGAAATAGGTTTAGACGGCAGTATTAGGCCAGTGCCTTCAGGTGAAGAGCGTGTCAAAGAGGCTATTCGCAATGACTTTAAAGTAATAATATTACCCAAACGAAATTACAATAAACGATTAGAAACTGAAGGGGTTACCTTGATACCGGTATCACATGTCAAAGATGTGCTAGAAATTTTCTGACATCGCCCCATTATATGCTAAAAATACGGCTAGATTAAGATAATGAATACTTAGATAAAAACTTAGATAAAAACTAAAGATGAGCAAGCTAATTCAACAATAAATTAGCTTGTTCACCTGAGATTTGTTACTGAACGCAAATACTGCGCATTTAGTTAATGGTGATTTTTAACCGCAATTTCTTTACAGCTTATTTATTGCTTTGCCTTTCTCAGTATTCTTGTTTTATGTCACCAATTCTGGCCAGTTTATTTTTGAATCATCAATACCATTCTTGCAACTCATGGGTTCATTGCCTTTATAGTTTCTACATCCCCAAAACTCGCCATTTTTACTAGAACGTAGCACCATTTCAGCATTACATTTTCCACAAGTCGGAATGACACTTTTACATGCGTCATTCAAGCAAAGCTTAAAACCAGGGTGGCGTTTTCGCGTCATTGGGCTTTGACAGCTAGCACAAGATTTTTCTTTATGCTCGCAGCGAGGAAAATGTGAACATGA
This sequence comes from Colwellia sp., assembly GCA_013215385.1. Lineage (GTDB taxonomy): Bacteria > Pseudomonadota > Gammaproteobacteria > Enterobacterales > Alteromonadaceae > Colwellia_A. The sequence goes on from JABSOY010000017.1 coordinate 47,348, forward strand.
ATAAAAATCGCCAAAACGACTGGTTCGTTTTTTTAAGATGCCTGTTTCACAAACTAAACAATTTATCTCATTGATAAATGATTGACTGGCAGTTCTGTCAAATTCATCAAGTTCTATTTTATGTTCGTCCACAAGCTCTTTAACAAAACAGCTGGCATCACTCATATCTGCAATAACATAAACTCTATCTTTAGCTCTGGTTAGGGCAACATAAAATAATCGCCGTTCTTCGGCATAAGCAAAGGCTTCTTTTTTAGCCAGTAACGCATCAACCAGAGCTGGGGTTACTTTTTCAGAAGGGAAACCATGAGCGCCTTTTTTGAGCCCGAGAATGATGACATAATCGGCTTCCTTGCCTTTAGAGGCATGAAAAGACTGAGATTCAATGGTTAATAACGGGTATTGATTATTTAATCGATTGAGATCTATTCTTCCCGGCAATTGAAACCAAAAACGTGCTAATAAATAAACACTCACTGGCTTACACGTTTTAGCTGAAATAGCAGCTAAAACATCGTCAATTGCCCCATTGGCCATTTCATCAACAATACCTTTGTTTGAAGAATTAAATGCACCACTCTCTCGTTTAAGCAGTGAAATCGCAGGTGCTTTAACTTGTTTCAAAGAGTTAATCGTTTTATTAATTTGTGCAGGATTTTTACTAATGAAGTCTGTTGCCACCTTGCCAATTTGGTTATTAAATCGAAAGGTTTGGTCTAAGGTTGATTGAGTGGTTGCGCCAAAGTAACTAGCAAAGCCAGTGGTTAGAGTAACATCAGCGCCACTAAAGCGATAAATAGCCTGCCAATCATCACCCACCGAAAAAACTGAACAGGCTTTATTATTATCACGTAACGCTTTGACTAAACGCGCGCGTGGCTCTGATATATCTTGAAATTCATCCACCATGATATAACGCCAAGGAGAATTAAATTTACCCGCTTGCACATACGCTAACGCTTTATTAATCATATCTTCAAAATCAATTTCAGCGTGACATTTTAAGTGTTCTTCATAAGCGATTAAAATGGGCTTGAGCAAGGCTAAAGCTTTTGCCGTTTGCTTTGGATCAGAAGAATGGTTGATCACCTTATTTTCTAAAGAACTATCTAAACAAGCGGCTTTATAAAGACCCACTAGCTGACAAAATAGTTGGGCCAGTACTGTTATGCGTCCGCTTTCTTTTAAACTTTCGAGTATCGCTTCATCTGGCAGTAATTCAACTGCAATTTGTTGAGTATTAAAAAATGCTTCTAACGCGCTAATTAACTGCCCTTTTTTATGCTGAGCATAGGTAAACTCAAGACAATGAGTACTAAATTTCTTGTGTGTATCTCGCTTCCACTGGATAGACGTGTGGTAGTCATTTTTATTTATATAAGGTGCTGTATTGCCGTTCTCATCTATCCCGTAATATTCAATATAAACATTAAGTTCAGGCAGAAAGAAGTCAGGTTGATATTGTCTGCGCTCTATTGTTTTCACATCATGAACATAACTAGCCTCATACTGATATTCAATACCGTGGTTAAATAACCAATTGGCAATATAGAGTTCACCAAAACTTTTAACCTTATCGCCTTTTAAACTACGAATATCATTATCGGTTAAATATTGGTAATACTCACCTAGGCTTTTAAAATCAAAATCGTTGCGCTCAACGTAATAATATTTGCTGAAATACTCAATAATAAGCTGACGATATGGGGCCTGCTCTTGAATTAACGTTTCAAAATACGTTTGTATCCACTTAGCTTTTGCTTTTTCATCTGCGGCGAATACCGACAAGCGAGGCTTGCCGCCCTCAACTTGAGCAATAATATTAAGACCTAAACGATGAAAAGTAGTCGCACTAATTTTATCCGTTGATAACTTGTCTTTTATTCTGACATCCATTTCATCAGCGGCTTTTCGGCCATAAGCTAATAATAAAATGTCACTATGCTGAGCTTGTTGGCTGTTAAGTAAATAACCTGCTCGCCCAACCATCACACTGGTTTTCCCTGTTCCAGCGCCAGCTAACAACAAGTTATTATCGTTATCGATAATACAGGCGCGCCGTTGTCGTAATGTTAACGGGTTAGACTCAACATTATCAAAAAAGGTTTGATGGGCTTGAAGCTGTTGCTTGATATAACGTTCACGACAATCGTCAATACTCTGCTCTTGCCAGTGATGATAATTCGAAAGCAATTGCAGATTTTTAGCCACCATGGGGTGTGCTTGGCTTGTGTTAATCCAAGGAGTCCAACGTTTAAGCTCTTTATTGACTAATGACTTAATAACATCAATATTTGACTGTCGTAAATAGCGAGTGGTGCTGACTTTTTTGATGGTCGTTAATAACACTTCAACTGGCTTAATGTTGGCTGATGCCCAAAGTCTCTCGCACTGACTCTTATGCTCATGCTTAGCCCGGAAAGCTAGCATGCTATAAACGTAGTTATTATCTGCCGTTTTCAATGTCACTATTTGCCCAAAAAAGCTGATATGAAACATTGGCGGTATTATAAGTTCTTGCCATTTAATTTGGGTTAAGGTGTTTTCAACATCAACAGATAAGCCGGCCTCATTAAACTTAATTTTAGTAGTTTTACCAATAACGCGACCAAAAACACTTGAAGATATACATTTCATTTACAGCACAAACCCGAATATAGAAAAATGAGACTTACCCTAAGTGGTAATTCTATCATTAGTGTTATGGTAATTCCCCCACTACAGCAGTCCAATTTTTCCACACGAGATTAGCGTTATCAATAAAACGAGCTAAGTAAAATTTATTAGGCACAGTTGATATTTATCATGATTGAACGGCTCAATAACCATGCAATAGACCTTGCCTTAAGATGTTGATTGAGATCTATTTTTATTCCTTGTTGCTTTAGCTATAAAACATAGAGTTAAACAACAAAGCCATGAATCCTCCTATGAGCATCATCGAACAACCTAGTACTTTGTGGCACGTTAATGAAAAGTCATTGAACTTCGCGGACTATCGACAAAAATTTTAATTGAATTTAACTATTCAATTAAAAAATATATACTTAGGCTTATAAAAAAATAAATACAAAGGAATTGTACTTTGCAGAATAAATACTCATTAGGTATTGAAGTAGATCCTGACGCTGATATCGTTTTTACTTCTGTAAATAGCAAAGGAGGCTACGGGCAGTTAACAAAATATGTGCTTGAACACTCAAATATCAAAAAGTTAGCGCCTTCACCTATTGATATTGTTAACGGATTCCATATCGTTAAAGATAAGCATAGAACCATCGTTTTTATTGTTTCTGTAGACTCGCAGGTAGATGCTAAACAGTTACTTCAAAATAACCTCAGTAAAGCTTTTAAAGCACTTGGAGATTCTCTTTCAAAAAGAACACTGTGGCTTCCATTGATGGGAACAGGTGCCGGAGGGTTATCTTTAAAGTCTAGTGCTGAAATTACCAAAAATGTTCTAAATTCTTATAATAATATTGAGTTTGGCGCTACTCATATTTCAGTGAACAGAGATATCCCCAAAGACGAATTTATTAACTTACAAGAAATATTTATAGGCCACCTCAAACCTTCTCCACCACTCCCTGACGATATTTCAGTATTAGTGAATGAGTTTTTAAAAATATTTCCTTTAAAAGAGCTTCATCAACTCACCATAGATGAATACAGCAATACAGATGCAAAAAACTATTTCACCTATATGCTTGAGCATAAGACAGTAAAAGTTGGTGGAATTCGCGGTGGTAGTTCCTTTAAATTTGGCATATTCAAACGTAAGAGTACAGAACCCAAAACCTCATCAAGAACTTACATGTATTCAGATGGGTACGCATGGCTTGCTCAATATGGTACAAGTAAAGAAGTTGCTTTCAATACCATCAAAAATTTAATCATAAAAACAGCACGACTTGCTTCCATAGGGCAAGTTGATGATATTGTTAATATATCTCTTGATAGTCGAGTTAAGTGGAAAATAGCGTATTTATACCAAAACTTTACATATCCTTCCATTATTAGTATTTATAAAAAAGAAGCTCTTGAATACTTAACCAACCTAAAACCTGCAGAATTTACTTTTGCGAGGGCATATAAACAACTCATCGATGAAAAACCTGAAAACATTGATATTTCAACTTATAGCCAAACGCAGTGGAGAAAATGGAAACTTTATTGCAATGTTGCTAATTTTGAAACCGATAATAAAACAGGCATACAAACTCAAAACAGCCTCCCTAAAGAAAATTCCGATACGGCAACCGTTGATGAGTACACGTATGAATACGAAGAAGAAGAAAATGAACCTCTCAAAACATCTGAAGAGGAAACAAAAGACAATTACGAAGTAGAAGTTAAAGAGGTTACCGCCTACAGTAATGACGATATCAATACAGAAGATCAATTTAATTTAAATAAAGAAATCAAAGCCCTCGCAGGAATCATAGCTTACAAACAAACAGTCCCTCCACTAGCTATCGGCATATTTGGTGAATGGGGTGGCGGCAAAAGCTTTTATATGAATAAATTAAAAAGCGAAATTAACCAACTATCCATTGGCGATTTATCTCAAAAAACACTTCAGCATGAGTACCCTTTCTATAAAAATATTGTTCAAATTGATTTCAATGCATGGAACTATGTAGAAAGTGATTTATGGGCTAGCTTAGCTCAAAATATATACCAAGCACTATATGAACACCAAAATAACGGTTCAGAATTCAATGAATACTGGTTAAATGTTATAAAATACGGTGAAAAAAAATCAAGAGCCCTTGAACAAAACCTTGAAGGGATAAGAGAAAACTTAAAAAACAAAACAGCAGAAATTTCAAATTTAGAAGCTAACTTATCAACGTTCTACAAAGGATTTGAAATTAGTGATGTTAGTAAAATTATTAGAGAAAACTTTAATGATGACATACCAACCCCTATTTCCTCAATATTAGGTCAATTAGAGTCTACAGAGGAAGCCTTTCACGGACTAGCGAAAGCCAATGGCGAAATATCTAAAATAAGTTGGTTAAGCCTACTAACAAGTTCACTAAAAACATTCACAAAACCTATTACTAACCGCTATATAGCACTTTCTGTATTACTCTCATTAACTCTTATTATTATTGCCTACGCCAACCCGTTAGGTTTAGAAGACTTAACTAAAAATATAACGGTAACATTAGGCCCTTTTGTTGCCGCTATTTTTACATTTGGTAAAGCCCATCTACAAAAAGTCACCGGTTGGTATAAGCAGTTTAAGAGCGTTAAAGCTTCATTAAACGCTCTTATTAAGAAAAACAATCAAAATTTCGAAAATGAAACTGATAAATTTAAAGAGCTTAATGAAAACCTTAATAAGGCCGTAACTGATAAATTAAATATTGAATCAGAAATAAACCAAGCCAAAAAAAGGCTGGGTTTTTTAACGCCAGAAATGCTTATTAATGATCATATTTCAAATACGATTGATGACAACCGTTACGGTAAGCATTTAGGACTTCCTGCACTACTCAATGAAGATTTTAATGAGCTAGCGAGTGCTATAAACTTGCAAAATGAAGTATTAGATAACAACGCATTGTTTGCTAAAATTGAAGATGAAATAGAAGCCTATAAAAAACACCCTCATATCAACCGCATTGTTTTATATATTGACGATCTAGACAGATGCCCGCCTAAAGTTGTTATTAAAGTACTCGAAGCGATTAATCTTTTTATGGCATCTAATCTTTTTATTGTGGTTTTAGGAGTCGATCCACGTTGGTTGTTTTCTTCAATAAGAGAGCATTACTCTGAGTTAATGACCCACGAGCACAGTAAAGATGATGATTGCTTGGATATATCTACTCCTGAAGAATATTTAGAGAAAATATTCCAAATCCCAATATGGCTTCAACGCCCAGATAGTAGCGAAGTGTTAAATCTCGTAAAAAGTATTATTGGTGATGTCATCACTCAACAGAGCCAAGATGCACCTGAAACAGATAAGCAAGAAACATCTGAACACACGACTCCCCAAGAAGAAGATATTACTGGTGAAAGTTCGACAGCAAAGACCGTAGACGAAAAAGACAACCAAGATGGTCCAAGTAGTCAAGAGCTTAAAGCTCTAGAAACAGTTCAATTACAACGCCTTGAAAGTATAGAAATTGAATACATACAAAAATTAGCGCCCATTTTAGGACGATCGCCAAGGTCGATAAAGCGTTACTTAAATCTATATCGTATTATTAAAACGTCGCTTCCTGATGATAAGGTTCAACTAATGATAAATCCGGTCAATTCTGAAACTTATGGCTACAAAACCATTGGTTTTTTATTAGCTGTTGTAGTCGGGTGGCCTAGAATATCAAATTTCATCTTTAAAATTATCGAAGAAGAATATCAAGACGGTGAAACCTTTACCATAGCTTCGTTATTAGCGCTTCTGCAAAGTAAAATGAAACTTTTAAATGAACAGCAACAGCCTGAGCAAGATGATAGATACTTGACAGCAATGCGACATAAAAAAGCACAAAAAACACTGTTTAATCGATTAGAAACAAGTATCAATGAAATAGATGCTGATATTTTAAATGAAACGTTGAACCCTTTAAAAAATTGGAACAAGGAAGTTGCAAGATTTTCATACAACAAGCTTCATGACTTTTAACGGATCCGATACTTTAATTGACCGCGATATCATTGTTTTTTAACAAATACCGCGGTTAACTAAAATGCACTTACATGCCACCATAAAACGTACTAACAGCCGCTTTAACCTTTTCGGTTAATCTTGGGTATTACCTTTTTACGTTGTAGCACGCTTGGGGCTCTTTCCATAGTGGCGATAATATCTACAATACACGACCAGAAACTTCCACAATCGCATGACTATCCCGCCAATTTGGGCAATGCGATTCAACCTATGACCAAAACGCTTTGCTATGATCTTTATGTACCGTATGACATAACTCATGCACTATAATGTAATCGGCAACCGCAGGTGAAAACTCCATGCAACGTGGATGAAATTCAATTTTATTCTCTTTCATTGATTTTACTCTGTATCCATCCTTCTATCGAAGATCTTGCCCATGTGATTGTCCTAAGACTTAGATGTATCGGTTCAGGAAAGTCACCATCTTTAACTAAATGCCCAATTAATGTGCCCTTCTAGAGCTTAGATATACAATTAAAATTCATGTCAAATATAATTGGGTAGCTACCAAGGCACATCCGTTGAGCTTTATCATTAATATCATATAGATATTAACTCTTCCTTTTTTACTTACTTGGTTCGATAAAGAGCCGCGATCAGATTTTTCTAATGTTTTATCTCTTCTTTTAGCATGAAATGATTTTATTTGTGACGCTGATAGAGTCATGACTATTACCTGTGTTAATATTCATTTGTTAAGCTTTTTTGGTACACAACTAAATGCACAGTTGAGCTATCACACAAAATAATTCCATGTCATTAACTCGTTTACTGACCTTTATTTTAAACTATAAAACAACAAGTTAATCTCACTTATGGTCACAAAAACTCACTTAGACTCACAACCTTCAATTCTCTGGCACGATTATGAAACATTCGGCATATCACCGAAGTTTGATAAACCATCTCAGTTTGCAGGTATTCGTACCGATCTTGAGTTAAACATCATAGGAAAGCCTGAGATGTTTTATTGTCGGCCGCCACAAGATTATCTGCCTCAGCCTGAAGCATGTTTAATTACCGGCATTACGCCACAAAAAGCCCAGCAAGACGGATTGTCTGAAGCCGACTTTGCTGCGCGTATTCATACTTTATTTACCCAGCCCAATACTTGTGTTGCAGGCTATAACAATATTCGTTTTGATGATGAATTTACTCGTTACCTGCTTTATCGCAATTTTTACGATCCGTATGCGCGGGAATGGCAAAATGGTAATTCTCGTTGGGATATTATCGATATGGTACGCGCATGTTATGCGCTTCGCCCTGAAGGTATAAATTGGCCAACCGTTGAACGTGATGGCGAGCAAGTGGTGAGCTTTCGTCTTGAGTTGTTAACCAAAGCCAATGATATTGCTCATGAAGCGGCTCATGACGCGATGAGTGATGTTTACGCTACTATTGCTATGGCTAAGTTAATTAAAGATAAACAACCTAAGTTATACGAGTTTATTTTTAATCTGAAAAATAAAAAGCAGGTTGCTGAATTACTCGATGTTTATAATATGACTCCGGTTGTTCATACCTCGAGCAAAATTTCTTCAGAGCACGGTTGTACCAGTTGGTTCGCGCCGTTTGCTTATCATCCTGTCAATAAAAATGCCATTATCGCCGTTGATTTAGCGCTTGACCCTCAGCCATTATTTGACTTAAGTGCACAAGAAATCAAAGCTCGCTTATATACTCGACATGATGAATTAGCCGAAGATGAATTGCCCATTCCTATCAAACTTATTCACCTCAATAAGTGCCCAATTGTAGCGCCAGCAAAAACATTATTACCTGAAAATGCCAAGCGTTTGAATATTCCTCGAGATCTTTGTCTAGAAAACTTAGCGAAATTGAAACAGCACTTAGAAGTAAGGGATAAATTAGCTGAGGTCTTTGAAGCAGAAGATTATAGCGATCAACCCCAGCCAGATGCTGAGCATTCGTTATACGGCGGAAGTTTCTTTTCGCACAGCGATAAAGCGCAAATGGATATTTTACGTGGGCTGCCAGCAGAGCAATTAGCAACGCACCCATTTACCTTTCAAGATGAACGATTAACCTCTTTATTGTTTTTATATCGGGCTAGAAATTACCCCTTAACATTAACAAGCGCAGAGCAACAAAAATGGCAGCAACGATGCCAAGACAAAATACAGTTTGGCGGCAAAGGGTTGTTAAGTGCTGATGAGTTTATGATCACCTTAGAAAACTTAGCCCATGAACATGAAAGTGATGAGGGAAAAATGAAGGTATTAAAAGCGCTGTATCAATACCTGCAATCTTAATATGATGCAAAACAATCTGTATAAGTATCCAATAATTATCTATATCAGTAGCACGTAAACTAACGGTAAATAAAATAATTTAGCGTTAGTTTTTTAATAAAGAACATTAAATTTATCAGCTATAACTAGCAAATGAAGTATGAGCCTTCATGTCTAAATAATTAATAAGGTAATTCGTTGTTTCTTCAATATTACTGACATCACTTGGAATAACCAAGATGGTATTATCACTTGCCATACAAGCTAAAATACCCGATGACTCGCCCATATCCTCTACAATTTTAGCAATTAACCTTGCTGCACCAATAACCGTTTTTATGATTATTTGCATATTATTGTGCTTTATTCCTAAGATAACCGAGTCAATAGACTCTTGAACTCGCGGGATATACTGCTTAGCAGGTAAGCGATAAACTGCGTCATTATTATTATTTCGAAATTTAATTGCCCCTACTTTTTTCAATAAACGTGAAATGCGCGTTTGGGTAACGTTTTCAAAACCTCGTAAAGATAGAGCACGAGCTAGTTGTAACTGCGAACCGAAGCGTTGGTCATTTAACAGCGACTTAACCGTATCAAGTAAATCAGACTCTGAAATATTCATCATAATTTTTTTCGTCGTTACCCTTTATAAAAACTTATTAATTAATGCTTTAGTGTTATTGGTTGACTAATCATTCTGTCAACACCTAAATACGAAGCTTGAGTACTTTCGCTATTGAAGCGATTAGGCTTAAGCTGTTTGCTATAGGCGGTTTGCCATTCTATTAAAGAAAAATCATCAATATTAAGGGTGACTTCTTCACCATTTTCTAACACCGCCTGAGCAAGCACTCGGTAACTTTTATAACCGACACGCGGTGAATTAAATTCTATTTCTACATTCTGCCATTGGTTGTTTGGCGTTACGTCGACTGTGCCAATTAAATGCTTTTTACCATTTTTAAAAGCATCAAATAATTTTTGTCTTTTTTTACGTCCCTGCCAATAAAAATTAACCTTAACCGCAGCTTGCGCTTTAAACTTAGCTTTTAAGGTCATTGCACTGCTCGCTTTATACACGCGTCTAAAACTTTGCATACCGAAAACATTATCTTCTGTTGGTTTTACTTGTATCGCCAAGCTGTGCTTTCCACTGGCACCAAAGTCATTAATTGAAGTACTTGCTCGGTCAAATAACCAGCCTCGTTCAGGGCTGTCAAAAAGGTTGAAGGTTTCAAAGTTACTGTCATTGATAAGGTTAATTCCTAGGCGGTAACGTACTTCATTATTAGGTAAAACGACCTGTGTTATCGGTTGTTGCCATGGTAGTTCATATAAACTTGCCACGCGTTCATTACTGCCGAACAAGAGCTGTGTTGCTTGGTTTTCTTTATGTTCACCCTCTAATACCGCTGATTTTAAGGTAATAACACCATGCCCCCCTGACTGACCAATGTCTGTATTACGAATTTTAGAAAGTGTTTTAAGGCGTTTCATTACGGTATAACGGTGCATACCTGTTGCCGGTGTGGGTTTATAGCCTTTAACATAAATAGGTACTATTTCTGCACGGTGAAATTTTTCGCCATCAAGCCACACATATAAAATAAAACTGTGTTGAGTTGCGCTAAAATTTTGGTCGAATATAAAATTACCCATTGAATAAGCGATGAGTTTGTTGTTGTAAAGCTCTAAGCCTTGAGTAACATGGGGATGATGCGCAATAGCTAACGCGGCTCCTGCATCTAAAGATGATTTTAATCTTTGTTCGGTAACGCCTGTTGGGTTATTAGCGTACTCTTGGCTGCCATGATATTGAACAATGGTGATATTGTTTTTAGCGACTTGTTTCTTTACTGAACTCAGCATATTTTCCATTGAACCATATGCCGCGCCGCCATGAGCATTATTTGCCGTTTGGGTCGGATTCGCACTGCCTTCCCAGCCAACGTAACCAAGCATAGCAAAGGTATTATTCTTTATTTTTTGTTGATGAGCCTTCAAAGCAGATTTTTCATTAATACCCGCACCTGAATAAGCTAATTTACTGTCGGCTAGAAATTTTAAGGTAGAGTGTAAACCTGAGTCCATATAATCATAAGTATGGTTATTGCCAAGGGATACATAATCAATACCCGCCCAACTTAATGCGTCTAGTATTTCAGGTTGAGAATAAAAGGTTACTGACTTAGGCGCTCGTTCGGCGGGTTTTTTATCTGCAATTTGTGTTTCTAAATTAACCGCGGCGTAATCAGCGATGCTCATGTAGGGTTTAATATGCGAGACAATGGCACGGCTATCTGCGGTTTTATTATCTGGGTGAATTAAAATCTCATCGCCAAAGTAAGGTTTATAAAAACGACGTCCCATCATAACATCGCCGCCAAAAGCTAGCATTACACGTTGTTTAGCTTTTTTAACTAAGGTTATATCACTGATATTTCTTATGTTTTTAGAAGCTTGTACTAATTCAAAATGGCTAAATGTTTGCACACTAGAGAAATAATTAGCATGCGATAAAACAACTTGGTAACTGTCTGCGACTTTTGCTTTAATCAAAAATGTACCATCATGGCTAGTTGTTACTTTTTTATCTCCCACGGTAATATCAACACCTGCAAGCGGTTTTCCTTGCTCGGTCTTAACTTTGCCATTAATAGCGAAATTATCGTTAGCAAAGCTATTCACCGTAAAGATAAATAATAAAAAGCACCAAAATTTGTTCATCATATTTCCTAAATTAAAACAATTAACAGCTACTACTATATAGCTTTTTTATTGAAACCTTTATTCATAAAATAAACAAACCTATAACCTAAGCGCATGAACTTAATTATGATTAAACTCTGATTAAATTCTGATTAAATTCACTCGCATGACCTATAGCCTTTATTTATGAAGTACTAAAACTTTAGCAATATTAATGTTCAAAGAATTAAGTGAGGATAAGGAATACTCTATAAACAACGATACCGAGGCAATGATGACAAACACAACAACTAATAACGATGAAACAACAACTGAAGAAAAGAAAACCACTCATTCATTTTTCACACGAAGTACGTTAAGCAAAGCACATAAAGAATTTACCACGCCTGCTCATGAAAGTGATGATATAACGCCTTTTTATGTATTAGGTTATAACTAAAATACGGAGGTAGTTTTTTGGCGATAATGTTCTCGGCGAATATTACGAAGATCACCATTTTTAACCGCATTATTTACTATAGTTTCTAATTGCACTTTTAACTGTGTTAAAGGTGAATGGCTAGAAATAACCAAATAATGATGATTTTCATGCTGCGGCTGATAAGATGTTTTAGTAATTTTATCATTTAACCCCAACTTTTCTAAAACAGGAAAAGTACTTTCTTCATAATGAATAAATGCATCTATGCGCTTATGAAGCAGTAATTCTATATTTTGCTTTAATGTTGATACCGAGTATTTATTAATACGGTCATCAAGATCGAACGTTGAAAAATATTTAGCATGCCGATTAACCCCGACACTTTTACCCTGTAGGTCTTTGTATTCGGTAAAGCTTTCACTCTGCTCTTTTAATGAATAAAAGCGAAATCTTAAGGTTTCATAAGCAGGGAAAATATAGATGAATTCGTCTTGTCGGCTTTGAGTTCGTTGCAGCCCGACCATTAAGTCTAACTTACCCGTTTTCAATTGATGTATTCGACGCGCAAACGACATGGTAGAGATAGTTAATTTTACCGAGAGTTTATCTGCAAAATAGGTTAAATACTTAGCATGCAAGCCGTTCTGAAACCCTTTAGCAACTCCAGCCCTAATAACAAACTTTTCTTTTAAGGCCTGAACAGCATTAGCCTCTTCGCTAATAATGAAGTAAAAGAGTAAAGCCAAGCATACAATGACTTTCATTAAATGTTCCTTTTAATACATGCTATAGCTAATTATGTATAAAAATTAATGAAAAGAAAGTAAAAAGGCTGACCTTATTACTAAGAGTCAGCCTTCACTTAAAAAATTTAATTTTGATTAATAAAGTGTTTAATGAACAAATTTACCCGCAAGCTTTTTCAAATACTTTCTGTGATGAATAACTAATTCTCCATTCACTATTACGTGATCTATGCCTGTTGAATATTTATTCCATGTAGAGAAATCAGCATTAGCACTTAACGTTTTAGGGTTAAAGACAATGACATCTGCTTTATAACCCTTAACTAATTTCCCTCTATTGTCTAAACCAAGAATTTCAGCCGTTTGGCTTGAACTCCTTTTAATGAATTCGCCTAAAGTGAGTAGTTTCTTTTCAACAACATATTTCTGGTACTTTTTGGGGAAACTTGCATATTTTCTTGGGTGACCATCAGTGCCATCTGACGACGTAACTACCCAAGGTTGTATCATGAATCTCTCAACATCTTGTGGCGACATGTTAAAAGAGGCGACACGAACATCACCTTCTTGTACTAATTGAATGGCAGTGGTAACTGGGTCAACTGACCTTTTATTTGCCACCTCAGCTAGATTTAAGCCAACAAGTTCTTGCTTCTTAAAAGCGGTGATCAATAATGATTTTGGTCCGCCACGCCTGCGGATATTTTCAGTGATTTCGCTACGTAATCGCTCCGCTAATTTAGGATCATTTAAGCGTTTATAAAAGGCTTCTGTTGAATCAGCCATTACCCATTTTGGCATTACTGCACTATGCAATTTAGTGCCTGAAGCTAACCAAGGGTATTGATCTGCTGAAATACTTAAACCGCGTGCTTGAGCTTGCTCTATTTTTTCAATAACGTTTTTACTTTGCCCCCAAACGTCAACACCCAACGCCTTAATATGAGCAAGGTGCAAATGTATATCAGCTGCACTGGCAATATGGATAGCTTCATCGATTGCTGCATCTAAACCTATATTGAAGGTACTTTCGTCGCGTAAATGCGTATCATAAATTCCGCCGTATTTACTGGCGATTTTTGCTAGCGTGACCACTTCTTCGGTATTGGCATAGCTACCCGGCACATAATAAAGCCCGGTAGATAGCCCAAGCCCGCCAGCCGCCATTGCTTTCGTTAATAATTGCGACATTTCTTCAAGTTCTTTGGCAGTAGCAAAGCGTTGTGCTCGTCCCATTACTTGTTCACGAACACTACCGTGACCAACGAGTAACCCTACATTTGTTCCTATGCCGTTGGCTTCTAACGCTTTAGCGGTTTTGGCAATATCAACGGGTCCCTCGCCATCATTGCCATTAATAACAGTCGTTACACCTTGAGTCAGATAATTTAAATTATGGTTTTCATCCTGACTATAAAGCTCTGCTAAGGTATGAGTATGTGGGTCAATAAAGCCTGGGCTAACCACTTTATCTTGTGCATTGATCACTTTTTTGGCCGTTACCTTATGTTCACCTCTTGGGTAAACACCACAAATAATATCACCGCATAGTGCGATATCTAATGCTTGTGCTTCGCCATTTATACCTGTGTAAACTTCGCCATTTTCGATTAAAATATCAACCTGCGTTTTCTCTGCAAATGAACAGGAAAATAAACTAAGCAAACAGCCCGCTATTAATACTTGTTTAATTATTGTTTCACTCATGAACCTTGACCTATTCTTTATTATGATCAGTGTTCGACAGCATTGTTTGCATTAATACTGTCGATGCATTTTTTGCGATAACTTTGATACTTTCACGATTTGTTTCATCACCCACTTCATAAGTAATGGCATGAACATTAAAATTATCCGCAAAATATTGTTTCGATACGCCGTTATTTGGCGTATTTCCTGGCTGCAACACAACATTAAAGTTAGGCATAGCTTTGTCTAAATGACCTAACCAATGTTTAACAAAATAAGGTTCTTCAATACCATAATTTACTGGCATGGTATAAAAAACATCATGTGGGGTTGAATGAAAATCTATGGCGAACTTTATTTTCTGCCCTTGTGCCACCAGAGATTTTAGATAGTTGTTTATATGTTGTGTTTCAGGTTGGCTAAAGTCAATCCAATCTCGATTAAGGTCTAAACCATTGGCATTATGTCGCCAATTCCCCATAAAAACACCATCAGGGTTAATATTAGGAATAACCAATACATTGTATTTTTCACGAAACTGTTTAGCTAAAGTAGTATCTTCTAACAGTGTTTCTACAAAAGGAAATAATGCTAAAGCACCAGTAATTTCTGGTGGGTGCTGTCGACCCAAAACCACTATCCATTCTTTACTATTACTTTTGCTTTCTATTTTATATATCGGACGACCTTGCGTCGACTTCCCTAAAACGTCATAGCTAACCTTCATTTTATTTTGCAGTGTTTTAGCCCAATCAACATAGTATTGGTTATCAATAATTTCTTGTGCTGAAATATAAACAGCATTTTGTGATGCGTCAATATCCATAATTAAACGTTTACCATTAAGTTTATGAGACTGTAGTTTCCAATTTAGCCCGTCAGGACTAATTTTAGGAAGATATCTGTGCTTATTTCCCTTCACTATCATAGTTACTTTAATGGTTGTTGGTTGTTCTGCTTGTATTTTAAATGCATACCATGGACTGGAGTTAATAGGCGTATTTTCAGGTTTTAATGTGATCAGATACTCACTATTCCCTAGAGCTTTACACTCATCCATCCGTCCTGCTGCAAAGTCGGCTGTTAATATAACATTGCCCGAATTACATGTTTGCGCATTCACACTTTCATTAGTTGAAGTACAAGCGACAAGTAACATGGCTGAAAATGACAATGCGCAAATAGATAATAATTTTTTCATAAGAAAGTCTTTTTAGATTAAATGGAAGAAAAATATGGCCCGACTAAAGTAAACTTTCGTTAACCATTCGAGCCATGTTTAAAGCTTTACAGGAGATTATTAATTAAAACTTAGTATTAAAATTCAGGTAAAAATATCGACCTAAACTTGAATGAACACTACTGTTATAGCCAAAAGTTTCATCGGCAATAGGTGGTTTCTCATCAGCTATATTTTTAATTCCGAAGGTAACTTTAGTCGATTTCATTACAGTGTTAGGCAAACGATAATTAACATACGTGTCAACTCTTGAGAAGCTATCAACTTGATATTTTAAGTCTTCTTCACCTACCATATAATCTAAGCTAGTGTCTTCAAAGCCGCTAACATAACGGAACCTTAAACCCGCACCCCAAGCGTTTTTTCGCCAATCAAGTGATGAAGTGACACGCCATTCTGGACGACCATTGGTAGCGATCAAGTCACCACTACCTATAATAGTTACTTCTTTACCTTTATATTGTAGCGCTTCAACCAAGGCTTGATCACTAGAGTTTTGCGCAGCAATAACTTGAGCAGTTACATCATCAGCTTCTTGGTAAAACTTTGTTAATTTAGCGCCATTTGCTTTAAATTTAAAATGACCAAATCGTGTTTCTAAATCATACATTACACCTAAATCTAGCCCTGCAGACTCTCTAGATTGTAAATTAATATAGTCATTTTTTAAGGCAATAACTTCATTTTCATCACCACCTCGAGTCACCAATGGGTTACCCGACCCGGTTTGATGAGATAACATCGCATCGTATAAAAGTTGTGTTTGCGAATGAATTAAACCAACCGTATCTTTTTGGTCTATTTGCCACCAATCAGCGGTAAAAGTTAGGTTGTCGGTCGGTTGAATAACAAATCCCCAGCTAGTACTTTCACTTTCTTCCGGTTTTAAGTTATCACTACCACTACGCACTTCCAATACCCCATAACGAGAATCAGTTGTCGGGTCATTACGATTATTGACACGAGAAATATCAACGGCGACCACTTGTGGCAAACCTGGTGCTTTAAAGCCTTCAGCATAAGAGGCACGAATTTGAACATAGTCATTTACTATCCATGACAATGCAGCTTTAGGTTTTAAAATATCACCTACATCTGAAAAACGTTCATAACGTGCCGCTAATTGCATATCTAAACGTTCCATTAAAGGTAAGTCTTCGATTAATGGAATAGCTAACTCACTATATAAAGAAAATACATTACGACTACCTGCAGCATCTGGTGTTGGGCTACTGCCTAAAACGACACTGGCATATTGGTCAACATCTTTAGGGCCACCAACAAGATCTAAAAACTTTTCACTGGTATTTAATTCGTCAGAACGAACATCAGAGAAGCTTTCATAACGATATTCCATACCTGCTGCAAAACCAACGTCACCGGCAGGTAGTTCAAAAAGATCACCTCTAGAAACTTTAAAATCAAATAAGGCAAGTTCAGTTTCACTATCGCGTACCACATCAATCATGAAGTTGTCGATCACTGACTGACTGTTACCTGTTGGGTCTCCAATATTAGTATTATTAACATCAGCACCGTTAAAAACATCATAAGCTGTTGCTTCATCAGTACTATTTATTGCACCTTGGAAACGTTGTGTATGTATACGGTTAGTTTTATCTTCTGTGGTTGCTTTCGAATATAAAACCGCTGTATCCCAATCCCAATCGTCATAATAACCGCGCAGACCAGTTAATAAGCGATAGCTTTCATCCGTTACTTCGATATGACGAGGGCCAGTATCAACAGGACGATATTTACGTAAATCAACTGTTTCACCAAAAGGGTTATAAAAAGCATCGGCTGAAATTTTAAAACGCTGTGATGTTAAGTTAGCTGTTTGCTCACGTGCTCGCTCTGCTTGGGCTCGATAATATAAAACCTCACTGTAGAGCTCAACATCATCATTTAATTCGTGGGTCAGCATGCCATAAAAATTAGCTCGCTCAACGCCAGAACTTAATGAACGTTCACTGTTACGGTCATAACCATCACTACTCGGCTGGCTACCACGGTCAACACAAACACCTTCAACATCTAACGTCGTAGTAGGGTTGCCGCGAGAGTCTGAATTTTCACAACCAGATAAGGTATCAGGTTGCAGATGAAATGTGCTTAATGTCCCTGTTTTAAACTCACCCCAAGGTGTTGATGAATTAAGGTTATGAAGATCGCTATTGTAAATAGGGTTACCATCATCATCTTCTCCGACGATGCGAACTTCATCAGGAAAACGTGTATTGTCACGTAAGTCTGAACTCTTGGTATAGGACTTTTCGCTAGCCATGATCATTTCACGTTCGTAATAACCTGCCGACAAAGATATATGAGTTTTATCATCATTAAAATAAAACCCCGTTGCACCAGAAATATTAAGGGCATCACGTTCAGTGCCCTCTTCAGTACCAAAATTAAAATTTAATTCAGAACCTTCATAATCATCTTTTAATGCATAATTAACGACACCTGCAACAGCATCCGAACCATATATAGCGGCAGCACCATCTCGGAGTACTTCCACTCTTTTTAATCCACGAACAGGTAAAGTGTTCGCATTTGCGGTAGTCACCGGAACAAAGTTTTCAGATTGCGTGCCAGGGTGAAGTACTAAACGGCGTCCATTGAGTAAAACAAGGGTATTTCCCGTACCTAAACCACGTAAATTAAATGAAGACACATCGCCACGTGCATCATTAACACCACCAACAGAGCGTGAGCTATTAAAAGCAACATCACCTTGTTGTGGTATATCGGCTAATAGTTCAGCGCCTGATAACGCGCCACTATTTTCGATGTCTTCTGCCGAAACGACGGTAACAGGTAAGGCGCCAGTATCATGGTTTACTTTAATGTTAGAGCCAATAACACTGATGCGTTCGACTTTCTTTTCTTCTGCTGCAGTATCTTCTGCATAGGCTTGAAAACTTGCTTGGGCTGTTAATGCAGTAATAACACATAAACTTATATGTTTTAGCTTATATCTGCTTGTTGTTTGCTGTTTCATCTCTTCCACCTTGTATATAGTTTTATTGTGGTAATTTTCGTTGGATATTTTTATCCAATCATTTTTTTATTAAACTCACCTTGCCCAAAAATGAGCAACAATACTATTAACAGAATATCTGAACCCTATAACCTAAAGTTATGTACAATAAAGATTAGCATAAAGAACCCCATTCATTTGTTCCTTTGTTAACAAGTCACAACCTTCGGTTATAGCTTTATTAACTTTTTGAACTGCTTATTGTCTGGTTACCTCTTTACAATCAAATTTCTGTTTTTGAATTTACGACTCATTTTCTATAAAAATAAAATTGTCAAAAAAATAAAGGCTATTACTCATATGCAATTAGAAATACCAATCATAGAAACGTTAATAATCGCTTTGCTCATTCTTTTCACTGGCTATTTTTTAAATAGTAAAGTGAAGTTTTTGAAAAACAATAATATTCCAGAGCCAGTTGTCGGTGGTATTGTTTTTTCGATACTTTCTGCCATTTTATATCTCTATTTTGAGGTTAGCTTTCAATTTGATATGGCTTTTAAAACACCATTGATGACGATATTTTTCACCACCGTCGGCTTAGGAGCAAGTTTTGCTTTGCTGATAAAGGGCGGACCTAAAGTTTTACTCTTTCTCGGGGTAGCGACCGTGTATTTGCTTATACAAAATGCCGTAGGTGTTTCTATAGCTATGGCGACAGGACTAGATCCATTAATGGGACTTATTGGTGGTTCAGTCACCCTTTCCGGCGGCCATGGTAATGGCGCAACTTATTCCGATTTATTTATTAATGAATACGGTTTACCTAGTAGTGTCTTTGAATTAGCGATGGCAGCGGCAACTTTAGGACTGATATTAGGTGGCCTTGTTGGTGGACCCGTCAGTAAAAGGCTGATCACAAAATATAACTTAAAGCCAGACAACTCATATCATGAAGAACTTGACGACACGGTAACATTTGACCCTGATGATCATGACCTGGTTACACCGAGAAAAATGATGGAAACATTGTTTATTATCCTAGCCTGTATGTACCTAGGAAATATCGGATATTTGGCATTAAAGTCGGTGAATGTTGTTTTACCTGCCTTTTTAATTCCATTATTAGTCGGCGTTATCATCACCAATTTTACTGAGTTTACTAAAACGTATAAAATCAGCAGAGCATGTATCGACCTTTGGGGCACCATGGCACTTTCAATGTTTTTAGCAATGGCATTAATGTCACTAAAAATATGGGAGTTAGTCAGTTTAGCGGGTCCGATGATTTTCATGATACTCATTCAAGCAGTCATGCTGATGCTCTTCGCTTATTTTGTCACTTTTAGAGTCATGGGGAAAAACTATCACGCGGCGATAATGGCTGGTGGGCACTGTGGTTTTGGCCTAGGCGCCACGCCAACCGCTGTTGCTAACATGGAGTCATTAGTTTCTCGTCATGGTCCTTCTCCACAAGCTTTTTTAGTTGTGCCACTCGTTGGTGCTTTTTTTATTGATATTACCAACGCTTTGGTAATACAGTTATATTTAAGCTTGCCATTTATGAATGGTTAACATTAAATTGAATAAACCACTCACTCATAGTTGAGTTTTAGGATATATCATGCGCTTAAGACATATTGAAATTTTTCATGCTATCTACACGACAGGTTCAATCACCAATGCAGCAAAAATATTGCATGTGTCACAACCTTCGGTCAGTAAAGTGTTATCTCATGCAGAGCTTCAATTAGGCTTTAACTTATTTGATCGGGTCAAAGGACGACTGATACCTACCGATGAAGCGGAAATGCTTTTCGACGAAGTAGACAAAATTTATCAGCAAATGCGTTCAATCAAAAATACTGCGCAGAATATTAAAAAATCCGAGTTTGGTAGTATTAGCCTAGGGGTCTCACCTGCCCTTGGCTTTGATGTTATTCCCAATGTTATTGCAAAATTCCACAAAGATTATCCTAATGTCACCTTCGATATTCAAACTATTCATAACGACGATATGATGCAAACGTTATTAGAGCACAAATGTGATTTAGCGGTTTTATTTTCTCCTAAAACGCTGCCTGGCTTAACATCTGTTGCATTAGCACAATCTGAACTCGTTATCGTTTACCCGAAGGACAAATTTCCCCATAGTCCAAATAAATTAACCCTTAGCGAAGTCTGTGATCTCGAATTTATTGATATTAGCGACAGCGGCCCATTAGCTGACATGTTATGGGCGAGAATTATGGAGGAAGACATTAACTTCAAATCTAAAATAAAAGTGCAAACCTATTTTATTGCCGCTCGATTAGTCGCCAGAGGTGTAGGCGTATGTGTTGTCGACCGATTTACCGCAGAAGGTAACTTAAGCGATAATGTCGCTATAGCATCATTCGAGCCCGCTTTAACCTTTACTATTAATGCTGTTCATCTTGAAAATCGTAAGAACTCTAAGGTTATCGATGAGTTCACTCCATACTTAAGCCAAGGATTTTAAAAGAGTTAAGCATAAACATAACCCTGGGTTATGACCCATTAAAACCTTACCACTTTTAATGCATGCTCACTAAGTTAAGCTCTGGATACAAATAAAAATCATCCACGCTTTAACTTTAGGAATATTGCTATGCATATCGCTTCTCCATACTTGTTATTTATCGGTGACGCCACTGACCAACTCTCAATAAAAATGGCTCGTGGTGTTGCAGATTGGCGTCCAGAGCTTTGCATTGGTGAATATGCAGTATCTGGTTGTACGGTCTCTACTGGTATTAAACAATTAAATATTGCACAAGGTGCTCAACAAGGCGCAAAGTCATTTATTCTTGGTTTTGCTAATAGTGGCGGTATACTTGATAAAAAATGGTTACCTTACATTTTAGATGCTATGGACAAGGGTATGGACATCGTTAGTGGTTTACATGACAAACTAAGCGACTTTCCTGAAATTGTCGCTAAGGCTGAACAAACCAATCAGCAATTACTCGATATACGCCATCCAAAAGCAGAATTTGTTACCGGCACAGCAGTAAAACGTACCGGTAAAAGACTACTTACCGTCGGCACTGACTGTTCTGTAGGAAAAATGTATACCTCGCTGAGTTTAGAAAAATCGATGAAAAAGCATAATATTGATGTTGATTTTCGCGCAACAGGTCAATGTGGCATTTTAATAGCGGGTACTGGTGTGGCGATTGACTGCGTTATTTCAGACTTTTTATCCGGTGCCGCTGAAGCGCTATCACCAAATAATGACAGTGAACATTGGGATATTATAGAAGGCCAAGGGTCGCTTTCTCATCCCGCATTTGCCGGGGTTAGTTTAGGTTTATTACATGGCTCTCAGCCTGATGCTTTAGTTATTTGTCATGACTTAAATCGTAGTTATATGCGCGGTTTACCTCATAGCCAATTCCCGAGTATTGAAACCACCATCGCGCTAAACTTACAATCGGCCAAATTAACAAACCCCAAGGTTAAAGTTGTTGGCATTACCGTTAATACTTCAAGTGTTAGTGTTGAAGAAGGACAACGTATTTGTGCTCAATTAAGTGAACAATTCTCTCTTCCTTGTGTCGATCCTTTAAGAGATGGCACAGATAGCATAGTGGCGACCTTATGATGCTAACTGAAAAAACAATTATTGAAAAACAACCACTTATTCATAAGCTGACAATCAAAATTTTTAATGAAAAACAACCACTAAAACATGTATTTAGAATTGCTCGTGGCGCTAAAACCCAAGCAGATGTTGTTGTAGTAACAATTGATGACGGCACGCATTGTGGCTGGGCAGAGGCAGTGCCTTATGCGCGTTATAACGAGTCTGTTGATACTGTTATGGCGCAAATTAATGCCATTGCATTGACCAATTTATCTCATGAAAACATGAGTAAAACGCTTTCGTCTTTACCGGCAGGGGCAACACGAAATGCCTTAGATTGTGCTTGGTGGGATCTACAAGCTAAACAGCGTCATACCAGTGTCGAAAAGTTGTTGTTGCTAGCACCAGCCCAAGCATGTATCACCGCCCAAACCTTAAGTATTGATACGCCAGCGGCTATGGCTGAAGCTGTAGCCAAGCTTAACAAGCCACCTTTGGTGAAAGTTAAACTTGATAATCAAGGTATTATCGAAAAAATGACTGCCATTGCACAAGCAGCACCTGACAGTGAATTTATTGTTGATGCTAACGAAGGATGGTCTATCGACGACTTGCGTGATTGCGGCGCACAGCTTAAAGCATTAAATGTTATCTTAATTGAGCAACCACTTCCTGCGGGGCATGACCACGCCTTAATTGATTTTGACTCTCCTATTCCACTTTGCGCTGATGAATCTTGCCATACTCGAGCAGAGCTCGATTATTTACAAGGCCGTTATCAAGTGGTTAATATTAAGCTCGATAAAACCGGTGGCTTAACCGAAGCGGTTTTATTGGCTCAGCAAGCAAAACGACAAGGTTTTGATATTATGATTGGTTGCATGGTAGCAAGCTCTTTAGCAATGGCACCAGCGGCATTATTAGTCAATCAAGCTCGTTATGTAGATTTAGACGGGCCACTCTTAATTCGAGATGACAGAGAGTTTGGCTTTAGCTTTGAGAAAGGAGTGATGCAACCTCTGCCACCTATTTTGTGGGGTGGACCACAGACACTAAAAGCAGCAAGTAATTTAATGAATAGTTAGTTTTCCGTTAATCCCTTACAGACTTCAAGTTATTGAAATGTCTCAGCCCTGCTCGCAGGGCTTTTTTTTTTATAAAAAACTTGCATACAAACGGTTATCTAAACGTCATTATTCGTTTTTATTGATAGTAAATATAACTTTCTTAGTTGAGCGTTATCGTTTTAGAAGACAAGAATGAGCACCACTAAAATGTTTTGATGTTGATTTGAAAAATGAATGTTTTCAACTAAAATTAAACCTATGTTTTGTCAAATTAGCCGCATGTTATGCTTGTAAATTCATCTATCAATTTTTTCGACAAACTCAGTACCCGTTTATTTACACCTTTGTTAGTTATTTTTGTTGGGGTGATCGTCATTCTTCTCGTTTATGTGCCTTCAGTGACACAAAAACACACCATAGATTCTGCCATTGCTACTGCAGAAAACACCGTAAAGCAATACAAAACTATTCGTGGTTATTACACTAAAAATGTAATAAAAAAAGTACTTGCTACTTCCGATGTCACCGCAGATTATCGCCACAAAGATAAAGATAAAGTAATCCCCTTACCGGCAACTTTTATTCATGAAATTAGTGAAGCGTTTGCGAAAAATAACATTATGACTTTAAAACTTTACAGCCCCTACCCTTTCCCTAACAGAGCAGAACGTAAATTAGATAACTTTGCAAATGAAGCTTGGGCAGCTTTAAAAAACAATACATCTAAAACATTTTCACGTGTTGAAAATATTAATGGTAGAGAAGTCGTTCGTGTCGCTCTTGCAGATACTATGACACAACAAGGTTGTGTCAATTGTCATAATAGCCACCCAGAAACGCCAAAAAATGACTGGCAGTTAAAAGATATCCGCGGAATTTTAGAAGTGCAGCTCCCTATTGATAAACAGTTAATCAACGCTTCTCACCTAAACACAACTATCACCGTCATTGTTTTAATAGCCGTATCCTCTACCGCAATTTTATTATTTATCATGTTTAGACGTTTAATTTCTAATCGTTTAAGAAGTGTGCACGATGCACTTCAAGAAATAGCTGACGGCGATGGCGACTTAAGTCAAAGATTAAATGAAGTTCCAAAAGACGAAATAGGCAATATCGCCTCCGCTTTTAATAACTTTATCGTGCAATTAGAAAAAACCATGTCAAAAATCAGCACCCAGGTCAGCCAATTAACAGAAACAACGTCTGAAATGGCTAATATAACAGAGCAAACACAACAAGGGTCTGTCAACCAACAGCAAGTTACTGAACAAGTATCCTGCTCGATAAACGAAATGATTTCAGCAACAAAAGAAATGGCGACTATTGTGGCAAACACAACAAGTAATAGCCAAGAAACCCAGCAACAATCGGAACATAGCCAACTGCTTATTAGTGAAAATTTGCAGTCGGTTCAAGCATTATCCAGAAGTATGCAGCAAGCTGCTGAGGTCGTTACTGGTTTGGAGAATGACAGTCAAAATATAGGCAGTGTTTTAGATGTTATACGTGGTATTGCTGAACAAACTAATCTATTAGCACTAAATGCAGCCATAGAGGCGGCGCGCGCTGGCGATCAAGGTCGAGGTTTCGCGGTTGTTGCCGATGAAGTGAGAACACTCGCGAGTCGAACGCAAGAATCTACAGAAGAAATTAATAAAATGATTGAGCAATTACAACACAGTGCAAAATCTGCGGTTCAATCTATTAAAGAAGGAAATAAAAACATTGTCTTAAGCGAAAATAAAGCTCAAGAAGCTCAGGAAGTTATCAGTACCGTCGGTAATGCAATCGCTTCAATTCAAGAGCAAAGTTTACAAATTTCTTCAGCGACTAAAGAGCAAACATCTATTGGCGAAGAAATTCACGGTAATATTGACAGTATTAATCAAGTGACTCGTGAGTCTAATAGTAATGCTATACAACTATCTAAAATGGCTGAAGAAATAAACTTAGCGGCCAACAATATTAATAAACAATTAAAACGTTTTACTAATAAATAATTAAAAACGCTATAGAAAAGCAAAGAAAACATTTTCTTTGCTTTTTATTTTTTTAATTTTCTTCGTATTAAAATGAATCGTTAGGAATACGTACCCAACCTTCCATTAACACCCGCGCGCTTCTGCTCATTACGGCTTTGTTAACGGTCCAAGCACCGTTTACTTCACTCGCTTCTGCGCCTACCTTTAGTGTTCCTGATGGATGACCAAAAGTTACTGAACTTCGACTTTTTGTCTCTCCTGATGGCTCTCCCCCACTTGCCGCTAAATTAACTAAAGTGCCGGGAATAGCCGCGGCAGTGCCAATAGCAACAGCCGCTGTGCCCATCATGGCATGGTGTAGCTTGCCCATTGATAATGCGCGTACGTGTAAGTCTATTTCGTTTGCTGCAACGGATTTGCCACTAGAGGTAATATAATCTTGCGCTGATGAAACAAAAGCGACTTTTGGTGTGTGCTGACGATCTTGTGCTTCTGAAACATCTGATATCAAGCCCATTTTAATTGCGCCATAAGCACGAATGGTTTCAAAACGTTCGAGTGCCGCAGGGTCGCCATTTATCGCTTCTTGCAGCTCAGTTCCGGTATAACCAATTTCTTCTGCATTTAAAAAGATGGTCGGAATACCAGCGGTGATCATGGTGGCCTGTAAATAACCTTTTTCTGAAATATGAGCTGGAACCTCTAATTTATCAACTAAATTTCCCGTTGGAAACATTGCTTCAGAGGGGTCAACAGGCGCGATAAATTCAACTGGCACTTCTGCGGCAGGAAAAGTAACACCATCTAATTCAAAGTCACCGGTCTCTTGTACTTCACCGTTACTAATAGGTACTTGAGCAATAATAGTTTTAGAGATGTTCTTTTGCCAAATACGTACCGTACAGATACCATTTTCAGGAATACGTGTCGCATCAACAAGCCCCGAATTAATAGCAAATGAACCAACAGCCGCCGTTAAGTTACCGCAGTTTCCGCTCCAATCAACAAAAGCTTTATCGATAGCAACTTGACCAAATAAATAATCAACATCGTGATCTGCTTGGCTGGATTTTGCTAAAATAACCGTTTTACTGGTACTCGACGTTGCCCCGCCCATACCGTCGGTTTGTTTGCCATAAGGATCTGGGCTGCCAATAACACGTAATAACATGTTATCACGTGCTTCACCAGCAACCTGACAACGTTCTGGTAAATCAGTTAAATTGAAAAACACCCCTTTTGAGGTGCCGCCACGCATATAGGTTGCGGGGATCTTTACTTGAGGTTTGTGTACTTGAGGTATGTTTTTCATAGTGAATCCTTTTATTTTGTTCTTATCGTCACTCTTTGCCATCCATGACACCGTGACATACCGTTCATCCTGAACAGAAAAATGGCACATATTCTTTAATCAGAATAATGTGCCATTTAAAAATTAAATCAATCAAGTTTGATGTCTAGACGAATTATTTATATTGAGAGCAAGGCGACTGCACGGAGCTTGGTTTACCAAGTGAGTACAGCCAACGCAGCTATCATTAGAAATAAACGTTTAGCCATTAGACTTCAAGAAATCGGTGGCAAACTTTTGTAATACCCCACCACCGTCGTAAACTGAAACTTCTTCTGCGGTATCTAAACGACATTTCACAGGAATTTCAATAACCTCGCCATTTTTACGCGTCATTACAACCGTCATAACTGCGCCTGGCGATGTTTTACCTACTACATCGTAAGTTTCACTACCATCAATATTATAAGTATGACGAGTTTCACCATTAACAAATTCTAGTGGTAATATGCCCATGCCCACTAAGTTCGTCCGGTGAATTCGCTCAAAACCTTGCGATACGATAACTTCAACACCGGCTAAACGAACACCTTTTGCTGCCCAATCACGTGATGAACCCTGACCATAATCAGCACCAGCGATGATGATTAATGGCTGTTTGCGCTTCATGTAAATTTCGATAGCTTCCCACATTCGAGACTCTATGCCTTCAGGCTCGATACGTGTTAGTGAGCCTTGCTTAACTTCGCCGTGTTCGTCCTTACACATTTCATTAAACAATTTCGGATTAGCGAATGTTGCCCGTTGCGTTGTTTCATGATCGCCACGGTGCGTTGCATAGGAGTTAAAGTCTTCATGTGGTACGCCCATTTTATCAAGATAAGCACCTGAAGCGCTATCTAGCTGGATAGCGTTTGACGGTGATAAATGATC
This sequence comes from Colwellia sp., assembly GCA_013215385.1. Taxonomy (GTDB): domain Bacteria; phylum Pseudomonadota; class Gammaproteobacteria; order Enterobacterales; family Alteromonadaceae; genus Colwellia_A. The sequence goes on from JABSOY010000017.1 coordinate 74,971, forward strand.
GGTAGTGATATTGTCACCTAATACCGCTAAAGGACGCATCCCCTTCATCGTACGTTTACCCGCTAACGCTCCTTCCCAATAAGGAGGACGGCGGATATAAGTACTTTTAGGATCCCAGTCGTATAACGGACTTTCAGCCGGTTCAAACGCACCTAAATCAAACATTGGGGTATAAATTTTCTTAAATTGCTCAGGCTTTACCGCTGAGGCAACAATGGCATCAATTTCTTCATCTGATGGCCAGATGTCTTTCAAGGTAATATCATTACCGTTTTGATCTTGTCCTAATACGTCTTTTTCAATATCAAAACGCATCGTACCGGCAAGTGCATAAGCAACAACTAATGGCGGTGACGCTAAGAAAGCTTGTTTAGCGTGTGGATGAATTCGTCCATCAAAGTTACGGTTACCTGATAGAACTGCTGTTGAATATAAATCGCGGTCAATAATTTCTTGTTGGATTTTTGGATCTAATGCGCCCGACATGCCGTTACACGTTGTACATGCGTAACCGACAATACCAAAGCCCATTTTTTCCATTTCAGACAATAAGCCGGCTTCTTCTAGGTAAAGTTTTGCTACTTTCGAACCCGGAGCAAATGACGTTTTAACCCAAGGTTTACGTTTTAAGCCAAGCTCGTTAGCACGTTTAGCAACTAAGCCAGCAGCAACAACGTTACGCGGGTTAGAAGTATTGGTACAAGACGTGATTGCGGCAATAATTACGGCGCCATCTGGCATTTCACCCTTAGCTTCTTGTGCTTTACAGGCAGCTAAGTTTTTAGCGATACCTTTCGAGACTAAATCAGCAGTCGCTAATCGACGATGCGGGTTAGATGGACCTGCTAAATTACGACAAACCGTTGATAAATCAAATTCAATAACACGTGGGTATTGTGCATCGACTAGGTCATCAGCCCATAAACCGGTATGTTTAGCGTAAGTTTCAACTAATTTAACTTGTTCTGGCTCACGACCCGTTATTTTTAAGTAATCAATCGTTTGTTCATCAATGTAAAACATACCTGCAGATGCACCATATTCTGGTGTCATGTTTGAGATAGTCGCTCGGTCACCAATGGTTAAATCTTTAGTACCTTCACCAAAAAACTCTAAGTAGCTAGAAACTACTTTTTCGTTACGTAAAAACTCAGTGATAGCAAGTACCATATCGGTGGCCGTGATACCAGGCTTACGCTTGCCCGTTAACTTAACACCAATAATATCAGGTAAACGCATCATCGATGGACGACCCAGCATGACAGTTTCCGCTTCTAAACCGCCAACGCCAATCGCGATAACACCCAGTGCATCAATATGTGGTGTATGAGAATCAGTACCAACACAGGTATCAGGGAAAGCAACACCGTCGCGTAGCTGAATAACCGGTGACATTTTCTCTAAATTGATTTGGTGCATAATGCCGTTACCAGCAGGAATAACATCGACATTTTTAAAAGCGGTTTTTGTCCACTCAATAAAATGAAAACGCTCTTTATTACGGCGCTCTTCAATCACCCGATTTTTATCAAATGCTTCGGGGTCAAAACCAGGTGCTTCCACGGCTAGCGAGTGATCTACAATGAGTTGCGTTGGCACAACCGGGTTTACTTTTGACGGATCACCGCCTTGCTCCGCGATTGCGTCGCGTAAACCGGCTAAATCAACTAATGCGGTTTGCCCTAAAATATCATGACAAACAACACGCGCCGGATACCAAGGAAAATCTAAGTCTTGTTTGCGCTCAATTAACTGCTTGAGTGAATCAGTTAACGTTTCAGGTGAACAACGACGTACGAGTTGCTCAGCTAATACACGAGAGGTGTAAGGTAGTGTTGCATAACTACCTGCGCTAATAGCCTCAACAGCACTTCGTGTATCAAAATAATCAACATTTACACCACCGACTTTATAGCCAGGCAGCGGTTTGCGATGTTCATAATTCATAGTAATTACCTTTCGCTAATTGGGGTAACTGTTCTTGGCTCAGCGCCGGTATAGTCTGCACTTGGGCGAATAATACGGTTATTTGAGCGTTGTTCCATAATATGAGCAGCCCAACCGGTTAAACGTGAACACACAAAAATAGGTGTGAATAATTTCGTTGGAATACCCATATAGTTATAGGTTGAAGCATGGAAAAAATCTGCATTACAGAATAATTTTTTTGTATCCCACATGAACTCTTCACAGGCAACTGAAATATCGTAAAGTGATGTATCACCATTCTCGCTCGCCAACTTTTCAGACCAAGCTTTGATAATGACGTTACGAGGGTCTGATGTGCGGTAAATAGCATGACCAAAACCCATTATTTTTTCTTTACGGGCCAGCATGCCAGCCATTTGATCTTTCGCATCGGCTGGAGATTTAAAAGATTCGATCATAGCCATAGCGGCTTCGTTAGCACCACCGTGTAATGGACCACGTAATGAACCAATTGCACCCGTGATACAAGAGAACATATCTGATAATGTTGAAGCACAAACACGCGCAGTAAACGTAGAAGCGTTAAACTCATGTTCAGCATATAAAATTAACGATACATCCATCACACGTTGATGTTGTGCTGATGGGCTTTCACCATTTAATAAGCGTAAGAAGTGTCCGCCTAAAGAACTCTCATCAGTGGTACAGTCAATCTCTACACCATCATGTGAAAATTTATACCAATAACACATGATTGCAGGGAATGCAGCTAACAAACGATTTGCTGCTTTATTTTGCTGTGAAAAGTCAGTTTCTGGCTCTAAGTTGCCTAAAAATGAACACCCCGTACGCATAACATCCATAGGGTGTGCGTCGGCAGGGATAAGTTTTAATACTTCTTTTAATGCTTGCGGTAAGTCACGCAGGACCAATAAATCAGCTTTATAACTCGCTAGTTCTTTTTCATTAGGTAATTCACCATTAAAAAGCAAATAAGCGACTTCTTCAAACGTTGAGTTTTCGGCTAAATCGGCAATATCATAACCACAGTAAGTCAGCCCTGAACCTGATTGTCCAACGGTACAAAGAGCTGTTTCACCCGCACTTTGACCACGTAAACCTGCACCGCTAATTTTTTTATCTGCTACTTTTGTATCTAACACTTTTTTATCTGACATAAGACTTTCCTCATATTTTTTATGATTGGTCGGGCGAGTTTTACACCTGCCGACCGACTATATTTTTTATTATAAATTTATTTTTATTTGTTTTTGCCTGCAGAGAAAAGACCATCAAGCTTTTGCTCATACTCGTGGTAACCAAGATAGTCATATAAGTCCATGCGAGTTTGCATGTTGTCTATTTCAGCTTTTTGATCGCCGTCAGCCAATAAAGTTTTATACACAGATTCAGCCGCTTTATTCATCGCGCGAAATGCTGATAACGGGTAAAGCACCATGGCACAGCCCCACTCGCCAAGTTGTGCTTTATTCCATAATTCGGTTTGGCCAAACTCGGTAATATTAGCAAGTACAGGTACATCTAAATTTGAAGTAAAAGCACGGTAATGTTCTTCAGTTTTAATCGCTTCGGCGAAAATCCCGTCGGCACCTGCAGCAACATATGCCTTGGCACGTTCAAGAGCAGCTTCTAAGCCTTCTTGAGCAAAAGCATCGGTACGTGCCATGATAAAGAAGTCTTTATCAGTACGTGCGTCTACCGCGGCCTTGATGCGATCAACCATTTCCTCTGTTGATACAATTTCTTTATTTGGACGATGACCACAACGCTTCTGCGCAACTTGGTCTTCGATATGGACCGCAGCAGCGCCGGCTTTTTCCATATCACGAATCGTTTTAGCTATATTAAAAGCGCCGCCCCACCCCGTATCTATATCAACTAATAATGGCAAACTTGACGCTGCGGTAATACGGTGTACGTCAGCAATAACATCGTTTAAAGACGTCATACCTAAATCAGGTAAACCGTAAGAAGCATTAGCAACTCCGCCACCTGAAAGGTAAATCGCTTGATGACCTAATTGCTCAGCCATAATTGCGCAATACGCGTTGATAGTACCAACAACTTGTAAAGGTTTGTTATTTGCTAATGCTTGACGAAATTTAGCGCCAGGTGAAAGTTTTTGTGAAGGTTGAGTAGACATCGTTTGTCCTCTTGTTGTCTTTATATATTTGCTAAAATTATGTGTGCTTACTTATATTTACTTTTAAGCTTGTTGATTTTGTTGCGCGATTTTCTTTTCAATATTTTTTCTTGAGGCAGCAATGTGTCGCCTCATTAATATTTCAGCCAGTTCGCCGTCTCGGTCGCAAATCGCTTGAATAATACTCGAGTGCTCTTGAAAGGCGCGTGTGGCGCGAGGGCTGTGCATACCGAATTGAATACGATACATACGTACTAAATGATAAAGCTGACCACAGAGAATATTAATTAATTGTTGATTATGACTACCTAGGATAACTTTGTAATGAAAGTCTAAGTCTCCCTCTTCTTGATAATAAGAGATACCGTCTTTTAAAGCCTGAGAGTTAGCGTGTTGAGCCAACATTGCTTGCATTTCTGCGACTTCATCGTCGCTCATATTTTGCGCAGCTTGTCGACATGCCATGCCTTCAAGCGCTTCGCGCACCACATATATTTCTAATAAACCTTCAATGGTACAATCAACAACTCTAGAGCCGACATTCGCTTTACGTTCAATTAAATGACATTTCTCTAAACGATTGAGCGCTTCTCGCAAGGTTGAACGACTGATTTCATATTGTTTAGCAAGTTCAGGTTCGCTGATTTTACTGCCTGCAGCTATTTTTCCTTCAACGATTGCATGTAACATCGCATCGAAAACTTTATCTGCTGTGGTTACTGCTTTTTGTAAGGTAGGGTTATCAAGAGCCATAATTGTCGACATTTAACGAGTTTGAAAAGAATTTTAGCGTATATTTATAATTAGTCAAGTAAACCAAAGATTAATTGTCGACAATTACCCTTTGGTTTCGAATGCTATTATGACTATGTTAGCCAAAGAACCAATAGCAAACAGCTATTGCCGCACTAATTCCCGCAAAATCAGCAAATAAGCCGCAAGCAATCGCATGTCGGCTATAGCGAATGCCAACCGAGCCAAAATAAACAGCTAAAACATAAAAGGTTGTTTCAGTTGAACCTTGAAAAATTGACGCTAAGCGACCTGCAAATGAATCAGCACCATGAGTTTTCATGGTTTCAATCATCATAGCTCTTGCCCCTGAGCCACTCAGCGGCTGCATTAGGGCCGTCGGCATTGCGTCAACAAAACGAGTATCAAATCCTAAAAATAGCACCAAATGTCTAAAACTGTCGACAATTAAGGCTAATGCGCCACTGGCTCGAAATACACCAATGGCCACTAACATCGCCAGTAAATAAGGGATCAACTTGATACTTGTTTCAAAGCCTTCCTTGGCACCTTGAATAAAACTGTCATAAACATCTACTTTTTTACGTACTGCCGCAAGAATAAAAATGACCAAGGTCGCAAAGATTAAAAAGTTACCTAATAAAGAAGATTGCTCAGCTAATGCTTGTGAAGCTAAAGTAGAAAAATAAACCACTAACCCGCCAACTAAAGCAAAAGCCCCTGATAAATAGAGTAAAACCACTTGATGATAAAGCTTAATTTTTTGTACCATAGCAACAGCGACTAAACCCGCAAATGTTGAAGCAAACGTTGCCAATATAATAGGCACAAAGACATCGGTAGGATTCGATGCACCTTGCTGTGCACGATAAACAAAGACAGCAACAGGGAAAAGTGTAACTGAGGATGTATTCAACACTAAAAATAATATCTGTGCATTGGTCGCGGTATCTTTTTGCGGGTTAAGGAGCTGAAGATCTTTCATCGCTTTTAAACCAAGCGGTGTTGCCGCATTATCTAAGCCCAAGAAATTCGCCGACAAATTCATCGTCATGGAACTAATGGCAGGATGTCCTTTAGGTACGCCAGGCATTAAGCGAGTAAATAACGGGGAAATAGCGCGAGCGAGCTTATCCATTAAACCGGCATTTTCAGCAATCTTCATCATGCCGAGCCAAAAGCTTAAAATACCGATCAAACCTATAGCTATATCAACAGTAACTTTTGACATAGTAAAAATCGATTTTACTAACTGTTCAAAGACCATTGAATTGTCAAGAAATAGCCACTGATAAAGCCCCGAGCCAAAAGCGATAAGAAAAAAACTGATCCACAGACGATTTAACACAAATAAAAACTTATAAGTAAAAAAACAATGGAATAATCATGACATAAAATGGTGCGATATCACAAGTAAAAACACCTGTGGAAAAGATGTGCAAAACAAGTAGATAACAAGTGAACAACAGGTGTATCAACTGACATAACCAGAAAAGTAAAACAAGATAATAGCTTTAAATTTCAGATTATTACAAATAATAAAAATAAAATTAGCTTTTAAAAAAGATTACACTACAATTAATCGTACAGTTTAAATATCAATCAATTGCTCGCACAGTTTCATTTTTTATTTTACTGATTTTTTATAGATGTTTTTTGAATTATTAGCGCACGGCTCACTTCCTTATGAGCCAATCCCCTGAGCCCGAACTAGCGATAGATTCGGGCATTTTTTTGTCTTTTTTTTATAAATTTGATGATTTATGTGGCCAAGCTAGAGAGACTATTTCATTTTAAAAAGTCGTTTGAAATTTTCAGTTGAAAGCTCAGCAATTTTTTCAACTGACTGTCCGCGCACACTGGCTAAGAATTTAGCCACATCGGCAACATAAGCAGGCTGATTTTGTTTTCCTCGATGAGGTACTGGTGCTAAATAAGGCGCATCCGTTTCAATTAAAAATCTGTCATCTGGCACTTGTTTAGCAACTTCACGCAAGGCACTGGCATTTTTAAAGGTGACAATTCCGGAAAATGAAATATAGAAGCCCATGTCTATAGCTTGTTTAGCCATATCCCAGCTTTCTGTAAAACAATGTAAAATTCCACCGACATTCTCAGCATGTTCTTCACGAAGAATATCCAAAGTATCTTGTTGGGCATCTCTGGTATGGATAATTAGTGGTTTATTCAGCTGATTAGCTACACGTACATGTTTACGAAAAGAGTCAAGCTGAACGTCTTTAGTTTCAGGCGCATAAAAGTAATCTAAACCGGTTTCACCAATCGCAATCACTCTGTTGGTTTGCGATAATGTCGCTAGTTCTTCTTGGTCGATTAAATCGTCTTGATTAAGCGGGTGTGCTCCACATGAAAGCCAGACATTATTATATTTTTCTGTTTTTTCGACCATACTTGGGAATTCAGCTAACGTAACACTAACACATAATATTTCGCTAACCTGAGCCGCTTTAGCCGCTGCAAGGACGTTATCTAATTCGCCATCAAATTCGGTTAAATCAAGTCTATCTAGATGGCAATGTGAATCTATAAACAAAAATACTTCTCCAATAATTTATTGTTTTTACAACTACTTTTACAATACTTTTTTAATAACAATCGAATATTACATTGATAAAGTCGGCTCTGATGAATTTAATAAACGCCCGATTGACTTCTCAATGAGATTACGGATATTGTCTGTATCTTCTTCAAAGCTAACGCCTATACCTGCTGGTGTACCACTTTGTACTCCTACAGGTGTTTGCCAACATATTTTTCCAACCACAGTAGATGGTTCGAGTGAATCAGGCAAGGTCACTTCTAGAGTCACTTCTTCGCCAATATTATAGACTTCAGGGGTTCGTATAAATAGGCCGCCATTTTTTACAAAAGGCATATAAGATTGATATAATTCTCGGTCTGATAGAAATTCTAAAGTAAATTGGTACATGTTAAATTTCTCAACTTTTAATGTTTATTGATTGCGTTAATCGATTACATAAATCGTTAGCTCTTATTAAGCCTCACTTAATTTCCTTGAATAATATCGATAATATCCACTAATAACTTTTCAAAGGCAAACTGTTTATTCACTTGAGTAAGGGTTTTTAATTGTTTAGTCGCAGAGGTAATAACTTGATAAATTGACCATATCACCTCTTCATTAAGCTGGCTTTCACCCGGTAGCCATTTATATTGCTGACGCATTAATGCAACCATCACTTTTTCCAACCAACGTAAACATTCCGTATTATCATTCAATTGATGTAATACTTCACTATGCTTAGCTGAATTTCCTTGTAAAAACGCTATAAAAGATTTGGAAAAAGTTTGGTAGTTTTCATTTGTCTCAGCATTAGACAATTCACTTAACTGGCTTAAATTAACAAAAGGGTCTTGCCCTGATTGTTGTAATTCAGCTAATAATGCATCTCCAACCGGAGGTCTAATATCAATAACAAAGCAACGGCTAATAATGGTGGGTAATAATGTATCTATTTCAGAAGTTTGCAAGACAATAAAATTGTTGTCGTTTGGTTCTTCAAGTGTTTTCAGCAGAGCATTCGCCGCTGATACTGTCATGGTATGCGCGGCATTGATCAATGTTGTTTTACAGTGACCCAATTGCGCTGTTTTTTCAAAAAAACGACTCGCTTGTCTTACTTGGTCAACACCAATACTTTTTCCGTCATTATCTATCAGTAGATGATCAGGATACGTTCTACTTTGTTGTAACAGACAGGGTTTACATGACATACATGGCGTTAATATCGACTGGTTGTTAGCAGGGCTATTACACGATAATACTTTAATAAGCCAATTTGAAAGTTCGCTTTTACCCGCACCAGACACACCATTAATTAGAATGGCGTGTGGTAGCTTAACTTTTAGTATTTGCTGCGATAATAAAAGTTGATGCTGATTTAACCAAGTATGCATTGTTATTTCCTAAAATAATGCCAGAAAACCGGTGTAATAGAGAAACACCACTTTATAATCGAGAGAGAAAGGTTTCTACATTTTGACGAATATTTTCATGCACAGAGATCATAGGTTCACTTGCATCGACGATTTTTATATTATCGTCAGCTAAAGCAATTTCAAGGTACTTGTTACGAACACGATGAAAAAATTCTATTTTTTCTAATTCTATTCTGTCTAATTCACCCCGAGCTTGCGCTCTAGATAAACCTAATTCAGGACTTATATCTAAATAAAGCGTTAACTGTGGTGTAAAGTCTTTCATGGTTACTTTAGCAATGGTGTCCATTAACTCATCATCAAAGCCTCGGCCCCCCCCTTGATAAGCTCTTGAGCTTAAATCATGACGGTCACCTATAACCCATATCCCTTTTTCTAATGCAGGTAAAATACGATTAGTTAATAGTTGACTACGACTCGCATACATCAGCAATAATTCGGTTTCTTCGGTTAATATTTCGTCGTGATCGGCAGACTTAACAATCTCGCGCAAAGATTCTGCTAACGGCGTTCCGCCCGGTTCTCTAGTATTTATAAATTTGATATTGTGCTTAGATAATACCTGTTCAATTACTGAAATAGCAGATGACTTGCCTGCACCTTCAATACCTTCGACAACAATAAATTGACCTTTTTTCATTCGTTTACTTCTTAATTAGTTTTTCGTGATAGCTGATATTTAGACACCGCAGCATTATGATCTTTCAAGTTAGTCGAGAAAATATGTTTACCTGCACCATTACTAACAAAATACAAATAATCTGTTGTTAGCGGATTGAGTGCTGCATGTAAGGCACTTTTCCCCGCCATGGCAATCGGCGTTGGCGGTAGTCCATTTATTCGATAAGTATTGTATACGGTTTTTTCGCGAAGGTGACGGTAAGTGATATCACCCTTATAACGTTCGCCTAAGCCGTAGATAACGGTAGGGTCAGTTTGCAGACGCATTTTCTTATGCAAACGATTTATAAATACCGATGAAATAATGCCATGCTCGGCATGACGTCCACTCTCTTTTTCAATAATAGAGGCCATAATTAATGCTTGATACTTATTTTTATAAGGTAGGTTTTGATGACGGTTTTGCCATATTATATCTAATTCAAATGACATTTTTTGCTGGGCACGTTTTAGTATATCGATGTCGGAAGTGTTTGCGGTAAATGCATAAGTATCGGGGTAAAATAGCCCTTCAGGATTCTTATGATTAATGGCTAATTTTACGGAAATTTCTGCAATACTATTTTTATTCAAATGGTGCACAAGATTATCGGTGTTTTTTAATAACGCTAGCCATTCCTGAAAGGTAGAACCTTCAATAAAAGTAACACTAAACTGATGTTCTTTACCCTCCACTAACTGCTCTAATAGTGAAAGTAAGGTGGTGTTTTTTTCAATTTGGTAAGTACCTGCTTTTATATTGGCAAGTTTTGGGTTAAGCCTGATAAAATTTCGTAACCAAAAACGACTTTCCAACCAAGCATTGTCTATTAACACTTTTGAAAATCGATGAAATGATGTACCTTCATTTATAGTGAATAACTGTGTTTTAGCAATATTAAGCGGCTGTTTTATTTGGTATTGTGTATAGCTGAACAGTGAAATGCTTATCGCTATTAAGGCAATAATAATGAACAGTATTAATTTTTTAATCACTTAAAGATTCCTGTATACGATTTACGACTAGCCTACTTGGTGCCAATGCTAATTTTTTTTCTTGAAAATGACTCACTGGTACAATGTTCATTACACTGTTACAAATAAACATTGCCTCAATATTATCAAGTATAGTGATTTTCGCTTCAATAATTTCAACTGATTTTTTCTTATCATTATTTAAAGTATCTAAAACGTGATGTCGCATTAAACCCGAAATACCTGATTCCACTATTTTAGGTGTGTACCAGGTATTATTTTTAAACCAAAAAATATTAGCGGCACTTGCTTCAATAATATTTTCAGCGCAGTTAAGTACAAGTAAATCATCTTCATTGCGTTTATCTAGTTCTTGTCGAATAAGCACTTGCTCCAAACGATTCAAGTGTTTTATTCCTGACAGCAATGGACTTATGCCTAATTTAAATTTTGCTAAGCCTAAATTTATCCCTTGCTGTTGCCAGGTAAGGTAATGCTCAGGAAAAGCATGAAAGCTAATAATCACGGTACTTTTTTCACAGCCTTGCCGCGAATAACCGCGTCCGCCTTCTCCTGCGGTAATAATAATTTTTGCGACACAAAGTTCAAAACGTTGGGCTACAGCTTTCACCTCACCTTTAATCTTATCTATATCAGGGACAGAAATAGATAATTTATGGCAATTTGTCGTTAATCGTTCAAGGTGTTCAGACAAAAATTGAATTTTCCCTTGTACGACTTTAGCGGTTGTAAAAACACCATCGCCATACGCTAGGCCTCTATCCGCTATTGAAATAGAGTCAGATTGGACACCGTTTATACTATGGTAATACATAATTATTTTTCGTTAACGCTATAAAAGAAAATGATTTTATTCACAAATAAAAAAGCCTAAATACTTCTGCTTAGTATTCAGGCTTACTCTGCTAACTGCAAGGTTTAGTTAATCACTACTTAAAATAGTAGAATACTACACCTTTTTAAAGATTAACGAGCCGTTAGTGCCGCCAAAACCAAAAGAGTTACACAGAGCGTACTCTAAGTTAACGTCACGGGCAGTATGAGCAATATAATCGAGGTCACAACCTTCGCTTGGATTATCCAAGTTTATCGTCGGAGGTACGACATTATTCATTAATGACTGAATGGTAAAAATAGTTTCAATCGCACCCGCAGCACCTAATAGGTGGCCGGTCATTGATTTCGTCGAACCCATCATTAATTTATAAGCGTTATCACCAAAGACTGATTTTACCGCATTGGTTTCGGCAATATCACCTGCTGGCGTTGAAGTACCATGTGCGTTGATATAACCAATTTTACTTTGATCAACTTTTGCATCGTTAATGGCATTAACCATAGCACGTGCACCACCTTCACCGTTCGCTGGTGGTGATGTCATGTGATGAGCATCTGCACTCATGCCAAAGCCAACAAGTTCAGAGTATATTTTTGCACCACGTGCTTTAGCGTGTTCGTATTCTTCAAGCACTAAGACACCCGCACCATCGCCAAGTACAAAACCGTCACGGTCTTTATCCCAAGGGCGAGAAGCTTCTTCTGGTGCATCATTACGTCTTGATAAAGCACGTGCAGCACCAAAACCGCCCATTCCAGTGCGTGTTGAAGCTTTTTCAGCGCCACCTGCTAACATAGCATCAGCATCGCCATAGGCAATCATACGCGCGGCATGGCCTATATTGTGAACACCACTGGTACAAGCGGTCGCAATAGAAATATTCGGCCCTCTTAAACTATGCATCATAGATAAGTGACCAGAAATCATATTAATAATAGTCGAAGGCACAAAAAATGGTGATAACTTACGAGGACCACCTTTAAGCAGCTTTTCAAAATTATCTTCGATTAAGCCTAAACCACCAATACCTGCACCAACAGCGACACCAATACGATGGGTATTTACATCGTTAATTTCAAGACCTGAGTCTTTAAAAGCTTGTACACCTGCAGCAACACCATATTGAATGAAAAGATCCATTTTTTTGGCTTCTTTTCTTGCCATATAATCTTGCGCATCAAAATTTTTGATCAAACCTGCAAATTTAGTTGTGTATGCAGATGTATCGAAATGCTCAATATTACTAATGCCGCTTTTGCCAAGCAGCAGATTTTTCCAAGTAGATTCAGGACAATTGCCCAATGGGCTCAGCATGCCAAGACCGGTAATAACAACGCGTCTCATGACTATGTGCCTCCGCTAAGAGTTTATAAGGGGGAAAAGGGGTCGTTATATTCTCATTAATAAGAACGTAACAAACAGAAATCGTAGATAAAAAAACAGGCGGTAAAAACCGCCTGAATATGTACTTTAAATTATCATTTAAAAGCTTTACTTAAAACCATAATTTACATAGTAATTATTGGTTAGCAGTAACGTAATCAACAGCTGCTTGAACAGTTGTGATTTTTTCAGCTTCTTCATCTGGAATTTCAGTATCAAATTCTTCTTCTAACGCCATTACTAATTCAACAGTGTCTAAAGAGTCAGCACCTAAGTCGTCAACGAATGAAGAGCTTATTTTAACTTCGTCTTCACTTACACCTAATTGTTCAATAGTAATTTTTTTTACGCGTTCTTCAATAGTACTCATTTTTTTTCCTTTCTAGAAAATACAATATTTCAAAATTGTGTGTAGTTTATTCGTCAACAGCCTAGCTTGCAAGCTTCTAATTTTAATTTTCGTCTGGTCTAACCTGTTGACTAATTTAAAATGTTCTAATTTGTTGTTTATTAACACTTATGCAAACAAATTAAACCATATACATACCGCCGTTTACGTGTAATGTTTCACCCGTAATGTATGCAGCGCCATCAGAGGCTAAAAAAGCCACTGCATTAGCAATTTCTTCTGGCTTACCTAAACGATTCGCAGGAACTTGAGAAAAAATACCTTCTTTTTGCTCATCGGTTAAACTTTGTGTCATATCGGTATCGATAAAACCCGGCGATACAGTATTAACAGTTATGCCACGAGATGCAACCTCACGCGCTAATGATTTTGTAAAACCAAGTAACCCTGCTTTAGCCGTTGCGTAGTTTACTTGGCCTGCATTGCCCATACTACCTACAACAGAGCCAATATTAATAATACGGCCATTACGTTTTTTCATCATAGAACGAATAACAGCTTTACTGATTTTAAATACAGATGAAAGGTTGGTATCAATGATATCTTGCCATTCATCATCTTTCATACGCATGAACAAGTTATCACGAGTGATACCCGCATTATTAACAAGAATATCAATTCCACCATGATTTTCTTTAATCAAGGCGAACAATGCAGCAATAGAGTCATTGTCAGTAACATTAAGTACTAACCCTTGACCTTCACCTAAATATTCGCTGATATTTTCAGCGCCGTGCGCAGATGTTGCTGTTCCCAAAACCGTTGCACCTAAGCCTTTTAATTGAACCGCAATTGCTTTGCCAATACCACGACTAGCACCCGTTACCAAGACGATTTTTCCTTCTAAAGAAAGCATATTTTACCTTATTTAATTGTTTCTAATGCTTTAGTTAACGATGTTTGATCATTAACTGAAACACTGGTGATTGATTTGTCGATACGTTTGATTAACCCTTGTAAAACTTTCCCTGGGCCTGCTTCAACGACTAATGAAACCCCCATTGTTGAAAGCTTTTCAATACTCTCTGTCCATCGTACTGGGTTATATAACTGTTTAATTAACGCCAATTTAATAGCTTCAACATCCGTTTCTGCTACAACGTCGACATTATTTACCACTGGAATTTGTGGTGTATTGAACGTTATATTATTAAATTCTTCAGCAAGCTCATCAGCGGCATCTTTCATTAAAGCACAATGCGATGGAACGCTTACAGGTAAAGGTAATACACGCTTTGCTCCTGCTTCTTTACACAAAACACCGGCACGTTCTACAGCCGATTTATGACCAGCAATAACAACTTGGCCAGGTGAGTTGAAATTAACGGCAGCAACAACTTCATCGTTTTGTGCTTTTTCACACACATCAATAATCGCTTGATCGTCAAGACCAATAATAGCAGCCATTGCACCTACGCCAGCAGGTACTGATGCTTGCATAAACTCACCACGTTTTTCTACTAACTTCACACCTTCAACTAAGGAGATAACGCCGGCACAAACTAAAGCTGAATACTCACCTAAACTGTGACCTGCTAATGCCGCAGGTTTTATGTCAGACTGAGATGCCCATAAACGCCATAAGGCGACACTTGCGGTTAAAAGTGCCGGTTGGGTAAAGTTAGTTTGGTTTAGTTTTTCAGCGGGGCCTTCAGCGACTAGCTGCCAAAGGTTATAACCTAAAGCATCAGATGCTTCTTTAAAAGTTTGTTGTACAACTTCGTTGTCAGCAAAATCAGACAACATACCAACAGTTTGAGAGCCTTGACCGGGAAAAACAAACGCTAAATTATTTTGCATTTTATTACCTAATGTTTATTTGTGTTTTAATTAAATCTGTATCGATGATACTTAATGAATTAATTTCTTTGTAAAAAAACAATTCATTAACTACGAACTAGTTGGTTTTTTGCTTAATAAATTATTTACGACCATATGCAAAGCCATTTTCTAACTTATCTTTTATTCTTTCGGGCACTTGCCTATCAATCTCTTTTATAGCTTCTAAGATTGCCATATAAAAAGCTTTTGAACTGGCATTCCCATGACTTTTCACTACAATACCGCGTAATCCTATCAAACTTGCGCCGTTATACTGGTCGGGGTTCAGGGGTTTAAAGAGTTTTTTAAATGTAGAGGATAATAATCGCCCCACTATGCGGGTAAATATGTTGCGCGATAACACTGTCTGCATTTTTTGATAGACGAGGCGAGCAACACCTTCACAGGTTTTTAGAGCAACATTTCCTACAAAACCATCACAAACAATTACATCCGCTTTATTAGTAAAAATATCATTACCTTCAACAAAGCCAATATAGTTTATTTCACTATTTTTAGATAATTGAGCGGCAGTTTGTTTAATATGGTCACTACCTTTTATTTCTTCTTCGCCCATATTTAATAAAGCAATTCTTGGTCTTTCAATACCATCGACCTGCTCAGCCATTACCGAGCCCATTACCGCAAATTGATATAAAACATTAGAGTCGCAGAAAACATTCGCGCCTAAGTCGAGCATAAATACATGCTTGTTTTCATCATGTGTCGGTAAAGAGGAGATTAATGCTGGCCGTTCAACTCCTGCTAATGTTTTCAGTACAAAGTGCGCCATCGAAAACAACGCGCCGGTATTACCGGCACTCACACACGCCTGCGCTTTATTTTCATGCACGAGATCAAGTGACTTTCGCATTGAGGAATTTTTTTTACTACGTAAAGCGACAATAGGTTTATCATCCATTTCCACAACTTCAGTGGTTGGATAAATAGATAATTGGGGATGTTCAAGACACTGACTTTTGGATAATTCAGCGTTAATAATATCGACATCACCGCAGAGAATGAGGTGAAGTTTTGGAATGTTTTTAACTGCCAATATTGCAGCCGGTATTGTTATAAGGGGGCCTTTATCACCCCCCATAACATCTAACGCTATGGTTAGACTATTCAAAGCAATCAGCTTACTTGTTGATTACTTTAACACCTTTATAGAAGCCATCAGCTGTAACATGATGACGACGGTGTGTTTCACCAGATACTGGATCTACTGATAATTGCTCTGGTGTTACTGCGTCATGTGAACGGCGCATACCACGTCTTGAACGAGACTTTTTACTTTTTTGAACTGCCATTAGCTACTCCTAAAATCGGTTAATCGGTTATTAAATAAGTTGTTTATTTAATTTTCTTTAATACATCAAATGGGTTTGGTTTTTCTAGCTCTTCAGGCAATTCACCCCATACACTGTCAACTGGTGCTTGACACTGACTAGGTTCATGCTTTGCTATTAATGGAATCGCAAGTATTAACTCTTCCTCCACTAATTCAAGCAAGTTAACTTCACCATTTTCATCTAATTCTATTGCGTCATAATATGACGGCAATGCTTCAGCAGCTTCATCATTTTTTGCTGGGCTAAGAGTAAACTCTATATCCAAATCAATAACTAATGATTCAGTGCAACGCTGACAAATCAATGCTACAGATAGCGAACCGGTTCCTGAAATAACATTCAGGCCGAGGTCATCGACATCAAATTTAACATTCACCTGCATCTGCTCATTGCATGGAGTACACACATCAAGCAATCTATTCATCCCCGACACTTCAAAGAAGCCGTCGCACACCAACCTACGTTGGGCGCTCTTTCGGGGGTTTATCATTATCGGGAGTTTAAGATTTTCCATAAGGCGCGCATATTAATGTGCTTGCCCGCTTCTGTCAAAAGAAAAATAGCGAAATTTGTTTAAAAACTCAAGATAGCCCACATATTATGACATAACTGTTTATATTTTGAGTAACTTAATGTGAGAACCTTAGTTTTAGCTTCAACATCCCCTTTTAGAAAAACACTTTTAGAAAAGTTAAATTTACCTTTTACTTGTACAAAGCCAAACGTTGATGAAACAGCATTTCCCAATGAAACGGCTATTGAACTTGTTGAGCGTTTAGCAATAGAAAAAACAAAAGCCGTAGCAAGTGAGTTTCCGAATGCCCTTATTATCGGTTCAGACCAAGTCGCTTTATCGGAAGGCAACATATTAGGTAAACCTCACAATTTTGAGAACGGTGTGGCACAATTAACAAGTTTTAGCGGTAAAGCAGTAGAGTTTCATACCGGCTTATGTGTCCTTGATAGCTCAACAGGGAAATCGATTTCCTTAGTTGAATTATTCACCGTGCACTTTAATAAATTATCGACAAAGGAAATTACGGCTTATCTTCATGCCGAACAACCTTATAATTGTGCGGGTAGTTTCAAAAGTGAAGGTTTAGGGATTTGCTTATTTGAAAAACTAGCGGGTGATGATCCTAATACATTAATAGGTTTACCACTGATACGTTTAGTTAGTTTACTTAAAAAACACGATTTTTATGTTCTGCAAGAGCAAAAATAAGCTTATCAATAATAGCTGTATGCTATGAATTAGCTAAAGCTTAATGGAACACACAAATGAGTTCTATATAAAAAGTCAGTACCTAAATAGTTGTCAGCTTTTGATCAAAAGCTGATGAAGCTCAGCCAACGAGTCGACAATCGCTCTTGGCTGATATTTTGTAAGTACTTCAATATCATGAACACCATAAGTTACACCAATACTATCTATGCCTGCTCTTTGCGCCATTTCTAAATCAAAAGATGTGTCACCTATCATTACGGCTTCATTTTTTTGAATGTTCAACTCAGCTAACAAACTATTAATCATATCCGGATCAGGTTTTGAAATACATTCATCGGCACAACGTGAAGTGATAAAGAAATGTTCAGTATCGGTAACCTGCCAGACTCGCTGTAAACCAGCTCGCGCTTTTCCGGTTGCAACAGCAAGTAACTTCTTTTCTTGCTTCAATTGAGTTAGTAACTCAATGGCGTTATCAAACAATGGGGTTGGTGTAGTATTTACTTCAACGTATTGGTGTTTATATTGCGCGGTTAATATTTCTACTTGCTCTTCATTTGCACTCGGGAATAAAGTTTGAATAGCTTTAGGTAAACTCAGTCCAATAATTTGCTTAGCTTGTTGATAACTTGGAGGCTCAAATGATAATGCAATAGCACTGGCTTGCATCGAATAAACAATACGATCGACGGAATCCATTAACGTACCGTCCCAATCAAAAATAACTAATTTGTAGGTGTGCATAAATTCTCTTTCTTGATGGTAAAGCTAAAGACCTAACCACGAAAAACAGAGATATGGCAAGGTTTAAACTTTATATTATATATTTATTCTCAAATTGAGAAGTTAATGATTAAGAATGAAAGTCGCATGCGAAACTTAGTTCAGCATGCGAGTTAAAAACAAATAAACTCAGGATAAGGATATTATCTTAATTTTTTCAAAAAGTTTTGCAATGAAGGTTCTAACGGTGCTTCAACTTTCATACGCTCATCGGTACCTGGATGAGTAAACTCAATACTTGCAGCATGCAAAAACAAACGTTTGAGACCCATTTTTTTCATATCACCGTCGAAGTTTTCATAACCATATTTTGCATCACAGGCAATGGGATGTCCTTTGATTTGGCAATGCACACGAATTTGGTGAGTTCGTCCTGTAACAGGAAAAGCGCGAATTAATGTTGAATGCTCAAAGTTTTCGAGTACTTTAAAGCGTGTTTCTGACTCTTTACCGTTTATATTATCTACGACAACAACACGTTCGCCTGATTTTAAATCATTCTTTTTCAAGCCCTCAGTAACACGTGTTAATTTAGTCGACCAATGACCTTTTACCAAAGCATGATAAAACTTTTGCACAGTTTTACTACGTAATTGTTCATGTAAATGTCGTAACGCAGAGCGTTTTTTGGCTATCACTAAACATCCAGAGGTGTCTCGGTCGAGTCGATGAACAAGTTCGAGCATTCTAGCATCAGGTCGTAAAGCTCTTAATGCCTCTATCAATCCAAAGCTTAATCCACTGCCACCATGGACAGCCATCCCAGAGGGTTTATTGATAACGATTAAACGGTCGTCTTCAAATAATATTTGCTTCTCTAAGTTTGCCACCACTCTTAATTTTGTTGAAACTTCATTGGTATTTTCGGAAATCCTGATAGGAGCAACACGAACAATATCTTCGTCTTGAATTTTATAATCAGGTTTTTTACGTTTTTTATTCACTCTGATTTCACCTTTTCTTAATAGGCGATAGATCATGCTTTTCGGCACACCTTTCAGGGTTTTTAATAAAAAATTGTCTATTCGTTGACCAGCGTCTTCGCTATCGATTGTATAAAATCGAACTTGGGGTTTTGTATTTTCATTCATGAGGCGAGTTTAACATATTTTTTTTCACTTTTGAGTAATTAACTTGGCGATTTAATTGCCTTTTACCTTAATAAAGTGGGATAATCACGCTGTTATTACCTGTAATAGGTAATAATGTAAGAAATAGAAGCTTCTAGCGAAACGTAAGAGGCAACATGCGGCCACATTAATGTGCGTTAACTCGATAATAAACTATCGCTGACATATTAACCGAATGGCCTATTGCAAGCATTGACCTGAATGAACAAGTCAAGAAACGGCATAAACATTTTGTCCCGCGCAACGGAAGTAATTTTGTAATGATATAAGCCAAATTAGATAAGTTTTCATCGAGTAATAACTAGAACAGTAAGCGAAAGAGCCGAACTTCATAATTCTCAACAAATATCAATTTGAAAATATCGAGCACAGCACAATTTGCTGCGCACATGAAGAAACAATTTTTTTTAGGTGAATAATCACCTAAAAGTAGAATCAAAATTTAATAACAGCTTACAGCGTAATATGACGCTGTAATATGACACCCGAGAGGCTGACAACTTGCTGTTACCATAGCGATAAATTGCTTTGTGTTCGAAGCTTATAGTGTTGTGACTAAAAATGAGTCACTAAACCTATGAAACGTATGCTAATTAATGCCACACAATCAGAAGAATTACGTGTAGCACTTGTCGATGGTCAACAACTTTATGATTTAGATATCGAAAGTCCTGGTCATGAACAAAAAAAATCAAATATCTATAAAGCAAAAATTACGCGTATAGAGCCATCTCTAGAAGCCGCTTTTGTTGACTATGGCGCAGATCGCCACGGTTTCCTTCCTATGAAAGAAATCGCCCGTGAATACTTCCCTAAAGGTTACACTTTCCAAGGGCGTCCTAGTATTAAGGATGTTCTTAAGGAAGGCCAAGAAGTTGTCGTTCAAATTGATAAAGAAGAACGAGGCCAAAAAGGTGCCGCATTAACAACATTTGTTAGCTTAGCCGGTAGCTACTTAGTCCTAATGCCAAATAACCCTCGTGCTGGCGGTATTTCTCGTCGCATTGAAGGTGACGAACGTACAGATTTAAAGACCTCTTTAAGTAAACTAGACCTGCCAAAAGGAATGGGCTTAATTGTTCGTACTGCTGGAGTAGGAAAAGATTACGAAGAACTAGATTGGGATTTAAACGTTCTATTACATCATTGGAAAGCCATTTCAGAAGCTGCAGAAAGTAAACCAGCTCCATTTTTAATTCATCAAGAAACTAACGTTATTCTACGTGCTATTCGTGATTATTTACGCCGTGATATTGGTGAAGTATTGATTGATCGCCCAAAAACATTCGAAAGCGTTAAAAAGCATATTGAAGTTGTTCGTCCAGATTTTTTAAATAAAATTAAGTTATATAACAATGATGTGCCATTATTTACTCACTACCAAATTGAAACCCAAATTGAGTCAGCCTTCCAACGTGAAGTAAGACTTCCATCTGGTGGTTCAATTGTTATTGACCCTACAGAAGCGATGACATCTATCGATGTTAACTCTGCTAGAGCAACCAAAGGGAGTGATATTGAAGAAACAGCCTTTAATACTAATTTAGAAGCAGCAGAAGAAGTTGCTCGTCAATTACGTTTACGTGATTTAGGTGGTTTAGTTGTTATCGATTTCATTGATATGACACCTGTTCGTCATCAGCGTGAAGTTGAAAATCGTATGCGTGATGCCGTAAAACAGGATAGAGCACGTATTCAATTAGGTCGAATTTCTCGTTTTGGCTTATTAGAAATGTCTCGTCAACGCTTACGCCCTTCTATTGGTGAAACTAGCCAAGGTGTTTGTCCGCGATGTAATGGAACAGGACATGTTCGTAGTGTTGAATCATTAGCATTGTCTATTTTACGTTTAATGGAAGAAGAAGCCATTAAAGAAAATACTCAACATGTTCAAGCACAAGTGCCGGTACCTGTTGCGACCTACTTATTAAACGAAAAACGTCGTTCTGTTTTCCACATTGAAAAGCATCATAACGTAAATATTCTTATTATTCCTAATCCTCATATGGATACGCCTCAATATGAAGTAATTAGAGTAAAAACAGACGAAACCATTGTAGAAGCGAGCTACGAAAAAACGATTACAGAAGCATCTGTTGAAGAAGCAATAATGCCTAAATTTGATAAGCAAGCATCAAAACGTGATGAGCCTGTTTTACAAGGTATGACGTCACCTAAGCAAGCCGCTCCAGTAACAGCTTCAAAAACAGTCGCTCCTATTGTGAAGAAAGAAGAGTCTACAAGTTTAATAACGGGTTTAGTAAACTGGGTTAAAGCACTTTTTTCAAGCGAAGAAGTTGCTCCTAAAGTTGTTGCGCCAGTAGACAAACAAAAAAATAGTACCGATGAACGTCGTCCACAACGTGGTCGTCAAGGTCAGCGTCGTAATAATCGTAACGATAACAGAAATGCTAACAGTAACGATAAACGAAATGATTCTCGCAACGATAATCGTGGCAATGTAAAAGCTAACGAAGCTATTGAAAATAAAGAGAGCAAACAAAGCAGACAACCGCGTAAACCTCAACCTGAACGAAATACTAAACCGAAAGAAGAAAAAGTTTTAGTACGTCGCCAGCGTCGTAACAACCAAAAGAAAGTTCGTATTACAGAAGAAAACTCACCTACTGTTAATAACGCAGCGGTAGTTGCTCAAGCCGCACCTTCAGTTGTCGTAGATGAAACTTTAGCTATTAATACGCAAGCTACTCAAGTTGAAGTAACACCTGTAGCCCAAGCTGATACCCAGGTAAAAGATGAACAACGACCAAGAAATCGTCGTTCACCTAGACATTTACGTTCAAACGGTCAACGTCGACGTCAACCTACTGCAGAAGTAAGTGAAGATCCTGTAGAAGCAAGATACCCAGAAACAGAACAAGTTGTTGAAACGCCTGTTGTTGAAACGCCTGTTGTTGAAACGCCTGTTGTTGAAACGCCTGTCTTTGAAGCTCCTGTCGTTGAGACGCCTGTCGTTGAA
>JABSOY010000018.1 GCA_013215385.1 Colwellia sp.
AGCAGTGCGGTTGAGCTAACCAATGTTGCTGAAATATTTGCTAACCGTGTAGCTTTTGCCGCGTTAAAAACCGATGGCTCTGTGGTGACTTGGGGTGATAGTGATAGAGGTGGAAATAGTAGTGAAGTTGAGCTAACCAATGTCGCTGAAATATATTTTAACAATGGAGCTTTTGCCGCGTTAAAAACCGATGGCTCTGTGGTAACTTGGGGCCATAGTAGCTTGGGGGGAGATAGCAGTGCTGTTGACCTAACCAATGTCGCTAAAATATATGCTAACGATTATGCATTTGCCGCGTTAAAAACCGATGGCTCTGTGGTGACTTGGGGCGATAGTCTCTGGGGGGGAGATAGCAGTGTTGTTGCTGATGATTTATAGCCAAGCCAGTAAACCTAATTGTTATCGATACTGATATGCCTTAAGGTAATTATGCGAAATGGTTAATATCGCGATATTAACCATTCTATTGATGCTAATGACCGCAATGTCGGATTACTTGTCGCTAGATAAGCCAAGGCTAACGTCTGCTTTCGCATCATCAGTGACCAAAAACACCTTCAAAATCTACCGTTGCTAAGGACTCATCTGTGGCACCTAGTGACCTTAGAACAATGAACACTGGTAGTTTTCCCTCACCAAAAGCTAATGTCAAAAAAGTACGCATAGTTGACGTAAGTACTTGAAAGTATCAATGTCGGCTTAGAGCGAACAGCGGAAGTTAACTAATCTTATAAGAATCACCTAATATGAAATATATTCCCCTAATTTAAGTTATTTATTAAAAGACATAGGGGGATAACTACCCCTGACATATTAATATTACCGATTTACGATAAATTCATCTTGTATTTACGCATAAATAGACTAGAAATTTCATATATTTCACTTAGCTATTCCTCCCTTCATAGAGTTTTCCCAATATGCATCGCAAGATGGAATGTCTTTTTTGTGCAATGGTGCAACTATTTTTAAAATAGGTTGATAAATAACCACTTATATTTGAGGCATGATTTATGCTGTTTAATTTGAATATATGATTAATTTTTCTCAAAAAAGAAGGAATATAAAATGAAACTTATAACAGTATCACTTTTTTTTATAACACTTTTCGTTGGAACAGCAAACGCAGGTCTGATTGGCTTTTACGATCTTGACGGTAATGGAGATGAAAAAACAGGATTAGGATCTGATTTAACTGAACCTGGTGGAGTAGTAAATTATGTTGCTGGTCTAGATGGTCTTGCTGCTTCATTTGATGGTACGGGTAATTCTTGGTTAAGAGCGTCTATTAATTCAAGTGGAAATACTGTACCTAACTTTAGCTGGGGAACGTGGGTAAAGTTAAGTGATCCAAATGCTTGGAATATATTTTTGTCAAATGATAATGGTGGCTGGGATCGTTTTTCACAGGTTGAAAATGGAAAATGGTCAGTAAGCAAAAACGGTGTTATCAATTCACCTGTTACTGCAACCACGGACTGGACATTTATTGCTCATACTTTTGATGGAATAACTCAAAAACTTTATGTTGATGGGAATCCTGTATTCTCTTTTGCTGATGGCGTAAATTCCTCACATTCATTCATAGATATAGGTCGAAACGCAAATAGCGCATTCCCGCTTAATGGTCTAATGGACGGCGTATTCTTTTTTGATCAAACACTTACTTCTCAAGAAGTGGCAACCATTAGAACTGGTGGTGCTAGCGGCAACGGTGTACTTCAAGTAGCTGGTATTGCTGTCCCAGAACCATCTACACTTGCCATTTTTGCATTAGGAATTATTGGTTTAGCAGCACGTCGATTTAAGAAACAATCTTAATTATTTAAAATTTTCTGATTCTATAAAAACATCAATTGTCATAATTGGTGTTTTTTTGTTTCTGATTTCTGTTTATTTCATTATTTAAACTAGTGCTATTTTTTATAAAACGTCAGCATTATAATAAAAAGTAGTCATTAAAACGTTGAGCTGATACTTCAACTTTATGTCTCGAATGTGGCCACAGTGAGCCTTAGCTCGTAATCAAATGAGCAACTAAAAAAAGGTTACCGCTAAGGACTCCTTGGTTAAGGTTTTTAGATATCAGCTTTCCGATCATACAACGGACAAAAATTAATTAGTTCCACCTCGTTTTGGGGCACATTGCGCCTTAGGAAATATGATCACCTTATAGTCTTTTTAGTCCTTTTAGTCTGAACAGACTATAATGAGGAACTCAATAACAGAGCTCATCAAAAAACTGTATTCATATTATTTGACTACAATTCATCTAAATATTTTTGAAAGTCTACAATGTTTTACTATTATTTTGTAACGCTAATTTAACTGCCTTTTTATAATACTCTTTGGCTTTAACCGTATTATCCATTGTTAGCTAAATTACCGATAAAAATATCTAGCCTAACCACTATTTCTCTCAACTACTTGATATAATTTCTTTGTGGTCAGGCCGTGTAAAAACTCTACATAATTAAAATTCGAGGTTAGTGTTTATCTATGGGATTTTAATGATTTCGCGTATATATCCCATAGTTTTTTATTAGTAATATTTATTATTGCAAGTTTCAAAAAGACTACTAAACAAGGTTATGAAGACTTCTCAGTCATATCACACGAATATTTAATTAAAAAATATATGGGAAAATGGGGCTCCATCCCCCTTTGGATTTAAAGATATTTAATCAAAGCTCTGCTAGAAATTAATCCCAAATAATTTATTATTGTCGCCGTACATTTCAATCATACCTTCGAAGCTAAAACCTAGCTTTTCAAGCAAGCCAGAGGAGCGCAGATTATCGACTTTAGTAACCGCTATTACTCGATTTAATCCGTTGTCATGATTAGCACTTTTTAGCACTGCCGAAGCAGATTCTTTTGCGTAACCCATAGACCAATGTTGTTTTAGAAAGGAATAACCTAAATCGGCATCTTCTAATATTGCTCTTTTAAGCAGACCGCACATTCCAATGGGCTCTCCTGTTTCCTTTAATTCCACCAGATACAAACCGAAACCAAATTCCTGATAAGTTGCTATTGGTCCATCGTTCAAATATTTTATCGCATCGTCTATGGTTCGTACTTTTTTGTCTTCTATATTGGCGATAAATGAAGGCTCATTCAAAAGATGAATAATAAACTCAGCATCTTTTTTCGAAAAATGTCTAATACGTAACCTGTTCGTTTCACAAATAATCATGATATACCTCTTTATAAACTTTATTACGACTGTCTGAACAGTAACTAAAAATTGTAGAAGTTCGATTATTGCTCTATACGACACATGAGGTAAAATGATATAAACTAACATAGCCATTAGATAAACTAATAACAAGGCAGTCAAACTATCAATAAATCCCCACCGCTAAAGGCTATTCAATATTTTTCAACCACAGCTCGTCATTTGAGCTTTAGTAAAGCTGCACAAGAGCTGTGTGTCACACAAAGTGCCGTTAGTCACCAAGTGAAGTTATTAGAAGAGTTTTTTAATAAGAAACTTTTAATACGCCAAGGCAAACGAATATCCCTGACTCAAGAAGGTGATGATTTAAATTCTGTCGTCAGAGACAGTTTACAGCGCATAGAAACAGTGAGTAATCACATTCTTAAAGAGCCTGAAACGCATTTAAAGATAATAGCCCAGACCTCAATAGCCACCGAATGGCTTGCCCCAAGAATAGCATCGTTTAAGCAGTCATTTCCTGATATCTCATGTTATCTAACCATGGAATCTATGGCAGCAAGTTTTGACGCACAAGAGTTTGATATTGTCATAGGTACATGGCCTACGCCCGATAACTTTGTATCTACAAAATTAAGAGATGAATATTGGTTCCCAGTATGTGCGCCATCGCTTAGTTCTAAAATTAACGCCAATCAGAGTGCTTCTATTTTAACGTTACCTTTATACTCATCTGAAAATGGGGAGGATTGGCAACTATGGATGCAAAGACAGCAACTGAGACGTCCTGCAATCACCAAAGTGGAGCATTTTGGGTTAGCCTTACTAGCCACTAAAGCAGCATTGAGTGGGCAAGGTGTTGCATTAAGTAACCGATTTTTGGCTGAAGATTTAATTAAACAAGGAAAGCTAGTCTCATTTCCTCAATGGCGGTATCAACTACCCTGGGGGCAGTATCATGTGCACTATCGTCAAGGCAGTCATTATTCTAATGCCGTTCAATATTTTGTGGAATGGTTGCAGTTACAAATCAGTAGCGATAGAAGATCTCAATGTTAGGCATAATTTAGCTATTGTAGTGGAGCTGTTAATTTTGCCACCTGATTAGAGTATTCTATGGTGCAATGGGGGCGAAAGCTCCATAGGAAAATACTGCTATTGTCAGCTATCCCTAAAGATAGCGGTCATAAAAGTGAAGGTAATTGTTTTAAAATTTAAGACCGCAATGTGGTAGCTAGTGACCTTAGAAAAATGAACACTGGTAGTTTTTCCCTCACCAAAACTAACGTCAAAAAAGTGCGCAGAGCGGAAGAAAGATTTTGAAATTATAAATGATTGACTAAGTCTGCTTAATGGCCGTTAGTTGACCTAAGCAAATTCAACGTTAACTTCAAGAGCTGCGCACTAAGCTATATGGAGTTGAAAGCGTAGTTCACTTGGTTTTTGGGGGTGCTGCTTATGCTCAAAGCGAAGTGATTATCTAATTATTGTCGCCTGTTTATTCAATAGGGGCTACTTATCAGTGAATTTAATCGAATTGAAAATTCTTCGGCCTTGTTCAAGCTGTAGTTCTTTTTTAAATTCAATTAGCATTGAAAAACGAACCTTCCCATTAACTTGGGGAATTCTCAGGGCCATACGATTGTCGAGCACTAAAATACTCGCGGAAAGTCCATCAATTTCTACAGACTCAATTTTACCTTCGCTCATTTCATTAAATTGCGAAGCATACCATCCTAAATCATAACTGAGCACAATATAATTATTTTGATATTGCCCTGCATTAGAGTCAATTATCTGGATCTGAACTGGTTGCAGGTCTGGTGGATGCATAAAACAAAAGTTATTGTTAGAGCAGTTTTTTGTCCAGATTTTTTTATTTGCACTATTCTCGCCATGGGACGTGTTCGAGAAAAACAAAATCGAGCTAAATAAAAGTAACAATAGCTTTTTGATCGACATAAAAACTCCAAGGAAAAACAAACACATGACCCACAATAATAGGCATCAAGTGTAGGTTGATATTAAAACAATGACTTTAGCTATTTCTCTTTATCTGACTTTGATACATCAACCCAAAAGCAATTAAGAACAACAACAGAACACTCGGCTCAGGTACAGGAGTAGGTATAGTCGCCGCAGCAACAATCAGTACCGGATTAATATCAATCCAAAACAGTTGGCCATCTGTTTGTACTAACGGGCTATTACGAATTATGCTTACTTCACTATTGGTTATCTCAGTAAAATTGTTAAGAAAAGGGTTCATTAAAAAACTGCCATTTAAATGGCCAAGACCTAAATTATGCCCTAATTCATGGGCAAGTAATTCACCACCAAACCCCCCAGCTGCAAAACTGGATTCAACAACGAAGTCATTACCTGGATACTCACCACAACCAACGATTCCGGGATTAATACTACCACCACAGGCACTGATAGTATCAACAAAGTAAAAATTAACTATGGTTGATAACCCGACATGCATACCAAATAATTGCGATATTTCTGCACTTGAAGTTATATCTAACAAACTAGGAAACACTAGCTCAGATGCCGTGCCAATGCGAATATCTATTGGCATATTACCAAAGCTTGTTTGAGAAAAAATAGC
Organism: Colwellia sp.; assembly: GCA_013215385.1. Classification (GTDB taxonomy): domain Bacteria; phylum Pseudomonadota; class Gammaproteobacteria; order Enterobacterales; family Alteromonadaceae; genus Colwellia_A. The sequence goes on from JABSOY010000018.1 coordinate 5,796, forward strand.
ATCTAGAGCCGTCTCTTGTGTGGTAATGAATCCCGCTTGCGAAAGAGGTGCTATTAGTAATGATGCTGTTAAAATTAGGATTTTAATTATCTTCATGATTATTCCTTGTTAATCTCTTTCCCTACTTCACAGATGAGTTATTGATATTAATTGAAGTTATTTTCCATTCAAAAACAAGCAATTATTATTCCAAACAATAAAATATCAACCTTTTCAATTGTCTGTGTATTTGTTCTATTTCTGAAATTTCAATATTGTAAAAAGACCTGACACAATCAATGATTTAATCGTATGTTTTTGTACGAATATATTTAACTATTTAAGGTGATTTACTATCACTGGCTTATCATATTCTAATATCGCGTAAACTGTCTTATTGATGTACATGCCACAAACGTATTCAGTATCCTTATTTTAGTCAGAAAAAAGCACCTGGGAGAAGGTGCTTCGTACTTCAGTATTGCTTTTTGTTATTGATTTTCTCAAGCCAAACCTCACTATGCCTAATGTGAATATTGCAAGGGTTAAGGGTTCTGGATTTTGATTTTTGGAGTATCACTAAAGTCAATGTAAGCGAACGCATATTCGAGTTCTATATTGAATGTGAATTCGGAATAAACGTTACCAGTCTAACAATGAATGACCGCTGTGGTGCGTGAAGCTGACCTTAGATTACCCCTGTTTCGCTAGGTAATAGCTTCCGCTGTGTGGCACCTAGTGACCTTAAAACAATGAACACTGGTAGTTTCCCTCACCAAAAGCTAATGTCAAAAAAGTGCGCATTGCTGACATTAGTGATGCACTTTTAAGGCACAAAGCTAAAGACCGCAGATTCGGCCAAAGGAGACATAAGCGTGATTATGTTGTCCGTCTCAAAAGCCTCAATTTGAGGGCAGTCAACAACTGGTTTAATGCGTAACTCACCTATATTGACTCTGACCCCTTTTATTTGGTTAATTGTATTTTATCAACATTAACTAAAACAGCTTTGCCCAAAATGGACTGTCATTTAAGTCAAAACCATGAGACCAAGTTATGCTAGCTAAAGCTTATACTTCCTTAAATCTCTACTAGACAAGTAAAAATAAAACATACGTTAACCAATTGATAATACGAGTTAATCGTCAATAATCACCTCTTGTTTAGGCCGCGATTTAAGAAGATTTAAGAAGTTTTAAGTTGTTTGAACCCCCTCTCCGCTGTAGTTTTTTCACAACATTAACAAGCACATAGTTTTTTCTAATACCGATAGGATACAAAATGGTTATCAGTTTAAAATTCAAAAATTTACTCACCGTTGCTATTTTAACTGGAGTGGTTAGCATTAATAGCTTTAATAGCTTTGCAGCGGAAAATGTTCCACATGCTCCTGAAGTTCAGAATTTGCCTACCAAGGGTGAATTCAATGTCATTGAAAGAGCAATTCCTGAACTTAAAAAAGGCTTTATTGATTCAACGCCCGAAGACAAAAAAGACGGCATACCCGTGGGTGAGTTAGGCGCTGATGGCGGCAACAAAGACATGATCCTTAAACTAGCACGGGAGATGGCCGACAGTAAACACGACCTTTATGACAGCATGCTCATCTCCTACAAAGGCAAGCTTGTGTTTGAATCCTATTACTCGCGTGGTCGCATCAATCTGCCTCATTTCCAAGCTTCTGCAACTAAATCTTACACGGCAATGGCCATTGGCCGAGCAATGCAGTTGGGATACCTGACTATGGCTGATTTAAACAAACCTGTGGTCAGTTTTCTAAAAGGTTTGAACTCTGAAAAATTTGTCGATGGTGCAGAGAATATCACCCTTGAACAAGTGATGAGTATGCGCTCTGGTCTTCGTATCAGTGGAAATAAGATAACAGAAATCACAAACACTCCAGGACTGAATCAGGTTCAGGCACTTCTAGAGCAAAGTATCGCTATTACGCCGGTATCTCATACGTTCAGTTATCAGGGCATCGACGCAAATATTGCCATGCATGTACTTGATGCTGTTGTTCCGGGGTCCGCCAAAGACTTCATCAAAAATGAAGTACTCGGCAAAATGGGCATCACAGTCTATGGCTGGCCAATTGACGTCAATGGTCTCCCCCACGGGTATGGTGGAGTCGGATCCAATCAGAGATCACGAGATATGCTCAAGTGGGGTACGCTGATCATGAACAAAGGAAAATTGAATGGTAAGCAACTCATCCCAGCAGCGTTTATTGCCAAAGCGACCAGCAGAGTAGCCGAACCTAACGTTAATTGGGTGCCTGACGATGCAGAGGTATCTGGTTTATCTTATGGTTATTTTATGTGGCGAGCTGATATGAAAGTCGGTGACAAGTTGTATGATAATAAATTTGTCTGGGGCGGCGGAGGGCAATATGCCATGACTATCGAAGAACTGGATTTGGTTATAGTTTTCACCGCACATGATGACATCGATACAACATTAGCCTTGGTTCCCAAAAGAGTCCTACCCGCATTTATAAAATAAAATCAGCTTAGTGTAACGTTCTGATATTTAGTGGATAAACTTTGATGTCAGAGGGGTTTGACGGAGAGACTTAGGATGAAAAACGCCAAACCTCAGCAATTAGTGATTTAGGCGTTATCGATACAAAATCTAATCCAAATCAGCTTTAAGTACCAACTACCTAATATCTCGAATGTATATGGACTCCTCCTTTTCATCAAGCATTTCTTTATTAGGTTAAGGCGCGTACGTATATTCGGTTTTTAATTGGAGAAGCTATCTCCTAACCCTCAATGTATGCGCATCTCGATTCCTATCTGTGGCAGCGGGTTTTTAATCCCTCATTCGAGAACAGGTTTTATCAAGATGGATATCTTTATCTAATAATGGCTTACTTGGCGAAACTTTTTTTAAACTTTTTTAATCCAATAGATAACGGTAATTTAAACGATTAGTTCTTTCCTATATTCTGTCCCTTGAGTTAATAAGGCCCAGGCAGTTCGAACGTTTTTATTTGCCAGTGCTACGGCTGCTTTACCATAACCTGCACGTTCGATTAAATTGACTAACCACACATCTTTTTTTGTGGTAACTGATTTCATACGATGAACGTATGAGCGAGCACCTTGTATTAATACCGACCTGAGCCGTTTATTGGCAACGAATTTACTGATACCCATCAAACTCGCTTTGCCACCGCTACTGTGTTGCTTTGGTGTTAAGCCAATATAGGCAGAGAACTCTCGACCATTTTTAAACGCTTCGCCTGTACCTAATGTAGAAAATAACAAGATTGCACTGATTGGCCCAACACCTTCCATGTTAGTGAGGTTCGAACAAGCTGCGTTGTTTTTCACTAAGTGTTTAACTTGTTCATCCAATAATGTCACATCATCACGAAGGTTGAGTAAACGTTGGTACATGAGATTAAGTGTGGCCCTGAACATATCGGGTACATCGTTTTCGCCGTCTTCCAAAATGTCTGGTATGTTTTTAAAAAGAGAAGCGAAACCTTTGGGGATAAACACGCCAAATTCCATCAACAAGCCACGAATGTGATTTGATAAGCAGGTTTTATTTTGCACCAGCAGTTCTCTGGAACGTTGGATAGACTGCATACCTTGCTGCTCAAGTTCTTTCAGTGGTGCTTCTTTAACGTTTGGTCTGTTCGCTGCTTCAGCGACAGCGAGTGCATCGTTCTTATCTGTTTTGTGACCTTGGCGAAATGATGAAACAACCTTTGCTGGTAGTATTTTAACCTGGTGCCCATAGCTTCTTGCGGCTCTAGCCCAATGATGTGCGGTTGAGCAAGCTTCGAACGCAACAAGGCTTATAGGTTGTTTAGCCAGAAACTCGGCGAACTTTGTTCTAGGAAGCTCTTTGTTTGTTAGTTCTTTATTTAAAGGCGAAAGAACAGAAACTTGAATAACATTTTTGGCTAAATCTACGCCAATAGTATTAACTTTGTTCATGTATGGATCCTTAATTTGTGTTTGGTAGACACTAATAAACCTAGCTCATAGGTTGGAGGAGTCCATACATTGTGGCAGCTAGTGACCTTAGAACAATGAAAACTGGTAGTTTTTCCTCACCAAAAGCTAACGTCCAAAAAGTGTGCAAAGGGGAAACGCAATATCAACGCTTCCCCTCATCGCTAAAATCAGATATTTAGCTACGCCATAACTTGGAAAGTCTAGGTGCTTAAAATCAGAGGTATGAGAGCATAATATCACTAACACTTGTGCGATATTTCTTTCGAAAACAGTAGGGTGGTTAAAGCTTATTTTACCTCAGCAACCGTACTGTAATTTAATATTATGTGTCGATGGTTTTTACACATTAGACGAGTGATTAAAACGCAAGTAAATAAGGCGTTGTTTTTAAACGAAAAGATTGTTTCGGCATAAATTTTGCCATGTTATAAGTACCTGCGTTTATTAATAATTAAAATAATAGGATAATTATGAATTTTAAATTAATCTATTCGGTCATAGCGTTGACCGCAATCATTTTTGCTTCTTTTACGCATGCGACGATCATTACAGCTGGGTCACTGTCACACGACACGGGCACGGATGTGGTGTCTGACTCTTTAGGACTAGACTGGCATGTGTTGGATTACAATAACAAAAAATTTGGTGACGGCTCCATCGCTACTTTGGTAAATACCCGCTTAGCAGTAGGTGGTGATCTATTCGGTTGGGAAATAGCGACACAGGCAAATTATTATCAAATGTTGAAGAATGCAGGGGGTACTGGCATCAGTGCTGACCTCCTCGATAGTAATACTACATCAAACGTCTATACATCAGTCAATATGAATAATAGTACATCATGGTTTGACATGTTTAAGTTAGGCCAGGGTTGGACGATTTATGACGGGCACACCGACTATTTTCTAGTAAACCAAAGCAACAGCGAAGTTTTTTTAGAAAAAAACATTCGATGGAGCTATTTGAATACCAGCGTGCAGATCATACAAAATTACGGCTATAATGGCGCAAGATTTTATAACTATGGTAACAAGAATAGGATGAATATAGTTCTGAGCCGCGGTGCAGTTCGTACACCTGTTATACCTGCTACATTTACCGTGCCTGAACCTGCTACATTTTCTATATTTGCATTAGGGATGATTGGTTTATCATTACGTCGATTTAAGAAAAAATCTAAATAAGTAAGTTTATTTATTCAAATTAATTATTAACGAAGCTATACCTGAATAAACTCATGTAACCCAATGTTGTCGATAATCATCAAGGAGCATTTGCCAGTTTGGTAGATGCTGTTTTTGCACATAAGGCGGCGTTATTCGACGAATGTGATTTTCTAATGTTCGTTTTGACATTGTTATTTTTTCTTCACCAATCTGATAACCTAAAAGGTCGAGCCATTTTCTATTATACCGATAGTCGTTTATCAGTGGGTTGCTTAACCGTTTTACATATAGTGATAATTTATCAAGTAATATTTCGTGATTTATTGATTCATAATACGCTTTAACATCGGTTCGAAATACAAACGTATTGTTGTTTACGTTACCTTATAAATGACGTTGTATCTGTGTAACAGTAGGGTTGAAGTGGTCAAGTGAAATTGGTCTTAATATCAAAGGTGTCGTAGTATAAAATGCCAAGCACGCACTTCAAACGGAATCAAAATAGTTTTAGGGTTCTGCAAGTTAACTCTACAAATAAAAATTAAGTACAAAAAAATAAGCGTAACTCTCATGGTATTTATTACTTGGATGATGACAAGTATATAAACGACAACTAAATTGAGGTGGAAATAAATGATGCTAAATCTGCTTTATCCATTCGTATTGTTGCATGTGAAGTAGCTGCATTGGCGTAAATAGAATACGATGTTTTGGGGCATCACAAGAATTCCTAGGGGGGGTGTAACGCCCTTGCGACGGCAAGAAAATAAAGGTCCCAAAATTTGTTTATTCTGGCTGTGTACTTATTTTGTTACATGTTGTTATTGGTCGTACTCGAAAAAATGATGAAAAACTTCACAGAGTTACATAATATACATCAATAATAATATGGAGATCTATGATGAAAAAGAAATATTTAGTGGCTGCTATAGCTGCAAGTTTAACGTTATCTGCCTGCATGGCGACCAGTGGCAGTAAAAATTCAACATCGGGAATGGCGGCTAATCCTGACGCTAGTATGTCTAAGCCTTCAGCCCAAAATAGTGCCAATAAAGTTTTTAGCCAAAAATACTTGTTTAAAGAGTTAGCTAATGGCTTACGGGTATTAGTAGTGAAAACAGACTATCCAGATCTTGTTTCGGTACAAATTCCGGTATCTGTAGGTTCTCGTGATGAAAATGAAGTAGGTAAAACAGGCTTTGCACATTTCTTTGAACATATGATGTTTAAAGGTTCAGACAAATTTCCACAAGATGTTTATTCAGATTTATTTAAAAATGCTGGTGTCGATAATGGTGCTTACACAACCAATGATTACACCAATTATCATTTAGACTTTTCTAAAGCACACTTAGATAAAGTATTAGAGATTCAAGCGGATCACTTTCAAAATCTTACATACACAGATGCACAATTTAAAACCGAAGCATTAACGGTAAAAGGCGAATATTTAAAGAACAATGCTAGCCCAACACGTAAGTTATTAGCCGCAGTTCGAAAAGAAGCATACGATACTCATACCTATGAACATACCACCATGGGCTTCTTTGAAGATGTAGAAGCTATGCCTGACCAAATTGCTTATGGTGAAAAGTTCTTTGCCCAGTTTTATAAACCAGAATATGTTTCTTTAGTGATTGTCGGGGATGTTGACCCTGCAGCGACAATGGCGATGGTTGAAAAGCATTGGGGTAGTTGGCAAAAAGGTGATTTTGTTAGTGAGATTACACCAGAGCCAAAGCAAGAAGCTGCGAAATATGTACATGAAAAGTTTGATGGTTTACCGGGCCATTGGTTATTAGTTTCTTATAAAGGTTCTGATTGGCAACCGAAGAAAAAAGATCGCGCCGCTTTAGATTTAATTTCTGAATTATACTTTTCAAATAACTCAGCCTTGTATCAAGAGCTAGTGGTAGACAAGCAGTTGGCGAGCCAAATGTTTAATTACAATCCTGAAACAAAAGATGCCGGTTTACGCCACGTATTCATCAAAGTGAATGATGAAAAAGATTTAGCGATCGTGCGCGATGCTGTCAATAGTACTTATGCGCAAGCACGTACCGAACTTGTTTCAGCCGAAAAACTTAATAACTTAAAATCTAATTTAAAATATAGTTTTGTTAATAGCTTAGATTCTTCAGAGTCTATCGCTGCAACACTTGCCAGTTATATGCACTTTGATCGCGATCCAGAAACGATTAACCATCTATATAATAGTTTTGACAATGTTTCAGCAGAAGACATCAAACGTATCGCCAATAAATATTTTGTTGATGAAAACCGCACCACGGTAACATTATCTGCATTAGATGAAATTGCTGACTTCGCACAAGAAGTTGACTTAAATGGCGCGGTGGCAAAAATTGAAATGAAAAAGGCCAACCCTAGTGCTCCGCTGTTTACGGTATTAGATAATACCAATGACTCACCGTTAATTGATGTTAATTTCTTATTTTATACCGGGGCAGCAGCAGATCCTGCCGGTAAGAAAGGCGTAGCAGCATTAACCGCACGTATGTTAACCCAAGGTGGTTCACAAACGCGTAGCTATAAAGATATTCAGAAGGGATTATACCCTTTAGCCGGACGATTCTCGTCTCAGCTTGATAAAGAAATGATGTCGTTTACCGGTCGTGTTCACAAAGACAATGCCGGGCAGTGGTATCAACTTATTAGTGACCAATTATTGAATCCTGGCTGGCGTGAAGATGATTTTAAGCGGCTGAAGAAAGAGTTAATTGATGGCATTAAATCAGGTATTAAATCGTCTAATGATGAAGAATTAGGTAAAGAGGTGCTTTATAGCAAACTTTATCAGGGTCATGTTTATGAAAACTTCAACAGTGGTGATTTGTCTGATTTAGCAACAATCACCATTGACGATGTTAAAGCTTTCTATAATAGCCAACTTACCCAAGCTAAATTAAATGTAGGTATTACCGGCGCTATGCCTAGTGCTTTAAAAGCACAGTTAATGACTGACTTTACGGCTTTGCCTATAGGTGATGAAAAACGTTTAACTATTGCTAAAGCGCCTGTTTTAAAAGGGCATCATGCGACCATTATAGAAAAGAATGCGCAATCAACGGCGGTATCTTTTGGTTTTCCAATCGATACTATTCGCAGTGACAAAGACTGGGCAGCGCTTTGGTTAGTGCGTTCATACTTTGGTGAACATCGTAGTTCTAACAGCTACTTGTATAAACAAATTCGCCAAGCGCGTGGTATGAACTATGGTGATTATTCTTATATTGAATATTTTCCACGTGGTATGTACCAAACTAAACCTGACGCCAACTTAGGCCGTTCAAGCCAAATTTTCCAAGTTTGGTTACGTCCGTTACGTTCAAATAATGATGCGCATTTCGCAACGCGTGCTGCTTTGTTTGAATTAGACAAATTGATTGAAAATGGTATGAGTGAAAAAGATTTTCAGTCAACACGTAATTATTTAACTAACTATGCACCGCAATTGGTGGCTAGCCAAGACCAGCAGTTAGGTTATGCACTTGATAGTGCGTTTTATCAAACAGAAGAGTTTGTTAAGTACGTACGTGAGCAGTTTAAAAAGCTAACCTTAGCTGACGTGAATCGTGTTATTTATGAAAACTTACAAACAGATGATATTCATTATGTTTTCATTTCAGGCGATGGTAAAGATATGAAGCAACGTTTGTTGTCTGAACAAGTATCACCGCTAACATATAATAGCGACAAACCTGCAGAGCTTTTAGCGACCGATAAAATAATCGAAAGCTATAAGTTAACGCTACCATCGAAAAATGTTGAAGTTATTGCGGTAGATAAGGTATTTGAATAAGGTTTTTAAATAAAGCGCAATTATAGCTTATTATTGAATCGACCTTGATAAAACACCACGCTCGCGTGGTGTTTTTTATTGAGCATAAAAGATAATTTAAAGGGTAAGAAGTGAGGCTGGATAAATTCAATTAGTAAGCTTACTTTTCTATAGATTCAAACAAACCTTGCTTTAAATGCTGATGGGGTTAACCCAATAATCTTAATAAAAACCTTCCGAAAACTATTTACGTCGTCATAGCCTATATTCAGGGCTATTTGCTCAAAACTCTGCGTGGTCGACTCTAGTAATTCACATGCTTTTTGCACCCTAACTTTTTGAATATATTGTACCGGCTTCATGGTTGTGGCACTGGTAAATTTACGGAGAAATGTTCGTTCACCCATGTAGGCTAAAGCGGCTAATGTAGAGATGTTAAGAGGTTGATTATGATTTGCTTGTATATGGTGCTGAACTTGTAATATTTGCTGATTTCCATGGTTAAACTTTGGCGTAAAACTGCCATAGTAGCGCTGCTCTCTTTTACCGGTATCAACAATAAGGTATTTTCCAAGCGTACGCATAATGTGAGGCTTAGTGAATTGTGCAACAATTTCTAGCCCTAAATCTATCCATGACATCAGACCGCCTGCACTAATTATGTCTCCGTCGTTAATCAGTAAACTCTCTATTTTTAGGGTTACCTTAGGATATCGTTCATTAAATTTGTCTGCTAGCTGCCAGTGGGTAGTCGCTGCTCTATTATCTAACAGGCCTGTTTCGGCCAATATAAAGGCACCAGCACAGGCTGAACACAATATTGCCCCCCTTTGATGAGCCTTATTGATAAATGCCAATAACTGCTCTGGCGGGGCATTGTGATAACTACCATCTAAGTTGGGAGGAAGAATTACAACATCACTTTGACTGACACTTTCTAATTCTTTATTAGGCTTAACGACCTGAACGTCAAACTTTATATCAAGATTATTATCTATAACTATCTGATTAGATAATAAAAGCATCTCTTTTAGTCCATGAACTGAACTCTGTAGGGCATTAGGATAGTCGATGATGACTACATGAATAACTTTTGTTGGTTTTGTCATTTTTGAACTGGTTTGTGGCAATTACGCCATATGCGTGAGTGATGAGTATTTTGCATAATAGCCTTAACAAAACATTGAAACAACTTAAGAGAGATTACTATGTCACCTACTGCTTTATTATTAATTGATTTTCAAAACGACTATTACTCAACTTACGCAGGTGCCAAATGGGCATTATCAGGTATTGATACTGCCGCATCGAATGCAGCCATTTTGTTAGCTGAATTTCGAAAACAAGGCTTGCCAGTAATTCATGTTCGTCATGAGTTTCCAACCAATGATGCACCATTTTTCTTACCCGAATCTGCCGGCGCTAAAATTCATCATAGCGTAGCACCGATTGACGTAGAGCCCGTTGTACTTAAGCATCAAATTAATAGCTTTCGAGATACAGAGTTACACCAAATCCTCACTAACTTGAAGGTAGGTAAGTTAGTTATTGCGGGGGCAATGAGCCATATGTGTATTGATGCTGTTACTCGTGCAGCAGTGGACTTTGGTTATGAGTGTAATGTTGCACATGATGCTTGTGCAACATTAGATCTTGAGTTTAATGGTGAAACGGTACCAGCTAAACATGTTCACAATGCGTTTATGGCAGCGTTGAGTTTTGGATATAGTCATGTGGATAGCACAGATAATTTATTAAAATTAGTTCGTTAGGAATAATCGGCTTACCACATATTTAAGCCTTGTGGCAGGCAATGCCTTAAAGTTCTTAATCCAAGCACTTATTTACAATTTAGGAAATATATTATGTTAACCAACGACAGTAACGACACTTTATTACAAGCGGTAAAACTGGCAAGTGACAAATGGCAATCCGCATTTAATCGTGGCGATTATGCTGAGTGCTCAGAACAATATGAAAATAATGCCGAGATGAATGTTGAGCCATTTGGGCAATACATAGGTAAAGAGGCAATAAAAGTATTTTGGAAAAAGTTAGTTGAAGATGGTTTTAGTGATGTGGAGTATTTAAAGCCAGACATCAAAGTGATTGATGAAACGAGTGCTATGTTAACTTCTGGTTGGAAAATGAATAAAGCGGCTGGCACTATTTCTAAAGAGTTATGGGTACTTCAAAAGGATGGTAGTGCAAAGTTAAGAGTAGACAATTTTGAAGTAAACTCATAATTGATGTTAACACTTAGCTAGTTTTAATTTTGATAACGAAGATTCAGCATTAATAGAGGTTTACTGATTAGCTCACCGATAATAAAGTTTCAATATTTACATCAAAAAACTAAGTTTAATGATGTAAATATTGGTTGGTTTTTGTTTCATTGAGATACTCGGTTTTATTTATATCTTCTCAATGGATACTGCAATCGATTTATAGGTTGGTGTTCCGCAGTCATCAGCGATACTTTCTAATGGCACTAACGGGTTTGTTTCAGGATAATAGGCCGCTACACATCCGAGAGGTATTGCGTATTCAATAATCTTAAAATTAGAGACTGAACGTTCAATATTATCGTTTGATACCGTGGTTATCTTTACATAATCACCATTTTTTAATGCTTGTTTACTGATATCTTCTTCATTCATAAAGATGACATTTCGCTCGCCATATACCCCACGGTAGCGATCATCCATACCATAAATAGTGGTATTGTATTGGTCATGAGAACGCATGGTTTGCAGGGTTAAGACGGTTTTTTGGGTTATGGCTTGTGCGCGTTCATGCGCGAGTTGTGCTGGTAAGTTAGCAGTTGAAAAAGTGGCTTTTTGCTCAGGGGTACGCCATTGGCGTAATGCGGCAGGATTTTGCAGGTAAAAACCTTTACCTGCTTTAATTCGTGAATTATAGTTTTCAAAACCAGGTAAAACGGCACTTATTTCTTCACGAATTAACGCATAATTACTGGCTAATTTATTCCAGTCTACGGTTTTATCGCCTAAAGACGCCATTGCCATACCCGCTACAATAGCAGTCTCTGAACGAAGTTTGGCTGATGCAGGTTCATTTGGTCCTGTTGAAGCATGTACCATGCTCATCGAATCTTCTACCGTGATACATTGTTCTCCGCTTGTTTGTCGATCGATTTCTGTACGACCAAGGCACGGAAGAATTAACGCGCGCTTGCCCGTTATCACATGGCTTCGATTAAGCTTAGTGCTGATTTGTACGGTTAAATCACATTTTTTTAAGGCTTGATGAGTACGTTTAGTATCGGGAGTTGCCGCCGAAAAGTTACCGCCTAAGGCAATAAATACTTTAGCCTTGCCCTCAAGCATGGCATGAATCGATTCAACAGTATTAAAACCAGCGTCACGTGGCACAGTAAAAGTGTAACGTTTTTCTAATGAGTCAAGAAAGTCCATTGATGGTTTTTCGTTGATGCCCATGGTGCGATTACCTTGTACATTTGAATGGCCACGTACCGGACATGCACCAGCACCGGTTTTGCCAATATTACCTCTGAGCATCAGCACATTTACTAGCTCTCGAACCGTAGCAACAGAATGACGGTGTTGGGTAATTCCCATAGCCCAAGTAAAAATAACCTTTTCGCTACTGGCGTATATGGTTGCTATTTGCTCAATTTCTTCTCGAGTTAAACTACATTGGTCGAGAATTTTGTCCCAATCGCTTGCTGCTACACTGCGTTGATAGTCTGCAAAACCATGGCAATGTTCATTGATAAAGTCAGTATCAAGTACCGATTTGTCTTGTTCAAAGCGTTCAAATAAACATTTAGCTACGCCACGCAATAACGCCATATCACCGCCTAATCTAGGCGTGAAATAATATTTACTGATGGTAGTGCCGGTTAAAAATATCATTTCTTTTGGGCTTTGAGGATCTGAAAACTTTTGTAAACCGCGCTCTTTTAAATTGTTGATTGAGACAATTTTAGCGCCGCGTTTACTTGCCTCACGCAAAGTGCCCAGCATGCGAGGATGATTAGTCCCTGGGTTTTGACCGAAGACGAAAATGGCGTCAGCCTCAGAAAAGTCGTCCATAGTCACTGTGCCTTTACCAATACCAAGGCTCTTAGTCATGCCTATGCCTGACGCTTCATGACACATGTTCGAGCAATCAGGAAAGTTATTGGTGCCGAGTACACGGCCAAATAACTGGTATAAATAAGCCACTTCATTACTTGCTCTTCCCGAGGTGTAAAATAGTGCCTCATTGGGAGAAGAGAGTTGTTGCAGGCTAAGGCCAATCACTTTAAAAGCCTCTTGCCAGCTTATTGGCTGGTAGTGATCATTTTCACCGTCATAGTACATTGGCTCAGTTAAACGGCCACTTTTTTCTAGGGAATGGTCATCCCATTGTTGTAATTCAGTTATTGAATACTGTCTAAAAAAACTACTATCAACCCGTTTACTGGTTGCTTCCCATGCAATGGCTTTAACGCCATTTTCGCAAAAATCAACTTTGCCTGCCGTTGTAGAGTCTCCCCACGCACAACCAGGGCAGTCAAAACCACCAGGCTGATTAGCTCGCAGTAATGCTTTAACGCTTTTGGCTGCATTTTCACTTTGGATCAAATGTTTGGCAGAGCTTCTTAATGCTCCCCAACCACCTGCAGGTGAAGAATAGGCAGGATCGTTTTTTGATGACTTAGACATGTAAGATCTCTTTATTTGCGTAGCGTTTAGTTGCTCAGCTTGGCAGCAAAATAAGGCTAACTATGTATTACCGGCCGAATTAACTGTTAGTCGACGTTTACGTAACTAACACTGTCGTCGCGTGTTTTTATCTGATAAACAAGCAGCCATTTACCTAAAGCTAAATGGCGGGCAACATCTGCTCGAAGCAACCATTTTAGCAGATAAATTGAAAAAGCAGCGCAATGATTACCTATTGTCCCTGACTATTTTTAAAAATGGCAAGGTAAGCCGTCTTTGGCGTCAGTGCACATTTTTTCTAAAGGGAGCTGCCTCGCTTTTACTGGGGGAGGGCTCATCATACTCTTGTTATTAATGAATAAAAAATAGGCAGTATAAAATTGCAAAGATATAAAAAGCAATGGGATTTACTGATTTATGCCAATAATTCAAACTAAGCTCAACCCTAGCGTCAAGGAAATCATTTCCTAAAATACACAGTTCATCTAAGTACCTGTATGTAGGTCATTTAAAAAACGTCCAAAATAGTACACAAGTTCGGTTACATTTTTTAACACAAGTGTTTTAAAACACTTGTAGTACTGTTAATATGCGCCCGCTGAATGCTAATAACTATCATTCACATTCGTGTTTACGTTACTATAAAGGTTATCTAATGAAAATATCTCTAGTGTCCAGTGCAGTATGCATTGGTTTATTACTCTCTTCGACAGTTAGTGCTAATTCTGTACCTGATCCTAAGAAAGACGCCGTTGATGATGAACATAAAATCGAACGTATTATGGTTACAGGGCAAAAAATAACTAGAAGCTTACAAGAAACCACCACCAGTGTTGCTGTTGTTACTACTTTGGATATTGAACAACAAAATATTAGCAGTTTTTATGATGCCTTAACGATAACAGCAAATACCCATGCAACTGCCGATGGTGGTTTTAGTATTCGTGGCATTGATGGTACGAATGTTTCGGGTGGTGGTAATAGTTATTTAGCTAGTGTTTATGTTGATGGCGCCTCATTGCCAAGACAAATGATCAATGGCGGAAGTTTCTCCACTTGGGATGCTAAGCAAGTAGAAATTTTACGGGGACCACAATCGACCCTGCAAGGCCGCAATGCATTAGCGGGTGCGGTAGTAATGAATACTCAGGAAGCAACGCATGACTGGCAAGGCAAATATAGGTTGCAAACTGGTGAATACGGCGAAAGAGAAGCGGCAATCGCATTTGGTGGTGGTCTTATCGAAGATCAACTTGCTTTCCGTTTTAGTGGTGAACATAAAGAAGCCGATGGTTTTATTGAAAACCTTACGCTTAAGCAACCAGGTAATGCTCGCGAAGATCAATTATACCGCTTAAAGTTTTTACTGACCCCTGATGCATTATCAGATTTTACTGCTCAGTTATCTTATACCCATGCTGAAAATGAGCGTGGCCTCGGCTGGATTAACAACCCTAATTCTGGCAACGACGCTAAGAAAATTTCTGTTTATAGCCATGCTTATATTTATAATAACCTTGCCAATAAGAAATTTTATGATGCGGACTTAATATCACTAAAACTTGACTATGCACTTAATGACGAATGGGATCTAACTTCTGTAACGACAAACTCGACCGTTGATGACGGCTCAATTAGAGATGCCGATGGCACTGCTGAAGACTTAAGTCGAAATAATTGGAACACGAGCATTGATACCTTTAGTCAAGAGTTACGATTGACCTTTGACTATGAAAATATACAAGGCATAGTTGGTGCTTACTATTTCAAGGAAGATATCGCTAGTAAAACTATTGGCTTGAGTAATTTATCATTAGATAGAGCCGGTTTAGATAATGAATTTTTAATAAGAAATTATGGTCTTGATGCAGGAACTGCTGGCTTAGTATTATCACAATATGACGCTTTTAATCCAGCTGTATATGTAAATACCGGCGATACAACAACAGAGGTGACCAGTTATGCACTTTTTACTGATTTGGTTTACCAAATATCGGCTCAGTGGGATATTTACGCGGGTTTACGTTTCGACCGTGAGGAACAGAAAAACGCCGACCATACCACTGTCGCATTGAGCAATGGTCATTTACTGCCAGACCCTGCCAGTTATCAAGACACACCATACCAAGGACTCATACCATTAATTACCGGTATTAATGCCTTTATCCACAATAGTGTCGAAAATGCTAATGGCACAACCCCATTAGTTGATGCCAGCTTTGATACCGTTTTACCAAAAATTGGTGTTAGTTATCATTGGAATGAAGACTTAACGACTAGCTTTACTTTTCAACAAGGTTATCGCTCAGGTGGCGTCGGTACTAATACTGCAACCGCAACCGCATATCAGTACGATCCAGAATATACCGATAATTATGAATTTTCATTACGATCTACTTGGTTAGAGGGTGACCTAGTTGCTAATGCAAATATTTTTTATATTGACTGGACAGATCAACAAGTCAGAGTACAACTCTCTGGTAATGTTTTTGATAGTGAAACAAAAAATGCCGGCAGCTCTAAACTACAGGGCTTTGAGTTAGAATTGACTTACCAAGTGAATAATCAACTTAAGCTTTATTCATCAATGGGACAGGCAAAAAGTGAGTTTACTGACTTTTTAGTTCCGACACCTAAATCAAACACATCAACGAGTGGCATAAGTGTCGTTATTGACGGTGATTTTTATGATTTATCAGGCAGAAGCTTTGCCGACTCTCCCCAATGGACCGGGAATGTTGGCGCCACTTATACTGCAGATAATGGTTTCTTTGCCAATGTCAGCGCTAACTACGCCAGCACCTCTCCAGGATATATTAATCCATTTATTAGCGGTCATGCGCCTGGTGATGAGTATTATGATGTGCAAAACCATAGCCGCACATTAGTTAATATGCAGTTAGGCTATGAATGGGAAGTAATCGGCATTTATTTAAAAGCGAGCAACTTACTTGACGACGAGTATTTAGAATATAATGGCGAAAAGACCATTACTATCGGTCAGCCAAGACAAGTTAGTTTAAGCGTAAGAGGTCGTTTTTAGTTTAATAAATAATATCTGCATACTTAATTGACGACAAAGTTAGGTATAACCAGCGATAAGCTGACCAATAAAAAAGGAGCCACCGGCTCCTTTTTTATTGATTATTTAAACAAATATTCTCAGAGAAATCTAATCGATATTTATATGAATATCGGGGCTAAAATTCTCTATTATCCCTTACGTGTAGTCAGAGAGTATTAAGTTTAGCTTGCTTCTCTGTCAGCGATACGAATCGATGCTTTAATGATTTGAACAGGTTCTTTGGTTTTACCTCTTCGACTACCTAAGGCTTCAATTTTAGTTAAGCTGTCTTCTAAACCGGCAACGACTTTACCAAAAATAGTATGTTTACCATCTAAGAAAGGTGTTGGTAAAAAAGTGATAAAAAACTGACTGCCGTCAGTACCAGGGCCAGAATTAGCCATGCTTAACATACCTGGCTCGCTATGACTTACTTCACCATCAAATTCGCCTTCATACTTATAACCTGGGTTACCTGTGCCGTTGCCTAATGGGTCTCCACCTTGTGCCATAAAACCTGGAATAACGCGATGAAAAATTAAATCATCATAGAAACCAAGATTAGTTAAATAAATCGTACTAGAAACATGCATAGGTGCTGAATCTGTTAATAGCTTGATCGTCAGGTTACCTTGGTTAGTTTGCAGCTCCCAAAAGTAATCTTTTTCTGGGGTAAAGTTAAGTAGTGGTGGTTTGCCTAATGTTGTTTTCCAAGCCGGATCTGTTTTATCTATCGCTTGTGCCGTTATAAAGCTATCTACTTGCTCTGTTGCGGGATCTCCGCCCCAACAACCAGCCAACGTTACTATTACAAAAAGGCTAGCAATGATTTGTTTTTTATTATTCATATAAAATGTCTTATGGTTTATTTAAAGTGATTAAAAGTATTTTAATTAAACAAATATTATCAGGTATTAAGTATCAGACAATAGTAATTTGTAATTGAGTGGCAAATCATTATGCTATTAACAAGAACTAAGGCGACTGCACAACAATAGAATAAAGAGGCTAGAGTATTTGAGCAGCCAGTTTAGCTTTATCTTTTTTGATCAACTTTTCAGCTATTCGTTTTTTCACTTGCTCTGGTTTATTTTGACTGAGTTTAAAGTTTCCCTCAATACTACTGATATTCACTTTAAAAAAAGTGATAGCGGTTAACATTTGTCTTATTTTTTTATCGCTAACTTGGGTTAATTGCCAAGGATTTTCTTGCTCTCGTTCGAAATATTGGCTGCTTATTTTCATTTGTTGATATTTTTTTTCCGGCGCTAATATTCCCGTGGCAATGCCAGTAACATGAACCTTGGCATAGTTCCATGAGGGTACAACTTGTCCGCTAATATTGTCTTGAGTATGGTCATGGCAGTGAGGTGAAATATATCCTTGTTCACCATGGAACACTAAACTCACTTGTACGTGGTCTTGTGCTAATAATTGCTCCGCTAATGGATGACGATTGCTGACATGGGCAATGAGACATTGATCTTCTGTATCAGTTGCAGAGTCACCATTGGACTCAGACTCAGACTCAGACTCAGATTCAGATTCACACTCACACTCATCGAAGTGAAAAGGTATATGGCTAATATGGGGTAATGCTTCATTAATATTTATTAGCAGTGTTGCTAATGGGTTGTCATTAATAACACTGTTTAATTTATGACTTTCATCTTTATTTATTTGAAAGTATTTAGGCGGGTACATGCTCAAATTCCTTTGCTTTTTTACTGGTCGCTAATAAGTTTTTTGCTACTTGTGACCATTCATCATCGATGATGCTGAACATGGCAGTATTTCTATAATTACCATTAGGAGAGCGGCGGTGCTTTCTTAAAATACCTTCAAAATGACCACCAATACGAGCAATAGCATTGCGAGATTGTTCATTGTTTTCGTTAGTACAGATTTCAACACGCGCCATTTTTAAATGCTCAAACGCATGTTTTAACATTAAATACTTTGCATGTGAGTTGACATAACTTCGTTGAAATTCAGGGGTAATGAATGTATGACCAAGCTCAATCGATTTGTCTTTTTCGTTGTAGCGAAATAAGCGCGTTGAGCCAATAACTCTATCGGTATTCTTATCGATAGTGATAAACGCGAGTTGCAGCCCTTGTGACATTTCATTAATGGCTGCTTGCATCCAAGTTTTAGCAACCTGATTGTTTTTACAGCGATTAACTGGCATGTGCTGCCAAACTTGCGGATAATTTCCTGCTAAGCAGTAGTCATTAAGATGTTGCAGGCTCATCGGGACTAATTTTATTAAGCTGGTTTCTAAGGTAATTGCTTGCAGTGGCTGTTGTTGCATCTGTTGTTCCATGATGGTGTCGATAAGTGTTGTTATTATCAATGTTTTTGGTATAACTACTACAACCAGATTCGTATAAGTAGGTAGACCAGATTGAAGTCTTTAAACCTAAACCTAAACCTAAACTTGAACCTAAACTCTGGGTTATCGACTGAAAACCTAGCAGCAGACAATATGTCAGGTAAACAAGCAAAGTATTTAGTGATTGCTGAGGCATTACGTAAAGCTATAAAAGAAGGGCAGGTTGCCCCTACCGAATGGCTTCCTTCCGCGCGAAAACTGGCGCAACAGTTAGCGGTAAATCGTCATACCATTATGGCGGCATTGGCTGAATTAGTGGCGCAAGGTTGGGTTGAAGCAAAAGAACGTTCAGGGTATCGGGTGGTAGCCAATTTACCCATTCAAAGTAGTCGTCCAGTAAATAAAGTAAATCAAAGAGCGCAAGATTTTGATTGGCAGTTTCGCCATAAACAAAATATACCGGTTACGCCAAAAATTAAAGCGAGCCAGTATGTTTATAATTTCTCTGGCGGTCAGCCAGATATCAGAAAATTCCCTTTTGATGAATTTAAAGGTCATTTTGCACAAACGTGTCAACGACCGAAAATCGATGATTTAAGTTATGGCGATAGTCGCGGAGAAGCTGAGCTTATTACCGAAATATCGACTTACTTACGTCGTGTGCGCTCTATTACCGATAAAGAAATGATGATTTGTAATGGCTCACAAGAAGCTTTGTATATGATCTCTCAGTTACTGCTTCAGCCCGGTGATAAAGTCGCTGTAGAGCAATTAGGCTATCCACCTGCTTGGGCTGCTTTTGAAAGAGCAGGAGCCGAATTAATTGCTATTGAACAAGATGAACGTGGTATCGACCCTGTTCATTTAGCTAAAGTGCTAGCAGAGGGCGATGTAAAATTGCTTTATTTGACGCCATTGCACCAATACCCAACGACAGTCTCTTTGGATATTGCCCGACGCATGAAAATTTATCAACTAGCGGTACAGTATGGTGTGGCGATTGTAGAAGATGATTATGATCATGAATTTCATTATGACAGCCAGCCTATTGCTCCTATGGCCGCGGACGATCCTGCTGGTTTAGTCATTTATATTTCTACGTTTTCCAAGATAATGTTTGGTGGCGCACGTATTGGTTATGTTGTCGCCGATAATGCCTTAATTACCCAAGTGTCAGCTTATAAAATGCTGATGAATCACAAAAGTAATGTTTTAGTGCAACAAGCCGTGGCTAAATGGATGCAACAAGGCGGTTTTGAAGGGCACTTACGTCGGATGACACGTCTGTACCAAAAGCGTCGTGATTTTATGGTACTCGAGCTAAAGTCTTATCAAGCTAAGGGGATGCCAATACATTTTGAAGTGCCTGCTGGTGGCATGGCTATTTGGCTTGATACGGGCAAGTCCATCGTCGGTTTAAAAGAAAAACTCTTAGCAAAAAAAGTCTATTTACAAACAGAAGTAGAGTTTAATATGCTCAAAGAGTTGCCAGAGTGTGATTACCGCTTTATCCGCTTGGGTTTTGCAGCCATGAATGAAGTTGAAGTTGCACAAGGTTTAAGCATTGTGATGGCGGTTTTATACAGTGAGGAAAGTTAAAGGGGATGTTTTAATCCGTATGGCTTAAAGCGATATAACATAGCCATGATAAATTATAGATAATAATTTTAATCTTCTATGCTACAGCAGATAAGCTCTTAAATAAGGCCGTGTTCCATGGAAGCGATCACAGCTCGAGTTCGATCTCTTACATTGAGTTTAGCTAATATTGTTGATACTGCATTACGAATTGTTCCGTCAGAGTTATGCAAAGCGTCTGCTATTTCGTTGTTCGAATAACCCGCCGCTATTAGGCGTAATATTTGTGTTTCTTTCGAGGTGAGCGTTTCAATTAAGGGCGTCATAACGCTTTTGTCTGTAATCGAGTAATGTTTTCTAACTTGTTCTGTTATCGCAGGTTGAATCCACAATTCGCCATTATTAATGCAACGTATCGCTGTAATGAGTGATTCTAAGCTTACATCTTTTCTCAAATATCCTTTAGCACCAAGTTCCATACATTTTAATACTAAATCGTGCTCGTCGAAGGTAGTTAAAACCAAAACTGGCACAGTAATATTGGCGTTTGACATATTACTAAGTACTGACAAACCGTCAGTTTTGGGCATGCGAATATCAAGTAGAATAATATCGGGTTGATATTGAGTGCAAATCGAATTCACATCACAACCATCACTGAGTTGCGCAATAACGCTAATATCTTCCGTTAACTCTAACAAGCTGCAAAGGCCCATTCGAACAAGATTTTGATCTTCTACTATTAACACTTGAATAGTCATTGTTAGTCTTTGCTCCATGGAAAACTTACGGTTAATTTACATGCTTTTGGTAAATTCTCAATCGATAATGAACCATCTATTAAGCGAACTCGTTCAGTCATACCTTGCAAGCCATTGCCAAACTTCACCTTATGTATTGATGTACCGTTATCGCTTATGCATAACAATAAATGTTCCTGTGCTAACTCCAGACTAACCGAACACTCTGTTGCATTTGCATGCTTAATTACATTGGTTATTGCTTCTTGTACACAACGGAAAATAACGGTGGCAAGTCGAATATTAAGCAGATTGGTCTGGCAATCAATTTTAAGTTTTACCTGTAAGTTTGGAATATCTTGCGTTAATAAAACTATTGCTTGCTCTAGCTGGAAATCTTGATTTTCTCGAATGTCAGATACCGTTTTTCTAACATCAGACAATAAACTATTAGCTATAAATTTTGCTTGCTGAATGTGTGGTTTTATCAAATCTTGTGTTTGATGGCTCGCTACTTCAAGCTGTAAACTTAGCGCTGTTAAATTATGACCAAGGGAGTCATGTAAATCTCGAGCAACACGTAATCTTTCATCGCGTTTGGAAGTATTTGATAACAATAGTTGAGTCGCTTTTAATTCTCTAACTAATTGTTGATATATACGTTTTTCAGCTTGTTCTGTTATAAAACGATGGCTCGACATTGCTGCAAAAGAATTAAATAAACAAAACAATAATGCATTTTCGAAAAAGTACGGTAACCCTGTAGTTAAATAAGCGATTGATGCGCCAATAATTGGCAGTAAGCATCCGATAATAAGTGCTCTTTTTAGGGAGTAAAGTCGCGGTAATTGAGCGACAATTATTATCGCTAAAATCCCGATAAAGCCGAAGTGAAAAACGGTACACAGCGCAGCAGTAGCAATACCTGATAGCCATAACCCCAAGGCATTCCGTGGCGGTATAAAACCCTTATTGAAAGTATCTCCGTGTAATAAGTAACCAATTATAAACAGCAGAAACAAAGATGTAACTATTACTATATTTAACGGTGTTAGTTCCATTGCTCGTAAGTTGATATCGGTATTACCATTAAACCAATTAACCAAACAAAGCAACATTACTGCTGTCCAAGTCGTTATGGCGAGTATTAGGCCTCCATCTTCAGTTTTCATCCATGTTTTCCAGTAATAAAAATGCGCTTGCATTATGCCAAATCATTGATCACTTATAACGTGACAAATGTCATTACTCTAAAGCAGGATAGTGCGATTGAGTATATGTTGTTATTACTAAATAATTGTAAGCTAATCAGTAATACAGCTTAACTATATGACATTTGTTACCTGTAAATTTTGTTTTTATTCCATAAACTGCCAACTTTTACGCATAGGTGAACTTAGCATGAATGATATAAAAATAGTTAATGTTGTTAAATTTGTGGTGTTGATATTACTTGTTAAATCTTGGCCGATAGTTGCACAGCAAATATCGCTACAAAGTGATGTTTCTTGGCAAATTAAGCTGGGTGCAGCCGCTATTGTTTCAGCGCCTGCTTGGGTAGGTAACGATGAGCAGGCCGCAGTTGTACCCTATTTTTCAGCTCAATACGGTAATTGGTCGTTTGGTGTTGAAAAATTGGTGGAATATCAACTCCCTTTGACCAAGGATATAAAAATTTCGTGGGGGCTAAAGCCAAGATCTGACGGATTTAATCCAGAATTTTCGTTTTTCAGTGCTTGGTCCAAAAATAAAATATTTGACGGTTATCAATCACAAGACACTGAATTTTTGACCTATTCTACATTTCAATGGTCATGGATAAATATTAACTTAGCGTATGATATAACTGATAATTCTGCTGCGAGTAGTGCAAATGTAAGCTTGGCAATACCCGTGTTTGACAATAATAGAGGTCTGCAAGTTAAAGTTATTATGGGCGTAAATGTTTTTAGTAAAGAATATGTGAATTACTATTACGGAATTACCGCTGAACAATCTGATGTTAGCGTTGGCCGAAGAGAATACTTGGTTGACGACTATGCTGTTAATGTGTCGTTAGGTATTCAAATAATTTATCCGTTTAACCGGCAATGGTCGATAATGGGCAATGTAAATTACACCCAGTTAGATAACATGATAATCGATAGCCCACTAATTGAGGGCAACAAAGAACAACAAGCCATTGTGGCTTTAGTGTATAGCTTTTAATTTAATGAATGACGTAAGATGATGGGCGCGTTTAGGTTAAAGCCGAAACGGTCTTACGAGAAAAACTATAGACCATGTTTAAGTTTGATTAAATGATGTAACTATGAGTAATACATCAGTTTAGTTGAGAAATAAGTTTGTAGTCAATTAGAGAGGCTATAATAACGTGCCACGATTATCTGTCAGAATAATGGTGGCATAGTCATTTTAATACATTAAATAGAGATCGGCCCCATTATTAGTAATCATAGAGGCCTACTGATGGAAATGTTTCTTTCGCATACTAGCTTAGCTTAGCTTTTGCCAGCTAGGAACCTTGAATTTCCATTTAGCTAAAGCCAGCATCAATAATACAAAACCGATAACCATTACACCTTGCGTTGTATTACTTATTAATAAATGGATATTTTCTTTATAACTTATCACTGCAACAGGAATTAATAAAATAAACAGTATCATCATAATCACCATAATAATCGTTTTAACCTGCTTCTTTGTATGCAATCCAAATAAAACCAAGGCAGAAAAAAAGCAAAAAGAAACCGTATTTATCACCAAGGTATTAACTAGTAATTTAGTTGGGTCAGACCAGACCATGGAAATAACAAGTGTACTACTGACTAACGTGAACAAGAGTAACTTACCTTGATTAATGAAAAACACTTTTAACACTAAGCGAGAGAACTCTTGCTCATTGTTAAACAATGGCATTAAGCGCAAACGCGCTAAATATTCTTTACGCTCATTCAGGGTAAAGAATGAGATTGTTGAACCCATTGCATTAATACCAACAGAAAACATGGCAAAGAACATCATGTAAAAATCATCTGCTGTGTTGGTCGATAATGGGAAAAAGTGTTGGTATAGACAAAAGAGTGCAACCGTTGTTGACCAGCCAAAAAAACTAGCTTTGCCAAAACGGTTAACCCCTGATGAAGCAATATCAACCAAGGTTAATTTGCTTATTTTTTTATCTGAGCGCAATAACTTACGAAACATCACTAAGTTATTATCAATAATCCACTGCTGTAATTTAGGACGAGCCTTTTCCGGCATTTTGTCGATACTGTTAAATGAGCTACTCATAGATAGCCCTGAATAAGTAGAGTAGCGTACCTTCAGTTCGGGCCTCATTTTAAACCTGTCTAAACGATTAATAACTTGGTAACTAATAAAGCCAAAAACTGGTAAACAATAAGCAGGCACTTGCCACAGCCAATAATTTGTTTCTGCTAAAGTAAAATCAAACGAGCTAAAAGTAACCGCAAATATTGACGCTGAAAATACCAACCATACGCTAGGCTGAAGGTAAGAAATGGCTAAAAATAAGAAGATAACCAAAAGCCAAGTCATCGTTCCTAACATCATGGTGACATTAGGTAACAAGGTTAACGTCGTTAATAAACTAAACAGTAATATTTTTTTTACCGCGCCTTTAAGCTGCAAATAATAATCAGGTATTACTTTCGCCATAGTGTGCTGAGTTAACAATGCTACTCGGTACCCCACTAAACCTAGCAAGTAAAAATTAATAAACAAAATAAGTATAGCCACCCCATAAGTACTTTGTTTTTCTGATGTATCCCAAAAAAAGCTGAAGACTATAGCGGTTAACAATAATAAAGCGGTAAATATTCTAAATAGCCATCCCTTAGTTAAAGTATTTATAATACTCATGCGGTTAGCTCCAAAAAGATATCCTCTAAACTCATTGGAGTAATATCAACTTGATGACCTTGGCTTTCTAATTCTTTTTTCCACTGCAGATCAACCTGAGTGACTACACCGTTAACTTGATGGTTATCCTGAAAAGTATTAATTGCATAAGGGATAGTAATCTTATTAGGTTGGTCACTAATAACCGACACTTTAACGACATTTTCCTTAACATTGTCTAAGTCATCAAAATGACAAATCTTGCCTTGATGCAAAATAGCCACTTTATTGGCAACCCGTTCTAAATCTGTGGTGATGTGAGTTGAGAAAATAATAGTTTTGTTTTCATCGGCAGCTAAGTTAACAATTTCTTTGAGGAAGTCTCGTCGACCTGCGGGGTCTAATGCAGCCGCGGGTTCATCAAAAATCATTAAGTCTGGCTCATGAGCCAAGGCTAATATAATTAATACGCGTTGTCCTTGGCCTACCGATAACTCAGACATTTTCTTATTAGTGTCTATTTCCCAGCGACTAATCAATTCAGCAACTTTGCTGTCATTCCAATGAGCATAAAACTGCTTTTTAAATTGAATAAGCTCTTTTACTGTCAGCCAAGTTATTTCATCATTTTGTTGTGGTACATAACCTATTCTGGCCTTAGTTGCAGAGGTTAAAACTTTATTGTCTTCACCTAATAATGAAACAGAGCCACTATCGGCGGGGTTAATATTGAGTATGGCATTAATTAATGTCGATTTACCGGCACCATTTTTACCCAATAGCCCGATAACATCGCCTTGTTTAATAGACCAGTCTAGTTCAGTGAGTACTTGCTGTTTCTTGTAACTTTTTGATAATTTTGAAATCTGAATAGTAGTGGTCATTTTCTCATCCTTGTGAATTGATTTTATCAGGCAAATTTAGTTGTTCAGCCTTATCGGCAATCAATGTCAGTAACTCTTGTTTGTTAATACCCATTTGCACAGCATCTGAAACCAACTCGGCGATCATTTTGTCTAATATCATCATTTTTTCCTTTTTAGATTTTTCTTCACTTTGATGCGCAACCATCATTCCTTTACCGCGCAGACGAGTTAAATACCCACGCTCTTCTAATAATCCATACGCTTTTGATATGGTCATAGGGTTAACATCAATATTATTAGCAACTTGCCTAACAGAAGGAAGAAGCGTGCCTTCAACCAGATAGCCATTAGCAATCATTCGTTCAACCTGTTCAAAAATCTGCTTATAAATAGGAATTCCTGAACTCGCTTCAATATTAAATTGGATCATTGTTGATCACCTAAAACATAGTGTATCAATACAATAATACACCAATACAGTTGTGGCAAGTTTAATTTTTAGCAAACAATATTTATCAGCCGTTATTATTTGAAATAAAATCGTTTTTATTAGATATTAAATGCACTTTACCTTTATGTTAGATAACTATGTTTAAAATAATCTCTTCACCGGCATTACTTTTTTTAAGCGTTTGCTTCGCTTATTCATTAATAAGTAGCGCCCATGCAAAAACACCATTAGATCTCAACGAACAAAATATAGTTAAACAAGTGGAGTTAGCTTTACCGCAAGCACTTAAAGATATTGAGCAAGCGGTCAATATTAATAGTGGTTCAATGAATATTGCCGGTGTAAAGCAAGTTGGTTTATTGGCTAAGCAACAACTTTCAGCAATCGGCTTTGATGTGCAATGGCTCGATGGCAGGGCTTTTAATCGTGCGGGTCATCTTTTAGCGACTCACCAAAGTAGCCAACCAAACGCCGTTAAAATTTTAATGATTGGTCATTTAGATACCGTTTTTGCTAAAAATGATAGCTTTCAAAAGTTTACATTGCTGAGTGAAACTCAAGCCGCAGGTCCAGGCGTTGCGGATATGAAAGGCGGTAATACCATTATAATATCTGCGCTGCGAGCACTAAAAAAACTTAACTTACTCGATAATGTCAGTATTAAAGTGCTGTTAACGGGTGATGAAGAAAGCAGTGGCCGACCTTTGTCTTTATCAAAGAAAGCGATAGTCGATGGCGCTATTTGGGCTGACATAGCCCTAGGATTCGAAAATGGTGATAATAATATAAATAGCGGCATGGCAGCACGTAGAGGTTACACCGGCTGGACCTTGAACGTTGCAGGCAAACCGGCACACTCTTCGCAAATATTTAATGAGGAAATTGGTTACGGTGCAATTTATGAAACAGCACGTATTTTAGAGGCATTTAGAGCGCAACTAGAACAAGAAGAAAACCTGACTTTTAATCCTGGTCTGATCATCGGCGGTACTAGTATAGACTTTGATCTTGCAAAGTCATCAGGTTCGGCATTTGGTAAAAGTAATGTTATTGCGCAAAAATCTAAGGTGAAAGGGGACTTAAGAGCACTTTCAAATAAGCAGTTAAAAAGCGCTCAACAAACCATGCAAAATATTGTCAAAAACAATTTAAACCACACAAAAGCCGAACTCATTTTTGAAGAGGGTTATCCACCTATGGCACTCACCCAAGGTAATTTAGACTTGTTGTCGCAATATAGCCAAGTTAGTCAAGACTTAGGATATAACGTGGTAAAAGCGGCAAACCCAAGAAAAGCAGGCGCAGCCGATATTTCATTTGCAGCTCAGCATGTTGATATGGCTCTCGACGGCTTAGGCTTAATGGGCTCTGGCGCACATACTAAAAATGAAATTGCAGACTTAACAACGTTAAATAAAAACATCGAAAAAACGGCAATTCTAATTTATCGCTTAACTAAACAAAAGGGCTAAACTAAAAAGGTAAACATTGGATGTGGTTTGGTAAATTATCATGCAATCATTTTATTTAATGACAGGTAAGAAACCATAATGTTAGCAAAAAATAAAATAAAATCATTTTTTCGACAGTCTTTTCTACTTATTTGTATTTTGTTTACATGTTTCCAGTCAATTGCTAATGAAAATACCATGAAATATCTTATTAACGACATTACTAAAATGTATATGTCTTCTATGGTATTTATTTTTATCAACCAGCCGTTGATTAATCAAAAGGGCGGAGATAAGGGCGATCTTTTTGGCGAACGTTTTATGCAAAATATCAAACAAACTTATCTTGCTAAATATGATGAGCAATTTCCTGCAGAAGATCATTTGGTAAAACGTGCCTTAGTGCAAGCCATGGTAGAGGTTATGAACGATAATCAAGCACTTATTTATGATGACGAAATAGGGTTCAAAGGGATTATTCCCGCTACATTTGCGTTTCAGTTATCGGCAAAGTTGGCAACGAAAGGTGTCGGTTTAAAAATTAAATTTACCCGAACAGCAGGAAGTATTCGGAACAAGTTAAATAAGCCAGACAAATGGGAAAGTAGCATAATGTTAAAAATAATAAAAAAACCACAAATATATTATGATGAAAATGCGCAACTTA
Organism: Colwellia sp.; assembly: GCA_013215385.1. Lineage (GTDB taxonomy): Bacteria > Pseudomonadota > Gammaproteobacteria > Enterobacterales > Alteromonadaceae > Colwellia_A. The sequence continues at coordinate 34,427 of JABSOY010000018.1, forward strand.
ATGGTAAACCAGCCATTCGGCAATTTACTCCCCTGCCAATGGCACCTTATTGTTTAGCATGCCACGGATCTCCAAAGAATAACCCATTGAATAAAAATAGGAAAAAGTCTGATTGGACAAATATCGATATCACAGGTTTTGAAATGGAAAATTGGACCATGGCTGACTTTGGTGGCGGTATCAGTATTTCAATAGAAAAATCAGTATTTCAATAGCAAGTAAGTGTTACGAAAAATGAAGTTATGGGGTGCTTTATATGGTTAGTTTTAGAAAGGGAACAATCTGCGCAGCACTATTTTACTTTTTTTCGTTTGCAGTAACATCGCAAACTATAAAGATAGGTGTAGTCGATTACCCTCCACATATTAACTTCAATGAAGAGTTAAATAAAAGCCCGTTAATTAAATATATGAATAGCATTTTACTGCCTTTAAATTATTCATTTGAATATATTAAATTACCGAGAGTAAGGGCTTCTGTTGAATTAGAGGAAGGTAGGATCGATATGTTGATGCCAATTCCTGTGATTAAAAAGTCAATAATAACGCTGCCTTTACCTCTCTTTTATGCTACTCCTGGTCTTTGTTTTAAAAAAGAAAACTTCATTCCAATATTAAGTGCTACCCACAGGTTTAACAACTTAATGATAGGTTTTCCGGCAAATTCATCCCTTGTTTTTGCCCTTGAAAGCTCTAAAGCTAACTTAGTTGCTTTAATGGGAGAAAATGCGGTAAATCGAGGGATAGAGTTGACGCAAAGAGGTAGGTTTGATGCTTTTTATCATCCGAGTCCGGTACAAGTTTATCATCGAAATACAGCTAAATATAAAGAGGTAGCCTGTTCGTATTTCCATGGTTACTCTACGCCTATATATGTCGCGGTTGCTAACCTAAAAATATTCAAGTTATTAAATTCAGCTTATCAGAAAGCTTTATCTAAACAATCATATGAGTATTATTTTGCGAATAGAGATAACTAAGAACACTCTATTTAAACGAATAAATGCCTTAGTTGCATAACCGGCTAGCGGTTGATTTATTCACCGCTGTACTTCGTTGAGAATGGTCGTTGCTATTGTGAGCCAAACAGGAAAAATGCTGAGCTTGAAAAGTGGCAGCATTAACCTTTTAGTCGTCAACACCTTCAATTTCGCCACGCATTACCGGGTAACCTAAATTCATCCAACCAAAAACGCCTTCCCATAAAACAGCGGTACGGGTGTAACCACGATCTCTTAGTTTTTTTATTGTGTAATCAGCCGCTGCACGAGGACAAGAGCAATAGGCAATAATTTGTACATCTTTTGGAATACCGGCCACGGTTTCGTCTAGGTCGGCATAGTAGGGAAAAGGTATTGAACCTTCGATATGTGCGGTTTGCCAAACAGAAGTCACCCGGGTATCAAGCAGTACCATTTTGTTTTTTGCCAATAATGCGGCATTTAAATCTTTTGATGATACGTACATGCCATCTTGCAAGGTGAAATTTGGATCATCACCATTTTTGTTAATAACGTATTGTTCAGGTGTTGGCAGTGCTTTAAGTATGGTCCGTTCTTCTTTCCAACCGAGTGCTTTACTACGTAAAAATGCGGTAATATTGTTGATATCCTGCGCTGACAATTTATCTTTATAGGGCTGCATTGGTGTGTCTTGTCGGCCATTTTGTATGGCATGACGAATAAACTCATCGGTGTTGTGGGCAAGTGCTGATTGATTACCTAGCGCCGGAGCTGTTACTCCTTCCCCTTCAACACCATGACAGCTAGTACAGTTCGCTGAATAGACTTGCTCACCACGCTTAATATCACCAAGAACAGGGTTGGTCGATAGTTTTAACCTTTCTACACCAGCTTGTTCGAATAACCAGTAGGTTAAGTCCCATGTTTCATCTAAAGTCATAGGGCCGCCAACTTCATCAAGATAACCGCCCATAGCAGTGCCTTTTCTACCATAAGACATAGGTCTTAAAATTGCGTGCGGAACACCCGATTCAAATAAACTTTTACTGCGAAGCGATGGTGCGTGATCATTAACATGGCCTTGTCGGTCTGCGCCATGGCATAGCGAACAATATTTTTGGTAATTAGCCGAGGCAACCTTTGCTTGGTCTACTGTTAGTGTTCTTGGTGGTGGTAACGTACCTAATTCGTGGTCTTGGGATAATAAATAAAGAGGAAAAATAAAAGCTAACAAACAGCTAATAACTAATGCCTTCTGTAAAAATGATGAGATCATATTTATGTGTTTTATAATTAAGATTTGTTAATAGATTAGCGAGCATAAAGATAAGAAGCAATGTCTACCTTCGCGGTGAAAAACTTCGTAACATCTTTTATCACAAAACATTTGAAATAAAAAAGGCAAACCTTAACTGGTTTGCCCTTTGTTATTACGCATCTTTAAAAAAGCTCAGATCTTATTGTTTTACTCATAAAATAAAAGCTTAAACTCGTTTTATCCTTCAATGAGTTTTTTTTCATCTTCATCATTAGGCTGTTTTTTTTTCTCAAAGTTATCCTCTATATAATGAAACAATGAGCCAACTACCAGAAAGTTCGTTATGCAGCCGAATATATAAGCGAATAAAAGATTACTCGCCTGATATAATACCATCACACTTAAACCTATCATCCATATTATTACTAGAAGACTTGATGGTTTATGGGCAAATACGGGGCCGATAAAGTTTATAAATTGCTTTTTCATTTATTCACCTTTATTTAAATGCATATCATTAAACTATTTATATAAGTAACCTAATCACATATCTTATATGTAACCGTTCTAAAAGGGACGCGGTAACAAGCCCCAGTTATATATTCGAAAACTTTTGTCGTTCCAGTTGTTACTGTTTTGCAAAGTTGCAAAGTTGCAAAGTTGCAAACCGCCACCAAAATCATTACCGCCGCCATTATTACCACCAAGGTCAAAGTAATCATTAAAGCCGCCACCTAAATTGCTATCATATTGATTCACATCCTCATTATAACACTTTTGTAGTTCGTATTTTTCTTTGTCGTAACTTACTTGACACTGTTGCTTCTGCTCATCGTTATTAAACTTTAATTGAGGTTGTTTTTGGCAGGGGAATTTTGTTTTATATGTAAATCTATTTTGCCCGATAAATTGGCGGCACTACTACTACTTGATGCGTCCCGCGCAAAACGCTATTTATCACCAGATATAAAGCCTAAGGATGATATCTCTGGAGATAAATTAGTTAACGGATAAGGAATTAACTGTCTTAAAAATACTAGCGGGCGGTTTAAGTGATATTGCTTGCGAATTATCTGTCAACATAAAAACCGTTAGCTTTCATACTAACAATATTATGAGTAAGTTAGACATTAGTGATAGAACATGAACCGCCACTTTGGCTGTCTCCATGGTTAGGTAATAATTGAGTAAATATTATGTTACATGTTGTGAGTTTAATACGTTCACTAAGCCAATGTTAATGTGTATATTACGATAACTATTGAATAATAATAATCTTCAAACTTGTACATCAGGGATAATCATGAGAAAGAATAACGTTACTTTAATCGCAACTTTAGTTGCCGCAGCATTAGGTGTTAGTACCCTTAGTGGTTGCAACAGCACAGAGCCTACTACTAACACTCAATCGGTATTAGCTAACTCACTATTAGCCAACCAAACGGTAATTAAAAGTCAAAATGATCAACGTCAATACCGTTACGTAGTACTCGATAATGGCTTAAAAGTTATACTCGTTTCTGATAGCATTGCTGATAAATCTGCTGCATCAATGGATGTGCATATTGGCCATATGGCCGATCCTGAAGATCGCGAAGGTCTTGCTCATTTCTTAGAACATATGTTGTTTCTAGGCACTGAAAAATACCCTAAAGTGGGTGAATACAATGAGTATTTAAAAGCGAATGGCGGTTGGTCAAACGCTGGTACAGGTCAAGAGCATACCAATTACTTTTTCCAAGTAAATCAAGACTCATTAGAAGAAGCTACTGACCGTTTTGCGCAATTTTTTATCTCGCCTAGTTTAGATAAGCAATACGTTGATCGTGAAAAAAATGCTGTTCACTCTGAATACAGCATGAAAATTAAAGACGATGCACGCCGTATCAGAGAAGTATTAAAAGATACGCGAAACCCTGCTCATCCATCAAGCCAATTTTCGGTCGGTAATTTAGATACCTTAGCGGATCGCGAAAATGATCTACTTATTGATGACTTAAAAGCACTTTATAAAGAGAATTATACTGCCAGTCGTATGTCACTTTCCTTAGTGGGCCGTGAAGATCTCGATACCTTAGAAAAATGGGCGCGCGAAATGTTTTCAGCCATTCCAAATAATGGTTCAAAATCTACTCCGGTAACGATGAAGCCCTATTTACCTGAGCAGTTAGGCGTACAAATTAATATAGAGCCTATGAAAGATACACGAAAGCTAACCTTGGCATTTCCTGTTACTAAGTCAACTCAGTATTTTGAAGAAAAGCCACTTCGCATTATCTCTTCATTACTAGGTCAAGAAGGCAAAGGCAGTTTATATAGCCATCTAAAAAATCAAGGGTTAATCGAATCTTTGGGTACTGGGGCTTATGGTCCTGATGATTATGACCGTTTTTCGGTAACTATTACCCTGACACCGAAAGGTTTGGAACATTATCAACAAGTTACTGAAGCGGTATTTTCTTATTTACGACTGTTATCAGATGAGAAATACAACCAAGAGTATTTTAAAGAGCAAGCTGCTATTTCAAAAAATAGTTTTGATTTCTTAGATAAACAGGGAGCATCAAGTACGGCGAGTTATCTTTCTCGACAGTTACAGTATTTTTCACCAAAAAATATTTTAAATGAAGGTTATTTATATGGTGATTATTCTCATCAATTAGTCACTGAATACTTGGCACAATTAACACCTGAGAATATGCGATTAGTACTAGTTGCTAAAGGCTTAACAACGGATAAAGTTCAGCCTGAATACAATACTCCATATTCAATGACTAAAATCAGTGCAGAAGATATTAGTCGCTATCAATTACCCAAAACTATTGATGCTTTTTCGCTGCCAGCAGCTAACCCGTTTATTGCTACTAACCTAACAATGAAAAAAATAGAGTCAGAGACGCACAATCCTGTGGTTGTTTTTGAAAAGTCAGGTTTTAAATTATGGCACAAGCAAGACACTGAATTTAGAGTGCCTAAAGCAACTGTTAATGTGCAAATATACTCTGTTCAAGCAGGAAAAGACGCATTGTCTCGCGCGCAAAACTACCTTTACAGTGCGTTATTAAAAGACAGTTTAAATGAATTTGGTTATCCCGCTAAAGAAGCTGAATTATACTATAACGTTTGGTCTACCAGTGCAGGAATGGGCTTTGGCGTAAATGGCTATGACGAAAAACAAGCCATGCTTTTAAGTACCATTAATAAACGTATTCGAGGTTTGGCTATTGATGAAGCTGCTTTTAATTTACACAAAGAGCGCTTGATACGTAAATGGAACAATGCAAAATTTGATCGTCCTTACAGCCAAGCTCGTTCAGCGTTAAGTCAAATGCAGCATACTAAAGTATATTCAGCCAAAGCATTAGCTAGCGCGCTAGCAACGGTAACAACAAAACAGTTAGCTCAATATATTAAAGATTTTCATAAAGCGATTGAAGTTGAAGTGTTAGTACACGGAAATATGCTTAAAACAGAGTCAGTTGAATTAGGTAAAACCCTTTATGCACTTAATTTAACCAATTCTACGGCTAAAGAGCGTGCTAATAAAATTGTTAAATTAAACAACACTAATCATGCATTAATTCAAGAGTTAGTGGTTGATCATAACGATTCAACCATAGTTGAAAGCTACATAAGTAATGATGACTCATTCGCTAATAGAGCTAAGTATGGATTATTCGGTAGCATGATGAGTGCTCCTTTCTTTAAATCTATTCGTACCGATCAGCAACTTGGCTATATCGTAAGTGGTCGAAATACTCGATTAGAAAATCTACCGGGTTTGTCATTCTTAGTTCAATCACCTAAAGCTGGACCTATTGAATTAAAACGCCGTATCGATCAATTCATGACTGACTTTAAAGGTACTTTGAATGAGATGACCGCGGAAAAATTTAATGAATACAAACAAGGGCTCATTAAAGATTTGCAAGCTAAAGATAAAAACTTAAGTGAGCGTACCCGTAATTACTGGTCAGAAATTAATAACAAGGCGTTTGAGTTTAATACCAATGACACCATTGTTACAGAGATTGAAAAATTAACCCAAAGCGATATGGAAACGTTTTTCACTTCAATAATAGAAAAAACTCAACCCATAATTGTGAGAAGTTTTGGTACTGCCCATCAAGGTGATGACGATTACAAAGCAGCCTTGCAAGACAAGAGTATTTGTCGCACAGAGCAGTGTTTTACGAATAAACTGAATAATGTTGTTAGATAACTTTTTAATAATTATTGAATAATAAAGTGAATACTAAAGTATTTTAACTTCATTACTTGATCAAAATGGCCTCATTAGATGAGGCCATTTTTTTGTCGTTTTTTCGTTAATAACGGTATTTATAATCTAAGTTCAAATTCGTCAGCATCTAAAAAGGCAGGGAAGTCATGTTTAAATTTCTCAAGTTTGCTAAAGTCGAGTTGCGTTGAAATTATCTGTTGCTGATTATCGGCGGCACAAACAATGGTTTCACCGCTAAAATTAATAATGGTCGTACCGCCTGAGTGAGGGGTATTTTTTCCGTCTTCTCCAATACGATTAACACCGACAACAAAGGCTTGATTTTCCATGGCTCGTGCTTGTAATAAGGTATCCCAAACATGGCGTCGTAGCGCAGGCCAATTAGCGACATTAACCATAAGATCATAATCTTGTCGGTTTCTCGACCAAACAGGAAAGCGTAGGTCATAACAAACTAATGGCAGTATTTTTATGCCGTTAATAGTGATTATTTTTCTGCTCTGGCCTTGTTCAACATAATCTTGCTCTTTACCCAAACGAAATAAATGGCGTTTGTCGTAATGTTCAACCGTGCCATCAGCAAACACCCAATAAAAACGATTTACTTTTTTATCCTGGTGACTCACTAAAACAGTGCCGGCAACTACGCAGTTATACTGGCGTGCTATTTTCTTTAACCAAGCTAAAGCAGTGCCGCCATCTTCTGGTTCTTGTACGTCTTTTCTATTAATACAAAACCCGGTCGAAAATGTTTCTGGCAGCAATAATAAGTCGGCCGCTGCATTGTCAGTAAAGTGATCTTTGATGAGTTTTTCTAAGGCATTAAAGTTGGCTTGTTGGTCTAACCAACGAATATCATACTGTACGGCGGCTATGATTAAAGTTGACATAATATGCCTGCGGCTTTAAGTAAGGTGTTGTCATTTTTTGCAAAACACAGTCGAATTATTTTATTACTTTGATGATAAGCCTCCCTTTGTTCTGCGGGATAAAGTGGACTAAGTGGAATGGCAGCAACGCCGACTTCTTTAGTTAACCACTCGCAAAATTCACGATCATTAAGAGATGATATTGCTGAGTAATCTAGCAATATGAAATAAGTGCCTTTTGATGGCAGTAGTGTAAAGCGAGACCCCTTCAGAGCATTAATAAGTAAATCTCTTTTTTGTTGATAGAAACCTGCTAGCTCGGTGATATGCGATGGTTGTTCTTTCAACATTTGCGCAATGGCTATTTGTGCCGGCGTAAATGAGCAAAAGGTAACGTACTGATGAATTTTTCTAAATTCGCTACTCAGTTCATCAGGAGCCGCGCAATAGCCCATTTTCCAGCCGGTACAATGAAAGGTTTTACCAAAGCTTGAAACAACAAAAGCGCGTTTAAATAACTGGGGATAGCGCAAAACACTTTCATGGCGTAAGCCGTCAAAAGTCATGTGTTCATAAACTTCGTCGCTGATGACATATAAATTATATTTTTCAACCAAACTCTGCAACGTATTAAGATCAGATGCGCTAAGGATTGAACCTGTTGGGTTATGTGGGCTGTTGATAATAATAGCGCGTGTATTGGCATTAATAGTTTGTTCTACCCGCGCCCAGTTTATCGCGTAACTTGGCGCATCAAGTGCGATATGGCGACAAACTCCTCCTGCAAGTTCAATGGCTGGTTCATAAGAGTCGTAAGCAGGGTCAAAAATAATAACTTCATCATTTGGACGTACTAGTACTTGTATCGCAACCCATAATGCTTCGGTAGCACCGGAAGTAATCGTTACGTTGTTTAGTCCATCAAGCTTTTGTTCAGCGGGTAAATCAGTTTGATATTGTCTATGTATCATTGCGGCAATCTGAGTTAACAAGTCTGGCAAGCCGTTTGATGGTGAGTATTGGTTTTTTCCTTCGCTGATCGCTTGGTTAATTTTATCTTTCAAAAAAGCGGGTGTATCAAATTCAGGGAAACCTTGAGATAAATTAATAGCTTGATGTTGATTAGCCATCATCGACATTTCAGTGAAAATACTGGTATCTAGGTTTGGCAGTTTACTGGTAAAAGAAGATGACAAAAAATGCTCCCTTGTTTTTTTTAAATGGCCATTGTTAAAATGGCCAGTGAATCAATAATTCGAATGTTAAGGCTAACGGCTTATTAGTTCAATTGTTATTAGCTTTAAATACTTGTAATTATGTTGATAGAGAAAATTTAATCTAGGTGACTTTTCTTTCATCTACATAATATGTTTGTAAGGGTTATCTAATCTTCAGTCATTTAGAAATACTGTTTTATTAGATATATTATTCGTCCCGATACATAAGATTTAATCATTTAATACCATGAAGGAATTTCGACAATAATATGCTCGGAAGTTTTAGTAGGGGCACGGTACAGCCAATTTGTCTCTTTATTTTAAAGAACATATTTGTTGAATTACAAACCCTTTAGTGAATGAAGTGGCATAGTAAATTAGACCTTGTCTTAAGGATAGCGTTGCATTCACCATTTGTCGTCAAGGCGCAAACCGGACGAAAGCCATCAACAAAAATCGAGTACTTTTTCTATTTTTAATTAGGAAAATATGCTTGGATTTAAATCGCAGTATTTCCTTCACAAATAAGGAAAAATTTCGCCTTTCAATGGCAAATTACAAAATTACATAATTATAACCTATTGATGATGTGCTAGTAAAAAGGTATTGTTGCCGCTTAACTTTCTAGGGGACAAATTGTAATGCAAGAAAAAATCACCTTGGTAGTTGATTATCTGAACAAAGTTAAGACTCGCTGCACATACAATGCCGCCGCGAAAGCTTTGGGTGTTACACCGCAGGCACTAAAGAAACTGTTGGGTAAGCGCAGGCCAGAAAACTCTTGGTTTGTTAATACGGGAACTGGCAATCCAATTGGCTACACTGACGAAGAAAAACATCCAGAGCTTCATCGTACAAAGCTTATTATTAAATCAGCGGAAGTTTTGACACGAAATCTAGATTTATAGAAAAGTTAACAAATTGCTCAAACGAGACGATTTTAAGCGGCGACTCGCCCTAAAACTGCCTTAGCAAAGCTAGATGTTACCAATTAGATGCACCCCTAAATTAATTCAAGAGAATTCAAATGGCGAAAAGCAATTACAACTATGATAAGCGGCAGAGGGAACTCGCGAAGAAGAAAAAGAAAGAGGATAAACGTCTGAAAAAAATGGAAAAGGCTAGTGAAGAAGCCCCTTCCGATGATCCTCTATTAACTGATGATCAAAATACATCCATATAATTATCTAGTCTACTGTGCTCGCATAAAGGAACAACTATACCGGCATCAGCGTGATGAACGGATGTTGATAGGGTTACCTTTTTAACCCAAGTAATAGAGAGCGTAAGTTACTGGAATCGTGTATCAACTCATTTTTTATGGGCGATACTACCAATTAATAAATGTAGTAAGTAAGTTAAATTAGGAGTGTTGTATTGGAAACTGTAGTCAAGAAATGGTTCCGAGATAAAGAGTCTGGATTTCTGGATAACGGGGACGGCCCAGATATAATGGTACGTAAAGCCGATCTTGTTAATTGTGCTTTTTTAAAAGTTGGTGCCACTGTTGAGTTTGAATGCTACTCAGAAAAGCGAGGATTAATAGCCAAAAAGGTTAAACTTTCGAATCGGAAGCGGTCGCAACAAGGGATCCGAGACATTAAACCCTTCCGCCCAGGTGTCATGACTTAAGTCATTAACATGGAGTTGGAGTCATTAAGCGGATTATATCCCCGCAGAACAAGGTACTGTGATTTGGCAATAAAAATTTCCAGCCAAAAAATGGCTTCCAATTTTTGTTGCAGCTGATCGTGGCGTTATCAATACAAAATCTAATCTAAATCAGCTTTAAGTGCGAACCAGCTAATGTTCGCAAAGTGGCAATAGCTTCACTGCTTTACTGCTCGATTGGACTGACTCTCTCTTTTTACTGCCCTGTAATGGTGTAAGGTGTACTAATTGAGTACCTTGCGTAAATTTATTTATGATGTACTTTGTAATTATAGTCATTTCAAAAGAGTGTGCACTATATAGATAAAGCGCTGTAGATTTACACTCCAATTTAGACCGCTTTGTGGCAAAAGTGATCATAAACAGAGCGACTAAAAAGAGTGCCATGACGATTGGTGATCCCATGTTCCCCTTAGCACGTTTCCCATTAGCTTAATAAACACAGTATTTATAACGCACCGTTTGTTTTTGCCTGTCATGTAGGAAATTAACATAAAGCTAACTAAGTGCGCATTATAGAAGTAACAGTATTTTTCACTTACGTCCGCTGTTTTTTGAGCAAGCGGTCGTAGCTTATATAGAGCCTTAATTATTCGATACAGTGCAATTTTTTGTTAAATAATCGAATGACGACTACATTAAGCTTATGATTGTCATTCTTGGTCTGAGGAGCTGTGTAATGCTAAATAAGGTGCTTGAAGTGATATTGAATCAGGCCGTTTCGAAATGCCAAAACTATGAAGCACAGGTCCATGACCATTGAGATTTGATATTTTTTTAATCGCGAGCCTCTTTAGAAGCTCACGCAAAAAATATGTAACCTATTACTTAAAAACCGTTTTGGCTGGCACCACAACTGGTAAAGTAAGCGGTATAACTACCAACAAAATTACCATTGTAGTAAATTGACATTTCACCTTCGCCAGTGTTGTGGTTTACACAGCGAAGCTCTTGGGTATAACCGCTGTCTGCTGCTTGGGCGGTAATAAATGTCGTTGATAACATAGAGGCAGCTAATGCCGCTGCTAGTACTATTTTTTTTAACATGAAAACGTCCTTTTAGTATTAAAATTAATTTTGTGCCTAAATATGACACAAAAAAATATTATCATGAATATTAAATAGATACATATTTTTTATGTGATAAATCTATGATTATGAAGAATAGATAGTTAAATTCAAAAAATACATCAGTAGAAACTGAGGGTCGGCAACGATTCCTTCAATAAACAGCCAGGTGATCATTTATCGAGCAAGAAAGCAAATATAACAGACACCCACTCAAATTGATTTTAGTACTATGCTCGTTAAAATGAATGATATGAACACCATACCAGAACCCTCAATATTTGCTATTTTTGCATTAGGGTTGATGGGTTTAGCATCACGACGATTTAAGAAACAATCTTAACGCTACTGATTGACGATTGAAATTAATTATCGATGACGGGATGCCAGAATAAACCCATGTAATCCAATGTTGTCGATAACCATCAAGAAGCATCTGCCATTTCGGTTGATGCTTTTTTTGCTCATAAATCTGCGTTAGTCGACGAATGTGGTTTTTACATCAAGTGCCAATAGCCTAACGTCTTCTGTTTGCCTCAAAGCAGTCAAAATAACTCCTGCATTAGTATTTACTAATGTCTCCTGTGTGCGCAAAGCAGAAACTACGAGTGACTAAATTAATACTTCAGCTCCTAGCCTAAACGGTCATTACCTTGTGAGTTATTAACGTCAATTCAGAGCCTGCAGCGGACATTAGACAGGTCATGCCCTTTTAGTTTTATATCTCACTTTTGGGCACAAAGAGAAATAGAAATAGTTATGCCAATGTTGGTTTAGGGATTAGGTTTTGTATGGGGAATCGTTTGTTTTAGCACCAATATGAATTAGCACTAAGGCAATTATCCGTTAAAAACTACACCTCTAAATTATGCAGAACTTTAGTTTATTCTGTTTTTTTTCATAAAAAATAGGTGCTAAAAATCTAATCCACTCATTAACTTATTATTTATTAACGGGATTTTATGCGTGTCCCTTTTTTTCTTTTCACCAGATATTACGCTCTATCAATAATCTCCTTAAATTTCATCTTAATCATTTGATTACAGGGAAATTGATGTATAAAATAAAAAGTTGACCAATTAATAATTTAGAAAGGGAATTTCATGTCGTATTTTTTGAATACATCCGCATACATTATCGGAAACAACAAGTTAAGGGATATTCAAGTTGAAGCGTATATTTCAATAAAAGAATATTTTGACGAACATCCAACGGGTGAAGCTTTAGCTGTGTTACCAACAGGCTCTGGAAAAACAGGACTTGTTAGTATAGCCCCATTCGGAATTTGTAAAGGTCGAGTTTTAATAATAACACCTGGACTAGTAACAGCTGATAGTATTTTAAAAAATCAGGAGTCATTACGTGATAATTTTTGGATGAATCATGGCGTTATACTTGATTTAAGACGTCAACCTAAGATGACTCCCTATGTTGATGGTGTAACATTAAGAGACATGGAGCAAAATCATATTATCGTATCAAATATTCAAAGATGCGTTTCGACTAAAGGGATATTATCTCAGGTTCCCAATGATTTTTTTGACATGATAATTGTTGATGAAGCCCATCATGCTGCTGCTAATAGCTGGAAAGAAGTTTTAGATTACTTTCCAGCTGCAAAAAAACTTCATGTAACCGGTACACCTTATCGTGGAGATGATCTTGAGTTACCAGGTGAAAGAATTTTTGAAAAATCACTTGCTGAAGTAATGAGAATAAAACTTGTTAAATGGCTAGCAAAATCGACCGTTAATAACAATGAGCTTTTTTTTATTAGCCCAAAAAAACCAGATATTAAATTGTCCATTCATGAAGTGGAAGATCTTCACGACAGACAATGGATAGAACGTTCAATAGCATTATCTGAAGCATGCTCTAAAGATGTGATCAATAAAACGATTGAACACTTAAAAGATTTAAGAACTTATTCACCTAATATTCCTCATAAAATAATTGCAGCAGCATGTAGCATTGAACATGCTCAAGATGTAACGAAATGGTACGCAGAATCAGGATTAAGAACAATATTGATTCATAGTAAACTTTCAAATAATGAAAAGAAACTCGCATTTAAATCCATTGAACAGAATAGGTGCGATGTTGTGGTTAACGTTGATATGTTAAAAGAAGGATACGATCATAAATACCTTACTATTCTTGGTATATTCAGACCTTACAAAAGTAAAAATGCATTTGCACAAGTTATTGGTCGCGTGTTGCGAGTGATTCAAGATGAAGACTCTACAAACTTTGAAATAGATAACTATGCGAAAGTGATTTTTCATGAAGAACTCGGTTTAAATGCTTTATGGAAAGAATTTGAGCAAGAAGTAGAGAAGGCAAAAACGCAAGTGTCCTATAAGGATGAAATCGTAATTAGCGCTCAAGACTACCGAAATAAGGCAGCAATTTTTGCTAAAGTAGTTGCTGGTGACCGTGTAGACCAAAGTGAGATTTCTTACATTGCAGATATTGATTTTCAAGAGTTATATGATCAAAAAATAAAAATAATTTCAGAAGATAATCAAAATTTAACGAAAGTATTGGAAGAACAAGGTATAGATAAAGCCACAATTGAGGCCATGATTAATACAGCTAACAATAAGAAAAAAGACATTTTTCTTGAAGAGATCGATGCTTTACAAAGAGAACTTCGTCCAGCTCAGTTTAAAAAACAAATAAGAAAAATAATCAATGAGCAAATAGAATCTAGCATCGCAGAACTACTAGTAATAACAGGGCATGATCCAAAAGGTTCTGAATTTCAAGAATTATTTAATAATATTAGTGCTTTATATTATGCTTTAAAAAATAAGCCCGCAAATGATGGTGTTTTGGTTATTTGGATGAGAGCGAAATTGAAGAAAAAGTATGGTAAAATCGAAGAATTGGACAATGAAAGCCTTGCGGCATATAAGAAAGATGTACCTGAATTAATCAATGAATTAAGAGGTATTATAAAATAATTATGAATAAATCAATACAAAATAAAATCAACACGCTACTTGAGCTTAAATTATCAAAGGGCGTGCAGCCTTCTGAGCTATCTCAAGCAATCTTTGAAAAAGAATATTTTTCAACTCATATAGATAAGCATGACAATGGGGTAATTTTAAAATTATCCTATAGTGATGAATTAAAAAATGATAAAAAACAAATTATCACAATGAATTACCATTACTCACTTGATGGTACTCTTCAAGAAATCCATGAATCGGTAGGTAATCAAACCATGTCAATTCAATGGAGTAGAAAGTCTAGATATAAGAGTCTAGTGCTGGAAATTACTCTTAAAATGATGACATGTGGTATGGAAAGTAAAATTAGCGCTTTTCTTCAAACCCTTCCTGAAGAAATAAGATCTACAATCGGCGAAAGTACCTTAAAGGCAGCGTAAGTTATTATTTACCATTCTTACTTTTAAAAGTAAGAATGGTTGTTTGTTATCCGTTACGTGATAACCTTCTGCGGTAATCAAGATCCCTCACTTTCTCTATTATCACCGCTACGCCGTTTATTGTTTTAACATGGCATGAATTATGGGAAAGTAATAAAATCTGACTGAAATTCAATGTCTTTTAAATTCCCACTAATTTTTCCGAGTCATTTAGCACCAAAGGACGGAGTGTTCAACGACATTAAGTTGTTGATTTACATATGTAGAGTAATGTATAGAGCTACTGTTCTAAGCATTAGAATAAGTATGATGAATAGAGGATAATGCGGAAATAATTTATACCACCGCTAAGGCGCTTTGCGCGAAAACGCCTTAGAATTAAAGCTCTAATTATGAATAAAGTGAATGACCGAAATGTCGGATTACTTGTCGCTAGATCAGCCAAGGCTAACGTCTACTTTCGTAACATCAGTGACCAAAAAATGCCTTCAAAATCTACCGTTGCTAAGGACTCCTCTGTGGCAACAGTGAGCCTTACCTCGTAATTAAATGACCAACTGAAAACAGGTCACCGCTAACGACTTCTTGGTGCGCTTAACGGAAATTAACTTAAAAAAGTTCCACATATATTTTCTATTGAATTTTTTGAGTCATATAACTGAGAAGTTTCAGTAATATTTAAGTGCTAATGCTAATTTATTGTTTTTCATTTTATGTCCTTTAAATTGAAATAATTTATTAACCCAAAGATAAGTAATTCTAGAAGTGTTAAGTTAATTTTTTGTAACTACAGTGTTAGTAAGTAAGCTGTATGAAGTGTCCCTGTAGTCATACACATTATTATTTACAACTGTTTAAAATATCAATTTAAAACCGACGATATTTATGAATGTTAATTATTTCAACTATTTAAGTTGCTGTTTTTTCTTGATATCTCTAAAATATTGTTCTAGGATGAATCACCTAATTTCAGGTAAACATCATGTTAAAGGAATGATAATGAAAAGACTTATATTTGTATTAGCTATATCTCTCTCTGGTTTTTCTGGTAGCTCTTCTGCTGCTTCTTGTCACAATGAATATAACGGTATGGTTTCAGCAGGCAATGCTTTAGCCTCTATGAGTAGAAGCGACTCTGGATATTCTGCAGCTGCATCAGCTTCTACTCATGCGAGCATTATGTGGGCACAATGTATGCAAGCACAAGTTGCTACTATAGAAGGATAGTCTTCAAGAATAACTAAGACATCCATCGCAATTTAAAAAAACACAATCCTTTACTAGAATTTATTAACCCACTTTATTAAAGGATTATTGTGATGACCACCGCCAGAAAAAACCTGATAAATTTATGACACCCCTTATTGCCATTGTATTTCACTCTAAATACTAAAGTGCTCGAAAGTTAAATAGATAGCCATATAATTGATATACAGCTTTGTGCGCATTGTTGACGTTAACTACAGATTGTTCTTTAGGACAAGTGCTAGCCATAAGCTGACATTAGCTTTTGAGTTACTAACGGCAGATCAGTGATCCTAGAGTTGTCGTTTTTACATAAACAATCACATTTATTCAAAACTAAAATTATGCCTAAAACCTTTGCACGGAATTAGATCTCAAATCTCCAAAGCGGACATTGGAATTATTTAAGTTTTAAATAAATTTAGAGCATTAAGTCTATGGCGCTTTCGCCCCATAGTGAGTTAGAAGCTAATCGTCACTCTTACCACAAAGAAGACATAAGCTATTATAGATAATTGGACAGGTTGGATTAGATTTTGGTGTCCGTTAAAACGGGGGAAGATCACTTTGCATGAGCAAGTGACGGCCATTTATTGATAAGTCACAGAAGATAAAGGTATTGTTTTCTTTAAACCATTCAAGTGCTTGTGCTTGTAATTACATCACACTCATTCTGCCCAAAGAAAGTGACGTTGAATGCTACAAAGAAAACCAAAATCACAATTTACTATATAAGTGAACCGGGCTTGTTCAACATCCAGATAAGGTGTCGACTGCGCGACACTTATCCTTATTTTTTATATGTGTTTTGGTGAGAAACTTGACCAGCCTTTTAACACGCCAACTGAATATGAAACTCCGTATATAGTACAAATAAATGAGCTCCACAACAGAAAAGAAACCCCTGGTTGCTGTACCTGAACTGAGTTCGGCATGAATGCTACAACAATGCCACCGACACCACGAATTAAATATACAGCAGTGATTGTAGATAAACAAAACTTAAGATGCCAACGCCACAATAAGCGGCTAAGTAATAGTTGGCTAAAATGTGTAGCTAAACGAATCGCAGCCAACTGTGAGTGTTCGTTTGATTGCCTGCTCGCGTGAAACTTCACGAATTTTATTACAAATACTAAAGCCATCTAAATTCGGCAACATAACATATAATAAAATACAGTCAAAGCTTCTTGCTAATGCTACTTCTGGACCTTTTTGATCGTCTTGTTAACTAGATACCTCAAAGTCATGTAAGGTGAATAAATCGGTTAAGCCATGTAAAATAGCGGCTTTGTCTTCGACAATATGTAGTTTAGGTTTATAAGACAAAAGATATTCCTATGCTTAGTGAGTCGGGATAGAGCAATGAGGCCATAGGTAGCTAATGATAAGCTAAATTTAACCTTAAAACGCTTATTTCTTTAAGCTAAAAATGACAGGAGAAAGCCTCCTACTGTAAAAAAATCATGAACCATATGTGGGCTTGAGTGAATCATTTCAAGAGGCCAGAACTTGTTTTTTTCTGCCATTTAATAACCAACCAATAGGGGTTCCTTTTACCAGTATTAGGTAACTCAACATGGTAATAAATAAAGTGGCAAGGCTACTAAGTAAAAACTTAAGCCACATGTTCATGTCAATATCAGTAAGAGCGAATTGAATCATTAGTAAAATAGGCATATGTATCAAGTACACCCAGTAAGATGAGTCAGAGATAAACCTCAATAATTTACTTTGTTTGTTTAAATACTTTTTACCTAGCAGTAAACAATATATCGTCATATATACCGCAATAAATGCCTCGCATATTGCGGCACTTAAGTGACTCAGTGTTGGCGTAAATCCATCCATAGCAATGGCCATAGCCTCTTCTATTGAGACAGTTGCGGGAAGAAAGTAATAGAAAACAGTGAAAGCGAGTAAAGAAATGGCTAAGAACTTATTCTTATAAGGTTCAAATTCATCTAGTAAACTTTGCTTTAAGAAAATAAGTGCCCCTAAAATAAAGAACAGACCATAAAAACCAAATGACCATAATTCAGGGTAGAATTTGTCTGGTGCAGCGTGCGGTGCTGATTGAATAAACATTGCTGGGCTTATTAATATAGGTAATACAAAGACAACAAACCTAGTTGAAGATATTTTATCTATTATTTTGCTTTGAAAAAACTTGAGTTTATAAAGTGCTGCTGTTGATAAAACAAATAAAAATAAATTAAACAAAAACCATAGGTGCATTGTTGATAGTGGTGGTTGCTTAGCGTCAGGGTTCTCTATCAATGTTTTAATAAAGACTAACAAAGGGGATAAATTTTCAACATGGCTTACAGCCCAGTTGATGGCCATAAAAATAGCCGCTGCTAACAAGGGGAAAAAAATAAGGAATGGCAATAATATTCGTATTGCACGGTTTTTGATAAAACCAGTAAGTCCTCTTTTTTGAATGAGCATAATGGCAAAGAAACCTGAAACTAAAAAGAAAGTAGGCATTCGAAACAGGTGAGTAAATAGGGTGACAATCTCAATGGTGACTGAACTATCGGTGTCAGCGGTAAACCAAAAACCTTGCATCAGTGGGCTGTAAGCTAAAGCTGCATGGAACATGATACCCAAAAGCATAGCCAGTGCTCTGATATTATCTAAATAATGGTATCTTATTTTAGTACTGTTTTCTGATAAAAGAGAAAGCTTGCTATTATTAGCACGTGTCATATCTGAGCCCTTAAATATATTTTTTAATATGGATTGCATGTACAGCTAATTAAGTCGTTTTAGCCGTTATAACCAACCCATTTGATAAGCGATATTTGCCAATAAAACGTAAGAACCAGTTTGCTTATATTGTGCTAAAAACTCAGTAAATAAGCTTTGTTTGTCAGAGAAACCATTAGTAAAACTGGAACGAATAATTCCCATTATAGCCAATAGCTGACATTAGCTTTTAAGTTATTAACGGTAGCTCAGAGCCTATTGCGGTCATTCTAATTTAAATGCTTTTATTTATTTGTACCCAAAATCTTACTTAATATTTAGCATACGATTATGTACACAATCTCTAAAGCGGACATTAGAATCATCTAAGGTCTACATAAAGTAGAGTATTAAATCTAAGACGCTAATGAGATAGTGCTAACCGTCACTGTTACCACTAAGCCGACCTAATTATTAGAGCAATTAACACTATTTTTATGTCAGCTATCTTCAGGGATAGCTGACATTAGAAGGATTTTTCTATGGCACTTCCGCCTCCAGAGCGAGATATAGTTACAATTACTTTAGTCGCACTTCAAAGTTGATACTAAGCAACTATTTCCTATGAATTATACATCATTAAACGTGCCTTAGCAGAGAATAATAATACAACAGAGTACATCTTATGAAACCAAGATAGAGCTTGAAAAACGAGACCAAAGGAAGAGCTACCCGTTTTGATGTTTTTTATAGGAACAACAGCAGACCCAAAATACAATCTTGTTGTAATGCCATTTTCACTCTCCACATGTTTAATCATGAGCCACGACCTAGTGCGCTTTTGGTAATCGCACATTAGCAATTGATTTTCACATCGTTTTTCCACGATCCAAGCAGAAAATGTATCAGTTTCTCCATCTGCTAAAAGAACAACTTGTGCATCTGATGACGGTTTTGACACTACCCACTTTAAAATTGACCGCTCTAACTTAAAAACTGATGTAGTGTAAAAAGCGTTCACATATTGTGAATGAGTTACTGTACGGGATATTTCGGTACAATAGCAATCGGTGTAAGCCCCATTCTGTTGATAGGTATTCAGTAATGCATTATCTGGAAGCGGGCATGACTCTATTGAAAACATGGTTTAGACCTTTATGAACAAAGCTCACTGCTTGAAATCAACTCAATACATCAGCAATGACTCTTGTTACCAACGCCCTGTTAACAGGCAATAATATAGTTGGCTAAAATTAGCGACGAAGGAGCAAAAGCCAAGTGTATTTTGACCTTGTTTAACAGCTTGTTATGAATTTTTATACACTGTCACTAACGTTTACCCTCGTACCAGTTCTTATCAAGGTATTCTCGCTCGCCTCCATGCATAGCTCTTATCACTCGGCATGGGTTGCCGAATATACGGACAAAATGCCAGTCTCCAAATTCGTCAAATTTTCTACAGGACGTTGTAATTGATTCAACTGATATCATTGTGTGTCGCCTGCCACTCTTGCGACCATGCGATTTGAGTCTTCTAAGAAAGTCAACATCCTCCGCGATATGTCGCTTTTCGTCGAACCCTCCGATAGCATCAAAATCAGACTTTTTGAACCAATACATTCCAAAAGATAGTCCAAGGATAAAAGCAGGAACCAGCATAATTCCATATCCGACAGCTATTCCAGGTGATAATCTTTCGGGCTTAATTCGTATACCACCACCAAGCGCATTAGGTAGTTTCACATGTTTAGATATTTCTGCTAAAACGCCTTTAGACATCCAGCTATCGGCATCAATGGTAATTACCCATTCAGTTTTTGCATGAGCAACCCCCGTATTTCTGATTTCCGACAGGTTCTTTGAGTCGTTACTAACAACTGTAGCTCCATGAGATTTTGCAACATATTCTGTCTTATCAGTACACCTGTTTAAAACAACTATAGTTTCTACTTGCAGGTCTTGTAGAGCTACCTGTTCATTTATTGATGCCAGACATCGACCAATGTACTTCTCTTCATTATGGGCTGGGATAACTATGCTAATTTTCATTTATATCACCTTAAGGAAAGTGTTTCTTATGCATAATACCTACTTATGCGTAAAAATATAGCTGACTAAAATGTTGAACGGAGTGAAAACAGCCAGTTGTATTTTTTCCGTTTGAAGTTTTTATGTGTTGATTAGCACAAAAGCACTTACAAAACATATTGACGAGATTAAAAAGCCGAAAAATGGAATTTTGAACCAGTAAATCTTTGCTAAAAACACATATGAAAAACCAATAATAGAAGGTAATACAGCAAACCAACTATTATTAGCAATAAATTGAATGTGTGAAAAAGCTAAAGGAATGTAAATTGCTGCAAAAAGTATTGCGCCTAAACTATGACTGGCATTGAAGCCAACAGTAGCATGCCAAACAGTTGTTTCTTTAGTTATGTTTGGCGTTGCACTTTTCATTGCGGTAGTCACATCAGGGTCACGCGCATTGAACTTATCTGTAAAGAATGTGTAAATGAGATGCACAAAACCTAGTAAGCCAAATATTGAAGCACCTATAATGAATAATACTTGTGAAATCACGCCTAACTCCTTTAAAACACATAACAGCTATATGATGAAGACATTAAGAACCGCATACTAATTTTCATGTATTGGAACCCATTATGTAGGACCATTGGTGAAACAAACCTATTATATGTACCAAGCCAAAGCCTAAACAAATGACTGAACTCCAAATTATAAATTTTGAGCCTAATGCTGTTATAAACGGTCTGTTATTATAAAAGAGTAATATGAATCCCACGATGCCACGTACTAAATATACTAATGTAATCAAAATCAACACTTCACCCATAGATGGCAGAGGCTCAATTAGCCCCGCACCAGAAAATGCAAACAATGAAAATAGAAAAAGAATTATTGCAATGAAAGACGTTACAAAAGCGGGATATAAAGAACCTTGCTCGGCCATCTTTGCAAACCTCTCGCCAGCTCCAAATTTTCTATACCAGTCGCTTCCTTTTACAATAATGCCGACATGTAAAATAGCAGCACTAAAACTTAACGCTCCTCCAAGCAATAGAAATGTGTCTATGTTATTCATATCAACCTCTTAGAAGAGATAACCCCAGCGCAACGTTAAAATAAGCTGACGGATGTATTAATGTGGTAAAAATACCAAAACGAGCAACTATTCATTTATATCGTCAATAAAATTGACCCATTATTTACAGTGATGAATAATTTCAATGAAAGTCATTCAAGTTAAATGTTTCGTCATTTTCCCAATAGAAACAGGAATAACCTTATCAACCGTAAATGTTCGAACATATCGTGCTGATGACCACATATGTTTGTAACCCTTAAGTCTTTGAAATAGTTTTACTCTTTTACGAAAATGAGCCATTTCTTTTACTGTTATTTTTCTTCTTCTTCTTTCTTTTATCGTCACTAATAACCTTGTTGCTGGCGGGGTTGCAAACCGCCCCAAAAACAATGACTTTAGCCAAAACAAAAGTGAAGTATTCACTGCCATAATACAGGCTTTATTATCAACTTGATCACCAAAACTTTTTGTAAACATCTCAATAAAATAACCACTTTCTTCATTTTTTAAATATACGCTGCCAATGGGTGAAATATGCGGATACCCTTCTTTTGAAATTACAGAAAGAGAGCAATAAAAACTGTTTTTGATGAGGCTTTTAATTTGGTTGAAATCTTTCACAAAGTACTCCATATCAAAACATACCTTGTGGTATGTTTGGCGCTAAACTAACATACCTTTAGGTATGTGGCAATTTTATCCGTGAAATATTATTTATGACTGAAGTTACGAAAGAACAATTACTAAAAGCTGGACTAAAGATCTTAGACACAACGGGACGTAGTTCACTTAAAATCAGCAACCTTTGCTCAAGTTTAAAGCTAACAAAAGGCTCTTTTTATCACTGGTTTAAGTCAAAAAAAGAATTTGATCTGAATTTACTGACCTATTGGAGAGAGTTATTTACCCGTCAATTTATTAAAGACGCAAATTTTGGTCAAAACTCAAAGGAAAAGTTAGTAAGACTTATTAAAATTTGTATTGAAAGTATAAAGGTAAATAGCCGCTTAGAAATAGAAATTAATATGTGGGCCAGACAAGATACGGTAATTGGTGAATTTATCGAAGAGGTCTATAAAGAAAGATTTAACTATCTTTTAAATTTATTTGAAGATATTTATCAAAACAAAAAAGAAGCTAAACGACATGCACTTATTCTTTCTTCTTTAGTTATTGGTGTTGACCTGTTTTATCAAAAACTTACCAAGCAGGAAATGGAATTGATCTTCAAGGAGTATCTTAGTTAAGTGCTAATAACACCATAAATAAACAAATGATGAAACTAACAAAAGTTAAGTATAAGTAAACAAATGGTGAGTTTTAAGTGGAAGAATTATCGCGTAAAGGAGCAAAATAGACACCGCACCATGACGCTGACACACGATGAGTTTATCCGGCGTTTCTTGTTGCATGTCTTACCGAGTGGCTTTCACCGTATTCGACACTATGGTTTGACCTCTAATACGGGTCGTAAAAAGAACTTGGCTAAAGCACGCCAATTACTGAACGTTAACGTGCCTATCGTTGAAAATGATATAAAGGAAATTGATGAGGAAAAAACTCATGAGCCTTTACCTACCTTTGTTTGTCCATGTTGTGGCGCAGGCATGGTAGTGACCGAAGTATTGCTTCATTTATATTTACCGCGAGCACCGCCTAAACGGCTAAATTAAGTGTGACAGATGAGTAAGGCTAAATTATCAATAATGGAGATAAGGGATAGTTATGGTTTGTTTGCTCATTATTGTCGAATGTTCACTACAATAAAGTGATGTCAGAGAAAAATATCATGATGAAAAACGCAGTAACGCTGTTACAGAGTAACGATAAAAATTCTCCACCATATTTCACCCACGAAAACCCAAAGACAATTAAGCAATCCCCATAGCACCGAATTTGATCCCCTCGGTTTCCACTTTGTGGGCCTTTTAGACATCAGCCGCTGGTGATGAACTATTGATAGGTTTTGTTGTGTGGCTGATATCTAAAAACCTTAACACAGCGGTCCTAATTATTAGAGCAATAAACTCCATTTTCATGTCCGCTATCTTTAAGGATAACAGACATTAAATGAATTTTCCTAAGGCGTTATCGCCCAGTAGTGAGATAAAAAGGTAATTAACGATTCAAACAAGACCCAACACTATAAGTCAGCTTGAACGAAAAACATAATACACCATTTTAATTTAATATTACTTAACCACCATACTTATTAATACATCAAACAAAAGGTCTTTTCCGTGCCTTTACTTACATTAGCGAACTTAAAAAATGATGTCCGTTTTTAGCATTTTGTTAGGTTTAATTTTTTCTCACTAATGTAATTCTTTCTACTATTTTTAGTGAGCATTACTTTAAATTTTCCATCCATAAATTTTCCATCCATAAATTTGAATCCATAACCGCGCAAAAAAGAAGAACATTATCAATTACCATGGGACTACAAGTCCTCAACAACCTGAGTGAAAGCTCGTATTAATTATCATGATTTTCTTTGTCTGCATCGACATTTTCCATTTACACCTCAAAAGTGGATGATAAATTTATAAAACTTACCGAATGATATGACTCCCTACTATGCATCGATTTAGCCAAACTTGTTTTCCTTGAGCCATTTATGTTATTACCTGCTATCAACTCATTCTATTCGAGCTAATAATTCATTAATCTTATCCACTATGATACTGCCACTGCCACCATAATTTGACATAACAGTAGAGATATAATCACGATCAAGAAATATATCCAAATTGGAGCTGATACCGTAGAAAGCGCCGCCGTGACCGACAATACGATCTTCAGGTGAACCACTTACATTGAAACCATAACCATAGTTATATGAGTGTAACATTGGCTTAGCGGAATAAAGCTGCTCGGTTAACTCTTTCCCTAGAAGTTTATAATTCTTCAGTGCAACGGCAAATTTGTGCAAATCTTCAACTGTCGAAAAACCGCCGCCTGCGGGTCCCCCTTTAAGGACATGTAGATAAATATTGTTAACCCAACCTGTTTCATTATTGCGGTCAGGCTCATAGCCAATTGCCAAATTTGGAACTGGCTGATCCATTTCATAGCTATCCGAATTAAGCATACCTGCGGGCTTATATATGTGCTCTCGAATGTAATCGAAATAATTTTCGCCACTTACTTTTTCAATAACCACGCCCAACATAAACATACCGGTATTGCTATAGCGAACATCTGTGCCAGGTTCAAACTGTAATTCTTCACCTCGAATTAGTGACTTATAATCGTCCAACTCACGAAAACTATTTTTCGACGCAGCCATATAAGTTTGGTTAAAATAACTTCCTAATCCAGAAGAATGAGTCAATAGATGTTGGATCTCTATCTTATTATTGACATTATTGGCCAACCAACTTTGGTCTGTAAATTTACTTAACTTATCATTCAAAGAAAGCTTACCCGCCTCCACTAATTGCATTATCCCTATTGATGTGAACATCTTGTTCATCGAACCCAGATTAAATTTTGTTTGTAGGTTGTTAGCTACATTAAACCGTTTGCTTGCCAATCCGAAGGCTCCCTTGTATAACACTTTGTCTCCCTTGGCGAGAAGGACACTGCCAGAAAACACATCTTTGTCAGCCATACGTTGAATGTAATCTGTTAATTCATCAACAGCTGCTGTTAAAGTTAACTTTTTTTTATTGGTTAAATTGCCAGGTTGTATTGCGGGCGTAAAATAGAGATTATTAATTTTGTGTGGCTTTTCAGATGAAAAACCTAGAGTAAGGCCTGTCCAGGCTTCTATACGCTCAGCTTTTAGAATGAGAGTTATTTTTTGCTCAGTGGGCGATTTATCATAATTATGAACTGAGTATAAGGATAACTCTCCATTTAGCGTACTAGCATTAAGCATATAAATAACGTGCGCCGCCATTGGATATCCATCCAAAAACTCAGGGGAGTAATTTTTTTCAATAAAAGACGCCATTAGTTTAACGTCACCTGAGTTAACAACTTCAAGCAATGGTTTAACGTAATAGTTTGATATTTTATCCAATTCTCCGGGCGAATAGGGTGGTGTCTCGGCACAAGATACAACGGGCACTGAGGCAAAAAATAAGATGATAGTTAATAGTCGTTTCACAAGGTAATATGTCCTATATTTTTTATTCAAAAGTGTTATATTTCAGTTATTTTACTTATTAGTTTAAGTGTCTATCAAATGACTTTATTAGCTAAAGAACAAAAATATATTTTTAGCTTTGATATGATTAGATATCTCTATATTCCCATGAGAATATATCGGTTCAATCGTTTTAATGTCCTTTCTTGATAGCATTATCAATGCTAATTTCCTCTATCATCTTAATTCGCTCTTGGCTGGCAGCTTCAAAACAACATTCAACAGGAAATTATTCCTCATACTTCATCGCAAGCTTGATATACAAATCTGCTAATTCTGTATTATCCAATTTTTACTCCTTAATATAGCTAACGACGCCTTAGCGGCTGAGCATTAGCACTCAGTTCTCTATTGTTTAGCTCGGCCAATATTGCCCTTGCCCCCCGTCACCAAAATAGATTTTTCTTTGTCATGTGCCTAGCCTCTACTTATTTATAATTCCGAGTGTTCCAAACTCAATTCCTATGCTGATTTTTATTTATTGAATATTATGAGCAATCAAGTTCTGTGCATCGAATTTTTTATTTCCATCAAAAGGCCAACTAAACAAAGCAGGATAAGGGTCCAAAAGCCACTCATAGGGTTGGTCGTGCCGCCGATAATAGAACCGATAAAGCCTAACGTTAGTAGCTTACTGCCGACCAAATTTGGGTTAGTCCACATGTTAATTACCGTCATCATTAACGGCCAAATAAATATAATAAACCAAAACGCTACCGCCCCCTGTAAATTATTCGGTCCTACTTGATCCCACCTGCCTGCTTTGATCAATTCCAGAAGCAACAGAAGCTTGTTATGCTTTGGCTAGTTGATAGCATATTTTAGGGGCCGCTGCGTATAGACACGTATAGTGCGACAAGCCTTGCATTGTCTCAAGGGTTGTCGGCCCTGAAATATTGTCTTTAAGATAATTTGCCATATAGATAGGAGACCAATTATCACTAGTACCATGCCAAATATGGGTATTAACGTTGCATTTGAGGACGGACTCTTTCCAAGGACTCACATATTGATTAATTTCTCTTATATACCCCTTCACATTAAGATTGAAACAATGTGTTAAAAGAGGAGTTGCGTAGCCTATAAATACTGAAGTTTTCGATAACTCTTTATCGTTACCTGCTGCGCTAGCAAATAACATTTTGAATAATACACTGGGAAGTAACTTGGCTAGTAAAGCTTGCCAATAAGATAGCAGAGTAAATACAGTTGGATGCTTCATTGCCAACAAAAAGACCATCTTACCAGCCATGCCATCAAGAAAGTTTGTTGCATCAAGTGGTGCGGCGGCAGATATAAGGTGAATATTACGAATTTTTCCTTGTAAGTAAAGACTAGTTTCAATTGCCGCATGACACCCAATGGAGAAACCAATCAGATCAATTTTCTCACCACTAGCTTTATCTATAATGACATCTGCAAGCTTTTGATAATAAGCCTGGTTCTTTAACGATGAGTTAATAGAAAAACGATCATAACAAACTATATTTAAATCGTTTTCTTTAGCATATCTGTCAAATAATGCGCACTCTTCAGGAGCTCCTGGCGCACCGTGAAAATAAATAACAGTTTTACCTTCTGGATTCCCATACTGAACTGATTTCAATTTACTCTCCATTAGGCATAACGCCGTTTTAAGCGGCTAATTAGAGTTGGCTAACATGTATGAGGCACGAACAACAGCCAACTGTAATTTGTCCGACTTGAAAACCCTTGTTATATGCCTACGGCTTATCTGTTTTATTTTGTAGTACAAACAAATCCCGCTAGACTTTTTGAAATATATGTAAACAGCCACTAATAAAAAAATTAGAATTAGTAGTAGTGAAAACTCAGTATCATTAAAAAAATAACCATTTGTGAATTGCACAAGAAGTGTCATTAAAGCAATAAATAAAAAACATCTTAGCTGTGAACTTGCCAGACTTTGCAGTGACACTAATACCAAATAGATAAGCCGTCATTTATTGAGGCTTATCTTTAATCTTTTCTCATTTACGAAGCCAATAACAGTGGTCGCATAATAGCTATTGCTATGACTATTGCCGTAATAAAGGTCAAACCTAGTAATATTTTTGCCAGTCGTTCTTTACCATGGTTTATCAATACAATACGCAACCCCAGTCCTAAGTGTAGAATCAAAGCAATAACACCGACAAAATAATGGCTTATCAGACGGACATTCCACCCATCTTTCAGAAGCCCTGGAGAATAAACCAACCAATCCCAGTTGGGGTCAATTTCCAAATAGAAACGAGCAAGGCCAATTACAGCAATTATATGGGTGCTAATAAATACCATCAATATTAGCCCGGTAGCAACCTGTAAAGTGCGATAACCATCACTGCTTTGACTAATAAATGTTCTGGCTAAGATCCAACCTGTAATCAACTGTACACTAAAGAGTCCTACCAATAGCACTTCAACCAACGGGTGGCGGTAATATTTTCGAAATCCATCCATCAAAGAAATATGAGCATCACCACCCAAATTGGCACCAAGATGGTTGACCAGATGGAAGCCAATAAAAACCAGTAACAATAGAGATGTGATACCATGAGCGACTCTTAATTTTGGCGAGTAATATTTTGCTGGAGCAGGGATGGTATTTGCTGTTTTTATCCATATAAGTGCCAATGCTACCACCGTATAGTACAAGGGTAATTCGAACGAGTTTAGATTAAACATATAGAGGATTATACCGATAAGGCAAAATACCGAGGGTATAGTGCTAATCATCAGCAAGGCAAAACTACGCCTTTGATCCGCTGATGAGCTAAATTGATAGCGTTGTTTGACGGCAAATATTATGCCGAGAACAGGTGTTGCCAGTACTAAGGCAAAAGCAAGGTAACCTACCGTTACCGAGATTTGATTAATGTTACCAAGATAAAACAGCTTAAGTAACCAGGGGTAGGCCAAGACTAGAAGTAGAGCGGTAAAATTGGATAGACGGTATTGCACAAATATCTCCATGAAATTTAATTAAAATCGGTTGTGATTATTTAGAAACATGAGCAACTATTGATAAGAGCTAAACCTGGCAGAATAAAGAACAAACCAAGCTGTTAAGATTTTTTCTTGTTAGCTATCATGGTCGGCATCAAACTTTAACGGACTTATGAAAGCACAAAGTTTGTAATCGTCTGCCTGGCTCTATTCGGTTGTTTATGTATCCGCCCAATAGAATATTGCATTTCAAATAGATTTAGAATATACCGTTTATGCTAAACATTTTTGCGATTTACGCAAAACTCTTGAGAGGAAAAACCTTTGTTTTTTTTGATCATCGTGGCAATACGGCTATGGCACTAGCGACGATTAACGGGTAAATGCTTACAAATAGTCAGATAGAACAACTCGGAGGCATGGTTTGTGGGAACAATTCCCCACCTTGGCAGCCTAGTTGTGCCTGAAAAGGCATTTCTGACTTTGATTTCTAAATACGACAGAATCGTAAAATATCCGCTAGTCAGTAAAAGAGCAAGTTGTTAGCTTTGTTCTATGAGCTGATGTCATACAACATTGAAAAATAAGAAGGGAAAGTTATTAAATTTCTATTAACTTAATGATTTTCTTTATAAAAGCAGTCATTAATGTAGCATTCAGCGGCTTGTCCGCTGTAATGTTTTTCAATGCGTTTTGTCAATTAAAAAATCAATGAACGCTCTAATTGATGGTTTTATATAATTACTATTTGTGTAGACCGCATACACATCACCACTGGTACTCTCGTGCATGGAACTGTCCCATTCGGGTAAACAAACCACAAGTTTCCCCTCACGAACATAGTCAGAAATCATCCAGTTAGAAAGTAATGCTATGCCGATCCCCTTTATTGCAGCCTGTAGTATGGGCGTACCACCAAGAGAAGTAAGATTTCCGCCTATGGCAATTTTTTTGTGTTTTTTTGTTTTGTTGAAATGCCAATAACTTTTTTGTCGTTTGTTACCAATCACAAGACAATTATGTAACATTAAATCATCAGGTATTAGTGGTGAACCATGCTTAGTTATGTACGCAGGGGACGCACAAATTAGGGTATGGTTCGGCATTATCTTTCTAGCTTTTAATCCTGAATCTATAGGCCGCCCTATCCGTATGGCTAGGTCTATTTCTTCTTTCATTAGATCAACCATTCTGTTTTCAAGCTCTATTTCTACCTTAACCTTAGGAAAGTTTTCAAGGAACTCTGGCAAGATAGAGCATACTTGCATGCGCCCAAAACTCTCAAATACGGATATTCTAAGCACCCCCTCAGGCTCTGCGTTCATGGTTTTTAATGATGCTGTAAGTTCGTTCGCCTGCGTTAAAAGCTCATTAGCGCCACCAATAAAAGTACTGCCTTCTTCCGTTAAAATGAGCTGCCTGGTGCTGCGTTTAAGCAGTGTTACTCCTAGCTCTTTTTCCAACTGATCAAGATTACGAGTTACAGAGGATGTAGCCATATTAAGTATGCGACCTGCCTTAGAAAAACTTCCCTGCTCCACCACTTTAATAAATATTCGTATAGAATTTAACACTGACATCTCTTTGCGTTATATGCAAAACTGATGTGCATAAATAGCACATTCTAAAAATATTCGCAATAACATATGATACTACCCAGAAACATAAATACACCAACGGAGTCAAAATATGACAATAAGAATTGCGTTTTCAGAAGTACCTAAAGGCTTGATGGCAACAATGAAAAACACAGAAACTTACTTGAATGATTTAGCTTTTGAAAAGAAGCTTCCTGAATTTAAGCTGCTTGAACTAATTCGTCTTAGAGTTTCACATCTAAACGGGTGTGCGTGGTGTATCGATATGCACTTTAAGGAAGCCCTAGCAGCGGGAGAAAATATTCAACGTTTGTACTCCATTTCAGATTGGAAAGATACTTCTTACTATACCGAAGAAGAACAGGCTTGTTTGGCATGGGCTGAATACATTACGCTTCCCAGTGAACAGCAACATGATGCCCAAAACCTTTTCGAAGATTTATTACATTTTTACGATAAAGAGAAAGTTGCCAACCTGACACTCATGATAAGCCAAATCAATACATGGAACCGATTAATGAAGTCTTTCGGCATTGAGGCTGTAGAATAATGAAATCAGTCAAACTACTAATTTTTCGTAATCCAGTATTGAACTGTCGACGATTAACTCAATATAGGTAATGCATTTACTACCCTTGTTTTATGGGGATAATTCATAATAAACGAGTTATTCTACAAGCTCGTAATTTTTGGCAGTTCATCATCCACTTTTGAGGTATAAATGGAAAAAGGTAACTTAGATTTAATTGATAATATGTATCAGTATGTTCTTGCAAGTTCTTTAAGGGAGTCAGGGGTACTAAATCGGCTTAGGATTGAAACAGAAAAAGATCCAGCTGCTATTATGCAAATTCCCCCAGAGCAGGGGCAATTTATGGCATTATTGGTTAAACTCATTGGTGCAAAAAGAACAATTGAAATAGGAGTTTATACTGGGTACAGCACATTATGTGTGGCTCAGGCAATGCCAAGTGATAGTTATACTATCGCATGTGATGTTAATGAAGAGTGGGCTACTATTGCGAAAAGGTACTGGAAAGAGGCAGAAGTAGAATCTAAGATAGACCTTAGAATTGCCCCCGCAATAGAAACTCTTAAATCGTTACTAGAAAATGGTCAAGGTGAATCGTATGATTTTGTATTTATAGATGCAGACAAAGAAAATTATGATAATTACTACGAGCTTTCACTTAAGTTATTAAGGCCTGGTGGGCTTATGGTAATTGATAATGTTCTTCTTTTTGGCGCTGTTATTGATTCAAACTTGTTGGATGATAAATTAAAAGTAATGCTCCCTGAAAATAGCATTCAAGCTGTTAGGGATCTTAATTCGAAACTTAAAAATGATAATCGCGTTGATATAAGTATGCTACAAATAGCAGATGGAATTACATTAGTGAGAAAAAATCAAACCTAATCTTTTGGTCCCATAATTGCTAAGTGTTTTTTCTAGGGTGTCGGACGATTGGTTTCAACGCTGTAAATAGGTCCCCTTGCAAGTATTTTAATTCCGACAATGATTCTTGAGTTTGTAATACCAATAGCTATACCGGAAACTCTATATAAAGAACCAACGCCGCGTTCAACAGGACTCGCAAGCTAGCGCGGTATTGCGTCATTATTAACGCAGTGAACTGAATAAACGCACTCGCCTTAATCGAATAACGGCGTACTTGCGAAAGAGTAGGAGTCCATATACATTCGAGACTTTAAGTGATTTTGTTGAAATTTAGCCGATATTTACTGATGAATATTGGAAAATAAAAGCTCTTTGGCGTTTTTGATTAACTTGATGTTGTTTAAAATGTTGAAGTAATATTTATTAAATCAAGTTATATTTTTAGCCAGAACTGAATTTATTTTTACTTACTAACCCCGCATTGAATGCTTAAATTTATACCGGAAATGAAATAATGATAATAAACAATCCATACTTTTCTCCTTTTCTATTGCTAATAGCATTATCCCTGATATCTGGTTGTACCAAGCCCATACCAGAGAAAATACTCCTGTCAGGTTCTACCATGGGCACAACATACCATATAACTTATATTAACAAAGATGATCTTAACAAGTCTGATATTATGCAGGACTCGATTGATCATTTACTTGCTGAAGTTAATCAAGTTGCTTCCACTTATATGAAAAACTCGGAATTATCACGATTTAACCAGACGAAGAATACCACCCCCTTTGTGGCATCGATTCAGTTAAGAGAAATGTTAACTGAAGCGATTCGTTTAGCTGAATTATCAGGTGGCGCACTTGATGTTACGGTAGGACCTTTGGTTAATTTATGGGGGTTTGGCCCGTCTCATCGTCCAATCAATATACCTACTGAAGAGCAAATCACTGTGGCTAAATTGAAAACAGGTATACAGTACGTAAAAATTAAAGGTGATGCGATCATTAAACTAAATCCAGATATTTACCTTGATTTGTCTACATTGGCAAAAGGGTACGCTGTTGATCGAGTGGCTGACTTTTTAGAAGAGCAAGAAATAGAAGATTATTTAGTTGAAATTGGCGGTGAAATGCGATTAAAAGGAAAGCCTGAGGACGGGAGAAACTGGAAAGTAGCTATCGAAAAGCCACTTTCAGAGCAACGTGTAGTTCAGCAAGTTATCATACCCAAAAATAGTGCAGTTGCCAGTGCTGGAGACTACCGGAATTTTTTCGAACAAGACAATATTCGCTACTCTCATATTATAAACCCAAAAACAGGTAAACCTATTGCACACCGGCTTGTCTCGGTGACAGTTATAGCTGCAAAGAGTATGGTCGCGGATGGTTTATCAACGGCGTTGATGGTCATGGGGCCACATAAAGGCTTGGCTATGGCAAAAGAGCAAAATATTGCTGCATTATTTATAGTTAAAACTATTGATGGTAATTATTCGGAATTTCATACAGATAACTTTAATATCTATTTACCGAACTAAAAGCAGTTATACATAAATAGTGAACATGTGTGTATTAAAATTTGTTATACAATTGATTAAAGTCGAAGTGGTTGGTGAACGGAAGTCAGTATTGTAGAGTTGACTTATCCCCCAATTTTACACAGTTAAGCTAACGGGGCACGTCTTCGAAGCGTTAATATAACAACAGGTACGATAAGATTTTTTCTATAATATCAAACTACTAAAGGTAAACCAATTAGCAATAGCTTTAATAGCGGTGGCAGCTTCTTTTAAATTTCATGCTATTATGAGCGAAGAATAATTAAGGCTATTACAAGTATTGGTTGACCAAATTAGTAACGTCAAACAACCTAGCTTAATAGTTAATTAAGCTTTCAGAATGAGTATACAAACCATTTCAATTGTTTTTTAAGCTGTCATCTTCATTTATAATCACATAGTTAATTTAGCCAACTAATCAGAAGTGATTAGATCATCAATGTATATTTCAAGTTTAGTCTAAACAGCCGTATTACTCGCTGCTTAATAGTGTCTATTTTTAGTCTGAGGCTAAATAAATAGCCAGTTAGTGTAGAATTCTAAGACCCAAAACAGACAATTTTGACTCATGCTGGGATAAATAGATTACATAAAATATATCTCGGTTTGTGCCCCGAAGCGCCATAGAATCACAAAATTTAATACCTAGAATCATATTAATCTAATGTCCGCTTTGGTATTTTTTAATCAAATTAGAATTTTTGACTTTATAGATTCCTGATGAAATTTAGAACAATTCTATTATCTAACGCAGGGCTGATTTGTATCGGTTCAAATGTCGTTAGATAAGCTAAGGCTAAGGTCTTCTTTCGTATCAAAGTGAACATAAAACAGGGTTGTTTTTACTCGTAAATTTAGACCGCTTTGTGGCATTAATTAGCATTATAACAATGATTATTTCATCGTAAATATCCGTAAATCAACAATGAATTCTTCGTGCGCTAACCGGAAGTTATGAATCGAAAATCCCTGGGTTTATTATAATCAGGTGCAGACCTGGTAGCAGACTTTAGTACACGCTGGTATCGCTGTCAGTAACCCGAAAGTAGCATGTATTGTTACAATCCAGTTGGATCAAAGCTAATGTTGTAGGGCAGGGGTATTTTCTGCTGCTGATACTTTGCCACAATGGGCCACTTGTAGTAATAAAATTTTCCACTACCAAAATCCGGTGATAGCTAAATCTAGAGTTATTTTGTGTATATGAAGTAAGTTGTTATTTTGCGGTACCCTTAACCTGCTTGATAACATCTTCAGCCGTAAGTTCTAATGCAATATAGGAAAAGTTAAAGCACATTTCATCACCCGAACCATAACCTCCGTAAACTATTTCATCGCTATGATTTTTAAAGGTGCAATCCACAGACAGTTGGATTTGTTCAAATCGATTCTTATCAAAACGCTTTGGTTCTGCCAGAGTAAAGTCTCTTTGCCAATCTATATCCCAGCGTGGTATCGATAAAAGCGTCTCTGTATCGCCGTTTTCATACACTACAGACGCTCTACCTGAAGCACCAAAGGCGTGCATATGCACGTTAGCTGAATGAATTTCCACCGCATTAACGCTTTCCATTTGTGTTTCTGTTATCCAAGCGGTGTAGTTGGCAATGCGTTGCAATGGAACATTGACCGCGTAAGTTTTCTGTTGCCCCGGATTGATTACCATGGATTGGTTTTTCTTGCTGTTAAGCCAATCGTTTTTGGTTAAAGGATAATGGATTGCGGGTTTTCTTACCGAGTCGGCAAGAGTAAAACTCAGCTGACTTCCTGGATCTTTTTCCCCTGGAGCAAAAGCCGAATAATAATGGACCTGCAAAATCAAAGCCGAACCTTTTTTGACTGGAATACCGGTATTCTTAGGGAAATGATAACCGTCCATCCCTGGGGCCCAGTGAGCCAGCCAATAATTATTTTGACTGAGTTTTTTTACTCCTTCAGGATATTTTTTTTCAAACGACTGTCGTGTTTCTTTATCGCCCAGCCGATCAGGAACCGCGCCGCCGAAGCATTGATAACCAATGCCTTCCTCTTCGGCTTCTAGCTCTTTAAACATATCGGTGACTTCTGGTCTTGCAGCAAATAGAACGATGTGATGAACTATTTTTGTATTGCCGGGGACTGCTTTAAATCCGGTAACAAATTTATCTTGGGCTTCAGGCCAATCGACGATAAAACATCGATAGTCATCTTTTTGCTCTTGTTTAGGCAGGTAGGCTTGCTGAGCGCTTTTCAGTGAAAGGTCGGCATTAAAAGAGTTAGTTATCTTGTGTTGTTCAAGTTTGAACCCTGTCGTTTTCGCTGGTTTATTCCCCTTGGGATAACCCGCCTCAGCCCATTGTTCAAATTGTTTGAGTTGTAGCTGCGACAAAGATATATCATCCTTATAAATTTGATGACCAGTTTCGGCTAACCAAGGGGGCATACGCTTTTGTTGCACGGCAGAATTGATTGCGGTGTGAAACAGATAAGCTTGCTCGGGATTCTCGAAAGAAAATGAAATTCCTTTTGACGAATGACACCCCAGACAGTTTTGTTCAATGATTGGTCTGATATCTTGGTAATAATTTGGTGTGTTTTCTTCAGCAGTACTAAGATTAGAAATACTGATGAGTAGAAGTGTTAGTAAATTAATGGGAGTCATATCAATCCCTGATGGTTAGCTTGTCGAGGTTATTAGATAACAATTGCTTGAGTTTAAACAAGTCGTCGCTATTAAGATGGCCGCTGGTGCGCCAAATGGGTTTCCCTTGGTGATCAATAATAATCACCGTTGGCACGGTTGTGATAGCGAGAGACTGTTTTAACTTACTTTGTTGATCAAACCAGAATCGATTTCGGTGTTTTTTATATAACGGATGTTTTGCCAAATAATTTTTTGCATCGATGAATTTGTTGTCTATGCTGATGGCGTAATAAGGGGATTGGGTCGCTGCACTGATCTTGTCTAAGTCGTACATGAAACCCGCGCAGCTATGACACCAACTCGCCCAAAATTGAAGCAGCGTGTATGCTTGTTTGGTCCGTTGGACTTGATTTAGCTGAGGTAAGATTGACTGGCTAAAAGTGCTGTTTTTTTGATTTTTATCAAACGGCACGAGTGAGTCGTATAAAACCATACTATTAGCCAAAATGAAGTTGGTTTGAGTTATTGCCAGAATGAACAAGGCTATTTTAAGAAATCTACCCATAGAAAAATTACTTGCTGATGCTCTGTAAGGGCAACATATTCACCGAATTAGACTGCGATAGCAACTAAATTGTAGCGGTCGACTAATTCTGGATACTTTATCAGAGGTATTACTAATACATCAAGCGAGTCGGAAATGACCTTACTCCAATTTGAACTGTTACCATGTTGAAAATAATTCCTAACTTTGACCGGCAACTTTGGCAGTACAGGTCAAATATAACGATGAAGTCGAATAGCGACGTAGTTACAAGAACGGCCCATCAAAATGATAGTGCTGAACGGCAGAAAATCGGACTCAAGACCTATTTAAACCAGAGTGAGTGAATGGAGGTTCTGCGAAAAATGTAAGTGATTAAAGATATATTATTTAGAAATTTGTTCTTGAAATGACCGATTCATCTACATTTGTCCGATATGGCGACTAAATATTGCTTTCATTTGCAAATATACATTTAGACATATCATTAGGTTAGAGTGAATGGGCGTTTTTTACGACTTTTGTAGTTGAATCCTACCAGCTGTTCTCTGCCACAAGGTACTTAATCGTTAATGTCAGTTTCAGATCAAAAGCGACTTGAAATCTGGCCAACTTTTCAAATTGTTAACGTCTTCAAAGTGGCAAATACGGGCGTAGTCATTTCAATAAAACCTATCAAAGCAATACTTATCTATTCCTGAAATACATATAAGCAGCGATAGATATTGATATGTACAAACCTCACATTTAATCTAAGAAAATTTAAGTCTACTTTTAAAAAATATTAAAGCAATAAATACTAAGGGAACCTAACTAGCTTGTTGCTAATCCCCTTGAACGATATTCTGGCGATGAAAGGAAATTCACACTTACAATTGAGTTACATTTATATTGACATTGATTACACTGAGAGTATGATGACGTTTCGTCAGTGACGAATCGTCACACATTAAAAAGTAGAGATCATGACACCACCTAAATTACTCGATGAAGCCGCATTAAAAGAAAGAGAGTTGCTTATTATTAACTCAGCCGTGCTGCTCATCCAGAAAAATGGCATAGAAAATCTGACTATGGATAAAGTTGTAGCACAAGTGCCATTCTCTAAAGGCACCGTCTATAAACACTTTATCGGTAAAGAAGACTTACTATTAGCCATCAGTAATTATTCTATTAAAGTACTCGGCGATCTTTTCTATCGAGCATACCAGTTTAAGGGCTGTGCTCGGTCACGTATGCTGTTATTAAATTTCTCTTACCTTATCTATGCGATGTTATACCCGGCATTATTTCAATGTGTACTTTGTGCAAAGTCGCCTAATGTTGCTGGTAAATCAAGTGAAAAGCATATTAACGAAAGTGAGAAGTTAGAAGTTAAGTTAATGACTTCTATCCACGGTATTGTCGAAGACGGCCTAAACGATAATAGTTTATCACTGCCTTTAAATATGGATATTCAGCAAATATGTTTTAGCAATTGGTCTACGGCTTTTGGTGCAATTTCCTTGCTGTCAGGGGAAGTTGATCAATGTAGTGGTAGAACAAGTTTAATTGTTGAACGCGAACTTTTTAATCTCAGTAATTTGTTATACGACGGCATGGGCTGGCAACCCCTAACAAAAGATAGTAACCCGTGCTTAGAATTAAAAAGCGCTTTGGATGAATTATTTCCAGAAGAATTAGCAAAAATTAAAGCAAAAGGTCGTGAGCTAAACTTCGACAGCTTTAGCTAAGCAAACACAAGTGAAAATGCGGTCTACAGCCGCTTTTTTTTGAACCATTGGGTGACGATTCGTCACTAAAGAACTCTTCTTTATAGAAGAAAAATATTAGCATATACGGAGCTTAACCATGAGAAATAAACTCTATAACTTTGTAGGTAAAAACCCATTTTGGGTAATACTTATTTGTCTCACTTTCACGGTATTATCGGGAATAGGGGCTCAAAAGTTAGAATTTAAAAATGACTATCGAGTATTCTTTAGTGAAGAAAACCCGCAATTAACGGCCTTTGAGTCGATGCAAAAAATATATGCTAAAAGCGATAACGTTTCTTTTGTTGTTGCCCCCAAAGATGGCAATGTTTTTACGCAACAGCATTTAAGCGCATTAAAAGACTTAACCAAGGCTAGTTGGCAGGTACCTTATTCAACGCGTGTTGATTCAGTCACCAACTTCCAATATACCTATGCTGAAGAAGACGACATGATCGTTGAAGATTTAGTGATGTCGACTAAAGGCTTAACCAGCGATAAGCTTGAAAAAATTAAACAAATCGCGATCAGTGAGCCTTTACTTGTTAATAAAATAATTTCTACCACAGGCCATGTTTCAGTCGTTAATGTGACTGTTCAGTTACCAGGGATAGATCCTATGGTAGAAACACCGGAAGTGGCGAAAAGTGTTAGAGCTATTCAAGCAAAATTTTTAGCAGAAAACCCAGAGATGGATATTTATCTATCAGGCATGATCATGATGAACACCTCGTTTGGTGAGTCTTCAATTAGCGATAGTTCAACACTTATTCCACTGATGTTTCTTGTCGTTATTGTCACGATAGGCTTATTACTGAGAACGATAACTGGCACAATTTCTACCGTACTTATTATCATTATGAGTATTGTGACTACGATGGGACTTGCTGGTTGGTTGGGCTTTTATTTAACCGGGCCTTCATCATCAGCACCAACGATGATAATGACGTTGGCTGTAGCAGATTGTATTCACATTTTAACCTCAATGTTCTACGAGATGCGGCAAGGCGCTGATAAACGTACGGCTATTGCACGTAGTATAAAAATTAACTTACAGCCAATTTTCTTAACCAGTGTCACTACCGCAATCGGCTTTTTAAGCATGAACTTCTCTGATTCACCACCTTTTAGAGATTTAGGAAACTTAGTGGCTATTGGCGTTATGTTAGCGTTTGTATTCTCGGTTACCATTTTCCCGGCACTACTTACCGTATTACCCGTACGTGTTAACAAGCAGTCAGAAAATAAAAAAGACATTATGGCAAAATTGGCTGACTTCGTTATTGCCAAACGTAAAGCCTTATTACCACTAACCAGCGTATTTATTATCGCTTCAGTGATGTTTATTCCCAATAATGAACTTAATGATGATTTTGTTAAATATTTCGATGAGTCAGTACCTTATCGTGCGGCAACTGATTTTATGCAAGACAACTTGTCTGGCATGATGGTTGTTGAAATCTCAGTTAAAACGGGAAAATCAAGTGGCATTAACGATCCTAAGTATTTGCGTAGTGTTAGTGATTTCAGTGATTGGTTACGTGACCGTCCAGAAACAGATCATGTTAATACCATTACCGATACCTTAAAGCGCTTAAATAAGAATATGCATGGCGATGATCCTAGTTGGTATAAACTGCCAGATAGCCAAGAAATGTCAGCGCAATACCTATTATTGTATGAAATGTCACTGCCATACGGCCTAGATTTAAATAACCAATTAGACGTTGATAAGTCGTCATCAAGAATCGTTGCTACCTTTAAAAACATGACCAGCAATGAATTGATTAATGTCGAACAAGAGATGATTGCGTGGTTCGCCAAACATGCACCTCAGTATGAAGTCGACTTTGCTAGCCCAAGTTTAATGTTTGCCCATATTGGTCAACGTAATATTACTAGTATGCTTATTGGTACCGTTTTCGCGCTTATATTAATTTCAATTTTACTGGGTGTTGCACTAAAAAGTTGGCGCTTTGGCTTGATAAGCTTACTACCAAACTTAGCACCTGCAGCTATTGCTTTTGGCCTGTGGGGCATACTAAGTGCGCAAGTAGGTTTAGGTTTGTCAGTGGTTATTGGCATGACCTTAGGGATTGTTGTTGACGATACCGTGCACTTTTTAAGTAAGTACATACACGCAAGGCGTGAGAAAAATGCGACTGCTGAACAAGCTGTACATTACGCCTTTGATAATGTCGGTCGAGCACTTTGGATAACCACCTTTGTCTTGGTCGCTGGCTTTACTGTGCTGGCACAGTCTTCATTTAAAATGAATGCCGATATGGGCTTCTTAACGGCGCTTACTATCTTTATTGCACTTGTGGTCGACTTTTTGTTCCTGCCACCGTTACTTATCTTACTTGATAAAGGTAAATATAAATCGGTTGAACATTCCGGGGTATCTGCCGATGCGGGCATTCCAAAAGCTATTGAAGCGCTTTAATTTTACACTACCGAAAAGTAAGCTTATCAAGGGCATTTATTTATTAAATTGCCTGGTCAACTTAAAGATAAGCTTATCAATATTTTATAAGGATTTTACATGTTAACTCAGAAAAAATTAATGAGCGCCATTGCTGTGCTTTGTTTAACGCTTGTCTCAAATTCCTCTACGGCTTTAACTCTCGATGAGCAAAAAGGCTTAGCTATCTCTGTAGAAGCGAAAAAAAGAGATTTAGGCTGGCAAGACAGTACGTCTGATATGCAGATGTTATTGCGCAATAAACAAGGGCAAGAAAGTATTCGAGAAGTTAAAATGAAGACATTAGAAGTAGTTAATGATGGTGATAAAAGTTTAACTATTTTTAATAAACCTCGCGATGTAAAAGGTACCGCATTTTTAAGTTTCTCACATCCTGTGGTCTCTGATGATCAATGGTTGTTTTTACCAGCGTTAAAGCGTGTTAAACGTATCTCATCAAGAAATAAATCAGGGCCTTTCATGGGTTCAGAGTTTGCTTTTGAAGATTTGAGTTCTTTTGAAGTAGAAAAATACACCTATAAATATTTGGGTGAAGAAGAGCTAAACGGCTTAACTAACTTCAAAGTTGAGCAATACCCAGTTGATGAAAATTCTGGTTACACCCGCCGTATAGTCTGGCTTGATACCAAAGAATACCGAGTGCATAAAATTAATTTTTATGATCGGAAAGATTCATTACTTAAAACGTTAACCTTTAGCGACTATAAGCAATATTTAGCTAAATACTGGCGTGCAGACAAACAAGAAATGGTTAATCAACAAAATGGTAAAAGCACAGTACTAACATGGAGTAATTACGCTTTTAAAACCGGCCTAACTGACAATGATTTTAATCGTAATTCATTAAAACGAGCACGTTAATCTCATGAAGTTATTGTTAAAAATAGGGCTAACAACAAAGCTTAAACAATCAATTACAATGGTAGCAGTATGCACCAGCATGCTGTTTACTCAGCCGCTGTATGCTAGAGAAATTGCTAAAAAAACGGCTAGTGATCTTGAATTTGAAGCTTCTGGCAAGATGGCTGTGGAGCAACGTTATTTTTTGAAAGAAGGACTTTATTCTCAACAATTAAGTCGTAGTCAATCGTCATTTTCAATTGAAGCCGAGCTTTACTGGCAATGGAACGAGGGCAGTGACAGTGTTATTTTTACGCCTTTTTATCGTGTTGATAGCCAAGACGAACAACGTACTCATGGTGATATTCGTGAACTCGCTTATGTTCATGCCAGCGATGATTGGGAACTTCGAATCGGTATACGCAAAGAGTTTTGGGGTGTTACCGAGTTTCAACACCTGGTTGATGTTATTAACCAAACTGATGGCGTTGAAGACTTTGATGGTGAAGACAAGCTAGGCCAGCAAATGGTTAATTTATCATTAGTAAATGATTGGGGTATTGTTGATGTGCTTCTTCTGCCTGGCTTTCGAGAAAGAACTTATGCAGGTGAAAACGGACGTTTACGAGGGCCTTTAGTGGTTGATGAAAATAATGTCAGCTATGAATCTTCAGCGGGTCAACAACATCTTGACTTGGCCTTACGCTGGTCACATAGCATCGGAGACTTTGACCTAGGCGCCTACTGGTTTCATGGTACCAACCGAGAAGCCTATTTAAGTCCATCACTACAATCGT
The DNA here is from genome assembly GCA_013215385.1 of Colwellia sp. Taxonomy (GTDB): domain Bacteria; phylum Pseudomonadota; class Gammaproteobacteria; order Enterobacterales; family Alteromonadaceae; genus Colwellia_A. The sequence goes on from JABSOY010000018.1 coordinate 76,862, forward strand.
CAACGTCGGACTTAGCGCAATACTCTCTACAGCAACATTATGCTCAAATGGACCAGCTAGGTGTCGATGTTCAAGCCACTTTAGGTGATTGGTTATGGAAATTTGAAAGTATATACCGTACGACCACACTTGAAGATTTTGTCGCCACTCAAGCCGGTTTTGAATACAGTTTTATTGGCGTCTTAGACTCGAACCTTGATTTAGGTTTATTGATGGAACACAGTTGGGATTCTCGCGGTGAAGTTGAGTTTGGCGAGCAGGGTTCTTTAATGCAAAATGATTTATTTATCGGTGCACGACTGGCCTTTAATGACATGCAAAGTAGCGAGTTATTAATGGGCTTAGGCAGCGACTTAGACCATAATGCTTTTAGTTTCATTATTGAAGCAAACCGCCGCTTTGGCGATAACTTCATTGCCAGTGTCGATGTAAGACTTCTGCAAAGTAATAACGAAAACGATTTACTTTATAGCTTAAGTAAAGATGACCATGCACAACTATCTTTAGCTTGGTATTTTTAATTTCAGCGAGTAAAAGTATTTTGCAATGAAACAGGATATCTTCTAGCGATTAATGTCGGTAGAAGCGTCCTTTTTTTGTTATTCGCGCGTTAATTCAATACTGAGTAGGGAATTAATTTTATAGAATAGGTATAATTTCCTCCTTAAGAGTTTCCTCCCACATACATACTGCTTGTCGCTATCATTTATCTACATAGCTTTATCGTGTAAAAAGCCGGAAAGTTCATTTTTCATTGTAAAACAAAGGCAATAACAGTTAATGATAGACAATCCCAGTCAATTAAAAAGCCACTATGACCAGCAAGGTTATTTTGTTATTAGAGATTATTTTACCGGGGCTGAAATCTCATCACTTAGAGAAGTCGTGTTAAAATTTCATCAATTATGGAAAAAAGATAACGAAACTTTTTATAAAGAAGAAGCTTTTAATTCATCCTTAATTACCGGAAGTGAGTACTTATCCTTTGATGATCGAGTTAAGTTATTTAACTTTATTAGTTCGAAAAAAATAATGGCGGTAGTCGAATCAGTTATTCCTGCTAAGCCTTCATTTATGAATACCCAGCTATTTTTTAATCCGGTTAACCCTCAGCAAAAAGATTTTTGGCATCGAGATTGTCAGTACGATCATGAAGTTGAAGAGCAAAAGAAAGCTATTTTGGAGACGCAAGTGGTACATCTACGTGTACCTTTATTTGATGAGCTCGGTCTGGAACTTGTACCAGGTACGCATAAACGCTGGGATAATGAAGAAGAATACAATGTCCGACAAGAAAAAAAGGGCAGATTGAGCAGTGAAAATCTTTCTACAGGTAAAGCCATTAAACTAGCCGCCGGCGATCTATTAGTTTTTTCGGCTGATATGATCCACCGAGGTTTATATGGCATGGATAGATTAGCCTTAGATATTTTAGTCTTTGATCCCGCGGGCGATTTTGCTGACTATGTTGATGACGACTGTTTACCGGAAACTTCAATGCTAAGTCAATTAGACGATCCAAGCCTATATATGAATACACTCCACTTGAAGTCTATTAAGCGTTAACATGTTGTATATATTGTAATTTAATAGTATCCAAACCAACTAAAACCCTATTCACTTCAAGTAACAATATTTGTCTTGTTCATTTGTGATAGGCAACTTATTATCTTTATTCTTATAGTCAATGAGTTGCGATGAGTACTTATTTTAAGTACTCATCGAACCTTAGCCGGTTCAGCCTGCCAAGCTTACAAAGTACAGTGTCAAATTTTTCTTTATAATTAGGTAAATAAGCTGTGCCTTGCCATCTAACAGGGGGCTCGGATAACTTGCTGTTCATGGCAGGCAATAACATTAAATAAAGTTATTCAGCTACTTCAACCAAGGTTGCTTTAGTTAGTTTACGAAAAAGCATGACCAATAAACAAGTCGCACCACAAGTTATAATAATAACGGTTAAAGTCGCCACATTTACGCTTTCTAGTTGGCTGATAACAGCAGTAATTGCAAAGCCGCAACTGAATCGAACAAAGCCCGCTAATGCAACGGCTTTACCAAATTGATGGTCAATACTCTGTAATAAAAGACTCATTGAGGTTGATAGCACGAAAGCTATACCCATGGTTACAACGGCCATTTTCAAGGCAAATAAAACAATTTCAATAGTGATGATATTTACATTAACCAACCTGACCATAATTTTGGCTAGATCTCCCGAAAATAACATGGCAGTACCAGCAATTATTATCATGATATAACCCATTTTAAGCATAGTCTCTGTGCTGTATTTCTTTAAAGTTATAGATAACACTGAGTTGGCGATTATCATCCATACTGCGTTAAACGCAAAAAAAAGTGAAAATTGATACTCGGTCAATTGCCAGTGCTTCATGAAAATTACCGGTGAGCTGGCGATAAAGGCAAATAAAGCGACAAATGCAGCTGCATTGACCAGCATGTAAGGAAAGTAATTCGAATTTAATAACATCTTTATATAACCCGTGTCCCTATCAGTTTGAATGGGTTTTAAGCTAGGGTTATTTGTTTCGGGTAATGAGCTTAATACCCAGAAAAATAAAGTTAGCGCATAAATAGCCAGAAAATAGAAAATACTCTGCCAGCCATAAAGCTCATTTAGCATAGCGCCGATAAGAGGGGCCATTAATGGAGCGACGCCTATAGTGGCAGAAATTATTGCAATAGCTTTAGTGAGTTCGGTTTTATCATAAACATCTCTGCAAATTGCAAAGGAACTGACAGCACCAGCACAGGCGCCCAAACCAAGTAAAAATCGCCCGACCATTAATGTTTCTATAGAACCCGCTTGCGCGCACAGTAATGCCGAAAAACCAAAAAGCGCTATTCCAGCCAGCAGCACATTACGTCGACCAAAGTTGTCTGACAATGGCCCATAGAACAGCTGACCCAGTGCGAATGTGCCAAAGAATAATGCCAAGGTAATTTGTACCATCGCCATGTCGGTATCTAGCGCATTGGCTATGGTTGGCATAGCAGGTAAATAGATATCTGTTGATAAAGAAGCTAAACAGCCCATTGCTACTAGCATAAGTATCAAATATTGTTTTTTCATGAATAGAGCCTTCAAGTAAATGAACTTTAAGCTTAACGAGTATAAATGTAGAAATATAATTGATATCATTTACCTCAGGTATAAGATAATTTTATGGATGAGAGTAAATGAGTATTTCGATTGAATTGATGCGCAACTTTAAAGAAGTAGCAAGATGCGGTAATATTTCACAAGCAGCTAACCATATCGGGCTGACACAACCCGCACTAAGTTCATCGATAAAAAAATTGGAACATCATCTGAAATCTGAACTATTTCATCGTTCAAAGAAAGGCGTTTCACTGACCAGAGCAGGAAAGTTATTACTTAATCATAGTGATTCATTGTTAAGAGACTGGCAGCGAATAACTGACGCTATTGCTTGTGATAATAATCAAATAAGTGGCCGTTACTCTATGGGTATTCATCCGGCACTTTCTACGGTTACTTTACCTCGTTTCTTACCAAAGTTGATGCATCAGAATCCACAGTTAATGTTTTCATTTTTCCATGGTAGCTCACACCTTATTACCGAAAAAATAATAAACTATGAATTAGATTTTGGCATCATCATCAACCCCATTAGTCATGCTAGTCTCAATTATGATGAGTTGTTTGAGGATCATGTGCAATTTTATCAAGCAAAAGACAGAACAATAGCAACAGACAAGGGAATTGTTGTTTATGATGCAAGAATGTTTCAATGTGAAAGTTTAATGAAACAAGCACAGGATCAAAAATTATTCACAGAAAATCGTATTTTGCATGTCGACGAGTTACAAGTTATCGCTTCACTTGTTGCGGCAGGCATAGGTTATGGCATATTGCCAAACCTGGTGGCAGACAGCCACTACAGCGATTTAATTGAACCGGTAAACGATTCTCCTGTTCATCTGGACCGATGTTATTTAGTCAGTCGAAAACAGAACCAAACATCTGCTGCTGCCGCTCATATAAAAGAAGCCGTTATTAAAGCATTTCGACTGTAAATAAGACTATCGAAGAGGGGCATAGTTAACGATGTTGAATTTTGTCGATTAGTTGGCCTGAGAAAAAAGCGTAGCGAATTGCCGCTATTCATAAAGAATAGCGGCGAGAAAAGTTATTAATTTTTACGTAACATCGACATCACCATATCTTTTAAGCTGGGTTCTTTACCGTACATGCTCATGCCCATTTTAAATAAATTACCAGCTGAGGTTCTCATCCAAAAACAAACGACTAAGGTCAGTGACAATGAAAGCAGCGGTTGCCAAAGCGGTAAGTCGATTAATGCCATTTTTACCGGCATAGCAGCGAATGCTGTTAAAGGAAAATAGCTTAAAAATGATAATGCCCAACCTGAAGGACTATCCATAGTGATAAGGGCTAAAATCATTGGTAATAAAGGTAACAGCATAATACTGGTTTTAGCACTGTGATTTGGGTCATCTATTGCGGCAGCAATGGCAGCCATAAAAGCGGTGCAAAGGTAAACACCCGAAATGGCAAAGGGAATTAACCAAGGTAATAACGACCAGTCTATGAAAGAAAAATCAACCATCTGGTTTTCGATAACTACTGTTGTAAAAGCGTAAACTAACATAGCGAAGATAATCATCGTCAACATGGCTTTAATAGCATGAAGCATTTGGCCAAAAATTTTACCGTCAATCCATGTTTGCGGTGACATACAGGCATATAATTGTTCGGTTACTCTCTGTTGTTTTTCACCGGTGATGCTGACGAATAGCTGACCAAAAGAAGTAAATATACCAACAGCTAAAATAACTAACATAGCGATTGCGGTAGATTTTCCTGGGCTACTTTCTGACTTTATCGTGTCGTCTAAATATTTATTTTCAAAAATGGCGGCTTGATTTAACACCGCTAATTGTTCTTCTGCTAAACCTAAACTACTGGCGTAATCTAAGGTGTATTGTTGGCTTAATGTTTGTTTTAAATCTCTTAACCAGCTTTGTTTGTCTTTACTGTAAATGGTGAGTTGTTTTACTGACTCTATAGCCGGCGCTTCAGATAATATTGCGTCCCAACCGTCTTCTTCTGCAAGTTGTTGTTTTAATATATCAAAAGATTCATGGCTTGGGAAAAACTCAAACTGACCACTATTTTGAAATTGGGTGATACTTGCCGGTACAGCCACTGTGTAGATGGTAAGTTGATCATCTTTGACGTATTGCCATAACATAATAATTAAGCCGATAGCGAGCAGAATAAGTTTTGATATGATTTCTTGTTTCCATTTAAAGAAATGCATGAACTCCCAAGAGGTAACTAACCAAACTTGTTGCTTTTTATTGATCTTATTCATTTATTAAGGCTCCATGGTTGGCAATTGCATTGAGGTACAGCTGATGCAGATCCATTTTTTTACTGTGTAATGAGGTCAAATTTCCTAGTGCTGTTATTTTACTTAACGCACCGTTTATTGACTGTTGCGCAGACAAATTTAACGATAGTGTTTTATGATCTACTAAACAATAATCAGCTTCACTAAATAGCTGTTCAAGTTGGTCACTGGCTATGCTCTCTGCAAATTGAGCGGTGAGTTGAGTGGTGCTTCCTACTTGCTGCTGAATTTCTTCTAGACTACCGTATAAAACTGCTTCACCTAAATTCATCAGCAGCATTCTATCGGCTAATTTTTCAACCATTGCCATTTGATGTGCGCTTAAAATAACCGTCATGCCTTGCGCTTTTAACTCCGACAAAAAGATAACTACTTTTTCTTGGTTAATGGGATCAAGCCCAGAGAATGGCTCGTCAAGAATAACCCATTTAGGCTGATGAATAACGGCGGTAATTAATTGCACCTTTTGCTGATTCCCCTTTGAAAGGGTTTTAAGTTGGTCGTCAATTCGGTCGAGCAAGTCAAAGCGCTCTAACCAATATTTGGCTTGTTGCAAAGCCGTTTTTTTATCAACACCATTTAATTGGGCGAAATAAAGCAGGTTTTTACTGACCGTTTTCTCTGGGTATAAGCCCCGGTCTTCCGGTAAGTAACCTAGGGTGTAAGACGGAATTGAAGTGTGTTTTTCTCCATCAATAGTCAGTGAGATTTCACCGCTGTCAGGAGAGGTGAACCCCGTAAGCATTCGTACTAATGATGATTTTCCTGCGCCATTTGGGCCCAGTAGTGCAAAAATTTCACCTTGCTTTACTTTAAACGAAAGCTCTTTAATTGCAGTTACTTTGGCGTAGCATTTTTTTATGTTATTGACCAACAACTCCATGTTTATCCCTTATTAAGTTGAGTTAATTAAATTTTCACTCTATTTTCCATAGTCGGTTAATTTTAGTTTTTATTACAAAAAAAAATAAATAATTGTAGATTGGTTATAACTAGTCAGCAACAAATGATTTGTAAGGTTTCTAATACGCTGAAATTATGGGATATTAATGTCAATTATCTAGTGGTTAAGGTATTGCTAGTGGGTCAGAAAGGTATGGAACTGTCGCCTTATTTATGAAAAACTCTGATGGGATTCGTTTTGAAATAACCTATTCCCTCCTGGAATAGCTGTAGTTTATTAACTAGCCAATAATTCCTGCCATTTTTTTGCTTAAAGATAAATGAGTAAGGTAAGTTTTTCTGATATCAGACATTGGTAATGGTATAAAGTAAGGGATTCAATGCTATTTTTATTGTGCTTTTGTACATTACTAGGGCATTCTGTTTAAGAGGAATTGATGGAAATTAGAAGTATCACTTGGAATGAAGCTTTACCTATTCGGCATAAAGTTTTATGGCCAAATAAGCCGTTGTTATTTTGTAAGGTCGAGGAGGATGAAACGGCGCAGCATTATGGTGTTTATTCAAAAAACACATTAGTTTGTGTTGCATCAATTTACCTTGACGGCCGGGTTGCTCGACTGAGAAAATTTGCAACTTTAGCTGAGTTTCAAGGGCAAGGTGTAGGTTCAAAGCTTATTGCCCATATTCTCAATGTACTTGAACAAACGAACGTAGAGTCTTTTTGGTGCGATGCTCGAATAACGGCGGCCGGCTTTTACCAGAAGTTTGGCATGAAACAGCAAGGCACGACATTCAACAAATCGGGGCTAGGCTATGTAAAAATGGCAGTGATACTTTAGGGGTAATAAACCTTAATTTACCAAATCACTCTGCTTTTTCACGCTTTATAATCGCACTCTGGTTTTTACCATAATTAAAGGTAATGGTTAGAAGCGTTCAATACTAACAGCCCATCCTTTTTTTCTGCAATGCAGCGAAACCGCTTTTGTCATCAGGCTTGGCCCACAGACAAAACAATGTGGTTGTTGAAGTTCTTCTGCGATATCAGTGAATAAACTTTCCCAATCAGGTCGTTCATGCAGTAAACGAATCCGTTCATTATTCTGATTTACCGTTAACCAATTAGGCAAATCTTGGCTGTTATTATCGCGAGTTAGGTATAAGTGCAAAGTTACCCGATTAAAAATTGGCGAAGTTAAAAAGGGCTCTAACCAAGTGAGTAGTTTATTATCACGTAGTACCCAAACTAGATGAAATTTTTTGATAGCAGATGAATGGAATAACATGGTATGCAATAAGCCAAGAAAAGGCGTGATGCCTATTCCACCAGCAATCATTAACCATTGTTCTTCTTTTGTTACTCTTGCTGCAGGGCTCGCAAACGGTCCTCTTATATCAACCACGAGATTTGCACTCTCTTTAGTCTCTAACAGCAGCATTAATTTGTCGGTCCAGTCACCCATAGCTTTAATTTTTAGTACGATAATATCTTTGTCTTCGCGGATACCTGTTAAAGAGAAGTCATGCCATTCGTAACGTTTTAATGCCGGTATTCGTAATTGCAGGTAATGACCCGCTTTTATATCGAAACCGTCTGGGCGTTGTATTTCTAAGCGCAAAATATTGTTACTGATAAAATGTAAACTCGCTAGTTGACCACGATAGAGACGAATATAGTGAGAAAGAAAATACTCTATTGTCAAAATAATGGCTGGCACAACTAACCAGTGATATCGAGGAATATGGAATAAAGCCAATATAACCATCAAATAACCCAGTTTATGTACGTGTTGAAATATATGATGGTGGCGCTGGCGCATAAAGCCCAATGAAGTAAACCATAATGAAATTAACAGCAATAACATCACAATACCGCAGATATTTATACGAAATTGGCGCGAGTATATCCCTTCATTGCCTAGTGACGATACTTCAGAATAATAACTTAAAGGCAGGGTAGGGATTGCGTAGGTCATTGTTGAACTGGCACTATGACATTTACTACAGTCTTCTTTCATTATCGGCTTAATAATTTCGTGGTAGTCGTCTTTTGGCATACCGTTATTAATCCATTTACTGACCTCATCGATACTTTCGTCTTCACTGACAAATTCATACATGGTCGTCTTCATAGAACGAACCAGATCAGGCTCTGAGCCAACAACAGCTTCAATAAAAGGAATTTCTAACGTGTTAAAATAGAGTAAGTAACCTCCTCCGTGTATTAGGGCTGCGACAAGAAGCAGATGTCCTAACCAGCGATGAATATTTTTTGCTTGCTCTAACGGTAACCAAGCCGTCCAGCGTGAACGCCACAATGCTGCTAACCCATGACGCATTACCGGCAGCCACAATAAACAAAGTGCTAAAAGTAAGGTATAAGAACACCCGCGTGCGACTTGCAAGTAAATATTAGTGGTGTCATTAGAATTATAGTGAAAACCAAGCCAAAATTGGCTGGCAAAAGAACATAGCATCACCAATACCCAGGGGAGTGCACTCCATCTCAGATATACGTTTCGTAGCTTTTTAGTCAATGTCCACTTGGCGGATTTATCTTGAACATTATTATCGCATGGGATATTTGTGGCTATGCTTTTCATCGGTTAGTGCTTAAAGGTCAGTTTTACCGACTTCTTATGATAAAGGTGATTTATTTGGCTATTATCAAAAGCGGTAACGCCGAAATAATACGCTTTATTTAGATCGTTAAATTGCACATCTTGTCTAGCACTTAAGGCATGATGAGTAACAAGCTTACGTTTAACCTCTAATTGCCAATGATCATCTTGCCAGACACCTTTTGCTTCAACGTCGCCTCTTGAACCTTTAATTAGCGCGGTAACAATACCGCCAATACGGTCACCAGGTTTAAAAGTATCTTTAAAAGGCACTTTGCTGGTTTCTAATACCCAGTAAGGTGCAGGTGCTGATGTTTTACCGTTCATCCAGCCCGGCTTTTTAGTTTTATCGTTTTTGTCTACGTTGTTGTAATAACCACCAGCGGTTTTTTCATCTGCCTTTCGTCCCCATTTACCATTAGTTTCGTGCTCATTATCTACAAAACCATCATCAATTTGGTTATTCGGATTAGTACGGATACTTTTCCATTGCCACTCGTCAATTGTTTCGCTATCTTTTTTGGTATAATGTCGGCCCGATGAAGTATCTTTTATACCTTCAAGTAAGCCATTTTCGACCATGTGACAAGACTTATCACAACCTTTTTTAATGAAACCTCGTTCATTAATATCCCAGTAAATAGCCAACTTATCTTCGTAATAAGTATTTTCGTGCAGGGTACTATCTTTATTACTGAGGTGCTGCCAGCTGCCATCTTTTTGCTTTTCCCAAGGAAAACGAGCTAAGTCTTTTGTTGGGTCATACCAACGATAGAATAAATATATATATTCATCATCATACAAACTTCGTACTTGTATGGTTGTTTCTTTCAAGCCTTTATAGCCATTGTTTGGTTTATAGGGCAATTCATTTAAGATAATACTCAGTGGCTTTGCACGCTGCCACGCTGGTTCTATTTCGCCGTCAATGCTTATCGGTGTCGGTGTCATAACGCTTTCTATGGTCAGTTTTTTTGCCATTGCAGTACAACTTAATAGGCCATTAATGATTACAATAGCGGACCATTTTGTTACGAATGCCAGCCTATTAAAGGTTGATTTTTTCATGATATTTTCCGTACTTTATTGTTTAAGGGAAATTAAAAATTGTGTTTTAGCCCAATAGCCAAATAACTATTTGACTGTGCCGCTTCGGCCGAATCACGATCTGCATAGTAAGCATATAGGGTCGAGCGCTCACCTAACTTATGCTCAATAGCAAAAGAGAATTGCCGAGCATCTGAAAGTGAGATAGAGCGGTTACTTAATATATATTGTGCTTTAAAGGTGTTTTTTTGATGAGTAAATTGACTGCTGAATCCATATGCGTCTGTTGAATATTGTCCATCAGCATAGGTAAGCTGACTGTCGTTATTTATTTTTGAGTGTTGGTAAAGTGCACCGACACTTAAGCTGCCGTTAGCAGGTGTTCCCCATTGCCAACTTGTTGCTAAACGCCATTGGTCTTGCTCTTTGATGTTGGAATTAAATGCTAGGGCAAAATAGAGTTTTTTATTGTCAAATACGAGTGAACCCGAAACGCCATCAGCCGGACCATTTTTATTACTATCTTTAGTGTTCTCGCCAGGTACTATAGCGATGGTAGATACCAATGCACCCAATAGATTTTCACTACTGTATTGAACAATGTTATTAATGCGCTCTTCACCGTCGATAATCTTACCCAGCTCTCCTTGTAAGTCATTAAACCTATCTATATTCCCTTTTGCTTCTTTAAAAGGGATGGTAATTCGGCCAGCAATTAGCTTTCCCCAAGCGCCAGCAATACCGATAAATGTGTCTCTTTGCGAAATGGTTTGACCATTTTTATCGCCATCATCAACCTCGACACCATATTCAATTTGGTAAACTATTTTGATTTGATTATCAACGAGGCTTTTTCCCTTAAAACCTAAGCGAGAGGCATTACTCGCCAGTTTCCAAACATCGCCGTCGGCTTCATTTTTTTCATGCTGATAAGACACATTCATTCGGCCGTAAATATCTCCATCTATTGGCCCGTCTGAATAGGCATTAGTCGAAATTAAGTAAAGTGTATTCGTTAAAATAATGGTCGTTTTTAAAGCTATATTTTTCATCAGTAAATAGTTCACTTTTGTTATTGGTGCAAAATTTTTTAGAGCGCATGGTATAGATAAATGTTAATGAAAACAACTATCATTCGTATTTTCGTTTATATTGCTTTAGGTGGTAATTACCCGGCACTTATCTATCTTTATGTTTTTGTTGGTTATTATGGTTGTTGGTATCGCTACCTTGCGTTAACAAAAGGTTAACAAAGTTAATCTTATGTTTATTTTATGGTTTTGTTTTTGTGGTTTTGTGGGCTATCGATAGCGGGCAAGTTAATGTAAATATTTTAATATATCTTAGGTAATCGAAAATATGGACGAAGACATTACACTCACCAGTTGACAGTTATATCGCGGTAGGTTTAACCGTTCTGCAAGGAAATTCACTCTACATATTGGTAATTTAATTAGCAGATAATCCACAAGACTTCATTGCTAAATAAGGGATCAGCTTTCGTGGTTGAATAGTGTGTCTATACTTCGATAAATGAGGGTGAACTGTGATGTTTAGCGTTGATGTTAAAGTTGATGTTAAATATAAGGGCTGTAGAAATTAACGCTAAACATCGACTGAATTGTTCTAATTTATTCAGGCCTTTTCTGAAAATACTGTGTTGGTAGCGCAGAAGAAGTGATAGGCCTATTTACAAAGCTAGTGAGCTTAATCAGGACCATTTACCTTTCTTTAATTTTAGCGGTAGGAATGTCTGTTCGTTCTGGTGCTCTAATTGTACCTGAGTATAATTAAAAATAATTTGACTTCTAATTGCCAAAAAAATCGCTATAATACGAACCTAAATAATAATCATTAGTATTTAAGATGGAATTTGCAATTATACTCCTTTGGCTTGGCTGTGTGTTGACCTTTACAGCAACTAAGCATCAAAAACTCCTTTCCTATCGTTTATCAAAGTCAGCTGTTTGGAGTGTTTTTGCTCTGTTCATTGTTGTTAGCTGGTTTTTTATGGCCGTAGACTACCCTTTTATTTCAGCCGGATTAATGGTGCTTTTATGCATAATGATGATGTGGATTATTGTTGTGCTAGCACATGGGCATAGTAAATTAAAACTACTACCATTCACTGCTGTTGGTGTTGTGTTGTCTACGGCATTAGTTCAGTTGGGAGGCATGTAATGTGGCCTAAAAGTATTGCCGCTATAATTGGTGGCTGTTTAATCTCTATTTCGTTAATGCTGAATCTAAATTATTTGTTACCACTAGCGGTAGATACGCGATTATTTATTGGTTTATTGGTTTCATTCCCATTATGGATAGCGGCAATGATCTGGTGCTACGGCAGTAAAAGTGGCTGGCATGCATGGCAGCGCTGCTTATCGTTACTATTAGTTTCTTGTGGTATTAATGCCTTTTTTATTGTGATGTAAGTAGAGATGATTATGGATAAAGAATTTTTAAAACGCATTACGGATGCACATAGTTGGCTAGGTTTAATTATTTCTGGTTTGCTATTTATTATCTTTTTTGCCGGTTCAATTGCGTTATTTCGTGATGAAATTAACCAATGGTCATTTCAACCTCATTATGAAGTTGCTCAAGGTGAAAAACTGGCCATCAGCGAAGTGATGGAGAAGGCTATTTCTGGCCGGAAATTTACTCCAAAAGAGCATCTAATCATTATCACGCCAAGTGATAATTTACCTTACTACACTATCTATGTAGACGTAGAACATGAGGAGGGTGAAAAAGACTATGTCGGTTTTTTTATGGATCCGGTTAGTGGTGAAGAAGTTGCCGCTCCTGATGATTATTTCCTTGCGACCTTTATTTATGCGCTACATGTTAATTTAAACATACCTAATGGTAGCTATATTATTGGCTTTGTTACCCTGTTCTTTTTCTTTGCTTTGATTTCAGGGATCTTTATCCATGCAAGAAAAATGTTCAGTAATTTTTTCAAATATCGAGCGGAAAAACAAAAACGCAGCCAATTACTTGATATGCATAATATCGTTGGCGTGATGAGCTTGCCGTTTACCATAATGTACGCGATTAGTGGTTTGATATTTAATTTGGTGATTATTTACCAAATCGCTTTTGCTGTGGTTTTGTATCAAGGTGATCAGCAAGCGTTACTCGATGATGCCGGTTACCAAGCCGTTGAACCACAGTGGCTCGACAAGCCATGGAAAAGCCCGAATATAGATCAGATATACGCAGCAACTACCGATAAATATAATACCGAACCCAGAATGATACGTATGTATAACTATGGTGATGAAAGTGCGGTAATGCATATGTTTGGACAAGTGAAAGATGATTTTGCAGAGGAATATGAAGTTGCTTACAATCTAAGTAACGACAGCCCGCTATTAATAAAAGACTCAGCAAACCCAAATACCTTGGTTCAAGGATTACATGTGATCTCTAGGTTGCATTTTGGTAACTATGCGGGTTTTGATTTGCGTATTATCTACTTTATTCTCGGCATAGGTGTTTGTGGTTTAATCATTACCGGTAATATGTTGTGGTTAGAAAAAAGAGCTAGGCAACGTAATCAATCGGAGAAAACACTTAAATTTGTCACCAATTTCACTTTGTTAAGTACCGGAGGAATTGTACTAGCGACCAGTATGGCCTTTTTAGCGGAAAGGTTATTACCGATAACTTTTTCTCAAAGAGAAGACTATATGGTCTATAGTTTTGTCTTGAGTTTAGCGCTTGTCGCCTTTTCATTAATCTTTAATCATAATAAGAAATTATTCTTAAGTTTACTTTTACGTGGCTCTGCATTGATCTTGTTGCTGGTACTGATAGTTGACTGGGTGATGTTTGGTAGTAAAGGGGTGATGTTATGGCAACAGGGCATCAAAACAATTATCGGTACCGAAATCGGCATTATGGTGATGGCGCTGCTGTTTTATTATTGTGGAGCTAAGCTGAAAAACAAACAATCAAGGGTCTCTGTTAATGACTCTGATGATGAATTACTAGCGGTGCGGACGATATAAGAATATCACGGTTGGTATTCGTTAATTAATTAAATTTTAGTCATGGTTTTACTTATAGGTAATATTTGGCAATCAGGTATAACTTGTTTCTCATACTAAAAGACGCATTTTCACAGACAGAAAATGCGTCTTATTAAATCACTTTATTAATTAGTTCATCACTGGCAGTAAACCGTAATCTTGAGCGTACTCCAACATTTGCTCTTGGAAGTTATCAGGGTAAGTAATTTTGACATCGGTAATTTTGTCTCCTTGATAAACCGCTTCTAATTTCGGATTAACAAAACCAGAGTAGGGCGCTAAATTAAGTTTCGCATAACGCTTTAATACTTCTTGATGAAGTTCTTCATCAACTTTAACCGCATAACCTTCAATTAATGCTTGGCCCGCAGCAAAGTCACCTTCAGATTTAATACGTTGTAGTTCACGTAATAATTGGCCAAATAGGGTACGAAGTTTTTGATAGTCGTTAACCACGAAAAAGGTTTTTCCATCACGAAGACGTTTTTCTATGACATTGTCAGCGGCACCTTTTTCAAACGCCCAAGTAGCAATTAACTGACGGTTGCGCATATGTGCTTCTTCGATGTGTTCACCTTTTTTAAGGCGACGTAATTGCAACATCATGCCGTTACGAATATAACTGTCGTAACTTGCTTTACCTACTTCTAAGCTTGGCATAGCGCCCATCTCAATTAACTTTTCGTCCATTAGGTAATATAAAGCGACTAAGTCGGCACGACCTTCTTCAAGGGCAGAAGAATATTGTTTCAAGGTTTCTTTAGGAGTACCAACGCCTTCATTAATTTGACCAGAAGCATGACCAATAACTTCATGTAAATCGGTATGTAAGTGAGAAGCTAATGGACCAAACTCTTTACTACGGGCAAGCTCAGCATCGTCCCAAACAAACTCAGCTAATGAACCACCTTTTACGTTGTCGTAAGCACTAACAATGTTGGTTAAACTTACCGACTTTGAGCCATGCTCTGCGCGTATCCAGTTAGCATTGGGTAAATTAATGCCGATAGGTGTTGAAGGAGAAGCATCGCCTGACTCAATAACAACGGTAATCGCTTTACCGGTAATGCCTTTTACTTCTTTTTTCTTATGGCTTTCAATAAGCGGCGAGTTGTCTTCAAACCATTGCGCTTGTGAGGCAATTTTAGCAATACCTTTAGTCGCTTGATGATCTTTTACTGAAACAACAGACTCAAATGAACCGCGGTAAGCTAAAGGATCATCATATACTTCGATAAAACCATTAACGACATCAACGTCTGAGTTTACATCTTTAACCCATGCAATTGAGTAATCATCGAAGTCTTTTAAATCACCGCTTTTATAGTACTTTGATAATAAAGTCAGGGCTTTTCTTTGTTGGTCGTTTTCTGCAACGGTTGCCGCTTTATCTAACCAAAAAACAATTTCGCTGATGGCTTTATCGTACATACCGCCAACTTTCCAAACTTGCTCAATTATCTTGCCATCTATTTTAACTAACTTAGAGTTTAAACCCCAAGACACCGGACGTTTAGGATCTACATTGACTTTGTTCTTATAAAAGTCTTCAACTTCTTGTTCGGTAACACCTTCGTAATAGTTAACCGCAGAGGCCACCACATTGTCGATATCAGCTGACTGATTAACCATTTTCGGCGCGATACTTGGATCAAATAGTATCGGTGTTAATAAGCTGACTAATTGCTCAGCTGTTTGTCCTTCTGCTAAAGGTAATTTACCTTTATTGGCGACAGCTGTGATGTAACTTGCAAACGTTTCTTGGCTAAATGTCGGCGTGAACTTACCAGACATGTAATGATGATGAATGCCGTTAGCAAACCAAACACGCTTGGTGTACTCATTAAAATTTTTGAATTCTTCGCTATCTCTGTCACCGGTATAATCAGTGATAATCGCTTCTAGCGTATGTCGAATGGTTAGGTTGTACTTGTAGTTATGATCCCAAGTAATATCACGACCAGAAAGCGCGGCTTTATAAAGGTAAAATAATAGTTCTTTAGTTGCTAAGGGTAAATCTTCAAAACCTGGCACTTGGTAACGTATGACTCGAATATCGGCAAAACGGTCTACTTGCCATTTAAAGTCGCTGGTTGTTTTGTCAGTTGCTGGTTGGTGCTGAGCTGCTTTTGCTGGTTGAGTTTTTGTATCATCATTTGGTTGCTGTTCTGAACAGCCAGAAACCGCTAGCGCAATTGCTAATGCGGCAGATATTTTTGATATTTTCATTGTCTGTTGATCCCATTGAAAGCCTGTTGTTATAGGCATTGTTTTATTATTATTGGATTGTTGAAAAAATAGTAACGTAAATGCGCTAAGTACGCACTTGCTATTTTGGGATTTTGACGGTTTTAGCTGAAGTTATTAACCTAGGTCAATAAAGGGTTTAACGTTGTGGTTACTTGCTTTAGAAACAAAAAAAGCCTGATTACTTTAAGGTAAAGTGCTCAGGCTTAGTTCAAACAAAATAAACTGACTTAACTACGCTTGGTAAATCCAAGCTAGAAAGTCTTTTGAATCGCTCAGGTTACTAAATTTAATTAACTTAGTACCATTTTGATCCGTTACTGCTACATTTCGTTTGTTTACCGAAATAGATTTTATTGGCGATTTAACTGAATAAGTAGCGCCTTGGTATGTATAAGACATAATAGAACTCTTTAATGTGCGCATAGACGCAGGTTTAAGAAAAGCTATATTATTGTGTACTAAAATTTGTTGATGTATAAAACATCAATATTCAACGAGGAATGGCTCGGCTAATATTTTAGCGGTAGCACCAGACAATAATTTAAGCTTAATATTTTTTGAGTGATGACTAACTGTGAAAGGGAAGACAAAACATGGTTTTATTAACTGTAAAACCAAGTTAAATAAACTAGATAGGAATAATTAACGCGGCAAGCATAAAACATTGAGATTAAAAAGTAAACAATAAATTTATCTTAAGTGTCAAATATTACTACCCCCAATAAGTTTTGTGGGCGGGCAGCTAAAAATGATATTACGTATTAATTAACGAATAGCTTGATATTTAACCTTCGAGGACCTACCTAATAGTAAACCCTAACAAGAAAAGTTAATTATGTTGTCTTATCTGTTACCGATATTTATTGGTGTTTTACTGATTAGCTATTCCGTTGGTAAGCCGTATTGGCGAGAGTATCAGCGCGGTAAAATAAGAAATGAACCTTTTAAAAAACAGTGGCGAAAAATCATTCAGCAAAGAATGCCTTACTTTCGGCAAATGCCGGCTGATCTTCAATTGCAATTAAAACAGCATATTCAGGTGTTTTTAGCGGAAAAAAACTTTGAAGGCTGTAATGGCGTTAAAATAACCGATGAAATACGAGTAACCATTGCGGCTCAGGCTTGTTTATTATTGCTTAATAGAAAAACCAATTTTTACCCTAAATTGCAAACCATACTTGTTTATCCGCGTGCTTTTATCAAAGAGCAGCAAAATATGAATAAAGATGGTTTGCAGCAAACACAAAGGGTAGCACTTGCTGGTGAGTCTTGGGAGTTTGGCAAGGTGGTCTTGTCTTGGCAAGATACCTTAGAGGGCGCGAAAATTACTGATGATGGTCGAAATGTAGTTATTCATGAATTTGCGCATCAGTTAGATCAAGAAAATGGCAAAGCCAATGGCGCGCCGATATTGGATAAAGAGCAAAGCTATAAATGCTGGGCAGACGTGTTTTCTGCACAATTTGAGCAACTAAAAAGGCAAGCCAATACTGGCACTCCTTCGTTGTTTGATTATTATGGTGCGACCAATCCTGCCGAGTTTTTTGCTGTCGCCAGTGAGGTGTTTTTTGAAAAGTCTCAGCAGTTTCATCAGCAATCGCCAAAGCTTTACCGACAATTAACACAATATTACCAAGTTGATCCAATACACTGGAATTAAAAAATAGCGTGCTAATAAATTAATCTGCAATAAATCGTTATTTGGCATCGACATTTTATAAAAAATTGCGAAATTAATTAAAGAACATGCGGTTGACGCTTTATAATAAGTGTAAACAGACAATCAATAGTTTCTGCTTTGCTAAGCAGATTTGCTTTAAACAGCGTAATACTTCATTTGGATAGAAATTATGAATTTAGATAAATCAACAAAACGTATAGCGAAGAGAGTAAAAAAAGGATTTCAAGGCTACCCTCAAATATCATTGGCTTATTTTGGTACTTCAACTGATTGCGCTAGCGAAGTTGTTGTTGGCTTTATTTTAGAAGAAGGTGCTGACGTTCAAGAGCAAAAATTCACCAGCAAAGGTGACGCTAGAAAAGACGAAACGATTCAAACAACGTTATTAAAAGTTATTGAACGAGCTGATGCAAAAACAGTGTCAGAGGTAGAAGGAGTTACTTTGATTAAGTAATTAAGTAATTAAGTAATTAAGTAATTAAGTAATTAAGTAATTAAGTAATTAAGTAATTAAGTGATTAAGGGATAATGTAGATATTAACCTTCTTCTATGGCTGTAAGTTTAATCTTCCTATTCAGTCATAATATAAAGCCAGCATGGAACGCTGGCTTTTTATTTAAAACGGTCAACTTATTCTAGGACAGCACAGGGCTGTTCTAAAATACGATTATTGTTGCTTAACAATAGTGCCTGATTTCATCACAAAGTCGACATCGAGTAATTCTTTAATATCGGTTAACGGACTCCCATGCATGG
>JABSOY010000002.1 GCA_013215385.1 Colwellia sp.
CTAGTACGAGAGGACCGGAGTGGACGAACCGCTGGTGTTCGGGTTGTTATGCCAATAGCATTGCCCGGTAGCTACGTTCGGAACTGATAACCGCTGAAAGCATCTAAGCGGGAAGCAGGCTTTGAGATGAGTTCTCACTGGAGCTTTAAGCTCCCTAAAGGGTCGTTGGAGACTACAACGTTGATAGGTCAGGTGTGTAAGGACTGCGAGGTCTTGAGCTAACTGATACTAATTGCCCGTGAGGCTTAACCATACAACACCTAAGTCGTTTTAGGCGATGAAGTGCATTGTATGAAGACTGACAGAAAGTCGATAAGAACGTTCATCCATGAACATTATCGACATTAGTGCATCCGTGCACGTCATCACGCACTAAAGTGAATTGAATAAGAAGCTTTTGTTATACAGCATTCCAAGATTGATAAATTAACTGAGCGATAGCTTGGTTAAGACGTTTTTGTCTAGCGACAATAGCGACATGGCCCCACCTGATCCCATTCCGAACTCAGAAGTGAAACGTGTTAGCGCCGATGGTAGTGTGGGAGTTCCCATGTGAGAGTAGGACATTGCTAGGCTTCTAATTTGAATACCCAACTTTATAGTTGGGTTTTCGGCCCCGTGGAGGGGTTCCCGAGTGGCCAAAGGGACCAGATTGTAAATCTGATGGCTCAGCCTTCGGTGGTTCGAATCCACCTCCCTCCACCACTTTTTCTTCAAATCCACTATCTATATTAAATCAAAGTTATCCTCCATCTAGATTATTATCATATTCTTCATCATTAACTTATAGTTATTGTTCAACTTCTGAAAACGTATAAAAGACTCACCATTCGGTTTCAATTCTCTCAATTGTTTGATTAACACTTCTGCTTGCTCTAAATTATTTATTCTTTGTATATCTTTTTCTACAGTAACAATTAAGACCTGCAACAAATTTAGTTTAATTCCAACGTGGTTAGGAAAATGAACTAGCGCTTTTTTTAGTTCAAGTATCGCTAAAGTATACTGTTCATTACGGTATAAATTGACACCAACTTCTAAAGAATTTTGCGCGGTTATTGTATGGTTTCTTCTTAAAGATAAACTACACAAAGAATCGATTTTGTTAAGTATGTTAGTGTTATTCGGATTTGATTGAGCTAAACCGTCAAGTAAATTATTAGCATAAGACTTTCTGTCTAGGGCAATTAGAGATTTAGCAATGGATAGTGTGCCGGAATCTGATATTTGGTGTTTAGACTGATTTAATAATCTTTCAGCGTCCTTTAATGCTTCTTTAGAAAGTTGTGGATCTTTTATTTTTTTATGCAGTCTAGCTGACAATAATTTAGTGCGAATCTTTACTTCTATAGAATTAAAATCTTTAGCCATAACAGTCAGAGATTTAAAAGCTTTGTAGCTAAGTTTACGCACTTCTAGCGAAGATAATTTCTCTCCATATTCAAGTAAAGCTTCAACAAAATGTAAAGTGTTTTCAGGTTTTTTATGGACAGAGTGATAAGCTAGGTCCGTTGTTTTAGAGAATGCGTAAGCTGCTTTATCAAAATTTTCATTGTTCAAACATAAATCAGCATATTTTTCTAAACGCGCTACCGATAGTGGTGAAACTAATATTGCTTTTCCTAAAGTTTCTTCAGCTATATTAGATTGTTGATTAAGTTGGTAAGATTTTGCCAACCAATCGTAAGCACTTAAATAAAGTGGGTAATTCTGTACAACCTCACTAAAATGAGAAATTGCTAACTCATAGTCATTCTCTGCAAGTGCGATTTTTCCTAAGCCAATAGCAGCCCACTGGCAGTTCCGTGCTCCATTATAGGCGGTATAGATGTTCCTAGCTTTTTCAAACTGTTTTAACTCAAAATACTGTCTAGATTTAATACCTAAGCATTCTGTTTTATAGATTGAATTAGCGGAAATAGCATGTTGACATAAGGTGAGAACTTTTTGATAGTTGTTAGCGTCCATTGCATTGTATATATCAAGCATAGCCATTTTCTTTTTAAAGCTACGCTGTAACCGGATGCTAAGATCATTAAGTGTATATGGCTTTGCAAGATACTCATCAGGTTTATGTTCTAGAGCTGCTAGCACCATAGCTTGTGAAACTTCTGCAGTTATCATAACGATCGCACATTGACGGGATATCAGCTTTTTAGAACGTAACTCTTCAAGTATTTGTTGACCATTTTTTTTATCATCGCCAAGATCATATCCAAGTAATATAACGTCGAATTCAATACTTTCACAAAGAGAAAAAATATCAGGAGCGTGATGACTGGTATCAACCTTTAAAGCACCTAGACTCTTCGCGAATACTTTTAATGTATCGCGCGATTGATTAACGTTTTCGACAACCAAAAAGCGTTTATTGCTGTATTCAATTTTATTCATAAATTCCCTTTACTGAAATTCCAACTGCACAGGCTTTTTAACTGATATTATTGTGCTTGTCTAGCATAGAAAACAACAAAGATTAAATATCCGCATATAAAGGTTATTTACCAGGTGATTCGGTTACTCGTAATTGCACTTATAATGGCTATACTGTATTCTGCAACGCCGCTGTACATTGGCTAACTTCCACTTTATATAAAGAGATTCACCTATGAGTTTTACCTCGTTGGGCTTAGCTGCTCCAATTCAAAAAGCGATTGCCGAAAAAGGCTATACCGAACCTTCACCAATACAAGCACAAGCTATTCCGGCAGTGCTCGCAGGTGAAGACGTAATGGCGGCAGCGCAAACGGGCACGGGGAAAACTGCAGGCTTTACTTTACCCATTTTAGAGCGTTTGTCTGGCGGTGAACGTCCACGACCACACCAAGCTAGAACATTAATTTTGACACCAACACGTGAACTAGCAGCACAAATCTATGAAAACGTCGAAATGTATGGCAAATATTTACCATTAACAGCAGCGGTTGTTTTTGGTGGAGTAAAAATTAATCCACAAATTTCGCGTTTACGCCAGGGTGTCGATATATTAGTCGCCACTCCAGGTCGTCTTCTTGATTTATATAACCAGAAAGCCGTTAGCTTTAAGCAACTTGAAATTTTAGTGTTAGATGAAGCCGATCGTATGCTAGATATGGGGTTTTTACGCGACATTAAAAAGATCTTGTCTTTGTTACCGAGACAACGTCAGAACCTCTTATTTTCAGCGACATTCTCAGAAGATATACGTAATCTTGCTCGAGGTTTAGTAAACAACCCAGTTGAAATCTCTGTAAGCGCGAGAAATACCACAGCAGAAAGGGTTGAGCAGGTTATATACCCTGTTGATAAGAAGAAAAAGGCAGGTTTATTAACTGCATTAATTAAAGATAATGAATGGCCACAAGTTTTAGTGTTTATGAAAACTAAACACGGCTGCAATAAGTTAACAAAACAATTGGAAGCTGAAGGTATAAAGGCCGCTGCTATTCATGGTAACAAAAGCCAAGGTGCAAGAACGAAAGCATTGGCTAATTTCAAAGATGGTACTGTTACTGTTTTAGTCGCTACAGATATTGCTGCACGTGGTATCGATATTGACCAACTACCACAGGTGGTTAATTTTGAATTACCTAATGTTGCCGAAGACTATGTTCATCGTATTGGACGAACTGGACGAGCGGGAGCCAGCGGCAAAGCTGTCTCGTTAGTATGTTCAGATGAAATTGATTTATTAAACGATGTTGAACATTTGATTCAAACACATATTCCTCGTGAAGTCATTCCGGGGTTTGAACCTTTTAATGTCTTATTGGAGTCTCGTCCATTAAGACCTATAAAAGCTAATAAACCGAAAAAAGCGAAAAGTGAACATCATGACGGTCAGCGTTCTGCAGATAACGCCCGAGGTCATAAACCTAAAAGTAAGAACCCTCGCCATAGAAGTGACAGTAGCGCGAATAGAAATTCAAATACCGGTGGCCGCAGTAAAAATCCGGCGGGTAGTGCCCCTAAAACTAGTAGCGACCCATACTCGGCTTCACGCTAATTAAATAAAAGTAAGGCTCGAAAGAGCTTTACTTTCTTTTCGCTAATAACTTATCAAGATTGTTCGCAAACATTTGACGGTCAGCCTGACTTATTGGTGGAGCACCACCCGTTTGTACGCCGCTTGAACGCAACGTATCCATAAAATCTCTGATATTAAGCCTTTGCCTAATATTACTCTCGGTATACAACTCACCTCTTGGATTTAACGCTAAACAGCCTTTTTCAACAACCTCTGCAGCTAAGGGAATGTCTGCGGTGATCACTAAATCATTCTCGACTGCTCTTTTAACAATTTCATTATCTGCAACATCAAAACCAGCGCCAACCTGAATAAAGTCTATGTACTTTGAAGGTGGCGTTTTAATAAAATGATTAGCTAATAGGGTGGTTGTAATCTGCGCGCGATCAGCCGCTCGAAATAAAATTTCTTTAATAACTACCGGACAAGCATCTGCATCGACCCAAATATTCATGACGTTCCCTCAAAAAAGAATAGCCCACACCAGTTTAGTGCGATATTTTGCTATTTTAATATGATGATTGTTGGTATACCTAATATAATCTAGATAATAGCTAATTTTTCGTTCTAGAATACCCTCTACTCATCAAGAGTAACCCAAAGATATATTAAGAGAACTCAACAATGAATAAACCGCAACGCGATATTACCTTAAGATTTTTAGCTGAACCACAAGACGTCAATTTTGGCGGTAAAGTTCATGGTGGTGCTGTAATGAAGTGGATCGATTTAGCCGCTTATGCTTGTTCTGCAGGTTGGAGTGGACGTTATTGTGTAACTGCTTATGCGGGAGGCATACGTTTTGTTGCGCCTATTCATGTTGGCAGCTTAGTCGAGGTTGCGGCTAAAGTAATCTACACCGGAAACTCATCCATGCATATCGCATTGGAGGTAAATGCCTGTGATCCTAAATCATTGAATCGTCGATTAACCACACATTGCATCGTGATTATGGTCGCAGTGGACCAGAATGGACAATCAGAGCAAGTACCAGAATGGGTGCCTGAATCGCCCGAAGATATCAAAGAACATGAATCAGCAAAAAAACTGATGGAAATGCGCAAACAAATCGGCGAAGAGATGCAAATTTTTGTAGAATAGGCCCGCTTACCCAATATACAGCTCGATAGGATAATTTCATGGCGCAAACTCTCGACGAACAACAAATCAAGCAAATTTTAAATTACGATGATGCTCAACGAGCAAACTATTTTCTGAAAGAAGTTGTCGCTAGCAATGAAATTTGGATATTAAAAGACCAGCATGGTTGTGTAATGCTTAATACCGAAGATGAAGATTGCGTGCCTGTCTGGCCAAATGAAGCGTTTGCACAAGCTTGGGCCACCGATGAGTGGCAAGAATGTCAGGCTGAAGCGATTTCATTAAGTAAATGGTTTAGCCGCTGGTCACATGGCTTAGCTGATGATGAATTAGCTTTGGTCGTTTTTCCTAGTCAAAGCGAGCAAGGGCTTGTGTTCTACCCTGAAGAACTTGAACAAGAAATAAAAAACAAACAGAAAAACCAATCTGCAAAAGGTCAGTGTTGATAATATGAGTTTTACTTCTTTAGCTTTAGACAAAAATCTAACCGACGCCGTTAAAGCGCTAGGTTATACCGAAGCCACACCTATTCAGCAAAAAGCTATTCCAGCTATTTTAGCCGGAAAAGATATTATGGCTGGAGCACAAACGGGCACAGGTAAAACGGCTGCTTTTGCTTTACCTATTTTACAAAAATTGATGGCAGAATTGCCAGGAAATCGCCCGGTACGTGCTTTAGTATTAACACCGACACGAGAACTTGCTCAACAAGTGTATAAAAACTTTGTTGGTTACGCGGAAAACACCGAACTCAATATTGCAGTTGTTTATGGTGGTGTCAGTATTAAGCCACAAATTGCCGCATTAAATAAAGGTGCAGACGTATTAGTAGCAACACCTGGTCGATTACTTGATCATATAATCAATGGCTCACTGACGTTAACAGAGCTTGAATGCTTGGTATTTGATGAAGCCGATCGTATGTTAGATATGGGCTTTAAAGATGAAATCGATCGCATTTTAAATCGTGTACCTCTCAAGCGCCAAACACTGTTATTTTCAGCGACCTTCGATGATGCTATTTTCAAACTCAGTAAAAGTTTATTAACCGAGCCTGAATTAATCGAAGTAAACGAACGAAATACAGCGGCAACCAGTGTTGAGCAAGTTCTTTATACAGTCGACAGCTCACGAAAACGAGAGCTAACCTCATTTTTAATCGGTTCAAAAAATTGGCAACAAGTACTTATTTTTACCCGTACTAAACAAACCGCAGATGATCTTGCAAAAGAAATGTGTAAAGACGGCATTAAAACACAATCTATTCATGGTGATAAATCGCAAGGCGCAAGAGAAAAAGCTTTAGCAGAATTCAAAGAAGGAAAAATTCGCGCCTTAGTGGCTACCGATGTTGCTTCTCGTGGTTTGGACATAGCACATTTAAATTATGTGATTAACTACGAACTGCCTTATATCGCAGAAGATTATATTCACCGCATAGGAAGAACAGGGCGAGCAGGTAATAAAGGTATGGCTGTGTCGTTAATGAGCCCAAGTGAAGAATGGTTGTTAGAAGCTGTTGAGAAAGTACTTGATACACGATTACTGCAACAGTGGTTTCCTGGTTATGAACCTGATTTAACTAAAATAGAAAAACCAGCAAGAAAAGGTAGTCAAAAGCAGCGCGACAGAAAAAAGGCGTTAGGTGAAAATGCTCGAACTAAAAAGCGAACTAGCACACAAAACAAATATGGTCGCCGTTAGTCTTCATCTTGTTAGTTAGCCGAAAGACTAACAATAGGCCAATTCATTAAAATTTTAGCGCCAACAACGGCGCTTTTATTTTGCCTGTTTTCTACACTAAGCTGACAATTCACCAAAAACGCCATCTTTTTGGATCACTGAATCTTCGATATTTTTGACAAATAAACTTTGTTTGCTACGTGGGCGTAGACCGGGGACTTGCCTAAGATAGGTCGCCTCTTTGTCATGACGAACAAATATTTGAGCTGAGATAGACAATGACGGGCGAGCATTTGATGTTAGTTCACTCGTAATAACGGCCTCTGCTAATACCGAACCTCTAGTCACTACGCTCACAATTCGACTGATACGTGCGGTGATAAAACCTTTTTGGGTATTAATAGTCACGAGCGCGCCAATATCAATTTGGTCAGCCTGCTGCTGTGGTAAACGTAATCGTGCGATCAGCTCTTCATTACTACCCACTCTAGCGAGCGATTCGCCCAATTGCACACTTTGGCCAAGTTCAACTTCTAAACTCTGCAATGAACCATTAATACCGGCTTTAACGTGCATATCGTCTAACTGCTGCTCTAATAAAGTCACTTGAGACTTTTGCTGAGTAATGGTGATATCGCGCTAAGTTAATTGGTAGCTCTGCATTTCAATAAATTGTTGATACTTTTCTTTTTCAAATTCTAAGCGCTTGCTTTGTTGCTTAACTGATAACTTAGCGCGTTGTAATTCAATTTTTGATGCAACGCCTAAATCCATTAAGTTTTCATTAACAGAAAGCTCTAATTGCGCTTTTTCAATTTCGGCTTCAATTTCCGCAATACGACCTTGATAGTTTAACCTAAGGTTTTGTTGTTCATATTTAAACGCCTCACATTGTGCCTGTTGCTGTGCTAAAAGCCCTTTAGCTTGATTGACTTCTTGTACTAATTTTGGATTTGATAAAAGTAAGATAATGGTTTCAGGGGGGATTTTTGTGCCAGGTGTATTAAAATTTCTGCAACTTTCCCCATCGCAGGTGCCGTTAATAAACGTTCTTTAGCCGAATAGAATTCACCATAAGCATTGGCATAAACATCGAGCGCACCTTGCTCTACGGTTTGAAACGTTAAACTATCGCGAGCAACTTCCTTACTAGTTTTACTGCTAACTGCAAAAGCGGCATAAGTGATTAAGCTAATAAATAAGACTAATCCAAACCATTTTTTCCATGCGGTTTGTTGTTTCAGTTCAATGTTCATTTATATATTTTCAACGTTGGCTGTGAATTTGAATTATATAATGAAAGGTTTGTGCCAATATTTAAATTGTATATTTATTAGATGGTAGTGTTTTATAGAGCAGGGGGATGGATTTATTTGTTCGTTTATAACTAGGACTTGTTCGGAAATGAAAAAGCCAGCTAAGTTTTAACTTAGCTGGCTTTATTAGGTAATTCTCAAGAATGTTACTATAGGGTAAACAAGTAAGCGACTAATGCGGTGTAGTCTGCAAAAAAGGTTTTACTGTCTAGCTCTTTGGCATTTATCAAATATTTGCCATTAACTACCATAGTAGGAACAGCCGTTAGCTGGCGAGCGTTTGATAATTTATCTTGTGTCTTTTTATTACGTTTAGCCTGACTAACGATACTAAAATTTTTCATACCTTTATCAAATTTAGCGCCGTCACCACCACTTAATACAAAAATATTACGGACATCTTTTTCTGAGCTTATGGTTGCTCGGTCGGTTTGTAAATATTTAAAAACGGCGGGAGAAAACTTGTTAGCAATACCTGTCTTTTCTGCAATAATTAGCGCTTTGCTCAACATAAATTGAATCTCTGGCGTTGCCTGTCTCATAAAATCAACATGAGTTTTTGCGAATTTTGCACCGCTGGGCAGTACTTTTTTAAAATCATTTAAGTAAGGTTCATAAGCACGACAGCTGGGACAGTAATAAGAAAAATATTCACGCAGTTCGGGTTGGTTAGTCGCTTGTGCTGAAATAACAGTGTAATGCTTACCTTCTTCAAATTTACTCGCTTGTGCTGAAATAACTGTTGTTGCAAATAAAGTAAAGGCGAGTAATCCACCCATTAGGGTTTTAAGTGTTTTCATGGTTTTCCTTGGAAAGTAAACGATAAATTTTATTTGTTGCAATTATAGACCAAAGAGCAAATTGTTCGTTCAAGGTTAAATGTAAAATTTTATTTCATCGATGTTTTATAAATAATGCGCTATTTAAAGTTAATTAAATAGCATAAGTTTAACTTCTTTGAAATAACAGCTAAACGCTGTTGGAAATTTGATGTGCTAGGTTTCTGCTTCGTATCGCTATTATCAGTGGTGTTTACTATTTTGTCTTTATTATCAAGGTGTAGTGTGTTTTTGTGCTTTTCCATAATATGTCCTTATTAATAAGTGTATGAATATTTTGTCAAAGTAGCTAATGACAAACCAACGATAAGAATTCATAATTAACATAAGTAAAACTTATATATCTTTATGGGTATCTATGGATCAGCGTCTTAAATATTTAAATGCACTGCGTACCTTTGAAAGTGCAGCACGACATAAAAGTTACACGAAAGCTGCCGAAGAGTTATACGTTTCACAAGCGGCAGTTAGTCAACAGATGCGCCAATTGGAGCAGGTCTTGTCGGTGAAATTGTTTATGCGCAGTGGCCGAAAAATGATACTTACGCAAAGTGGTGAAAGCCTTTATACATCTACACATCAAGCACTAAACTTATTAATCAATGGGCTTAATAGTATTCAAAATGAAGAGGTTGCCGGCGATTTAACGATTACTTCAACGCAAGCCTTTTGTTCGTTATGGTTAATGCCGCGCTTATATAGGTTTTCTCAACAACACCCAAACGTTAATGTGCGTATTTTAGGTTCAAATCAAAAAGAAGATTTACGAAAAAAACACATTGATTTAGCTATTCGCTTTGGTGTGAAAAATCGTGTCGCTGACAGCGAGCATCTTGTGATGGAAGAATTTGGTGAAGATGTTGTTTACCCGGTGTGTTCACCGAAACTATTGCAACATATGTGGTTAAAAAGTCCTAAAGATCTTTTAGATTGTACTTTAGTGAGCTTAGCGAACGAGCGCTTAGTGACGTGGCAAACGTGGTTTGAACATGCTGGCGTAGAAGGTTATGAAAAGGTCACTAAAAAAACAGAAGTTACCTCGAGTGATATGGCTTTAAGTGCGGTCTTAAGTGGCCACGGCGTTACGTTAGCAGCCAGTGCGATGTTTTCACAATATATTCTGACTAAACAATTGGTTGTTCCTTTTAAAATAAAACACCCAATCATTTGGAAGCGCTATTTAGCCTACGACCCAAACTCGGTAAAACGTAAGCGTATACAGGTTTTTATTGACTGGGTACGTACTGAAATGGCAAGCTCTGAGCCGAAAGTTTTATTGCGTTAACTCCCCTTATTACCCTTTTGCTAAGGAATAGATATAGATGTCTTGTATTTTAGTTATTGATGATCGTCCAGATATTCGCCTTAGTTTGGCGATATTATTAGAAGATCATCACTATAGCGTTATAGAAGCTGACAACCCTCAAATAGCACAAGTAAAGCTTAAAAATCATGCAGTAGCATTGATTTTGTTAGACATGAATTATCAATTAGATACCACATCTGGAGAAGAAGGGTTAGCCTTCTTAGCCTGGTTGCAAAACTCTTCGTTTAGTCATACGCCTACTGTAGCAATGACCGCTTGGTCTAACACCGACCTTGTTGTTAAGGCAATGAATTTAGGTGCCAACGATTTTATTGAAAAACCATGGCGTAATAAACAATTGCTGCATGCTGTTGAGCAACAACTTAATATGTCGAGTTTAGAAAGCCAAAATAAAAAATTAAAACAACAGCTTAGTAAAGATAGTAGTGAGCATTATGTTTGGCAGTCACCGGTAATGCAGCAATTACTGAAAAAAGTAAAGGCGGTCGCTAATACCGATGTTAGTATTTTATTAACCGGTGATAATGGCACCGGTAAAAGTGAACTTGCTCGATATATTCATCAGCAATCGCATCGTAGCAGCAACGCCTTTATTTCAGTAAATATGGGCGCTATCAGTGAATCTCTCTTTGAAAGTGAGATGTTTGGCCATAAAAAAGGAGCCTTTACTGATGCCAAGCAAAGCCGTATTGGTCGATTTGAATTGGCAGAAACAGGAACACTGTTTTTAGATGAAATTGCCAATATTCCATTGGCTCAGCAGGCAAAGTTGCTGCGTGTTTTAGAAAATGGTGAATACGAGGTCTTAGGGTCGAGCCAAACACAAAAAACCAATACTCGTGTCATCTCAGCAACCAATGGTAATTTTTCTAAACTATTAGACAATGAACTTTTTCGAGAAGACTTATACTACCGCCTTAATACCATTGAATTTAGAATACCGTCATTGAAAGAGCGTTCCGAAGATATTTTATCGTTAGCTCACTACTTTATGGGCAAGTTTTCCAAAAAATACCAACGGTCAGTTAATGCGATTTCACCAGGGGCAAAGCAGGCAATGCTTGATTATCACTGGCCCGGAAATGTTCGAGAAATGAGTCACTTAATCGAACGAGCAGTCTTGTTGACAGAGCATGAGCAATTGTTAGCAGAAGATTTGCACATTAATAATATTGTCAATAATGAGCAAAAGCACAGTACGCCAAGACAAGTATTGGATGAACTACCTTTGATGACGTTGGCTGAAGCCGAGGTACGCTTAGTAAAGCTCGCTTTAAATAAAACGGCTAGTAATGTACCTCAAGCTGCATTGTTACTCGGCTTAACCAAAGCTTCTATGTATAGACGACTGGAAAAATATGGCCTTGCTAAAAACTAATTCTCTTGAAAGTTATATTCAAGTTAAGCTCATGCTGCTATGTGCGGTTGTCTTATTGTTAACTGGCTATGTTTTATGGTTAATAACGATTAAGTGGCAGTGGATTTTAGTGGTTGAATTACTTGTGGCTATGTTGTGTTTTTGGAATGTATTGTCTATTAAACAACAGGTAATGAGACCCTACACCCGTGCGTTACTGCATTTAGATGCTATTATCCAAGAAGATTATAACCAGTTTGGTAAGTCAGCTTTCTCACATGGGAAAGTCAAAGAATTTCATCAACAACTCAAAGTGCTGAGTGAGAAGCTACAGACGCAAAAATCTCATTATGACCAACAAGCTTTTTTGGTTTACCAACTCATTTCCCAATTAGATACACCCGTATTAGTTTTTAATGAAAAACAACAACTAACGCTAGGTAACGAGGCCTTTTACCATTTATTTAAGCAGCCTTGGCAAATGTTTCGTCATGCCACCGCAGACTTACTGGGTTTACACTATGGTGATGATGGCTGGCAGTTTATCGACCAAGCAAAACAAAACCGTTGGCAAATACGACACAGTGAGTTTATTGATGACGGTGAAAATCATCAACTACTTGTTTTTATTGATATTGAACCGGCGTTACGCGAAAGTCAGTTAAATGCTTGGCAACAAATTATTCGTGTATTAGGGCATGAAATTCGTAATTCACTAACGCCAGTTTCGTCGATGGCTGAAACGCTGGCTGATAAAGCGAGTAACGAAAGAGATAAAATGGTATTGGGTGTTATTACCGAGCGATGTCAGCACTTACAGTCATTTGTGAATCGTTATGCGTCAATTTCGCAGCAAATACAAATACATTGCCAATGGTTGTCTATTAAACATGTTATAAAATCTACGGCTGGACTCTTTAATGACGTCAACATTATATTGGACGCCAGTGTTGATGGATTTTGGGCAGATGGAGAATTTTTCGAACAAATTTTTATTAATTTATTTAAAAATTCACAAGAGGCAGGGGCAACTGATATTCGAGTGACCCTCGTTTTACAGGATCAATATTATATTATGGAAGTTATAGATAACGGTCATGGCTTTAGTAACTTATCTAATTTATTTGTCCCCTTATATTCAACTAAACCACAAGGGCAAGGTATTGGTTTGAGCTTCTGCCGTAATATTATTGAGCAACACCATGGGGTGATGGAATTAAATAACAATGATAATGAAAAAAAAGGTGTTACCGTTATGATTGTTCTTCCTAAACCGAGTAAAAACGTGCCTTAGAGGCGGGTTCGATAATGAACCTATAGTGAGTTCGATAATGAACCGCTGTATTGTGAAGAGATAATAGCGCAGACTCCTTTGGTAAAATAGGCTTTGTTGAAATCAAAAAACCGTACATATAATAATTAGAATAAAAAAAAATAGGAAATAATATTAATGAAATTTATAACAAAAATCGCCGTCGCTGGTGTTGTTACCGTGCTAACAACGGCTGCAATGGCAGACTCAGCAAAATCTTTAAAGCATGCTGAAAAAGTAACAGAGTTACGTCAATCAATATTCAGTTTATTAGGCAATAATATGTGGCAATTGGGTGGTATGGCAAAAGGAAAAATTGCTTTTGATGCTGAAAAAGCAGGCAAACATGCATTACGCATAAAGCAATTGTCATTGATGATTGCCGATTATAGCCAGACGGATACTTCGGCACACAAAGTAAAAACTGAAGCGTTAGACACAATTTGGCAACAACCAGATGCGTTTGCTAAGCGTATTAAAGACTTAACGCTAGCGGCTGATAATTTACAAAAAGCAGCACTAAGCGGCGACGAAAAGATGGTTAAAAAAGCCATTGGTGGTGTTGGTAGAACGTGTGGCGGCTGCCATGATAACTTCAAAGCAGAATAATCGTTAAGCAAACCTAAGCTAGTGAAACTTTATCTCACTAGCTATTAATAATACTCTTCTACAATTGGTACATTCAATACCACTAACCAATAGACAAACACAGTCACCATTATAATAATAAAAGCGGCAAGCCATAATTTTGAATGTTTAATTACGTCAGAATCATTGATATGCTTTGCTGGTTTTCTGCCCGTGATCATCGGAACAATCAAAGTTTCTTTTTTAATACGAACATAATAAAAAATAGCCAGTAAATGCAAGGCTATAGCGCCAATCATGTAATCAAAAACATGGTGATGCAAAAAAGCCATTACTTGCTCTATATCCTTAGTAACAATAGCGTTATAAGGTCCTGAAGAATATATATCGTCATTAATAAATAAGCCGCTAATGGCTTGTAAGCTTATGAGCATAATCATCAAAATAACCATTAAACTGCCCAATGGGTTATGACCAATACTGGCCGGTGCACGATTCTGCTTTAAGTTTTTTATATAGTGATGTAATTGCTTAGGTTTAGGCACAAAAGAAATAAAACGAGCGTGTTTGGTACCAACAACACCCCAAAGAAGTCTAAAAATAATTAAGCCTAAAGCAAAATAGCCAAGTTGGATGTGCAGTTCAATTAAATCATGGTCTTGATCTGAGGTGTACCACGAAGCGATAACAGTACCGGCAAATAACCAATGAAAAACACGTAAGGGTAAGTCCCAAACAAGAGCGGGTTTAGACAAAAGAAAATCCTGAAAATGAAAGCAAGCACGCAGTGTAATGCCTCTATAAAGGTATGTAAAAAGTAAAAAAGGATAATTGAGACCTTCAATATTGAAGTAATGCGAGTTCAATATCGAACTATTGCGAAAAACATAAAAAACAATATTCATTAGTCATTGATATTTATTAATATTATTTTTGGCACGAAAATCGCTTTATCAACGAAATAGATAATAGTGCTACTAATTAAACCAAGAGAATAATGTGGATATTGTAAAAAAGAAGCCTAAGAAAACACTGTTAAATAATAAAACCGTCATGATAGTTATAGCGATTATTGTCGTTACAGTCTTAGTGACCTATGCCAAGGCCTCTTTAAATAGTGTTAGTTTAGCAAGAAAAGACTTGTTATTAGCAACCGTTAAACAAGGGGATATCGACATTACCGTAGAAGGCTACGGCAAGCTAACTTCAGACAAATTACAATTAATCACCACATTAACCCAAGCTACGGTTGAAGAAATTGTGCTAAAACCAGGAGCGGCGGTTACCAAAGAAAGTGTGATAGTAAAATTGGCAAACCCTGAATTGCAACAACAAGTGCAAAGTGCTGAATACTCTTTAGCTGAGTCCAATGCAAATTTACGTCAATTAAAGCTCAATCAGAAACGTGAAAAGCTTAACGAAAAATCAAATTACTTAGAGCTAGTATCGCAACATAAAGCGGTAAACCTAAACTTAGCGGCACAAAAAAAGTTGGTGAAAAACGGCATTGTGAAACAAATTGAGTATCAAGAAAATATATTACGCGAAGAACAACTTAAAGAACGCATCGCTATATTCATCGAACGTAATGAGCAACTTAGTCAGGTACATAAAGAAGCGATAAACATCCAACTGGAACGTATTAAACAAGTTGAGCAAAAACTAATTATTGCCAAAAACCGTCATAGTAAGTTAGTTGTAAAAGCAGGATTTGACGGCGTATTACAACGTTTATCGGTAAAGCTCGGACAAAGTTTATCTGCTGGGCAAGAAGTCGCATTGATCGGCAGTGTTACCGAATTAATCGCGTTAATTCGCGTTCCACAGAACCAAGTGCAATTAGTGAAAATTGGCCAGAAGGTTATGGTTGATACCCGCCAAGTGCTAATTGAGGGGAAAGTTGTACGCATCGATCCTATCGTTGACCAAAATACCGTTGAAGTTGAAATTTCATTACCAAGCATTTTACCTGAAAGTGCTCGCCCAGAACAAAACATTGATGCCGTGATCACCGCTAAAACGTTGAAAAATATTTATTACCTTGATCGTCCTGCCAATGTTAAAGCTAAAAGTGAATCATCGCTTTATCAACTCAATAAAAATATGACTGAAGCAAAAAAGGTGACGATAAATTTCGGTGAAAAAACTGGACGATTTATTGAAATTAAGTCAGGCGGGAAATTAGGCGAGCAATTTATTATTTCAGATTTAAGTAACTATAAAACTCCACGAATCTCGATTTTATAATTGAGTTATAAAATAATTTTAAAAGGATATTTACATGAGCACAGCAATTTTATCACTGCATAATATCGGCAAAATTTTTGAAACTGAAGAATTAGAAACACATGCATTAAAGTCGATCAATTTAATCATCAACAAGGGCGACTATGTTTCAATTTCAGGCCCGTCAGGTTGTGGTAAATCAACTTTACTTTCAATTATGGGCTTGCTTGATGTGAGTAGCAGTGGTGAATACTTTATTGAAGGCGTTAATGTTACCGACTTATCGCTTGATGACGCCGCAGAGGTGAGAAATGCAAAAATTGGTTTTATATTTCAGTCGTTTAATTTGATAGATGAACTGTCTGTATTCGACAATGTCGCGTTGCCTCTGCGTTACCATGCCGATAAACCGAATAATGCCACCATTAAAAAACGTGTGACAGAATGCTTAGAAAAAGTGGCTTTGTCACATCGTATTAGCCATAAGCCGAATCAACTTTCTGGTGGCCAACAGCAACGTGTTGCCATAGCGCGTGCATTAGTCGCAAACCCCGCCGTGTTATTAGTTGATGAGCCGACCGGTAATCTTGACTCTAAAAGCGGTGACCAAGTCATGGATGTACTTGATCAGCTTAACAAAGCAGGCACCACTATTTGTATGGTAACCCATGATCCGCGCTATGCCGATATGGCTCGTACAAAAGTACAGTTACTTGACGGTACTATTTTACAATCGCCGGCAATAAAAATAGCGAGTTAATGTACCGGTTTAAAGTACAGGCTTAATGTGTATGACCTAACGTCATGCTGACTTTACCTACATGGATGTAGGTACTTAGGTTTAGTCAGGAACAATAAACCTGTATTTCAGCATCTCGTTGGGAAGTTTAGACATTTTATTAGGGTTAATCGAAGGCTAAAAAGTGAACTTATTCATTTACCAATTAAAACAAGCTTATTTAAGCTTAAAGCAAAAACCTATTTTTGTGCTTAGTGTAGTTTCGACTATGGGCATAACATTGGGGGCTTTATTGTGTGTGCTTACTTTAGCGTATGTCATGTTAATAAAACCTTTGCCATACCCGGATCAAGAACGTCTTTATAATGTTGAACACCAATTAATAAGCAATGAAAACGCTATCGATGGTCGTGCGTTTACTTACCCCAACTTGATGCATTTATACAATAAACAGTCGTTATTTGAACAAAGTGTTTTAATGTATGTTGATGGCGATGTTATTACGTCGTTACCAAGTGAACCTATGGTTGCGCTGTCATTTGTTAGCCCACAATGGTTTTCTTTATTCTCTGCAAAAATGGCACTAGGTAGAGGTTTTGAAGCAAGTGAAAAAGTGAACAGTTATAACCCTGTTGCTGTTTTAAGTTATGAAACTTGGCAAAATAAGTTTGATGGTACGGCTAATGTGCTTGAACAAAATCTAACCTTAGGTGGCAATAGCTACCGGATAATTGGCGTACTCGCAGCAAGTAACATTGAAGCACCACTGGCCGGAGCTGGTTTTAAAACAGAATTATACCTGCCATGGGATTATAATTCGGTAAGCGAGCGTGAACGCAAACGTTGGGGAAATGACGATGGCGGATTGATATTTGTTGGCAAGCTCGATAAAAAATACAGCGGCTATTCAAAACAAAAAATAGACCAAATTCTAACAAGGTTAGTCAGTGACAATTGGCAAAGTGAAGTTGCCGGTCATGCATTTTTCAAAGATTGGTCGATAGCGCTTCAAACAAAAACATTAAAGTCTTTTATCGTTAGCGATGGCGAACGTAGTGTTTACTTATTATTAATTGGCGCCTTAGGTTTATTGTTGATAGCTTGCGCAAACATTGCCAATTTATTTGTTTCTCGAACCGTTGAACGACAACAGCAATTAGCCATATCAGCGGCTGTTGGCGCATCTAAAACGCAAATATTTCATAACATTTTAGCGGAAACAGGCTTGTTAATGTTTGTTGCTATAGTGCTGGCGCAGTTTATTATTTTTATCGGCTTTAGCGCTTTACAATATTATCTTGGTGATTTCCTACCACGCATTGATGAACTTGAACTGAATAGCTTTTCATTTAGCATTTCAACTTTACTATTAGTGCTATTAACCGTTGTTTTTTCACTCTTGTGCCGAAAAATGATCAACTACCATGCCCTAAATACGACGTTGCAATCGAGTGGTAAAGGCAGTGGCATTCAAGTGTCAAAGCGAGTGAGAAATATCCTGATTAGTAGTCAAATAGCGATAGCAACAACCTTGGTTTTTATTAATGTTGTTCTGTATAAAGATGCCAGTGAATTAGTCAACCAGCCTTTGGGTTATCAAACAGAAAATATTACTTCGGTCGTATTAGCACTACCCAGTGTTGAAAAAGGCTTGCAGGTGCAAAAAATCAACGAGCTTAAAAGTGAATTATTAGCTCATCCGAAAGTAAAAAATGTTAGCCAAGCGATGCGTCCTACGGGGTTTGGCACTTTAGCGCTTACTGCGAGTATTACCGAGCAACGTTACACGGTATTAGGCAAAGATGTTGATGAACAATATTTCAATATGCTTGAACAAGAAATTATTGCAGGTGAAAACTTCAGTGCCGCCGATATAAAAGACGATAGCAGTGTGATGATTGTTAACGACGTTTTTGCGAAAAAATTAGCACCAAATGGTAGCGCTATTGGTTTTAAATTTAAAAATGGTGTCGAAATTATCGGTGTTGTTAACAGCATTAATGTGCCAGGTCGACAACGCATAGAGTCTCGCTTTTATTACCCCGCAAGTTTAGCAAGAAACATGTTATTGATTGAACAACATCAAGGGCAAGTTTTTAGCCGTGATGAAATGATTACCGCACTTAAAAAAGTCGATAGAAAATTGAGTTTGTTCAGTTTTACTTCGCTCAATGAATATAAAAACCAGCGCTTATTTTCTTCACAAACTACCGCAGTAACCACCTTAGTTTTGGCCATTTTAACACTGTTTTTATCAGGGCTCGGTTTGTACGGTATTCTTAACTACTCAAGCCAAATGCGTCGGTCAGAAATAGGGACGCGCATGGCGATTGGCGCCAAAGGCAAAGACATTGTCGGTTTGGTCATTAAAGACAATGCCGGCGCCTTAGTTATTGGCTTAGCGGTAAGTTTTGTGGTGTTATTAGTGTTGTATCTCAGTTTTAGTGACAGCTTAAGTGCTTATATTAACTTAGAGCTTCTACCGTTATTTATGCTGACAATGGGCGCGATAGCTCTGCTTTCATCGCTTGCCTGTTATATACCGTTACGTCAGTTTATTAAAAAACCTGTCATTCATTCTTTGAAGGGCAGTGAATAATGAACCTATTTACCTATCAATTAAAACAAGCATTTCTAAGCCTCAAACAAAAGCCGGGCTTTGTCTTTAGTATTATTTCAACCATGGGCATTACTTTAGGTGCTTTGTTGTGTGTATTAACGCTAGCCTACTTGCTGCTAATTGAGCCATTGCCTTACCCCGAGCAAGATCGCCTTTTTGTCGCTGAACATAAGGTTATCGGCGCAAAAAAAGAGACCAAAACGATTGCTTATAGTTATGCTGGCTTGGTGCACTTGTACAAAAGTAAAGTGGCATTTGAGCAAACGGCAATGATGTATTATGACCAAGATGTGATCATTTCTCACCTTAGCCAACCACTTGTTAATACCACTTATACTACACCAGAGTTACATCAACTTTTAGCGTCGACTATGGCGATAGGCCGAATGTTTGCGGCGAGCGAAGCCTTAGATACCAATAATCCAGTAGCTATGCTCAGTTATAATGCTTGGCAGCAAAAGTATGATGGCAATGCAGATATTCTTGAGCAAAAAATCAATATTAGGGGTGTTAGTTATCGTATTGTTGGTGTCTTGGCAAAAAACTTTGTTGAACCAGAATTGGCTGAAATTGGCCGTGAAACGCAAGTTTGGCTGCCATGGGACTTTAATCAGACTGACCAAGGGAGCAGAGAAAGTTTTTTGAGTATAAAAGGTAACTTTAAATTTATTGGTCAATTAAAAGAAGGGCTTAGCCAAAGACAAGCACAACAACTTTTAACCCCTTTAGTGAGTGAACGTTGGCAAGAAGGTGTTGCTGACATGGACTTTTTCAAAGCTTGGTCAATCGAAATGCGAGTCCGCTCAGTTAAGGACGTTATGCTCGGGGAGAGTGAGTCTATTGCGGTCATGTTGTTAGCGGGTGTGATTGGTTTAGTCTTGATTGCCTGCGCAAATATCTCTAATTTGTTTATCGCACGTACTGCAGAAAAGCAACGTCAAATGGCGATTCAAGCCGCGATTGGTGCCACTAAAAAACATTTATTTAAAGCGATGTTTGCTGAAACTAGTTTGCTGATGTTGATGTCGATCATACTCGCCTTGGTACTTTCCAAGGGCGGATTTTATATTATGCAGCAATATTTGGCCTCGGTATTACCGCGAGTTGACGAGTTATCTCTTAATCCGATAACTCTTAGCTGTGCGGCGCTGATCACCCTTATGTTTGCATTGTTTTTTGCTAAATTAAGTACTCGTATTATCAATTATCGTGCACTCAATGCTAGCTTACAAAGTAGTGGTAAGGGCAGTGGTTTACAGGTATCAACAAAGACACGCCAAGTATTAATCGCCAGCCAAGTGGCATTAGCGACGTTATTAGTATTTGCCAACTTTAGCTTACTTAAAGATGCCGTTAAAACCATTAATACCCCGATAGGTTTTACCACTAATAATATCTCAACGTTAACTTTAAACTTCTCTTCAACCCCAATATCTAGTCAGGAAGAGGTCATAGCCATTATGGCTGAGATCATAGAAAAGCTTAAAGCCTTACCGCAGGTGGAAGCAATTGCGCATGGGAGTTCACCTTTAGATGGCTTTGGTATTAAATTGCTAACCAAACTTGCTGATAATGAAGGGCATTCACCGTATTTAAAAAGAATTGATCATAGATATTTCAAACTTATTGAGCAACCGCTATTACAAGGTGAAAATTTTACAAAGCTAGATAGCCGAGATAACAAATATTCGATGATTGTTAACCAAGCTTTTGCTAAGCAGTTAAAACCTGACGGTGATGTCGTAGGTATGCGACTAGTATCGATAAATGAGCCTGAATTTAAAATAATAGGCATTGTTAAAGATATTGCAATTCCTGGCGATACTCCGTTTGGCAGCGACGATGCAGCTGCGCCTATACCAAGGGCCTATTTGCCCGATAATCTAAACGACAACAAATTTATACTTAAAATAAAGGCTGGCCAGTCTATTAGTCGCCAACAACTGGGTAAATTGTTAGCCGAAGTTGACGCTAGATATTCTGTCTTTAGCTTCAAATCAGCAGATGACATGCTTACCCAAAGTCTCTTTACTCAAATTACTACCGCGGTGACAACGACAGCTTTAACGTTAATCACTTTTTTCCTCGCGGGCATTGGCCTCTATGGCATTTTAAGTTACAGCACACAAATGCGACGCCTTGAATTAGGTACACGTATGGCCGTTGGTGCAAAGCGTTATGACTTAATATTCATGATCATAAAAGACAATATGAAGCCGATTCTCTTTGGCGTATTGTTTAGCATAATTATGTTATTGAGTGTGTATTTATCCTTCAGTGTTGAACTTTCATCCTATATCACCCTGCAATTAGCGCCGCTGTTTGTCGCGACTATTTTATTGATTTCTACCCTTTCTTTATTAGCTTGCTATTTACCGCTCAGAAAATTTATCAATGTGCCAGCGATAAACAGTTTGCGAGGTCATGAATAATGACAACTATCCCTAAAGAAATCATGCCCGTCATGCTGAATTTATTTCAGTATCTCGATGTGGCGTGAAACACTTTTTATGGTTAACACAAGGCTAAAAAAATGAACCTATTTACCTATCAATTAAAACAAGCATTTTTAAGCTTGAAGAAAAATCCGGGCTTTGTTTTTAGTATTGTTTCAACCATGGGTATTACCTTAGGTGCCTTGCTGTGTGTATTAACATTGGCGTATGTGATGTTAATAAAACCGCTACCGTACCCTGAACAAGAAAAACTCTATATCGCATCACATGAGCATATTGACCCAAAAGGGGCGTTAATGTTTGAGGCTTTTCCTTATCCTGCCTTAATGACCTTATACCAAGAAAATACTGTTTTTACAGAATCAGCATTGGTTATGTATACCAAGGGCGTTTTACTGAGCCAACATGATTTACCTATGATGGAAGCGACGTTTGTTTCACCGCAATGGTTTAGTCTCACGGGTATGCCGATGGTTATGGGCCGAGCATTTCAAGAAACAGAAACTGTTGATAAATATAACCCTGTGGCAATTATCAGCCATGAAACTTGGGTAAATACTTTTTCGGCAGACAAGAAAATTTTAGGTAAAAAAATTGATTTTGATAATGTCTCTTATCAAATCATAGGTGTCGTTGGAAAAGGCTATATTGAGCCACAAGTTTATTCGTATCAACGGGGTGCCAGTAAGTATAGAAAAACACAATTATGGTTACCTTGGGACTTTAATACCACTGACGTTGCCGCACGTAAAATTTGGTGGCAAGTCAATAATGGGCTTCTTATTGGTAAGCTTTCGGAAAAATTTACTGTCAGACAAGCTGAAAGTAGTCTAACACCATTGATTAATGAAAAATGGTTAGCGGCAACCGTTGGTGATAAACGCTTTAAAGATAAAACGAAAAAAATAGCCTTGCACGATTTCAAAAAAGTGATCATCGGAGACAATCGCAAGTCTGTTTATTTTTTATTGGCTGGCATTGTCGGCTTAGTGATTATTGCTTTTACCAATATTGCTAATTTAATGACCTCAAGGGCCTTTATGCAACAGCGTAATATGGCCATACAAGCGGCGATTGGCGCAAAAAAATCAATGTTATTTAATATGTTTTTTTGTGAAGCGTTAGTGCTTGTTTTTCTGTCACTTATCGTAGCGATAACGGTTACTTTCTTCGGTTTCTCATTAATTGAATATTACTTAAGTTCTTCATTGTCACGGGTAAATGAAATGTCTGTGAATGGTTTTACGCTCACGACATCGGTCATCATCTTATTAGTCTTCGCTTGGTTGTTCGCCAGAATATCATTAAAAAGTGTCAACAATAAAACATTAGCGGTAACGATCAATACCAGTGGTAAAGGCACGGCCAGTCAGCTACCAAAAACACTACGCCAAGTGCTTATTATTAGCCAAGTTACAGTTGCCAGTCTATTGATTTTTATCAGTATGAATTTATTTAAAGAAGCGCTGACGAGTATAAATGCGCCGAGTTACTTGAATGTTGCACGGGTGATATCTTTAACATTAGCACCGACAAAAACAGTTGTGTTAAGTGAGGAGTCAGGGCTAGCCGAATTAAGTGCAATTAAGCAAAAACTAGCCCAGTTACCGCAAGTTGATACTATTAGTCACAGTGCATCACCTTTTACATTTTATAGTCGTTGGTGGCCAGGCTTAACGGAACAGGAGAATAATGAAAAACATAATATGGTTTACCGTATTATTGATGACCGATATTTTGCTTTGTTTGAACAGTCATTATTAGTTGGTGAAAATTTTTCCGCATCAGATGTGCGAGATAAAAATAATGTCATGATCGTAAATGATGTCTTAGCTAACAAATTGTCTAAGCAAGGTGACGTTATAGGCAAAAAAGTTTTCTTCAAAGAAGACCGTATATTTACCATTGTTGGTGTAGTCAAAGGTATGAAAGTACCTGCAGAAAATAATATTGCTGAACGTGCCTATTTACCTCGCTCAGCCGTTTATGACTTACTGGCGCAAGAAAAAAAAGCCATGCTTATAAAGTTAAAAGGTGAGCAGAAAATAACTAGACAACAAGTTATTGAGGTTATTAAAAGCGTTAGCTCGGCTTATAGCGTCGACCAACTTGAATCGTTAGAGAATGTTAGTTATCAACGGCTATTTAATCAAATAGTGACTGCTGTTGTCACTGCGGTGGTCGCCTTATTGAGTTTGATACTTGCCGGTATTGGTATTTATGGCATTTTAAGTTATTCCATTCAAATACGCCGCTTTGAAATAGGAACAAGATTAGCTCTGGGTGCTAAACGAACGAATATTTTTACGCTGATTTTTAAAGATAATGCCGGGGGAATATTAATAGGCTTTGGCGTAAGTACCTTGTTGTTACTTTGTTTGTTCCTGAGCTTTAATGGGTACTTAAAGACATATATTAGTGTGCAAATGCTGGCGTTATTTATGCTGACCCTCTCTTTAATTTTAGCTATTTCATTTCTCGCCTGCTACTTACCACTGCGACAGTACATCAATAAACCTGTGATCCATTCTTTAAAGGGAAGTGAATAATGAACCTATTTACCTATCAACTAAAACAAGCATTTTTAAGTTTGAAGAAAAAGCCGGGCTTTGTTTTCAGTGTTATTTCCACCATGGGCATTACCTTAGGTGCTTTATTGTGTGTATTAACGCTGGCGTATGTGATGTTAATAAAACCATTGCCTTATACAGACCAAGAGCGAATCTATAAAATTGAGCAAGCGCCTTTTAGTACAACATCGAATAATAGTTTTCAGGGGCTAAGTTATCCCGCCGCGTTGGAAATTTATAAACAAAAGCAGCAATTTGAACGCGTGGCTATATCTTATTATGGTGAAGAAGTATTAACGTCTTCAGAGAGCAAACCTTTGTTATCAACCAGTTATGTTACCCCTGATTGGTTGCCTTTATTTAATGGCAATATGTTAATGGGTAGAACGTTTGAGCAAAGAGAGTCATTGAATGATTTTGCGCCTACCGCGATCTTAAGCCACCAAACGTGGCAAGAATACTTTGATCATGATAACGATATAGTCGGTAAAAAAATTAGTGTGAAAGGAGCCACCTTTACTGTTATTGGTGTGTTGTCGGCAGATTTTTATCAACCTAAATTAGGGCGTATTACTCAGCTCTATTTACCTTGGGGTTATAATACCGCGTCTGAAAGTCAAAAAGGTCATTGGGGAAGATTCTCGCGTTCACTCACCATGATCGCAATGATAAATATAAATTTCGCTAAAGAACAAGTAGAGCAATCGTTAACCTTAGCGACTGATGAATTATGGCAAGAAAAAGTTAGCAGCATGGCCTACTTTGCTGACTGGCAGTCTAAGGTTGCCATGACATCGTTGAAAGAAGTACTGATTAATAAAAGTCGTGATTCGATATATTTGTTAATTGCGGCAGCATTAGGGGTAGTGTTGATCGCCTTAACGAACATTTCTAATCTCTTTATTTCTCATATTACGACACAAGCTAGTGTTATTAGCGTTCATATCGGACTTGGTGCCAAAAAGCATCATATCGGAAAATTAATACTTGTCGAAGCTTTGCTCATGATGACTTTAGCGATTGGTGTCGCTTTAGCTGTTACACAGTTGGGCTTCCATATATTGCAAAGTTACTTAGCCGATGTATTCTCACGGTCTCAAGAGTTATCAATCGATGGCATTACCTACTTGTTGGCTTTTACTTTTCTGATCATGCTGTCGGTTTTCTATACCAAAGTAAGCTTGTCAGTATTTAACTTTAGTCAAATGCCTAAAAATTCTGGTAATAAAGGTGTAGCAGGCCAAGTTAAATCACGTGTTAGATATTTTCTTATCGCTTGCCAAGTAAGTATCGCGCTAACGTTAATATTTTTAATGTTAACGATATACAAAGCGGCAATGACTGAGATAAAAACGCCTCTTGGGTTTACCAGTGAAAAAATTATGCAATTAACATTGGTGAGCGCAACTAATGAAGCTATTTCAGATGATGAAAATAAATCGATGCTAGCTGAAATAAAGAGATCGTTATCGTTACATGCAAACATTATAGCGGTGAGTCAGTCAAGCTCACCATTAGCAGGCTTTAGAGTATTTAGACGAGGCTTAAAGTACGAGGGTTCAACAGGTGAAGAGCGAATAGTTGCCGGCATTAAAGATGCTGACGCTGAATATTTCTCAATGCTCAATTTAACGCTAAAAGAAGGTGAAGTCTTTTCTAAAGCTATGATAGCTGATGACCAAGCTGTGATGATAGTTAATGACGTGATGGCGAAGGAAATAGATGCTAATGGGTCTGTTATCGGTAAGCGTTTATCGATGAGAGGTGACGATTATTTTACCATTGTTGGCGTTGTTGAAGGTGCGGTTAAAGTACCAGACCAGCAAAGCATTGTTCGTCAAGCATACTTGCCTGCTGAGCAATTAAGTAAGCAGTTTATTTTTGAGTATCGTTCAGCACAAGCTCCAACAAAAGAAGTGCTTCTTAATATTATTAATAGCGTTACCAGTAAGTTTGGGGTTTTTGAATATGAAAGTGTCGAAAACTCTCAAAAATCACTTTTGTTTTCGCAATACTTAACCGCATACACAACGTCAATTTTAACGATTATAACGGTAGTTTTAGCGAGTCTAGGTTTATACGGAGTTACTCACTTATCTACCCAAATGCGCCGTTTTGAAATTGGCACTC
Source organism: Colwellia sp. (assembly GCA_013215385.1). Lineage (GTDB taxonomy): Bacteria > Pseudomonadota > Gammaproteobacteria > Enterobacterales > Alteromonadaceae > Colwellia_A. The sequence goes on from JABSOY010000002.1 coordinate 26,271, forward strand.
GCATGGCGATTGGTGCCAAAGGTAAAGATATTATCTCAATGGTAATTAATGATAATGCAGGCGCTATATTACTGGGCGTTGGTGTAAGTGTTCTAACATTGTTGGCCTTATATTTTGGCTTAGGCGAACGTATAACAAGCTACTTTACCTTGGCGCTTATTCCCTTATTTATTGTCACGCTGGCGTTAATCTCATTGATTTCATTTCTGGCCTGCTACTTACCACTGCGTCAGTACATCAATAAACCTGTGATCCACGCTCTGAAAGGCAGTGAATAATGAACCTATTTACCTACCAATTAAAACAAGCATTTTTAAGCTTGAAGAAAAAACCTGGCTTTGTTTTTAGTGTTATTTCCACCATGGGCATTACCTTAGGCGCTTTGTTGTGTGTATTAACGCTAGCTTATGTGATGTTAATAAAACCACTACCGTACCCAGACCAAGACCGATTATACCGTGTTGACAGCCAACAGTTTGATGCTGCTGGCGCTTTAAACGTTACCGCTTTTAGTTATCCGAGCTTGGTACATTTATACAAGCACCAGAAAGAGAAGAACCAGCAGGTTTTCGAGCAAGTCGCGTTAGCTATTTATGACGATGAAGTATTAACTTCACTAGCGGCGCAACCGACAATATCGACCGCCTATGTTACCCCCGAATGGTTTGAGCTTACTGCTGCCAATATGGCGATGGGTCGGCCATTTGCAGAGTCTGAGCACATTAATAGCAATGTTCCTGTTGCCGTATTAAGTTATCAAACATGGGTCAATGACTTTGCTGAATCGACGAATATTCTCAATGAAAAAGTAACTTTTCGTGGCGTGAGTTTTCAGGTTATCGGTGTATTATCGTCAAAATTTATTGAGCCGAAAATATCAACCATTAGCCGAGAAACCAAAATTTGGCTACCTTTCAACTTTAATGCTGGCGGCGAAACGTATCGAGCTCGTTGGTGGGACAGGGCGAATAATTTAACCTTTATTGGCAAGCTGGCTAGCGATGAAAATATTGCACAAGCGCAAGCGAAAGTTACCCAGTTAGTCAATGAAACCTGGCAAGAAAATATCGACCAAAACGGCTACAACAAGGGCTGGCATATCGAAGCGAAATTATTGTCTTTTCAGTCAGTAATTTTAGGCGAAAGTGGCCGCAGCGCTTATTTATTGTTATTGGGCGTTATTGGTTTATTAGCGATAGCCTTTATTAATATCGCTAATTTACAACTTTCTCGTACGGTTGAAAAAAAGAACCAACTAGCTTTACAGGCGGCTGTTGGTGCGAAACGCAAAGATCTTTTTAGTGTACTTTTTGCTGAATCCTTTCTACTGATGTTTGGTGTGCTGTTATCCGCCTTACTTATTGCCCAAGTCGGTTTTGAGGTATTACAAACACAATTGCAGCAAGTATTACCACGGGTAAATGAACTGAGCCTTGGCTTATTTACCTTGACCAGCGCGGTGCTCACTTCTTTACTTTTGGCTATTTTATTTGCGTTATTAAGTTACCGAGCCATAGATTTACGCCGCTTAAACAACAGCATGCAAACCAGCGGTAAAGGCACAGGGTTACAAGTCTCGAAAGCGATGCGCACCTTCTTAGTGATCTGCCAAGTAACCGTGGCAACCGTACTGATTTTTATTAATATAAACTTATTGAAAAGCTCATTAGAAACTATTTACGATCCGAGCGTAATGAAGGTTAAACAATTAAGCAGTGTGGTACTGACTCAATCTGATGCGAGTACCTTAACACGCGCAGAAAGCTCCGCTATTACCGCTGAAATATTGCAAAAAATAGCTCAATTACCGCAAGTGAGTGTGGCGAGTAGAAATAGCTCACCGTTAACTGATGGCGAAGGAACCTGGTCGCTAACCGAAGTAAGCTCTAACCAAATCGTATTACCGCTCGGTAAAAGTGTCGATAGTCATTACTTTTCGTTAATGGGGCAACGGCTATTAATGGGCGATAATTTTATTGAAAGCCACTTTACTGACCGAGCACCGGTACTGATTATTAATGAACAGCTTGCTAAGCAGTTAGTCACAGAGGAGCAAGGTAATTTGAACGCAGCATTAGGTAAGAAACTTTCCTTTGGCGGCCCGAGTGCGTTTACTATTATTGGTATTGTTAATGACCATAAATTACCGGGGAAAATGACGATTCCAACGCGTGTTTATATGCCTAATTTAAATCGTGCTAACTTGCTGATTAAAGTAAAAAACAATCAAACCTTAACGCGAGAGCAGTTAGTTGCCGCTATTCAATCGACCAGTAAGTCGTTCAGTTTATTTGAATTTTCAACGCTAGAACAACAAAAGGCACAGCGATTATTTAGCCAGTATACCGTGGCAATTACCACCGCGGCACTTACCGTTATCACCTTCATTTTGTCAGCGATTGGTTTGTACGGTATTTTAAGTTACAGCACGCAAATGCGCCGTTTTGAATTGGGAACACGCATGGCCATTGGTGCTAAACGTGGTGACTTAATCAAATTAATTATTAAAGATAATGCTAGCGCAATACTGTTGGGCATATTGTTCAGTGTCGGTATTTTGTCATTATTAACGATTGGTTTTAGTGAACAAGTAAACCACTACATAACATTACAATTACTGCCGGTCTTTATCGTGACACTCGCGATGATCAGCATGCTGTCGTTATTCGCCTGTTATTTCCCGTTACGCCAGTACATTAACAAACCTGTTATTCATGCTTTAAAGGGCAGTGAATAATGGTCATGATGTTTAAGGCTATAACTTTCCGTCATGCTGAATTTATTTCAGACTCTCAAAGTAGTGCAAGGATAGTCGAAAATCAGCTCATGAAACCCAGGTTTATGTTCCAGACTAAACCTCAGTACCTACATCCGTGTAGGCAAGTTCAAGATGACAATCTCGGTCATATCATGGTTAACGGAAAACTAACATAATGAATTTATTTCTCTATCAACTAAAACAAGCATTGTTAAGTCTGAAGAAAAAACCGGGCTTTGTCTTTAGTGTGGTTACTACCATGGGCATTACGTTAGGGGCGCTGTTATGTATATTAACCCTAAACCATTTGTTGCTGGTAGAGCCTTTGCCTTACCCAGAACAAGATCGTCTTTTTGTTGCTGAACATGGGTTTGTCGACTCAACAAATAATAACGATGGTTTTTCTTTTACTTATCCTGGCCTAGTGCACTTATATAAGAGTAAAGATGCATTTGATCAAGCGGCGATGATACTTCATGGTCAAGATGTGATCATTTCAAAAAACAATCAACCACTGGTTAATACAGCTTATGTGACACCTGAATTCCATCAACTGTTAGCCTCACCTCTGGCACTGGGTCGTATGTTTGAGGCCACTGAAGCCTTAGATACATACAATCCTGTCGCTATGCTTAGTTATAAAACTTGGCAACAAGAGTTTACTGGCAGTGTGAACATTCTTGAGCAAAAAATTAACCTAAGTGGTGTGAGCTATCGCATTATTGGGGTGCTGGCTGAAGGCTTTTTTGAACCAGAGCTAGCCGAAATTGGACGGGAAACACACGTATGGTTGCCATGGGACTACAATCAAACAGGAGAGAGGTACAGAAAACGTTTTGGTAATTCAAACCGTAGGCTTAAATTTATTGGTCAACTGAAAGAAGGGGTCAGTCAAAGCCAGGCACAGCAAATTTTAACCCCTTTGGTGAATAATCGCTGGCAAGAAGGTGTTGCCGATATAGAATTTTTTAAGGGCTGGTCTATAGAAATGCGTGTGCGTTCAGTTAAGGACGTTATTCTCGGTGGAAGTAAATCAATTGCGATTATGTTGTTAGCCGGTGTGCTTGGTTTGATATTGATCGCCTGCGCAAATATTTCCAACCTGTTTATGTCACGTACCGCAGAAAAACGACATCAAATGGCGATTCTAGCGGCTATTGGCGCAACCAAAAAGCATTTATTTAAAACTATGTTTGCTGAAACTAGTTTACTGATGTTTATGTCCTTAATACTGGCATTGGTGCTTGCCAAGGTCGGATTTTATATTATGCAACAATATTTGGGCGCGATATTACCTAGGGTTAGCGAGTTGTTTTTGACTCCGATGACTTTTGGGTTTGTGGTGCTAATTACCGTTATTTTGGCGTTATTTTTCGCTAAATTAAGTACCCGTATGATCAATTACCGCACGCTAAATACTAGGTTACAAAGTAGTGGTAAGGGCAGTGGTTCACAGGTATCTAAAAAGATTCGTCACGTATTAATTGTCAGCCAAGTAGCATTAGCGACAGTATTGGTATTTGCTAACTTTAGCCTGCTTAAGGGAGCAGTGAAAACCATCAATGCTCCGATAGGTTTTGCGACCAATAATATCTCGACTTTGGTCTTGAATTTTTCATCCACAGATAATCCTAGCCAAAAAGAAGCGATATCCATTATGGCTGAAATAATGGAAAAAATCGAAGCGCTACCACAAGTGAAATCTATAAGTCAGTCAAGTACTCCTCTTGGCGGTTTTGGTCTATTAACGGTAACTAATCTTACCGACAACGAAAAATATACACCACATTCCAAGTGGGTTGATCATCAATATTTTAATATGATTGAACAACCATTATTACAAGGGGAAAATTTTTCTGTATTAGATCGTAGAGAACGTATTAATGTGATGATTGTTAATCAAGCTTTTGCCAAACGATTAAAAGCTGATGGTAATGTATTGGGCATGCAAGTATCTACGGGGCGTCCAGAGCCTTTCAATATAATTGGTGTTGTCAAAGATATTACCCTTCCTAGCGATACAGTTAAAGACAGAAAAAGTGCAGATATACCAAGAGCCTATAGAGCAAATTCGCTTAGCACAGAAACTTTTATGCTTAAACTAAAACTCGGTCAGTCTGTTAGTCGAGAACAACTAGGCAAGCTATTAGCCGAGGTTGACTCTAGATATTCTGTTTTTAGCTTCACCTCAGCAGATGACATGCTTACCCAAAGCTTATTTACCGAAATTACCACAGCGGTGACAACCGCAACTTTAGCGTTAATCACATTTTTTCTCGCGGGTATTGGTCTATATGGCATTTTAAGCTACAGCACTCAAATACGTCGTTTTGAACTGGGAACCCATATGGCTGTGGGCGCTAAACGTGGGGATTTAATAAAACTGATTATTAAAGACAATGCTCGTGCAATATTATTCGGCATGCTGTTTAGTATCGGTATGTTGTTATTACTCACTTTTGCTTTTAGCGAACAAGTAAACCACTACTTAACCTTACAACTACTACCAGTGTTTATAGTGACCTTAGCAATGATCAGCATGCTCTCTTTTTTCGCCTGCTACTTACCTCTTCGCCAATACATTAACAATCCTGTGATCCATGCTTTAAAGGGCAATGCATAATGAATTTATTTATCTATCAACTTAAACAAGCATTGTTAAGTCTCAAGAAAAAACCGGGCTTTGTTTTTAGTATTGTTAGTACCATGGGCATTACGTTAGGGGCGTTGCTTTGTGTATTAACGCTGGCGTATGTGATGTTGCTTAAGCCGTACCATATCCTGAACAAGAAAAATTGTATTGGCTTGAGCATGGCTTAGCTGACAGTTTTGGTGCAGAGCGAAGCAGTAGCTTTAGTTATCCTGGCCTGATTCATTTTTATGAAAAGCAAACTGTTTTCAGTGAATCTGCATTGCTTTGTTTTGGTGAAAGTTTATTAGCCTAGGATCCTGCACAGCCACTAATTAATACCACATTTTTAACGGCTGAATTTTTCCCTTTAAAGGTTGTAGCTACCATCAATTAAATATTTCACTGGTTTTCTTTTGACGATATTAATGGAGTCAGTAGAAGCTTCATTACACATATGAATTGCTTGTGCTGTGTAATAATAATGATTGAGGATAATAGCTTGAGCAGACATATTGGTTGATATTAATTTTTGATCATTTTTATAAGCAATAACGGCGATAGCGTCGGCGCCTAATTTCACTGCTTTTATTTTTAGCTCTTGAATGGCGCTTTCTTTATTTCCCTGTGCGCTAGATACACGCATGCTTAGTGGGGAATTAGATTGGTTATACACATTATTAAGCTCTTTTCCGCTGCGAACCTTGATCGTATCGATTACTTTATAATCACAGTTTGGGTAATGCGATAGTGCGATTATTTTAGTCTTCGTTTGATTATTTTGCAGGCTTGAGCAAGCGGTGAAGAATAAAAGGCTGAGTACCATTAGGTATTTTCTTAACATAAAGTCTTCCTTGGTTTTAGAAAATCTGTACGAGTCGCTTCGTAATATAAAGATAATTTACCTGAAATAAAAAATTAAGCAAGTACGAAATTCATACAGAAATAGAGACTAACCGAGTTAACTAATAAAAACAGTTTATCTGTGTAAGCTTAACTATGACTATTTCAGATCACAGTTTATAACGTGTAGCTTACTGTTTAAATATACTTAAACGCGGGATGAATAGTAATTACTAAATGCTTCGTAATTAATGCTTGTATGATTTTTGTTCCAATGGTATAAAAAACAATAAGAATAAAAATAGAGTATAAAAATGGAATACAGTGAGTCAATAATTCAAGGTAGCGTAATAGATGAGTTAACTTGTCCAGATTGTGGTTCTAACCATCATCAAGTGAAAGGAGTGATAAAATATGCTTTCTTTTTTATCGAGTCGATTCCTTTTTACCCAGTGGAAAAAAATACCATTATTCAATGCCAGCAATGTTGGGCTAAAGCTGACGTTAATACCTTGCCACAACAAAGACTAAAAGAGCTTTCGAAAAACCTCTTTCCTGCTTGGCGGCTGATCAGTAAATTCTTAGGCACGCTGTTAACATTAATGCTTTTAGCTTACTTTGTGCAGGGAGAATTTGAAAAACAGCAATGGTCAGATCAATTTATCGAAAACCCTGCAGTGAACGATTTTTACCATGTTGATTTTCGCTACTTGTCTGATGAATTACGACCGACTGAAAAGTATAGAATAGGTAAAGTTGTTGATATTACTGGTGATATCGCAACGGTCGTCTATAGCCGATTATTTTATAATATGCAGCGTGGTGCTGATGAAAGTATCAGGGTTGGTCATGTTACTCATTTCAGTTTTTTCTCAAGAAAAGCATACCACTATAGCTTTACCGAACTACAGAGAATGCGCGCACAAGGGGCTATTTATCGTGTTGAAAGACCGGTTAAGAATAGACTACGTGGCAAGCCAGTAGTGACCGCTAAAAAGCGTTTTTTAAGTAGTACATATTTCCCTGGCGCAAGACAAAATAATTCTGGATTAGCATTTGCTGAAGCGGGTTACATAACCGATCACTATCAACGAGCTTTCGAAAAATTCAAAGTCTCTGCACAAAGGGGACATAAGTTAGGACAAGTGAATTTAGCCGAACTTTATATTACCGCTAAGCATGGAGAACGTGACCTAAACAAGGCGTTATTTTGGCTGCAAGAAGCAGCCTTGCAGGATCATCAACCCGCTATTGATAAATATCTTATTGTTTGCCAACAAGTTGCAGAATGTACTAAAAGTGACTTTTTAAAAGTGCTGTCTAATGCTGGGGTCAATTTTCATTTAGAGAAGTAAATATCTTCAAAAGTTGATATTCACGACTATACTGTGATTAATAGTACATTAAGTTGGACTGTCTTCTCATGAAAAGGAACTTCATACTACTTCTCTTCGTTTTGCCATATTGGTGTTCAATCGCTTTAGCTGATGATATGGATGCTGCATTTGATCTCAGCTTGAAAGAGTTGATGAGCATAAAGATCACTGGCGCGACACTGAGTGAAGAAAATTTACTTAGTGTCCCTACTGCAGTCACTGTTATTTCAAGTGGTGAAATTAAACGACTAGGTTTCACTCGCCTTGATCAATTAATGAATTTTATTCCTGGCTATCAGTCATATCGCACTGATTCTCACTCACAAAGTTATGTATTCTCTAGTCGAGGTCGACGTGTAGGTAATGCTGGGCGTGAGGTCTTAATACTGCTCAACGGTATGAGAGTTAATGATGACTGGTCTGGTGGTGGCTCCTCAAAAGAACCGGCAATTAGCTTGGTTAATGTTGAAAGGGTCGAGTTCATGCGCGGCCCAGGTTCAGCTATTTATGGTAGTAACGCTTTTTTAGGGGTTATTAATATTATCACTAACAAAGATAAAAAAATAATTATTGGATTTGGTGAGCATCAAGATAAAAGTGCAAATTTACAATGGTACTGGCAAGAGGGAGATAAAGCACTTAGCTTTAATTATCACCAACAAGAAAGCGGTGGTGAGTGGCTTGATATTTACGACCCTGATAAAACCCAAGAAAAATTTGTTGTAAGTGAAGATCCCTATCAGTGGAAAAATATTGATGTAAAAGTGCAAGTAGGGGACACCTCTTTACAAGTACACTTTAGTGAATTCGATAGTAATAAGTTTTATGCGGAAGGATTTGTTTCAGATGAGATGAATTTTGAACATCGCGAAAGCTATTATGCGCACTTGAGCCACTATAAGGAACTCAATAAATTTTGGACAATTAAAGCAAGTTTATCTATTAGTGAAAAAAAACTTGAAGCAGGTTCTAACACAAATAAAGCTACTTCTTTTGGAGTAACCGGAAAATCCTATGAAAGAGAGCCACAATTTAACTTTAATATCAGTTATAACTATGACGATAAAACAAAAGCGGTAGTGGGCGTAGAGTACCGTAAACCTGAATTAACGAATACGCAGACAACAGTTTTTGGCGTTATAAACTCAACTTTTCTTCAGGCGCCTGAAACCAGCAGAACGATTAAAGGCGTGTTTGGCCAATATCAATATAAGTATAATTCACGCTGGTCTGGAATTTTAGGTTTTCGATTGGACGAATACTCTGATTTCGGCACGCACGTTAGCCCTAGAGCAGGGGTAATTTATCATTTATATAATAATACTAGTATGAAGCTACTATATGCGGAGGCTTTTCGAGCACCAAGCCGTGTTGAAACGGATACTGAAATAAGTAACTTATTTATTGGTAATCCTGACTTAAAGCCAGAAGTTGCAGCAACTACTGAGTTGGTTTGGTCTCATGTGCTTAGCAAGGGTGAGTTCCAAATAACACTTTTCAATGTTGAAATTAAAGATGCTATCGTTGATGCTGATACACCAGAGCCAAGACTGCGAATTAATTTTGGACAACAAACGATCAGTGGTATCGAAATCGAGTGGCAACAAGAAGTAGCGAAATACTGGTTTGTACGTAGTGCGAACACTTGGATAGCGAACCCTGTTACAAGTGTTAATTCAGAATCTGAACTACTAAGTTCGCTAAGCTTTAGTTATCAAAATAAAGCCTTTAGCGCGGCCATTAATGCGAATTATCAAAGCGAAAAGCTTAATCGTAGCCAAACAGCTTTTTCCGGGCAAAGTTACAATCGTTTAGGGGGAAAAACACTGTTTAGCATTCATCTTTCTTATCGGTGGAGTCATGCAATTGAAACCTATTTTACCCTTGATAATGCTTTTGATAAAAAATCGTTTTCTCCAGCCGAAAGACAAGACAATGTGATAGGTGCGACAAATAAAGGGGCATTATTTACCGCAGGGTTACGCTGGAAGCTGTAAGTTAGGGGGATGATAATTTTTGTGTAAAAATACTTTTAAAACGGTTCATAAATCCGGAACCATTAGCAGAGTCTTCTTGATATTTATAGGGTGAATCTAACAATGCTAAGCGCAGTGAATACGTACCGCCGTGCCCCCAAGGCCACCATAAGGCTATAATTGCTGGCGTAGAGTCTGTAGCAGGTCGAGCTAAAATAAGCTGATCTTTATGCAGTTTAATTAATGAACCTAAATGATCCTTGATTTCTTGCGGTGCTTTTTTTACTGTTTTTTTATTCCATTCGTGCTCAAATTGTTGGCGGAGTGCTTCTAGGGTTATATCTTTTTTATCACGGGAAAATTCAGACAACATCACCGAAAATCTATCTTCCCAGCGCCATGTTAATTGATCGCCTAATAAATGGATTATCGGCTGGGTAAACTCTTCGGTTTTTTCTTGGGAATATGGCACAAAAATCCTATAAAAAATGCATTCAAAGATGAACTTATTTTTGCATAACAACAAATTATGGCTGGTATATTACAACTGTTCCACCAGAGAAACAAAGTCTTTATTACGCAGAGTTATTATTTATTGGCAATGTAAAATCAACTTGCTTAAAACCAATATTTGATAGTAAGTAATTGAAATGGAAAAATTAATAATGAAGATGATTTTTCCATTTTAGTTATTATGAGTAGCTATCTATATCAAGTTACTCACATTTGCTTACTCTTTATCTGTTCCTATCCATGCTAATGAAAATGCTTTTTGTGATTCACTTAAGTCTTCACCGGCTATCTGTTTTACTTTGAGTTTTGGATTCTCAATAAAAGTAACTGTTGCGGATAATTTCTTACCCCGCTGAATGTATTCAATCCCAGTGTTTTCACCGGGTTTAAACTGCTCTAAAGCACTTGTCCATTTGCTTTTTGAACCTATAATTCTTCGACCTAATTTTATTATTTGGTCGCCGCGTTCAATGCCTGCTTTATATAATGGTGAACCTACTTTTATCGGTTTTGAAATAATGGCAGCCGCACCGTTAAAGTTAAAAGTAACAGCGCCTAAAAAGGCTTCATCTTCATTCGTTTTGACGATTTCTAAGCCTGCACTTTTCAGTAACGGGGTATAGTTAGGTTTTATTTTTCCATAAATATGTTGGTCAAAAAACTTTTTAGCGAATGCTTCGTTATCCAATAAGCTGGCTAAGGTGATGCGTAAATCATCTCGTGTGTAAGGGATTTCTGCTTTACCAAAATCTGTCCACATTTTCTTCATAAAATCGTCGAGAGATTTATGTGGAAATTCTTGTCGAATGGATAAATCGAGTGCTAAGGCCATTGCTTTACCATAAGAGTAATAGCTGTAAAATATATTGCTGAAATTAGTTTTATCAATGGAAGTCCCTGCATCGGTAAATGTTGCCAGCATACTGGCACCTTCAGGAGTGAAAAACTGGCCGCCGGGAACTTGCTCAGCCTGATTAACAATCGATGAAACAACTTTTAAATATTCATCAATGGTCGATTCCTGTGCACGACGGATCATCAATTTGTCGTAATAAGAGGTGAATCCTTCAGCAAACCATAAATTAGTTGTCATGTTTGCGGCACTAAAATTGAAAGGCTCTAATGCTTTTGGACGAATGCGTTCAACGTTCCATGCATGGAAAAACTCGTGTGATAAGGTACCTATTTGTGAAAAGTCACCTTCGTCGAGTGATTTTGTATTAGTAAGAATGGTCGAGTTTCTGTGCTCCATTCCATCGCCATTGACATGAGGTAAATAACAGGCAATAAAGGTGTATTCACCATAATCAAAGGCTGGTAATTCTCCGTAAACTTTGATTTGTTGTGCGACAACGGCTTTTGCTTGACGAGCAAATTCAACCAAATCTTCATCGATACCATTATGATGCACCGCTAAATTAATTTTATAATCTTGACCGTTTGAGCGTACGGTCCAGCTTTTTACTTGATGATCACTTAACTCGGTTGGGCTATCCATAAAATAAGCTAAATTAGGAGCGGTAAAGGTGTACTTATCTGATGTTTTTTTAAGCTGAGTAGCGACCTTCCAATTTTTATCAAAAGGTACAAACTCGACTTGAATAGGACGTATTTCATGATTAGTAGCCCACATAAAAGTGGCTGGAATATTCAAATGAGCATGGCTGCGATCTATTTGAGAATAAGTACCGTCAGCGCGGTCACCAAATAAGGTGTAACTTAACGTAACTTCACCGTCATGGTTAGCAATATGCCATTGGTAAGGGTTTGGACGTGTTACCGTTAACGATTCGCCCTTGCTGTTTACGGCACTTACTTGATAAACGTTTTTAGCAAATTCATGTAAGGCATAACGGCCGGGAGAAGTGCGGCTCATTTGTACTTCTAATACCGCTGTTTCAATCTGGGTGAAAGTAGCATTGATGCGAGCTTCATGATGTACAGCATTATCGAATGTTGCTTTATAGCGAGTGATATTATCTTTAACAGGTAACGAGTGGCTTGAACAAGCCACAGTTAATGCTAAAAGAACTGTGAGGGCAATTCTCATTTTTAATCCTAAGCGTTTTATATTGTATTATTATTGGCCTAGTGTAGAGAATTCTTATTGATTTTTATAGTGGCGAGCTTAAAAAAATTAACGTAAGCAATTCTAAATATTCAGAAAAGCTTACGTGAAATTCAATATTATAGGGTTAACATTTTTTTGGTTGCGTTAATTAATTGCTGTGTCGTCTCAGGCTCAATTGAAGCATGCCCGGCAATAGTACTGAACAACTCTGAATTAGGAAGTCGTTGATGTAATAACCACGCATTATCAAAAGGACAAACAATGTCGTAACGGCCATGGACAATAGTCATTGGGATATCCTGGATTTTATCGCAGTTTTCGAGTATTTGATTTTCAGATAAAAAGCAACCATGCGCCATATAATGAGCTTCATGTCGTGATAATGTCCAACATGAATCATCGCCAGTTAGTGCCGCGACAAATTCTTCGTTAGGCTTAAGGGTACAACAACGAATCTCCCATTTAGCCCATGCTTGTGCTACTTTCTCAGCGGCCACTTTATCGTCGCCTATCATGATATCGTATGCTGTTCTTACACTGGTTTGGTTTTCACCATCAGGCAATGCATCAAGATACTCTTGCCAATAATCGGCAAATATTCGTGTACCACCGCCACCTTCAAATGCCCAACGGGTATCTTCTGGTCGACCCAGAAATATACCTCGCAGTACTAAACTGACCACTGAACTAGGGTGTGTTTGTGCATAAACTAAAGAAAGTGTTGATCCCCAAGAACCACCAAATACATGCCACTTTTTAATCTTTAAATGCTGGCGAATTTTTTCTATATCGGTAACTAATAAATGAGTTTCATTGTTTTCTAAACTAGCAAAAGGTAACGAACGACCGCAACCGCGTTGGTCAAATAAAATAATAAGGTATTTTTCAGGGTCGAAAAAACGTCGGTCATTGGCTGAACATCCTGCTCCCGGGCCACCATGAATAAAGACAACGGGTTGGCCTTTTGGATTGCCGCATTGCTCTACATACAACTGATGATTGTCACTGACAGCTAATAAAAAATGATCAAAAGCAGTAATTTCGGGATACAGTTGCTTCATGGCGACACTCTTATTTAATATTGAAATTCATTAATCTCATTTTGGGTTAAACAGGAAAACCTAGTTGTGTTTTCAGTTTACTGGCTTGGCGACGTGAAATTTCTACTTCTACATTATTTTTAAGCTGCGCCATTAAGCCGTAATTAACAGTTTGTTCAAGTTTTTCAATGGCATCTAAACGCAGGATATCTACACGACTGGCGCGAAAATAGGTATTAGCATCAAGTCTGGCTTCAATTTTATTTAATGAACTGTGTAAGTAAGCTTTACCTTGTGGTGTATAAATAGCGGCATGGTTACCAATACTTTCAAAGCGAGAAATATCACCTAGGCGAATAATTTTCATGTGATCGCCAAATTTCACCATTAGCTTAAAATCGTCATCTAGAGCAGCTTGTTCAGCTTCTATTTCACGGTCGGAAAATTTATTTATTGTTTCAGCTAAACGCTCTGGTACGATTGGTTTAACTAAGTAGTCGATAGCATTTAACGCAAAAGCATCTACTGCAAATTCGTCATAGGCGGTACAGAAAACAATAGGGATTTCACCTTTAAGTTTTTCTGCAAGGGTTAACCCCGTGCCGCCAGGCATTTCGATATCTAGAAATATGATGTCCGGTTGATGTCTTTCTATTTCTTCTAATCCTTGATCAATGTTTTCGGCTTGGGCGACGACAGTAATGTTCGGGTGCTTTTTTAATAAACGTAGTAATTCTTGGCGCGCCATACGCTCATCGTCAATAATAATGGCGTTTAATGGCTTATCCATTTTCGATAGGTTCATAAGGTAAACTCATATTTACATGAAAAGTATCATGGTCTGTTTTTTGGCTTAATTTACCTTGCTTGCCAAAAATCAGTTCAATCCGTTGGGTTAAATTTTTCAGTCCGAGCTTAGTGCCCGACTTCACTAGATCTGACTGGTAGGGATTAATAACATCAATAATCACTCGGTTATTTTCTATTTTGCTATTGAGCGTTAATGTCCCCCCATCTTTTAAATGGGCTATACCATGTTTAATGGCATTTTCTACAATAGTTAATAAACCCATTGTGGGTATTTTTGCACTTTCACTGTCGGCTGAGATATTCATTTTTATGCGTAAACGATCGCCCAAACGAATATCTTCGATGGCTAAATAATGCTGACAAACACTAAGCTCTTTTCCTAAGCTAGTATAGGCCTTGGTATCAGTAGATAAGTTATAGCGAAATAAGGTTGATAATTGGGTGATTAACTCGGCCGCTTTGTCTTCGTCTTCGTAGATCATACCGCGAATAGTATTTAGAGAATTGAATAAAAAGTGCGGATTAATTTGATTCATCAAACTAGCAAGTTGCTGATCTTTCAGCTGGTCAGCCAGTTTTCTGCGGTCTCTAATGGAAGTAATGGTTAAATAGAGCAGGCTCCATATTAAGAAGATGAAGGTATTAGTAATTAAATAAGACAATAACTCTACAATAATACCGTAGTTATAAATAAAGACATCAAGTTCAGGTATACCAAACAACCCTTCCAATACCTGATCAGTTACTGTGCTTAGCACAGCACATTGTAAAATAATTTTAGAAAAAACCTTTAATTCTGTCACTTGGTTTTCTAGCTGGTAGCTACGTAAAAGGTAATGCGTTAATAATATGACGACGAAATAAGCGAGAATAGTTTTTATAACCAAGTTATTTGCAGAAGCTTGGAATTCCGGGGTTTGAAATTGAGGGTCGACATTAAGGCTGAACAATGTAGCGGCAAGCACGATGAACAAGCCGAAAAACTGGCAAATATAATAGGCGGTGTTAGATTTTTTTTGATCAGGCATTGTTATCGCTTGGTTATTTTCTGTCACTATTTTTTAGTGAGAGAAAGAAAAATTATTTTAGCTAAGCAGTATATCGTTACTGCTTAGCTAAGTTAAGGGCTTAACATAAATTGTTAATATTGAAGCTATTAATTCATAAATATATACAGAGAAACTGACGAGTATAAGTTGTTTGCGAAATGTAAATAAATCGGTAAATAAATACCACCGCTACGTTGACGTGCTAAGCCTAAAATAACTGCTAAGGGGAATAATATCGCTAGTACGGTTAAGTCGTATTGGCCAGCATGTATCAGGGTAAATAAAACACTGGTAATAATAAGAGTACCAATAACGCCTAAAGGTGAATTTTTTAACCCTTTAAACATAAAACCACGAAAGACGAGTTCTTCAAAAATAGGTGCGGCAATCACTACGGCAATGAATAATAAAAACAAATAGTCAGTGGTGCTGTACATATCGATCATTATTTGCGGTGTTTCGATGCCTAAGGCAGTAGAAGCAAAATAAGAAAAAATAAAGTAGCCTAATATAGCTAAGTTAAACGTAATGAAATTAGCTTTGCTTGGCAGTTTGCTAAAACCTAAATAGGCTGCTGCGGTTGTTACTTTTCTGCGACCGGCAAAATGGAAGACTAAAGGAGATAAACATAATGCGGTAATAAGGTAATTTATTGCAGTAAAGTCACCGTCGAGAGCTAACTCTAGTCCAAATGTTTCACCAAAGGCTTGGGCATTTTCTGCCGTTACCCCCGATGATACTGCCTCAATTCCGGCGCCAACGATTAAACTTATTATTGAGATCACAAAATACATAATAAAAAGTAAAAGTGTTAAACCCAAAGTGGCTGTAGCACTCCAAGGTTTTATTGTTGCGTTTTCAGCTGTGTTTGCCGGTATATCAATGTTGGTTTTTTCGATGACAGTCGACATGCTTCTTTCCTTAGGTAGCTATTATTTAAAGTAAAATGATAAGTATTATAATTAAAATTATGACTGGCATGGTGATATCCTTATCTATTTCGTTTCAGTTGTTTGTTGGTCAAAGCAAGTAAAATTCATTGAATTAACTTCTTGAATGTTACTTTGATTGCCACAAGCTTTTAATGCCATTTCTTGATGGTGAGCTGTGTTAAATCCTTCAGAAAAAATTCCAAGAATAATTAAACTTCCTACTACAGCGATAATCATTTTTAATGATGTCATTTTTATTTCCTTTTAAAATGTAACTATTTTGCGTTGTGCTTACTGATTGATTGTAAGATTACAGCGCAAAATAGATAAATTAGGTAAAAAGTGACAAGCGGTCAGAAAAAAGGATGAGTGGTTATATTAGTTAAACAGGCTCGAAGGGTAAAGCTAAAGACACGGTAAATAGGTTGTCAGTACTTGTTTTATTGAGCGTTCCTTTGCTACCAAAAATTAAGCCAATACGTTGCTGTAAGTTTTTAAGGCCTACTTGCGTACCAGATTTTACTAAATCTTCACGAAAAGGATTACTTACAGTAATGAGCAGAATATTATTTTCTACCTTACTGCTTAAGGTAACAGTGCCACCTTTTTGTAAATGTGCGATACCATGTTTAATAGCATTTTCAACTAAGGTTAGTAGACCCATAGTAGGAATTTTAGCTGTTTTACTCTCCGGGGAAATTGTTATATTAACTTTTAATCGCTCGCCTAAACGTATGTCTTCAATATCTAAATAATGCTGACAAACGCCCAACTCAGCCCCTAAGCTGGTGTGGGCTTTAGTATCTGTCGATAAATTATAACGAAACAAGGTCGATAGTTTAGTCACTAACTCTGCTGATTTATCTTTGTCTTCGTAAATCATACCGCGAATGGTGTTAAGCGAATTAAACAAAAAATGCGGATTGATCTGATTCATCAAACTAGCTAATTCTTGATCCCGTAGCTGCTGGCGAAGTTTAATACGCTCTACAATTGAAGTTAAGGCTAAGTATAAAGAGCTCCATAATGTATAAAGGAATAGGTTGGCTAAGGTAGTTACTAATATGTAATTGACTGAAAAATAAGTTTTTTCGCTATCGCCAAAAGCTAGCCCCCAAACAACGTCTGCTATTGTGACACTAGATGCCGCGAGAAATGTTGCAATAGTGTATGTTTTAAAAGACGATTTAGTGTCGGATACGTGCTTTTTGATATAAGCACGTAAGACAAAATGTGAGACTGCAATATAAAATATTAGATTTTTAAGTAAAGCTATAAACTCGTGAGTAAGGTCAATATTTTCTTTTTCAGCATTAATCTCGAATAAAAATATAGTAAAAAAGAAAAGCAAACTTCCTACTAATTGGCAAAGATAATAGCTTTTACTTGTTTTCATTTTGTTAACTTTTTGTGACTTTTTAGAGGATGTTGCGATGCTAACATAGTAAGAATAATCTGTAACCTACTGTTTGTCCGCTTTATAAAGTAAAAAAGCTAGTTAAATAATTAACTAGCTTTTTGATAGCACTTTGTATTGAAATAATATTAATCGTTGTTATTCAACCTGTTCTTGCTTTGCGGCTTCTGCAAAATGTTGACTGAGATTCCAACCACCAAAGGCGGCTACAATAACAAAAACCCCAATGGCTACTTTACCTACATTTTTATTCTTTATGTATAAATAAGACACACTAAACAGTAATACGAGAAAGAGTACCCCCCATGCAATAGGCGGTAATAATGAGAACAAATGAGTCATATTATTTCCTTCGATTTCTATCTGTTTTCGTTGCTTTTATATTTCATATGAATATAAATTGTCGAAGCAATCATCATCACAGTAAGCAATAAAGAACCTTCAAAGCCAAAGTCTCCGCCAGTAATAAGTGGGTTACCTGATACTTGTTGATTGATGACACTTTCCATTTTAATGCCACTGACTTCAAAGCCTAATACCGGACCCTGAAAGAAGTTCCAGGTAAAGTGCATCGCAATAGGAAACCATAAATTACGCTTATGAATGGTGTAAATACCTAGCATAAGACCCGCTATAAATAGATTCACTGTTGATATGAAAGAGGTACTGTCGTTGCCTAAGTGCATCACAGAGAATAATAACGCTGAGACGATTAATGCCCAATATTTATTTATTGAAGCCATTAGGTTAGTTAATACATAACCGCGCACTAAAATTTCTTCATTAAAAGCGACAATAGCAAAAAATGCGATGTAACTTAACCATTGTATAGCGCCAAAATCAGAGTCTATCACCGTAATAAAACCACTAAAATAAAGTGCGAAGAAACCTAGTGATATTAACGCGACTCCCCAAACTAAGCCTTTTAATAAATCAGCTTTGTAGTTTGTTAATTCAAAGCCGAGTGACTTGAATGATTTTTTATCAATAAATTTCCGAAAAAGATAGAGAGCAAATAATGCACATAAAAACTGTGAAAGCATAAATGTCAGCATAGTATTTACACCGACAGCATTGAAAAGTTCGCTGGTAGGCATCGTCAACATTTCTGGCGTAATTGCACCTGAAACAACGAATGGAATAACGCCGAAGCCAGAAAAAAGGCTAATGACGATGGCACCAATAATAGCGCGTAACCAACCTTTTTTGATGGCCGGTTGTTTTGGGTTTTCGTTAGCTAAAATAGGCTCTACATTGGTTGGTGCGCTTAAAGTGCTCGTGTCCATCATATTATTCCTGTGTCGTTCAATTTTATTAATCGATTTTGATGATGAAAGCATATCGCGTCAGAAAAAATAAAGGTCGACTAAGTGATGAGTGGTTAAAAAAAATGATGAAAGGCGAAAATGCAGCTTAAAGCGAGGTGAAGTTGTCTTCTTTGGTTAAATTGAATTTTTTTATGCATGCTTGGCAAATACAAACTTTGTCTTTGTCTTCATCAGATACTTGTTGAATTAATGCTTTAGGGACTTTTTCTAACAAGCACCAACATCCTTGTAGGGAAGCAATTTCACAACGATTTTTTTGCTGGCAAAGAGGGCAATGGCTGACGTTAGGGTTTAAAGTCATCTTTTTACTCTTTAATAATATGACGTAATTAGGTTTGTTCATTATACCAATAAATATTTAGCCTTACTCTTTTATTCGCTCAGATGCTTTTGCTGTACCGGAATACCCTTACTCGGCTTAAAAGTATTGCTATCTTGTCCTGTTTAAAGGCAAACTAGAAGAATAATCAAAACAAAAAGGACTTTTTTTTGCCAGTTTTCAATTGTTTATCTCGAATAAAAATACGCATTATTACAACTTTTTTATTGTTTTTTAGTGGTTTTATCCACGCTGAAAAATATAATGAGATTTATATCGAAGCCGCTCCAACTTGGGTCGAGTATCGTAATATTACATTGACGCAAGATATTCCGGTTGATGAAATAACGGACGGTGTCTTCTATCAATTACTCGATTCACAAAGGAAAGTGTCTGCAACTGAGAAAGTTGCTTGGTATTCTCGATATATTGAAACAGTTGTAAATCAAGTTGGTGTTGATTATAGCTCACAAATAAACCTCGACTTCGACCCCTCTTACCAAAAACTCGCACTAAATACCCTATTCATTATTCGAAATGGTAAGCGCATTGATAAATTGTTAAGTGCGAAAATCTCATTATTAAATCGCGAAACCGAATTAGAAAATCAAATTTATAATGGCTCTTTAACTCTTAATATTCTGCTTGATGATATTCAAACGGGTGACACCATTGATTATAGTTTTACACGTTATGGGAACAACCCTGTTTATAAAGGAATTTTTGCTGACAGTCGTTCACTTAATTGGAGTGTGCCGGTAGGGGAGCAATTTGTTCGAGTACTTTGGGGTAAAAAGAATCCTTTATTCTTTAACACTCGTAATATCTCTCCAAAAATTAATGAGCGCAAGTTAGGAGAATTCACTGAATACCAAGTACATATGAATAATGCTGAAACATTATCAATTGCAAGTGAAGTTCCTGGTTGGTATGAACCATATGGCTTAATATCGTTTAGCGAAAGTAAGGATTGGGGAGATGTCGTTATTTGGGCGGAAACGCTATATCAACCGAGTGAATTACACCATAGTATTATTGAGCTTGCCGATAACATTAAGCAAAATAACACTAACCAAGCAGAACAAATTACAGCCGCACTAAAATATACACAAGACAACATACGTTATGTCGGCTTGGAGATGGGCGTTAATTCACATTTACCGACAGCTGCGCATGAAACATTAGCGTTAAAATATGGGGATTGTAAAGATAAAGCACTGTTGTTCATTAACCTTCTCAAGGCTCTTGGTATTGAGGCTTATCCTGCGCTCGTTGATACCGACGACACTAAATTATTGGCAGAAAAGTTACCAGCGGTAAATTTATTTAATCACGTGATAGTAACATTGCAATTTAACGGCGAGCGTATTTGGCTAGATCCAACCTTAAGTTACCAAGAAGGGCAGTTAGCGAACATTTTTCAGCCTGATTATGGTTTTGCTTTAGTCGTTAAATCGGGTGAAACAGCTTTAACTGCTATGAAAAATAACGGGCAAAATACTTATATCCATGTAGAAGAAAGCTACATTATTGCCGAGGGGCTAGAACAAGCTGTTTCATATAGTGTCGTCAGTAAATACTTAGGTGACGAAGCACAAACGAAGCATGGTCAAATAGAGCGTGATGGTAAAAAGAAGCTTACGCAAGACTATAAAGTCTTTTATCAAGGTACTTACCCTAAATTAACCTCAACCGCACCAATTGAAATTTTAACTGATCCGATATCCGGTGTTTTACAATTAACAGAAAGCTATTCTATTAATGAATTTTGGAAAAAAGGTGATGTCGATTACGAAAGTGATTTTTATCCTGCAAATATTAGGAATGCGGTATACAAACCTAAACAGCAGGCAAGGAAAGCACCGTTATGGTTCGACTTTCCCAATAATATTATCAATAAAACCACGGTTGTCTTTAAAGAAAAAAACTGGGAATTTGATAATGATAATTTTGTGGAAGACAATGATTTCTTCTTTTTCAAACGTAATGTCGCTTTTGCTGATAATACATTAAGCCTAACGTATGAATACCGCTCTAAAACTGATCATATTCCCGCAGATAAAATTGATAATTACCTTACTGCAAGAGATTTGTTAATGAGCAAAGCTTATTATGGCATTATTAAGTTTGCTGAGCCGGCAGATAACACCGCAGATAATGATGGCAGTGCTTTAGGAACTTGGATAGTAATTGTTATTTGTACTTATATTTTTGTTTTGCTTGTTCTTATTGTCAGCTGGCGAATAGAATCGGGTAAGCGGACTGAGTTTTCTGAAAGTCACCTATTCCCTGTCTCAATGGTTAAGTTTTTAGTTTTGTCGTTATTTACTTTGGGGTTTTACAATACTTATTGGATGTATCGAAATTGGCAAGCTATTAAGAAAAATAAGCAAAGCGATATCATGCCAATAGCGCGTGGGATCTTTTCTATTTTTTGGTTTTATCCACTATTTTCAGCATTAAAAAATGACAGTACGGATCGTTTCGAGAACAATAAAGTGATGCTTCCTGTTGTTGCCATTATTTTTGCTTTGGTTTATTTTGTATTTTCAATAGCTGGAAGCTATGTAGAATATGCTGCTTTGAGTTTGCTTACCTTATTATTACCATTACTCTTTATTCCTTTAGTGAAATATATTAACAATATTAATCATCATAATAGTGACGGTTATCGCTACAACTCTAAATGGAATATTCAGAGTATTGCGGCCATTGCATTATATCTTCCGTTGTTAGGCTTTACGATTGCTCAAGAGACCCCTTTCATACCTAGCGATTCAGTCGTTACACAGGATGATATTATGCAACATGACATGAAGTACCTATATCGACAGAACGTTTTATCGGCGAATGAAAAGATCCATTATTTTTACAGTGATGGATTTTTAAGTATTCGAGATGACGGAAATGGCTTTACTGAAAAGCAGGTTTTTTCATATTGGCAAGACGATAATAATGGTTTCCAAGTCGAAAAAGCGACATTTAATGACATCAAAGATATACAGGTAAAGTATGCGGATAAAAAAGATGCAAACACCATAATTACCATTATTCGATTTGATGATACTAGCTTTAAGCTCTTTGTTGCATCGGTAAAAGAAAGGGATAAATTATTCGTTGATAAATTAAAATCATTTTGGAAATTAATAAAGATTAGCTAGATCCTTTTGCCCGTATCCTTTAGTTGCAGACTGCTTGGAGAATACGGGTTTACTTTTTTCTTACTAATCTGACCATTCTACCGTTAGAGGTTAGAGTGTTGAATGCCATATTTACGGTGAATTTGTTTTATGTCACCAGATTTAACTAAGACAGCCATGCGATGGTTAAAGTACTTTATCATTTTATTGATGCGCGCCTTTTTTGTGGTGACAGGTGTAAAGGCTAAAAATATTTCAGCTTTAGATACGCATCCTGCATTTCGTATTTTGTGATATATATTTTCATTGTTAAGTTCGTAGAGCGTTGTGTTATTGGTAAATATAAAAGCATCGATTCGTTTTTTTAATACCTTGTTTACATTTTGAGCTAGAAAACGCTCATGATAAGGCTGGTATTGAAATTGTTCAGGATGCTTTTGAATGTAAGCATTTAGCTCTTCGATGGAAGTGTCGATAGCAATACCTATTTGCATGCCCTGCAAACTCTGCTCATTTTTGTACTGCCAGGTATTGTTTGCATCGGTAAAAAAGCACATTTGTTGGAAACCAACTGGGAAGTTTGGGAAAACTAAATGTGGCGCTTCTTTTTTCGCAGGGGCAAGTAAAGCATCATACTTTCCATCTGAAACGTATTTTATGGCGCGAGTCCAGGGAAAAATATCAATCTCTACCGTGTATTCGCTATTTTGAAAGATTTTTTTTATTAGGTCTACGGTGTAGCCAGGATTCTCTTCATCAGTGCAAATTTGTGGGCACCAATCAATTGCCGCTACTTTAATCGTTTCAGCTTGTATAGTTTGGATATGAAGCAACAAAAAAAGCAATATTTTAATTATTTTCATATAGTTAATGCTATATATACTCTTTTGTTATTCGTTTGGTAAATTATAATATACATATTTTCTCGGCAAAAATGAAGCGAGATGAATATTTAATCGAACTTAGCAATTTGAACGTAAAAGAGTGAGAACGCCATAGTAGTCACTGTATATTGAACATTGCATTATGGATAATTAAGCCTCTCACGCTCAATTTCCATTATCTTAAGCTATGCCTGAGGTAATGGAAATTCTATAAAAATTAGTCTTGATATCGTACTAAATCAGAAATTGGTACTGATATAACTTCACGAAAGGCTAGTAATATCAAGAACCCCATTATTACTGTCAGGGTAATGATTGATATTATTAAATAACTCACCGTATGCCACGTCAGGTGAAACCATTCTTGGCTCAGAGATAGTAACCAGAATAAAACCAGGCTTGTTAGTGCAGCAAAATAAGGCGGACTAAATTGAACCAAAGATTGGTGCAATATTTTATGATCTGGGGCTCCTACTGCAAGTAAAGTCCCCAATTTCAAATATTGCTTTTTCAACGTGGCCTGAATCTGATAATACAAAGTAAAAATAGCTGACAACATCAAAATAGCCAATAACGTTAAACTCATCAGAATGAACCAAATTCGTTGCAGATCAAGTTGTGCAACTTGCGTTTGCAAGCTTCCCCTTTCTTTCAGCTCAATATCTGGCAAGGCAATCGTTTTTAGAGCCTCGATATTGTTCAGTAATAGATAACCATTAAGTAATAAATCATTGTTATACAAGGTGTATATTACAGGGGTATCTGAATTTTGTTGACCGTAGTGGGGTAGGTTTGCCACAACAGCAGCAACCTGCTTAGTGCTACTATTGGTTTCGCCTATTATTAGTGATTGATCTAACACACTTTGCGCTGATTTATTTCCGGACAGCAACTTTAATGCGGCCTGGTTTATGATCACATTTTGTTGATTCAACTCGCCGGCAGCTAAGAAGTTGGGCTGGAGAAGCTTAAAATAATTGGCAGAAACAGACATTCTTAAAATGCGCACACTGCTATTAATATCCTGGCCTGCCCAGTGTACTAAGTCACGCGCTGCGTCAGGATCAACAAATCGACTTCCTGTAAACGCAACCTCTTGTCCTAACTGCTGCTGTAGTGTTATCACTAATGTATTTGACAACGTATGCCCTGATACCTGTCTGACATTATATTCCACTAGGTGATGAGCAAAGCCATCGAGCGTTTTTTGTTGCCATTGTGCGGAGATAAAATAACATGATAAGAAAACTGTAATTCCTGCAATGATTAATTGCACAAAATTTATGATAACGCGACTACGCTGTTGCTGTAGATCTTCTCCACCTCCTGTTTGGCGTGAAAAAAGATTATCTTTTAGTCCATGGTACATAGGGATAATATTGGCGGCTAAAATACTTATAAGAATAATAAGCATACTTAATATTAATACTGGGCCGCTTGGTGATGGTAAAGGTCCTCCTAAGAAAGAAATAAGCGCAGCGTGGTCAGCAAAAAAAACATAAAGTGTACTGATTAACCCAGTTGTTAGCCCCATTACGACAAGTAATAACGGAACAGACTCTATTAGGAATTGCTGTAATAATTGATAAGTTTGGGCGCCGGAAGTTAATCTCACTATAATTTCTTGCCGACGTTCGATGAGCTGATTACTCGCAAACGAAGCTAGGTTGATAATTGCGAGTGCGCCAAAAAACATTACCAATGTAGTCAACAGCCACCACTGACTTTGTAGCTTCTGTTTTACTTGTGGTGCAAACTGCATACCTGGCACAAGCCAGTAGTCCAGACCTGCGCCTAACATGGTGAAATCTACAGCATTATCAGCAGGTTTATCTAGCGCTTGGTAATCTGACATAATGCGTGGCAAGGGAATATCTGCAGCTATAATAGCTATCCCATAACGGATTTCCATTTTTTTTAAGATCGTCTGCTTCGCTTGACGTAATAGCTGCTCTTTAGTGTCAAAATCCATATTTTCGGGAAACTGAATATTGATTGGTAAAAGCTTGGTTATAAACTCTGCAGAAAGCCAGATATCAACAGAGCTACTACCAATATAATTCATTGATTCTGGTAAAATACCCGCTACGGTAAAAGCGGTACGCTCTGAGCCAAGATATATATTCTGACCTCGGATATTTTGTCGTTTAAACTGCTGCTCCCAAAATTCATGACTCAGCCAGACTAATCGTTTTTCGCCAGCTTCGCTGATTTTTGCTGTGATATCTTGAGCCAATAATGCTCCCATACCATGACTGAACAAGGCAGCTTGCACTTTATTTTTATTATCACTCTGTTCAGTCTGTAAAGTAGTCGGCATTAGGCTCATAGACTCAACTTGCTTAACGCCAGATACTTGCGCTAACAACTCTACATCTTGTTGAGATACAGGAGAAAAACCGCCTTCAGCAGTAGTTTTACCTAATGTTATTAACCTAACGTTTTGTTCGGCCCATACTGGGCGATCCCGTAATACATAATCACCAATCGCTAGGCATAGTGTTATAAACGTAAGAAAAAAACTGAAACACAATACGAGGATGATAAATTGCTGTGGTTTTTGCCGTAACTTTCGCAGGCTATAAGTTAGTAACATCAATGTCTCCTTAGGCCGACTTTTGCTGTGCTATCGACCCAAGTTTTTGTATCATCCCATCAAACAAATGGATCTGACGTGGACAGGCTTCGGCTAGCTCCGAGGAATGGGTCACCATGACTATAGTTTTCCCTTCACTATTCAGTTTTTTTAACAGTGAAAATACCATCTGTGCATTTTCACTGTCGAGGTTTCCGGTTGGTTCGTCGGCCAGAATAAGATCTGGTTTAGTGACAATGGCACGGGCAATAGCTACCCGTTGCTGCTGGCCACCAGAAAGTTGAGCAGGAAACTGGTGTGTTTTGTCTGATAATCCTACCGTAGCTAGTGCTTCTTTGGCTTGTTGTTGTCTATGTTTTGCCGGTACTCCTGGATGGTACAACAAAGGCACCATCACATTTTCTAAAGCAGTCATATCGGCAATTAGGTTAAAATTTTGAAATATCCAGCCCAAATGCTGATTGCGTAAAATAGCCAATTGGTAACGATTTAGATCGGTCACATCCTGACCGCAAAGTAAATAACGCCCTTCCTGATAGCTATCAAGTAGTCCAATCAAAGACAATAGTGTTGATTTACCTGAACCTGACGAGCCAGTAATCGAAACCATATCACCGCGAAAAATGTCAAGACTAATGCGTTTTAGAACTTGTTGTTTAACAGTACTGTTGCCAAAATATTTTCCTAGCCCTTCCAACTGAATCAAGAGTTCATTAGTTGCCATAATATTTCCTGTTATAAATTTTTTAATGCAATAGTATCGCCAACGGTGAGGCCACTGATAATTTCTATGTGATCTTTTGTAATATCCCCGAGTTGGATTATTCGTTCTTTAAACTCACCATTTTGTTTTGTTTGTCGCCATACTGTGGTCTCAGTATGGGCACGGGTAATATAGTCGGGTTTACTCACCATAAGAGCCGGCTTATCTATGACCGCTATTTGTCCTGTCACTTCAATATTCAGTCGGGCAGTACTGGGTAATTCAGCAAGTTCTATTAATACGTGCACTTGGTTATCTACCACATTAGGTTCGATATGGCTGATAGTACCTGTAGCCATTTCGCCCTTTATATTTAGCTCAACCGACTGGCCTACATTAAGCAGAACAGCATAACTAGCCATTACCTTGCCTTCAGCATAAAGATTGTCATCTTGTGCTATGCTACCTAAGCTTTGCCCTGCGTTTAACCATTGGCCAATCTTGATGTTTTTATCTAAACTTTGAATAATACCGTTCATGCCGGCTTTGATCTCTAGCCCATCTTGGTTACTGGTAGCAATGCGTAATTTGGCTTCTGCTTGTTTCAACTTTGCCATAATCACATCTTCTCTAGCTTGTCTTAGCTCAGTAAAGTCCAGTAATTCTTCTTTGGCCATTTGCCATTCCAACTGTGCTTGTTGGCTGGATATTTCGGCCTGTAGCAAATCAATCGTTGAGATAATATGTTTTTCTGCAAGTTGTTTATTAGCGGCCAACTCGGCTTTCGCAAGAGCCAGCTTTGATTTGGTTAAGGCTTGTTGATTAGTCAGTCTCCTTTGTTGACGAACAAGTTCGCTTTTTAATTCTTTGACATTAGCTGCAGCTGACATCAGGTCGAGTGTTGCGCTAATCAGTGCCTGTTCAATTTTAACATTGTTCAACCGGAAAATTGGACTCTGTGATAATACCCTATCGCCAGGGCGTACCAGTTTCTCGGCTACGGTTCCATCAACACGGGGAATGATGCTCTGCTCGTTTTTTGCCTTTAATAGACCGAATATAGGTATTGTTCGTAGCATTTTTCCGTGAATAACCTTGTCTGTAAGGATTGGAGTTGCTGATTTAGAGGGAAACCAGAGTAATAAAGCTCCTATTACCACAAGAGTAATAAATAAAAGTAGCGATTTAATGGGTAAACGATGAGTTTTCTTCTGGGGTATTTGCATATTACTTCTTCAAAAGGCGGCATAGCTATCTATGCCGCTAAAATATAACTATCTAATCAGAACAATTTATACCAGTACAGATAACTAAATATACTGTAGCTGTGCCGTTGCTGATTCTTCATCCAAGATTTAGATGAATCTTTTATTTTTATCACTTTGTTAGCACTAGTTTAATATGCGGTAGATCAAAATAATTCTTTTCTTGCAAAGTATCCTGTTGGATTGAACAGGGTTTGCAATCAGCAATGTCCTTACTAACACTTACCGTTAGTATTACTTTTTCATGTTGCTTGAATTCTTGCTGTAACGATTTCCACACTTTTGGAAAATGCTCTTTCAATACAGGGATAAGATTCTTATCGGTAGGTTTACCGTTGGATAAGGCTGCTAAATAACTCTCTTTGTCGCCGAATTGTAATTGACTCACTAGCGTGGTGTTATCATTTTTTAATATATAGGTCTGGGGGAAAGACACTGCTTGGCCTGCTGTCGCCCATTTAAAAAGGTTTTCTTCAAGGATTGGACTGGCCGCGTTAGCAAGGCCCGTAATGCTAAGCATTAAAAATAGAACAATACTTCTTTTCATCATGAATTTAAATCCTATTGATATTATCGTGCTCAAAGGCTGAACACTTATTCTGTTACCGATAAATAGACCACAAAAATAACATGATTGCAACATATTGATAACGATTTGACTGGAGCCAATATTATATAAACATATCGGTTGTTAACCATTCTACTTTTGAAGCGAATATTTAGACAAAGTTATTATTCGTAACAACATTCATAATAATTCTTAAAAATACGGCATAGATAACTATGCCGTTATATTAGAATAATTTAATCTAATGAATGATAATAATTAAACAGTGAGTAGAGTTACAAGCAATAATAATTACTGCAGCAGCAGCTTGTGCGCTTGCTAAACTTAGGGCTGTAACTGCAGTTGTTGCTACTGCGACTTTTTTCATCCAAGATTTTGTTAATGTTTTCATTTTTCTGTCCTTTTTTATAATTGTTTTAGATATACGACTTTGATTAAGCGTACTATTTTTTCTTCTTATTATTTTGTCAGCACTAATTTAATATGAGGCAGATCAAAATAATTCTTTTCTTGCAGGGTGTCCTGTTGTATTGAACAGGGCTTGCAATCAGCAACTTCTTTACTAATACCTACGGTTAGTATTACTTTTTCATGTTGCTTAAATTCTTGTTGTAACGATTTCCAGACTTTAGGAAAATGTTGTTTCAAAACGGGGATAAGGTTTTTATCGGTAGGTTTACCGTTGGATAATGCTGCTAAATAACTCTCTTTGTCGCCGAATTCTAATTGGCTCACTAGCGTGGTGTTATCATTTTTTAAAATATAGGTTTGAGGAAATGATATTGCCTGGCCTGCGCTCGCCCATTTAAAAAGATTTTCTTCAATGGTTGGACTCGTCGCATTGGCAATGCTTGCTATGAAAAACATTAAAAATAGAACAATACTTTTTTTCATTATTAATCTAAACCCTATTAATATCAGAGTGTTCAAGGACTGAATACTCATTCCGTTGCCAATTAATAGAACATAACATTATCATGACGTCAACAATTATATGTCGATTTAGTTACAATGTATTAACACATGAGCAACATTTGGCGGCAAGATTTAATTGTAGGTATTGGGCTGTAAATAATTAGAACTCTTAACAGCACATTGACTGTCGTGCTTGTTATTATTTGCAGTTCATCACTTGATGATTACTTTGGCATGCCTGTGATAACCATATGAATATTATTGGATACATTAAAGCTTCCTGTTTCGACGGATAATGGTTTATGTCAATAAATTCAAAGATATACATAGGTGGTAGAAAGTAATGAATCAAAAATTGAAATAACCGATACGTAGCTAAGAAAAAAGAGCTCATCCGCACTATAGATAATTGTTTTGATGTTACTTTGCCAAATATTAGTGTCACTTTAAATGACCCGATTAATGACAATTTTCATAATTTAATAAATTCTCTTCAGCTAATTTGCTAGGGAGGTTCCATTGTAATGATAATGGTAAAATATTTTTTTTAAATCAAACAGATAAAATTGTTGCTACAAATCTTAAGCCCTTATAAGCTTCAATCTTCTGTATATTGAGGTTAATTAAACTATGTATTTAAATGCTTTTATTAGCTTTTTAAAACCTAATCGAAAACTTGAATTTTTTTTTAATAATAAAATATCAAGCACAGTTAAAATTTCAGCATGTCACTATAATACCGTACTCTTTAATGTTAATTTATTCGAAAAACTTGATATTAACATGCCTGATTCTATCGTTAAATCAGTTGAAAAAAGACAATCTGAATTTTTAGCTGGAAGGATGATGGCTCGAAGTGCCCTTGCATTATTAAATGATGATAAATTTACAGTTGATATTGGTGAAAATAGAAGCCCTGTTTGGCCTAATAATATAGTTGGTTCTATCAGTCATAGTGCTGAAATGGCGCTTTGTATTGTTAGTGACAAATGTGCTTGTAGATACGTTGGCTGTGATATTGAACCCTTTATTACTTGCACTACACAGTCCGAAATCAGTAATTCGATTATTAATTCGGATGAAAAAACGTTAATAAAAAATAGTCAGTTGGAATCAGGTGTTGCTTTCACGCTTATATTTTCAGCGAAAGAGAGTCTATTTAAAGCACTTTATCCTTATGTTAAATGTTATTTTGATTTCAGAGATGCAGAGGTTTTTGATATTGATACTCATAAAAATGAATTTAAAATAAAAATTATCAAGGGGTTATCCTGTGATCTTTCAGAAGGTACACAATTTTCTGGGCACTACACATTAAATGAAAAACACGTAATAACTTTTATTATTCACTAAATATCTCATGCATGAGTTGCTAATGTTTTACAAAAAAAGCTATATATTTAACAAAAAGTTAATAAATATAATGGCAAAAAATGAATGGTGCTAAAATATTAATAGTCACTAAATTTGTGATTTTCAACCTATAATTTAAATGGTGTTATGAGTTTTTCATCTTAATAGGTATATGAAAAAGTTAAGTTTACTCTTTAAAATTGGACATATATTAACAAAAGTGAAATTGTATTGTATATGTCCAAATGTGTTATCCATTTCTTAGTTATGCCTAACCTTCGCGTAGCCCTTCACTAGGCTCCTTCTTGATAACTTTACTGGCCGGGAGATAGGTGGCTATTAATACCATCATTATAATGAATATCGGTATACCTATTAGGCCAATTAGATAGCTATTGCTATCGATAATCATTGATTGTGTTATCTGGCTGATAAGCCAAAGCGACAGCGATATACCCAGAGCGAGGCCGAACAGTAGTTGCATGCCTGCTTGCTTTAAAAACAGCTTTATTACTTGGTTGTTTCGAGAACCCAACGCACGCCGTGTAGCTATCTCCTGCTTTCGCAGGGTAATACTGTTGGCGGCAACCGCATAAATCCCACTGGCAGCAAGAAATAAGGCAATCAACCCACACCATAAAAAGATTGTGTTTATGGCATTCACTAACATCATCGGCTGTTTAATCAAATTGTCATAACTTTGAATATGATAGGCGGTGACATCGGCGTCTATGTTGTTGATTGCTTCTAGGAATGTGCTTTCAGCCAGGGACTGTGGTCCTGAATAATGAACTGCCGTAACCAATCTGAACCATGGATCCCAGTCCATCAGGAGATAAGCGGTATACTGGGCACTAGTGGTTTGCATCACCGAGCCGTGAATACTGTCTGAAACAATGCCTATTATGGTTTGCCAGTCTCTATTGAAGTTTGCAGAAGCATGGCGAATTCTCTGACCTAAGGCGTCGCCATTGGGAAAGTAATGTTTGGCCATGGACTCATTGATAATGATGTTTTCTCCTTCGCTAACCATATCTCTGAGGTCAAATTCACGGCCAGCGATCATTTTCATTCCTACTGCGCTCCAAGCGTCCCGGGTAACGATTCCATGATTGCAGCTAGGATTCTCGTTGTACAACTCAGCTGCTTTACCTTCAATTTCACAGTGAACGGTACCATTTCCCGTACCGGGTAATAGGTTGAAAAAAGCGACGCCATGGATATTAGGCTGCTGTTCCAATTCGTCCTTTAACTGATACCAAAAGCTGTTTATCTTTTTTCTCGCCTCTGGCGCGCCGTCATTCCAGGGATAGGTACCTGAGGGTAAACGCACGGTTGCCGTTATCCTGTTCTGGGTATTAACACCATAATCTGCTCGTTGTGCAGAGTAGCTGGTGCTGAGGAGTATAGTGGCGACCATTAATACCACACAAGATAATGCTATTTCCGCTATTACCAGTATTTTGTTTGCTCGACCTGCTTTTTTCCCCAAGGCACCCCGGGTACCGTCTCTTAATACCCCATTCAAGTCTCCTGAAAGTGCGCGCCAGGCAGGAATAAATCCGGTCACCAAAATCATTAATACGATGGCAACCAGCAGCACCATAATTGCATTCATGTCTAAACTAATCTGCCACCAAAAAGGTTTCTCACCATTTATTGCAAAAATCTGGTCAAATACGCTATTGGTTATATGAACGCCCCATTTGGCGAAAAAAAAGGCAAGAAAACCACCTAGACAACAAATAAATATGCTTTCCCATAGCATTTGTAATACCAGTCGTTTTCTTGGTATGCCTAATGCGATTCGTATCGCTACTTCCTTGATGCGCTCATTGACCCGGGCTAATAGTAAATTACCAATGTTAATACAGGTTAACAGCAGTATCAGCATAACCACTATCATCATGGCAATAAACATTGAGTAGTGAACGGTTATCGCGTCATTGTTCAATTTAAAGGGAAAGGCTCTTATATATCCCCCGGGTGAAGATGCACGCCAAGCCATCTCCTGTGGCAAGTCTAGAAGGTTCCTTTGTAATATAACCTTTAGCTCTTGTTGGAACTGTGGTAGTGAGACGTCCTGCTTTAAACGCGCTACAGCCAATAAGCGGTACTCGAAATCATCATTAAGTTGCGTAGGGGATACTCTTTCTGCAGATAAGGGGACCCAGATTTGAGCCACAGCAGGGAATGCAAATCCATCGGGCATTACGCCTATGATACGCGTAGGCACAGTGTCTACTCGTGTGGTGGCTCCGATAATATCCTTGTTACCAGAAAAATGGTTTTGCCATACGTCGTTACTGATCACGACCACTTTTTCTGCCCCCGGATCGTGATCTTGTGGGTTAAATCCCCGGCCTAATATGGGCTGAACACCGGCTACTTCAAATATGTTCCACTGGCTGAAACTTGCATTAAATTTTTTGTTGGCTGCTCCAATATCTAAACCTCCTATTAGCGTGGTCCCAGTTATATACAGGCTCATACTATGTAATAGCTCTGTTTCTGCACTTATCTGATTCAGGTGGTAGGCGTCGGCGCCGGTTCCTACGCCAGCATTGGATCTAAATTGACCTTCAATGGCGATGATGGGGGTACCACCATTCAGGGTGAGCGGCTTAAAAATCAGCTGGTTAAGTAAAGAGTAAGTGTATAAGGTCAGGCCTAAGCCGATGGCAACAATCAGCACAGAGGTAGCAGTAAATACGGGGTTTTTCAGTAAAAGCCGAGCTGCGTATTTTATATCAATCCAAAAAGTCATGTTTATTCCTTTAACTTTGCTTATACCGCTATGGCTGGCATTTCTGTGATGCGTTCATCTGATACCACTCGACCATCAAAAACTTCGATTATTCGCTGGGTGCGGGCCGCAAAAACAGGATCATGGGTGACCATACATATGGTTGCGCCATCCTGATGTAATTCATCAAGCAGCGCCATAACTGACTCGGCATTTTTAGAATCAAGGTTTCCCGTAGGTTCATCGGCAAGGATAATGGCCGGTTTTCCGCCGATGGCACGGGCAACTGCAACCCTTTGCTGTTGCCCGCCGGAAAGCTGAGAGGGATAGTGGTTAGCGCGGTGAGCCAAATCGACTTTTTCCAGAGATGAAAGCACCATGTCTTGACGCTGATTTTTAGTTAGATCTGTTCTGTAGGTCAAAGGCAGTTCAATATTTTCCGCCACCGTTAAGTCACTGATTAAGTTAAAAGACTGAAAAATAAAACCAATCTCTTTATTTCTGATCCTGGCTCTTTCATCCTGATTAATGTTCGAGGCATTGTGCCCGGCGAGTTTATACAGACCGCTTGTGGGGGTGTCTAGCAGACCCAGTAAAGACAATAGGGTGGATTTTCCACATCCAGATGGCCCTGTAATAGACAGATACTCCCCCTCGTATATGGCTAAATTGATATTACTCAGTGCGTTGGTTTCGACTTCATCGGTGAAAAACATCTTGTTAAGGTCTTTTAGTTCAACTAAGGCTGTTTTATTATTTGATACATCTTTCATGCAATTCTCCTAGTTTATACGAATTTGTTGATGTTGTTCCCAGCTCGAAGCGTTTGATACTATAATGCTTTGACCTTCCTTTAAACCCTGCTCAATTTGTATGTATTGGCTAGACATTTGGCCGAATTTAACATTATGTTTATTAGCATATCGGCCCTCATCGTCTATCAGATAAACGCTCGACTGACTGAAACTATTAGCAAACATAGGCCGTTTAACAAACAGCGTATCGGGTATTTTGATTATTTCAATTATGCCATCTACAGTTAATTCTGGGCGAGCTTCTTTGGGCAACGTGCCTAAGAGTTCAACATCAATTTGTACTGAACTGTTAATCACTGCGGGATTAATTCGTTGAACTATGCCCTGTATTTTGCTACTGCGGGTATCTAATATCACTTTTTGCCCAACCATAACGTCTTTGATTTGTTTTTCAGGGATCCTAAGTTCGGCAATAAATAGGTCAATTCTGGCGAGCATCGCCAGGTTCGTGCCCGCATCGATTTGTTGGCCCAATTCCATTGGCATTTCCTGCACTATGCTGTCCATAGTGGCTTTGACATGCAAACTGTCTACTTGTTGTTGAATGCGCTGTACGCTTTTACGCATAATGTTGAGTCTCGCTTCATTTGCCTTAACCTGTGCGTTCAGGTTCTCCCGTCTTTTATCTAAACGTGCTTGTTCAAGGTCCAACCGTTGCTTGTATTGTGTCACATCAATTTTTACTTCTTCATGGTCGATTCTTGATACGGCGACTATACCCTTACCTAATAGTATTTTCTGGGCATCTAAAGTTAACAGAGCTCTTTCCAAATTGAGTTTTTCATTTATAACCGCAATTTCCTGATCTAATAAATCAGATTCTAAGGAGACTTTTCGTGCCTGAGTTTCAGCTTCTATGGCCAGGAGTTCCCATTGGGCTTCTATTAACTGTTGCTGTAACTGTGGGTTATTCAGTTCTAATAGCAAGTCACCTTTCTTTACCTTTGCTCCGGCTTTTATTAACACTCTCTCAACGCGGCCTGGTACATTAATAGCTATCCAGCGAATATCTTTAGGAACTAGTACCCCCGTGCCACGCACAGAAATATTTAATTCTCCATGCTGCACTGTACCTATTAATAAACTGTCTCTATTTACCTGGTATGAGGCACTGCTTGTATTAAATACAAAGAATAAAATCAGTGTTGAAATTATCAATAGGCTGATTATTATCTTTATTTTATTAGTCAATTTGTTCTTCTTATTTGTGCGAACTATATCCATAATCTACTCAATGCATTAATGATTACTAAATTAGGCATGTATATGCCCATTGCTTTACAGTGTGGTTGTTGAGCTTTACTTACAAGCCGTCCTATAATTGTGATGGGCGAGGAAGTTTTAACTTTGCTTTAATGATCTGTTTTGACAGTAACCCATAGAAGTAATAGGGTGTAGAGTCGATTATTTGATAATAACTCCCTGTACCTTATCACTATTATGTTGGAAACACTAATCATGTGGCAGGGAAAAATAATTTAAAGAAGTCTGATTTTACCCTATGGTTAACATTATCCTAGCCAGCTATTATTCGTTTATTTATATTATGCTTTAATTATATTTTCTTTTAGCATATAGTAGTTTTCTTTCTTATTCTAGCTGTCTCTCGCAACATTATAACTTTGATCGTTATCATGGAAAAAGTCATGTTAACACTAAAATAATCACTACAACTAATAGAGTTAATTTATCGTGAATCAATGGATCGTTAAGCCTAGGCCCTTACATAACCCAGAAATTAAATTATTATGCTTTCCTTATGCTGGTGGAGGTGTACCTGTATATTTTCCATGGAAAAATAAGTTAGGTAAAAATGTTGAGCTAAATATTGTACAGCTACCAGGAAGGGGAACGCACTTTTCACAAGCCCCAATAGATAATATGGAAACTTTAGTTGAGTCATTACTGCCAGCAGTTAGCGATATACTTGATGGGAATTATGTGATTTTTGGCCATAGTGTAGGAAGTAGAATTGGTTTTGAACTTGTACGTCAAGCTATGGCAAAAGGGTTTCCCGCACCACTACATTTTTTTGCATCGGGTAGTTCAAGTCCTAAGCATAAATGTTTAGAGAACAAAGTTCATGAACTACCAGATAATGAATTTATAAAAGAGCTCAAAGACATGGATGGGACTCCTTCTGAGGTATTAGAGAATCGTGAGCTTATGGAGTTATTTCTACCGACTTTACGTGCCGATTTTAAAATCGCAGAACAATATACATGTCATGAAAAATTTATCATTCCAACAACTATAACTGTTTTATCTGGTCGGGACGACAATATCTCGTCAGAACAATTACAGATGTGGGGAGATTTTTCTGAAAAATCAGAGGTGGTTATGTTTGATGGAGGTCATTTTTTCATTGACACTAATAAAGAACAAGTGATTGATATTGTATGTAATAGATTAGAAGATTACTTACATGTTCCTGCTTGATTTACTGCTGTTCATTCCAAAATTCAACGTTGACTCGTTACAATGACAGTTTAAATCATATACACACTAGTTTGTCTCACGCGTGATATATATTAAAATTGTACAAAGATAATCATATTTTTCAATTGGGATAATGTGAATTGTGTCTTTTTTCTAGCATATTAATCCTATAGAGATATACCCAAACCACTTGAATCATCAAGTAGTTTGGGTATAAATAAATATCTACTGACAGTTTTTGATTTATGCATCATAACCCGAGCTATATTCAATGGAATTTTACACTGAAAAAAGTCTCCTTATCTTGTAAAGAAGCAACTGGTTATGAATAGTCACGATACATCTGATGATCTATATCAACAATTATTGACTTCTCACTTCAGTCGTAGTCTGTCGCTTAGATAAATTCAGCGCTATAAGGCCCCCTAATGCTCCACCTAACACCTTAACGAGATGATCTAAAAAGTAATAAAAGTCATAATTTATTTCAATCATACCGGCGAGCTCTGCCGATATCGAAATAAGGAGATATGCCAGAACGGTTGCCAGACCTACTAAAGCTCCATGTAGTATTTGATTTGACGGTACGCTTCTTCCTACCCATAACCCACAAAGTAAAACGCCAATAAAAAGGGCTGAGGTTAACTCTACATCCGTAAGTGAATATTTTAACATTCCTTGAACAACCACGATGAGAGTGGCTAAAAATAATATCTCAAACGCGAAGCCAATAATTAGAATTCTTTTCAATGGTATTTTCATTTTTTATCTATCCTCTATATTTATACACTAGTTTATTTCTATTAGAATTCGGTAATATACTTTAGTTCGACTAGAACACCCTTGTCATAATCCAGTTGATTTATTAACTATTATTCGTACAACAAATAATGAGTAAATTTTGTTAATAGTTTCTTCTCGTAGACTCTTACAGTTTTTCTATAACTATATCGAATTGATATTGAGTAAAATTAGTCGAAGTTCTCCCGATCATTTTTGCGGTCATAAGCTCTGTTTCTTGTGCCGTTTTTCGATTGATCAAGCCGTCTTGAGCGTTTAAAGGGTGATGAGGAAAGTACATCATGGTCATTAAAGGTACATAGCCTTCTTTACTTATTTTAAAATGAATATGAGGCGTTCTAAACTCGGTGCCATCGCCTACAGGATAGGCACCTGGAGCAATCGTTTTGATTTTATATCGACCGTCAGCATCACTTTTAATGATGGCCCAACCTTGAAAATCATTATCTAAAGGCGCAGGCTTATCGTCGTCAGGATGGTCGTATTTACCAAAGGTGTTTGCTTGCCAAATATCAATAGTCATGTTTTCGATTGGCTTTGAATCTTGGTCGAGAATTTGACCAAATACTTCGATCAGCTCACCTTTTGCAATACTCGTTCTACCTTTTACCCTAGTGAGATCAGCATCTGTATCTTTTTGTGGTTTGACCGGATAAAAAGGGCCCTCCATTTCGCTAGGGGTAAGTAATTTAGCGTGTATGCTTGTAACAAATAAGCTGGCAGAAGTTCCTAAAGCAAAATTTTTGATAAAGCTACGCCGTTTTATGGATTTCAT
Source organism: Colwellia sp. (assembly GCA_013215385.1). Lineage (GTDB taxonomy): Bacteria > Pseudomonadota > Gammaproteobacteria > Enterobacterales > Alteromonadaceae > Colwellia_A. The sequence goes on from JABSOY010000002.1 coordinate 64,332, forward strand.
TTAATTTGTCTCCTAATTTAAAGATATAATATATTGTGGGCTCACACATATGCTAGAAATTATTTATCAGCTTTATTGTGTTTAGCAATCACATTAGCAATAAACTATCGTGGATATTAACAATTACTATGTTTTGATAAATGCATAAGATTTTTAATTTATAGTAAAGAATAAGATTAACTTAATAAAGGATTATTTATCTTTTTTAACATTGCCTCCACGACTATCGGATAACTATCCATGCCATTTTCTTTTTAAAGCTTAGTTTCAAGTTTGAAGTGCGACAAAAGTAATTATTCATTAAAGCATTCCTCTGGTGTTTTATAACCTAGTCGCTTTCTTGGTCTGTATTTAATTTAGCTGCGATGATATTGCATCGTTGCTGAGTTAACCCTTTCATCGATGTTCCTTTAACCAAATATTGTCTTATCAAACCGTTGGTGTTTTCATTCGTTCCGCGTTCCCAGGAGTGATGTGGATTAGCGAAGTAATAAGGGCAGTTAGTCGCTTCTTCTACTTTCTTATATTGATGGAATTCCGTACCGTTATCAGAGGTTATTGTTTTAAATTGCTCAGGCATTTTATTCATGAGTTTAATCGTTCGTTTGTTCGTTGATTTCGTCGTTTTATCTTGATTATACAGGGTTAACGCATCATTAATTCTAAACCTTCAACCGAACAGTAATATAGTATGAAGCTACTACTTATGGTGAATGATTGCTGTGTATGCTCAACGTGCGTGTTTAAATAGACAAAAAACATTTATACCCATGAGGCATGCTTTCCACGAAAATTGTGTTTTCATATTATTGTTTTAATGGTTGATGTTTTGATAAAAATAACCTAGGATATTTTTAATTATTTATCAATTGAATTTCGTGTCTATTTGTAATTATGGATAATACATTGTTATATCTTTAGTTTTAATGCGGGTATTTATTGATAGCTAAGGATTAAAAATCGTGAAGAATTTTGCTAAAGAAATTTATCATCGCAGTTGAGGTGATTTTCAAATATATATCTATAGTGTTTTTTTATCTATGTATCCGCAAGGTTTACACAAGTTTTATTCTATCATAGTTGGGAAACATTGAATGAGCAAACATACTATCATAGTATGGTGTTGTTCTATTTCAGTTTTATCTATGATTAACGAATTTTTTACTCAAACAAAATAAAAGAGTAATAAAACATAACATATAACAATCTGTTTAATATGACTCCAAAAGTTGGGCCATCGCTACGTGATTGCAGCCTACTTTTTCCACAAATTAACGGGACGTTATGTCAAAATAACAAGGTTCTTCGGGTAGTATATTATGAAAAATTATCAAACCTTAATGATAGGCTCGCTTGTAGTGATTTCTACATGTTTTAACTGTGTGACGCTGGCAGAAGAAAATGATATGAGGGTATTACCTTCAACGTTAGAAACATTTAATTTAATGGATCTAAAATCTACCGATAGTGACACTAGTGGACAAGAAATAAAGGTGTCACCAATTACTAGTACTACGCAAACACACATTAAAGATAACCTTTTCGTAATAGGCAAAGAAATACAAAAGCATTGGGCAAAACCGCATTCAGCCAGGTATGGAATGGCAGTAGTTCTAGAGGTTTCTTTAATGCCGACAGGACATTTAGTAAATATAACTATAGCTGAATCAAGTGGCAATCAAGAATTTGATAAAAGCGTGATTCAAGCTGCCCAACATGCTTCGCCGTTCAAGGTACTTACGAAAATTAAGAGTGAGATGTTTGAAAGGCACTTCAAAAAAATCAAGCTAAAATTCAATCCAGCTGATTATTGGTAAGAGATATAACAAGTTAGGTTGCAAAGGTCGCTACTGCTGAATTTCAATGTCGTGGCAGTTTAACCTCTGGTGTGACATCTAAACTAAACGAGCAAGAGCATGTGGCGGCTTGTGCTCAAAACCTATGTTAACTATTTTAAGTTAATGTATAAGGATAAGTATCGTGAATCTAAACATCTCTACTATTAGAGAAGCCGAGAGCTCTGTAACAATAAGTTTTATTTCGCCGGAACAGAGCTTACCACTTGTTATTACAGCAAAAGACAATTCTATAGACTTAATAGAGTGGGCTGAAAAAAATAAGCCATACATTACAGCAAATAAAGAAAAGTATGGCGCAGTGTTATTTCGAGGCTTTGACATAAACTCGGCAGAAAAGTTTGAGAAAGTGATTAAATCAACTAGCTCTCAAGCCATTGAATACCTCGAGCGCTCTTCGCCAAGGGAAACTGTTTCAGGAAATGTCTATACATCCACCTCGCAACCAAAAGAGAGTGATATATTCTTACATACAGAGCAATCATTTAATTTATCATTTCCGTTGAACATTTATTTTAATTGCCATACAGTTGCTCAATCAGGAGGTTGTACGCCATTAGCAGATACTCGTAAAATTTTCCAGCGTATCCCCGAGGACATTAGAAATAACTTGATTGCAAAAAGTTATTTATATCAACGCAATTTTATGAAGTTTATGTCTGTTAGTTGGCAGGATTGCTATCAAACCGAAGATAAAAAGCATGTTGAAAAATACTGTAGTGATAACCGAATTGATTTATCTTGGGGGAATGAGGATATAACATTGACAACAAGACAGATAAGGCCTGTAGTATCGAAGCATCCTGAAACAAATGAAAACTGTTGGTTTAATCATTGTACTTTTTTTAATTTGGCGACATTAGATCCTAATATACAGAAATATCTTTGTAATTCTTATAGCGATCAAGAATTACCTAATCATACTTTTTATGGCGATGGTTCACCTATAGAGCCAGAAGTAATAGAAATATTGATGAAAGCTTATAAAGCTGAAAAGGTTACTTTTCAATGGCAAGCAGGAGATGTATTAATGGTTGATAACATGCTAGTTGCTCATGGTCGAGAGTCCTATGAGGGAGAGCGTCTAGTACTTACATGTATGTCTGAGCCTCGGAGCCTTGATGAAGTTAAAGTCGCATAATAAACATTGAAAAATTATGCCGTCTTTTTTATAGATTGCCAATATCCAACACATTCGAGAATTATTAGGATTACAATAGTTATGATAGTAGAGCGTGATAAGTTTGATGCAGCGGAGTTTAAAAAGTCATTTTTAAATCGGCAAACGGTTTTATATTCAGCTCACCTTCAATCTTGGCCGGCATTTGAAAAATGGGATGTTGAATATTTTGCCGATAATTACTCTGAGGTACCCGTTGTGGTCAAGACATTTGCTACCAACGACCTCAAGGTCGAATACATGTCTATGTCAAGTTATCTTAAACGAGTGGCACAATTTAAATCCTCTGGGGTCAAAGGTGAATTCGGACCTTACTGTCATGATATTCCTATTTTTGTACTGGCTAATCAGTTGGTGGAGGATATAGGCGAATTTCCTTGTGAGATATTGCCACGATGGTATGGACAAGATTGGTCTCGTTATGTCCAGTTCTTTATGTCGGTAAAAGACGCGGTAACCCCTTTGCATTTTGATACCTTAATGACCAGTAACCTGTTTTTTCAAATAAAGGGCACTAAACGGTTTACCATCATTAAACCAAAAGATGGCAAATATTGTTACCGCAAAGGTTGGCGATGGTTTGATGTTGATCCGGAATCACCTGATTTTGACAAACACCCAAACTTCAAAAATGTAACGATCGAAACAGTTGATGTAAAAGCAGGTGACATGTTTTATATGCCCCCAGGGACCTTACATCATGTTCGTTCTCTGGATGATTGTATTTCATTTAATGTTGATTTTCATACAGTAAGCAGTGCACTTAAAACTTTTCTCTATATTCCAAATGGTATGCCTCGAGAAAATGTTACTTACAATTATTTAAGTCTTCGCGCACTTTTGTTTAAGGCAGAAAGTGATAAATTATATAAGAGGTATAAGTCATACCTCAGCTATGTTTCTTAGGCTTTGCCGTTACTCGTTTCAGAATTTGATAAAAGTTCCCGAATAGACCAATGAATATTATGTTCATACCGTTTCTGGTTATGACCTATGGACGCATTTACTTAATTAAGGGCATAAGTAATGAAAAAATTATACAAACTACCCGCAAGAATCGATCATATAGCTATTGCTGTAGTGGATTTAGATGAAGCTTTATTTTTATATGAAGGAATTTTGGGTTTTGAATTATTAAAGAAAAGAGAAGTTAAAGGTGAATTTTCTGGGATGATCGCTGCCGAACTTGATGCACATGGCTTTAATATTGTGCTTATTCAGGGGACTGGTGAGACGTCTCAGGTTAGCCAGTATGTTAATGAGTATGGCCCTGGGGTTCAACACATTGCGATTGAAGTTGAAGATATGGACAGTTTGGTCGAAACATTAGAAAGCAAGGGCATGGAATTTGCCACCAATATTATCAACGGTAAAAACCTGATGCAGATTTTTACAAAACGTAATCGAAATTGTGGAATGATGTTCGAATTTATCAAAAAACTAAATAGTGACTCCGAATTTGAAAAAAACAGTATACAAGACTTATTTGAACAACTTGAGGCCAACGGAGCTTACTAATAATGCAATATGTAAATAACATCGTCGAGTGTCTTTATCATAACTCGATTGAAAAACCTGATGAAGTCGCCTATGAGTTTGTTACCGATTTGTCTCTGCCAACAGAAACAATAACTTATCATCAACTGTATACAGATGTTTGTCAGATTGCCAAGAACTTGTTGAATAACATTACTCCGGGAGATTGTATTTTATTACTTTACCCGCCAGGTATTGAATATATTAAGGCATTTTTTGCCTGTGTGATGGCTGGCGTGGTGGCAATACCACTTTATCCGCCGAAGAAAAATAGCAAGTCTGATAAAGTCTTTATTGTTGCCCTTGCATCGAAAGCAAAATTCGCGTTAACCAGTGAAAAAGAGTTACCGATTATTACCGCATTTTGGGGTGAAAATTGTGACTCCAAAATGAATTTTGTCAATACGAATGAACTCATTAAGGGGCAAAGTAATAGAATAGAACCATTGCCAGGTGTAAGTAGTGAAAAACCTGCATTTTTACAATATACCTCTGGCTCAACAGGAGCTCCTAAAGGGGTGGTGATTACCCAGGGAAATATTCTGGCAAATACAAAATATCTTGAGCGCTTATCGGGTGCAAATGGAAAAGATATTTTTGTAAACTGGCTACCTCTATTTCATGATTTGGGCTTAGTAACATCCATTTTGTTACCAGCATATTTGGGCTGTAAATCAGTATTAATGGCGCCGGCGACGTTTGTGCGTAACCCTGTAATATGGCTTAAGGCAATGACTCGGTTTGGTGGAACCATTGGAGGTGCACCTAACTTTGCTTATGATTTATGTACGGATAAAATTGCTAAAAAAGACATGGCTGACGTTGACTTGTCAAAGTGGCGGATAGCCTATAATGCGGCGGAGCCGGTAAAATATGAAACCATAACTCGTTTTGTTAAACACTTTTCTTCCACCGGTTTTAAGCTGGACAGTTTTTATCCCAGTTATGGCATGGCCGAATCAACAGCTTTTATTACCGGTGGTCATGGTAACGATAAACTTGTGACCATTTCGATTGATAAAAAAGCATTGGCAGACAATAAGGTGATCATTCTTAATGATAGTTTGGATGACAGTATAAATGACAATGTTGAGGACAAAATTGATTTTGTCGGTAACGGGTTAACAGACGAAGACCATCACTTGAAGATTGTCAATCCTCAAACACGGGAAGTGATGCCATACGGTGAAATAGGTGAAGTATGGTTCACTGGACCCAGTTTATCACCAGGTTATTGGTTACTTGACGAGGTTTCAAAACAGGCTTTTGGCAATACTTTAAAATCAGATGATGGTCGGAACTATCTGCAAACTGGTGATTTAGGGTTTATTTCAGGTAAGCATCTTTATGTCACTGGCCGTAGCAAAGACATGATCATATTAAAGGGCAAAAATTATTACCCTCAAGATATAGAATCGACCATTCAATATTGCCATGATGATATTCATTCTGGTTATGCTGCGGCTTTTGAGGTTGACGAAAAATTGGTTGTTGTCACTGAAATAAAACGGGGTTCAATGAAGACGCTGGAACCAAGATTACTGGTGCAGGAAATTGCCCGCAGCATATATAGCCAGCACAATATTTCAGTTGACGATGTTGTATTACTTCGACCTTTTAAAATTCCAATGACTTCCAGTGGTAAAATTCGTCGTAGACAAACTAAACAATTGTACCAGGCAGGTCAATTACCCAGCTTGTATCAAAAAGTAAGTCGTGAAGAGGCTATCAAGCCTACTGGCGAAGTGGAAAATGTCGTTCATTCCATTTGGAGTCGTGTGCTTGATATTTCAGAAATCTGTGTGAACAGAGGTTTTTTTGAACTGGGCGGAGATTCAATAAAAGCGATAGAGATTGTCGCAGCTATTAATGAGCAATATAAATCTCATCAGCTTGATGAAAACAAAATTTTAGAGTGCACCAGTATTAATGAAATGGCACAGTTTATTACTTTATCGTTAATGAAAAGTGCTCGAACAACAAAGATCGCAGGAGCAATCAGAATATGATAGCCAAGGAAATAATTTATAGCTTACATCAACGTAGTATTGTTATTCAAAATGATGGGGAAGAGTTATTGCTGACAGGGGATACTGACGCTTTAACTGAGCGAGATATTGTTCTGCTTAAAGAGAATAAAGCTGAACTATTAATGATACTTGAAGAGAAAAACAGACCTGAATTTTTGTTTGAATCTAAAGTTACTTCAGATTCTTACGAAGCACCGGCCAGTAATTTGCAACGTAATATTTACTTTTTGGAGTCGCTGTCTGAAGGGAAAAGCTTTTATAATGTACCTACGGCTTTTCGTCTCACGGGTGAGATAGACGAACATACACTAGAAAAGTCGATTGCTTCATTATGTAAAAAATTCCACATTCTAAGGACTGTATATCAATATTTAGGAGATGAACTAAAACAGATCATAGAGCCTTTCGATATAAAGAAAGTGCCGTTTGAAGTAGCATTGGTTGATGCTGATAAAATAGAGCAACGATTAAAAGATGAAGCCAACCACTGTTTTGATCTTGCTACACAATGGCCGATTAGAGCGGTATTGTTCAAGTCAGGGGCAGAGCAGATCTTAAGCCTGAACATGCACCATATCGCGATTGACGGTTATTCGGCTAAACTTATCACCGGTGCATTAAGTGAAGCTTATCAGTCCTATCATTCATCCAATCAAAAAAACGATCTGAGTTGTGAAGGTAAAGGTGACGTTTTTTCTGCCCCTCAGTATGCCGATTATGCTTTTTGGCACCAGGATTATTTGGGGAGCAATGCTTGTCAACAGGCTAGCGAGTATTGGGGAAAGTTACTTAAAGATGCGCCAAGCTGCCACAATTTCCCACTGGAGTTTGCCCGACCGTCTACACTGTCTGTCGAAGGTGATGTGGTCTACCACGACATTAAAGGCGCAAGTTTTGCTAAAATAAAGCAGACTGCACAGCAAAACAATACCTCTGTTTTCTTGTTGCTACAGTCCTTGTTTGCTGGTTTTATGGCGCGATTCGGTGATGAAGAAGACTTGGTGATAAGTTCCGTCTACGCCAACAGAACCCCCAGTGCCTTTATGAATACCATCGGCATGTTCGCCAATACGATCCCGTTCAGATATCGCCTGGATGAAAGTACTGATATAGGCCATTTGGTCAACAGTACCAGAACACAACACAATCAAGCATTGCAGTACCAGCAATTTCCATTTGAGATGATGCTGGAAGGGTTGACCATTGAACGTGATCCATCTTATAACCCATTGGTACAAGTACAGTTTGTATTGCAGGAAGATTCACTGAGTGACTTTACCCTCAATGATTTAGATGTAGAGATAGTGAGCAACCGTCAGGCAGTGGCTAAATTTGACTTCTCTGTTCATATCTTTGTCAATCAAGACAATATCAAAATTCAGTGGGAATTCAATACCAACTTGTTCAGTAAAGAACGATTGGAGACGATTTTGACGCATTTTCTAGCGTTTATTGACCATCATGTTGAGCACGAATTTTCCAAAGTATTGCTCTACAAGTTTGACGGTCATAGTGCGGTAAATGAAGTTCGCAAGAGTAACTTTAATGCTTATATTAGCAATCCCGAGCTTATCGAACAGTATGCCACATCTCAGCCACAAGCCGTTGCTGTTAAAGATGGCGAAAAGCGCCTTAACTATCGGCAGCTGGTGCAAAACGCCAATAAATTCATTGCCGGATTGCAACAAAGCGGTGTTAAGTTTGGTGATCGGGTGGCTGTTTACATGGACAAGTCTATTGAGCAGGTGATTGCCATGTACGCGGTGATGCGTGCCGGTTACACCTACGTTCCCCTTGACCCAAGTTACCCGCAAGAACGTTTGTCCTATATTTGCCAAAATGCCGCTGCCAAGGCGTTGGTGCATGCCGCTGATTCTGTTCCATCAGAAAATATTGCCGGTGAGATACCTTTGGCTGCATTTGAAACGCTGATCAGCTGCGATAATGTACCTGAATTAGGTATTTTAAGTGAACAGCAACCTGCCTATATTATTTATACCTCAGGTTCAACGGGCAAACCAAAAGGGGTAGTAGTACCTCATGGCAGCATCTATTATTCTTTACAAGCAAACCGTAAAGTATATGACTTTCTACCACAAGATATCATGCCTACCGTTGGCTCTCAGGCATTTGGTGTTTCTTTACTGGAAACATTTGTACCACTGATCTCCGGTGGTACGGTACAGACGTTAAGAAAGTCGGAAGTGGCTGATATTATCAAGCTTATCGACACCACGCAAGATGTGACCGTGATGCATATGGTGCCGAGTTTGATGGCGCAATGGCTGGACCAAATAGAAAACAACCCGGCTTTATATACGCAGCTGAGATTGTTGTTGGTCGGGGCTGAACCGGTACCGCCCATCTTGCTGACGCGACTTAAAGCGTGGCGAGAAGATGTTGTGGTACGTGTACTCTATGGCATGACCGAATCGTCAGTGGTCAGTAGTGGTTATCTATCAAATGAACACGACGGCAGAGGTTACAGCGTCGGCAAACCACACCCAAACATGAGGTTTTACACCATGAACCGTTTTGGTGTACCTCAGCCTGTAGGCGTAGCGGGTGAACTGTACGTTGGTGGTTTATCTTTGGCGTCAGGTTATGTCGATTTACCTGAGTTGACCGATGACAAATTTATTCATCACAAGCACTTAAATGAGCGTCTTTACAAAACAGGTGACAGGGCGCGATTGATGGCTTCTGGGCATTTTGAATTTTTGGGTCGTGTCGATCACCAGGTGAGTTTGCGCGGAATTCGCATTGAAACCGGGGAGATTGAAAGCCTGGTTAACCAAATCAATGCCATCAAAAAGTGTATCGCCCATGTTGTTCCGCTTGATAATGGTGACAGTAAGTTTGTGCTTTATTACACCATTTATGGTGATGTTGCCAAACCTGTCATTGAAGCGTCTATTAGGGCTGTTCTGACCAAAGATATTCCTGAGTCGATGCGGCCATCGATTTTTGTCCAGTTGGAGGGGTTTCCGCATAACCCCAATGGCAAGGTTGATAGGAAAAAGTTGCCCAAACCAACTAGTGACTCAGACTATGTTTCTCCTTCAACGGACATTGAAAAATACCTTCATGACTTGTGGTGTACCATGTTGGAACTTGATCAGGTCTCTATTTTAGATAACTTTTTTGAGTTAGGTGGTCACTCATTGATGGCGACTAAACTGATCAATAAAATAAATGAACAATATGGTATTTCTTTACCGTTGAGGCGGTTCTTTGAAGCGGCAAATATTAAGGGGTGCGCGATTGTTATCCATGAAGAAGTGGATAAACATCAATTAAGTCAATTGCTGGTCAAAAGTGAAAGTGCAGACGTTAAAGGAGAAATTGACGAGTTTGTCATTTAAATATTTAATATGAAAACAAATAGTAATCTCACTTTGCGAGGGCTGCTCTTTAGCGGCTCTCCAAGAAAATTATCCATAGCAATTGTTCTTAGTATGTTATCGGGGGTGTTGTATGCGCTTCTTATTCCAACAATTCTTGCTGGGTTAAATAATAGCCATGAATTTATTCTAGGAGAACAATATTCAAATGATATTTCAACTATATTTTTTGGCTTGATATTGTTGGTTTTAATTACGAAGGCCACTTCGGTGATATTGGTGAATAATCTGGCAAAAACGGCGGTTGCCAAATTGAGAATTGACTTGTCAAAAAAGATAAACTCCATGGAAGTAAGCCAGATAGAAAAGGTTGGCTTGCCCAGGTTGCTTAATGTTTTGACCGAAGATATGACTCAGGTAACTGGTGCATCATTGGCTATTCCTATGGTACTTGTCTCGTCTGTAACTGCCATTGGCATGTTAGTGTACCTAGCGATATTGGATTTGAAAATTTTTGTATTTACCGTATTGGCTATTGTTGTAGGGCTATTTATATTCCAGTTTCCTGTCAGTAGAACCAAGAAGTATTATAAAAAAGCGAGGGATTTACGTGATGTGATGCAGGAAGGTTTTCGCGGTTTAATTTTTGGCTCTTATGAATTAAAGCTCAATAAAGAGAAGTCGAAACGTTTTTTGAGCAAAGAAATCGCAGCACCAACGCAGGCGTCCGTGCACCAAGAAAAGAAAGGAGATTTCATCCTTCATATTGCCGGTAATTCTAGTGAAATTTTATGTTTCTTTGCTATTGGCATGGTAGTGTTTTTATTACCTAGGGGTGACGATTTTGAACCGCAAAGCCTATATGGTGTTGTCATGGCCTTATTATATATTACTGGCCCTATAGCAAGCATACTTGGGTTAATGCAGGACCTTAAAATTGGAGAGATTTCTTTGGAAAAAATCAATGAAATATACGCGATGAACGTTGCCGAACATCAATCTGTCACGCAGATAAACAAAGATTGGCAAAAGTTGGTGCTAAGTGATATCAAATATTCATATTCGACTGAGGAACATAGCTTTTCCATAGAAAAAACCAACTTGTCTTTGGACAGAGGACAGACTTACTTCATTGTCGGTGGTAACGGTTCAGGAAAGTCTACGTTGAGCAAGGTTATTTCGCTGCATTATTTAGCGGATGAAGGACAAATGTATTTCGATAAGCAAGCGATAACACCTGATAATTTGGCGTCGGCGCGTGATCTTTTATTCGTCATTTATTCTGACTACTATCTGTTTAATACCATTTATAAAGATCTGGATTTGACTGATTTGGCATTAATCGATAAATACCTCAAGCTATTTAAGTTAGAAAATAAAACGCAGCTTATTGGCAATGAATTTACTACGGTTAAGTTGTCGGATGGCCAGCGTAGACGTTTGGCCTTGATTGTAGCCTTGGTGGAAGATAAAGATATTTATATTCTGGATGAATGGGCTGCGGATCAAGACCCTGAATTTAAAGATTTATATTACAATTTTGTTTTACCTGACTTAAAGCGTAAGGGAAAAACAATCATTGCCATTACCCATGATGATCGTTATTTCTCACACTGTGACGAAGTGATAAAAATGGAAAATGGCTGCGTAGTTGACATATTTAAACCTACGAAACCAGCAATAGCCTATTCCGCTTAGTTTGAAATCTTTTTATCCATGTACCAGTTTTTCATCTACATAGATTAAAATTCAACATTGGCATGAATACTTTAAAAAATTAATTAAATTATTGGTTACCCTATGAGTATTAAAAATATAATAAATCAGTGTATTGAGCGTAATATTAAGTTATCGGAGCAAGATGACAATCTGAAGGTAGATGCACCTAAAGGAGCAATGACTCAAGATTTACTATCCGCTATAAAAAATAATAAGAAAGAGTTGTTAGAATTTCTGGGTGAGTATTCATCGAGCAGTACAAAAAGTCAGTTGAGAAGAGTTTTCCCAGAAGTAAAGGAAGCTTTTTTGTCCTCAGGACAAAATCAAATGTGGCTTTTAGATAACGCGTTTCAAAATAATGACAATTATCAGTTTTATCGTATATTACACATTGAAGGTAGCATTAATGTACAAGTATTGGAAAAATCTTTAGCTGAGATTGTCGCTCGCCATACAATATTACGTACCACTTACCATGAAATTGATCATGGAGTTATACAACGTATTGGAGATGGTAGCGATTTTTCGATGAAATATCTTGATTTAACCGAGATTACTCATGCTAATAAAGAAGAGGAAACTCGTTCTGCTGGCAGAAAATTCAAACAATCTATATTTGATTTAAGTACCGATTTTATGTTGCAATCGTTACTGTTAAAAACTGAACCTAACTGTTATCAACTTCATATTAAATTGCATCATATTTCCACTGATGGTTGGTCAATTGGTCTGATTGTCAAAGAGCTTACAGACCTTTATACCGTGTTGGTAGACGGACGTGATCAGCAACCGATCGTTCCCTTGCAATTTATAGATTATACAATGTGGCAACAAGGTGAGGCCTCTAAACAGAATGTGGCCAAGGGTCTTTCTTTTTTTGAACAGTATTTAGCAGATGTGCCTGAAATCCACAGCTTGCCTGTTACTGCCGGTAAACGCAGTGAGTTTTCTACCGTTGGACATGTGGAAAGAAGCTTTAGTGATATTGCAGTTCGTTCGTTGAAGTCATTCTGTCAAAAACATCATGTCACCGTCTTCAGTTTTTTACAATTTAGCCTCTCGGTTGTTTTGGCCAGATACAGTAATAGTAAAGACATTGTAATAGGTACACCGGTAGCCAACAGGTCAATGGAGGTACTCGGTGAGGTGGTTGGTTATTTTGTCAATACCATGCCAATAAGAAGTCTGCTACAAGCTGAACAAAGCTTTATCGAAGCGTTAAAAGCCCATCACGGCAGAGTATTGGACTTACTGGAACAACAGCATGTGCCTTTTGATGCAATAGTGAAACAAACGATGACTACACGTACAGAAGGCGTTTCGCCGCTGGTGCAGGTAATGTTTGCACTGCAAAACGATGAAGTCCCGTCGTTGTATCTGGGTGAAGCCCGCATTGATGTAGAGATACCCAAGCCAGATTTCATGGAGTTGGACTTGGATATAGATTGTATCGAGGAAAATGGTGTGATGTCGGTGAGTTGGGGCTACGCTGAGGACTTATTTTCGGCAACTTTTGTCGAAGGTATGGCAGATCATTTTGAGCGTTTGGTGGCATCGGCACTGGACAACTTTGACACGCCGATTCATCTGATAAATATGTTGTCTCCTGCACAAGCAGACATCTTAAAGTATGACCTCAATAATACGGTGATGGACTATCCTAACGACAGCTGTATTCATACCTTGTTTGAGCGTCAGGTCGTAAAAACTCCGGAGAATGTCGCCGTTCAATTTGAACAACAGCAACTGACTTACCGACAGTTGAATGAAAAAGCTAATCAACTGGCAATGTATCTGAAAGAAAATCACTACATTGAGCCGGAGACTCTGGTTGGACTGTGTATTGAACGATCCATCGAAATGGTGATTGCAATTTTGGCTATCTTAAAAGCGGGCGGTGCATATGTACCATTGGCTCCTACTTTGCCTCAAGCGCGCTTAAAGCATTTGATTGAAATGACAAAAATGACCGTGGTAATGTCAGATATAATTTCGAGCCAAAAACTGGCGAATATTAAAGTCACCGCTGTTCAATTGGATAATCCTGAAGTTCAGGTCGAATGGACAAACTACCCAACTGCTGATTTGGACCCTAAGTTTATTGGCGTTAATGAACGCCACCTGGCTTACATTATCTATACTTCCGGATCTACCGGCGCACCCAAGGGTGTCATGATAGAACACATGGCTTGCCTCAATCATTGTTTCGGTATGATTAGTGAACTTTCTCTTGACGCCAATTGTGCTGTTGCCCAAACCGCACCAATTAGTTTTGATATTTCAGTATGGCAATCAATTACCATGCTACTGGTGGGTGGGCGAACCGCAATAATCAAAGATGAAGTCGTTAAGTCGCCGGTCGACTTGATTGAGGAGGTCAACAGTAAAAATGTGACACTGCTGCAAATAGTACCGTCCTTAATGAGCCTTGTGCTTGATGAGTGTGAAAATAACGGGCGAGACTTTTCAACATTGAGGTGCTGTTCAGTCACAGGTGAAGCGTGTCCAATAAACCTACAGCAAAGATGGGTAAGGGTCTTCAAGGGTATCCCGTTGGTTAATGCCTATGGTCCCGCAGAGTGCGCAGACGATGTTTCGCTTTATACCATAGGTGAAATTTACAATGAAGATATAGCAACATTTACCAGACTAGAATCACAAGTCAGGGGTTATTGCCGTGATTACCCATCGTTGTTTGACAAAGCCGTAGGTTCAGAGCTGTTTGACAGTTCAGGCAATCGTTATCTGGATTTGTTCTGTGGTGCCGGTGCATTAAATTATGGCCACAATAACAAGATACTCAAATCGGCATTAGTTGATTATATCAATCATGATGGAATTACTCACTCACTGGACTTGTTTACCAAAGCAAAAGCAAACTTCCTGCAAACTTTTGAACGTCATATTTTAAAGCCCAGAGATCTAGATTATAAAGTGATGTTCACGGGGCCAACGGGTGCCAATACGGTCGAAGCCTCGCTTAAACTTGCGAGGAAAGTGTCAGGAAGAAAAATGGTTGTTTTCTGTAAAAATAGTTTCCACGGCATGACCATTGGTGCTTTGTCAGTTACCGGCTACAAGGACCGGGCTGGTATTCCCTTGTCGCATACAGAGGAAATTGAATTTATTTCGCAACATGATGAGTATCTAGACGATCGGTCATTTAAAGATGTCATAGAAGCCCTTGAAGAGGTACCAGCAGCAATTATATTGGAGATTGTGCAAGCCGAAGGTGGCATCAATGTTGCCAATAAAGAGTGGCTGCAGGCTTTGGCTAAATATGCGAAACAAAAAGACATTTTGTTGATTGTTGATGATATTCAAGCGGGTTGTGGTCGTACCGGACACTTTTTCAGCTTTGAACATTACGGTATCAAACCGGATCTGGTTTGCTTGTCCAAATCCATCGGTGGTTATGGTTTGCCCATGGCATTATTGTTAATACGACCGGATCTAGATATTTGGAAACCTGCTGAGCACAATGGTACTTTCCGTGGTAACAATCACGCCTTTGTTACCGGTGCTAAAGCCATTGAAACATACTGGAGTGAATCAGACTTTGAACAACAGATTCAACTAAAAGCAAACTACTTGAAATCCGGGTTGCAATCTTTGGTGAACAAGTATCCACAATTAAATGGCAAGCATAAAGGCTTGGGTTTGATTCAAGGCATTGAGTTTGGGTCGGCATCGTTGGCGGCCGAAATCAAACGAATAGCTTATAAACAGTATTTGGTCATTGAAACGGCCGGTAAAAGTGATGCAGTGCTTAAGTTTTTGCCTGCACTGACAATGACAACAAACCAGCTACAAGAATGTTTGGCAACGATAGACCGCATTATCGCCAGCATTGTATTGCCCTCATCAATACGGGTAAGTCCGGTCACCATGCCTGTAGGCAAGCCGCTGGGCAACTATAGAGTGTATATAGTTGATGAGCACAACCAACTGGTTCCTTATGGCGTGATTGGAGAGTTATTGGTTGCTGGAGATGGATTGGCCAGGGGCTATTTTAATCAGCCGGATATGACTGCCAGTAAATTTATCGAATTAGCAATCGGCGACCTTAAAGAAAAAGTGTACAAAACAGGCGATATGGTTCGCTACCTACCCGATGGTAATATGGAATTTATGGGACGAAGCGATGATCAGGTGAAAATCCGCGGATTCAGGATTGAGTTAGGAGAAATACAGCTACAGTTAGGACAGCTTGAATTGGTTGATTCAGCAATGGTTGTTACCAAGAAACTGGCTGGCAGTGAGCAATTGGTCGGTTATGTTATTCCAAGCAAGCCATTGACCGAACAAATGCACGCAGAGCTTGTTAAAACAGCAACTGCTCACCTGAGCGCGCACTTGCCTGAGTACATGGTACCAGCGTTTATTATCGTGCTCGACAAATGGCCACTGACAGCTAACGGAAAGAAAGACATTAAAGCGTTGCCAATGCCCGAGGGCGGCGCTTTTGTGGGCGAACATGTAGCCCCACAGACGCAAACAGAGCAAGTGCTCGTGGATATCTGGTCGGGGTTGTTGGATATTGGGCCAGAGTCTATCAGCACCACCGCAAATTTCTTCGAGTTGGGGGGCCACTCGCTGCTGGCGATAAATACCAAATCCCAGCTCTGTCAGGCTGGTTATGACATCAACATCAGTGATTTATTTCAAGCCAGCACACTTAAAGCGTTGGCGCAAAAAATTAAAAGTTCCGATGCGGCTGGCGAGGGCTTCATCGCGCCTGAAAACCTGATCTCATCGGATGCGACAACAATCACAGTAGCAGATCTGAATCTTATTGATTTGACCAATGAACACTTGCAAAAGCTTGTCAGTCAAGTGCCCGGTGGCATCGAAAATATCAGCGATATATATTCACTCAGCCCACTGCAAGAGGGCATGTTGTTCCATCATATGGTGTCCAGCGAGAATGATACATATTTGTCTGCATTCACTTTGAAATTAAACAGTGAAACATTATTGAACAAATTACTTGATGCGTTCAGATTACAGGTGAGCCGACATGACACTTTGAGAACCGTTTTCTTCTGGGAAGGTCTGTCAGAGCCAGCACAGGTTGTTTTGAAGCAGTGCGAACTGGTTGTAGATTTTGTCGAGTTGGGTGAATATGATTCACTTGAAGAAGCGCAAAATAAAATGGAAGGTTTCCGTGAACAACGCATATCACTGCAACAAGGGCCACTGCTCAAGTTGAAAGTTGGTAAAGATTCCGCAAAATCAGACTATTTTGTCTTGGTTGAACACCACCATTTGATCATGGATCACATTGGATTGGATATTCTGGTTGAAGAATTAGCTGCAATAGTCGGGCAAAACCAACAGAGGTTGATACCATCATCCCCTTACAGAAACATTGTTGCCTATTCAAAAGTACAGAATAACGACGACAAAGGTGTTGCTTACTTTAAAAAGAAATTTGTTAATTTTGAAGAAGCAACGGTACTGTTCAATCCGGACACATCACGCGATGGTACTGAAGTTACCCGTGCACTGGATGCCTCAACCAGTCACAAGCTGCGTAATCTTTCCAAAGAAAAAGGTTACAGTGTAGCATCAGTATTCCATGCGGCCTGGGCATTGGTTTCATCGGTATTTTCCAATAGCCGAGATGTCGCATTTGGTACGGTACTATCCGGAAGACTTAACAATTACTCAAGCACTCAAAGAACGATTGGTCTTGCAATCAATTCTTTGCCGTTAAGAGTGGCTGTTAAAGACCTGAGTGTGTCACAGGTGCTGGATCAGGTTGCGCAAAACTTGCAAGAACTGATTGATGTTGAGCAAACGCCGTTATCATTGGTGCTCAAAGAAATATCATCAAACAACAGCATCTTTAACTCCATTCTCAATTATCGCCACTCGAGGAAAATGTTGGGTGAGAACCATGTAATAGAAGGTTTGGATATTCTTGATGCTACGGAAAGAACAAATTACTCGATAACAGCCAATGTTGATGATTATGGTCTACAGGGCGATTTCAATATTGGTGTTAGAACTTCTAACGGCGTGGATGCACAAGAATTACAGGGTTATTTTGTTAATGCAATAGTGCAATTAGTGAATTGTCTTGAATACAAACCGGATACAGCCTTTTCATCCGTCAGCATTCTGTCAGGAAGTGAAGTAAATCAGCTGCTATATACCATGAATGATACGGTAGTAGACTATGCAAAGGATAAATCTATCCATGCCTTGTTTGAACAACAAGCGCAGCAAAACCCTGACAATGTGGCTGTGGTTTTTGAAGACAATCAACTGACGTATAAACAGCTAAATGAAAAAGCCAATCAGCTTGCTCACTATTTGACTGCACACCATAATATTAAAACAGACAGTCTGGTGGGATTATGTGTAGAGCGCTCAATAGATATGGTGATTGGTATTCTGGCTGTCCTAAAAGCAGGTGGTGCCTATGTGCCGCTTGACCCAAGCTACCCGGCAGACCGCTTAAGTTATATGATTAAAGATGCGGCGCTGACTATTGTGTTAAGTCAAACCAAAGTTCAGAATGTGCTGGCAGGTTTTGGCGGCACCGTAGTGACGTTGGATGGTTTGATCCAGACAAATAGCCATTTTGTTGAAAAGTACGCCAAACACAACCTGACAACTGTTGAAACCGGATTTATAAGCTCGAATCTGGCGTATGTCATTTACACCTCAGGTTCAACAGGCGAGCCCAAAGGAGTTGCGATTGAACATCGCAACACCGTTGCCATGTTAAGTTGGGCACTCGAAGCATACAGCCAGCAGGAACTTGCGGTCGTACTTGCCTCAACGTCGTTGAACTTTGACTTGTCAGTATTTGAATTATTCCTGCCGTTAAGTGCAGGCACCACAATTCGGGTTGTCGATAATGTGCTTGACCTAGCTTCAAGCAAATATGTCGATGATGTTACTTTAGTTAATACCGTACCATCGGCCATGGACGGATTGACTAAATTGAACGTATTGCCGGCTAATGTCAAGGTGATTAACCTTGCTGGTGAAGCGCTGCGCAGTAGTTTGGTTAATGATATTTTTGAGTTAAATGCCGATGTTTCGGTGTGTAATTTATACGGGCCATCCGAAGACACGACATATTCAACCTATGCGCGCTTTGATTGTGTGATAGAAGGTACGCCAAGTATAGGCAGGGTGATCTCAAACAGTATAGGTTTGATTCTGGACGATAAGCAACAACTTGTGCCTTATGGTGTGGCGGGGGAATTGTATTTAGGTGGTGACGGTCTGGCACGCAGTTACTTGAACCGACCGGATTTGACTGCCGAACGTTTTATCGACAATCCATATTATGACCAGAGCAGAGCAAACAGTTCACCACGTTTATATCGTACAGGTGATTTGGTGCGCTACCTGTCTGACGGTAACCTCGACTATATAGGTCGTGTCGACTTCCAGGTTAAAATCCGCGGCTTTAGAATAGAGTTAGGTGAAGTTGAAAGCCAATTGGTGAAAAATGATGCGGTTGATTCTGCATTAGTGATGGCGAAGGAGTGGGCAGGCAGCAAGCAATTGGTTGGATATGTTAAACCAGTCAAATCTATTACGGATGAGAAGGTTAGGATATTTGCTGCAGACATTAAAACTGCCTTAGCGGAGATTTTACCTGACTATATGGTGCCGGGCATCATTATGGTGGTTAAACAGTGGCCATTGACACCAAATGGCAAGATAGACAGAAAAGAGCTACCACAACCCGACGCCAGTATCGGACAAGGTGACTATGTCGCTCCACAGACTGAAACAGAGCAAGTGCTCGTGGATATTTGGACTGACCTGCTGAACATTGAAGCCGGGTCGATTGGCACGGGCACAAATTTCTTTGAGGTGGGCGGGCATTCAATATTAATCCCGAGCATGATTACTCGCATTGATGAAGCGGGATATTTGTTAACAGTGTCAGATATTTATCATGCCAGTACTTTGCAGGTGACCGCCAGTCTAATGCAGCGGTCAAATGAGCAGGATTCAGGCTATAGTCTAGTGAGTTTGGTCCCTGAAAATATTGAAAAACTTGAACCGGATATGTTCGACCTAGTTACTTTGAAAAACGTTGACATTGAAAACATTGTGAATAATGTCAGTGGTGGTACGCAGAACGTTAAGGATATTTTGCCATTAACGACATTGCAGGAAAGGTTTTTATTTCAACATTTGGCGAATCCTGATAATGATCCCTGTTGGCAATATATCTTTATGAAAGTAAAAAAGGCGAATTTGGAAAAATTAGTTGACAGTATCAATATTGTTATAACCCGTCATGATGCGCTCAGAAGTGTGTTTATGCCATTGTTTCCGCAGCAAGTCTCTGTTGTACTCAAAGATTATTCATTGAGGGTAGATTATCAAACGGTAAATCCTCAAGACACTAAATCATCGGCTCTTCAACAGATTGAAGATCTCACGCATGATATGAACCTTGATAAAATACCGCCGATAATGCTGGTGGTGGGCAAAGCAGAAGGAGATGAAACCTGTTATGTTAAACTGGTGGCTCATCATTTGATGCTGGATCAGGTAGGGGCATCCATTGTTATGGATGAAGTTATGGCTGTTTTGGCTGGAGAAGCGCATTTATTGACTCAACCAGCACCGTATCGTAGAGTAGTGGCGTATATTTCACAGCATACCGACAATGAAATCGCCCAGCAGTTTTTTGAACAGCAGTTAAAGGGTGTAAACAGTGCAACAACTGTAGCTGGAATAACACAGAGTTCATTCTCACATCAAGTATTGGCGCAAGAAGATTATTTGCAATATGCGCTTGGTCAGAAAGTTCGTCAGATCGCGCGGCAGTACAATACGTCACCTGCAGTATTTTTCCATACCGCATTTGCGCAATTGATGTCAGTGGTTTCCAACAAGAATGATGTTGTGTTTGGCAGTGTTTTTTCCGGACGGCAAACAGCGCCTCCCGGTAGTGAAAATGCCGTAGGCATGTTCATGAATACATTGCCGTTTAGAGTTAAGATGGATGCACAAACACCTCATCGTTTGTTTGAATCAGTTAAAGCAGCTTTGGCAGGGTATTTGTCACATGAACATTTCTCGTTAAACCAGGCGAAACAGTTTACCGATTTGGCAATGGGAGAGTCATTGTTTAATGGCGTGCTCAATTTCAGACGCGGCAAGCCGGATTTGGCTGACAGTGATGTATTTGAGTTGTTGAACGATGAAGATAAAATGGGCTCGACATCGCCGCTCATCATTGCGATTTCGGATGATGGCAGTGACTTTTATATCAACCTGAAGGTTGACAGTCGTATCAATATCGTCGCGATTTGGCATCTGTTTAAAACTATGGTGGTGAACTTAATCAATGGGCTGGCCAACCCTGAGGGTAATATTAATGTTGCCAGCGACTTTGAGAGTCTATCAAATACGATGTTTTTGATTCAAAACGTCGACACTGATCTGGGTGTGGCACCAATAAATGAAAACAGTTTTATTACGGTTGAGTTGCGAAAAATATGGACTGAAGTGTTTGGCTTGACACCAGAACAGGTTGTTGCCGGCAGCAGTTTGTGGGAATGTGAAGGTTTGTTAAAAATCGATAATTTTGTAAAAATGCTAAGCCAGCGCTTTGAGGTCAGTCTTGATTGCCAACGTTTAATGGCAAATCATACATTTGCTCAGCAGGTTACCTTTATAACAAATGAGTTAATGTCTTCTGGTCCCAAAGAAGCCTTAATCAAAGATAATATTCAAAAGTTTGGAGTGATTTAGAAAATGTTGAATTTAATACGAGAAGCAGCTGAAGCAGGTATTATCTTGCACGCTGAGAACGGACAATTACAATATCGCCAGTTGGGCAATGAATTTCCCGACAGTATTAAGCAGCGTGTACGCGAGCAAAAAGCGGATATAATTGTCTATCTGACCGCACAAAGTGGTGCAGGCGATCAGGCGGAAAACAATCATGAAGTTAATATTGTCACTCAGTTGGAGTCCTTGGTAAAGCAGACGCCGAATAAAATATCGTTGTATTATGGAGAGGATTCCACAACGTATCAACAGTTTGGTGTGCAGGTTGAAAAGCTGGCCAAATACATCGCGTTTCATGCAGCGGGCAAGCCAGTTGCTTTACTGATTGACCGCAGTATTAATACTATGGTTGCAATTTACGCAGCGCTCAGCGCCAATGTGCCTTATGTGCCTATCGACCCTGAAAACCCTCAGGATCGGATAGATTATTTTTTAAAGGATGCCCAGTCTAAATTACTGCTTACCGATCAACATTATATTGATTTGCCTAATCATTTCGAAGGTAAAACTGCGGTTATCTGTGACATCTTAGCGGCAACTGAAGAGCTGAATGTAACCTTGCCTGAGGCATCGAAGATTGATGAGCGCTCTGCTGCTTATATTATCTATACTTCAGGCTCTACGGGTAAACCAAAAGGCGTGGTCTGCAGCCATCAGAATTTGAGCCACTTCGGCAAAGTAATGCAGCAGCAATTTGTCGCATTGGGTTTGGATGAAGACTCAAAGTGGTTATGGAATGCTTCATACGCTTTTGATGCTTCTATCAAAGCTGTCGTAGCGCTTGCACAAGGCCGACCAATAGTTGTGCCCAATGAACTTGATGTTAAAGATCCGAAAGCCTTGACTACGCTGATAACAAATCAAAATATTCAAGTGGTGAATGCCGCGCCGATATTGATGGGGTATATCTTGCCGCATTTGGAATTAACCGGTACGCACGTCCATATTATTGTCAGCGGCGATGATGTTGACAAACAGCTGTGGGCAAAGTTATACGAGTACAGCAAGTCGTGTGGTCGTAAAGTAATCAATGCTTATGGTCCTACTGAAGCATCTGTTAATGCGTCTTTTGAAATTCAAGCCGATAATGAAGTCGTCTCCATAGGCAAGGCTGTAGTGGATACCCAGTTCTATGTTTTGGATGACAATGGTCAGGGTGTCGCTGAAGGAGAAGAAGGTCAGCTTTATATCGCAGGTGCTGGCGTAGCACTGGGTTATCTTAATCGTGATGAGGAGACTGAAGCCAATTTTGTTATATTACCTGAGTCACAAACAAGAGCATTCAAGACCGGTGATATTGTCAAGCTGTTAAGCGGCGGAAAACTACAGTTTGCCTGGCGCAACGACAACCAGGTTAAATATCGGGGTTATCGGGTTGAACTGGATGAAATAAAGGCTTCTCTAAAACGTTGTGATGGTCTGATTGATGCTGCGGTTATCACCACCAAAGACGGGGGAGGGTTGCGAATAGAAGCCTATCTTGTTACTGCTGAGACAGTGCCATCTGTGGTAGATATACAGCAGTATCTGGATAAAACCTTACCTGAATATATGCACCCAACCAAGCTTCACTTTGTTGCCGAAATCCCTCTGACCAGTGGTGGGAAAATTGATAAAAGTCGCTTAACTGCCGCTAAGCCTGCCAATGACAATAATGAAAAGAGTACAGGCACGGATGTTGCCTCACGCCTTACTGTTATCTGGCTGGAAGTGTTGGATATATCCGAAATTGATACACAGGACAACTTTTTTAAAGTCGGTGGTCACTCGTTGCGGGCAATGCAATTATTGCAAATGATTGACACTGAATTTGGCCTGGCGATGGCGATCAGAGAGCTTTTCAGCTTGTTGACATTACAAAGCCAAATTGATTGGATAACAGAAAATTCAACTTCACTGGAGGTTGAGTTGGCTGAAGCTGCCTGTTCGATCGAGTCAAGGTTAAGAATCATCTGGTTGGATTGCCTGGCGCTTGAATCGTTTGAAAACACTGAGAATTTCTTTAAGTTGGGCGGGCATTCGCTGTTGGCAATGAAATTACTGGCCGACATGCAAGAAGAATTTGGCGTAGCAATGGATATAAGGTCGCTGTTTTCTCATCTTGAATTTAACGTTCAGGTCGAGTGGTTAAATGCGGCTGTTGCAACAATACCTGCATCTGAATACACCGACGATTCAGCTGATATGGCCGCTGAGGAGTCTGACTCAAGGGTAGAATTAGAGTTATGATTAGTCAATTGATAGATGTTTGCCGACAGTCCGGGATAGACTTTGCGCTGGGCAATGGTGGAAAGCTAAAGGTTAATGCAGATAAATCAGCATTAACTCCGGCAATACTGAGCCAAATAAAAACCGCAAAGGCTGAGATAATCGCGTTTTTGAAAGCGGAGAAAATCAGCGAACTTGATCGGGATTTTCAAACCTCAGTGCAAAATCGTGCTGACATCCTAGCGCGACTCAACCTGACAGAGCAGCAAATCGATGGTTTTTATCCGTTGGTTCCGCTCCAGGAAGGCATGTTGTTGCAACATATGCTCAGTGAGCAGCACGATGTTTATATCACCTATTTTATTCTTGCGGTTGAAGGTAAGCAGATTTTTGATAAAATAATGG
This sequence comes from Colwellia sp., assembly GCA_013215385.1. Lineage (GTDB taxonomy): Bacteria > Pseudomonadota > Gammaproteobacteria > Enterobacterales > Alteromonadaceae > Colwellia_A. The sequence goes on from JABSOY010000002.1 coordinate 88,393, forward strand.
AAAGCTTTAAGGCAGTGGTTGAACGTCATGCCTCATGTCGCACGGCTATTGTTTGGCGTGGTGTTGAGCAAGCCTATCAGTTGGTAAAGAAGCAAGTTTCAATTCCCATCATCCATGTGCATTGTGCAAATGAAGGCGAATTTCAACAAGAGCTACAAGCGCTCAAGTCACAAAATCGCATGATGGATCTAGAGCAGGATGCATTGATGCGTTTTCATGTATTGGTCAAGGCTGACAGCCAAGAGCATGTGCTGTTTATTGAAAGGCATCATATTGTCAGCGACCACATTAGCCTTGAGCTCACTTTGTATGAGCTGCTGATGTTTTACAAGCAACAACAAAACCAGCTGCACCCGGCCAAACAGCAATATGAATTTGCGCTGCAGCACAATGCTGAGAAGGCGGTTGATACTGGATATTTCGATGTTCTGCTGGCAGATTTTGAAGCGCCTTCCTTACTATTTGATATTAATCAAAGCCAATTTAAATCAACGGAACTTGAATATTTCAGCTACGATTTTGAAGCTAATTTACAGCGTGCTGTCCGTGAACAGTCAATGAAGTCAGGTGTGAGTCCTGCAGTGCTGTTTCACTTCGCCTGGGCGATTGTGATGGCCAAATTCTGTAACAGTAAAGATGTATTGTTTCCAACCGTACTTACCGGGCGCATGATGGCTCCGGAATACCGCACAACCATTGGTATGTTTCTAAATTCACTGCCACTTAGAGTGAAATTTGATGAACGCAGTGTTGCAGAGCAATTGCGTGATATCAATATTCAGCTTATGCAACTATGTCAAAACGAGAACGTGCCGCTTAATCAAGCGGTACAAAAACTTACCGATGAGTTTGGCACAGTCTTCAATTGTATATTTAATTATCGTCATGCAACAGAAGAGGTTCTTCTGGATGAATTGCCGTTTGAGCATATACTTTCCAAAGAGGAATCGTCGACGCCGTTTAGTTTGTCAATTTCTGAGACTGGCGAAGCATTTAGTGCAGAATTGGAAGCTTACAAGGGTACCAATGGGATTGCCTTGCTCGATGGCTTGGCGCTTGCGCTGGAATATATCGTTAACGAGTTGACTGAAGATTCAAAAGCGCCTTTTCAAATGCCGTTGCTGTTACCAGACGATATGCTTCAACATCTGGTGTATGACCTCAATGACACAGCGATGGACTATCCGAAGGATAAATGCATTCACACATTGTTTGAGCAACAGGCACAGGCACAGCCCGACAATGTAGCCGTAGTGTTTGAAGATAAGCAGCTGACCTATAGACAGTTGAATGAAAAAGCCAACCAGTTAGCGCACTATCTCAAAGGGCAGCACCATATAACCGCAGATACCTTGATAGGTCTTTGTGTTGAACGATCATTGGAGATGGTTATTGGTATTATGGGCATCTTAAAGGCCGGTGGGGCCTATGTACCGCTAGATCCAGGTTATCCGCAAGACCGTTTGAACTATATGTTGGAAGACGCGTCTTTAGATGTTGTGTTGAGTCAAGTGAAAGTACAGAGTGTATTGATGGGCTTCACAGGCACCATTATTGCGTTAGATGGAATAGATGATAAAGACAGCCACTTCTGTAGCGAGTATGGTCAGAACAACCTAACGGTAGAAGAGACAGGGCTTACCTCTGGTAACTTGGCATATGTGATATATACCTCAGGGTCGACAGGTCTACCGAAGGGAGTGATGATTGAGCATGCTTCACTTATTAATTACCAAGAGCACGTTAGAATAGCATATGGACTTACACAGGCAGACAATTTTTTACAGTTTTCAAACATCTCTTTTGATATATTTATAGAAGAATTTTTTGGTGCTTTATGCCAGGGATCTCAGCTCACATTGAGAGATGAGGCTTGTCAATTTGGTATAAAGGTATTTATTGATTTTTGTAATCAATATGAGATAACGGTTGTTAGTTTGCCTACAGCGTTTTGGGCACAACTTGTCTCTTCAAAAGATAAATTAGCAAGCACATTGTTACGAGTAGTTATTGTCGGTGGCGAGGCGTTGTCGACATCTACAGTGCAGAATCATTATCAATTATTTAGTACAAATGTTGCGCTAATAAATAGTTATGGGCCTACAGAGGCTACAGTCACGGCAACAACCTACATGACATCTTCGGCGGATGACTTGTCAAAAGTTGTTCCGATTGGTAAGGTGAATATTAATAACCAATTGTTTGTAATGGATCAATTTAATGCAATTTGTCCTTTAAATTGTGTTGGGGAGCTTTATATTGGTGGTAAAGGGCTTGCTCGTGGTTACCTTAACAGACCTGAATTAACATCAGAAACATTTATTGATAATCCATTTTATGATGTTGCTCAGCTCAATAGTTCAACGCATTTATATCGAACTGGTGATTTAGTACGTTATTTGCCAGACGGTAATCTGGAATTTATCGGGCGTGCGGATGATCAAGTGAAAATCCAAGGTTTCAGGGTTGAATTGGGAGAGGTAGAATTACAATTGGTTCAACAAGTAATAGTTGATTCAGCAATTGTAATTACTAAAGAGGTATCGGGTAGTCATCTGCTAGTGGGATATGTAAAATCCGAAGGCGGGTTTGTAGTTGAATCACAAGCAGAGTTTATCCAGCAAGTCCAAATGGGATTAAAGAAAAAATTACCGGACTATATGATACCGAATATCTTAATGGTGGTTGAAGAGTGGCCATTAACACCGAATGGCAAGGTAGATAGAAAAGCGTTACCAAAACCAGATGGAAGTCAGATGCAAGGTGAATATGTCGCGCCTAAAACTGAAACAGAAAAAACAATCGTAGGACAAATCGAAAGCATAATTGGAATTGATGTAGATAAGTTGAGTGTTTCCGAAAGTTTCTTAAATTTAGGTGGCAATTCAATTTTAAGCTTGCGACTTAGCCAGAGTTTAGGTAGTGTATTTGAAATTGAACTACCCATTTTACTTATTTTAGAATCACATAGCATTAAAGAATTAGCCCTTGAACTAGATTTAATCCTGAGCATTAAAAATGCAGAAAAAATAGAAAATACAGAAAACACTGTAGAGGAGGAATGGTAGTTCAGTTCTTTGAATGCCGCTCATAATATACTGGCAATATGCATAAATAAATGGTCGATTGTCAATAACAAGGCGTTAGATTAAGTCATAGCTGGCTAGTTATGAGTGAAAGTAACGCAGTTATTGGATATTTAGACCATTTAGAATGACCAGTTAATTATACAGATTAGTATAAGTTCTTTTAAAGTTTATCTTATGCATAAGACAAGTATAAAGTCTCATGCGTGAGACCTCCTTTTAGTATTATAAATTGAAGTGATTAAGGCCATACAATGAAGAATTTCCAAGGCGTATTAAAAGAGCTAGAGTATAGCTTTGAAAATGTGGAATTTTATCAGGAGTTGTTTTATAAAACAGAAGTAGATATTAATAAAATAAAAACACCTGATGACTTAGAACAAATCCCGTTTACATCAAAAATAGACTATAGACGAAGTTTTCCAAAAGGCACATTAGCAAAGGGTTTCAATCTCAGTCACCCTATGATTGCTAGTCACAGAAGTTCAGGCTCAACAGGAGAAAGGTTAACTACCCTAGAAATCGGTATGCATTTGCTTGATCGAGCTATTTCTTGTGCACAGATTAACCCGTCAATTAACAATGCCTTTCATAAGGTTGGGAGAAAGATCGCTCGGTATGCGGCGCCTAATTGTTCAGATGTGGAGTGCGCTAACCCAAATAGCAGTATTGAAGATCGTATTCTTCCTGATCAAACGTTAGTATTGCCTGTTTATCATGATTTATTAACGACAACAGAGCAGATGTTAGATCGAACATTAGAGGAAATTAACGAGTATCAACCGGATTTATTCTATGTTGATCCAACACATTTTGCCTTTTTGTTAAGGCACTATAAAAAGCGTGGTCTCACACCACCTAATATTCCGGTTATGGTTGCCTATACAGGCGCAACAGATTGTGCGAGAAGGCAGATTGCAGAGTTCTATGATATGAATTCAATGTATGGGGAGTTATTGTCATCTACTGAATTTGGTTGGGTTGCGATGGAATGTAATCACGGGCACTTGCATGCTAATGATGATAGTTTCTTTTTTGAGTATGTAGATGTTGAATTTGAGTCACCGTTGGAAAATACATTTAAAGAGCTGTGTATTTCTAGTATTGACCAAGGAGCGTCACCACATATTCGCTACCGCACAGGAGATGTAGCCTCTGTAACTGAAGGGCCGTGTGACTGTGGTTCAGATCGTGTGCGCTTCGTTATGGAAGGCAAGTTTTCACAGTTTTTAGTCAAGGATGGGCGACCATTTATATCGCCGCAACAAGTAGATAAGATGATTGGAGGACCAGCTTGGCTTGATCTTTATCAACTTGAACAAGTAAAAGATACAGAGTTTTTGTTGAAGATTATTGCTAATGACTCGTATCAGCAAGGTGACGAAGCGTATTTTATCGAACAATTGACAGACATCTACAACACGAATTTGAAGGTTGATGTGAGTTTTGTGGACTATATCGCATCAGAAAGATCAGGGAAATATCAATTTGTAAGAGGACTTAATAACAATGTTTAACGCGGAACAACTAGCCAGTATCAGAAATGACTTTCCAGGCTTGAAGTCAGAGATAGATGGTCGACCAATTCTTTATTTAGATAGCGCAGCAACTTCCTTAAAACCACAAGCTATGATCGATGCAACAGTCGAGTATTATGGAGGAGTGTCTTCCAATGTTCATCGTGGAAAAAGCTATGCAATTGAATTGGTATCCAATAAATTTGAACGTGCAAGATATCGAACAGCAGAACTGATTTCTTGTTCTGGTAATGAAATTGTATTTGTTAGGAATACGACCGATGCCATTAATATGGTAGCTTCAGGCCTTGACCTTACAAAAGATGATACTGTGCTTATTTGCGCTGATTCTCATCATTCTCATCAATTACCCTGGATGGCAAGAGCAACAACGGAAATAGTGAACCTGCTACCTGATGGTGGATTAGATCTGGATGACTATAGAAAGAAAATAAAGAACAACCCAAAAGTTGTGGCTATTACTCACTGTTCGAATGTAACTGGTGTATATAACCCCTTAAGCGAGATGGCTAAGCTGGCGAAGGAAAATGGTGCGATTGTGGTTGTCGACGCCGCTCAGTCTATACCCCATAAAAAAGTGAATGTGCTAGAACTAGATATTGATTTTCTCACTTTTTCTCCGCATAAGATGCTTGGGCCAACTGGTCTCGGTGTTCTTTATGGAAAGAAAGATATGCTTGAGAAACTCACGCCGAATAGTTTTGGTGGTGGAATGGTTGACTGGGTAGAGCTTGATAACTATCGTTTACGTAAGTTACCTCATCGTTTGGAAGCAGGCACACCACATATTGCGGGAGTGCTAGGGCTTGGAGCCTCAATAGATTATCTCAATAGTATTGGATTAGATAATGTTGAAGCACATGATAAGCACTTAGGCAGTAAGATGCTGAAATTAGCACAAGAACGTGATTATTTGAAAGTTATTCATCCTGATCCAACCGCTGAACGTAGTGCCGTGTTAAGTTTTTGGGTTCCCACGGCGCCCAAGTTGGACGATACGGCAAGAGTTTTAAGTGACACATATGGGATTATGTGTAGAAATGGACACCTATGTGCGCAACCCTATATAGATCAAATTGCAGGGGCTCATGTAATGCGAATTTCAGCATACCTATATAATAATGAGTCTGAGATTGAGCGATTTTTTAGTGCTCTTGATGAAATAAACTCTTTCATGTTTTAACTATTAGCCAGCCTATATAGCAATTATAGGCTGGCTTTATTCTGGAGACCTCCATGCTAGTTCCTTTGCCAAATCATTTATTACACGCAGAAGATATTAAATGCGGATTTTTTTCCGATTCACAAACCCTTCCTTTGGTAATTTCTTGTCATAATGAAACAATAGATATTTGCGAGTGGTTTGCGAGTAATCGCCATGAATTGATCAAATTACAGCACACTTATGGTGCATTGTTGTTTCGGGGGTTTGGTGTTGATTCAGCAAAATTATTTGAAGCATTTGTTACTGAAAGTAGCTGTGTACCTTTTGACACATATTTAGAGCGTCAATTGAAGCGTGATAGAGTAGAAGGTAATGTCTTTACTTCTACCGCACATACAAAAGAAGGGACAATTTTTTTACATAATGAACAATCGTTTAATTTAAATTTTCCTCGAAATATTTATTTTAATAGTCATAAGGTGGCAGTGAAGGGTGGCGCAACACCACTTGCTGATACGAGAAGAATTTTTCAGAAAATACCAGAAAAATTGCGTAACAGATTGTTAAAAGAAGGATATTTGTATCAGCGTAATTTCATGCAAAATATGTATGTTGATTGGCCTTGGGCTTTTCAAGCAGAGAGTAAATTAGAGGCCGAGGAGTATTTCAAAGCGAATAACATTCTCTGGGAGTGGAAAGATGATCCTCTGATCACCTTAACGACCAAGCAAGTACGATCTGTGGCATTGATACATCCGGTAACGGGTGATAAATGTTGGTTTAATCATTGTACCTCATTTAATCTCAATTCAATTGAAGCGAACGCAAGAAAGTTTATTCAAAGCTCATTTGCAGAGCATGAATACCCTTATCAGACATACTTTGGTGATGGTGAGAGCATAGATGAACAGACGGTCGCGTTATTGAAAAAAATTTACCTTGAAGAGCAAGTAACCTTCCAATGGGATGAAGGGGATGTACTCATGGTAGATAATTTATCGGTAGCTCATGGTAGGGAACCATTTGAGGGAGAACGGTTAGTTCTGGCCGCAATGTCTGAGTTATGCCGTTGGCAAGACGTGATTTTACGACCGTAAATATGTAACAAAAAAAATAATAATTCAAACAATATTAATGATGAATGCAAGTCTAACTTTTGTATTTATAAAGGTTTTTCAATGAAAGAAACAAGGTTATTTTTAGCTATCCTGAATCACAAAGGGGTTCGTTTATACTTAGATCAAGGGAAATTGAAGTCTCAGTCTCCTAAAGACGGAATTAATAAAGACGAGCGGGCTTATATAAAGGAAAATAAACAACTGATAATTCAATATTTGGAAACATTGAGCAGAAATAATGCAAAAAGTTTAGGAAAGTCAATTGTTAGGCAAAACAGCAACAAGGGATTGCTTTCTTTTTCCCAGCAACGTCTATGGTTTATCGATAGCCTGCAGGGTGGCTCAGCGGAATACAACATGCCGGTGGCTTTTGAGGTTGCAGGTCAGCTGAATCTGGCTTTGGTTACAGATATCTTTAATACTATCCTGGAGCGTCATGAAGTTCTTAGGACATTGTATGTTGAAGATAATGGTGAAACACTACAGCATATCCGCAGTATGTCGGATGTTGCTTTTGATATTAAGGTAGAAGATCTTAGTCATCTTGTCGATGAGACGTTAGAGAGGCAAGTTAGGCATCTTGTAGAAATTGATATCACCAGTCCATTTAACCTTGCTACGGACCTAATGTTACGCGTTAGCTATGTCAAGAAAACGACAGAGACAGGAGTAATGATTTTCAATATGCATCACATCGCCTCTGACGGCTGGTCAATGGAAGTGCTGATCAAAGAGTTTTTTGCCTTGTATGGTGCTTTTAGCCAAGGACAAACCAATCCGTTTCCCGAGCTTGAAATTCAATATGCAGATTACGCGCATTGGCAGCGGGAATATCTGAAAGGTGAGGTATTAGAGTCGCAATTGAGCTACTGGGAGAAACAGCTCGATGAGTTGCCTGCAGTACACAGTTTACCGCTAGACCATGCGCGACCAGAGATAAAAAAACATGAAGGGGCGGTCATCACTGGTGAATTGCCAGCCACGATAGCCAGGCAGTTACTTGCAGTGGCTAAGCAACATCAATTAACACCATTTATGCTGTTACATGGCGCTTTATCTTTACTGCTGTCTCGACATAGTAATACGGCAGATATTGTCATTGGTACGCCAGTAGCAAACCGGTTACAAGCAGAGCTTGAGCCTTTGATTGGGTTCTTTGTCAATACCTTAGTGCTGCGAGCAGATACCAATCACGATAGCTTGTCAGACTATTTTGCCCATATTCGGCAAGTACACTTGGATGCACAATCGAATCAGGATGTGCCGTTTGAGCAGTTAGTTGAACGATTAAAAGCACCAAGAAGTACCGCACACAGTCCACTATTCCAAATCATGATGGCAACGAATACTGATTTCGGATTGAATGATGGATCAGAGATGGCCTTATTCACCCTGCCGGATGTGGATATTCAGCCGTACCAATCAGACCTTATTCAAGCAAAATTCGATCTGAGTGTTGATTTGAATATCAGTGAACAAGGTGTGGGACTTAATTGGAACTATGATACTAGCTTGTTCACCGAGCAGCATATTGTTCAGTTGAACAAGCATTTATGTCGCTTACTTGAAGGGTTAAGCCAAACGCAAGGGCGGTCAACGCAAGCACCCTATGCTTTACCTATGCTGTCAGCAGGCGAAGTGCAGCACTTAGTGCATGAGTTAAATGACAGCGCAACGGTCTATCCGAAGGATAAATGCATCCATGAGCTGTTTGAGCAACAGGCTCAAGATAACCCAGAAAATGTAGCTGTGGTGTTTGAAGACAAGCAACTGACGTACAAGCAGCTCAATCAAAAAGCCAATCAACTAGCGCATTACTTAAAAGCGCATCATGATATTACACCAGACACTTTAGTGGGGCTGTGTGTAGATCGTTCATTAGAGATGGTCATTGGTATTCTGGCGATATTAAAGGCAGGTGGAGCGTATGTTCCGTTAGATCCAAGTTACCCGCAAGCACGTTTGAGCTATATGCTAGAAGATGCTGGCTTGGATGTAGTGTTAAATCAACGGCATGTGCAGAGTGTCCTTGCGGACTTCAAAGGCTCCATACATGTGTTGGATGGGTTGAGTCATACTGAAAATCATTTTTGTGCAGAGTACGCCAATAATAATTTAAAAGTAACAGGACTTACTTCAACGAGTTTGGCTTATGTGATTTATACCTCAGGTTCAACAGGTCAACCAAAAGGAGTGATGATTGAGCATGCCGCACTAGTTAACTATCAAGAACACATTAAAGTAGCATATGGTCTTACACGGGCAGACAATTTCCTACAGTTTTCAAACATCTCTTTTGATATATTTATCGAAGAGTTTTTTGGTGCTTTATGCCAGGGAGGTCAGCTTACATTAAGGGATGAAGCTTGTAAAACTGGCATGAAGGAATTTGTCAGTTTTTGTAATCAATTTGAGGTCACAGTGGTTAGTTTGCCTACAGCGTTTTGGGCACAACTCGTCTCTACAAAAGAGAAATTAGCAAGCACATTGTTACGAGTAGTTATTGTCGGTGGCGAGGCGCTGTCGATATCTACAGTTCAGCATCATTATCAATTATTTAGTACAGATGTTGCGCTAATAAATAGTTATGGGCCTACAGAAGCTACAGTCACTGCAACAAGCTACATGACATCTTCGGCTGATGGCTTGTCAAAAGTCGTTCCGATTGGTAAAGCGAATATTAATAACCAGTTATTTGTAATGGATCAAGATAATGGACTTTGTCCTTTAAGTTGTATTGGGGAACTATATATTGGCGGTAAAGGACTTGCTCGTGGTTACCTTAACAGGCCTGAATTGACATCAATAATCTTTATTGATAATCCATTCTATGACGAGAGTAAACCTAATAGTTCTCCACGGTTATACAAGACTGGTGATTTAGTCCGTTATTTACCTGATGGTAACCTAGCGTTTATAGGGCGAGCTGATGACCAGGTGAAAATCAGAGGCTTCAGGATAGAGCTAGGTGAAGTCGAGGCGCAGTTCACACAACTTGAGACGGTTGATTCAGCGTTAGTTATGGCGAAGGTATTCGCGGGCAGTCAGCAATTGGTGGGGTATGTAAAACCAAGAGATGCGCTGGTAGAAACCGAACTAGCTGACTATGTTGCAGTAGCGAAAGCATTGTTAGCGCAACAGTTACCTGAGTACATGATACCTGGCATCATTATGCTGGTTGATGAATGGCCATTAACACCGAACGGCAAGGTAGACAGAAAAGCGTTACCAATGCCGGATGGCAGTGCACTGCAAAGCGAGTATATCGCGCCTGTAACTGAAACAGAGCAAGTACTCGTGGATGTTTGGGCTGGGCTTTTAAACATCGAAGCTAAATCTATCAGTACCACAGCAAACTTCTTTGAGTTAGGGGGGCACTCACTGCTATCGATACGCTTAGTATCAGACATTCGCACCCGCTGTGGGGTGGAAATCTCTGTCCAGAGTATATTTAACAATGCAACGTTACAAGCCTTGGCGAGGGTGATTGAGCAAGGTAGCCAAACGGTAGTTCGCCCTCCATTACTGGCTGTAAAGAGAGAGAGTGACAAGGTCCCCGTCTCTTTTGCCCAGCAGCGGTTGTGGTTTATCGATAGCCTGCAAGGAGGTTCACCGGAATATAACATGCCGATGGCATTTGAGATTGAAGGTCAACTGAATACTACTTTGTTGACAGATGTNTTTCATACCATCCTTGAGCGTCATGAAGTCCTTAGAACGGTATATGTTGAAGAAGATGGTGAGACCCTCCAGTATATCCGCAATATTTCGGATATTGTTTTTGAGATAAAGATAGAAGAGCTGAGCCATCTCACCGGTGAGACTTTAAATAAGCAACTTGAGACAATGTTTGAGACGGATATAACCACCCCGTTTGACCTGGCATCAGACTTAATGCTGCGCGTTAGCTATGTTAAAAAGACCACCGATACAGGTGTGATGATATTTAATATGCATCATATTGCTTCTGACGGTTGGTCAATGGAAGTACTGATCAAAGAATTCTTTACTTTATATCATGCTTATAGCCAAGGGCAGGTGAACCCATTACCTGATCTTGAAATTCAATATGCAGACTATGCCCATTGGCAACGTGAATATTTGGAAGGTGAAGTCTTAGAGTCGCAATTGGGTTATTGGGAGAAGCAACTCGATGAGTTGCCAGCACTGCACAGTTTACCGTTAGACCATACACGTCCAGCAATGAAGCAGCATGAAGGGGCGATAGTTACCGGTGAATTACCTGCAACGACAGCTAAACAGCTGCTTGCTGTGGCTAAAGAACATAAATTAACGCCATTTATGTTATTACATGGTGCACTGTCCCTGCTTCTATCGAGACACAGTAACAGTGCAGATATTGTTATTGGTACGCCAGTAGCAAACCGTTTACAAGCAGAGCTTGAACCATTAATTGGCTTTTTTGTGAATACATTAGTGCTGCGAGCCGATACCAACCACGATAGCTTGTCAGACTATTTTACCCATATTCGGCAAATACACTTGGATGCACAATCGAATCAAGATGTGCCGTTTGAGCAGTTAGTTGAACGATTAAAAGCACCAAGAAGTACCGCACACAGTCCGCTATTCCAAATCATGATGACAACGGATACAGATTACGGGTTGAATGATGAGTCAGATATCGCCTCATTCACCTTGCCGGGTGTTGATATTCAGCCTTATGAATCAGACTTGAACCAAGCGAAGTTTGATATAGAGATTGATTTGAGTATCAGTGAACAAGGTGTGGGGTTGCATTGGACTTTTGATGTGAGTTTGTTTACAGAGCAACATATTACGCGATTGAACGACCACCTATGTCGTTTACTTGAAGGACTCAGTCAAACGCAAGGACAGCCATCGCAAGCTCCCCATGATTTACCGCTGTTATCAACAGAAGAAATTGAACACTTAGTGCATGACTTAAACGACACCGCGATGGACTATCCGAAGGATAAATGCATCCATAGCTTGTTTGAACAACAAGCTGAAGATAACCCAGATAATGTGGCGGTGGTGTTTGAAGACACGCAACTGACATACAAGCAGTTAAATGAAAAAGCCAACCAGTTAGCACACTATCTCAAAGAGCACTATGAGATTAAACCAGACACCTTAGTGGGTCTTTGTGTAGAGCGCTCATTAGATATGGTGATTGGCCTCATGGGGATTTTAAAAGCAGGTGGTGCGTATGTACCGCTGGATCCAAGTTACCCGCAAGAACGTTTGAGCTATATGCTAGCAGATGCGGCTTTGGATGTGGTATTAAGCCAAACCCAAGTGCAAACTGTATTGGCGGGATTTAAGGGCACTATATTAACGTTGGATGAGTTGGCTGGTACAGACAATCACTTCTGTAGTGAGTACCCTGATAGCAATCTGACCGCAGCAGAAATTGGGCTCAAGTCCTCTAATCTGGCCTATGTGATTTATACATCAGGGTCGACGGGTCAGCCCAAGGGAGTGATGGTTGAGCATGATTCACTTGTTAACTACCAAGAACACGTTAAAACAGCATATGAACTTACACAGGCAGATAATTTTCTACAGTTCTCAAACACCTCTTTTGATATATTTATCGAAGAGTTTTTTGGTGCCTTATGCCAGGGAGCTAAACTCACATTAAGAGATGAGGCTTGTCAATTTGGTCTGAAGGAATTTATTGATTTTTGTAATCAATATGAGGTAACTGTTGTTAGTTTACCTACAGCGTTTTGGGCACAACTCATTTCTTCAAAAGAGAAATTAGCAAGCACATTGTTACGTATAGTTATTGTCGGTGGCGAGGCGCTGTCGACATCTACAGTTCAGCATCATTATCAATTATTTAGAACAGGTGTTGCGCTAATAAATAGTTATGGACCTACAGAAGCTACAGTCACCGCAACAACCTACGTGACATCTGCATCTGATGGTTTGTCAAAAGTTGTTCCGATTGGTAAACCGAATATTAATAACCAGTTGTTTATAATAGACCAATATAATGCACTTTGCCCTCTAAATTGTGTTGGGGAGCTTTATATAGGTGGTGAAGGGCTTGCTCGTGGTTACCTAAACAAACCTGAATTGACATCGGAAATTTTTATTAATAATCCATTTTATGACGCAAGCAAGCCTAACAGTTCAGTGCGTTTATACAGAACAGGTGATTTAGTACGTTACCTACCTGAGGGCAACCTTGAATTTTTAGGTCGTGCGGATGATCAGGTTAAAATTCGTGGTTTCAGGATAGAGTTGGGTGAAGTTGAGGTGCAGTTAGCACAACTTGATGTGGTTGATTCAGCATTACTGATGGCAAGGGAATTGGCCGGCAGTCAGCAATTAGTAGGCTATGTTAAGCCAAAAGATGTGGTAGCTGAAAGCGACATAGCAGGCTATGTTACAGCGATGAAAAGTATGTTGGGTCAACATTTGCCAGAGTACATGATACCGAGCATCATCATGGTGGTTGAAGCATGGCCATTAACACCAAACGGCAAGGTAGATAGAAAGGCGTTACCAGTACCGGATGGCAGTGCAATGCAAAGTGAGTATGTTGCTGCCGAGACTGAATCAGAGCAATTGTTAGTTGATATCTGGGCAGGGTTACTGAATATTGCGCCAGAGTCTATCAGTACAACAGCGAACTTCTTTGAGTTGGGTGGGCATTCGCTAATGATTATTAGGCAACTTAGCCGCATCAAACAGGAGTTTGGATTGACATTAGAGATTCAAGGCATGTATGAGATCGCGAATATTCAAGAATTAGCAAAACTTTGTGATTCCTTGATAATCAAAATGCAATTAAAAGACCGATTGACACAACATGCTGATAGTGAGCTAGAAGAGGTGGAGTTCTAAAATGAACGATAAAGAAATAATCGAGGAACTTGCTTTTAATAATATTGACCTTTATTTAGTTGAAGATTGTAAACTTAAAGCTAAGGCTCCCAAGGGAGCTATTACCAGCGAGTTGGCTAGTATTATTAAAGAAAATAAAAATTCTTTAGTTAAATATCTTCAGCAGTTGGATAATATTATTGTTGCACAAAGTCGTTCAACAATAAGACAAGTAATTAAGCGTGATTTAGACAAGGTCCCCGTCTCTTTTGCCCAGCAGCGGTTGTGGTTTATCGATAGCCTGCAAGGAGGTTCACCGGAATATAACATGCCGATGGCATTTGAGATTGAAGGTCAACTGAATACTACTTTGTTGACAGATGTCTTTCATACCATCCTTGAGCGTCATGAAGTCCTTAGAACGGTATATGTTGAAGAAGATGGTGAGACCCTCCAGTATATCCGCAATATTTCGGATATTGTTTTTGAGATAAAGATAGAAGAGCTGAGCCATCTCACCGGTGAGACTTTAAATAAGCAACTTGAGACAATGTTTGAGACGGATATAACCACCCCGTTTGACCTGGCATCAGACTTAATGCTGCGCGTTAGCTATGTTAAAAAGACCACCGATACAGGTGTGATGATATTTAATATGCATCATATTGCTTCTGACGGTTGGTCAATGGAAGTACTGATCAAAGAATTCTTTACTTTATATCATGCTTATAGCCAAGGGCAGGTGAACCCATTACCTGATCTTGAAATTCAATATGCAGACTATGCCCATTGGCAACGTGAATATTTGGAAGGTGAAGTCTTAGAGTCGCAATTGGGTTATTGGGAGAAGCAACTCGATGAGTTGCCAGCACTGCACAGTTTACCGTTAGACCATACACGTCCAGCAATGAAGCAGCATGAAGGGGCGATAGTTACCGGTGAATTACCTGCAACGACAGCTAAACAGCTGCTTGCTGTGGCTAAAGAACATAAATTAACGCCATTTATGTTATTACATGGTGCACTGTCCCTGCTTCTATCGAGACACAGTAACAGTGCAGATATTGTTATTGGTACGCCAGTAGCAAACCGTTTACAAGCAGAGCTTGAACCATTAATTGGCTTTTTTGTGAATACATTAGTGCTGCGAGCCGATACCAACCACGATAGCTTGTCAGACTATTTTACCCATATTCGGCAAATACACTTGGATGCACAATCGAATCAAGATGTGCCGTTTGAGCAGTTAGTTGAACGATTAAAAGCACCAAGAAGTACCGCACACAGTCCGCTATTCCAAATCATGATGACAACGGATACAGATTACGGGTTGAATGATGAGTCAGATATCGCCTCATTCACCTTGCCGGGTGTTGATATTCAGCCTTATGAATCAGACTTGAACCAAGCGAAGTTTGATATAGAGATTGATTTGAGTATCAGTGAACAAGGTGTGGGGTTGCATTGGACTTTTGATGTGAGTTTGTTTACAGAGCAACATATTACGCGATTGAACGACCACCTATGTCGTTTACTTGAAGGACTCAGTCAAACGCAAGGACAGCCATCGCAAGCTCCCCATGATTTACCGCTGTTATCAACAGAAGAAATTGAACACTTAGTGCATGACTTAAACGACACCGCGATGGACTATCCGAAGGATAAATGCATCCATAGCTTGTTTGAACAACAAGCTGAAGATAACCCAGATAATGTGGCGGTGGTGTTTGAAGACACGCAACTGACATACAAGCAGTTAAATGAAAAAGCCAACCAGTTAGCACACTATCTCAAAGAGCACTATGAGATTAAACCAGACACCTTAGTGGGTCTTTGTGTAGAGCGCTCATTAGATATGGTGATTGGCCTCATGGGGATTTTAAAAGCAGGTGGTGCGTATGTACCGCTGGATCCAAGTTACCCGCAAGAACGTTTGAGCTATATGCTAGCAGATGCGGCTTTGGATGTGGTATTAAGCCAAACCCAAGTGCAAACTGTATTGGCGGGATTTAAGGGCACTATATTAACGTTGGATGAGTTGGGTGGTACAGACAATCACTTCTGTAGTGAGTACGGTGGTGGCAACCTGACAACGGCAGAAACAGGGCTTACCTCATCGCACTTAGCGTATGTAATCTACACCTCTGGCTCAACAGGGAAGCCGAAGGGGGTAGAGTTAGCGCATCAGAGTGTACTCAATTACCTGACGAATACGCAGGATTACTTAAGAGATGAAGTAAAACACTCTGTGATGAGCACATCTCTGAATTTTGATGCGACAGTTACTTCATTATTTGGTGCGTGGCTTAGCGGGGGATATTTAACCCTGCTTGATGAAGCAAAAGATATTTTCGACACGTTAGGTGCGATGATGGCAAAAGAAGAAGCAGCGCTTTTTAAAGTCACCCCTTCTCACTTGCAAGGGCTTGTGTTTAATGAGCCGATATTAACGCCGCATGTAGTCGTGGTGGGGGGCGAAGTATTTTCTTATGATTTGGCGGTGAGAATAAGTAAGCAGATGCCAAATACATACTTTATAAATGAGTATGGTCCAACAGAAAGTACGGTAGGATGTAGTTATGAACGATTTACATACGATGATATAGATGGGTATGGTGAACGATTAGATATCCATATTGGTCAACCGATTATCAACAATCAATTTTTCGTTTTAAACGAATACCAGGCACTACTGCCACACGGTAGTACAGGAGAACTCTATATCGGTGGTGATAGCCTGGCACGCGGATACCTTAATCGTTCGGAACTAACGGTAGAGCGCTTTATTGAAAATCCATTCTATGATGCGACGAAATCGAACAGTTCAGCGCGCTTATATCGTACAGGTGACTTGGTTCGTTATTTACTTGATGGCAACTTGGAGTTTATCGGCCGTGCTGATGACCAGGTAAAAATCCGTGGTTTTAGGATCGAGCTGGGTGAAGTTGAGACACAGTTGGCGCAGCTTGAATCGGTTGATTCAGCATTGGTCATGACGAAAGAATTGGCAGGTAGCCAGCAATTGGTAGGCTATGTTAAACCACTGGAGACGATTACTGAAACTGAACAAGCAGAATATGTTGCAGTCGTAAAAACAACGTTGGGTCAGCAGTTACCGGATTACATGATACCAAGCATCATCATGGTCATTGATGCATGGTCATTAACACCAAACGGCAAGGTAGACAGAAAGGCGTTACCAGCACCGGATGGCAGTGCAATGCAAGGTGAGTATGTCGCGCCGATAACTGATACAGAGCGAGCGTTAGTTGACATCTGGACAGAGCTCTTAAATATTGAAGCTGATTCTATTAGTACCACAGCAAGTTTCTTTGAATTAGGTGGGCATTCATTATTATCAGTAAAACTCATGTCGTTAATTCACACACGTTTTGAGAAAGCCTGTGAGTTATCTGTGTTATTTTCAAAAACGACAATACAATCTCAGGGGATCATGCTTGATTCATTGGAACGCGGGCTTCACCGTACGGAACTACTCTATAAAGTCAATGATTGTATTGCTCCGACGGCAGGTATTATTTTTATCCCTGGAGTAGCGAGTACAGCTAAAGATTTTATGGAAATCGTAAAATATCTGCAACAAAGCAATGTTAAAGATGTTGAAATCGGTATTTTCCGCCATAAAGGGCTTATAGCGGGTGAGCAATACTTCAAAACAATCGAGGAAAATGTCACTGCCTTTGTTGACAGTATTGCAAGTCTGCCATTTAAACAAATCACTTTAGTTGGACATTCATATGGTGGCGTGCTGGCATTAGAACTTGCTAATCATTTGAAAATTTACGGGTATGAAGTTGAATTGGTAATGTTGGATACCTATTTTGAGCAGCAAACACTAGACTATTCAAAAAGCAACCAGCCAACTCACCATGTAGATTTAAATGCGCTAAATATACCGTGCTATTTACAGGATTTATATCAACATCAGTCACACTTATTTAATACATATGAACCATTGATGGATGAGGTATTACCAACCACGGTGGTTTTTGCAAATCAAAGTCCATTCACTCAACGGCAGTACATGGGTTATTTAGAGGGTAAATTCTTAGGTCAAAAAATGGATTATACATCAGTTGATGGTGATCACTTTTCAATGTTAAAAGGCAAAAGTGCTGAATTAATTTCAAAAATTATAAATAATAAAGGAAATCATAATGTGGCCTGAAAATTTAAAAAAAGAAAGTAACAGACCCTTCACCGGTGAAGAATATTTATCGAGCTTAAAGGATGATCGTGAAATTTATATTAACGGTGAAAGGGTTAAAGATGTAACAACACATCCTGCATTTAGAAACTCAGCAAAATCAATAGCCAATTTGTATGATGCGTTACATGACCCTGCACAAAAAAGCACTTTATGCTGGGAAACTGATACAGGTAATGGCGGGTACACTCATAAATTTTTTCGTTATGCTCGCAGTGCTGAAGATCTAAAAGAGCAACAAGAAGCGATTGCACAATGGGCAAGGTTAACTTACGGTTGGATGGGCAGAACACCAGATTATAAAGCGGCATTTGGCAACGTATTGGGGGCAAACTCTACTTGGTACGGAGAGTATGAGCAAAATGCTAAAAATTGGTATAAGCGTATTCAAGAATCCTGTCTTTATTTAAATCATGCAATTGTAAATCCCCCGGTAGATCGACACAAACCACTGGACCATGTTAAAGATGTGTATGTGACAGTCGATAAAGAAACGGATGAAGGTATTTGGGTAAGCGGCGCAAAAGTTGTTGCAACAAACTCTGCGCTTACACACTATACATTTATTGGTCAGGGTTCTGCTCAGGCTATGGGTGAAAATCCTGAAATGGCCTTAATGTTTATTTGTAGTATGAATGCGCCAGGAATGAAGTTGATTTGTCGAGGTTCTTTCGAACAAGCGGCCAATTTGACAGGAAACGCTTTTGACTATCCCCTTTCTAGCCGTTTTGATGAGAATGATGCGATACTCATTTTAGATAATGTGTTTATTCCAAAAGAAAATATTTTAATCAATCAAAATGTTCAAACCTGTAAACGATGGTTTGCTGAAGGAGGCTTTGGCCGATTATTTCCAATGCAAGGAGCGATTAGGTTTGGTGTTAAATTAGACTTTTTGGCTGGTTTGTTACATAAATCTTTAGAATGTACTGGCACATTAGAGTATCGGGGGGTTCAAGCTCAATTAGGGAAAGTGGTTGCATGGAGAAATATGATTTGGTCGTGTGTTCGTGCTATGCATGCTAGTCCAGAAGAATGGCATTCTGGCAGTGTTTTACCTAATGGAGATGCTTTGCATGCTTATCGTGTTTTTGCTCCGCAAGCTTATAGTGAAATCGTTAACATTGTAAAGTCGACGGTGGCAAGTGGTTTAATTTATTTGCCTTCAGGGCATAAAGACATTCAAAATGAATATACAAATTCATATTTAGAGCAATATGTACGAGGCTCAAATGATATGGCATCTACCGAGCGGATAAAAACGCTTAAACTCATGTGGGATGCTATCGGAACGGAATTTGGTGGTCGTCATGAGTTGTATGAAATTAATTATGCAGGCAGCGCAGAAGAAGTAAGGATGCAATGTCTTCGTCACTCTAAAATGACGGGGAATATGGATAAAATGACTGAACTAGTTGAGCTGTGTATGGCTGATTATAACGTTGATGGGTGGAATGAAGGAACAGGTTACGAGTAATAACCTTAAACTGAATGATGTTATATTGCTAATTCATTAATGAGTTACAGTAGAATTTGAACAACTATGATCAGAGTAATAAGACTTAGCAGAAAATTAAAATTCATAGAATAAAAATAAATATACTGAAATAAGTAGATTATCAATACTCATTACAGAGTATTGATAAATCAGTATGAAATGATTAGTAGGAATAAATCGTACCGAATTTAAATGTGAGTCAAGAAAAAATCGGAAAATGGTGAGTATCAGTCAATTTCTGTGTTCAAAAAATCACTCAATTTATTAAGTGCGGCTGAGATACTTGCATGATCTTGCCAATCAATATTTTGCCAATCAATACCTGCATTAAGCTCCATGACATTAGACTTTAGTAAGGTTTGCAAACCCAACGATGATTTAATCGATTTAATGCTAAATGATTTAACATTTGGTGGTGTGCTTGTTTTATTGGATAATTGTGCACTTATTTGTTCAGATATATTTTCCCTATCATGTAAATTAAGTACTGTTTTGTTGTTTTTTGCTTTATATGCTGCTTCTGTAACTAGTACTATTTTTTTCACACGTATAAAGGGTAATGTTAAGCCTGCTGCATACGAACTCTGAACACTTGGGTACCTAGTAAGCACGTTGTAATTATCAAATGCGCCCATAGATATTCCAAGGTTTACTGCAATTTCTTTTACGGTTAGCTTTTTTAAACCAATGCGTTGTTTAGCACTATTAAGTGCATCTATTTCCATTCGTGCATTTAAAAACGCCTGTAATTTCCCATATTGTGGTAGATCTTCTCTGCTCGCATTTTCCTGAAATTGTTTAATTTTAGTTAACAAAGGTTGCTTTTCGTATAGCTTAAATTGTGCAGTAGAGCCATATCCTTTGGCGTAGACTAGTGCAAAGAAGCGTCTATGGCCGGTTAGTATTTGATATTCATTATTTTCAATAGGATATAGGGTCGGTGTTTGAATCAATTCAGATACTGAAATATTGTCAGCTAGCTCAACAATTGAGTTTATGGTGTGGTTGGCTTTTTTCCAATCATCAGATCCATATGCGAAACAATTAATGATGCATGATTTACCAATTAAAACAAAGTTTTCACCATTGTAAAGTTTAACTAATTGTTTTTTAGATAATTTACGAGATGTGAGTTGATTGGCATGCTGATCATCAATGAAAATCGAAGGTAGAAATCGGCCATTAGTTGGATCGGGTTTAATAGAGCTTAAAAAAATAGACTGATATTCAAACGAATCGGAGTGCAAGTCTTCATTGTTATTTAAGCTAGATAAAAGTAACTGATCATACTTAAGGCTATTCATCAATGATGTTCCTAATTGTGGGGGTATAGATTATATCAATTCTAACATATAAAAAATCTATTGTAATTTCATAAAAATTAAACCCTAGGTGTTGAATTATTGATCAGACTATATTGATTTTTCGGAGGTTAGCTATATATAACTTTCAATTAAGTGGGTGTGTTTATTAAGTGAACGAATATGAAGAGGTGTAAAATACACCTCTCTCAATGGTTAATCTCTTTATTTTACAAAATAATGATAGTCAGAAAGGTCTAAAATATTTTATATTTGAGCAGAAAGTGTCTTATATCTAAACATGTAATTACATTGGTTTATTTATGAGATGGTGAAAATTAATCTATTTGTTTACAAATAGATTATCATTTTCTTTCAAAAAATTTTGATATAGCTGTTTAGGACAGATATGTATCCCTTCTGAGTTATCTTTTATTCCTTGAATATATGCTTCACGAAACATTGTTTCCATTAAAATTAGTAGCTCATGTGGTTGCATTTTTCTTCACTTCCTCTTCCTCTTCCTTTTTGCTTCTTTTTTTCTTTTCAAAAAATTCATTACAAATTGGATCACTGTTACAAAAATTAAGTGGGATTATTTTGCAAACTGGATAATCTTTACAAATGCCTATTTGTGGATTAGGTGCTTCGTCTAAGGTCTCATTATTCATCTTTGTAGGGGATGAATGAGCCAATGCACTTGTTATTGATAGGATAATAAAAAAGGGAGTTATTTTTGCTATTTTTGTTATTTTTGTTATTTTTGCTATTATCATGAATATTTCCAATTATTAGTTAATACATTGTTAAAATTTATTTTCTATATAAAGTTTGGATCTTTGTGCGCTTTTAAAGTTTATACACTTTCAGAAGTATTGTTTTACTTATAAAAACCTTATATCATTGATATAAAGTTTTTATAAGCTAATGTTATTACTGTAAAAGGTCTGAAATGACACGATATTGTTTAAATGGAAATGTTACATTTTGTATCTCTACATCAAAGTTAATCGCTGGTTGTAATACAGCAGAAAAAAATGAAATTAAACTTGATAATTTAGAATCATTGGTTTTAGAAAAACTGGTGGGAAATTGTTATCACCTTGTAAATCATGAAGAACTTTTATCTAATTGGCGAAGTTCAGAGGCAACAGTTAACTCATTACGTCGGGTTATTTCATTATTAAGAACTAAATTAAAGAAAGTTGGGATAACCGAAAAGGTAATTCTTACGACTCCAAAAAAAGGCTATACCTTTACAACTTCGGTAGAGTTGGAAATCGATTTAGAAAGTCATATTTCAGTCCGAAAAAAAAATGATTCTAATATTAAACAAACAAATAATAGGGTGTACTTAATTGTTATTACTTTTGTATTGCTCGTTGTTTTAAGTCTTTTCATCCAGTTACAATACAGTGAAACTACAAATAAGTATTTTGAAAACATACGTAATATAGAGTTATTGAATAATACAGATATAAAACTAGAGTTAGCTGCTAATTTAGAAAATAATTTTATTGCATACTCGACCAAAGCTTATAATGGAAGGTATTGGAATATTGCGATTTTTAATCGTTTTTCAGATAAAAGTATAGTTATTGAACATGATAATAGTAATGTAAGAAAGCCTACTTGGTTAAGTAAAAACAAACTAATATACCGAGTTTATAATGAGAACAATTGTAGAATACAGGTAGCTAATATTGACTTTTCATCAGAAAACTATACCTCAAATAAATTATTTTCCTGTAACCCTGAATCATTCTCTTCATCTATAGCTAAGCTGAATGCATCACAAATCTTATTTACTGATTCGGAACTAGGTGGGAAGGCCTCAAATTTGTATATTGGTGATATTGAAACAGGTGTAATATCTCCTATTGTTATCGATAATGAAGGTGGGGTCGGCATATACAACGTTGTTACCAGCGAAAAATCAGAATTAGTTGTTTTATTATCAAGCCCTGACGGCATTCACGATAAAATACGATTGGTAAATCCAAATAAAGAGTGGGAAGTCGTTTGGACCGAAACGTTGATGATGACTAACATCTCTGTTGGTTGGGACGGTTCTCTGCTGTCTTTTAGGAATGATAAAGGGGGGATTAGTGTAATTAACTTCGAAGAGCAAAATGAAGTAAATAGGACTGATTTACCTTTTATAGCCCCGGTACATAACATTCATTCATTAAATAATGGACTACTGTTTACTAGTGGTGAGTTTATAACGCAAAATATTGCGTTTACAGACCTTCAGAATTCAAAGAGTCAGTTGTTAACAGAAAACTCAAATGCAACCAATAAATTAGCTAGCTTTTATACGAAAAATTTAATTTTATACGTATCAAATAGAACAGGAGTTAATCAAATTTGGTTGCATAATCTGGACAATAAAACATCAAAACAAGTTAGCTCATTTAAACAAAATTATCCAATTGATAATATAGCCACAAGTTTCACTTATTCCAAGATAGCCTTGGAATTTGATAACAATATTGTGCTTTTTGATCTATCTTCTGAACATTTTTTATCTAATGATTCAATAAAAATAGACGGTATAAAGCCTGAGTTTTTTAAAGATTCGTTGATTTTTGCTAAGTCTGATGGAGTTCAGTCAGGTCTGCTTTCATTTTCATTACTAAATTCACGCATTAATGGAATTGAAATTGAAAATGGTTATATCGCTAAATCTTATGAAAAAAACCTCTATTATTCTAAACAATATGCTCCAGGAATCTGGTTATACCGAGAAGATGATGAAGATAAGCTTATTTTGGACTTACCTTCAAGCTCTTATCAATGGCACATCGACTTAGATAGTATATATTACCAAAATGACATCGGGGATAACTTTAAATTTAATATTAAAAATGGATTGATAACACCCTTTTTTTCAGAATCATGTCATGAAATTATTAATTTAAAAAATAACAAGTGCCTTTCAGTTGAAATTACACCATCCTCGAATAGAGTTATTTTACTTGAGTGGTAATTGAATAATAAGTAAATGCAACTAAGTTGACACGTTGCTCAAGAGGATTAAATCTTAACGATGAACTGTTCATCGGATTCCTCATTTAGATGCAAAGGTGCACAACCAGGTTGGTTGGAAAGTACTGTTGTATTCCCAATATGGTAATCGAGTATGGCGATGAACCCAGAGAATCGGATAATGCTGCATATTGACTATTTCTTTCTCGATATTTGATGAATAAGACGGAGAAG
The DNA here is from genome assembly GCA_013215385.1 of Colwellia sp. Taxonomy (GTDB): domain Bacteria; phylum Pseudomonadota; class Gammaproteobacteria; order Enterobacterales; family Alteromonadaceae; genus Colwellia_A. Next base: position 112,374 of record JABSOY010000002.1, read on the forward strand.
GTCGTTAGCTTTATAATCTATAGAATAGTTGGGAAGTTCAGGATAGTTTAAATATTAACTCGATAAATATAGAATTGGGAGCATAGTGGAGCTGCCGAATTATTGAGTGAGAGTCACTCAATAATGACGGTTAATCGCAGGATCACAAGTAAGAGACCGTTCGCACAATTTAAAATTTAATCGATCAATATATTTCTTGTCACTAAACCACCACCAAACCAGTAGCGACACCTTGTGCCCAACATGCTTGAAAATTATAACCTCCGAGCCAGCCGGTTACGTCAATCACTTCACCAATAAAGTATAAACCTTCACTCTTTTTAGCTTCAAAGGTCTTTGACGATAATTCATCTGTGTCGACACCGCCTAAAGTAACTTCGGCTGTTCGGTAGCCTTCTGTACCATTAGGTTTTATTTGCCATGCATGAATGAAGGTATGTATTGCTTGAATTTCTGCGTGATTTAATTGGTTGACTGCTTTGTCTGGAATGTCGTTGCTTTCAATTAAACATTCTATAAAACGTTTAGGCAATAATGTGGCGAGTAAATTTTTCAACGACTTTTGCGCTTGATGTTGACGCCAGTCGTTGATGGTGTCAGTTAAATTATACTCAGGCAATAAGTTGATAATTACGGCTTGCCCCGCTTGCCAAAACGAGGATATTTGTAAAATGGCAGGGCCTGATAACCCTCTATGGGTAAATAAAATATTCTCTTTAAATGTTTCGCCGCAGTCACTTGAAATTTCGGTAAAAACACTGATTCCCGACAAACCATCAAAACGGCTTTTGTCGTGTTCATGTAAAGTGAAAGGCACTAGTGCGGCGGTGGTCGGTAAAACGTTTAAACCAAATTGTTCGGCTACCTTATAGCCTAATGGGCTTGCTCCCAATTTTGGCATAGTTAAACCACCTGATGCGACGACTAATGAAGTACAGCTATAATTCGCTTCGTTGGTTTTTACTTGGTAACCGGTTGCTGTTTTGGTGACTGAAAGTACTTCGTTACGCATTTTTACTGCAACACCGGCCCAATCACATTCGGTCATCAAAACATCAACAATATCTTGTGCGCTATCGTCACAAAATAATTGTCCGAGGGTTTTATGGTGAAAATTTACCCCATGGCGTTCAATAAGTTCAATGAAGTCTTGTGCTGTATAACGGCTGAGTGCCGACTTTATAAAATGAGGGTTCTGACAAATATAGTTTTCGGGTGCTGCGTTTTCATTGGTGAAATTACAACGACCGCCCCCACTAATAAGAATTTTACGACCTGGTTTTTTCCCCATATCGACAACAACAACTGATTTTCCTCTATAGCCCGCTGTTGCAGCGCACATTAAGCCAGCGGCACCAGCACCAATAATTAATACGTCAGTTGTTATCACAAATACACTCTTCTCAATAAATAAGCGGCTATTATAATGATATTACGCGGTTGGAGCTAGTAGCTAACGCGCTGTTATTGTTTTAGCCCCTGAACTTGATATTGTCCTGAGGTTGTTAAATTTATCGTAACGGGCTTGTCTGTGGTGTTTTTCCAATACCAGCCATGTGAACCGGTGAAAGGGGCGGTAAAACTTCCTTCCATTTTTTCCGCGGTTGTTATGGTGTAACTTTCAAAATAACCTGTGGTATCGCCTTTAGGTTCGCCATGTAAATCATGATAAATGGCGCCGTCATTAGTGTGCCAGCTATAGGTCATCTTGTCGTATTGATTCATTGAAAACTTAAATTCTACGCCGCGCTTGGCGGGCACTATAACGGTTATTTCGTCTTTTGCTTGCTCTGCTGAATTAGGCGTCGCGGCCACGGTTGCGACATTGTTTTCTGGAGCAAGTTTTGTCAGGCCTAACTTTTCACCTATGCCGGTCGGGTCAATATTATACTCGGCCGGTAAAATTACCGTGGTGAGTACCGCAGCGGCTAACAATAGTGCGAGGAAAACATGTTTAGTTAAAGATCGAGTTGAAAGCGTTTGTTGCATAATTTTATTCTTGTTAGTTGATGAAATAACCGGTTAGCTGAAAGCCCATTAACATAAAGCCAGCGCTCATTAGTAAGCTATTCGTTGTCGTTGCGAAGGTATTAAAACTGTTATTTTTTCGCCAAATATTAAGCAATAAAACAATCATAATTAATGCTAATACTTGGCCTATTTCAACGCCAATATTAAAGGCGATTAAATTCACGAATAAACCATCTTTAGATAGCGTTAGTTCTTGTATTTTTGTCGCTAAGCCAAAACCATGAAATAAGCCAAATATTAATACCGCAGCACGGGTATTGAATGATCGGCCAAAAACGGTTTTAAACCCGCCTAAGTTTTCAAAGCCTTTATAAACGACCGACAGACCAATGATAGCGTCAATTAAATAAGCGTTAACTTGAATGTCTGCCATAACGCCGAACAGTAGCGTAAGGCTATGTCCTACCGTAAACATACTGACGTAAAGTACAATATCTTTAGGTTTGAATATGAAAAATATTACCCCCAATAAAAAGAGTAAGTGGTCGTAACCGGTGATCATATGTTTAGCACCAATATACATAAAGGCAATAAACTGAACGCCGCTATTATTGAGTAAAAAATTGCGGGTATTATCGTCGACCCCATGCGCAAAAATGTTAGCAGAGAAGCCTAATAATAAAAGGGCTAAGAAGAATATAAATTTGAATTCAAGAGATTTGCTTTTCACAGAATTTGCCGATGACATCATTGAGTTTTATTTTTCGTCTACCATAGCATTTATCATTGCAGAGCTAAAAGGTATTTCTTAATTAGCGATGATTGTTAATTATATTTTATTAATTTATTGGGCCCTTGGTATCTTGAATAACCGCGCTAATAAAGGTGATATCGGCTAAGTAAATTAGCCAAGATAAAGAAATGCAAAGATTGTGTAAAGGTCAGAACTAATCAAAAACGCATAACTCTATTGCTAGTGAAACTGCCAATATTTTCACAGGCAATTTTTGAACTGCTAATTAAAGCAGCGATAACAATAAAGAGTTAGGTGGGTCAATGAATATTCAAAAGTACATGTTTTGCATAAAACCAATGAAATTTTTAACCGTAATAACGGCTGTTTTTAGCCTTTCAGCGTGTGATTCTGATGAAGATTCCACTGCTGAAGGTTATGTGAAGTTATATAACACGGCAAATAATTCTCCGGCTATCTATTTAACGATAGATGAAGATTTCTCCACGAGTGATGATGAGATTGAGATCACTTATAACGGTGTTCCTTACGGTGACGTATTAAACACCAGTAGTGTCGAAAATGGTAACTACTATTTTCAACTTGCTTGGCAAGACGGTGATAGCAGCGACATTAATAACCTTACTTCTGTTTATGAAAATAGCTTGGAAATTAGCGGGGATACTCTTCAATTAGTTGTTATTAGTGAAGATATTCTATCGCCTGCGGTAATGACTTACCAAATTGACATAATCGATGACGACGAAGATGTTACCTACGACCGTTTCAATTTTAGAATTTTGAATATGTATGCTGATAGTGAAGGTGTCGATGTTTATGTATCTAAAGCCGATGAAACGTTTAATGAGGCTGACTTTATTGGACAGTATAGCTATCAAGAATTGTCCATTAACCAAAAATTTGATCAAGACGATTACGTTGTTTACATCACTAAAGCGGGCAATAGCGAGGTATTGTTCCAGTCGAATGATATAAGCTTTGCATATAGTGGCCAATATATCTTGGCTGTTCGTGAAAATGACGGCGTAGGTTCATCACCTTATCTGCTTGATAAAATATCAAACTCATCAATTGAATCATTTATTGACTTTAATTCTGAGGCGCAATTTAACGCTTACAATGCTATTGCAAAACATGAATTGATGCCTAGTTATCAAGGACAATTTTCATTGTATATCAACGGTGTTGATGACTCCCCTGAAATTGAGGCGCTAGCCCTTGGCGAGTTAAGTCAGCCGATTGCTTTAGCAAAAGGGGATTACAGTATAGACATACTTGTTGCTGATAAAGAAACGTCACTGTTGAAAAATCATTTACTTTCTTTAGAGGAAAATATGCATAAAACCGCTTTTTTCTATGTAGATGAAGTCGCGGTAGATGACGACAACGACGGCGATGTTGATGAAAATGGCGATGGTATTGTTGATGAAATTGAATTAGAACTTCATTCATTAGTGGTGAACAATAGTAGTAGGAATAGTATTTATGACCATGAAATCAAGATCATTAACTTAGTAGACAGCGATGATTTTACTGCGGTAACGCTTTACTTTGTTCGTAGTGATGAAACCATAGACACCACAACCTACCAACAGGCTGTCAGTTTTGCGCATAGCGGCTCTTTGTATCTAAAAAATAATACTTACCAAGTTTATGCTGTAGCCATAGATAATAGCAGCCGTATTATTTTAAACTCTTTTGAGTTGATTTTAGATGAAACGTCAAAGGAACAATTTCTTGTCGTGGAAACAGATGATACTCAGCCAACGGGTTATAAAGTTAGCTTATTTGACCAGACCATATAATGTCCAATTCAGCGGAAATAATATTTGAAAATATTGCCGTGCTCCCCGGTTGTCGAGAAGTCTATTATGGAAATAAATTGATAGAAATGACGGGACTAGAATTTAATTTACTTTGGCTATTAGTGAAGAGTTCACCAGAAGTTGTTGCACGGAAAAGTATTGCGAAACACATTTTTAATCGTCGTCTGCTAGCGGTTAATAGCAGTATTAATATTCATATTTCTACGATTAGAAAAAAGTTATTCGTGCATGCTAAATATGCGCCTATTAAAACGATTAGAGGGCAGGGTTACTTGTTTTTAATATTCTGATTTAACAATGTAAAAAGGCTTCTCATCGAAGCCTTTTTTATTTGTGTTTACGATTAAGGCGTTGTGCTAGTCATGATACTTGTCGTACCTGTCTTAGCCATTTCAGCTAAATCTTTATCAACAAAAAACAATGCGTGGCCGTCGTGGCCTACTAAGTTAATCTTATCTAAAACACTTTTGAACAGTGTCTCTTCTTCGTGTTGCTCTGCAACATACCACTGCAAGAAGTTAAATGTTGAATAATCTTGATTAGTAAATGCTTGGTGAGCTAACGAGTTGATATGCTCGGTAATTTCACACTCATGTTTATATGTTTTTTCGAAAACATCAGCTAATGATTCAAATTCATGCGGTGGAGCAACAATGCTACCTAAAATAGGTAATGCACCTGTTTCGCTCACATAAGTGAATAAACGCGTCATATGATCCATTTCTTCTGCAGCATGTTTACGCATAAAGATAGCAGCACCCTCAAAGCCTTTTTCTTCACACCAAGCACTCATTTGCAGGTATAAGTTTGAAGAATAAAACTCTAAGTTTATTTGTTTGTTTAACTGTTTGACCATTTCAGGTTTTAACATGGTGATGCCTCATCGATAAAATATGCGAGAATTTTGCCTGTTCTCTGGGTGTGATACAAGCAAAAACTTACAAAAAGCATAAAAAATATTAAAAAAGTACTTTAAAAACAATGTGATAAAGAACGCAAATCATTATCATTCTATTTAACTTATAGCGTTTTTAAAATAACTTCAGCCTTACTTACTTCAAATTCTTTAGGCTTTTCAACATGTAAACTTGTTACTGTGCCGTTATCAATTACCATAGCGTAACGTTGTGAGCGTAGCCCACCAAAACCAGCAGTTTCCATGCTTAACCCTAATGCTTTGGTATAGCTGCCATCACCGTCTGCTAACATCATAATATTTTCAGCATTCTGTGCTTCACCCCAAGCGTTCATAACAAAGGCATCGTTTACAGACAAACATAAAATAGCGTCAACACCTTTGGCTTTAAACTCGTCCGCCAAAACCACATAGCCAGGTAAGTGAGATGCTGAACACGTTGGTGTAAAAGCGCCGGGTACGGCAAATAATACTACCTTTTTGTTAGCAAAAAGTTCATCGGTATTGTGAGTAACCATATTACCATCTTGTAATTGTGACAATTCGCCCGTTGGCAATATTTGATTTTCTTGGATCATATAATTCTTCTTAGTTTAATGATTAATTAGGAGGGGTGAGAAAGAGGAAGCTTGACGGGTTTGCATAAATAGCCTTTATCATGTGCAGAACGTGCACAATCTTTGCAAATAAAACGTGGTTTATCGACAATATGAGCCAGTTCATGAAGACCTTTCTCTATCTCTTTCTTCTTCCACTTACAAAGTGCCTTTGACATATACGTCCCGAAACGAATCTCATTACTCCCTATATTTTAGAAGATAGTCGGTGGTCATGCATCTATTTATCGGTAATTATTTGTTAATAGGTAAGTACTCAGTGGGTTTATGCGCTTTTATCAAGGGTTAAACTAATATCGTTGACATGATTATTAACGTCAATGGAAATAATATTGGCCAGCTTTTGAGAATGGCTTACTTCGTTATCGACACTGGTCATTGCTTGCTCAAAAGCAATGAAGTGCTCGCGCTGCAAGGTAATTTGCGTTAAAGAATCTTGAGCGACAGTTGCAGAAATTTCGGCTTGGCCAGTAACTTCTATGGCGGTTTCTTGTAATTGGTCAGCAATACGTTTTTGGTTTTGTGAAGCCATTTCAATATCTACAATGGTTTTTTCGATAGAATTACTCGCACTTTGTAACAACTCTAAACGCTGAGATATTTGTTTTAGGGAGTCTTGAGTTTTCCCTGCGAGTTGTCTAACTTCATCGGCAACAACAGAGAAACCTCTGCCATGTTCTCCGGCTCGGGCAGCTTCAATGGCGGCATTTAAAGCAAGTAAGTTGGTTTGGTCAGCAATAGCGCTAATAACGTCAACGATAGACGTTACACTGTCAACTGATTGAAACAAGGATGTAATGGCCGTTTTACTCTGCTGTGTCGCCAGGTTAGTCGTTTCGCTAGCGGATAATACTTGTGCAACGCGATCTTGACTTGTCTGCATCGCTTTTTGAGTAGCTTGAGCATTAATGACCACTTGCTGCGACAAGGTATTTACTGTTTCCGTTGCTTTTCCCAGTGCGTTCATAATTTCACGCGCGACTTGTACATGGCTACTGGTGCTGTTTGATGATTGATAAATATTGCTCACTTGGCTTTCCATCGTGGTTAGTGCTTTGGCGACCAAATCAAGTTGTTGTGCTTTGGCTTTATCATCTTGGGCAAGTTTGTTGACCATTTGATTAAAGCTTGATGATATTTCACCAAGCTCAGTCTTTTTTGGAATACCAGTAATATTGTCTACTTTACCTTGCTCAACTAATTTCACGAAGCTGTCGCGTAATTTCCGTAAGGGATTCAAAATAACACTGCGCTGTAACCAATAATTCGTTACTAAGAAGCAGACTAAAAATGATAATAGCCCAATGACAACGCGATAAAGTTGCTGATTGAGTTTTTCCTGTTCAAGTAATATCGCTTGTTCGCCCAAAAGTATAATATCTTCTAATGTAGACACATCTTTAGTGAGCAGTTTTAAACCCGCCTTTCTTTGGTTTTGTTGGCTGAGCGTATTATTAAATTCATTTTGATAACGGCCAACCAAGGAATGAAGTTCATTTATTGCCTCTTCACTAAGGTCTTCTTGGTCGATAACTTCATCGTCGAAAAAGTCGTCTTCATCAGCATTATCGCTTTCTGGAAAAACAGCTAACAAAGGGTAAGCCGATAACTGCTTGGCGAGCATAGTTAATTCTTGTAGAGCGGTTTGAAAACCTGTGCTGTCGAGCTGCATAGTTAAAAATAATTTTTCCCTGGTGTTGATTAAATCATTTAATGAACGAGTAATCTTACTGGTTATCAATAAATAGTTTATGCGTTGTTGTGCTGAAAGCTTTTCACTGGCCGCTGCGTATTTGGTTAATGAATGTGTAATAGCAACCATGCTTTGCTCGCCATTTCGTAATAAAGCTAACGGATCGCCACTGAGCTTGCCCATGGCACGATATTTAGTTTCTATATTGTTGTCTAACGTTTGTGCCTCATAGGCAATGTCAGCAGCTAAGTTTTCAACGGTAAGTTTGGATGAATGATCTACAATTTCTTTCAGTAGCGCTTGTGCCTTATTGAGTAAACTCGCATTACCACTTTGAAGATAGGTGGCTATTGTTCGGTAAAACTTTACCGTGGTTAATGTTTTTAGCGATTGATATTCAGCGTATTGTATACGGCTAGATGAAAGCGACGCACCCACTTGAACCATAGTCGAAACGAATATAATGGCGAAAATACTGATAGCAATAACCGATAATCTTGAAAAACTGGAGACCCGCATAGTAAATCCCTTTGAAGAACCTTCTTAAAATTAAAGGCGAATTCTCACTGATCTATATGACAGTTTGGTTACATTATTGTGATAAATATATATCAACTAAAGAGGTTTTTTTTGACTGGCTGGTGGGGGAGGACCATAACAATGAAAATCGCGATAATATATAAAAATTTGTGACGAGCAATCACCCAATAATATTGAATGCTGATTAAGCATTTATGCTACACAGCAAATTAAATCTATGGTTGGAAGTACGCCCGATTAGGTTCACTAGTTGATAAATAAGCAGAAATAGATATTTGATGGCGGATATTAATCTAGATACGCCCTAAGTACCTTTTTTATGGCCGTGTTGTTAATATTATCTTTATCTACGTAAATACTATTAGTTGTTATACTTTCATTGACCTCTTCACCTTGCATAGCTTTATGTAATGTAAGAGCTCCTTGATATCCCATTTGAAAAGGATCTTGGATAACGAAACCATGGAGAGTTTCGTTTATTAATGAATCAATAATTAGCGGATGGCTATCAAAGCCGATATGAATTATTTTTCCTGACTTATTCATTTCTTGCAGCGCTAAAATAGTGGCCACGGTAGTCGTTTCATTGGTAGTAAATATTGCTTCAATATTTTCCTCACTATTTAAGATCTCGATCGCTCTAACTCTCGCATCTCCAATTCTGGTACCAAGGTACTTAATTACTTTAACCTTAAGTCCGCCTTTTGTAACTTCATCAATAAATGCGGCTTGTCTAGCGTCGGTAGCTAAAGTCCCTTTTTTTAAACCCAATACTGCAATATTACCTTTTCCGTTTAATGCTTTTAGCATAGCTTGACCCGCCAGTATTCCTGCATGGGAGTTATTAGTTTTGACTACGCTTACTCTCGCTCCACCAACATCTCTATCAACAAAGACAGTGGGTATTCCCTGTTGCTTAAGTAGCTGAACTTCTTTGAGTCGGGCATGGCTATTAGGGGCAAGCAGTAAACCCTGACATTTTTCTTTATATATTATTTGATTGATTATATAACGTTGTCCTCGCACATTATCTTCTCCTACAGCTCCTCTGCCGTAAACGGTAATGCCGACTTCTTGTGCCGCCTGTTGTGCACCAGCAAGCACCATGTTCCAGAACGTAGCCACGCCACTGGTTACCACACCAATACATTGAGCAGAAACAGAAGCCGAATGACCAATGTAGAGTGATAATAACAATAAAAATACGTTAGTTTTTTTCATAAAATTGTTTTTTATATTACAGGCGAACTATCATTGATAAAATTTAATAGCAGATGCATTAGCATCCTCGTCGTGAAATTCACTAAATTATTGCAAAGTATAGTCCAATAATTAGTTATAAACAGTATGCCCCAAGAGCGGTAAAAAATCGTATAACAAAGCTAATCCGTAATGATATAGCCATATTTTCTCTTATCAGGCGCAGTTAAAGGCAACATTAGGAGTCAATACCAAATCACACAACATTAATTATTCTTAGGAATAGCCAGCTTCACATAAACATCAAAACGATTCTTTTTCATTTTTATACTGGTTGAAGGTTGTTTATTATTTAACGGCGGCGCATAACTTGGACGTTTTACCACCACCCGGTATTTTGCCAAGGCTAGGGCCGGTTCAAGTAAGTTGTCGGCATCTAAGTCTTCACCCACCAGCGACTGAAACACACGCATTTCTTTTTTCACTGCCGCAGATTTTTCACGATGTGGATACATAGGATCAAGATAAATAACATCGGGCTGATGGGTAAACTCCATCTCTTCAATAGAAGACGCATGAATGAGTGACATTCTCTTGGCAATATCGCTCACTTCGCTATTTAATTGTGCTCGCGCTAAGCCATTCTCTAACAATGCCGCAACAATGGGCATTCGCTCCTTCATTGTAACCGTACAACCTAAGGTCGCCAGTACAAATGAGTCTCGGCCTAAGCCTGCCGTAGCGTCAAGCACATGTGGAGTAAAACCATGTTTTAAGCCAATGGCTTTAGCAATATCTTGACCACGACCGCCACCAAACTTTCGTCTATGGGCCACGGCGCCATCAACAAAGTCGACTTTAATACCGCCAAGTTTTGGTTCGTCTAATTTTATTAATTCAAGGTGTTGAATGTTTACTTGTAGTAGAAAAAGTAATTTAGGATGTTTACTGGCCGAAGCACTGTCGCCGATATAATCAAGTTGCCATTTTTTTGCTATTTTTTTAGCTAAGTCACTATCGGTTTTATCAACGTAAGCGACGGCTATTGTAGAAGTATCCATAAATTAAAGCTCTGCATGTACATGATTGTCGCCCGTTGCAAAGGCAACTAAACGGCTGAGTTGGCTAAGTGATAAGTCACATTCACTTTGCCATTGGTTAAAACTGTTTTGTATCGCGGTTAAGCTTTTTTTACTTTGCAGACCGCCATCAATAATTTTATTGGCGCGAAAATAAGCTTCGATATCGCGGGTTAATAAAAAGGTGTCTTTACCTATGGCACGTAAAGCATAAGGGCCCGTATTTCCGCCGAGACGTTGACCTTCTTTCTTTAAATAATCCCATAAACCAATAATGTTATTACTGGGCCAATTGGCAAGAAATTCTGCAAAGCTTTTGTGTCCACTATTATTACTCTGTGCTTGTTCAAACATCATTTGCGCATTAGCTTGAATAGTTTTTACTTTTTTAAAATTACGAATAATACGTGCATCGGCCGCTTTTCGCTCTTGCATTTCTTCTGGCATCATTAATACTTTTGTCAGATCGAAATCAAAAAACAATGCTTCGAAATTAGCCCATTTATTTTCGACCACTCGCCAAATAAAGCCACTTTGAAAAACCTTCTTGGTAAATGCTGACAAAATACGGTCATCACTAAGCTCTGCGACTAATTCATCTTGTTGAATTTCACCCAATAATAAATTGAGTAATGCGACACCTCCTTTTCGTTCGGCGGCACGTTGGTATAAAGAGTCGAATTTTTCTAGAGACATAAATATTCTATTTAAGTTGTGGTTGCTTTCATGAGGAAAATATTAACACAGAGCAAGCAAGTTAGCGTTATTGCGCTTCATTTTTGTCATTTTATTAAGTGACAAAGAAAAAATAATTTCGCTGTATGCTAAATAATCACTTGAAGATCTAAATAAGAATGATTATCATTAAGTTCATTGGTTAGGCGATATAATTAATACCTGCTAATTCAGTTGAAAGTGTACCTAAACAGTAAAGGAAAAACTATGAGGCAATGGCAGCGTTTGTTAAGTGATGGCAATGAATGTTTTGATAATGAAAAATGGCTACAAGCAGAGTACTTTTATAAAGAAGCCGTTTCATATCTCGATATCTTATGGGCAGCAGATATCAGTAATATTGAGCTGTTAATGGCATGGATAGGATCTTGTCATAATTTAGCTGTGTTATATGAAAAGCAAGGAAATCCCCAAATTTCACTGGAATATTTATTGATCCCACACAATAGAATGTTGGCATTAAGTAAAAGTGGCGAACACTGCGATGACATGCAACTTATTGCGTTGAAAGCACTAAAACTGACGTTTATACCGGTGCTGTTATTTTCACAAAAATATTCGATTTGTAAAGATTGTCACCAAGCATTGAAAGAATTTAAAACGCAACTTGATGAAAATCAAGGGACGATTCATTAACGTAAATAACTCGATAAAATAAGGAAAAATATGAAAATATTACCCATTACCTTCGCGCTATTAGTGTTTAGTATTAGCTTCGGCACTTTTGCACATGATGGGCATGACCATCAGTCAATTTATGCTTCATTGGTACATTTAGTGTGGTTAGCACCCATCTTCGTTGGCTTGAGTTTTCTGTATAGCCGAATTTTAAAGCAGCTATACAAAATAGATAAATAAAGGAAGCATTATGCTCTATCACTTAATAGAAAAGTTAGACAGTAAAGTAAATTTCGGTACAGTCGCAGCACATTGCGATATCCCCTGTAAAATTTATGACCCCATTTCCGCACAGATTGCCGTATTAACCATGATACGACTGGTTGATCTGTTGAATGAGCTACAAGAAAAAGTGCCGCTTAATCTAGAGCAACAGGCGCAGTTTTTACGCTTAGTTGCGCAAAAAGAACTTCATGGTAGTAAGGTTAAAGAAGAAATAGCGGTGATTTGGGGAGATTATATCAAGGAACCACAACTTGAAAACTATCCGGAATTGCATCGGCTAGTACACAATATAATGATGGATAGCTCTAAAGCTAAGCAGAGTGTCGATAAAGAAATAACATTGTCTTTACTGGCCAAAGTGAATCGTTTTGCTGAAATTTTCTGGTTATCAAAGGGACAAGCAACTTTTGTCGCCCAATGCCCTTATCCTCCAGAGCAGTCGCTTGTTTACCCTGTACTTAATTAATGACTTTTTTAGGCTTTAAAATATGGAAAGTGACCGGGCATAGTATGTTTCCGCGCATACCTGATTATAGTTATGTTTTGGTGTGTAACTGGTTGAAGCATCTACGGATAAAGCCAGAGCAAACGATATTAGTTCAGCATCGTCAATACGGCTTGATCATAAAGACAGTGGCGTTAATTGATGGTAATGGCTTTATTTGGTGTAAAGGTGAAAATTTGTCGAGTCTTGCTGTTGAGCAAATTGGCCCGGTAAGTAGAAAACAAGTGATTGGACGGGTGCTGAGCGTATTTAAAAAATGACTATTCTTTAAAGTAATAAATTTGCGTATCAATGCTTTTTATCGATAAGCCTGCTTACAATTCTTGATAAAAAACAAAATAATATTGTAACCGTTATATATGCCTCGTAAAAAGTGAAAACAACGAACAAGAGAATCAAAGTCGAGCCAGAAATTAAATTACTTTGCCAAGTTTTTCCAAATATCAAAGATAATTTGGCAGGATTAACTTTTTCAGCATACAAAAGAACACTATAACATAGGCCTACAATGCCTCCAGATAAACACATATAGATAATAAATTGTGTAGTTGACATAAATTCATCTGGCAAATTTTTTGTTAACAAGATTATGCGTTAATATTTACTTTAAAACAGTATATATTCAAGCAGTTAGTTAAAACTTTATATGTTTGTTATAAACCACCGTCTTTAGACGGTGGTAATAGTAAGGTTAAGGGAAAATAGGCTTATTATTCAATCCCGCAATGACGTAGCAGTGCATCAATTTCAGGTGCACGACCACGAAAAGCTTTAAACAATTCGCTTGGTTCTTGTGAACCGCCTTTTTCTAAAATATTAGTGAGGAAGTCATTGCCAACTTGTTCATTAAAAACCCCTTCTTCTTCAAAGCGGCTAAAAGCATCGGCAGACAACACTTCTGCCCATTTGTAGCTGTAATAACCAGCAGAATAACCACCACCAAAAATGTGACCAAAGCTATGTTGAAAACGATTAAAATCAGCGGCTTTCACCACTGAATATTCATTACGAACTTGGTTTAATGTTTCTTGAATATAGTTGCTATGCTGATTTTCAGGCTGGTAATCTCTATGCATTTTAAAGTCAAAAATACTGAATTCTAATTGACGTAACATTTGCATCGCTGATTGATAATTTTTCGCTGCGAGCATTTTATCCAGCATGACTTGTGGTAAAGGTTCACCTGTTTCGTAGTGACCTGAAATAAATGCTAAAGCTTCAGGTTGCCAGCACCAGTTTTCTAAAAACTGGCTCGGTAACTCAACCGCATCCCAAGGAACCCCATCAATACCTGAAACACCGTTAGCATTAATCTGGGTCAGCATATGGTGAATGCCATGACCAAATTCATGAAATAAGGTGACCACTTCATCGTGCGTAAATAGCGCAGGTTTGTCGCCAATCGGTTTATTGAAGTTACAGGTTAAGTAAGCAACAGGGTATTGAATATCGCCATTGGCGAGTTCGCGTCGACCTTTACAGTCATCCATCCATGCGCCGCCACGTTTTTTAGCGCGGGCATAGAGATCTAAATAAAAGCTACCCCGTAAGTTGTTGTCACGGTCGAACACTTCAAAAAACTTCACATCTTTGTGCCAAGTATCAATGTTCGATTTTTCATTGATGGTTAAGCCAAATAAGCGATGAACCACTTCAAATAAACCAGAGACTACTTTACTTTCTGGAAAGTAAGGGCGACATTCTTCGTCGGAAATTGCGTAACGACTTTGTTTTAACTTTTCACTGTAATAAGGTAAATCCCACGCTTGTAAATCGCTTTGTTTGAACTCTGCTTCAGCAAATTCTTTAACTTCAGTTAAGTCTTGTTGACCCTGTGCTTTTGATTTAACCGCAAGGTTCTCTAAGAAATCCAAAACTTCATCGGTAGACGTTGCCATTTTAGTGGCAATAGACTTTTCAGCAAAGTTATTAAAATCTAATAACTGGGCAAGCTCATGGCGCAACGAGAGTAATTCATTCATTATTTTACTGTTGTCGAATTTACCGGCATTTGGCCCTTGATCAGACGCACGAGTGACGAAACCACGGTAAAGTTGTTCGCGTAATTTTGCATTGTCGCAATACATCATCACAGGTAGGTAACTTGGAATGTCTAAAGTAAAGATCCAACCTTCTTTCTCTTGCTCTTTTGCTAATATTGCGGCTGCTTCAATAGCGCTGTCAGGTAAACCGCCAAGCTCATCTTTATGGGTAATATTTACCTGATAAGCATGAGTCGCGTCGAGGACGTTATTACCAAACGTTGAGCTGAGTTCAGATAAACGAGTAACCACTTCACCGTAACGTTTTTTGTCTTCATCGCTTAAGGCAATACCTGATAATTTAAAATCACGTAAGGCGTTATTAATTACTTTCTTTTGAGCGATATTTAATTGGTTATATTCATCACTATCAGCCAGTTGTAGATAAGCGCTGTATAAACCTTGATGTTGACCAACAAAAGTACCGTATTCAGATAGCAGTGGTAAACACGATTCGTAAGCTTCACGTAGTTCATCGCTGTTAACGACTGAATTCATATGAGAAACCGGAGACCAGAGTTTGCCTAATACATCATCACTTTCGTCAGTGGGGGTAACTAAGTTAGCCCAAGTAAATGTTTTTTCTTCAAGCACCTTAGCAATCACTTTTTTACATGCTGCTATGGCGTGTTCTACTGCAGGTTTTATGTGTTCAGGCTTTATTTGGGAAAAATTCGGTAACGCTGAACCAATTAATAATGGATTGCTCATAATGGTGTATTCTTTAATAAAGGATGATGTAGATGTAAGACCTTTATTGAGCATATTCAAGGCTTGTCATCTTTTTGTTTTCGATCTATTTATTTTCGTTAAAAAATGTATAGGTAAATAGTTAAAGTTAATCATGTTAATTAATTGTTATTCTTTTATTAAACATATTGTTATGTGGGAAAATCAAAATGATTAACGTTTGTTTTGTGAGCAAATAACTTATAATGGAAATTATAGTGTTTTTTCCGTTGATAATTTTATTGGGGTGGTATGTTTCGAACTTTGCATGTCTGGTTATTGGTGCTCTGCTTAGCGGCAACGATGTTTTTTTCAAACAGTGCTCAGGCTGAAGTAAATAACCTACATTTAGAAAACTTATCTGTTGAGCATGGCTTGTCACAAGGAACGATTACCTCCATATTCCAAGATAATGAGGGCTTTATTTGGATAGGCACAGAGAATGGCCTAAATATGTACGATGGTTATAGTTTCCGAAATTTACTTAGCCCAGGTAATAATTTTGATAATTATGTTGTTTACCAAATAATTCAAACTACCGACAAGTTGTTATGGTTAAATATCGTAGGTAAGGGCATATACACTTACAATAAACGCACTGATCAATATCAAAAGATTTTAACAACGGATCCTGAAAATAAAGAATACTACCTTATTGATATGGTGGAAGACGACCGGGATAATGTCTGGATAGCCAGTAATAAAACCATTATTTTATATGATAAAAATACACAAAAAAGTACCCGTGTTTTAGATCTCAGTACAGAGCTAGCCACTTTTAATCGTATTCATCGCTTACTCTATCATCAAGATATATTATACATAGCGACTCGTGTCGGCATATTTTCCTTAAATGTAAAAACCATGTTGTGGAAGAAACTCCCTAGCATTATTGCTTCACCACTGGCCTCTGTTGAGTTTGACTCTGCTGGTGCAAATAAAATATTCAATCTACATATCAGTAAAAAAAATCGCTTATATATAGGCACAGACTTTGGTATTTACAGTTTAGCTGTCGATAATATAAGCAGCTATATTGCCGATGATTACCCATTATTACCCTATAACGTCATTAACGAGTCAATATCAAGCTGGCGCTTTTATCCTGATGGCAATAAATTGTATGTAGGCAGCCATTTAGGTTTGTCAGTGATAAACACCGAAAATGAGGCGACAGAGTTTCTGTTTGGTTTTAATGATGCCATTGATAATGTTAGTAGTAATATTATTGCTGCATTGCTTAAAGACCGACAAGGTGTTTTTTGGCTAGGGTCTAATTCCAACGGTATTTATAAATGGGATCCTAAGCAGGGAAATATAAATAACTTCTATTATAAAAAAAATCAAAAGAATAGTTTATCAGACAATGTGGTTTGGTCTATTACCGGACGTAAAAAACACCCAGAACAATTATGGGTAGGAACATCAAACGGAATAAATTTGCTGAATAGTGAAACTGAAACTATTGATCATTATTTAGTGTTAGATAACCCGAAAGGAATTTATCATAGTAGTAATGTTTCTGGCATCTTTGAAAATGAACAACAACAGCTTTGGATATCAACCCTGAAAGGGGTGAAGCTTTTTGATATTGAAAAAAGAAAATTAATGAATATTCCATATGATCAGGACATTAAAGATATCTTATCGTTACAGCAATATTATTTATATTATGACCGTTACAATACCTTGTGGAGTATCAGTGATAAGGGATTTAACCGAATTCTATTAGATACCGGAGAAATAGACCCCTTAACCGAAGTCTCCCAAACTCTCGGTGAAGATAAGGTGAGTTATGTTTTAGGCTTTTTACCCGACAGCGAAAAAATGCTATTTTTTACCCATAATAGCTTATGGTATTTTGACCTAGCGACACGAAAAAGCACGTTACTCTATAAACACCCTAATATTAAAGAGGATGATTGGGCATTTGTTGACTCTTGGGTTATCGATCAGCAGGGCGTTTTTTGGTTTGGTCTTTCTGGACAAGGTTTAATTGGCTTAGACGCCATAACCTTTACGAAAAAATATGTTTATAACAAAAGTAACTCTATTGTTGATCAACATGTTTATGGTTTATTAATTGATAAATCCGGTGATATTTGGTTTTCTAGTCACAATGGTATTTACACCCTAGATCATCAAACTCATGAGATTCGTAATTTTGGTATTCAAGACGGCTTATCGGCAAAAGAGTTTAATAGTGATGCTTATCATTCACTTGACAACAAACTGTTTGTTTATGGTTCCATTAATGGCTTGAGTATTTTTGACCCACTTACCCTCAAGAATTCTTATAACGACATTACTTTAACCGTACATGCGACTAATGTTCACATCTTATCTCGAGATTTATCTTTACCCTCTATGTTAAATAGCGGCAAAACCATTCACTTACATCACGATGATGTCGGGGTTAGAGTTGATTTTTCACCGTTAACCTATTCAAAAAGAAATATACTTTTTGAATACAAGTTAAGTGGTGTTGATAATGTTACTTACCCAATAACGACTGAAAATTATATTACCTTCCCAAGCTTGCCTTCAGGTGAGCACCGTTTAGAAGTTAGGGTAAAATTTGCCGGAACTAAACAGTATTCTGAACGTTTTATCATCAACTTTAACGTTGATTATGCGTTATGGTCATCGCCACTGGCTTATTTAATTTATAGCGTGCTCTTTTTTACTCTATTAATATTTTGGTTTGCAAAACGTCGACAACATACCCGTTTATTACTCGCGGCACATGAAGAAGTTAAATATCGTGAGAACCGTTTGCAATTGGCATTAACGGGAAGTAACAGCGAGGTCTGGGATTGGCAAAGTAGCAATAATTTAATGTTTGCCAAAAGAGCCTGTGACGAATTAGGTTATAGCGATTATAAATACTCATACAGTTTTGAAAAACATTTGGCATTGATTCATCAAGATGAACGAGAAATGTTTCATTTACGCTGGTTGCAATTTTTAGAGTTTGCGGATTTAAACGAAAGTTTTTCATGCAGCTACAGAATGAAAAAAGCAAATGGTCAATGGTTGTGGTTTAAAGATTTAGGTAAAATTGTCGCTACGGATATAAAAGGCAAGGCTACCAGAATAACTGGGGCATATACCAATATTACTCAGTCAATCGTTGATGCTGAACGGGCCAGGTTTTATGGTGAAGCCTTTAAGAAAACTAAAGATTGGGTGCTGATTATTAGCGACAATTTTAGTCGGGTTATTGCCAATGAATCAGTAAGAGAAGTTTTTGACTGGCAAGAAGAAGAATTTGCTTTTGACGCCGAGTTATTTGGTTTAAGTAAACAGCGCTTTAATTTTTATCTTAAATTATTTACCCATTTAAAAGCCGGTGATGATTGGCGTGGCGAAGAGTTGATACAAAATAAAGAGGGTCAAGAGTTCCATGTAATTTTAACTGTGAATGCTAACATTAACGAAGCGACCGGTAGTATATATTTTGTTTGTATCTTTACCGATATAACCGCACAAAAGCATGCGGAAAAAGAGCTGAGATACTTAGCGAACTACGATCACTTAACCGGGTTACCTAATCGTTCCTTATTATTAGATCGCATTCAACATGCTATGGATTACTCGGCAAGAATGTCGAAACCAATAGCCTTGTTTTTTATCGATTTAGACCGTTTTAAACAAGTGAATGACTCATTAGGACATGATTGCGGAGATCAACTCTTACAGGAAGTTTCGCGGCGTCTTACTAACATATTACGCGTGGATGATACTATTGCACGTATAGGTGGGGACGAATTCGTTGTGCTACTTGAATCTTTTCGTGGCAATAGCCAGTTAGGAAATATTGCCCAGAAAATAATATCCTCTATTAGTGAACCAGTAGAGTTAAACGATAATATCGTTAGCATTGGTGCCAGTATTGGCATTGCTCTTTACCCCGACGATGCAAAAGATAGCGACGAATTATTACGAAATGCGGATGTCGCTATGTACCATTCAAAACAGCTAGGTCGTAATGTTTTCCAGTTTTTTACGCCGCGGATGAATACAGAGGCCAGTCAACGATTAGCCGCAGAATCTGCGCTTAAGCTCGCTCATGAGAATGATGAGTTTTTTAATCATTATCAACCGATTATTGATTCTTACCAAGGAAAAGCAATAGGTGCCGAATTACTTTTACGTTGGCAAAGTAAAGATGGCTTAATATCGCCGAATAACTTCATTCCACTTTCTGAAGATTTAGGGCTAATAATATCAATGACCGAAGCTGCAATTTTACGCGGTGTGGTAGCGTTGAAAGAATGGCGAGAAATTCGCCCGACTATGTATTTATCGATTAACCTGTCAGCGCAACATTTTTTAAAAGACGACTTGATTACGTATTTGAAAAACATACTCCATATTCATAAATTACCCGCTGAAGCCTTAAAATTCGAAGTGACAGAAAGTATGCTTATTTCCGACCCTGATAAAGCGATAGCAACTATGCAAGCGCTAGATAAATTAGGTGTGGTCTTGGCATTAGACGATTTTGGTACCGGCTATTCGTCACTTTCTTATTTAAAAAAACTCCCTTTGAAAATATTGAAAATTGACCGCAGTTTTATCTCTGGTATTGGCATCAATACGGCGGATGAAGCCATTGTTGAAGCCATCTTGGCGTTAGCAAAAAGTTTAAAAATGATTTGTATTGCTGAAGGGGTGGAAAATCAAAAACAATTGAAATTTTTAGGCCGTAAACACTGTCATCTTATTCAAGGTTTTTTATACAGTAAACCCGTTGACAGCAATAAAATTATAGAATATTTACAAGCTGATACTATTGAGGTACAAACAAATAAGCCAGAATAAAGTGTTACCTTGAATAATAGCTATTTTAACCTTATATCTAACCTAACTCCCATATTCTAGGAATAACCTATGACTCAACATTTTGACTTTCTTGCCATTGGCGCAGGAAGTGGCGGCATCGCATCAGCAAATCGCGCCGCAAAACACGGTAAAAGAGCGGTAGTAATCGAAGCAAAACATATTGGCGGAACCTGTGTAAACGTAGGTTGTGTTCCTAAAAAAGCTATGTGGTATGCCGGACAAATAGCTGACGCTTTACATTACGCGGCAGATTATGGTTTTAAAGCACCGTTACAGGATTTTGATTGGGCAACACTCGTTAAAAACCGTGAGGCTTATATTGAGCGTATTCATGCGGCTTATGCACGAGGGTTTGCCAGTAACGATGTTACTGTGATCAAGGGGTTTGCTAAATTTATCAATAAAAATACCGTTGAAGTCAACGGCGAACTGATTACCGCCGACCATATTGTGATTGCAACGGGCGGACGTCCAAGTATTCCAAATATTGAAGGTGCAGAATACGGTATTGATTCTGATGGTTTTTTTGCCTTAACAGAACAACCTAAAAGTGTTGCGGTTATTGGTGCGGGTTATATTGCAGTAGAACTAGCAGGTGTATTTAATGCGTTAGGGACAAAGTCGCATTTATTAGTGCGTAAAGAAAAGCCATTACGTGCGTTTGATGACATGCTTAGTGATACCTTAGTTGAACAAATGGCAAAGCATGGTCCGACACTACATACCCAAAGTACTCCGAAGCGTATCGAAAAGCATGAAAACGGTCAATTAACCGTTCATTTAGAAAGTGGAAAATCTGTTGGCCCGGTTGACGCTTTAATTTGGGCGATTGGCCGTAATCCTGCAACAGATAACATTAACCTTGCAGCGGCTGGCGTAGAAATTAATGAACGTGGTTTTATTCCAACCGACAAATATCAAAATACCAATGTCGAAGGTATTTATGCGGTGGGCGACAATACTGGCCGTGCACAATTAACGCCAGTGGCTGTTGCTGCAGGTCGGCGTTTGTGTGAGCGTTTATTCAACAATAAACCTTATGAACATTTAGATTACTCAAATATAGCTACGGTAGTTTTTAGCCACCCAGTTATTGGTACGGTCGGTTTGTCAGAAAAAGAAGCCATTGCTGAATACGGTGAAGCACAGGTGAAAGTCTATAATTCACAATTTACCGCTTTGTATCAAGCGATTACTGAAGACTATCGCGACCCAACGCGTATGAAACTAATTTGTGTGGGTAAAGAAGAAAAAATAGTGGGTATTCATAGCATTGGTTTTGGTAGTGATGAGTTACTACAAGGCTTTTCGGTAGCGATGAAAATGGGCGCGACTAAAGCTGATTTCGATAATACGGTCGCTATTCACCCGACGAGTGCTGAAGAGTTTGTTACCCTAGGTTAATAACTCTGCTTAGGAAACGCTAAAGGGTAACATTGATTATTTTAACAACGGGATAAATCTTAATTTTTTAAATAAATTAAGGTTTATCCCGTTTTGTTTGAGCGATCAATACTGAATAATGGAATATACAAAACGGCATATTGGCCAAAAAATAAAATGACACGATAGATAATGGATATCGTTCACCACTGTTAACCTAAATCAATATAATAATTATCACACGAAGATTTTTCTATTTCAAATCGATGTATTTGACCCTCCATTATATGCCTGTTAGGATGCCAATCTTACAATTGATTAACATATAAATAACAATATACAAACAAGGATGAGATAAAATGAAAAAAATATTACCATTACTTCCATTACTTCCATTACTACTATTATCAGTCGTAGCTGAAGGTGCTGAAGGTGCTGGGGGTCATATTGTTGAATTTCAAAATAAAATGTTGGCACCACAAAAGTTAATATGTATAGATGGGAAGGGTTCTACGTCAAAAGCTTGGAAGAATCAAAATGTTCAGTCTTATTACTGTGATAAAGGCCCTGATCAAAGATTTGAACTATGGCGTGACGGGAAAGCTTTAAGTGCTTTTGAGTTAGGTTTGAGTAGTGGTCCTTTCGGGACAAAGAATATTCAGGAATATGATCATTACGGTAAAGAGTTATGGTTTGAAATACGACCAACTTATCAGTCTACTGGCTCAGCTCCACTGTGTTTAGATGTCAAAGGCTATTCTGGTGGTAAAGGAAAAAATGTGCAGTTCTGGACATGTCAAAATTTACCTGATCAAAAATGGAAAATGATGCCAGATGGTCGATTGATTAATAAGCAACAAGGTATGTGTTTAGATATTAAAGGCTACAATGGAGCTTCTAAACGAAATATGAAGCTTTGGACTTGTGATTTTTATCTTGATCAGCATTGGTTTGCCGTTAATACTTAATTTTTAACAACGAGATAAACCTCTATTTTTATAAATTAAGGTTTATCTCTTAGCGCTTTAATAATCTGCCATGAAGGATTATTTAAATAAATTGCCGAGTGAGGCTTTTCATTCAACAGACTCAATCCAACCAAATTTATCTTCACGGTTACCATGTTGAATGCCGGTTAATTTATCATATAAATGCTTGGCAACCGCTCCCGTTTGATTGTTGATGAAAACGATAATCTCCAGCGACAAATAGTGAAGATAAAAAATCCTCTGCGGAACCATTGAATTCAAAATAATCACCTTTTGCTGGCAAACTTGATCGTAATGGCTGCTTTTCTGGAAAATATTGTACCGCGTACAACAATGGAGAACTTCTCGTCTTCATCACTCATGCTATTAAATGGCAAAATTAATGAGGTTATGCCTGGCCAATGTATAAATTTACTATCAAAAATAGGCAACATAGTGCCAACAACTAACGGACTGAGTGAGCTATTTTTTAATTTAGTCAATTGATAGCGCAAATAGATATCTTGCTCTGGGGCGTGATTTAATGCGTATATTAATTCATTATCTGTTGTTTCAATTGTAGTGTTAGCACTTAATGATGTTAATTGCTTAACGCCCAAATGTGCAGTTGTTGCGCCCCCCAGCTTCTTGGTAGTAATAAAAATGTCTTACCGGTAATATCTGCCTTTAAAATGGATATTAATAAAATAGTGCTTCTTCTGCGCTTCATATTCTATCTCATAGTTGAGTTTAAAATGATATGCAGTTTCTAAAGGACCATCCTTTGCTGAAACATTGAAAATGAGAGATATTAATATGAAATATAGGATGATTTTAATCATCTCAGTTTGGACATTCCTGGTTCAGTCGCTAGATTCACAACTTGGTTATTGTATTATTTAAGTATGTCACGATACATGTTATGAGTATGTTTTGTAAGTGTTTTAAATCTAGCTTTAGTTTGCAATGCTTGATGAAAAAAAGGTAAACAGCTCCCGTAAAATCCTGCCTTGGGGCTTGTCATTTTAATGTCGACTTTATGAATCATGGTGTTGTAGAGGAGCGATTTTTTCAGGGTTAAATGTCAAGAGTAAGTTCGTTATTCTCAATTCAGGTGAGAGGCATATTTAAATAATGAGATAGTCTTGATTTTTTAAATGAATTAATATTGTTCTTTTTAAAGTACTTTTTATAAATTTTTAAATAAAATAGGGCAACAGTCTTTCAACTATAACCCTAATGATTGATTTATGAATGCGCTATTAATTAGAAATTTGCTTGGAAACTTAAGCCAATAGACTGGTAATCACCAACATCTGTATAGCTAATACGCATGCTATTTTCAAAAAAACCAATCGTCGTATTATAGCCAGTAGCACTGTTCATACCATCTCTGTGCTCTAGGGCAACTTTAATATTGAAATTATTCTGCTGAAGTTGTGTGCCCAATCGAGTGACGTACAGATAATCTTTCCACACTCCTTGCGAATTGTTATCAAAGCTTTGCTTGATATCCCCGCCTTCTAAAAAAATTAGATGTTCATTATTAATATGGTAAGCAATACCTAAGGTTAACTCGGTTTCATCAAAATAAAAGTCATTATTTTGTTTTTCATCACGAGTGGTTTGGTATGACAGCTTGCCATAAAAATTCACCGACTTATGCTTTAAAGGAAATTGAATTTTAGCTGAGGCTTTAAAACCCGTACCGCTATAATCATTAAGGCTAGTATGCACAGCACCCAAATTAACCTGTGCAGCTAATGCTGTTTCTTGGTTTGCATACACTGAAGAACTACATAATAGCGTGCTAAAGATTATTGATTTGGTTATATTTTTCATATTGTTACCTTGTTTCATTTGAATATAGACTTTAGATGTCAATCATCTTAATGGCAGGAATAAAATTAGGTTATTTAAAGTGCTAAGCGGCTAGAAAAAATGATGAGTGGTATTTTTGGTACAGAAAATTGGATGTGAATGTACATTAAATCAACAGACTAGGTTAAATATAAAAGATTTGTCGCAGGTGTTAGTTGACTGAGTTGTTGTGTCGTTAACTCTGTGTTTCGGTAAGTTGATTGAAAAGATGGATAATTCTTTAGCGGTGATATCTTCAGGTAGGGCAGCAAACTATTTATACCAGCTGAAAGTCGTTATGCGAGCAATATTAAAGGCTAGGTTTGAGTGTTTAAACAACGAGATAAACCTTGATTTTTTTTTAACAAATTAAGTTTTATCTCGTTAAGCTTGAACAATTAGTACTGCACGATAGAGTTTAAAATAAACTACCGAGTGAAACGTTTAATTAAATAGCTTCGATCCAACCAAATTTATCTTCACGGGTACCATATTGAATGCCCGTTAATTCATCATATAAATGCTTGGCAACCGCTCCCGTTTGATTGTTATTAATAACGTATTCATTACCTTTAAAACTGAATTTTCCTACAGGAGATATGACCGCGGCGGTACCACAACCAAAAACCTCGGTTATTTTGCCACTGTCAATATCCGCTAATATTTGTTCAATATCTAAACGTTGCTCAGCTATTTCATAACCTAGTGTTGGCGCTAGTTTTAAAATTGAATCACGGGTAATTCCGGGTAAAATACTGCCACTAAGCGAAGGGGTATATATTTTTTTACCTTCATAAACAAAGCATATATTCATCGCACCCACTTCTTCGATATAACGACCTTCAATCGCGTCTAACCATAAAACTTGTGAGTAACCTAACTTAATAACGTCTTCAGAGGCATAAAGGCTGGCTGCATAATTACCTCCTGTTTTAGCTTCACCGACACCGCCTTTAACGGCGCGACGATACTCATCAGCTACATAAACAGAAATTGGGCTTAAGCCTCCTTCAAAATAAGATCCCGCAGGACCGGCAATAATAAAGTGGCTATAATTCGAACTCGCACCTAGGCCAAGTTTAGGGCTAGTAGCAATCATCGTTGGACGAATATATAAAGACGAACCTTCTTGTGCCGGCACCCAATCTTGATCAAGGTAAACTAATGCTTTAATTGCCTCGAGATGAAGATTTTCGTCAACTTCAGGCATAACCATACGCTTGGCTGAGCGATTAAATCGTTTAACATTTTCTGTCGGGCGAAATAAATTAATACCACCACTTGGTTTACGATACGCTTTGAGTCCTTCAAATATTTCCTGACTATAATGAAAAACAGCTGCTGACGGCTCAAGTACTAAAGAATGATAAGGACTGATCAAGGCATTATGCCAGCCTTTATCTTGGTCAAATTCTTGGGTGAACATATGGTCAGAAAATGTCACGCCAAAGCTAAATTCTTCAGGACAAGATTGACGTTTTTCGGGATTAAGTGATTGTATTTTTATAGTCATATTTTTCCGTGTAATAGCTGTTTATTTCACCATTTGACAATGAAGTAGCCATTGATAAAAGTAAGTTTTTCTATATTTACCATAGGTTGCATGAGCAACAAACGAGCGGGGTTAGTTCAGTCAATGCAATTTTACAACACTTGACCTCTATATAGAACTAAGGAAAGTCAGTATAGATTCGTTGGTAACGATACTGACAAGATTAAGTTATAGATGAAATATAGCATGACAGTCGTTAAGTAGTCATGCCAAAATAACATGTGAAATAACTAATTGTTAGCTTATAAAATCAATAATTAACGCCATATTGATTATTATCACCAATATTAAATAATTAATTAAAAATAAAGGACGCAACATTTTATGCTTGATTTTACGCTCGACAAAACTGACATTGAGATATTAATGGCATTACAACTTGATGCTGATATTTCTAATTTAGAATTGGCTGACAAGATATCACTCTCCCCCTCACCTTGTTCCAGACGTGTGAAATTATTAGAAGAAGCTGGTTTTTTTCGTGGCAAAGTGACTTTGTTAGACCCACAAGCGGTTGGTTTACCGGTAAATGTTTTTCTTCAAATTACCTTAAGTAGGCAAAAAAAGGAAAAATTAGCGGTGTTTGAAAACAACATTAGCCAGTTTGCTGAAGTTATGGAGTGTTATTTAATGACGGGCGACTTTGATTACCTTATTAAAGTTGCAGTGCCTGATCTTATGAGTTATCAAGTTTTTTTAGATAAAGTGACTGAAATGGAAGGTATTAGTCTGATAAAAAGCAGCTTCTCTCTGAAGCAAATTTGTTATAAAACTGAATTACCATTAAAGCATTTAAATGCTGTTTAATATTTAAGCCGTTGTACACCTAGGAATATTCATTATGGTTCATAAAAACAGACCAGGTTGTGCGCGTTATGAAAGTTAGGGTCGTTGAGCATAACCTTTACGCTTATCGATAAATGATCTTGCCCCAAAAAAATGGCCAGTTAATTTAGCACCTTTGCCTTTTTTCGAGGTTTATCGGACTTTTAAAATTAAGGTCATAGTGCAGCCGCTTTTATTTAATCCAAGTGCTCTGTTAGTTCGATGTTTTTAGGGATGTTTTTAGATTTTATTCTCGTTGAGTGTAACATTTGTATTTTCCAGCTTTCCCCATCTTTTATCATTACGGCACTTTCTAACCAAGCGACTGAATCAACATGTTCACCTTTGGTGAATGTTGCTTTATTCCAGTAGCTAACCCATGCCATTTGTCCGCTAATTTTAGTTTTAATCATACTGAAGTAATTACGTCTTATATATTCAGATGGATTCACAACTTTGATTAAATCATCAATAGTCCAGTCTTCACCTGCTTCCAATAATTGAAAGTCTGTCGTTACCAAGTTCTTCATTTTTGTATGATCAATAGCAGACATTGCTGAGAATAAATCTTGAACGGGTTTAAATGGCTCATTGCTGCCAAAGGATGTTGCACTCATTGTTAGTAATATGAGGGGTAAAAGTCGTTTGAATATACTCACAGGTTTGGAATCTCCATTTAAAAATAACACTTTATCTAAGGGTAAAATTTTTGCTGGTTATAATCGAGAAGCGATGGTAATTGATCTTCTTAAAAGACTAATAAAAAAATCGCTGTATTCTATTTAAGGTTCACTCTACCCGATTTTTATTTTTTTTCCATAGTAACAGAAGAAAACATCATTAATTAAGCCTTCTTACTTCGTATCCCCATATTCTCCTTATTTTGCTAACCACACGTAATTAAAGTATATTAATTTGCCTCCTTCACCTGACGATTGCGGCTTAATAGGGAATAGATCATGTTAAAAAAATGGAGATTAGTTTCTGCCGTTGCCTTGTGTAGTGTTGCCACTGCATCTGCACAAAATTTAACGGCATTAACCGGCGCAACTGTCCTTGATGGTAAAGGTGGTGCTATTGAAAACGGTGTTGTTATTATTAGCGACCATCACATTAGCTGTGTCGGCAGCACAACTGAATGCAAAGTCCCTTCTGGTGCGACACAATTTAACTTATCCAAGCACTTTATTACGCCCGGCCTTGTCGATTCACACGTGCATTTTGCACAAACAGGATGGATTGACGGCAGGCCAGATGGTATTGAAGCTCCCGATGTCTATCCATACGATGAAACTGTCGCTCAATTACGCGCAAACCCTGACCGATGGCACAAGTCTTACTTATGCAGTGGTATCACGGCTGTTTACGATGTCGGCGGTGCTGATTGGACCATAACAGACAGTCACGCAACCGACACTGACAGACCAGACCGTGTTCATGTTCGCGCAGCAGGACCACTGATAACCTATGCAAGCGCACGCAATCGATTTTTCCAGCTTGGTGAAGCAAGCCAAGCCATGTTTTTACCTATGGACAACGATAAAGAAGTACGTGCCAATGTGGCGCACTTGAAAAAAATTGGTGCTGCTGCCGTGAAAGTGTGGTTTCTTAAACCAACAGCCGAGCGTGAAAAAGAGTTGGATAATCGTTTAATGTTGGTCGGCGAACTCGCGCGTAAAGCAGGTTTACCCTTGATTGTTCACTCAACAGGTCTCAGAGAAGCAAAAGTGGCACTTAGAGCGGGCGCAAAAATGTTGGTACACAGCGTTGAAGATAAACTTGTTGACCAAGAGTTTATCGACTTACTCCTTAAAAATGATGCTGTCTATGCGCCAACATTGGTAGTGGGCAGCAACTGGACACGTGCTATGGCTGCTGTTGCCATTGGCAAACCTATTGAAGTGGATGATCCTAATGGCTGTGTTGATAACGCTATTATGGACCGTATTATACATCCCGAACTGCTAACTCCTGCTTTAGGTGGCCGTATCAGTGCTACTAGAGCGATGGAACTCTTAGAAGATGCAGGTCGAACGCCGTCCGTCATGTATGCAAACTTACGCACTGTTTTCGCCGCAGGTGCACATGTTGTCACAGCAACGGATGCTGGCAATCCGCTCACTCTGCACGGCCCGTCCATATACTCGGAAATGGAAGCCATGCAAGCAGCTGGTTTAACACCTATTCAAATCATTACTGCCGCAACACTTAAAGGCGCTGAGGCCATGGGAATAGCATCAAAAACTGGTTCTTTGGAGGTCGGAAAACTGGCAGATCTGATTGTGATGACGAAAGATCCGCGAAAAGACATCGCAAACTTTAGAAGTCTCAGCCATGTCATGCGCAAGGGCATCCTTAAAACACAAAGTGACTTAAAGGTTCGTTAGTGATTTAACGATGCTTAGCTAATTTAATTCATGCTACTTAATTGTCAGCCCTATTTCAAAACTATTACGTCAAGAATGTTGGAGAATCAGCTCCAACAACGAAAAACTGAAATGACTATATCGTATCAAAGCGGCAGAAGTGAATATTCACATTAATAGCACTAACCCAATCATAATTAACTCAGTAGCACATATTTTCGACGAACTTCATCGACCAAACGATGGCGTGAACTTTTTAGTCTTTCGTGTGGCGCGAAGAGCGCACTTACTGAATCTAAAAGGTTTACCGCGCGAGTCAGTTGGCTGAGTTGTTGCTCAGTTAACTTGGCTAATTCTGTTAATTCCGTATTGGCGGTAAGTTCATTGATTTCTAAAATGGAAAACTCTTTAGCAGCGATATCTTCTGGCAAGCCTGATTTAGTGCACAAACCATATATACCATCCAAAAAGTGTTGCCACTCATCCTTTAAATGTAAATCAAGCGATGCGTTTATTTTATCGTTGGTCGAATAATGTCCCTGTATGCGTAATTGCTCAATGGTTGCTTTATATCGGGATACAAATAAAGAATAAATGCTTTTTGTATCGTTTAGCGACTGAGCAATGGCTAGCCAAGAAATATAACCTTTGGCATAGTATTCAATTTCTTGTTCTTCATTGTGCAAGCCAAAAAATGAAGTACTCGCTACACTTAGCTGCAATTTATAAGAGCACTTAGGCATGACCTTGAGTTGTTGATAATGGCTTAGTTCCTGCTCGGTTATCTTCGCGGCTGTAAGTAATTCCTGCTTAGTCAAAAAGTAACGGCTGAGGTAATTGATTAATTCCATATGGGTAAATGCCTATTTAATTATTGGAAAATAGCTTATTGGTAATCCGCTAAACTGAGGTTTTCTTTTTGGCAAACATTAATAATTGCTTGCTGCTTTGCTAAAGCACGCAGGTATTTAGCAAGGTTGCTAAATGCTAAGGGTGGTTTTTTCATCTCGTCAGCCCAAACTGCCAGCATGAACAAATAAAAGTCACATATGGTAATTGTTTCACCGACCAAGAATTCTTTCTTTGCTAACTCTTTATCAAGTAACTCAAACATTTCCGTGATTCTACTTTCCTGAGCTTCGACAATATTAGCAGAGTAACTTGTAACTGTGGTGTGCTTTTGGGGATAAAAATAGACCATAAGTTCAGCCTGCACTGTGTTGGTTAAATACATCAACCATTGGAAAAATTTAGCTCTATCAGGGTTGCCAACTTGCGGGATTAATTGGCAATCAGGGTGGCTTTCCGCTAAATGAATGCAAATAGCAGCGCTCTCAAAAATAACCAGTTCATCGGCAACCAAGGTGGGAATTCGTCCGGCGGGGTTCAACGCTAGATAATCCGAAGATTTTTGAGCGCTAGTTTTCCTGTCAACTTTAACAAGCTCAAAATCCACCTTTAACATTTCTAATATAAAGTGCGGTGCCATGCTGGCATTAAGGGGAAAATAATATAATTGATACACAGATATTCCTTTTTACACTTCAAGTGGTTTGATCATGTGCAGGGTTTCAGGTTCAAAGCCGATACTTTGGTAAAAACCCTTGGCATTGTTGTTATTGGCAAAAACCTCAAGGTGTAGCAAACGATAGCCCTGTGACTTTGCCCAGTTTTCTGCCGCTGTCATCAGTTGCTTGCCAACACCCAAACCTTGTGCCGACGGCGAAACAGCAAGTAAAGTAACGGTTCCACAAGCTTCACCTGATATCTCGTCTTTATGTTCGCAGGCATGAATAAATCCTAAAGGGATATCACTTTTATGCGCTATTAAAAGAACTTGGGCAGCAGACTTTTTGTTGAGTATTTCAGTAATATAATTATCCTGCATTTTTTGCACGGTATCGTCGCTATGCCAAGTTAATTTTGCGACTTCCGCCAAGTGAGGAGATAGCTCAAAAATGAATGGCCAATCGGCTTCTAAGGCATTTTTTATGATGATAGTGTTTGTCATGGTGAACTTTCTCTTTAAGACATTTGCATGTGCAATATATCAATAGCGATTATAAAAAATATTTGATATCAGGAAAGTGACACAATCTATATTTAAGGGCAATATCTTTCGTTATTTCGATTAAAGCAAAGCATTCCAAATGAATGCTTTGTTACTTAACCTAAGCAATAACCTAGATTGAGTGCTGGCAAGATTATCTTTTTTCGTTCAGCACGTTTAACAGTTGAGTAAACTCATTTATTACAAGTTTAGGCTCATCATAATGGATATTATGGCCACTATTTTTTGTTAATATTGCTCGTCCTTGTGGAAATTGTTCAGCCCATGCTTTATGCCACTCGCCCATTAACTTTCTGCCCTTATCAGTTAATAACAACATCGGTGGGTTTGACAACTTTCTCACTGTAGCGATCACAACTACGGGGATGTCTTTTATTTCAGGGTAGTTTGGCATAGGTCGTTTGCTCCAAGATTCCAAATAAGAATTATCCAGACCATTTTCTATCCACATTGTTTTCATAATGGAAATTTCTTTTATCGCCTGAGCCAAATCTATCTTACGCATAATATTTAAATCATGTTCAGAAGTAGGATCAAGCAGTAGCATAGCTTTTACCTTTTCTGGGTAAGTAGCGGCAAATTTTCGAGAAATAATGCCGCCAAAGGAGTGAGATAATAATATAACCGGAGATTCTATGTTTAAAGTGTTAAGCAGTTTATTTAAATGTTGTACCGAACTTTCTACAGGAAATTGTCGTCTAAGTTGAGTCGAACGCCCAAGCCCAACACGTGAATAGCGAATAACGGTTACTAATTTTGATAAATCTTTATAAATGGGATCCCAGGTAGACAAGCTTTGACCCATGCCAGCTTCAAGTAAAACGATATGTTCACCTTGGCCCGAAATTTCATAAGCGAGGTCGAACTCGCCAATATTAACTGTTTTAACTTCTGCGTTACTTATAAAAGCGACGAATATAAATAAAAGGCTAACTATTTTCTTCATGGTATTTCCTTGGAATCATGTTTGGAATTGAATTTGAACATGATTTCAAGTGGCCTTCGTCTGAGTTGCTCGCATTGGACGTCTATTTAGGCCGGAATAGACGTTAAGCAGTCTTAATCAGTAGTATTTGTTAGCTTTTGACGATACTGAGTAGGGCTCAGTCCCGTGGTTTGTTTAAAAACCGCGTTGAAAGTACTTTTTGAAGAAAAACCAGCGGTCATCGCTAGGTCTAATATTTTAGCTGTTTGTTGTTGCGCTAACATTTCACGTACGTAATTTACTCGGTAATCATTAATGAATTGGTAAAAGTTTTTACCTTGGTGCTGGTTGAGCGCTTCAGATAGGTGATGAGTGCTGACGCCAATCAATTGGGCTAAACGTAGCAAATTTAATTGACTATCTTTGTAGGCATGTTCTTCATCCATAAATTGCTTAACGCGGGTGGAAATACTCTCTCTGGTACTGCTATCAAGTAATCCTGCAGCTGAACTGTTGGTTTGAGCATTATTGGTTTGCGTGTCTTGAATAGATGCGGAAATTTCTTCGATTTTATTAATCTTGAATAACTTTGGATTGCGCCACTGCGCTAAAGCGACCCCATAAATTAGAAAAATAATGACGAGATCACTGATCACAGAAAGAAAGTAGAGTGTTTCAGAAGATGAGACCAGCTTAAAAGACCAGACACTGAGCGTGAGTATCAATAAAATCCAGATCCAACGAAAAATTTCAGGGTTGAAGTCGGCTAAGTTATTTTTTGCTGCTCGCTGGTATTTTCTGACCATTTGAAAGCTAAAACCTAAATAGATGAAGGCCTGAGAATAGATGATCCATTGGCTTAACTGCAATGAAGAATTATTATCAGCCGGTGCTGTCGCCCAGGAGAGTTTTATTTCTGCAGCAGTAAATAAATCATCGATGTTGAGTAAATAGCACGCAAGCACAGGCAGCACATGAAGAATATCAGCAGATGAGAAACTTCGGTCTGTTATTGCTTGTCGGCAGTATAAATATAAAAGGGCACCAAAGCTGGCGGGTAAATATACATTCCAGCCAATAAAAAAGGAGAAAATATTAAGAGAGGTTTGTACATTGACTAATATGCCAAGGAAAAATAGCCCGAGAAACAAACACCAGACTCCTAGTATTTTATTGGCTTTGGTATTGTCACTGCCGATAGTCAGTAAACAAAAAAGCAGAATTCCATGGAAACCGCCAATGGCAAAGAGATGTTGTAATATAATAGGCATATAATTTTTTCTACTGACCTTAATAAGCGATAACCAGATAGGAATGTTTATCTATCTATTGACCAAAAGGGTGGGTTTTTGACAAAAGCACTAACTCATCTCTTACACCCGCCAGTTGTTTTGCATAGATAATTAAACTTTTTAAGCCGATAAGCAAGCGAGACTGTACTTGGTTAAACCTTGATTCAAATTCTGCATCACATTGACACGCTAAAAACTCGGCTACATTTTATTTAAAATATGAGTTTGCAAATATTGTGCAACGGCATTGCTTTGCGAATAGTCAAAGGATATAAATTATCGTAACAGTAATTATAGTGATAGAAGTGTCTTTTTTTATTAGCGTTAAGTATACATACTAGAGCTTAAATCGTTCTACGGAGCTAGTTAGCGATCGCGCTAAGTTATTTACATCTTCGCTTCTTTGATGCATGTTGCTTGCTTGGGAGGCATTCTTTTTGGCGGCATCGACCGTTTCATTCATCGTTGTTTCAATATTCTCACTATAAACCAGCTGTTCTTGCGCTGCTGTAGTAATACTTTTGCTCATCGAGTCAATGGCTTTCAAGGTCTCTTCAATTTGTTTGATCGCGTTACTTAATTGCTGGCTTTGTGCCACACATTCGCTTGCTTGGCTTTGCCCTTCAGATATTGCGGTAACCGCAATTGAAGTATCTTTTTGTAGATTATTAATCATCACCTGTATCTCTGCGGTCGACGCTTGAGTACGAGAAGCTAGCGATCTCACCTCGTCAGCAACCACGGAAAATCCACGCCCTTGTTCACCGGCTCGAGCGGCTTCAATCGCTGCGTTTAAAGCAAGTAAATTTGTTTGCTCAGCGATACCACCAATAGTATCTAAAATACTACCTATGCTTTTGCTATGCGCGCTAAGTAAGTCCATAACGGTTACTGATTCACTTAATCGTGATGATAATTGCTCAATTCGCTGGTTATTTTCGTTGGCAATAGTATTAATATCTTGGCTACGTTGTGATGCTTCGGTGACATGAGTTGCGGTAATGTCTGCTTCATCTTTTACCCGATTTGAACTGGCAAACATTTGCTCGGCAAGTTGCTTAACATTGTCGATACGCACTATTTGTTGACTTGCTGACTCTGCAATAAATAAGCTTTGCTTATTGGTTAAACTTGCTGATTCATCTAGGGAGTGGGCATCGCTATTAATAGCGTTAAGTAATTGGGTTAAATCATCGGAAAGTTTATTAATATTAGTAATAAGTACGCCAAATTCATCATTACTACGTTTTTTCAAGCGCTTAGATAAATCACCACTGGCAATTCTTGCTAACGCTTTATTCACTGCGCGTAGTGGGCCGATCATCGCTTTAGTGGTGATGTAAGAAATAAAGCTGGCCATAACAATAAAAATTAATGCTAAGACAATCGCTAACGATTTACCCGTTTGAATTTCATCTTGTGCATTACGCTGGAAACTAACAAAACGTTTATTAGCTAGAGCGACTAATTCATCCAGTTTTCCATAACTTAAATTAAAAGACTCGTCCGCTGAAAAATACGCTTTTTCTGCCTGCTCACTTAACGTTATGGTTTGTCGTTGTAATTTATAAAGGCGACCAGGCTGATCTAGCGATTGTTGGACCAGAGTAAAATTATTTTTGAAGTCATCGAGTAACTCTTTTGCATTTAACGGCGCCGATTGCCTTACTAAATAAGTAAGGTTGGTAACAATGTTATTTAATAAGAACACCATTTCTTCTTGGTGTTTGTTTACCAGGTCAGTTTTTTCCGTACGCTTAAGTTCCGACATAGTATTACCTAGCGTATAAAGGGCATCATCAATACGGGAACCGGTACCAATGACTTCATCAAGTAGTTTTTCTTGTCCTGGTGCCTCAATAATTTCTAAATCAAGCATACTTGAACTGGCTTGGAAGCGGGCATCTTCAAAAATTTGATAATTAATTTGGAAGGCTTGTATGGCTTGTTGATGGTCTATTTTAGCGGTAAACATGCTTTGAATTTGCAATAAATACTGCTGATATTGACTTTGTGCTTGCTTAAGTGCTGATTTCATTTGAGCGTGGTCGGTTACTTTCAACAACAACAATTGCCCGGTTTCACTGTAATCACTTTGTAACTGATTAAAGTGTTGTAAGCTTTCTTTTAGTTCATTGATATCGGTTTGGGTATAGGCAACCGCGGCTTGCTTCATCATTTTTAATAGTTGAACTTGCAGGGCAACACTGTGTTTTTGTACCGGAACGGCTAACGTTTCAACGTTATTATTGGCATCGGAAATTTTGTTTAAAGAGTGATAGAAAAAACTACTCGCTGTCAGTAACAATAATCCAATGGCGGTAAAGCCAAAAATAATTTTTTGTTTTATTGTGAGATTCAGCATTAAGTGGAGCCTTTTGTTAATTGCTTACTGTTTAATTGTAATCCTATATTGGCTTAACGTAATATTTTGTTTATCAAATATTTTTTTCGATAAACAATCATCATGTAAAAAGCAATGATAATTAAATAGTTAGCTTTTAATAAGTTCGGAGTCCACTTCCTTATGATATTGACAATATCACGATAAGGTTATTTGCTCAATGGTGGTCTGACCACGAAAGGGCTGGTGAAATTATATGCAAAAAATAAAAAAGGTCAGTTGATAATGAACTGACCTTTCATAATTAGTGCTCAAAATTCAAAACAGGGGTTATGAATCGTTAGGTAATTTTTTAAAACCCATGTTGAACAATGTAAAACCATAAATATCAGCATACTGTTCAACAGTTTTTGATACCGGTGTGCCCGCACCGTGGCCAGCATTCGTTTCAATGCGAATTAAGGTCGGTAATTTCCCTGCTTGTTTAGCTTGTAATTCAGCGGCAAACTTAAATGAATGAGCGGGTACCACACGATCGTCATGATCACCCGTTGTTACCATAGTCGCAGGATATTTAACGCCAGCTTTAACATTATGTACAGGAGAGTATGCTTGCAAGTACTTAAACATTTCTTCACTTTGCTCTGCAGTACCATAATCGTATGCCCAACCAGCACCAGCGGTGAAGGTGTGGTAGCGCAACATATCCAATACACCAACAGCGGGTAAAGCAACGCGCATTAAATCAGGACGTTGTGTCATGACTGCACCCACTAATAAACCACCGTTAGAGCCACCATTAATCGCTAAGTAATTCGATGACGTGTAGTTTTTCTCAATCAAGTATTCGCCAGCTGCGATGAAATCATCAAATACATTTTGTTTATGTAATTGAGTTCCGGCATCATGCCATTTTTTTCCGTATTCTCCGCCACCACGTAAGTTGGCGACTGCATAAATACCACCTTGCTCTAACCAAACGGCACGAGTGACACTAAATGTTGGTGTTAAACTAACGTTGAAACCACCGTAGCCATATAAAATTGTTGGATTTTTACCATTCAGTTCAATCCCTTTTTTATAGGTGATAATCATAGGTATTTTAGTACCATCTTTCGAAGGATAGAAAACTTGTTTTGATTCATAGTCATCGCTATTAAAGTTAGCGCCTGACTTACGATAAATTTCGGTTTTCCCTTTTTCGACATCAAAAGTGTAAGTCGTTGAAGGTGTTTTATAGTTAGTAAAGGTGTAATAAAGTTTCTTAGTATCTTTTTTACCTGATAACGAGCTGGCGCTACCAACACCGGGTAATGCTATTTCTCTTACCGCTTTACCTTGATAATCATATTGGTACACTTTTGAAATGGCATCGACCATATATTCGGTAAAGAAGTAGCCACCACCTGTTGAAGCTGACAATACATTGTTTGTTTCGGCGATGAAATCAACCCAGTTTTCAGGGGTTGGTTGTGCGGCATCTACGGTGACAATTTTTTTATTAGGAGCGTTTAAATTGGTCACTAAAAACAATTTACTGCCTTCATTCTCTATTACGTAGGTATCTGAATCGGTATGACCAACAATAGTAACCAATGGGCTGTTTTCTTTGGTTAAGTCTTTAATGAATAGACGATTACCTGAGGTAGAAACTGAACCAGAAATCAGTAAGTAATGATTATCTTCAGTGACTGAACCACCGACATAACGATGTTTCTCTTCGTCTGTAGCGCCAAAAATAACTTTATCGGTACTTTGTGCTGTACCTAAGGTGTGATAGTAGAGTTTGTGTTGATCGGTTTTAGCAGACAACTCACTGCCTTCAGGCTTGTCGTAACTTGAGTAATAAAACCCTTCATTTTTATACCATGAGATCCCTGAAAACTTTACATCTATTAATGTGTCTTCTAATATTTTTTTACTTTCGGCATCAATGATAATAATTTTTCGCCAGTCACTGCCACCTTCAGAAATTGAATAAGCCGCTATTTTACCGTCTTTGGTAAAACTTAACTGTGATAGGGATGTAGTGCCATCTTCACTAAATTTATTTGGGTCTAAAAAAACTTCTGCAGCTTGTCCATCTTTTTGACGGTAAACGACGTACTGGTTTTGCAAGCCATCATTTTTATAGAAGTAGTTATAATCACCTCTTTTAAAAGGAGCGCCAATTTTCTCATAGTTCCATAGTGTTTCTAAACGCTCTTTCAATTTTGCGCGGTAAGGAATTTGTGATAAATAATCAAAGGTTAATGAATTCTGCTTTTTAACCCAATTACTTGTTTCTTCACTTCTATCATCTTCAAGCCAGCGATAAGGATCGGCAACATCATGGCCAAAGTAGTTATCAACAACAGTACCTTTACTACTACTTGGGTAATCTGGAGAAATGGCTGTAGCGCTTCTGTCTGACGTGATGTTACTTCCTGAACATGCGACTAGGGCACTACATACTAATATTGCGATAGTTTTTTTCATAGGAGTCTCGGTTGGTTTGTTGGTATTTTGCAAACGCAGTGTAACAAATATGCAATTAGTTGGAATATAAATGAGATGAGCCCCTGTTTGCTGAGTTAAGTTCATATGTAAATAGCAGCGCTATAAAAATGAATTTATCTTGTTCATTGTCGTAAAAGGTATTTCTGACTATTAAGTCGGCAGATAGTTCGATAGAATGGCGAGGTAAAAATTATTAGTGGAATTAAGCTTGAAGTCGAGTCTGAAAATAATTTATGGGTTAATAATCTTGATTGCTTTGCAGTCGGTATTGTCGATCGATAAATATCACCTTGACGCTGATAATCATACCGAGCTGACTACGCACAGTATTCAAGATAGTGCTGATGTTTTAACACAACTATCAACTTCGGAAAGTGAAGACTTGCACGAGCTTGATTGTCATAAAGGTCATTGTCATCACGCTAGTACGGTTTATCTCGCGCTCAATAGTAATAATATTATTATTGATGTAGGTAATGCGAAAGTCAGCCAAATTACTTTTGCGAAAAATTCCCCTCTAATCAGTCCAGACCTACGCCCCCCTATTGTATAACGCTGTTATTTTAATCTTTAAAATTTAGCTAATTTAGCTCGAACCTCTTTTTTGTTCGAGTGAATTTGCCTTGTTCTATTTTATTAATCTATAAATAAAATGCATTTTTATCTGTGCTTGTTTGTAGAAAAGAGCCTATACATTATGAAAAAATTATTCATTGTTTCACCCCTAATTTCGATCATTTTATCTGTATCATTAAGTTTCCCTACCTTTGCTGAAGAAGATCATCAGCAAGAAATTCACTTAACGGATATACAACTCCAACAAGCTGATATTAAAGTTGCAACGATTCACAAGCAGGCGATGTCGTCACCTTTTTATGCGCCGGGAGAAATAAAAGCCAACGGTTACACCAGTTATTATGTTTCACCACGTGTCGAGTCGGTTGTTTTAAAACGTCATGCTATTTTGGGCGAGCGTGTAGAAATAGGGCAACCACTGGTTACTTTATTCAGTGAAGATGTTGCTCAAGCGCAAGCGAATTATCGTATTGCTTATGCCGACTGGCAGCGAGTTAAGGATCTAACCTCTGATACGGTCAGCGATAAACAAAAATTAACCGTTCAAACTCAATACATTGCCGCGATGAGTCGTTTAAAAGCTTATGGCTTAACGGATGAGGCGATTGTATTTTTAAGAAAAAATAATAACGCTTTATTAGGCGAATATACCCTAACCGCAATTCGAGAAGGTGCCGTACTTTCTGATGATTTTCATCAAGGTCAGCGTGTTGGCGCAGGTATTACCATTATGGTGTTAACAA
The DNA here is from genome assembly GCA_013215385.1 of Colwellia sp. Lineage (GTDB taxonomy): Bacteria > Pseudomonadota > Gammaproteobacteria > Enterobacterales > Alteromonadaceae > Colwellia_A. Next base: position 152,136 of record JABSOY010000002.1, read on the forward strand.
ACGAAAGCCAGCTATGGGTTGAAGCTAGATTACCACCAACGCAAAACATTAATTTACCGGCAGGTACGGTTGCACAAATTATGCTTGCGGACCAAAAATATCAAGCAAAAGTTATTCAGTCTGCACATACCATAGATGTAAAAACACGCACCAGAATTGTCCGCTTACTTGTTGATAATCCAGAAGATAAATTACACGCTGGCATGTTTGTCGATGTGACTTTTTCGAATGCACTAGCTGAGCCGGTTATCGCTGTACCACAAAATGCATTGATTCGAGGTGCTGATGGTGACTGGCAAGTATTTATTGAACATGAAGCCGGAGAGTTTCAAGCCCTAGAAGTTGAATTAGGACAAGTATTAGTTACTCAAAATAATAATGAGAACATCAGTTATCAAGAAGTTTTTGGTTTAGCAGCAGGAACAAAAGTTGTTATTAACGGGGCATTTTTTATCGCCTCGCAAGCGGCGAAATCAGGTTTTTCAGCACATAACCATTAATCAATAATCATTAAAAGTAGGAGTTTATTATGTTGAATCGTTTGATCCATCAAGCTATAACACAACGCCTTTTATTGGTGATTTTATTACTGGTTGTTGCTGTAAGTAGTGTCTTTGTTTTACCCAAATTAAATTTAGATGCTTTTCCCGATGTCACTAATGTACAAGTGGCGATAAATACCGAAGCCCCCGGCTTAGCCGCAGAAGAGGTCGAACAGTTAATTACTTTTCCTATTGAGGCCTTAATGTACGCATTGCCCGATGTAGAACAAGTACGGTCAATTTCAAAAACTGGCTTGTCGGTCATAACCGTTGTGTTTAAGGAAGGTACTGACATTTATTTTGCTCGCCAGTTAGCTTTTGAACGTTTACAAAGTGCCAAAGAGCTTATTCCACAAGGAGCTGGTGTGCCCGAAATAGGGCCAAATACTTCTGGGTTAGGCCAAGTATATCAATATTTATTATCAGCAGAGCCTGATTCAGGCTATGACAGCGTTGCACTGAGAAGTTTGAATGATTGGTTAGTTAAATTGATGTTGATGCCGGTAGATGGGGTAACCGAAGTCTTATCATTTGGCGGTGCGGTTAAACAATATCAAGTGAATATTAATCCGAATCGTTTATTGGCTTATGAGGTTGACCAACAAACGGTGATGAAGGCGTTAGAAGGTAATAATCAAAATGCCGGTGGCTGGTTTCTAGAGCGTGGCCAAGAGCAATTAGTTATTCGAGGTATGGGCTGGATAGCGTCTGGTGAAGATGGCATCAAGCAACTAAAGCAAATCCCGATAAAAACGATTGACGGTACGGTAGTGACCGTTAGTGATGTTGCTAGCGTTTCCATGGGAGAAGAAATTCGACAAGGCGCAGTAACCATGTCTAACCGACTGGAATCAGGTGAAATTATTCAACGAGGTGAAGTTGTTACCGGCATAGTATTAAAACGTATGGGCGCGAATACAAAAACGACTATCGATAGCATTAATGCTAGAGAAGAAATGATTAATCAAGCGTTACCTGAAGGCGTGTCGTTTTCGGTAATATATGATCAAGCCGATCTAATTGAGCAAGCGGTCGATACCGTTATTAATGCATTACTGCTCGCTTTTATTTTTATCGTTGTCGTATTAGCTTTGTTTTTACTTAATCTCAGTGCCACGGCACTCGTTTTATTGTCGATTCCTATTGCTATTGGCATTGCTTTAATGATCATGGCATGGCTTGGTTTGTCAGCTAATTTAATGTCGCTAGGTGGTTTAGCCGTTGCCATTGGTATGTTGGTCGATGGCTCGGTGGTCATGGTAGAAAATATCATTCAGCGCTTGAGTGAAAAACAGGCACAGCAAAAAAGTAATCTCAATGAAGCCTCGATCATCAAAACAATTCAAGACGCGGCTCAACAAGTTGCTCGGCCAGTTTTTTTTGCCACCGCCATTATCTTAGTGGTGTTTATGCCATTGTTTAGTTTTTCAGGTGTTGAAGCGAAATTATTTCAACCTATGGCCGTGAGCATTATGATCGCTATTGTATGTGCACTGATTGTGGCGTTGTTTTTTGTTCCTGCGCTGGCGGTAATAGTTTTTAAGAAAGGTATAAAGGTGAGAAAAAACCTGCCACTTAATTACCTTGAACAGCTATATCAAGCTTCATTAACGTGGACATTATCGCACAGTAAGTGGCTAATGCTGGTGACCCTTTCGCTGTTAGCGTTGGCTATAAATACCGTGCCGAAAATAGGGACAGAATTCGTCCCTGAGTTAGAAGAGGGCACTATTAATATTAGGGTAACTTTAGCGCCTTCATCGAGTTTGGCTACAGCTTTATCGGTAGCACCGAAACTAGAAAAAATATTGCTAGAATTTCCTGAAGTCAATTATGCACTCAGTCGTATTGGTCGTCCTGAATTGGGTGGTGATCCAGAACCTGTTAATAACATAGAAATATATGTTGGCTTACGTGACAAACAATATTGGACAAGCGCAAATAACCGTATTGATTTACAAATATTAATGGAAGCTAAGCTTGAGCAGTTCCCTGGTTTATTGTTTAATTTTTCACAACCCATAGCAACACGGGTTGATGAGTTACTGTCTGGGGTTAAGGCGCAATTAGCGATTAAGTTGTTTGGTAGCGACTTAGCTGTGTTAGCGGAAAAAGGCCAACAAATAGCACAAGCTATTAAGCAGGTTGCTGGTGCAAAAGATGTCGCTTTAGAGCAGATAGTGGGTGAAGCACAGCTGGTCATAAAGCCCAATCGTCAGCAATTATCACGATATGGATTAGCCGTCGCTGATTTAATGTCGGTAGTACGTGATGGTCTGGGCGGTGCCAGTGCTGGGCAAATAATACAAGGCAATGAGCGTTACGATATTTATGTGCGTTACGACAAGAAATTTCGTCAAGATATCAGTGCTATCAAAGATATTCGGCTGTTATCGCCATCGGGAGCTTGGGTGCGGTTGGCTGATATTGCTAGTGTTGCCATCGAGTCAGGACCACCACAAATACGTCGAGACGATGTTCAGCGTCGTGTCGTTATTCAAGCCAATGTGCAAGGCCGAGATATGGGCAGTGTTGTGGCAGAAATTCGCCAAACAATTGCTGAAAAGGTTAATTTACCGGCAGGGTACTCTATTGTTATTGGTGGGCAATATGAAAGCCAGCAACGAGCGCAGCAAACCCTAATGTTAGTTATTCCGTTGTCGTTAGCATTGATAGCTTTATTGTTATTTTTTGCTTTTGGCTCGATAGGTCAAGTGGTCCTTATTTTATGTAACGTACCCTTGGCTGTTATTGGTGGAATTTTCGCTCTGTATTTTTCAGATCAATACTTGTCGGTACCTAGTGCCGTCGGTTTTATTACTTTGTTCGGTGTCGCGGTCTTAAATGGCGTGGTTATGGTGGAAAATTTTAATGAACGCGTTAAACAAGGAGTGTTATTAACAGAAGCGGTGATTAAAGGTGCAAGCTCGCGTTTACGCCCGGTATTAATGACGGCTCTTACCTCTGCACTAGGTTTGATCCCCATGTTAATGTCTGACGGTATTGGCGCTGAAATACAGAAGCCTTTAGCAACCGTCATCGTTGGTGGTTTAGTTACCGCGACCTTGTTGACCTTGTTTGTACTGCCTACTTTGTATTTAAAGTTCGCTAAAGGTAAAGAAAAGTGATTAAGGGATTTTATTAATCTAAAGGTGTAAAACGGTATAACTTTTGGCAAGTATTTTGTACAAAGGATAATTATTAACAAAGAAAAGCATGTTTTTTTTATGTTAATAATTACCCTATAAATCGCGCAAAGTCTTACCGTTATTCGCTTATGTTTTTTAGTTATTTATAGGTGTAACATTTCTTTCAAATTAATTTAATAATTCTCTGGTAATGACAATAAATTCTGGTACTCTCTTACCTCGTTTATTTCATCAGCTCAAATAATGAACAAACAATAAGATGCTGAAAAATAAGTGGGATAAAACTTTATCCACATAAATAAATATAATAAGAAATATGTGAAAAAGAAGTTACAAGCTATCTTTTCTCAATAAAAACAATCTTTTATCGAAAAAAATACCGTAATGGTCGCTTGGTTGTTATGGTTTCTTTCGTTGTTTTCAACACACTTATCCACAGTTAGATAAAGTTTTTGTCACTAATTTATTTGATTAAGTGGAGAGAAAACACTGAATATGGCATCCTTAGCCAAATTTCATTGCTAGTCGCCAATCATCATGACAAATCCTGTTTTATCTCCGCTGATTTTAGTAGACGGATCGTCCTACTTATTCCGTGCATATCACGTTCCTTATTTGCAAGCATTATCGACAAAAGATGGTCAACCCACGGGGGCAATTACGGGCGTATTGAATATGTTAAAAAGCCTGAAGAAAGATTACCCTAATGGCAATGTAATAGTGATATTTGATGCGAAAGGTAAAACTTTCCGTAATGACATGTATCCAGACTATAAAGCCAATCGTCCGCCGATGCCTGACGATTTACGGACACAAATTGCACCCTTACATGAAATTGTTGCCGCTATGGGGTTGCCTTTATTAGTGATTGAAGGTGTCGAGGCCGATGATGTTATTGGTACTTTGGCTGACCAAGCAACTAAGGCTGGTATCGATACGGTTATTTCAACGGGCGATAAAGACATGGCCCAGTTGGTGAATAAACATGTCTCGTTATTCAATACCATGACCGATGTAAAAATGGATGAAGCGGGCGTTATTGAAAAATTTGGTGTTCGTCCTGATCAAATTATTGATTATTTATCCTTGATGGGTGACAAGGTCGATAATATTCCTGGTGTTAATAAGTGTGGCCCTAAAACCGCGGTAAAATGGTTGCTTGAGCATGAAAACTTAAAAAATGTCATGGCTAATGCCGATAATGTAAAAGGTAAAATTGGCGAATACTTACGAGAAGCGCTTGAATTTTTACCGCTTTCTTATGAGTTAGCGACGATTAAGCTTGATGTACCGCTTGAGCAAACAGCAGAGCAATTACAACCGGGTGAAGCGAACGTTGAGAAGCTTACCGAGCTTTATACTAAATATGAATTACGTCGCTTGTTAGCCGATTTAGAGAAGGGTAAATCAACAACGAGTTCATCTCTCCAAGAAACTTCAAATAGTGACACTATTGAAGAAGAGCTACCAACAGCTGTTGATATTGAAACTGATTATCAAATTATATTTTCAGAAAGCGAATTTACTACTTGGTTAGCACAGCTAAAAAATTCTGAACTGTTTGCTTTTGATACCGAAACCACCAGTGTTGATTATATGAAAGCTGAGCTTGTAGGACTGTCATTCAGTACTGAAATAGGTAAAGCGGCTTATGTACCACTTATGCATGACTATGAAGGTGCGCCACAACAATTAGATCGTGATTGGGTATTAGCACAATTAAAACCATTACTTGAAGATGAAAACCAAGCAAAGGTGGGTCAAAATTTAAAGTATGATGCCAATGTACTGTCTCATTATAATATTAAGATAAAAGGTATTGCTTTCGATACTATGATCGAATCTTATTGTTTAAATAGTGTCGCGACGCGTCATAATATGGATGCGCTAGCGACTAAGTATTTGGGTTATAAAACAATTAAATTTGAAGATGTTGCAGGCAAAGGGGCTAAGCAGTTAACCTTTAATCAAATTGATATTGAGCAAGCCGGGCCTTATGCCGCCGAAGATGCTGATATAACCTTGCGTTTGCACCAGGCTATTTTTTCAAAATTAGCAAAAAATAAAGATCAATTATCAGTATTTACCGATATAGAAATGCCCTTATTGCCAGTGTTAGCTCGTATGGAACAACATGGCGTATTGATAGACTCAGATTTGTTGAATGAGCAAAGTCACTCTATTGGCATGCGGTTACAAGAGTTAGAGATTCAGGCGCATGATATTGCCGGCCAAACGTTTAATCTTTCTTCGCCTAAGCAATTACAGAAAATACTGTTTGAAGAGTTAAAAATTCCGGTTATTAAGAAGACACCTAAAGGGGCTCCTTCAACAGCAGAAGAAGTTTTACAAGAATTAGCGCTTGATTATCCTTTACCGAAAGTTATTCTAGAAAACCGAAGCTTAAGTAAGCTTAAATCAACCTATACGGACAAATTACCCCTATTAGCGAGCAAGTCTGGGCGAGTACATACCTCTTATCAACAAGCCGTAGCGGCGACCGGGCGTTTATCTTCGACCGATCCAAACTTACAAAATATTCCAATTCGCAGTGAAGAAGGGCGAAAAATTCGTTTGGCGTTCATTGCACCAAAAGATCATAAAATTGTTGCCATTGATTACTCGCAAATAGAATTGAGAATAATGGCACATTTATCTGACGATCCCGGTTTAGTCTCTGCCTTTTCCGAAGGGCGAGATGTTCATAAAGCGACAGCGGCAGAAATATTTGCTGTTGATTTAGATGAGGTAACGACGGAGCAGCGTCGTAGTGCGAAGGCGGTAAACTTTGGTTTAATTTATGGCATGTCAGCGTTTGGTTTAGCTAAGCAATTAGATGTACCGCGCCATCGTGCTCAAGAATATATGGACAAGTACTTTGAACGTTACCCTAACGTTATGGCATATATGGAAGACACGCGTCAGCTAGCGAGCGAACAAGGGTATGTTGAAACATTATTTGGACGTCGATTATATTTACCCGATATAAAAGCGAAAAATGCGATGCGGAGAAAAGGCGCAGAACGTGCGGCTATAAATGCGCCTATGCAGGGCACTGCTGCGGACATCATTAAAAAAGCTATGTTAGCGGTAGACAAATGGCTACAAGCCAAAGATGATCCTCGTATACAAATGACCATGCAAGTGCATGATGAATTAGTCTTTGAAATACACCAAGATATTGTTGAAGAAACCACAGCTAAGCTGGTTGAAATTATGAATAACGCCGTGGAATTGAAAGTACCCTTGATAGCAGAAGCGGGTATTGGCGATAATTGGGAGCAAGCGCATTAACTTGCCTTCATTTAACCTATAACAACCCTGAACTTGAGCATCTATATAGCTACCTTAACTAAATAGATGCTAGTTTACGTAAATCCAATATCTCGGGTCTTTAGTATCAAGGCCTTCGGGCAAAAAAGGATTCTCTAAGTAAATGAAACGGGCATTTTGCCATATCTCCAGTGGAAATAAGTGCTTAGTTGTTGGATGAGTTCTCATAAACTGTTCAAAACTGCCATCGTCGATTGCTTTTTCAAGCCCCGTTTGTATAAAATTTGCCAGTTGACTATTTTTAGCCGAAGTAAAGAAATACATGGGGAAAGGATAATGAAGAATCAGATCTTGATAGAGTGCTAGTTCAGGCATAACTATTTTACGTGCTTGATATTCTGACCTTGCTTCGTGAATACCCCGAGGAAAAGCATCACAACGTTTAATATATGTTTGAGAAAACATGTTCTCGTAAATAGGGTTCGGTAGTATATTAAGACCAGAAGCAAGCATTATATCGGTGTCAGGCCAATGACTTCCTTGGCATAAACTTACTTTTCTTAAGTCTGATAACGTCGACACTTGTTCAAGCTTTTCTAGATTGTCTTGGTGGGTAATAAAAACACGGAAACCTAATAGACCTTTGATTAAAGGGATATTTACCACACTTAATTGACTTGCCCGAGCAGCATCCATACCCGCCCAATAAATATCTACAATTCGATCAGCTTGTAATTCACTTAATGCTCTTTTTTGCGCCATATAAGGAGAAAAAACAAGATTAACTTCTTTGTTGTTTTTTTGATAAGCGAGCTTAATTAAACCGATAAAATAACTATGACTAGCGTCAAACTCTGATTGAGGGCCTCTCGTACGAATGGTATCTATTGCATTAGCATTATAAAAATAAAGTAAGAAAAAAGCACAAAGTAAATATTTCATATTCATCGCATCTGCAACACATTATTTTTTAGTATAGCTGAAACGTAGGGTTTTGAAGAATGGAAAGCACTCATTTAGTGTATTATAATTACATTTATGAAATAAAATTACACAAATTGATTGTATTAATAGAGCTGGTGCTCTATAGTTATCTTGTTCCTAGCGAACGCTTGTTGTAATAATTTGTATATTCTAGCTTTCCTCATAGCTAATACACCGATGACGTTGTCATCGGTATTTTTTTGTCTGAAATATGTTAAAAGTAATTAACGTAATAATATTTCAATATATTAGCTTTCAGGGTCAATAATAGGCTCTATCGGTTTCGGTTTACTTCGACCAGATTTTCGTAATGCGTCACGTAATACATATTCAATTTGTGCATTTAAACTACGTAATTCATCATCAGACCATTGTTGCATCGCCGAAAGTATTTCCTCATTGATCCGCAGGGGATATGCTTTTTTAGCCACGATATTTCTCGCACAATTAACTATTAATAAAGACTGCCAGTATTTACCACAGGTCGAGCCGCTTCATCACTACATAATACCACCAGTAAGTTGCTGACCATTGCCGCTTTTCTTTCTGCATCAAGTTCAACAATTTCACGTTCTTCTAATTTTATTAATGCCATTTCAACCATGCCAACAGCACCTTCAACTATGGTTCTGCGGGCCGCAATAATGGCCATTGCTTGTTGGCGCCTTAACATCGCATTGGCAATTTCTGGCGCATACGCTAAATGACTAATACGTGACTCAATGACAGTTACACCTGCTTTTTGTAATCTTTCTTGTACTTCATCTTTCAACGCCGATGAAATTATCGCCGGATCGCTACGTAATGAGATATCATTATCTTCGTGGTGATCGTAAGCATAACTTGTCGCTAAATTTCTTAGCGCCGATTCACTTTGAATTGATACGAAATCTTCGTAATCATCTACTTGAAAAACAGCTTCTGCGGTGTCTGAAACTTCCCAAACAATAACTGCGGCAATTTCAATCGGATTACCATTTTTGTCATTCACTTTAAGCTTACTACTTTCAAAATTACGTACACGCAGAGATACGCGCATTCTTGTATAAAAAGGATTCGCCCAACGTAAGCCGGACTCATGTATTGTGCCTGCGTATTTACCAAACAACTGCATCACTCGAGCTTCTTTGGGATTAACCATAAAAAATCCAAACCAGCAGATAAAAACAATGATAGAAGCGAGTAGACTGATAACTATTAACACCGGATTTTGATCTACCATACTACTTATAAGCAACGCTATAGCGCCTAGTTGCGCGAGCAATAAAACAAAAATGAACATAATACCATTTGGGGCATTGATCTCTTTCTCAACTAACATATTATTCTCCATAAATAATAATTCCAAGTGATATCATTATGATATCACTATTGGTTAATTGCAAGTGTTTGATCATGAATACGGATGAACCTTGCTTGGTAATTATATAAATATTTAAAATCAATTACTTATACTTTTATTTCGATATTGAATAGCACCGAAATCTAGATTCTTCCGTAGTTACTGTGAAATAATCCGACTAATAAAGCGGGCGGTGGTCGTCTTGTGGGCATAGGGAAGCCACTATAAAACCTAAATATCGACAAAATATAGGTACTAAATGTGTGCTCTAACTCAATTCACTAATAAAGTAGCGATAAAAGACTGCTAGAAAAGAACCGATTTAATAACTGATGATTTTGATCAACTTAGCTCAATGAAAGCTTGGTCATAATTGCTTTACTATTTTTAATTGAAAAATCTTATGGGATGTTGTGGAGGCTGTAGTGGTGAGGAACATGTACCAGTGAAAACGGAAACTGAAGAGCAACATGAACCAGCCGAGCAGAAAACTGCAAAAGACTATTTTAATGCTTTATCTACAATAATTAAGACAAGGTTATTATTGTCTGTTTGTTACTGAAATTTCATTATATTTAAGAAAGGTAACAAGATATTTCAAAAATGAAAAACCATTGGTAAAATTACTATGTTAAGAATATATTACAAGGTTGAAACTGGCGTAATATCGCTGATCAGCACAAATAGAAATAACAAATAACAAATAATCAATTCCGCTTAGGAGCATAAATTGAAAAAATGGAGCATTCCACTGCTAATAACTTGTTTAGCAGCATGTGAACAAACGACCCCAGCAACGACCACGGCTGAAGTTACCTTGCCAACTGGCGTAAGTTTTGTTGAGCAAATAAAAGCCGAAGCAGGTAAAACTGTAATCCCTTATCAAAAATACACCTTAAGCAATGGCTTAACCGTTATTCTACATGAAGACGCATCAGACCCATTGGTTCATGTTGATATGACTTATCATGTAGGTTCTGGTCGTGAAGAGCTTGGAAAATCAGGTTTTGCTCACTTTTTTGAACATATGATGTTTCAAGGCTCTGAAAACGTTGCAGATGAGCAACACTTTAAATTAGTGACTGAAGCCGGTGGTACCATGAATGGTACAACAAACAGTGACCGTACTAATTATTTTCAAACCGTTCCTGTTAACCAATTAGAGAAAATGTTGTGGTTAGAAGCTGATCGCATGGGTTTTTTGGTTGATGCTGTAACTCAAGAAAAGTTTGAAGTACAACGTGAAACAGTAAAGAATGAACGTGGACAACGTGTAGATAACCGTCCTTATGGCCGATTAAACGAGCGTGTTTCAGAAGCATTGTACCCAGCCGGTCATCCGTACTCATGGCCAGTTATTGGTTTTATGGACGATTTGAATCGTGTAAATGTTAATGACTTAAAAGCCTTTTTCTTAAAATGGTATGGCCCAAACAATGCAACATTAACTATTGGTGGCGATATCGATGTTGCCGCGACGTTAGCGCTTGTTGAACAATACTTTGGTTCAATTCCTCGTGGACCTGAAATTGGTATGCCAGAGAAGCCAACTTTCGTTCTTGAAGAAGACCGTTACATTTCAATGGAAGACAATGTTCATTTACCATTGGTTTATATGTCTTACCCAACAGTTTCTGTTCGTCATGAAGATGAAGCTCCACTTGACGTTTTATCAAGTATTTTAGGTGGTGGTAAAACCTCTCTTCTTTACAAAAACTTAGTGAAAAACCAATTAGCTGTTCAAGCTTCTGTAGGTCACCCTTGTGCAGAGTTAGCTTGTACATTTACTTTATTAGCTTTACCACACCCAGCTTCAGGTAAAACATTAGCTGATATTGAAAAAGTTATTCGCGATAGTTTAGTTGAATTTGAAGAACGTGGCGTTCAAGACGATGATTTAGCGAAAGTTAAAGCAAGTATGGAAGCAGGCTTCATTTTTGGCTTGCAAAGTGTTTCGGGAAAAGTAAGCCAGCTTGCTGCTAACCAAACATTTAAAGGTAATCCAAACTACATTGAAAAAGATATTGCTCGCTATGCAAATGTCACTAAAGCAGATGTTATGCGTGTCTTTAAAAAGTATATTAAAGATCAACATGCTGTGATCATGAGCATCGTGCCTAAGGGCAAACTTGATTTAATTGCTGCGAAAGACAACTTTACACCAGCACCACGTAGTAAAGGCGAAGCATCAAAGACTTCAGCTGACAGTTTAACGGTTCGTAAAGCTACCGACAGTTTTGACCGTAGTAAGATTCCAGCAGCAGGAGCCAATAAAGCCGTAGCTGTTCCACAAATGTGGCAAGAAACGTTAGCTAACGGTATTAAAGTATTGGGTACGCAAAGTATCGAAACACCTACTACATCTTTGTTATTAAAGATCCCAGCAGGTCATTACTATTCTGATAAAGAAAAAGCAGGCGTTGTTTCGTTATTAGCGAGTGTTTTAAACGAGTCAACCACTGAACGTAGCGCAGAAGCTATGAGTAATAAGCTACAAAAATTAGGTAGTTCAATATCTATCTATGCAGGTACTCAATACTTAAATGTTCATGTAAGTACGTTAACTAAAAACCTTGATGCAACCATGGCACTAGTTAACGAAAAACTGATGAAGCCAGCGTTTATAGAGTCAGAGTTTGCTCGTAACAAAAGTAATGCTATTCAAGGCGCTATTAACAGCAAAAAAGATTCAGGTTACTTAGCATCTACTGCTTATCGTCAATTATTGCAAGCTGATAATATTGCTGCTATTTCAAGCCAAGGTACAGAGCAGAGTCTTAAAAATATTACTTTAGCCGATGTTAAAGCATTTTATCAACAGCAAGTTAAACCAGCCAACAGCCAATTAATTGTGGTATCAGACCTTAAAGAAAAAGCGCTAGTGAAAGTATTTAATGTCTTTTCTACCTGGGAAGGTAAAGGTGAAAGCTTAGAATTATCACTGGCTAAACCTGATACAAAAGCAGGCGTTATTTATTTAGTTAATAAAGATGGCGCGGCACAATCGGCAATTCGTATTGGTAAGCGTTCTATCACTCAAGATATTACCGGTGAATATTACAAGTCATACTTAATGAACTTCCCATTAGGTGGTGCTTTTAATAGTCGTATTAACTTAAACCTTCGTGAAGATAAAGGTTATACCTACGGCGCACGTTCAGGATTTAGTGCTGATAAATTCTCTGGTTCTTATACCGCTTCTGCTGAAGTTCGTGCCGATGTGACTGATAAGTCAATTATTGAATTTGTAAATGAAATCAACGGTTACCGTGAAAAAGGTATTACTGCAGAAGAGTTAAGCTTTATGCGTAATGCGATAAACCAACAAGATGCGTTAAAATATGAAACACCTCGCGCTAAATTAGGTTTCTTAGCACAAATTTTAGAACATGATTTAACACCAAGTTTTGTTAAAGAACGTGCTGAAATTGTTAAGACCATTACGGTTGAAGAAATCAATGCACTCGCAGCTAAACACTTAAACTTAGCTGAAATGGTTATGGTTGTAGTGGGCGATGCTAAAACATTGAAACCACAACTTGAAGCATTAGGTTATGAAGTAGTTGATTACGAAATCTAATATCACTTTGTTATAAACTAGCAATTGATACAAAGCCTTAACGGTAAAACGTTAAGGCTTTTTTATGTTCAGGATGAACGGTCATGATTTTTGTTCCAGACAAATCATAAGTACCTACTTCCCTGTAGGTAATGTCGTGTTGCCATGGCAGTTCCTAAGCATTCATGCCTACACTGCATTAATGCTTCTATGCACGTCGATAGCAAAGAGCGACGTTATTTTTAAATACTGATATTTTCTAGTAAGCCCGCTTTATTCCTGTCACAATTAAATGATTGTTTTAATTATTTTATAACTTATGAAAAGAAGTAATTACATTACCCGCGCAGGCTGGGATCGCTTAGATAAAGAACTGAAATATTTGTGGAAAGAAGAGCGGCCAATCATTACAAAATCAGTTTCAGAGGCGGCAGCGCAAGGAGACCGTAGTGAGAATGCGGAATACATTTACGGTAAAAGACGTTTGCGTGAAATTGACCGCAGAGTACGCTTTTTAGTAAAACGCACTGAAGAGCTAACGATTGTTTATTATCAGCCCCAGCAAGAAGGGAAAGTATATTTTGGTGCTTGGGTTAAGCTAGTTAACGAAGACGATAACGAAGTGAACTACCGCGTTGTTGGTCCTGATGAATGGGATGTTAAAAAAGGTGAAATAAGTATAGATTCACCCATGGCCCGTGCCTTAATTGGTAAAAAAGTTGCTGATGAAGTTGTGGTACAAACGCCGGAAGGTGAACGGGTTTATGATGTTATTAAAATTTGGTATAAATAAAATGAAAATTGAAATAGATAACCTGAAAGTATAGAAATCGCTGAGCTCTTGCAAGAACAACATCAAGGTATGTTAAAACACTGCCCAAAAGAAAGTGTTCATGCGTTAGATTTAACTGTGTTAAAAGCACCGGATGTGATGACCTTAAATAGTTGAACTCAGATCATGTTGAGCTTAAATCAATGAGAACCTCTAGTCAGCGCCTAAGTAAGGCGTAGCAACTAAACTACTTACAATGGAAGCTAAAGCGTGTGGTTATAAAACAATGAGTTTATAAACGGGAACTGTATTTATTCCGGGACAAAACCTTTATAAGCGTTTTGGTTTCGTTAGTGGTCAACCATTCTCTGATTATCAATAAGATCCCGATAGCTTATTTTTAACTAAAATCTTAGATTAGCTGTAGCCATCACAATGTCTTGAAGTAGGATTTTATCGTTTTATCAAAAGAGGGAGATTGACGTTATATATTATTTAAGGCTTTTAAATTCAAGCTAAAGCACACTGATAAACCAATGTACTGACCGTGGCTAGGTGGCAGTACAGCAGATCCAATTTTTTGCTACAACCTCATATTCTGATTTTGTTTTTCAGATACTTGCTGAAATTTATATACGCTTTCTTGAATCAACTTTTCGTTTATTTTATTACATATATATTCCTTTTCTAAAGATTTTTATAATTTATTTTCGTATTCAGTTAACTCATCATAATACAATTGATTCTTTTCAAACTTCTGCTGTTAATGTTTTTGTTTTTGTTTTTGTTTAAGTTTTGTATTGTATTGTATTGTATTGTCATTTTTTAATTCATAAATACCTCGATTAACTAGAATATTATTCTTTATCAGCCATTAAACTGGATCATTGTTAATGTGTGAATCCAAATTGGACTGTCTTTTTGCACTGTTTGCATAAAGCAGGTCAACTTAAAATCACAGCTATATGAACAGTTTCTACTTTATAAATATGTAATGCTTTGTAATAACAATTAGCATAAAGAGGTGAGCTAATATCATTTTGCTGCTCATCAATAAAATGGTATTAAAGACAAATAGCTGACAAGAATTAAAAGCGCTTGCTAACAAAGTAAAAAATCATCGAATGAGATTACGCCTACTCGCTGTTCCACATTTTAAATCAGGTAAGAATAGAGCTGAAATTGCCAGAATGCTTAATATTAGTAGAATCATTAGGTTGCCAATTAGGCCCGCAGAGAAATATCAGCGTTTGCAAGTAAAAAGAAGTCAGAACAACGTATAGCAGGCGAATGTATTCACTCTTATATTAATTCACAATTTGATGTTGACTATACCCCCCCCAATGCTATTTGCAATTTATTAAAATCAATAGGGCATTATTGCTCATAAGCTTAAGTACTCATTCTAATACATAAGATCTGCTCCACAAAACTTAATCATGGTCTACTTTAAATTTAATTATTCACAAAGTATTAACATTGGCGTCTTTCCTCCATTGGCAGTTTATAAATGGAAGAATAATGTCAGCTATAGTATTTGGTACTTTTCAGAGTAATACACTACACAATGATTTTTGGCAGCAATGGGATTCTCATCGTCATCGTCTAAATGGTTTATGCATTAAATGGCTTAATGGGGATCAAGACAAAGTTAATGACGCGTTATCCACGGCGAGTGAAAAAGCGCTACGTTATTTTCATAAAGAATTAGCACCGATTAAAAATTTCTTTGCTTGGATTTACCGAATAACCTACAACATATGTATTGACATTCATAGGTTTCAAGCTCGAGAAAATGAGTTGGTTAATCAAGTAAAGGTCTTGCCAAACGAGTTCTACTTTTCTGATAACAGTAGTGGATTACTGGAAATAGAAATAGAACGTGAATATGCGATGGAAGCGCTATTGAAAAGTATTTCGAAGCTTCCTGAAGACTTAAAGCAGATCATTGAATATAAATTTTTACAAGAAATGGAGTACGGGGATATTGCCCAATTATTAAATATCTCAGCGGAAAATGTACGTAAACGGGTACAGTTAGCACGTAATAAACTTCGCTTCTTAGCACAAAGTTAAATTAATATCGGTAACACAAAGAACCGTTTTTCTTGAAAATAGTTATGCTAGGTCTTTTTACTACTTGCTTGTTTCAAAAGCATAACAAAGGCCAAACGTATCAGTTTTCAAGAAAACTTAATGGCTATGGCTAATGTTATAGCCTTTAATCCTAATTTCAGCGAAAGATAAAAATCCTCTAAGTATGTTACTAGCATTACTTCATCAACACGCTTAGTTTTGTAATGCTTATAAAAAACTTAATCCGCGTAAAACTAGCCATAAATACAAATATTTATCACAACCTATTTTCTCTCACGTCTTTTTTGTAGAAATAAAATAAAAACCACATGAAGCTTACAAGGGTTCATTGTAATCAAGGTTATGAATTTTATTTTAAATACTATCTCCACAAGGTTTACCGGGTGTGATGTGGCGAAGCTTATCTGTCACTTTATTTCCCTAAAATCAAAATAAAAGCAGAGTCATCATGATTACTGAAAAAGATAAACAATGGTATGTCATTTATACCAAGCCTAATGCCGAAAAAAAATTATGTAATGAAGTATGCAAACATCAAATAGACGCATATTTACCATTAAGGAAAGAAACTAGGCAATGGAGTGATCGAAGTAAAATCATTACCCTACCTGTTTTTAAATCATACCTGTTTGTTTATCTTAATATCGCTGATATGCATACGGTTAAAACCCTACCTGGTTTTGTTCATTTTATTTCCTTTGGTGGCTATCCGACCCCGATTCCAGATAAAGAAATGGTGTTATTAAAGGCAATTATGACTGAAAGCAATAACCCACAAATTCGGGCAACAGCCTTAATAAAAGGTGATCGTGTTAAATTATTTAAAGGCGCATTGGCCGGATACGAAGGTATCTTGTGTCAAGATCAAGCAGGCCAAAAAGTCGCATTAGAGATCAAAAAATTAAACCTTTCGCTACTAGTTGATGTACCAATAGCTAATGTTATTAAAATAAATCACCCTGAATGTAATGTCAAAAGCTTAACGGCGACAGCTAACGATAAACGTGAGAAACCGAGCAAAATCTAGTGGTTTATTGATTGATTAGTCTGCCATAGGGCTTCGTATTGAACGAAAACACTTGGGCTGTAATAAGTGACGTTATCATTCATAGCCACGACACTGCATGGTGCATATTAAAAATGATGGCAAGGCTATCATTTAATTAGCTGACCAGATCAAAGCCAAAGAGCACGTTAGTGATTTTAAAACTTAACGCTTATTACAAGCAATGGGTTCAGCTTGCCTACATGGGACTGATGTGGCGAAGCATGTACAAGTATTATTCTATGCTTTTGTAAATAAAAAAACGTAAATAATCGTCACAACTTATTAATTCAACCGTCTTATCTATATAACCAAAAAGCTGATAACAACACGGTAGTTTAGGTGACTTGGTTATAAAAAATTAACGCTTATAACAAACAATTGCTTCAGCTCTTCAACCAAAATGGGACTGATGTGGCGAAGCTTGCACAAGTAATATTCGATACTTTTGTAAATAAAAAGTGTAAACAATCACGTAAATAACCGTCACAACTTATTAATTGATGCGTCTTATCTATATAACCAAAAAGCTAATAGTAACACGGTGGTTTTAGCTGACTTGATTATAAATATTAATATTTTTGACAAAGCATTTATTCAGTCTTGCAACATGGGACTGATGTGGCGAAGCGTGAACAACGAGTAATAGACGCTCTGTCTATAACGTACTGAAATTAAATTTAAATACGCAGGCTTAGTAGGCTGCTTTAGTTTACCTAAACGGATCAATCATCATGATATGGGAAGATAGAAATGAAAATAATACACTATGGTAAAACACTGGGCCTGATTGGGCTTTTATTACTCTCGACATCAATTCATGCTGAATATGGGAGTGAAGCAAATCCATTGCTGTTTAATACCGCAGAGGACCCTCACAAAGTAGGCGACTCTTACACCCCCTTAAACATCATTAAACCACCAATCGACGGTTTATGGGATGGCAAAAAAGGTGAAGTTGAGCACGTTATCTTGCATGCAAGCCTTAGCAAGAGCGAAATGAATAGTAATTTTAAGCTAAATCACTGTATTGTTCCCAATAAAATGACTCAGTCATTTACATTGGGTGATTGTGATAACGCACAAAAGTTTTTGTTTAAAGCGTTGGGAGCCACAGCAGATGAGGGATTTGTCTTATTTATTGGAAATGAAAATCGCTGCCTGAGCATTGTGAATGATAAATTGATGAACGTGTTTTCGGGGACGAAGTACAATTGTGAAAATGGGACCCTGGCCAGATTAAACTTTAACCATGTAGCTACTAGGGGACAGGGGGAATCATATTATCGAAATGAAATAACATTTACTACGCTAAATGGCGCTAAAAAAAAGCACGTATATGTTAATAAAAAAAAGAAACAACCAATAGAGTTAGTAGTCGATGATAGTTCACCAACAGCAGTATTCACAGGTTTACAGCTAACCTCCTGTAAACCTGGACAGGGAAATTGCTGGAGAGAAGCAAAGTACCCAATTGACTTACTTGTTAAGGATAACCCTGAAGAAAATAAAATATTGAAGAAGTTAAAAACAATAAAAAATGCAGTTGCTGACGTTGGTAAAGCTGCTGAGAACAACAGACCCAACTTACTGTTTGTTTTTATCGATACCCTCAGAGCGGATGCCGTTAATGACAAACTAACACCTTATATTGCTAAGACCTTTTTGAATAATAATAGCATGCCTTTTCAGTATTCCATCTCAGGTGCGACCAATACCCATCACTCAACCTATAGCTTGCTTAATATGCGTCCTTCTTTTGAACTGGAAACGGTAAATAGCAATACTGAAGCGAGTCTTTCTACATTAAAGAATGGTGTCATTATTGAGACCTTTCAAGAACTGGGCTATAAAACGCTATTGTTTTCTCGCCCAGATTGGATGAATACCTTTACTGCTAAAGAAATATGTGATGTGGAAAAGAGTACGGATTGTAGTAAATACCCAGCAAGTTATGCAATAGAGCTTCCTCTTAAAGGTGATATTGCTACTTATAGAGATCTGCTTAATGGGACTGAAGTCAAAAACATAGGGAGTATTTATATTGGCAGCGCTTTAAATCAAGTCGGTTATCTAGCTAAAACCGCTAACAGCTATATAGCTACAGCTACGCTAGATAAATTCAGTAATGATATGCATGACAAGGTGGTGGTCGATTCTTTTGAAAAATATCTTAATGCTAATGAAGATAAAATTAAACAGGGTGGTCATGTATTTTTTGTCTACTTATCAGGCCCTCACTCACCGCAGGTACCTAATGGTGTGAACCTTACGCTTGAAAATGGTGATTACGCCGGCTTTGAAAAAGATCAAACGAGGGTTACAAACCCTGCAATTCATAAATATCCAGGTTTGTTTTTTGCAGAGGATCTTAATAAAGAAGCTGTGAGTTTCAATAAATTGTCAGTTAATTATGCAACTAGACGGGAAAGTCATAGGGATTTATTTCCACTCACTTATTACAATCAGGCGCAATTGGTTGATAACTTGGTAAAGAAGATAATCACAGATTATCAAGACTTAGTGAGAACTACTGATACTGTTATTGTCATCATGGGCGATCATGGCGAGGGCCTGGGCGAAAATCATCATGTCCTTCACGGTCATCGGCCGATGCAAAAAATAATAGAGGCGCCAATCTTGTTTGCAACAATGCCTGCTAACAACACAATAACCCAGAAAGACATAGCTGAGCCTAATGTATTAACAGTAACTACGATGGATATTATGCCTAGGGTATTAGACTTGATGGGGCATAGTGATGCCTTAAAAAAACTAACACCGTATATTATGAATGCAGCAAGCAGGCAGCAATGTCATATCAGCTTTGAACCTAATGGTTCGGTACAAAGTAATCGTTTTATTATTTTTGATGACTCTGACGAAAAGAATAAATTTAAAATGTTATTTATGTCTGGTGTAGCTGAAAAGGGCGTTAATGAATCAGACAAACTGATCCTGGCTAAATTAACCGATTATTTTGATAATCCCCTGAAACTTGATGCTGATAGCGAAGTAAAAGTTAAGCGCTGTCTGAAGATCTTATTTGATGACTTTTATGAATAAAAACAGTAAACCCTGTCGTTAGTGCTCCTCCACTGCGCAGGTAAATCAACCAAGTTTTCAAGCCCGTTCACCTAAAGTTAAATCGTTATATTCATAAACGAATAACCGCTCTGCTTTATCTAAATAAACCAGAGCGGGGGATTCCTGACGGCAAAAATTAACCAATAAGGCGTTAATGACCCATGGACACTAAATTAACATTTATTAATCAATCTCAGGACAGCAGTAAATCTGAAGTCCTTATCTTTCAAAAAAATACCCTTTCATCGCTCGATGAAATACCGATTGCCTGGAAAACCATTAAATATTGTGGCGTTAATTGCAGCCACCCTTTTACCTATGCAAACAGCATTGAGATTAGTGTCAGTGATATTTATGGCAATTATAGCCCGGCATTAATGGCCCAGCCCGGTGAACAATTGTCGATGGCTAATAGCGGTGTTGTTAAAGAATTAAAAAGTTCAGGTGCTAAACCTGGCTCTGTGGAAGTGCAAGTTTGCAATGATTTGCTGGCGGGCTCAATTAACGTCAACGTTTTTAGAAGTGGCCAGCTTATTTGCCGAAAAACGACCCTAGTACCAGGGGAGAAAGCGGTATTTATGTTTAAACCAAGCATTTGGCTAGGTGTTGTGTCTGACGTAATCGAAGGCTCAGCAATAAACTCAGCGGTGATGTCACACATCAATACCGAAATTTCATTACAAGGTATTGCCGCGGCAAACCTTGTTATGAGGGGCGGTGGCCCTGGAAAGAACTCAACGCCATTTACATTTCACTTAGAAAATGTGGTGGCAGAGTAAGCAAACAGTACAGATATGTGCTGTTCAGGTACGAAAATTTCTTTCGTACTTTTAATTATATGTGGAGAAATAAAAATGACTATAAAATTAAACTTTATCAATCAATCTAACGATAGAAATAACTCTGAAATTGTTTTCTTTCAAAAAAATGTGGCAACCGACTTTGATGAGTTGGCGGTAGCATGGAAAACAATTAAGTTTTGTGGCCAAGGCGATAATCATCCTTTTAACTTTCCTATGACGATGGAAATAAGTGCCAGTGATAGTTATGGCAACTTTACCCCTAAGATGAAGGCCGATAATGGTGAGATGTTTCACGTAACTTTAGATGGTAGCGGTAATGTTTTAGCTTCTGACGGGGCAGGCACTAGTGCCAAAGAAGTGCAATGTCGCAATGATTTAAGTTCAGGATCTATTAATGCAGGCATCTATAAAGACGGCAAACTATTAGCCCGTAAAACTAGTATCGCTCCCAGCCAAAAAGCCGTTTTTGAATTTAAACCTACGCTTTGGGTTGGCGTGGTATCACAAGTAGAAGAAGGGCAAGTAATGAATTCAGCCATTATGTCTGATGTTAATACTGAATTGTCTTTACTTGGTATCGACAGTGCCGACATCGTCTTGTCTGGTGGTGGCCCAGGTAAAAATTCATCCGCTTTTAAATTTACGCTTGAAAACATAGTAATGGCTTAAGCATATAACGTATTAACTTTTATTAAACAAGGAGATAAACACCATGGGTGTTAAATTAAATTTTATTAATAATTCCAACGATAGCAATAATTCGCAAATTGTTGTTTTCCAAAAAAATGTGACCACAGACTTTGACGAATTATCAATTGCGTGGAAGGTTATTAAATATTGCGGACAAGGTGATAACCATCCGTTTTATTACCCAATGGGCATGAAGGTAAGTGCTAGCGATAGTCACGGTAACTTTACTGCTCAGCTGCCTGCTCAAAATGGGCAAATGTTTGCTATGTCGCTTTCTGCTTCAGGCAATACCCTTGATGAGTCAGGCGCAAGTACTAGCATGAAAGAAGTGCAAGTGCGTAATGATTTAAAAGCCGGCGCCATTAATGCCAGTATTTACAAAGATGGAAAATTACTTGCACAAAAAACATCGGTTGCGCCAGAGCAAAAAGGTGTATTTCAATTTAAACCAACCATTTGGATTGGTGTTGCGTCTCAAATTGAAGAAGGTGAAGTGATGAATTCAGCGATTATTTCTGACATTAATACGGAGATAAGCCTGCTCGGTATTGCCAGCGCCGACATCATTATGACCGGTGGTGGTAGTGGTACGGGTTCTAAGAAGTTTTCGTTTACTTTAGACAATGTACGTAGGGTTTAAATTAACGCTTTGATAACAACAGTTAATATATGCAACGTATATTAATTAAGCAACAGCGCTACCTAATGTCAGGTCTTGCCTTGGGAAAATATATCCCGCTACTGTCCCCATGGTGTTTCATGAGTTAATTCAATCGTGTTTTATCACTGAAGTTCAATAGCGCATATTATTGCTTTTTTGCAAGTACCTGATCCTTTTAATCGCTGATATGGCGATTAAAAGATAACGATTAAGATAATGGTAATAAAGACCATGTTCTTTTAACACTATGTTATAGGCAATGAAGAGAGCTTATTACAGTAATTAATAAATAATGAGGACAAACTATGTCATTACCAGCAAATTTAGATTTTAAAAATGTTTCTTTTAATCAACAAGGCGGTTCATATACAAAGCTTACAGCAACAACTAATGCAGCAGCTGTAGCTACTGCGGGGCCATTTGAACCAGATACCGCTCCAGAAGTAGGTGATAGAGGAACTCTTAAGGGAATGAACGGAGGTCTGGAATATTCTGCTCAATATATGCGTGCAAATGTAGCTATAACGGCAAGTGGAAGTCTAGAGTTTATTCTAGCTTAGTAATTAATAACAAAGCCTGAAGCCCATTTAAAAGAGCTTTACCTGAATTATTATAGGGAATGAATAAAACCTATAAATGAACACAAAATAAAATAGAGGAAAGAAAATGTCAGATATAAAAATACAAAACAAAACCGATGAAACAGTAATTATAAGAACAAATATAGAAGTAGCCACTTTAAAAAAGGGGGAGCAGGCAACCCTAAATTCAGCCACGACTGAAATTACTATTAATCCCGGGTAACTAAAGTGACCAGATACACCTGTAATACCTTCCATTCAAAAGTTGATTATATAGCGCTTGATGGCTTTGAATTAACTCGTTGGAAATAATATGAAAACTACAAAAGGAAAGATCATGGCTTACACAAAAATTAAAAATATCAATGCTGGTGAGATACAAGTGACATTTGAATGGTCAGATGAAGCTTCAGATATTAAATTAGATAAATTTATTGGGTCACAAAGTGAAATAGATTGGGTGAGTCACTGGACCGAAATGAAATATAATAATATTACAACTTTAAGATCTGCTGGGAGTGGTACTTTAGAATTGTAATAACAGAGTCGTGGAAGTAGCTAGCCATGTTCTTTGTGCATCTGCAATTAATTAATCACATAACAAAAACTAAAACTCATTTTTGTAGGTAATAAAGGGGAGAATCACCTAAAAGTTCTAAACAAGGCTAATAAAAGATGAGAATAAGCCGTACTGAGCGGATTATTCTCACTTTATATTTCCCATTTACACATAATTTCAAGTCGTTTAATATAATTTCCGTGTGGTTGCCAAGCTCTTGCTCAAGTTGCATAGTCGTGCTCGCCGTAGCAGCCGGTGTACGTTTTGATGCCAGGTTCAGGCCTTTGCTTATTACAGAAAAGATCATTCACATCGATGAAACCATAAACGAGAAAATTCTTCATCTCACCATTAATGTTGTTTAGCTCTTACTTTAGTCAGCGCGACTTGCAAGTTTATCGTGTAATGCTCAAATGCTCAAATGCTAGAGGAAATTATTTTTAATTTATTAACAGAGGTATAAAATAATGACTAGTAAATGCAATCATACTTTTGCAACAATGCCCATTCACATTACGGCAACTAGTACACTCAGTGGTTTTGAAATACTACTGCGGGAATTTAATGGTGTTTCCCTTGATATTTTAAATGAAAATCCACAGCTTTATGTTGAATTTTCTGCCCAAATTTTGCAGGAAATATTAGCGCTTGATAGTACAGGAAAAGTACGGAGGCAAGGTTTGTCACTTGCGATAAACTTCAGCGCGGCGCAATTTCTTTGCGATGGTACGCTAACATTTTTATCGCAATTGTATTATTCAAAAAAGGCATTCAATCATATTGTTATCGAACTAACAGAAAGCGAGTTAGATTATATGTCAATAGCATTTGAAGAAAGACTGTTACTCTGTCGACTGCTCGGTTTTAAGTTAGCTATTGATGATTTTGGTGTTAAAGCGTCAAATTTTGAGCGTGTTTTTGCACTAGCCCCTGACTTTGTCAAGTTTGATCGTTCGTTAATAGCCGCTAAAAATATAAAATCGTTACATGCACTGGTCAAGCTATGTCACGACTTAAATACCAAAGTTATTATTGAAGGAGTAGAAACATCAGAACACCTGGATATAGCAAAACGTTGCCAGGCAGACTATATACAGGGTTATCATGTCGGTCGTCCTGTTGTTATCAACTAACCATGCAGAGCTAATCATTCGCTATTGTCACACGGGCGAGCCTGTCAATATTTAAGTTGAATTTTGGAAAAATAGCGATAATTGGTTTGCCGTAAATAAGCTTGTTGATTGTCTATGACCAATGCAGCTTTTTTCTTAACCAGCCCGTTTATTCCCTGTTTTATTAGGTCTTAAATTAGAGATCACATCATGCAAAATCTAGAAAAAAGAACACCTCACGCCCATAACGTTAAGTCAGTCATTAAATCACCCGAAAAATCTCAAGCTATCGCCATGTGGATGACCGTTTTATTTGTATATATGAGCTTGCTAATCGCAATTGGTTACATTGCCTTTTGGGAGCAAGACTTTAATTACCCTGAAAACACCGTTGGTTCCTATATGGCTATACTAACGGAATTTAGACAGGAAATAGATAAGACCGACCCTGTGTCTGGTGAGCAGTTTAGCCTTATTGTACAAGAAATGATGAAACAAGAAGCTGATGCCGCTGGAGATCTACAAGAACTTGCAACACAGTCATTCAATATCGTTCTAGGTGCTGTATTGGCTTTTTTGTCAGCATCGGTCACCATGTTTTTTCAACAAAAAAGTACAAAATCTGAATAGTATTAACGAAGATCGAGTCGTTTAATTTTAAACATTACCAGCTCAATTTAAAAGACAAACATCCCTTTAAGAAACAATTGATTATTCGTTGTTAATAACACTTTCATATATTTCCATCTCGTTTTCTGAGAATAAAAATTTTACTTACTTAAACCCTTATAAAGCAGAAGGAATAACCAAATGATAGATTTTAATTCCATCGAACAGCTAGAAGGCAGTACTTATAAGGGCTATGTGCTAGATCCAGAAAAAGCAACTCAGGTGTTACTATCGCTTGTGGTTTTGACATTGGTCACGTTTAGAAACTGATCTCGAAAAAGCATTTTGCCAGATTTAGCCAATAAGCTAAACCCTATGTGGGTTTAAAAAAGAGGTGGAAATTCTTTGGTCAGGTTTATCAAAAAATCCTGCTTGTAGCTGGGCAATATATGGTTTTGTGGTTCAAGATGAGCTTTCACTTGAGCAGTATTTTAACGAAATGGCTCAATATATTGGAAAGTTAAGAGCGCAAAATAACTTTTTAAGAACTAGCTTAAATGATAGGCAGATTGTTATGGATGCACAGCTCAATAAAATAAAAAGCATCTTGTAATTGTTGAGTTATATCGGGACTTTAATAGAGAGTTTGTATGGTTTATGCACAATTTGAATGGCATGAATACTAAAAAAGACAACAAGTAAAAACCTAATGACTCTCTTTTTTATCGTTACTAGGCCATTTGAGTTAAAAAAGGTGAAATAAGTATAGATTCACCCATGGCCCGTGCCTTAATTGGTAAAAAAGTTGCTGATGAAGTTTTGGTACAAACGCCAGAAGGAGAATGGGTTTATGATGTTATTAAAATTTGGTATAAATAACCGTTAATTATTACCCATATATATGCTTATTCGTCTCTCGATCGCTTTTTAATGTTAACTACTTAATCAAGTGACTTGTGTCAGGAAATTTTAATTAAAGCCCACTGATAAGCCGCCCTTGTCTCGGTTCACTAAACGCAATTGACTATCATGGTTGCTTACTATTTCATTACATAGTGCTAAACCAATACCGGTTCCGGTTTGTTTGGTGGTAAAAAATGGCAACAAGGCTAGTTGTTGCTGAACTTCAGTTAATCCGCTTCCTTTGTCCTCAACGGTAAAACTCAAAATATTGGCTTGCTGCTTTAAAGTAAACTTAACGTCTGACAATGTTGAGCCTGATTCTTTGCCATTTTTAATTAAATTAATGATCACTTGTTCAATTTGGGCGGGATCAAAATTAGCATTTTGTCTGACAATATCAAGGTGGCAGCTTATATTTGCTAAGGTCTTTAGCGATGATGACTATAGCGATTAAGTCTTTTTATTTAACGACACGGCTTAAAACGGGCGTTTGGCAAATATCTAATACCTGTGGTGGTTTTTTGTAGAAGAAAGCATTTTCACGCTTTTTACGCTTTACTATCATTTCAATAAAGCTTGGATGCTCGGTATTTTTTACTTCAAGATGTATTTGTTGGTCTTTGGCTACATCGCTCATCATTTGCATGCTGATCATTGGCGTATGATCTTCTTTAGCGACAGGCGTATCACCTTCTATAACCGACGTTCTAGTAATCGCTTGCACGTTGTTCATGCCATAAACCACACGGCCAAATATCGTCATAATACGGTCTAAGTAACGTGGTGCTTGACCATTAACAATATAAAAGTGGCTAGTTGCCGAATCGGCTTTGTTTTCACGTGCCATGGCAATAACACCAGGGCAATGCGTTAACCAGGCTTTTTTCTCACTAGGATTATGAGCTAAAGAGAAACCCTCTTTAAAACCTGTTTGCTCGGCAAATAAATCATTGTCTTGAATTTTAGTAAACTGCCAATGTTCATCGGTAGAAAAATCACCTTCAATTTTTAACTTAGCGACTAGATTGTCCTTGCGACTGCCATCTTCTGGACCGCCTTGGGCAACAAAACCATCGATAACCCGATAAAACTTGTTGCCATTATAATGACCCGCTTTGGTGAGTTTTATAAATTGTTCAACATGTTTAGGAGAAAATTGCGGTGCCAGTTCAATCACCACTTTGCCGTGCGGTAGGGTAAGTAATACTGTTTTATCGCTTTCTAAAGCGCGCCATTCGTTGTTGATTTCGCCTTCGTGCGCAAGGGTAGATAAACTCGTCAATAAAGTACTAAGGGCAAAAATCACGTTAAGTCTCATGGTATATCCTTTATTTTTATTATTTATTACGACTTACTATACAGCAAAATACTTGGCGCAAAACCTTGCAGTTGTTAACATAGCGCGATAAAACTTGAAGTCGAATTTTTGGAGTGTTCAGTGAACAAAAGCCTTATTACCAACCTTATTGCCTTACTTGTAACGTTAGCGGGTTATTTTTTTGAGCAAGCATTATTTTTTACTATCGGCTTATTTGCTTTGTCAGGCGCTTTTACAAATTGGATTGCGGTACATATGCTTTTTGAAAAAGTGCCATTTTTATACGGCTCAGGTGTTATTCCAGCAAGGTTTGAAGACTTTAAAGTAGCAATTAAAGAGTTAATGATGGATCAGTTTTTTACCGAAGAAAATATTGACCGATTTTTATCTGGCGGTTCAGGGGCCGCTATATCTTTAGACTTAGCACCGGTCATTGAAAAAATTGACTTAAACCCCGCTTTTGATGACTTAGTTGAAGTGATAGAAAAATCATCCTTTGGTGCCATGCTAGCTATGGTGGGTGGTAGTGAAGCGTTACAGCCATTGCGCGAGCCTTTTATCGAAAAGATGAAAACAACTGTGGGTAAAATTTCACAAAGTGAAGCGTTTACTCAGACGCTTAAAGATCAATTAGAGCAACCAAATGTCATTGCAGGCATGCGCGAAAAAGTAAGCGAGATTATTGATCAAAGATTAAATGAATTAACGCCACAACTTGTAAAGGAAATTATCCAAGCAATGATCCGTAAACACTTAGGTTGGTTAGTGGTCTGGGGTGGTGTCTTTGGTGGTATTATTGGCTTTATCGCCGCTGTTACTAATAATTTCTAAGATCTTACCTCTACTTTTATCGTAGCGAACTCTGTATAGAATTCGTTGCGATATTTTTCCTTAGAAACAACAAAACTGCTCTTGTTATTGGTTAGTCCCTTTTGTGCTATTACTTCCGGTAATATTTTAGTCTAAGTGCTTTAATTTTCCCGTTAGAGGGGCTATGCTTGCGCTTTAAACATAGGGGTTACTCCTCTTATTTTAGCGAAATCGTTAAATAAGATAAACCCCGTTATTGAATAAGGTAACCGTAGACATGTTTGGTAGCTTAAAGGCTTTGCCTGCCGATCCTATTTTAGGCTTATTGGCTAAATATCGTGAAGATGAAAACCCACAAAAAATCGACTTGGGTGTTGGCGTCTATAAAAATGAAGCGGGTCACACGGCAATTTTAGATTGTGTGAAAGCGGCAGAAAAATATCGTAACGATCACGAAGATACCAAAGTTTATATTGGTCCTACAGGCTCACCTGTATTTAATGACGAAATGAGCAAGTTAATTTTTGGTCACCATAAAGTATTAATTGAAAACCGTGCTCGTACGGTATCAACACCTGGTGGTACTGGCGCATTACGTGTTGCTGCAGAGTTTATTAAATCGTGTAAAGCCGGCGCCACTATTTGGGTAAGTGACCCAACATGGGCAAATCATACCGGATTATTTGAAGCCGCGGGTTTAACCGTTAAAACGTATCCGTATTATGACCACGAAAACAAATCGCTTGATTTCGATGGTATGTTAGCCGCGCTTAAAGAAGTAAGCAGTGATGATGCAGTGTTATTGCATGCTTGTTGTCATAACCCAAGCGGTATGGACTTAAGCAACGAACAATGGCAACAAGTGGTTGAAGTTACAAAAGATGTTGGCTTCTTACCTGTTGTTGATATGGCTTACCAAGGCTTTGGCGTTGGCTTAGACGAAGATGCTTATGGTCTACGTTTGATGGCTGAAAACGTAAAAGAAATGATTGTTTGTAGTTCATGTTCGAAAAATTTTGGTTTATACCGTGAACGTATTGGTGGCTGTACTATTATTGGCGAATCACCAGCAGCAGTTGATGTTGCTATGTCAGTATTACTTTATGTTATTCGTGTTATTTACTCTATGCCACCAGCACATGGTGCGGCATTAGTTGAAACGATTTTAACTTCTGATGAGTTACGTGCTCAATGGCATGCTGAATTAAAAGTTATGCGTGATCGCATTAATGGTAATCGTCAATTGTTGGTTGATAAACTGATAGAAAATGGCGTTACCCGTGATTTCAGCTTCATTACTCGTCAAATGGGGATGTTTTCGTTCTTAGGTATTACCCCAGCGCAAGTTCAACAACTGCAAGACGAATACAGTATTTATATGGTGGGCTCAAGCCGTATGAGTATTGCTGGTATTGCCAATCAAAATGTTGATTACTTAGCGCAGTCAATCGCAAAAGTATTATAGAGTTATACTTTATCGTGATCTAAGTCGTTTAACGATTAACATCACCAAGTAAATATTATAAAGCCAAAACATGTCATGTGTTTTGGCTTTTTATGTTCAGGATGAACGGTCATGATTTTTGTTCCAGACAAATCATAAGTACCTACATCCATGTAGGCAATGTCACGATGCTGTGACTGAAGTAGAGTAACGCAGGAGCAGTTACCGAAATGGCAGAGTGACGAATGTTCACGACTGCATGGATGCAGAAGGTAGAGCGAAGCA
>JABSOY010000019.1 GCA_013215385.1 Colwellia sp.
TGAAACGTGTTAGCGCCGATGGTAGTGTGGGAGTTCCCATGTGAGAGTAGGACATTGCTAGGCTTCTAATAAAGAAAAGCCCGATACGAAAGTGTCGGGCTTTTTGCTGTCTGGCCTATTAATTTATATTTGCTATCACAGACTAGTTATGGACTATCTAACTCTATATTATATAAATAATCTTATGGCCTAGACTTCTTTAAAAGGAAATTACATGCGATATTCTATTATATTACTCTTTATCATCATGCCTATGAGTAATGCTTTTGAATTTTCCATAGATAAAGGGATTGATATTCCACAACTAGCAGACTTTAAAGGGAGTGAATTATGTACAGTTGGAGAAAACACTCAAAAGTATTTAAATAATTTTCCAGAGGATAAGTTTGCGGTACATGCGGGGTCTGTTTTCAAGCGCAAAATCACATTGAATCGTATTAAAGAAACCCTAAACTTTATTTGTATTACATATCGCGATGATGTTAAAGCAAAGCGACAGAGCCGGTTACACAATAGAGAATTCATTAAGCAGCACTTTGATTTTTACAGTTGGAGTCCCGATATAAAGACAGCTAGGGAAATCGCTGATAAAAGTAATAATACAATAAAAAGCCGTCTGTTAAATAATATTCCATCAGACCAAATATTTTTAACCAAATATTACACGAAACTATTGGATGCAAGCGAAGTAAGAACGGATAAATATACACAAGCTTTATATGCTTTACCTGAAGACGAAAAAATGCTGTCTGCTGAACAATCTAAGAAAATAAAATCTCAACTTACCCGTTTTAAATATACACGTCAGCAAGTAATTTCAGGTGCTTTATTAGATAACAAACTAGTAAAACCTTTAATATGGCTAACAGAAGAGGCACTTCATGATGTTTTATTACAAGGTACAGGTGTAGTTATCGTTAATGGTATAACACGTTATTTTAATGTCCATCGCAATAACGGGATTGCCTATAACTATAGTGTTGGAAAGCGAGAGCAAGCTCGTTATTGGTATTTTATTGAAGTACCTAGCATTATGGGTTACGGACAGAAACAAGAAAATAAAATAGCAATTAAAGCACAGGTTACTTTTGCCGGTAATGTTAAGCAGTTAGGACTTGGTAAGCTATTTATGGTGAGCTACACCCGTGATAATAAAAAAATCGCCAGACTTGGCGTGTTAGCTGATCAGGGGGGGGCATTTGCCAATAACCTGTTTCAATTAGATCTCTTGGTTAATAGTTACAAAGGATGGCAAGATTATCATCAAGCAAACAATAACTTACCAGACTATGCCAAGGCTTGGTTAATGATGGTCAAAGTATCAGAAAAAAATATATATTGAGCTAAATCGGAGAAGTACCTGTAGGTTTAATGATGTCTTCAACAATAGTATTTAGGTTAATATTGCCATCAGGATTGGGTTGATACTGTAATGGAGCATCCATTAATAATTGTTTGATTTTTGTTACATCTTCTTCGCGCATAGCATCAGTGAGATTCGATATTATTTTCGCCACATCGGCCCAAGGCAAAGAACGTTCATTCGCGCTAAGTATACGTTTATGAAATGTTTTCTTAGCGTTATCGTCAATCAATAACTCTTCAAACAATTTCTCTCCTGGCCTTAGCCCAGTAAATTTGATGGCAATATCCCCCGTAGGGTTTTTATCATCCTTGATGGTTAAACCCATTAAATGGGTCATTTTATAGGCTAGATCAATAATTTTAACAGGGTTTCCCATGTCTAATACAAATACGTCACCACCAGTACCCATAGCTCCAGCCTGTAGCACTAATTGTGCAGCTTCAGGTATAGTCATAAAATAACGAATAATATCAGGGTGAGTAATAGTGATAGGCCCCCCCTTTTTAATTTGTTTCTTAAATAAGGGCACAACAGAGCCAGATGAACCTAAAACATTACCAAAACGTACCATAACAAATCGTGTTTGATGTTCTTTTTTAGCTAAACCTTGCAATATAAGTTCAGCTAAACGCTTAGTAGCACCCATTACATTAGTAGGTCGAACAGCTTTATCAGTAGAAATGAGCACAAAGGTTTCTACTTCACAATAAATAGCGGCTTGTGCTATTTCGTAAGTGCCCAACACATTGTTAGTAACACCTGCAATAACATTGTGTTCAACCATAGGTACGTGCTTATATGCAGCGGCATGATAGATAGTTTGCACGTTATATTTATGGAAGATATGGCTCATTAACATGCCATTTTGAACATTACCGATAAGTGGCTCAATAATAAGTGTCTTCTGGTTATCCAATAAATATTCAGTCAGCTCTTGATGGATTTCATAAAGAAAAGCTTCGCATACATCAAGTAAGATTAGTTTGCTTGGGTTGTGTTGGGTTATTTGTCGACAAAGCTCCTTTCCTATAGACCCGCCAGCACCTGAAACCATAACGACTTTTTTGTAAATATTGGCTGATAATAACTCGGCAATAGGCTTAACTGCTTTTCGGCCAAGCAGTTCATCAACGGAAACTTCACGTAATTCATCAATGGTTCTTTTGCCTGAAACAATATCAGACATGCTAGGGATAATTAATAATTCTAATGCGAAAGGCTCAAGAGAAGCTACTATTTGCTTTAGTCTAATGGGGTCCACTTGCGGTACAGCAATGAGTACTTTGAATTGGCCGTATTTTTTTACAAGCTGGTCAATTTTTAAGTGAGAAAAAATTTTCAAACCCAATACTGTTCTGCCTTGATAACGTTTTTTTTCATCGAGAAAAGCAAGGGGATGGTATTTATTTCCTAGTGATAAGGCATGTACTAATTGACGACCGGCATTACTTGCGCCATAAATCACTACTCCTTCCCGCTCATCGAACCAATGCTTCTCTATGACAAAACCAACTAAAGCCCTTGCCCCGGCAATCATGACACTGGTTAATACTAAAAAAACAATTGGCACAGAACGAGGAACAAAGGCATCAAAAATAAAGCCGGTTAAGTAAAAGATGGCAGTAACCACTATGAGTAAACTCTGTACTTTCAGGAAGGCCTTAGCATTAAAATACCTGACAATGGAGTGATACATATCGAAGAGGTAAAACAAAAGGAAAGTGCTAAGGGTTACTGTCAAAAAAACGGACATTTCTTTCAATGAAATATCTATTCCCTCGATGCCAACACGAATAAAGTATGCGAGAAAAAAAGCGGTACAAATGGCAAATAAATCATAAGCTAATACAATTAATAACTTGATAGAACTAGGAATTAAATCGACTCGTCTTACCATTAAAACTAAACCTTAGGGCAACATTAAATTATTAGTATTTTTTAACCCCAAAGGATTAACAAATATAGTACAAGTTTTATTACAATTGTCATTAACTATTAACATTTTTATTTTTAAAATACTTCTATAGCGTCAAATACTGATGTAAGGGTGTGGCAGGTTTTCCTGATCTCATCCTGCGATAATGTCGGATGTACTAAAAACATTAGGCTATTCTGGCCAAGCAGTTGTGCATTATTTAGAGGTTCTTGAGGTAGGAAGCCTGTATTGTCAAAAGCTTTTTCTTTGTAAACCTCAGAACAACTTCCTGAAAAACATGGGACACCCTTATTGATTATTTCGATAATAATCTTTTCGCGAGAGTAATTATTAGGCAGCTTATCTAAATCTATTTGTATATAACATTTGTAATACGCATGTTCAATATAGTGTGGTATCTCAGGTACAATTAGCCAGCTGTAATTGTGGCAAATAGCTCGAATCTTTGCGGCATTATCATTTCGACATCTTTTCCATTCGGGCATGTGTGTTAATTGAATACGACCAATCGCGGATTGCATTTCAGTTAAGCGCCAATTTGTACCAAATGATTCGTGTAACCAACGATAGCCAGGTGGATGCTCTTTTTCATATACAGCTGCATATGATTTCCCATGATCTTTATAGGCCCATGCGTCGCGCCATAGTTGTTCATTGTTAGTGGTCAGCATGCCTCCTTCACCACCAGTCGTCATAATTTTATCCTGACAAAATGACCAAGCGCCTATGTGACCTATACTGCCAACAGGTTTTCCCTTATAAGTAGAACCATGAGCTTGTGCACAATCTTCAATAACAAATAAATCATATGTTTGTGCTAAAGCCATAATATCATCCATTTCACACGGCCAACCAGCTAGATGGACACACATAATTGCTTTCGTTCTTTTACTTAAAACGTCAGCAATGGTACGAGCACTAATGTTCTGACTATCAAGTTCAACATCGGCAAATACAGGGGTAGCACCAATATTTATTATGCTGCTGATGGAAGCGATAAATGTGCGTGGGGTTACAATAACTTCATCACCGGCCTTAATATCAAGGACCTTGAGCGCCAAGTCTAAAGCTAAAGTACCGTTGGCAACAGCCACGGCATATTTACTATCACAAAATTGAGCAAACTCTTTTTCAAAAGCTTTACCTTCTTGTCCTGTCCAGTAATTCACTTTGTTTGAGCGAAGAACAGTACTGACTGCATCAATTTCTTGGTCAGTGAAACTTGGCCATGGTGAAAATGGAGTATTAAGCACAGTTTGTCCTATTCAAATTTTTGTTAAAGAGCGCACGCGTTTTGCGGGTACACCTAAGTAAAGTGAGTTGGCTTGTGTTGATTGAGTTATTACTGCGCCTGCTCCAACTTGGGTATTGTCTGCAAGTGTTATGTACTCAACTATAGTACTACCAATACCAATCCAAGACAGCTGCGCGATATGAACACCTCCTGCGATATTTGCTCCGGGTGAAACATGTATACATTGGTGTAATTCACAGTCGTGATCTACCGTAGCGGCGGTATTAATAATACAACCATCAGCAATACTTGCTCCGATGTTTATAACCGCATTAGCAAAGACCACCACACCTTTACCAATAAAGGTATGCGGACTAACAACAGCGGAAGGATGAATGAGGGACACAATACTAGCTTTTGCTTTTTTGAGTTGGTCAAGAATCTCTTTACGTAAATGGTTGTTACCAAATGCTACGATAAAGTCAGCCTCATCAATATATTGAGGGAAATCTTTAACTGAGCCTACCACTTGCCATTCACTATTTTCTTTACGCTCATAAAAGCAATCGTCCAAAAAAACAATTTGGCTATATTTACCTTGCTGTTGTGCGCAATCAGCGACAACACGGCCATGTCCGCCAGCACCAATAATAATCAATTTTTTCATTCTTTATTCCCCGAAAATTTAGACATGGTCGCTTCTCCTGTTGCATTAATATCGCTACGTGCAAAAACTTTTTTAACCGTTAGCAAAAGAATTTTTATATCTAACCCAAAAGACTGATTGTCAACATACCATACATCGAGTTCAAACTTCTTTTCCCAACTAATAGCGTTACGACCGTTAGCTTGTGCCCATCCCGTGATACCTGGCTTAACGTCATGACGGCGGGCTTGTTCATTAGAATACAAAGGAAGATATTCAACGAGCAACGGTCTTGGGCCAACTAAGCTCATATCGCCTTTGAGTACACACCATAATCCCGGGAGTTCATCTAAGCTTGAATTTCTTAAAAATCGTCCAAACGCAGTTAAACGTATAGAATCCTCAAGTAAGTTTCCATTACCGTCTTTTTCATCGGTCATTGAACGGAATTTAAACATATCAAAGTAATGAGCGTTATAACCTGGCCGTGTTTGCTTAAATAACACTGGGCGACCTAAAAATACTGCTACGAATATTGCTACCAATAAAATAACAGGGGATAACGTAAGTAAGATACTTACAGATACAAGGATATCAAAAAATCGTTTAAGCATATATTCCACCATCTACCCTAAATTTGTAATACGGGTTACACATTTAATAAATCTTCATAAAACTGTAATTGTGCTTGCCATATTATTTGAGGAGTAAACTTACTTTTAATTTGAATCCGACCATTTTCACCATGCATCTTTCTTATTTCTGGATAGTCGTGATAGTGTTTTATTGATTGAACAAGCGCCTTTTTATTGTCCGGTTCAACTAAAAAGCCAGTTTTATTATTTACTATAGAGTCACGGATACCTGCAATGTTATAGGCTACCACAGGTACCTTTAGCGCATTTGCCTCTGCTGTTACAAGTCCAAATCCTTCTCGGTAAGAAGGGAAAAGCATAACATCAAATACTGAAATATACAGTTCTGGTTGAGGCGTTCTTGGAATATAAATATATGAAGTATTTAACTTATCTTGGAAAAAACGGTCTATATCTACTGGTAACTCATTAGGCCCAACGAAAACCATAATTAAATTAGGAATTGATTTAGATAATGTATTAATGACATCAATAATGTCATATATTCCTTTATCGTTATTTATGCGGCCTAAATAGCCAATTACGAACTTATCTTCGATTTTTAGCTCTTTCTGTAATTTTGTCGTTTCGTCAATTATCCTTTTGCGGTTGAATTTATTCGCATAATCAATGCCGTTAATAGAACCATTCGCTAATATCATTATTTTTTTAGCTGATATAAAACGATTATCAACACATAATTGGGCTAGGCTTTTGCTGACACATATTACTTTATGGGATAATAGTAAAGGCACTCTTTCCATGAGTAAAGTAAGCCCTTTTATAGGAATATTAAACTTCAACGATACCAAACCATGTAAATGAAAGATGATATTAGGATGGCCTAGAATCCTTCCTGCAATAGCACCTAAAAGAGATGCTTTTGGTGTATGTAAATGAATAATATCAAACCGTTCCTTTCTAAATAGTTTGATGAAATAAAATAAAGCTTTAAAATCGCTTATCAGGTTGATTGGTCTAACTATAGGTATAATGTGTATTTTTACATTTGGGAACATCGTTTTTAATTGATCTATAAAACCATCATCAGGCACTGCAAACGCAATAGTATGACCGTGTTTTTGCATATATTGAATTTGGCCGTCAAGAAAATAATAGGCTGATTGAGAAGAGGAAAAACAATGACAAATTTTCAAGTGTTTTTCCTTATTTTTTTAACTTCTTCTTCGAGTTTATCGATTAAAGTGTTGTCTTGTTCAGTTCCTTTATTTCTCATATAAAGTAATTTGTCTGAAAGGTTAAAAAGGTTGGCTGCACTGACAACTGTAATTTTTATTATAGTTAAAAGTGTTATTCTAATTTTATCATGTAAGCTTAAGTAATTAAAGTATTGATTAAATACGATTTTATAACAATTGAAGTAGGCTTTAACGGCCTTTCTATAATTAACGCTACTCTCTTCTCTATAAAAATAAAGAGGTTTCTTAATGTATGCGATATTCAAGTCATTTTTGATGGTTGCATCTATCCATAATTGGTAATCTTCCATGAGTTTTGCTTTTTCGTTATATTTATTACGCAGGTACCAAGATTTTCGCGCTAAAATTGTAGCATGCGCGATCTCATAACGGGCAAAAATTGCATCTGTTATGGAAGATGTCATATTTTTATTTCTTGAAGGGATTCGATAACCAATAACATGGTTATCATTAGTGATTGAACATATACCTGTAGCTATGATATCAACATCGGTTGTTTCGTCTAATAAAGCTACTTGTTGTGCGATTCGATCAGGCGATGATAAATCGTCTGCATCCATTCTAGCGATAAACTCACCTTGCGAAATATCAATTAACTGATTTAATCGGTAGGGTAATCCTTTATTTTTACCGTCACTGATCACCTTAATTCTACTATCTACAAAAGAGCGAGCTACATTTAGAGAGTTATCTGTAGAACCGTCATCTAGCAAAATCAATTCAAAATCAGTGTAAGTTTGATTAAGTATGGAATGAATACTTGTATTAAAGTAATCACCAGGATTAAAAAATGGAATGCCAATGCTAACTTTCATTGTGTATTTCTACTATTGGGTTAAATCGGTAGGGCGTTAAATTA
This sequence comes from Colwellia sp., assembly GCA_013215385.1. Classification (GTDB taxonomy): domain Bacteria; phylum Pseudomonadota; class Gammaproteobacteria; order Enterobacterales; family Alteromonadaceae; genus Colwellia_A. Next base: position 7,897 of record JABSOY010000019.1, read on the forward strand.
CTGAATGCTGTTGTTGTTAAATAAAAATAAAGTGTCATTAGTACAACAATGCAAAAAGTTATAATATACCGAGTACTGTCATCTCGAAAACTCATTATTGTCATAGGTAGTAAAAATATGTTCATTTGAATAAAATATATACTCATTCTAAGGAATCCAGAAGGGTCAATTTTCAATATTATTGATAAAAGGCTGACTAATGTTCCAAGGAGATATAAAGACAATAAAATATCAAAGGTACGGGTATTAAGGGTTTTAATATTGATGACTCTACAAAGTATAAACCAACAAAAAAGAATGATATTAAAGGTAGATACAACCAATCCACCATGAGAGTCTTGTTGATCTCCATATGATGAGTATCGATCATCAACACTGGAAGCAAAGTTAATAAAACTTTGAAAAAAAATGATAACAATAAGAAAGCCAAAGATGATTACCGCAATTTTTCGGGGTTTAATTTCACCTTTAAAAATAAAGTACAATGGTAAGCATATTATTATAGATTTATGGAATAGGAAGCCTATGAAAATAGATAAAATATAACGTATAGGTTGTTTCTTAATTATAAAAATAACTGAGATGGAAAAAATAGCGATGGCAATCCCCTGTCGAGTGCCATTTATCTGGAAGTAATACGGTCCAATAAATAATAAAGTAAAGAGCGATAAAGTTTTTAAATTAAAAGATTTTAAACAATAAAAATAACAACCAGTAATAATTAAAGAACTCAATAGAAAAATAATAAAATAATCATGAGAAATTAAATGACCTAAATAGTTCATGTACCAAAAACCAGCTTCACCTTGTTCATCGATAATTGAAAGGGTGGCATCTATACTGTTAATTTTATCGAAATAATAAACATAACTTACTGTATCAGTACCTACTTTTATGTACTTGAAACTAGTGATAATGATTAGCGGTATTGCTGAAAGGAGAAAAACACCAAATAATGCTATGCTATTGAATTTAAATCGATATCCTACATGAAAAAAACTTAGTGAAATAATGTTGGCGATAATGTAAGGGAGCACGTTAATTTTTCTCCGAGGTCTGCAAATTCATTATTCTGTAAAGTTTGTTTAACTCATTGTTATTTTGATAATCTTGCCCTTGACAATATTTACTTAACTTGGTTCGTTGATCAGGGTTTTTGTATAAAGAGATTATCGCTTTAGCAATATTATCTATCGAATTTTCGCAAATTACTCCATCAATGAGATGGTCAATTTGACTTGGTGCTGTTGGATAGTTAGTTACTAATATAGGCTTACCTAGAATTTTAGCCTCAGATACTGTAACTGCTTTACCTTCATATCTTGAAGGCTGTACATATAAATCACATGCGTTCATGTATGGGTAAGGGTTATTGATTTTTCCTAATAATATAAAACTACTCTGAAGGTTATGTTTTTCAATTAATTCGATAAGTGTTTTTTCATCGGGACCATAACCGATAATGTACCACTTTATATTTCGATAACCTTGTTGATGTATCAAATTCAGAACTTTTATTGCTTTATCAAATGCTTTTGGATGGCATAAACGGCCGACGGATAATAGGTTAAACTCACCTTTACAGAATACAGCCTTAGAAAGGTTTTCTTTTGACATTTCATTAATAAATTTGGGGGCTGTTATGTTTTCAATCATAACTAATTTATCTTCTAAACAAGGGTAGGTTTTAATAAAGGCGTTTGTACAATCTTCAGATATCGAAACTATATAATCAAACTGTTGCCAAATATGTAAATCTAACTTGGGATCAATTGCAATAGCTGAAAAATCAGTATGGATCCATGCAATTTTAGTTTTTGCATTCACTTTATGAGCAACAAAGTGATGTGGCCATAAATAACTAATCGCTACATCATATTCTGTCAAATATTTTGGAAAAAAAGGAAGACAGTATTTCCATATATATTGAGTTTGTAAATAATCTGCTTCTTTTACATTTGATAGTATGATTTTTATTTTTGCGAAAATTCGTGCAATGCCAATAGACCACATTTTTGCCACAAAAATATCTTTTATTGATTGCCTTACTGTTTTATATGCTTTTACTTCGTCGGCAAGTTTGGTTTCTTCAGGCAATAAATTAAGAAAATCGCCACTTTGACTATACAGAAATAAATCGATATCAAATTGCTGATAATCAAAGTTATTGAGCATACTCAATAAACTTCGCTCTACACCACCCACTTCCATATCAAAGGAAGAAATTAACACTTTTTTCATAAGTTCAACTTTGTAAATTTTATTTTTGTTATTTAAGAAGCTCACTTAGTTTCTTATAATTTTTAGACCCAATCAATTTGATGATAAAGCTTTTTATTAATTTCTTATATTTAAATGTTGAAGAGGCCCATGTTGCGCCAAAATGATGAATAGCATATGTACTTTCATTACTGTGATCTATTTGATTAAGATAATCATAGGGTGATAATTTAAATCGATCTAAAATTATGATTTTTTCTGTGTTAGGGCCTTCTATCTTTTGATATTCACCGTTAGTTATTAACCCATATTGTTCTAATAATTTGGTGATTTTTGTAACATTAGTCGTAAGATCCAATTCTCCGTTAGGAGAAATAAAACATTTATTGTTATAAGTATTCATAAATTTTTTTATAAATTGTGACTGTTTACTCGCGCAAATAGTACTTGTAGCAACATAATTTTTTTCTTCAAAACCAAGAATGACATCATTGTTGAGTAGATCATCAAAAACTTTGAAAACTTCGACATCAGTATCAAGATAAATTCCACCGTGGTTATATAAAGCAAATAATCTGGCATAGTCGCTGACAAAAGCATATTTTTTAGCATTGTATGCTTCTTCAACATAACGATTACTTTTAATGTTGAAGTTATCTTCATTCCATTCGATTATTTGATAATCCGGAAGAACACGACGCCATCCTTCAATATAGTACAAAACATCTTGCGGTTTATCTCCTCTACCAAACCAACAGAAATGTATGATCTTTGGGATAGCCATTGCTTTATTTACCTTACCGATTTAAAAAGTTAATATTATTGTTATTTCAAGCATGTACGCAACGTTTGCTTTATTTTGATCATTATCTGAAAAAAAACAGTTAGCGCTGAAAAAAAACATTTGTTATTAGCCGTCATCATAATACAACAGCTTTTAAACCCTAGCGTTGAAAAAGGATAGTGATAATGATTCTTAATTTGCATGAGTAACTTTAGTAGCTCTTCATGTTGTTTTTGCAGTAGTATTTTATTTAACTGTGATGAAATAAAAAGGGCATGCCAACAAGTGGGTAATGATTTATTCATAAAACTGATTGAAGCACCAAAATTATATGTTGAACTCATATTAGTACCAGTCGACAAGGTATAATTCAGCCCGTAGTAAGGAGATTGCCCTAAAGTATATTTTTTAGTATAGCGAATTAAAAAATCCCAATCCTGATGTTTGAATAAGCTATTATCAAAATGTATATCAAGTAATGTCGATCTTTGAATGACTAAACTTGAAGTAACTGAAATGCCGTTTCGATTAAAAATAAATTCACAAATGTCAGTTTTTTCTTGATAGTAAGGTAATGACTTTTCATTGCTCTTATTGGTGATTAACTTAACTTTACTAAAGCAGCCATCAAGTACTTTGTTTTCTATTGTCTGTATGCATGATATTAGATGCTTTGGGTTCCATGTATCATCAGCATCTAAAAATGCAACATATGGATATTGGGCTTGTTCAATTCCAATATTTCTTGAAACGTTCGCATTGCCTTTCTGTCTAAGTTGTTTAACTGTTATAGACACTTGACCCTTTAATAGTGTTATTTTATCTTGTAGTAATTGAAAGTCGTCAGAACAGTCATCCACTACGATTATCTCAATAACGACATCAATTTGTAGCAAAGCCGAATTTATTGCAACCGCAATAAAGTTTGCGCTGTTGAAAGTAGTAATTATTACAGAAACATTGCGTACGACTGTCAATATTTTTTCCTAAAGTTAAATGTTAGTTGGAGCTAATTAATCATACCACTGTAAAGTTACTCATTATTGACTTTATTCTTAGGCAATAATGTAACTTTCAACATATTAAAATTAAAAATGGCTAATAAAATTAAAAGCAAAGTTCCTGAGAGTAATAAATCAAAAAAAATTATATTTGTACTTATCGATAATTGCCAAATAATTACAGGGTACAATAAAATTACGGGTGCATAACACCATGTTATTTTCACTATAGTTCGATAAAAGTCAAAGCAAGAAATACAGAAAGCATATTTAAATAACACATGATAAATAACGATAAAGCTCAAGGTATAACTAATACATAAACAAATAGCCACAGAAACTATATTACCTAAATAAACACCAGTAATAATAAAAGCAATATTAATAACCGCTGCAATAGCACCACTATAGAATAATAGCTGTGGTTTTTTTAGAGATTGAAAGAAAGCTCCGGAAGTAGATAAGACCATTTGGATAGGAATAATACAGCTTAAAATACTTACTAGCACATTAACTTTCCCCCATTGTTCCCCAAAAAGTACTAATACAACATGTTCACTGTTAATACCCATGAATAAAGCAATAGGTATTGAAATAACTAATAATTTTTCTATCAGTTTATTGTGCTCTACTATGATTAGTTCCCTTTTTTCGCCACTAAGAATAGGCTGAATTGCAGGGTTTATAGAATAGGTTATTAGCTGGAGTGGATAGCGCATCAATTGATAAGACTTATCATAAATGCCAAGCGCTTCAATACTGAGGTACTTTCCTATTAATATGTTGTCCAAATTTCTTGAAAAGTAGTTTACAACATTAAATGAAAACTGAAACAAAGAAAATCGCATGACCTCAGATAAATGACTGAAATTAACACTTAACTTCGCTAATTTTAAAATTGTATTTCTAGATAATATATATAACAATAAAAACCGTAAAATAGAAAATAAAAGTATACGAATAAATAAAATCACAACACCGTAATCAAGGCTATATAGTACCATTACTACTATAAAAGTGAATATTTCACTGAATATGTTAACAGCTGCGATGGCGTAAAATTTAGTTTCTCTATGCAGTGCAACGGTTGGAATGGTTGCCGTAGTTTGAAAAATAATAGCTATTGAAATAAAAATACCATAAAAAGAATAAGATGGGTTTTCATAATAAATATTTAAAAAAAATGTAAAGCCATAAAAAATTAATCCTATGACTACACCTAATACAATCGTAAAAGTGAACACACTATCTCTTAACTCGTCCTTTATTTTTTCTAAACTAAGTAAAGCTGGCGACAAGCCTAAATCTGAGAATAACTGGAAAAATATAACAAAAACTTGAACAGATGCAACAATGCCAAACTCCGCAGGAGTAAACATACGAGCGTAAAAAATCATTGAAATTATCTGTAATAGATAAAAGGATAAATTTCCGAAAACACTTTTTTTAATCGAACTATAAAGTTTTTGACTCATTATCTATCTGGCCATAATACCGCGAAGTGTTGGCCTTGCTCATCTAACTGATTAAATTTTTCTAAGTCTCGATGTTTTATAACACGCTGACCTGAACCTACTATTATTTCACCTGGCTTTACATCTTTAGAAACTACTGTCCCCATACCTATGACTGCACCATCACCAATAGTAACTCCTGGCAAAATTAGCACATTCATACCTATCCATACAGACTCGCCAATTTTCACGGGCTTTAATACATATTGATCATCATAAGGAATTGCTTTTCCTTCAATCTCATGATTAGCTGAATAGATAACAACATTACGGCTGATTTGAGTGTTATTACCAATGCTAATCCCCCCTAAAGCAAATAAGAAGCTACCAAAGCCAATTCGTATATCGTCACCAAGCTGCAATCCATCAGAATAGTAAACCTTAACATCACCTTGGAATTTACAGTTTACCCCCTGTGATTTGATACTTTTAAGGGTGACATTTCCGATAGCTTTTCGTACTTTATCTTCTAAGACATGCTTATATAACGTAACAAATTTCTCAATAATCCAATCGTTAAAAATTAACTCAACAAAACGGCGAAGTATTGTTTTTAATATTTTTTTAACGCTCAATTTGAAGCCCTCTCGGATGGTTTTTTTAACTAATTTTTATCAGTCAACTATAGCTATTGTATAAGCTTAGAGTCATTAGTATTAGAAACTATATCTCCATTTAAATCAAGTGAACATATTGTTTTAACTAGTTTTTATTGTTTTTTGTTCTCCCTGTGGTATGTTTGTGGTTCATTGTATCATTTAGGGTTTTATGAAGGCTTTGATGTGACTCTTATTACTGAAAGATGGAAAGCTGACTTAGTAGGGGCGTTTGGGGAGCCAGGAAGGAGATAAGTGAATGACATTTTCATTTAAGAATAAGCTAGGGCATCGTGTTTTATCTGTTATTCAAAATTATAATCACCAAAAATATTGGCGGAGAAGAGCTACGGTAGTTAACCCTAACTCTAAGACTAATTTACTGATAAAACTATATTACTTATATTATATAAAAAAAACAGATGCATTCCATAATTGTTCATTTGGAACAAACCTTGGTTCAGGTACTACATTTGAAGAACCACCTCACTTACCTCATGGGCCAAAGGGAATTATTATTGGACACGATTTAAAAATTGGAAAGGGAGTTGTGCTTTATCATAATGTGACCTTGGCGCATGGAGGGAGTGTCATAGGGGATAATGTTCTTTTTTCGACAGGTTCCGTTTTGCTTAGTGGCAAAAATATAGGTGGAAATGTTAAAATAGGCGCGAACGCTGTGGTTGTAGAGGATATACCCTGTGATTCAACTGTCGTTTTGTCTAAGCCTAGAGTAATAGTGAATATAAAAAAAATTAATTAAACTGCTCATTGTTTAAATAAATTCAATTTAAAAGCAAAGTGACAGAAATATTTTAGTGTAAGAGCACTATACTAAAACATCTATTAGTTGTATGAACTTCTATAATTTTTACTTTTAGTTGAAGATTTAAGGAAGCAAATAGTGCTGTTTCTCCCTTAAGTTCAAATGGATTATAGTAGTAGGATTGATATGTTATTTTTATATAAACTAACGGGATATATTTAACTCGTCCCTTATTTTATAAGCTTCACCCGCACTTTCTTATATCGAGTAATTTGTTTAATCCATATCAAATACAAACAAAAGACATAATGATAATCGTTTGCATTAAGTTTTGTACATGTGTATTATCGCCGCAATTATAAAACACTCTCTCAAAAAATAATTAACGGACATGACTCACATGATGAAGAAAACACTAATTGCTTCTGCACTTGTTGGCTTATTTGCTAGCACTGCTGTTATGGCTAATGACGATACGCAAGAATTACGTAAAGTTATTGCTGAGCAACAAAAAGTATTAAAAAGCTTAGAAAAACGTTTAGACGAAACAGAAGTTCGCCTTGAAGCTACGGCTGACCAAATTGAGTCAAGTACTTCTGCTAGCCCATTCGCTAAAACGACGATTGGTGGTTACGGCGAATTACATTACAACAACTACGAAGATAAAGATGCAAAAGTTGATTTTCATCGCTTCGTTTTATTCTTCGGTCATGAGTTTACTGACAAAATACGTTTTTTCTCTGAGTTCGAATTAGAGCACAGCATTGCAGGTGATGGTAAAGCAGGTGAAGTTGAACTAGAGCAAGCCTATGTTGAATATGACTATAGCGACACAATCACCACTAAAACTGGTTTGTTCTTAATCCCTGTTGGCATTATCAATGAAACACATGAGCCACCAACATTTTACGGTGTTGAGCGTAACCCAGTTGAAAAAAACATTATTCCAGCGACTTGGTGGGAAGCCGGTGTTGCGGCTAACTTTAAGTTAGCTCCTGGATTAGCTATCGATGCTGCTATTACTAGTGGTTTAAACGTAGGTGATGATTATAAAATTCGTGGCGGTCGTCAAAAAGTTGCTAAAGCATCTGCTGAAAACTTAGCGTACACAGGTCGTGTAAAATATACTGCGATCCCAGGTTTAGAATTAGCTGCTACAATTCAATATCAAACAGATGTTACTCAAAGCGCAGCTGGCGTAGACGAAGCTGGTGCGACATTGATTGAAGCACATGCTATTTATCAAGTAAATAACTTCACAGTTCGTGCACTATACGCGACTTGGGATATTGACGGAGATGAAGCTAAAGCGTTAGGACGTGATGAGCAAACAGGTTGGTATGTAGAACCATCGTACAAGGTAAATGAAGAAGTTGGCATTTTTGCTCGTTATGCAGAATACAATAATGAAGCAGGTTTAAGTTCTTCTGATGCTGTTGAATCAACAAGCGTTGGCATTAACTACTACTTACATGAAAACGTTGTATTAAAAATTGATTTTGAAGAACTTGGCGGAGCTAAAGATTCAAAAGGCTTCAACTTAGGTTTTGGTTACCAGTTTTAATTAATACTTACTTTACGTAAATTCTACGTTAAGCCATAGTACATAGGGAAGTGAATGGGTATTATCTACTCGTTCACTTTTTTTTTAAAAAACATTTAATTAACGAGTTATACGTGGTTAAAATAATACTTACTTTACTATTAGCAATTAGCTTACAGACCCCTTTACTCGCTAAGGGTGTTTATCAAACGTCTAAGCAGTTTGTTAGCCATGCGTTTAATGGTGAGCTGCCTAAATCGAAAGCGTTATGGTTATCAACAGACGACAAAATGATTATCAGCGAAATCATGAGTCATCAGTTTAACCGTTTACGTTTACGCTATTGGCAACAGGGAAGTGAAACAGTATGGGTGTTAGATGAAATAGGTAAAGAAAAACCTATCACCATTGGTGTTCATATTAAAAAGTCACAAATTATTGAACTGAAAGTATTAGCTTTTCGAGAGTCGCGTGGCGACGAAGTACGCCATGAATTTTTCACAAAACAATTTATATCAGCGACCTTAACAAAAGAAAACATGCTTAATCAACATATTGATGGTATAACAGGCGCAACCATGTCGGTACGTGCGCTTACTAAAGTGGCTCGTTTGGCATTATGGTTAAATAACAAGGTAAAAGCATCATAGTTTTACAGGTGAAATCGGTTTAGCTCAGTAGATATAACGCGAACAGGCATGATTAACAAAAAAACAAAAAAATCTATAAGCACTCGACTTATTCGCCAGTTACGTGAATGGCACCGCCGACTTGGCATTTTTGCCGCTTTTTTTCTTATTTTTCTTTCTCTTTCCGGTATAGCCTTAAACCATACAACATTATTCTCTTTATCTCACCAGTCAATCTCTAACTCCTGGTTATTAAGCCATTATGGAATTAAAGCACCTACGGATGTTCGCTTTTACCAACAAAAAAATTGGTTAGTCACAGATCAGCTCGTTTGGTTAAATGACAAATTAGTCTTTGAAAGTGATGAAACCGTGATAAGTCTGGCTAAATTCCAATCGTATATTTTATTAGCAACACGCTCACAGTTGGTTATCTTTACTGAAACCGGCGATATTGTCGAACAGCTTGATAGCTCAAGTGACTTACCCGCAGCCATATCAGCACTTAGTATTACCGCTGATAATATTGTTTTGAATACAGCTGATGGTTATTATCAGAGTGACAGTGATTTAATGGCTTGGCAAAAAATTCAAACCTTTGTTGAGCCATCTTGGATATCGAATGAACCGGCTAGTCAATCAGAGTTAACCGTAGCGCAAAGGCAATTTCAATCGCAATTTTTGAACTGGGAGCGGGTGATCCTTGATGCTCATTCTGGTCGATTGTTTGGCGATTTTGGCGTGTGGTTTATGGATATGGTCGCTTTTATTCTTATTTTACTTTCCATTAGCGGTATTTATATTTGGCTAAGGTATTCAAAGAGTAAACGTTAACGATTTAGACTATGCGTATTAATACAGAAATAGGCATAATTGAAACCTCCCTATAAAAGGTAAAAAAATGAAGGTATTTATTAAGCGAGTATTTATAAGTCTTATGTTTTTAGTTTTTGCAGGTTGTGATTCAAGTAATGATAAAAGTGAATACTCGCAAACCTACTCCCCTCCTATTTCACAGCAGCAGCTAAACGACTTAGCAAAAAACCTTACCGTTAAATATCATTTTTTAAGTAATATAGAAATAGACTGCCCAAACTTTAACGGCGAAAAAGTTCTCCATTGCTATGGTGCTGAAATTAATTTTACTGTTAGTGAGGATATGTTAGTAAATGATTGGCAATTATATTTTTCACAAGTTTATCCTGCTTATGCAAGTCGTTCAACTGAGCTCTCGCTAGAGCATATCAATGGTGATATTCATCAAATCATACCGACAATAAATTTTTCAGGGTTTCATGCCGGCGAAACAAAAACGCTTAAGTTATGGGTAAAAAGTAGCTTAATTTCTGAATCTGAATTAATGCCTAATTACTGGCTAACGGCAGAACACTTAACACCTGCGGTTATCGAAAGCACACGTACCACAATCGATCCCGATACGGGCTTAGAAATACAGCCTTATGTTGTTTCATTTGATGATATTAAAAAGCAGATAAAGTCTGCAGCGAATGACATTAACCAATATGCTTCAGCAAAATGGTTATTTCAACAAAATGAAAAATTAAAAGTGGCTACCGAGCATCTGCCTTTCGCTGTTATTCCTACTCCAAAATCACTAAAAATTATTGATAAAAATAGCCGTATTGATTTATCGCTAGGTATTAATGTTCGCTATACCAACATTAATAAAGATGATGTTAGTGCCGCATTTGAACGTTTAGCACTACTGGGTGTACAGCAAAGTGACAAGGGGATAGTCGTTGATATCTCATTGAAAGAAAAAACTAATAATGTTAGCGGAAGTTATCAGCTGAGCGTAAATAAAACCAAAATAATCATTAACGCTGGCGATAAACAGGGAGCCTTTTATGGGGTACAAACCCTAGCAAGTTTGCTCACTTTAGCTGATTTATCTGTACCTATGGTGGAAATTGATGATGCACCACGTTATCAATACCGCGGTCAGCATTTAGATGTTGCCCGAAATTTTCATAATAAAAATATGGTGCTGGCGCTTATTCAGCAAATGTCGGCTTATAAACTTAATAAGCTACATTTACATTTAGCTGAAGATGAAGCTTGGCGCTTGCAGTTGCCAAGCTTTCCAGAGTTAACCGATATTGGTGGTAAGCGCTGTTTAGCAATGGATGATAAAAGCTGTATGCAGCCACAACTAGGCGGTGCACAAGCCTCAGATCGTGATGGTTATTATAGCGTTAGCGACTATCAAGAAATTTTAAGGTTTGCTTCACGTCATTATGTGCAAGTGATCCCATCATTAGATATGCCAGGGCATTCACGCGCGGCAATTAAGGCGATGGAAGCGCGCTATCAATATTACCTTGAACAAGAAAATGAAGTCGAAGCCACCCGTTACTTACTCAGTGACTTTAACGACAAAACCCAATATAACTCTATTCAAAACTACAACGACAATACCATTAATATTTGTATGGAATCGTCATATCGTTTTGTTGATCGTGTTTTAGATGATTTAATTTTAATGCACAAGCAAGCTGAACATCCGTTAGAAATGTATCATATTGGCGCCGATGAAACGGCCGGAGCATGGTTAAAATCGCCGGTTTGTCAGGCATTAGTTGATGATAAATCAAATAACGTTAACGACATTAACCATCTCGGTGCACATTTTATTGAACGTGTTTCGCAAATGGTAAATAGTAAAGGTGTTGCTGTTGGAGGCTGGAATGACGGCTTAGGTGAAACACGCGTTGAAAATATGCCGAAAAATGTCTACTCCTACATCTGGGGCGCATTACCTTGGGGAGCTCATCAGCAAGTTAGCGAACAAGCAAGAAGAGGTTGGAACGTGGTGTTATCAATTCCTGATGTTCTCTATTTTGACTTCCCCTATGAAATTGACCCAAAAGAGCGTGGTTACCATTGGGCTTCAAGACGGGTAAACAGTCGCAGTATATTTAACTTCATGCCTGATAATTTACCTATTCACGCTGAGTTCAGGCTCGATACCTTAGGGCAAACATTCACCATAGACGATCGACTGAAAAAAGATGAAAGCGGTGAAATTACTCATCAACCCTTACCTGAAAATTATCAAGTACTCGGTATTCAAGGGCAATTATGGAGTGAAACAGTTCGCAGTGAGCAACAAGCCGAATATATGATTTATCCGCGTTTATTAGCATTGGCAGAACGTGCTTGGCATAAACCTAATTGGCAAGTGCCTTATAATTATCTAGGTGCGAAGTATGATGAAAATAGTGGTGTTTTTGATGAAAATCGACAACGGCAACGAGACAAACAATGGCAAAACTTTTCGAATACTATCGCACAAAAAGAATTAATAAAATTAGACAAACAGAATGTTTTTTATCGAATACCAACGGTAGGCGCTGAAATAATTGCTGGCAAGTTGCATCTTAATAATTCATTGTTAGGTTTACCGATGCAATATCGACAAAGCAATGGCCAATGGCAAAAATATCAACAACCCGTTGCAGTGACACTACCTGTCGACATTAGAGCCCAAACAGCAAATTTACAACGCTCAGGCCGAACCACTATAGTGCACTAGTTATTACAACGTTAGCAGTAGGTTGAACTTTTAAATAACCTACTGCTTTAATTCTTTTGATTAAGTAAAGCTTTTATTTCTTGCTCATAATGTGAGGATTTACTTTTGGAAAAACCAACATGCGTTGCTACCATTTTCCCCGAACGGTCTATCAAATAACTGCTGGGCATGCCTTTTAACTTAAATTTACGGGCAACCTTTCCTTTAGGATCATAAAAAACAGTAAAATTAGCCGGTATTTCGTTAAGAAATTCTTCCGCTAATGACTTCTGATTGTCAACATTAACACTAATAACCACCAAGCCTTGTTGCTGATATTGCTGCTGTATATCGTTCATCCACGGAAATGATTTACGGCAGGGACCACACCACGAAGCCCAAAAATCGAGATAAATCACTTTACCTTTATGGGAAGCTATCAAGCTGTCAAAGCTTTGAAGGCTTGTCTCATTACTTTTTTCGTTAGCAAAAGTAGCAGGAATAAAACTTATGCATGAAAATAAAACAAGTGAAACTAAAACGTTTTTAAGGCTGCTCATCATATTGTTGTTCATATAAAATTTATATTATTAGAACATGACGGCTTATTTTTTAGAAGGTCTTTAGATGTTCTTTGTTAGGTAGAGTCAATAAAAATGGTATGAGAAACCAATAGAAATATCAGTAATAAGGAACGATGACATCAATGCGCTATTGCTAGCACTTAGTTTTGACCTTAAGTTTATTGCACGTTTCAAAGAAAGTCCTTAGTGGCGGCGGTAAGCTATTTTTGCCAAAGTGATGAAAACCACCAGTAGAACTGGCTTACTTTTTTCATCTGACCATAGCTTATTTTCAGTAAACCAAGCGATAGCGGCTAATATAATGTTATTGCTCGATCTGCTCATTAATATGGGAGTAGGGGCGTCTTTTTCTACAGCTCCTATCCTTGCTACATTACTTTTCCTTTTGGCTGGATTGCCGCCAGGGTTTTATAATGCGAATAAATTACAGGTTAATGCTGTAACAATAAATGAACAAATTGGCTTAGTTATGAACAGAAACTATTGGTTTATCTAGTATTCGCACTGGTAGGTATAAGATAAAGTGGCTAGACAAATTAATAAAAAAGTGAAGCACTTATGTCTTGGATCAAACATATTCCCTATGAAGAAGCGCAAGGAAAACTCTTAAAACTTTATAATCGGGTCAAAGGCCCTGATAATAATGTTGATAACATTATGCTAGCCCATAGTTTGCGCCCTCACTCTATGGAAGGGCATATGGCACTCTATAAAAATGTTTTGCATCATACGGGCAACTCTATAGATAAATGGTTTTTAGAAGCTATTGGCGTTTATACCAGCATGAAAAATCAATGTCATTATTGTGTCGAACATCACTTTTCTGGCATGGCTCGTTTATTAGCAGATCAGCAACTTGCCAATAACATGCGTACAGCACTAGCATGTGAAACATTTACTGATGCTTTTGATGAAAAACAAGCTGCGGCTTTAGTTTATGCTAATAAACTTACGGCGAATGTGGTTGCCATGGAACGCGCTGATGTTGTGCAACTATCCGATTGCGGTTGGAGCGACGGTGAAATATTAGAAATAAACCAAGTTGTTGCATATTTTAATTATGCTAATAGAACGGTATTAGGTTTAGGCATATATACTGATGGTGACATTATTGGTCTGTCGCCAAATAATTCAGATGATCCCAATAACTGGAATCATGCATAACATTTTATTGAGCCCGCTTGCTTATGATGACCAGAGCTTGAACATTAAAATACTAACAGCTTGTCGCTTTACTCAATAAATTAAGCAAAAACGTCGCTATTGTGCGGCGTTTTTTACTGTATAGCTCCCCTATAAAGCGTTTATACTAGTGTTACCTCTTCAATGCTGAATACACTTATTATGCTACGACCTTCATACTTAACTTCATCGTTACTGCTAACCTGTTTGTTATTATCTGTTCCTATTACCGCTACCGTTCATGAAAAAACAGCCGAACAGCTTGAACACGACAAATGGCTAAAATTACGTTTTAGTGAGCAACATAAAAAGCTGATCCCAATAGTGGCAGTAGCGGATATATTTTTTGCCTGTGATAAAGCTAAAAATAGCGGCACTGCCAATTATAAAGTGATTGAACTTGTTGAGAATATGGACCGTAATCTACTCGCTGATAAATTATCAACATGTTTAGCAGGTGAAAGCATGCAGTCAGACATCGCCTTAAATTATGGCTTGTATGGCTGTTTTTACGAACAGTTAGATCATTTATCTAAAGGTAAAAAATTAGAAAAAATGCGAGTAGTCACTGTTAGTATTTCTTCATTAAGCCGGGAAGATAGACAAAAAAGTTTTTCACGATGTGTTACCGATCAATCGATTAGTTATTTAAAGTAAGCAATTTATTGAATATAAAGAGTCAATAGATGCGATGCTAATAATAAAGGTTGCAGTGAAATAGGTGATTTTTCCATAAAAAAAGGAGCAATTAAGCTCCTTTATTAAAATAGTTTATTAACGTTTAATTTTCACGTAATGCTCTAAAACCTAAATAGTTAGAACGAAAACCAGAAGACAACTCTAAACGAACTGACGTTCTAGCCAGTTTAGGTGCGAAATTCCAAGCGCCACCACGAGCAACAACCTTGTCGCCATTGGTTAATTCCCAGACATTACCTACAGTATCAAATAAACCTAATTTGTTTGCTCTAAATGATTTTACCGGAGCTGTACTGCGGTTCGACCATTTACTGCCACAATATGCACAATTCGCCTTGCCATTGCCAATATCATCACCCCACCAGTAATTTTCTACACTACCGGCGCGTGCAACATATTCCCACTCCATTTCGTTAGGTAAACGGTAATTGCGCTCAGTTTGTTTTGATAACCATGAAAGGTAAGTTTTACTATCTTTATCGCTAACACATACTACCGGGTGGTCGTCTGCTTGGCTAAAACCCGGATTACGCCAGTTTAATACACTGTTGTATTTTGGCTCACCGTCGACAAATGCGGCACAACCGTTTTCACTTTCAGCTTCAGTAACATAGCTTGTTTCTTTAACAAAATGTTTGAAGTCACCGACCGTTATTTGATTTTGGCCAATGGCAAAAGCTTTCAATATTTGCTGACCATGGGCCGGTTTTTCATTACTTAGACCAGCGCCTATCATATCGCCCATTTGAAATCTGCCAGCAGGAACACCAATAAGTTCAGGGCCTAATTCGTCGCCTGGAAGAATATCTTGAATTTTTTCACCATTAGCAAAATTTATTGGAGCTTTTACTAATTCCGCTTTTATCAAAGTGTTTTTTGCTAAACGAATTTTCTGTTGATAATCGCTGTAGCCAGGTTTAGTGACACTAATATCATGATGACCAGCAGATAACATGACGTTAAGCTTGGTTGAACCATAACTTACACCATCAATAAAAACTTCATCATCGTATTGATCTGAACGGACCGTTAATTCATACAGTAAAGTATCGTCGTTTAAGCCAGTCGCTTGCTCAGAATTTGCATCTTCATTAACAACAGAAGTTGCTGGTTGACCTTCTTGATAACCACAATAACGCGCTGAAAGATTTAATAAGGTACAGGCTTCATTATTAGGTAGAGAACCCTGCATTTCTACGGTAATCGTTGTGCCGTAGTTACCTTGACCACTAAACTCACCAGCTTTAACTTTATGCTTAACTAAACGTACTTGTGCTGCAGAATCTTTTTTATACTGATTGATAAGGTTTGATTCAGTTGCGGTATTAAATAATTTATCTAAAAATATTTTTGACGCTTTTTGTTTGGCTAGGCGATTACCGCGAGTAATACATTTGTTCAGGGTTTCTTGCGTATCACATGTTACCACTTGATAAACTTCTAACTCATCTTGCTTTTCAAATTCATCACGGAGACGTTTAACACGAGCAATACGAATTTCTTCAATTAAACCTTCACGAGCATTTGCCAGTGTAAAACGGTCAATATTTGCTTGTGCTAATTCAGTCTTTTCGTCAGACAAGTTAGTGACACTGGCTTTTATAGCATCTTTGTTTTGTTTTTGGTTGATAATCGCTTGACGATAATCATTTTGAGCTTGGGCAATATCTTGCTCTGGATTATCTACCATTGCTTCATATTGCTCATTCATATTGAGCAAAGCTTCTTGGCGAAGTGTCGTTAGTGTTTTTCCTTGGGCGCGTAAATCATTTAAGCGCTCTTGTTCACCAGCGATTTGTGCATTTAAATCATTTAAAGAAGTGATGAAAGCACTGTACTGGGCTTCTTTACTACTTAATTCAATTTCTAAACTTTCAACGGTTGTGTTTTTGTATGGAGTATTCTCAAAAGCATGAGTATATGAACTCATTGAAAGACAACTTATAGTCAGAGCGAGTAAAGCCAAGCGCATGTTTAATATTCCCAAAGGATAGAAGTTAATCGCAAAATCAATATTTTAATTAATGAAAGTATTGATATTCGCAGATTTATTTCAATTTATCATTGATATAGTTTTAATTGATTCATCATATTTGCTCAAGGGCTAAATCGCAAGTGATAAACTGGATTTCCTATTGAATTATCATCTTTAAAATTAATTATTCAACAAATTAGCGGGTGAAAACTGGTCGGTCAGTAACTTAGTTTTTTCTGGCCAGTCTTGGTCTATACGGGTTGATGTCATTTGCTTGCTGATTTTAGACAGGTTTACCGAAAAAGGGATTAACCTGTCGTGTAATTTTTTAGCACGTAGAGCAATAACTTCTGCGCTAGGTAACTCGCCTTTAGCGGTTAAAATAATACGATTACTGTTTTTATAATTACGGACATTGTAAAAGTCTCCAAACACTTCCTTGTAGGTTGCTGATTCATGAGCATATAGTTTACTTACCGAAAAAGTATTCGCACTTAAAATTCCGTTCGGGGTGAGTATGCTTTTTGCTTCTTGTAAAAACTCTTTAGTTAACAAATGCTCAGGAATATAATCGCCGTTAAAAGCGTCAAGAATTATCCAGTCGTACTGTTGTTTTTTTATCACGGCACGTTTGATAAAAATTCTACCGTCTTGCACTACTGAAGAAACGCGTTGATTTTCAAAAAAACCAAAATATTGACGAGCGACTTTAATAACCGCAGGGTCAATTTCAACATTGGTTATAGTCGTTTCAGGGTAAATTTGTTGCAAAGTGTTCGACATTGTTCCGCCGCCCAAACCAATAATCAAAATGCTCTTGGGATCATCTACCAGTAATAACCCTGAGAAAAGTAGCTTGGTATAATTAAAAACTAACTTCTGAGGGGCGCTTTTATATAAGCAGCTCTGGTTGGTTTTATTGGTTTTAACATTAAATTTTAAACAGCGTAAGTCGTCTTGGTCTTCAACTAAAATGTTGCGGTATAAAGAGCGTTCTTGATGAATAACTTCTGCTGAAATACTTTTTACAATAAGTACGTTCACTAGAAAAATAGTTGAAATTACTATATATATTTTATTCATTAACAGTATCTACCGTATGGATGTTAAAT
This sequence comes from Colwellia sp., assembly GCA_013215385.1. Lineage (GTDB taxonomy): Bacteria > Pseudomonadota > Gammaproteobacteria > Enterobacterales > Alteromonadaceae > Colwellia_A. Next base: position 26,037 of record JABSOY010000019.1, read on the forward strand.
GATTTTATTGATTTATTTAGAATTATCGCAATAACACCTAACACTGCTAACACGGCACTAAAAACAATAATAATGTTGTTTACTTCAAAAAATAATACCAAATAGAATGAGGTAATAATTGTACCTAAGGCGCTACCCAGTGTGGAAACGAAATAGAGTTTTCCGGCCACTTGGCCACTTTTATCTTTGTCGGTTACCAATAATCGCACGGAGTAAGGGGATATCATGCCTAAAATAATGGTGGGAATAAAAAATAATGCGCCACAGGCAAGTAATGAACCGTAGCGGGAGTCTTCAACATTAAGGAAGATAACTTCCATAATGTCTGTTGACCAAAAGGCGACGGGTAAAATGGTGATACCAGCAAATAGAAAAATAATGCCGTAGCGTTTTAATGAAGGGTTATGTGTAGAAAGTTTACCGCCCGCAAGGTAGCCAAACGATAAGCTCAACATAAAGACGGTAATAATACTGCCCCAAATATGCACACTACTACCAAAGAATGGCGCAAGAATTCTGCCACCCAGTAATTCAATGCCCATAATGCAAAAGCCACTACAGAAAGCGAGTAAGTAGATGAAAGGGTTTTGTCGAGAGTCTGTATCGATTTTTTTAGAGTTAGTCATATAAGCGGTATTAAAATCAAATGGATAAACATCATAACCTCACACCACTATAAGACGCTAGTTTAAATATATAAATTTTCTGTAAGCATTTATTGTTAAGTTTTACTTATTGGCTTGATATCAAAATTCATTTTGTTTTTATTGAGAATTCTAATACCTGTATTTTTCTTTTTATCGACAAGTGTAATGCTTAGTTCATTTTTCTGTTTGTTTTCTCTCTCTGAAACCCATATTAATTCTGGGGCAGCTAAGGGAGTAACTGTGTTTTCTACGGCCAGTTCATTAGGCGTCGTAGCAGAAATTACCATTGTAAATAATTCTAAAATATTCATGTTATCTCTCTTTAGTTATGGCGTTATTAGTTGCCATAGACATTAAAAAAATCAATGGAATAATTTATTTAGAAATTATTGTTTCAGCTTTTTTGGGTATTGTTATTTTCCCAATAAAAGTATCATCAGGTGGTAGATCGTTAAAAATCAACCATTTCTCTTTTACTTTAAAACCTAAGATATCTTTTTTTGTAAATAATTTTATTTTCTCTTGGCGAGTTAAAAGATTTAACTCGATTAGATGTTTACCGTCTTTATTGATCTTGTATAATTTATTTTCACTGACAGACCATTGATCGTTTGCAGGGAATAATGTTTTACTAAAAAAAACTGATTTTTCAAAGGTATTGTCAGCTAAGTTGTAAGCATACAAACCTACTTTATTTTGCTTCGTCACTATATATTGTTGATAATTACAATTGCTTTGAATAGAGGTCACGGCATTAATAAATTTGCTCGATGAACCGTCGGTTAGGTTAATTTTATAAGTAGCCCAAACACCAGACGATTGAGCAATAACTATAACTTCATTATTACTATCACAAGACCAAATAGCATTTCGAATTTTATCCGTCGGATGTGTAATGTTAATGACTTTATTTGTCTCTAATTTGAAAATTTTAAGTTGGTCATTAAGTTTAAATAGGATACTTCTGCCATCGCTAGAAAATAGTACATCGGTAATATAAGTATCGCTTTGTGTAAACTGAGTTAATTGTGTTAATTGACCTTGTTTTTGTAACCATATTTGGTAATTACCCGAACGATTTGATACAAAAGCTATAGCTTTTATATCGTTAATCATATGAATGTCGGCACTATGATCTTTAAATGTCGAATAAATTAATGACTCAACTTTTAGTTCATTCTCCGTTAAATCAACCTGTTTTATATTTGCTTTATACAAGTCACCAAAGGATAAAAGCAATTCATTGGCAGAGATAAAGGTATGTTCCATAATTACTTCTGAATGCTTAAATATAGCTGTAGTTTTTTTATTTATAATATTGGTTAAATAAAGCGTATTGGTATTATCAATGAAAGTTAAATAATTTGGATTTTTTGTCCAGGCAATAGAGTAAATAGCAAATCTTTTTTCTGTTATTACTTCAATCTCGCCACTGGTAATATCTTGGATCATTACCGTGTTTTTATCATCATTAAACCGTCTTATATAGCTAATGTATTTATCGTCTGGACTTAAGCTCAGTCCGTAATCACCCGATAATTTATTGGGCGGAGCGGTTAAAGTTTCAATTTGTTTTGTTTCAAGGTGAATACGTTGAATGATACTGGCAGAACTAGCAGACTCATCAAATACATAATATAACCATTGCTGGTCTGAGCTTATTGCCATATTCGGTAGAGTATTTTCACCGCCACAAGATGTAATGTTTTCAATGTTATTAATGTTTAAATATTTATCTACCTTTAATTTTTTAATAAAACACTGATTATTTATATGCGCAGCATAATAGACTTCATTATTTTCAATTGACCAAATGGGAGAGGTCGTTTCGATCATTTCATCAATAATAATAGTTTGCTTAGTTTTAATATTTTGAATGTGAATATGATAGTCAGCATGCTCATCTGCTAAGCTAACATAAGCGAGTAAGCTTTTATCTTGAGATAATGCTGGCTGAAACTCCCATCCCTCAGAGTAAGTCAGGGGTTCAATTTTTATTTTATCGTCGATTATCGTTATTACGGCTTTATCCAGACTTGTTAATAATAGCCATAAAATGATAAAAAATACCATGGTGATAAGTGCGGCATACATCTTATATAGGGTTAAACTAGTTGTTGCTCTTTGTTCTACTTTTATCTTTTCTGGGGTCGGGCGATCTATAAACTTTACCGGAGCGGTAAACGAATAACCAAGTTTGGGATGGGTTTTTATGTATTGCTCTTTATTACCACCAAGAATTTTTCTCAGACGAGAAACTGTGGCATTAATTGTACGATCATCAATAAAACGGTTATTCCAAACAAGCTCTATTAATTGCTCCCTTGAGACTATTTTATCTTGTTTATCAATAAGACAATGTAATAAAGAAGCGTGCTTTGATTCCAAAGTTTCAGTTAGTATTGGGGCCTTATCAGTATCAATTGTCGTGAGGGTTTTTTTTAAAGGATCGAAAATCCAATCATTAATTAGAATTAGCTCTAGTTTGTCCATAATATTCTGTAGTTATCCGTATTCATTACTGCATACAAATATTGGAAGACCTTACGCTAGAGTAAGATGTTCTGATAAATATTTGCTTTAATCATTTATTACCTTTGAGGTGAATGACACCACATTAGCACATGTTTTACAAGAATTTTACAAATGTACAATAGATGAGAATATAGATACCTTTTATTACATTTCAATGAATTAGATAAAGTCTTGAGACTTGTATACAAATAATGGGCTTACTTAAATAGTTTGTAATGGAGTAAGTAAAATGACAGCGGGATGAAAGTTAATGCTATGCATAAAATAATTGAAAAACGCGTAGAAAAAAACAATGCAAGAGAAAGTAATATGAGTAATGTATTGTGTAATTTGTCGACTTTTTTTGATTTAACGAAGGAAAAATGTAAATAATAACCACCTAAAAAGAATAGTGATATTTTAACCGCCACTAGCTCGAAAATATTATTTGGCAGTAACGCTAAACTTATTAGTCCTATAGCAACTAATTTAGATATAAAAACGGAAAGGTCACGGCTTTCATCTTGGGTCATACGCTCTCTCGAAATTCAATGAATTTAATTTATACTCGATTTCTTGGGAATTAACGAATTATTTATCCCCCTTTTTATGAGGGCTCGTGTTGGTTAGCTACATTTTTTGCTCACGGATGTTAATTTGCCATTTTCCAGTAGCAGAATATGGTTTGCTTTATTAATGGTTTCTGGACGATGAGCAATAATAATACGTGTCATTTCTAAGTGCTTAATTTGCTCACTAATTTTGGCTTCATTATTAACATCTAAATGGCTTGTCGCTTCATCCATAAACAAAACACTAGGCTTTTTGTAAAGGGCTCTTGCTAAAAGTAATCGTTGTCTTTGACCTCCAGATAAACTTGACCCCATATCTCCTACTAGAGCGTTATACCCCATAGTCATCTTGGTGATATCTTTGTGAATGGCAGCTAGCAGGGCACATTTCTCGACTTGTAAGAAATTGGGTTCAGGATTAAAGAAGGTTATGTTGTCAGCTATAGAGCCGGCCAGCAAAGTATCGTCTTGCATTACCGCCGCGACTTGTTGGCGATAGTTTTTTAAACCAATTTGTGTGATATCTTGCCCATCTAATAAAATGCGACCTGAAGACGGTTGTAATAAACCGAGCATAAGCTTTGCTAATGTTGTTTTACCACAACCTGAATCTCCTGTAATTGCAACACAGTCACCTGCTGTAATTGTGATAGACAAGTTATCAATGATGTTGCTTTCGTCTTCACCGTAACTAAAGCAAACGTTTTCCAACGAAATCTCACCCTTTACCCCCTTGTTACTTGCCAGTAAAATATTGCCTTCACGATTAGGTTCTTGTTCATGCAAGGCAATGTCTGAAATTCGGTCGAGATGCAATCGCATCATTTTAAATTGTATAAGCTGCTCAATTAAGCTTGTAACACGTAGGGTAAGTTGACCTTTATAGGCGATGAAAGCGAGCACCATACCTATTGATAGGCTGCCCTCTATGACTAACATAGCGGCAAAATAAATAACGATAACATTTTCAAGACCAAATAATACTTTGTTAATACCATCAAATCCTATGCGTAATTTTCCTAAGCGAATATCAGCGTTAATGACCTCTGCGTATCTATTTTGCCAGATACCTTGGCGTTGAGATTCATTACCAAAGAGTTTAATGGTCTGAATACCTCTAATATTTTCTAAAAAATTACTTTGCTCTTTAGCTGAATTTTGAATAGATTCTTCAGTTGCTTGATGTAAAGGTCGATATAAAGCAAGTCGTGCAATGACATATAATACGATTGCTGCTAATACTACCAGTGATAGCTTTACACTGTAGAGCATCATCATGACTAGAACAGTAATTGACATTACGCCATCAACAGTTGCCTCAACTAAACCTGTGGTAATACGCTCTCGAATTTGTGCCAAAGAGCCAAACCGTGAAACAACATCACCAATATGTCGAGACTCAAAATAGCTCATCGGTAGACGTAACAAATGTCGTAGTAAATTTACCCCCATCTGCATATTTAACAGACTCGATAGCCTTAACACCAGCCAGCTACGTACAGAGGTTGCTAATACATTAAATATACTTAATAAACCAAAACCTATAGCAAGCACAATCAGTAGAGGTTGGTCGTGACTAATTAATACTTCATCAACTATCCACTGCATATAATATGGAGTAGCTAAAGCGAATATTTGCAAAACAACAGACAGGGCAAAAAGTTTTAGTAGAGCACTTTTTAAACCGGTAATTTTGCTCCATAACTGTGACAACTTCATTTTTTGCTTTTCGTTTTTAGCTTCAAACTTATTTGTTGGTGTTAGTTCTAAAACAATACCGGTAAAATGCTGGCTAAACTCTTTAATTGATAATACTTTTTTCCCCATTGCAGGATCATTAATAAACACTTTTTTTTTGGTTGTTTTTGTTAAAACAACAAAATGATTCATATCCCAATGCAGCACGCAGGGTAAGGCTAGTTTTTGAACATCTTCAACAGGACATTTCAATGCTCTACTTGCTAATCCTAAGCTATCTCCTAAATCAATCAGTTGTCGTAGGTTCATGCCTTTAAGATTTGCCGAAAAACGTTTCCGCATGGCGGGCATGTCTAACTGATGACCGTAATATGATGCAACCATAGCAATAGAAGCTAAACCACATTCTGCAACTTCTGCTTGTAAAATAAGCGGTACGCGCTTTGCGCTGGAGAACTCTAAAAGTTGCTCAGTATTCGCTGCTATATCCATGGTCTATCCTTGCTTTGTGAATTATTCAATAGCACTTTTACTGGTGATTATTTTATTAATAAAGTTGATATTGTTTATTACTTGCGAAATAAGTTAACAAGTCTTTTTTTTGTCAGCAAGGGGGAACGTCGCCGCACACCTTGCTTGTTTCTTAAGTTGTTGTTTATATGTTGTTTTGTTTGGGTTGTATTAATGTTGTGATTAGAACCCGAGGCAGGTTTTAAGCTAATAAGCGTTTTAAATTAACAATTATATTTAACTTTATATCAAGGAAATATGTTTAGCAGTAGCTATATTTAGTAGCTTTTCTCTTCTTTATTGTTTGGAGCAGTCTTTAATTTTTTATTTAAAAGATTGCTCCATAAAGAGAATATTAACTCGTTGGTTAATATCTTTATGCCAATATCTATTTAGTTATATTATTGGCCAAGTGGTTTGCTATAGCCGCACAAATTTCTTGTTTTTGGTATTTCTCTGCCCAATAAAATTCACCACAGGGATTAATTTCTAAAAATTTAAGTTCGCCTTTGGGCGTTAAAATATAATCAGCGGCTCCATAATTTAGTCCTAGGCTTTTTGTTAGCTTTATCAACTTTTGTGTTTCTTCATCAGGTAGTTGATAAGGGAACCAAGCTTCTAAAGTTGTTGAACCTTTTCTACGCCAATCGTAATTTTCAGTTTGAAATTTATTGCTATCGATAGCAATGCAAAAAACGTTATTACCAACGACGGTTGCCCGAAGCTCCAGCTCTTTTTGTAATGATTGCTGAAACTGCATAGGGCATAAACGTAGATCGGCTAAGTTTTCTAAATCGCTCTCTTTTACAGGATTGGTAAAGACGACACTTTCTTTTCCATCGGCATAAATAGCGAAAGCTGTTTGCATTTTGGTAATAATATTACCCTGATGTTTATGATAGAAGTTAAGAGCAGCATCGGGGTTATTAGTGGTCAGCGTATCAGGGATATCAATGCCATGCTCTCGAGCTTTAATGAGCTGTAACTCTTTGGATGAAGCGCGACGAATGGCCCAATAGTCATCTATTTTAAAAACATCTAAAGCATCAAAATAACCTAATAAAGTACGCTTAGACTCTTCAATACAAGCATCTCGAGTTTGCCTATCAATATCTTTTGGTAAATCTCTGCCAATATGGAAACGACGATACCAAATAGCGCCAATATCCGCTAAGTTATATTGTTCGCCTGTTTCTAACGTTAATATTTGTTCGTTTTCAGTCCCTTGATATGATTCAATTTTAATTTTTGTTGGGAATAGATCTGAATTCAATCTGACCGCTTTAATACCGTGTTTGGCTAAATGCTCAGATACAGCAGCAATACAAGGGTTATCATTACTATGAGTTATAATTAATACGACTTTATTGTTCATGAAGGTGTCCTTTATCAATATTGTTTTTTATACATTGTGCGATATGATCTGTGATTGGGTAATCGAGTGTTTTTTGTAACATGCCCCATTCACCGCAGGGATTAACTTCTAAAAAGACATAATCACCATTGGTTGCTCGTATAATGTCTAACGCGCCAAAATTTAGGGAGAGTTTGTTCATCAACTTATTTATTTTTTGACAAATGTTTTCGGGTAATTGATAGGCCTGCCAGAAAAAGTCTTCTTGTTTTGCCCGTCGCCAATCAGGCTTTTTGTCATCAGTTATCGCGCTCGTTGCTATTTTTCCGGTAAAATAATATCCGTCAACGTATATAACCCTTAATTCGTATTCTTTTTGAATTTCTTGCTGAAATTGCATCGGGCAGTATTTTAAACCATCTAAATTGGCTAAATGCTTCTCTTCAACTTTTGAGGTATAGACAAAGCTTTTGGTCGATTTCATAAAATTAGTTAACGGCGTTAACATTTTAGAAATAATGCTGCCATTTTCTTGGTAATAGAAGTTTTTTACGGCAACTGGAGAATTGCTTAATAACGAGTTAGGTATAATTAAACCACATTGTTTGGCTAGGATAAGTTGCAGTTGTTTATTTTCAGCACGCTGGATATCAAAAGGGGAGTCGAACCAGAATATAGACTCTAAAGCATACAGCACTGCGTTTTTGGCTACGGTAGACTCTTTTGTCGCCTGATTCAGGGTTTTTCCAGCTAAAGCGGACGTTAAGTTTGAGTGTAAGTTCTTTCTAAACCAAACGGCTGCAAACTCTGATAGTTTGTGGGTTTCTTCTGCGATTCTAATTGAACCGCTAACCCCATCTACATTTTGCTGTGCGGAGATTTCGATGCTTAATGGAAACGTATCAGTATCCATTCTTATCATCTGTAAATTTAATTTGGCTAAACTAGCGGACATTAAATCCGTAACGTAATAATCTTGACTGTGGGTTAAACATAAAACTTTATTGTTCACTTTTATTCTCTTTTCAAGTCAAAATAAAAAAGTGCTGCTAAGCAGCACTCTCAGGGTGAATTACATTTCTAATTCGCCGCCTTCATCACCGTCTGAAGGATATTTCATTGTATGTACTAATTCATCTTTACGTTTGTCAGTGATAACGCAGCCGCCGTCACCAGGTAGAATGCCACCAGTAACTTGCTCAATATCTTGCTCTTCTAAAAAATTACTAAAAAATGGTTTGTTCATTATTTATTCCTTTTAATATCCGACATTATTTATTATTAGACGTCGGGTTCTTTGAATTATTAGTTCGTTTATTATTAAACGAGCTAACGGGACTTTATTAGCAAAAGGGCAGGTAATAGATATTCAAGAATATCTGTATTTCCAGCTTCTTTTGCTTGAGAAATACGTTAACAAGTCATTTTTTATCGAACAAGTGCGGCAGAGTGATAATATTTCATTGTGTTTTTAAGTTGTTATTTATCAATGGTTAACGAGGTTTTTTTGTGCGTTGTATTAATGTTGTGAATAGACTGTAATGATTTCCAACTAAAATTAGCTAACAATTCATCTTAGACTTTAAATTTAATGGCTAATGGCTAATGGCTAATGGCTTTAAGCTGAGTGTATTTAAAAATGAGGTTTAATTCATCCTAGGGGAATGTTCTTTGTTTGTTGGAAGTATTTATTATTAGATTAGTGTTAGTTGCAAAGGAGCTATTATAAAAACTGATAAAGCATTCAATATATTGCTTTTCAAATTGATGGGGGAAAATCGTTATATTAAAGAGTCTTTATAATTGTATGTTTAGCGTTTCCCTTGCCTGATATTTTGAGCTGTTTGCTTAAATTATGGTGGTCTAATGGAGAAGATGAATAATTCCCACATAATTAAATGTCACAAGAGGGTATTGAAATCATTTAAAGTTGTTAGTCGTAAATATCTAGTAACCTATTACCATTAGTTAATTCAAAGTCGGCACACATAAATTTAAGCAGTAAATTAACTACCATAAATTTTATTATGTTGAAATTATGTTTAGCGCACTGGAGGCCCAGATAGCGCCTTGTTAAAATCATCAATGAACTTCTTTCTAGCATACGACCATTCAACTGCAACGTTGAAAATACTGGCGCTACCAGAAACTGTTTCAATTTCATTTGTTGATAATTCTTTCATCGTCATTCATTTATTATAATATCCGACATATCTTTATTATTAATATGTTAGGTGGGGTTTTGCTGTCGCTGTCGCGGCTTAACGGGGCGAGGGTATCACTCATTAAGAGTGTTTTTCACTAACCATTCTCAGATCGAGTAAGGGATGGTTAGTAATTAATCGCTAGTCTAATTGTTTATGGTAATAGCACTATTGATAAATTATCTGGTTAATCTTTGTTTAGCTAGATATACCCGTGTGATACTGCTGTAGATTTTCATGGGTTTACCTTATTTAATTTAACCGGCCATTTAGACTGTAAATGGGTTCAAGCAGCCATTCTATTAATGTACGTTTGTCCAACATAATATCGGCATTAAAAAGCATACCACTTTTCAAGTTAAATTTTTTGCCATAGCCTTGAATAAATTGCGTATTTAACTCGGCCTGAAGGCGATAGACGGGTTCGTTCATCGATACGGGAAAATCAACGTCGTTTTGGGTGATCAACGTTTTATCAATACGAATTATTGTACTGGCTAAAAAGCCAAATCGTTGGTGAGGAAAGGCATCAAACCGTAAACGAGCGATGTCGCCTTCTTCAATAAACCCAGCCGAGCGAGTTGGCAGTAACAGCTCGGCAACTAGTTGAGCTCCTTCTGGAAAAATGGTTAATAAAGGGCGTATAGAATTTAATGTTTCCCCTTCAACTACTTGAATAGACGTTACCATTCCTGCATGTGTTGCACTGACTACATAGCTATATTCGTTTTGCGTTTCACTGAGCTGGCGTGATAAGTCTGATCTTTTGCGTTTTAACTCACGTTTTTTTGTTATGTACTGCTGTGGAATATTAACTTGATCATACTTTAGTTGAGACAACTCATCTTGTTGGTTAATTAATGTATAGATTAATAGTTCAGCTTCTTGGCGTACATTAATATGACGTTCTTGCTGTTCCTGATATTCAAGTTCAGAGATATGTCCTTTTTTTGCTAATTTTTCAAATTGAATATTCTGCTGGTTAAATAGCGCTAGCTTCTCCTTTAAAAGGAGTTGTTGCGCTATTATCACTTCACGAGATTTATTTAATGAAGTTTGTTTTTGTTCAATTCTTATAAGCTCAAGTTGTTCAAGTTGAACAAGTTGCTCTTCCTCCTCAGCGAGTAGATTGATTTGTATTTCAAGTTCATTAATAAGTTTTTCACTAAGTTCTTCACCATTATTCATATTTCGTTGACTAATAATACGGATTAACGGTGTGCCTTGAGTTACGAATTGACCTTCACTTATAAATATTTTCTCTATAGTACCATTGCGATTAGAGTAACTTTTAATGAGCCCCTTATCAGGGCGCAAGAAACCTTGCACAGTCTCTTTTCGTGCATATTCAGCACTAAATAAAAAGATAATGGTCAAGATTACCACAGCAACAATAAGCGATGAGGTTATTTTTATTGATAACGGTTGAGCTAAAGAAATAGAGCCAACTAACCGTTGTGTTTGAGCTTCAACCGCTTCTTTTCTAAATAATTGAGTCATTCTATTTTTCCATCATAACTGTCATCTTTAATTCATAAATCTTTATTTTTGGAGATTATTAATGTAAACCAAGTTAGCCGTACAATAAGGGCTTTTTTATTAGTAAAAATAAGTTAGCAAGTGTTTTTTTTATCAGCAAGCCTAAAAATAAAATAATGCGCCATCATACTCTTAAGTTATTGTTTTTATGGGTGAATAAGTAGTGTTGTATTAATGTTGCAAATAAGTTGGGTAGTGTTTACTTTCACGGTTTTATTATTTTAAGGCTGCTATAGCAATAAGTTATGAAATTTAATCACAGCTATTATTGTTTTAGAGATTTCTTGAGTCTGCATTTTAGGAAAAATGACTTTATCAATTCCTAGTGAAATGAACTTTAATTTATACTTAAAGTGAATTGATTTATTTGAATATTAAATAAAAAAGCGAACAAAATTTTGTTCGCTGTTGTTAGTAATCAACCTTTATATAATTAACTAGGGATTTAAAATCGGCTTTAAAAACCTAGCGGTATGTGATGTTTTATGCTCGGCAACAACTTCAGGCGTTCCTGCTACGAGAATTTCTCCACCACCATCACCGCCTTCTGGTCCTAAATCAATAATCCAATCAGCGGTTTTTATCACGTCTAAGTTGTGCTCTATTACAACAACGGTATTACCATGATCACGCAAACGGTGAATAACCTGCATTAATTGTTTAATGTCGTGAAAATGTAAACCTGTGGTCGGTTCATCGAGAATATACAAGGTTTTACCGGTATCACGTTTTGACAATTCTTTAGACAACTTGATACGTTGCGCTTCACCGCCGGAAAGGGTAGTCGCTGATTGTCCTAGCTTGATATAACTCAGACCAACATCCATTAAAGTTTGTAGTTTGCGATTCACCGCTGGAATAGGCGAAAAAAACGTTAAAGCATCTTCAATGGTCATATCAAGCACTTCGTGAATACTTTTGCCTTTGTATTTTACTTCTAGCGTTTCACGGTTATAACGTTTTGATTTACAGACATCACAAGGCACGTAAACGTCAGGTAAAAAATGCATTTCAACTTTAATCAAACCGTCGCCCTGACAAGCTTCACAACGTCCACCTTTTACATTAAAGCTAAAGCGGCCAGGTTTATAACCACGAGAACGCGACTCTTGCGTTGCGGCAAAAATTTCACGAATGGCGGTAAATATTCCGGTGTAAGTGGCGGGGTTTGAACGTGGTGTTCTTCCTATTGGGCCTTGGTCAATATCGATAACTTTATCGAGTAAGTCTAAACCAATAATTTCTTTATAGGGCGCTGGCACGTCGATGGTTGCGCCATTTAAGGCGATATGTGCAAGCTTATATAAAGTATCGTTAATAAGCGTTGATTTCCCCGAGCCTGAAACGCCAGTAACACAGGTCATTAAACCATTAGGAATGACTAAGTCGACATTTTTTAAGTTGTTACCTGTAGCGCCTTTAAGTTCAATAACATTCTTTTTATCAAAGGGCACACGTACTTTGGGTATTTCAATCGCTTCTTTTCCGGAAAGGTATCGTCCGGTCAATGAATTTTCACAGGCTAAAATATCGTTAACGTCGCCTTGAGCAATTATTTCACCGCCATGAACCCCAGCGCCTGGGCCAATATCAATCACGTAATCAGCGGCGCGAATCGCGTCTTCGTCATGTTCAACCACTATCACGGTATTGCCTAAGTCGCGCAAATGGATGAGGGTTTTTAATAATCGTTCGTTATCGCGTTGGTGCAAACCAATTGAGGGTTCGTCTAAAACGTACATAACACCAACCAAACCAGCGCCTATTTGACTCGCTAAACGAATACGTTGCGCTTCACCGCCAGACAATGTACCTGAGGCGCGTGACAAATTAAGATAATTTAAGCCAACGTTAACTAAGAAACCTAATCGTTCACAGACTTCTTTAAGAATTTTTTCGGCAATTTGTGCTTTTTGGCCGGAGAGGTTTAATCCTTCAAAAAAGGCTAAGGCGTCTGAAATAGACAATTCGGCAATATGAGTTAGCGGTGTGTCGGCAATAAAAACATTACGCGCCTCAAGTCGTAAACGGGTGCCATTACAATCTGGACAATGCTGGCTATTCAAATATTTTGATAATTCGTCACGTACCGAGTTCGATTCCGTTTCACGAAAGCGACGTTCCATGTTATTGAGAATACCTTCAAACGGATGTTTACGAATAACCACATCACCTCGGTCGTTCATATATTTAAATTGGATCTCTTGTTTGCCACTGCCACGTAGGATTAAGTCTTGGTTACTTTTCGACAACTCATTAAAAGGGAGGTTAAGGTCAAACTCGTAGTGATCAGACAAGGCTTGTAACATTTGAAAATAATAAAAATTGCGTTTATCCCAGCCACGAATCGCACCACCAGACAAACTTAGTTCTGGGTTAGTGATGACACGTGCAGTATCAAAAAATTGCTGGTTACCTAAACCATCACAGGTCTTACAGGCACCTGCAGGGTTGTTAAATGAAAATAAGCGTGGCTCAAGTTCTTGCATACTGTAGCCACATTTTGAACACGCAAAATTGGCTGAAAACACTAATTCTTCGCGATCAGGTTCGTCCATAAAGGCAACTTTAGCGGTGCCGGCGGTTAAACTTAACGCGGTTTCAAATGATTCTGATAAACGCAGTTGAATATCGTCACGTACTTTTAAACGGTCAACCACAACTTCAATGGTATGTTTTTTATGAAGCTCTAAGGTTGGTGGATCAGATAAGTCGCAAACTTCTCCGTCGATTCTGGCGCGAATGTAACCTTGTGAGGCAAGGTTATCGAGTAATTTAACATGCTCACCTTTTCGGCCTTGTAGCACAGGCGCAAGCACCATAACCTTCGTTCCTTCTTCAAGTGCTAAAACTTTATCGACCATTTGAGAATTGGTTTGTGCTGCTAAAGGCTGATTATGTGTCGGACAGCGAGGTTCGCCAACACGCGCATAAAGTAGTCGTAGGTAATCGTAAATTTCGGTGATAGTACCAACGGTTGAGCGCGGATTATGCGACGTTGATTTTTGTTCTATAGAAATGGCGGGTGACAACCCTTCGATATGGTCAACATCAGGCTTTTCCATTAACGACAAAAACTGGCGCGCATATGCAGAAAGTGACTCTACATAGCGACGTTGTCCTTCGGCATATAGCGTGTCAAAAGCTAATGAAGACTTTCCCGAGCCAGAAAGCCCGGTAATAACGACTAATTTTTCTCTAGGGATATTTAAGCTGATATTTTTCAGGTTATGTGTTCTAGCGCCACGCACTTCTATATATTTCATAATACCAACGTTAATAAGTTTCTTTTCGAACAGCGAAATTCAAAAAGCTCAAGGCAAGTTATTGAGTGAAGATAATGGTTATTCTCGGTAATTGCTCCTGCATTACCCTAATCCTCTACATCCATGTAGAAACATTATCTAAATCAATAACGCGACCTGCAAGCCTGTTAAACTTACTCTTCAGGAATTTGTTAGCGATTCGATAACCGCAGATAATTTCTTTAATATAGGCTCACCATGTACAAAAGCTATTTGTTCTTAAACCACTGACCAGCGCTGAGTGGCAACAAACTTTATCGCTTTGTTATAGCTATTCACGTACAGATTGAGCCGAGTATTATTGCATAATAACTCGAAAGAAATCAGTATTAATCTCTGTTTTTGTTCAGGTCTTGGTCGTGATACTATAGCGCCGATTTTGCTTTTTTATGACACGTTTAGAGAATTCCATGAGTATTACAGGTTTAAACAGTATTGAGAAAAGAGCCGCATTTTCCTTAGCCGCCGTGTTTGGCTTACGTATGCTTGGGCTTTTTATGATCTTGCCGGTTTTTGCTATTTACGGCGAACAACTGATCGGCTTTAGCCCTATTTGGATAGGCTTAGCGATTGGGGCCTATGGTTTAACGCAAGCCATGCTACAAATTCCTATGGGTATTTTGTCTGATAAATATGGCAGAAAACCCATTATTCTCTTTGGTTTAGTGGTTTTCTTTTTTGGCAGTGTTGTCGCTGCTATGTCTGACACCATTTATGGTGTGGTTTTTGGCCGTGCGCTACAGGGAATGGGCGCTATTGCTAGTGCCGTTTTAGCCTTAGCTGCAGATTTAAGTCGAGAAGAACAACGCCCTAAAGTCATGGCCACTATCGGCATGTTTATCGGTTTGTCGTTTACTTTAGCCATGGTTTTTGGCCCTATTGTTGCGCAAGCTTTTGGCTTAAGTGGATTGTTTTGGTTTACGGCAATACTAACTATTTTCGCCATGATAATGATTCAGTTTATGGTACCAAATTCGGTGAACAAAGCGCCAAAAGGCGATAGTGTTGCCTTACCTGAACAGCTCAGCAAACTTATTCGTCACCCAGAATTAACACGCTTAAATTGGGGGGTATTTATTCTTCATATGGCATTAACCGCCTGTTTTATCACTTTACCTAAACAGTTTGTGGCCAGTGGTTTAGCCCTTGAACAGCATTGGCAATTATATTTGCCGGCGTTATTGGGGTCATTCTTTTTGATGGTGCCTTTTATGCTAGTAGCTATTAAAAAGCAAAAAGAAAAACAAATGTTCTCGGCAGCAATTTTATTACTTGCCGTTTCATTATTACTGCTATGGTATTTACCGCTTGGCTTTTGGACGTTAGTGTTATCGGTGGTGATGTTTTTTACCGCTTTTAATTATTTGGAAGCGACTATGCCTTCAATATTATCGCGTATTGCCCCTGCTGGCGTAAAAGGTAGCGTAATGGGCATTTATTCGAGTAGCCAATTTTTAGGTGCTTTTACTGGTGGTGTACTCGGTGGCGCTATTGCCAGCCTATTTGGCGAACAAGCTATATTTCTCGTTATGTCTCTTATGACCTTGTTATGGTTTTTGGGCGCGATAAGCATGAAACCATTGAAAAAGTCGAAAAATTATACCTTTGCAACGAGTATTGATTGTGAAGAAAAAGCTCATGAAGTCGCAGAACAGTTAATCAACTTTCCTGGCGTTATTGAAGCGACCCTAGTAGCAGAAGAGTCGGTTGTTTATTTGAAGGTTGACGATAAATTAGTGAACTTAGTTGATATCAAAGCGGTGTTGAATCCATAAACTGAACGTCTCACTTTTAATCATGTCGGCACCCTGAATTTATTTGCTTGCATGTAGTATTTAGGCTTAGTCAGCAACTATAAATCTGTGTTTCAGGGGCTTGTTTTTAATGACCCCCTTTAATAAACCGCAATAATCTCGTCACAAAGTTTATTAACGCCAACCATTAATTCAACTTCATCGTCAATAAACTTACCCATTAAAGCTTTTGCCATGGGGGATGTTGGTGTGACCACCGTATAATTCTTTCCTTGAAGCTCGCCACGAAAACCACCGGCAGCTGGCGCAAGAAAAAACCAATGATTCTCATCACTGTCTTGCGCAAGTTGCACCAATGCGCCCACTGAAATAGCTGTTTTTTCATTAAAGTCGCGCAGCACTAACTGTGTTAACGCTTGTTTCGCTTGCTGAATTTGGGCGACACGACGAGACTGACCTTCTGCCAAATAACTTGCTTCAATGGCTAGGGTGTCGTATTGGGTTTCAGCGACTGATTGGTCGTCGGTTGCGGCAAGATGCGCGTTATTAGCTGCGGTTATTGTCGCAGATAACTCTTGCTCTAAATGAGAAAATATATCACTAAGGATTTGCTTTTTATTCATAGCGCTTAGGATACTTGTTTGAAATTTTTAGTAAATATATTTCTAATCTGACAGGTGTCAAAATAGTGCTTGAGTTTTTAGTCATAAACGACTATTTTATAACTAACTGGTTTGACCATTAAAACGATCCTGATAAAGTGAATAAATATGACCAATAACGATACTCAACAGACTAACAGTGCCTTTCCTCATTTATTAGCCCCGTTAGATCTAGGGTTTACCACGCTAGCAAATCGAACGTTAATGGGCTCAATGCATACGGGCCTTGAAGAAGAAAAAGGTGGCTTTGACAAGTTAGCTGCTTTCTATGAAGCTCGAGCAAAAGGTGGTGTTGGTTTAATTGTTACGGGTGGCATTAGCCCTAATGCTCGTGGTCGACTTACGCCATTGGGGTGTGAACTCAGTAAGTTTTGGCACGTGAATAAACATAAAAAAATTACCCGTGCAGTTCATCAGTATCCAACAAAAATTTGTTTACAGTTACTTCATGCGGGTCGTTACTCTTATCACCCTTTTAGTTTTGCACCGAGCAAAGTTAAATCACCTATTAACCCTTTTACGCCCTCAGCCATGTCAGTTCGTCAAATTAAAGGCACGATTAGAGACTTCGCTCATTCAGCGTCGTTAGCACAAAAAGCAGGCTACGATGGTGTTGAAATCATGGGATCTGAAGGTTATTTAATTAACCAGTTTTCCTGTGTACGAGTTAATAAAAGAACCGACGAATGGGGCGGCAGCGTTGAAAACCGCATGCGCTTAGCCATAGATATTGTTAAAGCGGTACGTGCAAAAGTAGGTGAAAAATTTATTATTATTTTTCGCCAATCAATGCTTGATTTGGTCGATGGCGGCAACAGCTGGCAAGACGTAGTTACTATGACTAAAGCGGTAGAAGCTGCCGGTGCCACCTTAATTAATACCGGTATTGGTTGGCATGAGGCTCGGGTACCTACTATTTCTACTTCAGTACCGCGGGCAGCTTTTACCTGGATCACCGAGAAAATGAAGCAAGAAGTGTCTATTCCACTGGTAACGACTAACCGAATAAACACTCCAGAAGTGGCAGAAGAAGTATTATCAAGAGGTCATGCTGATGTTGTGTCAATGGCGCGACCATTTTTAGCTGATGCAGAATTCGTTAAAAAAGCGATTGAAAATAAAAGTGATGAAATCAATACCTGTATTGCTTGTAATCAAGCCTGCTTAGATCACGTTTTTCAACAAAAACGCGCTTCATGTTTAGTGAACCCTACCGCCTGCTATGAAACAGAATTAACTTTTGAAAAAGCAAAACGAAATAAACGCATTGCTGTTGTTGGTGCCGGACCTGCAGGTTTAGCCTTTAGTGTTTATGCCGCACAACGAGGTCATAAGGTTGAAATTTTTGATCGCGCGAGTGAAATTGGTGGTCAGTTTAACTTTGCAAAACAGGTGCCGGGTAAAGAAGAGTTTTATGAAACGATTCGGTATTTTAACAAACAAATTAGTTTGCTCGATATTAAGGTTCATTTATCAACCGAAGC
This sequence comes from Colwellia sp., assembly GCA_013215385.1. Classification (GTDB taxonomy): domain Bacteria; phylum Pseudomonadota; class Gammaproteobacteria; order Enterobacterales; family Alteromonadaceae; genus Colwellia_A. The sequence goes on from JABSOY010000019.1 coordinate 44,280, forward strand.
GACTGTTGATGATTTAACGAACAGTGGTTTTGATGAAATCGTTATCGCTACAGGTATTTTACCGAGAAAACTCGATATTAAAGGTATCGAGCATGAAAAAGTAAAAAGCTACTTAGATGTACTTCGTGACAAGCAACCGATAGGTAAAAATGTTGCCATTATTGGTGCCGGTGGTATCGGTTTTGATGTCGCTGTCTTTTTAGCAGAAGAGCATGAAAAGTCGCCATTAGTTAATGATAAAGCACAGTGGTTGAAAAACTGGGGTGTTGATCAAAACTACCAAAATAATGGTGCGTTATTAGATAAGTCGACAGGAGCTAATATTGAAAAAACACCGCGCAACATTCATTTACTACAACGAAAATCAACTAAGGTCGGGAAAGGTTTAGGAAAAACAACGGGCTGGATCCACAGAGCAACCTTGCATAAAAATGGCGTAAAAATGCTAGCGGGGGTCAGTTATAAGAAAATAGATGATAACGGCTTAACCATTGAAATAGACGGTAAAGAACAAGTGTTAGCGGTTGACCACGTTATTATTTGTGCGGGACAAGAGTCTCAACGTGGTTTATACCATCAATTAGAAAAGAGTAAAGGCGCTGAGCAAGGGCTACATTTAATTGGTGGTGCTAAAGTTGCCGCTGAATTAGATGCGAAAAGAGCTATTCGCCAAGCTGCGGAGTTAGCCGCTATTATTTAATGGATTTGGTATTAGTCGATTGAAAAATAGATAAATTAATTTGAAATTAAGCCAGTCTTTTTATGGTCAACTGTTATGCTTACAATTATTAGCATAACGTTGACCTATAAAAATAAGAGTAATTATGTCTGCATTTCTTAAACCTGCGATTTCACTTTCGAATGCTTTGCGCTTTAAAGCAAAATTCCTTTTATTAGCCAGCATCTTCTTTTTACCAATGCTTATTGGCTCTGCTTGGATAGTACAAGAACAAAATGCCTTAATAGTACAATATCAAGAAGAATTATTAGGATTACAACAGATTCAACAAACGGTCGCGTTAGAAAAAACGATTGCTAATACCCGTATCGATAAATATTCTTTGTCGTCAGTAAAAAATAAAATTTCTGCTCTAGGGTCATCACAATATATTTCACCTTCAGCATTATCAAAAACATGGCAAGCTTTGCTTACTAGCGATGATGAAGCTCAGACCAACAGTTACGCAAAAGTTTATGAGCAAAGTTTATCGTTACGAGAAAATATTGCGGCTTTAAGTGGCTTGACTCGCGAGGGTGATGCTATTGCCTTCTATTTTGCTGAGGCGAGTAGCCAGCGCATTCCCGCATTGTTAGAGTATTTAAAACGCATTCAAGCGATAAGCACACAGATTATTACCCAAGGATTTGACGCAGAGAGCTATACCTTGGTGGTAGCGTTAGATAAACGTATCGATGAATTGCAAGTTCAATTGGCAAAAACAATGAGCCAACTGAAGCGTGTTGCTAATAAAGAACTCTCGTCATTTTTACCAAAGTATACCGAGTTAAATAAACAGCTTGATGATTATCAACAGACCTTACATCAGCAGATGATCGATCCTGATGATATTTCATTGAGCCAAGGGCAAGCAACGGCGTTGGCGAACAAGATTTATAAACAGGCTGAGTCATTGTTAAATACCAGTGACCAATTATTATTAACCCGTATTCATCATCTTAATGACATGAGTGTGCAAGCATTATGGATACTTGCCATTGTACTTGCCCTAGTTATTTTACTGATCAGTTATTTATTAATGGGTATTTATCATTCTTTAATTAACAACGTTAATGCGATTAATCAAGCGGCAAAATATTTGGGCGATGGTGATTTTTCTCAATTATTAGAAGTTAACGCTGCAGATGAACTGGGTGATATCGCGAAAAACTTTAGTCAAATGCAACAGAAGATACACCAGCTATTATCTGCTTTTTCCGGTGATATTAGTACCTTGCGTGATTCGGCTAATAATATTCATCAATTAACAGACAACATGGAGCAGAGTATTGCTCAACAACAAAAAAATACTCATAGCGTAGTGCAATCAATTAATGAAGTGAATGATTCTGTGCAGGTTATAAGTGAAAGCACAACTGCCACACAAAAGTTAACTCAGCAGGCAAGTGAGCACGCGAATCAAGGAAAAGATATTATCACGGGAACTGCGCAAACGATTATTAAAATAGCAGAAGAAGTGAATAGTTCGGCAGGCATTATTGATGAATTAGCCAGCTACAGCAATGATATTGGTCAATTTGTGAAGGTGATTAAAGAAATAGCTGATCAAACTAATTTACTTGCCTTAAATGCTGCCATTGAAGCGGCTCGCGCGGGAGAACAAGGACGAGGCTTTGCTGTGGTTGCCGATGAAGTTCGAACGTTAGCTAGCAGAACCCAAGATTCAACGGAAGAAATTCAACGCATTATAGAGTTATTACAATCGGGGACGAGTAGATCAGTAGAAGCTATGCACCAAGGTGTCGCAATGGCAGAACAAGGGGTTGAAAAAACGTCTTTGGTGAACAGCACTTTTTCTGAAGTTACTAATAATGTCGATGAGATTGTCGGGGCTACGCTACAAATATCTACGGCCGTTAATCAACAAGAAGCTATGGTTAAAGAGATGGCTGAAAATACCGAAAGTATTGCGCAAGGTGCCGATCAAGTAATGCAATCGGCAAAAGATGCAGCGTCAGCGGGGGAAAGCTTATTAGCATTGGCAGACCACCTTTCACAGCAATTAGCGCAATTTAAACTGCACAGTTAGGCGAAATAAAGTGACTGTTTGGGCAAATCAGGTATTATTGCCCGTTAAAGTAATCTGTTCATAAATAAGTAGATTTTTCTGAATGAATAAAGTGTCAACGTGTATACCTCTTTTATCTGAAAACATTAATGTTTTATCAGGCGCTAAGCAATATGCCAGTGCATTAATTCGTTTAATTGAAAATGCCCAATCACGTATTTATATTACAGCATTATATTTACAAAATGATGATGCCGGACAATTGGTTTTACATGCTTTACATCAAGCAAAACAGAATAATCCACAATTAGATATTAAAGTTTTTGTAGATTTTCATCGTGCCCAACGAGGTTTAATTGGTGATAAATCTGGACAAGGAAATCGTGACTTCTACCTTGAGCTTGCTCAGCAGTATAGTGAAGGTATTGCCATTTATGGTGTACCGGTTAAACGTAAAGAGCTAATGGGTATTTGGCATTTTAAAGGCATGGTTTTTGATGATACTTTGTTATATACAGGTGCCAGCATTAACGATATCTACCTACACCAACATGATAAATATCGTTTAGACCGATATTACGAAATTCAATCAGCAGAGTTATGCGTAAGTTTTTGCCAATTTCTTGATGAACTCTTTGTTGACAGTGGTATTGCTCCACAATTAAATATTGCTACTCTACCTAATAAACTACAAGTAAAAGGGAAAATAGCGAAGTTAAAAATAGCACTGAAAATCGCCCGTTTTAAATATTCAACCACGCCGGTAAATGAAGCTAATACTTTAAATGTAATGCCATTAATAGGCTTCGGACGTCGTAAAAATCAGCTCAACGATATTATTCGCAGAACCGTGCGTGCTTCTAAAAATGAGTTATTACTGTTTACGCCTTACTTTAATTTACCTAAACCGGTAATGCGGGATCTTCGTTCAGCGTTAAAACGTGGTGTTGAAATTACTATTATTATTGGCGATAAAAAAGCGAATGATTTTTATATTGCCGATGAAAATAAATTCTCAATGATAGGTATAATCCCTTATATTTATGAAACTTTCCTAAAAAACTTCTTAAAAAAGCAAAAGAAATATTTAGACAATAATCAGCTGAAAGTTAGATTGTGGCAACATGAGAATAATAGTTTTCATTTAAAGGGCATCGTTGCTGACAAACGTTGGCATATTTTGACCGGCAACAATTTAAATCCACGAGCCTGGGGTTTAGATTTAGAGAATGGTTTGTTGATTGATGATGTTGAGCAAAAATTACTGCCAACATTAACCAAAGAACTTGCTGAAATTAATCAGCATACTCAGTTGATAGAAAACCATTTGCAAATTGAGTCGCCAGAACAATATCCTGAAAAACCTAGAAAGCTGTTGAAAAAACTAAGAATTTCGCAAATTGACCGTTTGTTGAAACGTTTTTTGTAAGTATTACTCTAAGCTAACTTTCTCGGTTTATTAAGTGTATATTTTGTCCGCTTTATTAAACAACATCCAAGATGTTAAGACATACTTATCGCTTGATATGGGGACATTGCCTCGATGAGTGTGAGTAAAACCACAAGGAGCAATAATCATAGTGCCTGCTTTAGGTTTAATGCTTTTTTCTTGATAGAAAAAGTCAGTTTCACCTCCCTCATCAACATCATTCAAATAAATGATAAAAAGCAGATTTCTGTGTAACGCATCATTTTCACCTGCTTGCGGGTATATCTCAGAATGCCAGTAATTATAATTGCCTTTACCTTGTAGGTATTTTTGCGCATTAATAGGGGCTAATCTGAATAGATACTGTATTAAATTGATTAAATTAGGTTTTCCAATTTCTTCAAAATTATCAGCAGTTAATTGTACTGGCTGTTTAGTTACAGGGTGCTGCACTGTTAACGAAATGCCGCTAATTAAACTGAAATAATATTTATTTACATACTCAGCAATATGCGTTGTACAAGCATGTAAAATAGTTTGCAGTGCAGTTTGAAACTCGGGATGCTGGTTTAAATAAATATCTTGGCTAAGTTTTTTACTTACATCAACACCACCACCCGTACGGCCTTTATTTTTATGAGGGCTTTGTTCAAAATCCGCAATAAATTTTTTACAAAACTCTTGAGGTAGGGCATTAGGGTATATTTCAATAAAGTCAGTCATAGCTGTGATTGTTATTAATAATAATGCTGATAAAACTAACATAGCGTTGTTTTATATTCTATAAACTTTGTTGCTGTGCTGTTCCTTAATGAAAAACGATGTAAAATAAAGCCCGATAAAAATAGCGGTAAAAATTTGATGTTTAGTGAAAAATTAATGCCAAGGTTTAGTGATACCGATGCACTTGGACATATAAATAATACTTTATTACCCGTATGGTTTGAAGGTGCAAGAGATCCTGTTTTTCGTTTATTTATGCCTGAACTCGATACAAAAAAATGGCAGCTGATTTTAGCTAAAATTGATGTGGAATTTCATGCGCAACTGTACTACGCACTAGAAATTGAAATTCGGACTTACATTGGCAGAATTGGTGGTTCTTCATTCACGGTTTACCAAGAAGCTTGGCAAAATAATATCAAATGTGCTTCTGGTACTGCGGTTATGGTTCATTTTTGCTTTGAAAAACAATCGTCTTTAAAAATTCCTGAAATTATAAAGGAGAAAATGAAAGTGCACCTATTTTCTCAAGAATAATGGTAGCTAGCTAAGATTAAAAATATTTATAAAAATGCGTGGAAAGCGAAGAATATTTTTATTCACAGTGATAGAATAATCGCCACTTTAAAATTGCATCAACAAGTAACATCTTACTTGTTGATAACGTAAAATCAGTAAATAAAAATTTACGCACAAAGATAGGACTTTTTCATGGCTGGTGTTAACAAAGTAATCATTTTAGGTAATTTAGGTAAAGACCCAGAAGTACGTTTTATGCCTAACGGCGGTGGGGTTGCTAACTTAACAATAGCTACATCTGAATCCTGGAAAGATAAGCAAACTGGCGAGCAAAAAGAAAAAACAGAATGGCACCGTGTGGTTATGTTTGGCAAGTTAGCCGAAATCGCGGGTGAGTACCTTAAAAAAGGTTCTAAAGTTTACATTGAAGGTTCATTGCAAACACGTAAGTGGACAAACCAACAAGGCCAAGATCAATACACCACTGAAATTGTTGTACAAGGCTTTAATGGTACAATGCAAATGTTAGATTCGAAAGGTGGTCAAGGCGGCGCTGGTGGACAATCGGGCGGATTCTCACAGCAGGGTCAACAATCTGGTGGTTTTTCTGGACAGCAGCAGTCTGGTGGTATTTCTCAACAAGCACCACAACAAAATCAGCAGCCACAACAGCAACAGCAAGCATATAAACCTGCTCAGCAGCAACCTAGCTATAATCAAGGCCAGCAGCAGCAAGGTGGCTTTTCTCAACAAGCGCCACAACAGCAAGGTGGTTTTGCTAACCAAGGCCAACAACAAAATCAACCCGCTCCTAAGGTGAATCCTCAAGAGCCAACGATAGATTTTGATGACGATATTCCGTTTTAGGCTCCGGATTGTCTTTTTTGTAAAGACAATATAAAGTAAATTATATAAGACCTCGTTAATACGGGGTTTTTTTATATATAAATATTGGCTAAAAGGGCCTTGGATTTTTGTAAACTTTAGTCAGTCATTCACTGCGTTAATTCCTTATAGCAATTTACCACTTGTTCAGAATTTCATGAGCCAAAGTTATAATAAATATGAGTTACAATATCCGCGCCTTTTGACCCCGTTATTTTTAAAGTCAGAACATATGAATTAATTATGGGATAGTTCGTCTAGCACTCACATTTGAGTAGCTATTTTTACATGACGCCTTGAACGATATTTAAGTATCGGCTAATACTATTCCTCTTAATATATAGGTGATAGACAGCTAAATAAATAAATGAGATACGCTAAAACTAGTATCTTGGCATAAATGAATTTGAAACAGTAAATTAGGCGAGTCGAGTACAAGTTGCATGGCAGATAAACACTGATAACTTTGAAGAGTTGTATCTCAACAATAAAACCATGGAAAGACACTTCCAAATTTACGTACATTCTTAAGTTTTAAGGACAATACTTTGAATAAATTAATATATATATGCTTGATATGCATGACCTTTGGCGCTTATGCTGGAGATGGTAGCATCTCCCCCTCAGTACAAGTATGCGATATTGACAATAGAATCACCTCGGAAAGTTTAACTAAAGACCATTACAAAAATTCGTTATTCCTTCTTTCAGATAAATACTGCATTAGAGAAAGAGTTTTCAGAAGCAATATTGATGTAAATATCGCATTATTACCTGAGGCTGAAGAAGTCTATCGCATTAGAGCTCGTTATAGAAAAGCCTATGGTTCACTAAATCACAACAAAATAAGATAGCATTTGTCGATTTGTTTTTACAAAGAGCGACTCATTCCTATTACATTACCCCGCATGCTCCGGTAAATAGTGAAATGGTCGGAGTAGTATTTATGCGCTCGACTGGTTACGGTAAAGTTGTCGGCGAGTTTATTAGATTATTTGGTAAAGACCTAGACAATAAAGACAAGGCAGATTTTTACCTCAGCTATATTAATCGAAATAAGGGAAAGACAAAAGTTACCAATAAGCTAAGTAAACTTGTTGACTACGTGTTAGAAAAACCTAAAAAAACATTACAGGGTAATAGCTCAATCGTTTCTATGAGCTTTGGTTACGACGACGAATTGTAAAAATTACTACTATTCGTTTAAGCTGGTAAAGCGATTCTCCGCTTTTATAGTGTTTTGAATTTATTAAGCCATTGTTCTTTATCGATACTTTTGCTATTAGTGCCGTTTGAAATAGCAGAGATGCACTCTTCTACATGTGGGGAAAGTTCGTTCATATTATTATTAATTTGGTCGAGAATTTGACTAACACTATCTTGAAATTGTAGAGAAACAATAACCTCATCAATGGCTACTTTTACTGATTTACTTTCTTCTTCTAACTGACCTGCAGATTCAATGATTTGTGTACCTGAGTTCCTATATTGTTCTACCACCATTTCTATGGTTTTTTCTGCATCTGCAATCAAAATTGCGTCTTGCTCTGTAAATTTTTGTGTTTTTTCTAGCGTATTAAATAAGGTGCTATTTACTTGCCCAATCCGTTCGGTAATTCTTGCGCCTGTTTCACCAGAACGTGTCGAGAGCGTTCTAACTTCATCTGCAACAACAGCAAAGCCACGGCCTGCCTCTCCGGCTCGTGCGGCTTCAATTGCAGCATTTAATGCTAATAAATTTGTTTGCGAGGCAATACCAGCCACTTCTTCGCCCATTTTTGATAATTCATCGGCTATCGTTGTTAAATTACTAATTTCAGAAAGTAATTCATCTCGGCCAGACATTGCTTCATTAAGTGAATGAATAATCTGATTTAGTTCAGTATCTGCAGTTTTCATCACATGTATTAAACCTGTTTCGCTATGCATATCACCGGATGTGGCTTGTGATGTTTCTATGGCAATATCGAGTTTGTTGCGAATAACAGCAAAAGTTTCAGAAAGTTCATTAATGGAATTATTACCTTGATAACGAGCGAGCTCTAATTGTTTCGCCCAAGCGGGTACTATTTCAGTAAAAAGTGATAAATATTGGTGACTGCCGTCAGTAGATGTTTGACTGTCTATGGCACTTTGCTGCGCTTGTTCAAGTTGTTGTTGAATGTTTACTGTGAATTTCTGATGAGAAGAGAAGGCAAAATATGAACTTGCCATAACGATGAGTAAAAGAGGAGTCGCAAACCATGTTGATATTGAACTATTAAACCAAAAGATAATAAAACAAGCGATGATCGTCATTAAACTTAATGTTATTTTTTGCGTTTCTGAAGACATTTTTTACCTTAATCAGCAAGATAATGTATTTAATAGCTTTAAATATAGTCAATATTTTATAAAAAGAGAGTTTTATCAGCGTTTTTTCAACGTATCAAGTGATATAAGGTAAAGGAGTTGGCTGGGTGAAATTTATTTAATAAAAAACCTCTTAACAAAAGAGGTTTTTTATTGTGACATAACTTTTTAGCGACTTTCTTAGTAATAAGCGTCTTGTTTATTATGCGCTTGTGGGTCATAGATAATATCTTCAAAACCAACTTCGAAATTGTTATTTTCTTCGGTATTTGCCATATAAATAGTGCGGGTTGAGCCGTCAATCCAAGTGACAGTACCACTGCCCTTTTTACTACCACATTTCATACCAATATGAATGTCATTAAATTCCATTGTTCCTCCTCACCTGTGGTTTGGTTTGTTGCTGATTATACTTTCCGCCAGCTGATGATCGCGGCAAGTAATCATGTAGACATACTCTACTTAGATGTAATACTTATTGATTAGTTCAATTTTCTTACTATCTATGTCTGTTTTTTAAACAGGGACATTTTATTATAGAGATAAAGTTAGTGAGGTCTATAGGGAATTAAGATAAAAATTCACAACCAAGCACCGTTGGCTTGCTAGCCCCTGTAACCGCTGGGATATTGCCATAGATTTTTTTGTCATAAGCGAAAGCGAGCCATGCAAATGCCATTGCCTCTAATGCGTTATTATTCAGGTTTAGTGCGTGTATTTTGTTAATGTGAAAATCATTAAGCTCTTGTTTTAAAAGCTTATAACAAAAGGTGTTATCTATTCCTCCACCGCAGAAGTAGACCTTTGCTGATGGCGATATTTTAACAATTTCTGCTGAAATTGAGCTGGCGGTAAGTGCAGTAAGGGTGGCCTGTATATCGGCAGTTGATAACTGTAAAGGCTGGATGAACTGCTCTAACCACGTAAGGGTGAAGTATTCTCGGCCGGTACTTTTAGGTGCGGGCAGTGAGAAATATTCATCAGCTAATAACTCAGCTAACAGTGCTTGGTTAATAGTGCCTGTTATCCCCCAGTCACCGTTATTATCGTACCTTTGCCCTGTATGCAGAAAACACCATGCATCTAAAAGCGCGTTACCTGGGCCGGTATCAAAGCCTAAAATACTTTTTGATGAACCAACTTTAGGCAAGAAGGTTAGATTAGCAATGCCACCAATATTAACTAAGAAAGTGTCTTGTAAGTTTTTAGGTAATAAATACTGATGAAAAGCAGGAACTAACGGTGCTCCTTGGCCACCTAACGCAACATCCTTTGTTCTAAAATCACCAATAACCCGAATGCCAGTTAATACCGCTAATGTTTGATTGCAGCCAATTTGTAAGGTAAAAGGAGCTTCAATATTGCTGTTTTTAGTGGGGCGATGACGAATGGTTTGGCCGTGATTTCCAATTGCAATAATGTCATCAGTGGTTAAGGTTTCTTGCAACAATAACTTTTTGATCGCATCACCGAATTGGTGGGCAAGAAGTTTATCGAGTGAAAATGCTCTGTCTATTTCGTTATCTGAGGGTTGATAAAGGCCAGTTATTTTTTGTCTGGTAGCATCATCGTAACCTTGGTAATAACTGGCAATGAGTTCGGTATTTCCCAAGCTAAAATCGACTAGGGCTAAATCAATACCGTCAGCACTAGTGCCAGACATTATCCCAATATAAAACTTAGCTTTTGTCATATTTACCATACTACTCATCTTGAGCTAAATAGATAATTAGGGTGCTTGCATTGCCAATAATGCTTGTCTAGAGCCTGATAACTCTATTAACCGCTGACTGGCAAGTAAGGCGAATTCATCTTTATATTTTTTATTAATCGGTTTGGCATCAGGCAGTTTTACCGTTCGAGGGTTACGATGTACGCCATTTAATACAAATTCATAGTGTAAATGGGGGCCTGAGGCTAGACCGGTCGAACCAACATAACCAATCACTTGATCTTGTTTTACTCGTTGACCTTTTTTCACTGACGGGCGTTTATAGAAATGCAAATATTTAGTCACAATGCCATTACCGTGTTGAATAAAGACATAATTACCATTGTTTTTATTGTAGCCGGAATGCGTTACCTTGCCATTTCCTGCTGCCACCACTGGTGTACCCCTTTTCGCCGCATAATCAATACCGTTATGTGCTTTCCAGCGTTTTTGTACTGGGTGAAAACGTTTTCTTTTAAAACTTGAACTTATGTATTTGAAATTAACAGGTGCACGTAAAAAAGCTTTACGCATGCTTCTACCATCTGGAGAATAATATTCACCGTCAGAAAAACGTATGGCCTGGAAAGGGTCATCTTTATTAATAAACTCAGCGGCAAGAATTTTACCCGTACCGATGTAATCACCATTAATATAGCGATTTTCGAAGACAACATGAAAGCTATCACCTTCACGAATATCTAAAGCAAAATCGATATCCCAGCCAAAAATATTAGCAAGATTGATTATTTGCCCATCGTTTAAGCCTGACTCAATACCGGCATTCCAAAAATTACTTTTAATAACGCCGTGAGCAATGCTCTCACGAGTCTCTACGGTTTTAGTTTCTTTGTTTGATTGGTATTTACCGTTATCAAGTAAGGTTACATGTAAGGTTTCTGTTTTTGAGAAAGGGTAGCTTAATGCTGCTAATTTTCCAGCTGAATTTTTGCCAATCCGAAGGATATCACCAACATCTAATTTCTTTAATAACTTACTGTACTTCCCCTGAGCCGAACTAACATCGTGAGTCGTTCTAGCACTGTATCCAAGGCGTTTAAATATTTTTGCTAATGAATCGCCGTTACGGACTTTAGTTTTGTCCCAAGTTAGTGATTCATCAAACGTGCTAGCAAGTTGAATTTCAGTTGTCTGCTGCGATGTTTGTTGTTCACTCTTTTTTGGCGAGCTTAATGTTGTTTCTTGGTATGTAGGTAAAATTAAGTCGTAACGTTTGCCAACTTGCAGTGACGAATCGTTAGTTTGACGGCTCGCGGTTGCCTTTTCTGAGGGGATAAGCAGCAATATCAACATGACTATGCTAAATGAGCTAATAATTACTTTATGCTGCTTTGGTAACTGTAAATAGAAATTTTGTATGCTTTTCAAGAAATTACAACCTAACGTTAAACATATTAATACGACAACTATCGATTACTATATCAAAAAACAAGCTTTAGTAAAATTTTATTGCTGTTATAGCTAATATTATTGGGCTTTAGAGAGTAATTCTTTATCAAAAAACACCGGTCAGATAAGCAAAAAATAGAACAATTGCTTTAAATTGAAAGTTAGGCTTTCAACCTAAGGCATTATTGCAGTAGAATCGGAGCATAAATTATGATGATATTTTTGGAGCTAAGTCGATGACTGATGTCAGCCAAGCGTTTGCTGAGATTAAACGTGGTGCAGAAGAAATTTTGCTAGAAAGTGAATTACTAGAAAAATTAAAAACCGGTAAATCGTTAAAAATTAAAGCGGGTTTTGATCCCACTGCACCTGATTTACATTTAGGGCATACCGTATTAATTAATAAGCTGCGCCAGTTTCAACAGTTAGGCCACGAAGTTATTTTCTTAATTGGCGACTTTACCGGTATGATCGGCGATCCAACCGGAAAAAATGTTACCCGCAAAGCGTTAACTAAAGAAGATGTACTCGCGAATGCTGAAACCTATAAAGAACAAGTATTTAAAATTTTAGATCCTGCTAAAACAACGGTAGCCTTCAATTCCACTTGGATGGATAAACTGGGCGCTGCTGGTATGTTAAAGTTGGCTTCTCGTCAAACGGTTGCTCGTATGATGGAACGTGACGACTTTAAAAAGCGTTATACCAGCGGACAGGCTATCGCCATTCATGAATTTATGTACCCGTTAGTTCAAGGTTGGGATTCTGTCGCGCTTGAAGCTGATGTTGAGTTAGGTGGTACTGATCAAAAATTCAATTTATTAATGGGACGTGAATTACAAAAGTCAGAAGGACAACGTCCACAAACAGTCTTGATGATGCCATTGTTAGAAGGTTTAGATGGCGTACAAAAAATGTCTAAATCATTAAATAATTATATTGGTATTACGGATAGCCCGACAGAAATGTTTGGTAAAATCATGTCTATTTCGGATGTGTTGATGTGGCGCTATTACGAACTGCTTAGTTTCAAACCAATGGAAGAAGTAGCGGCATATAAAACAAAAATTACTGAAGGTATGAACCCTCGTGATGTAAAAATTGATTTAGCTAAAGAGTTAATTGCCCGCTTTCACAATGATGCTGCGGCCGAAGCTGCTCATCAAGAATTTATTAATCGCTTTCAAAAAGGCGCCATGCCTGATGAAATTGAAGAAAAAACTGTTAATACCTTAGATGATAGCGGTGTAATTGCGATTGCTAATTTGTTAAAAGAAGCCGGACTTACTGTTAGTACTTCAGAAGCCATGCGCATGATCAAACAGGGTGCGGCTAAAATTGAAGGTGAGAAAATCACCGATAATAAGTTACGTATTGCCTCAGGGACTACGGCTGTTTATCAAGTCGGTAAACGCAAATTTGCTAAAGTGACCGTTATATAATTAATTGTTGTTTTTCAGTATTATTAAGCCAGTAATCTTACTGGCTTTTTTATTGGTAAAATAATACCAAAAAGATTTTAGTTTCAAGCATGCTCCAGATACTCGCGGCTAAAGACGTAATATTTTGTTTTTATCATTCTATAAGATAGCGATATCATAAAAGGTCAAATAACCTTCGTCTGTTTTCTTTACACTCCTCTAAAATGCACTTTATTTATAGCTGTTTATGTGGGTTATCTTATTGTAAAGTATGCATAAAATAATTTTGGAATGGTTTGTGCTTATTCATGATAAGACAACTTATTGTCATAAACCGTCAATAATCACTCATATAAGCCGTAGAGTAATCATTTTGTTAAACCGTATGTTAAATAACATGTTGGGTAGAACGATGGAAAATAAACCGTTCAGAGATACCTTGATTGAACGTCGTGACCTTTGCGTTGCAGGCGACGCTAGTGCTAACAGTGATTGGCAAAGGCTAACGCTAGCCCAGCGTTTTTCAGCGACAAGCTTAACTAAATATGGCTATGAACTTCTGTTTATTCGTAATTCATGCAGTGGCAGTACCGCCGTTATGGTTTTGCAAAATGGTACACCAGCCACGATTAGCGAAGAAGGCGATATTAATACTACACCGGATATCTACATACGGTCGTAACGCGTAAGTTCAGCCCGTTTTTCTTACTTATCTAAAAATATAGCTTTTATGTTGAACAGTTCAATAATCGCTTTCTTAAGGTAGCAGCGATTAAATAGTTAGCGAATAAACTTTGCTATTCTCTCGACAAATAGTTGTTATTTTTTCTCAGCAAGGTAGTCTAAAACAATTCGTCGCTAGATAAAATATCATGCTTATCCGTATAGTCACTTTATTTACCGTTTTTATTTGTATCGTAAGCCTGCTCACAGGTTGTACATCTTCTCGTCCTGCGATCAGCCAATTTCGCATAAACTTTAATTTTGCTCAAGTAGATAGCTATCGATTTTATGAGCGTAGTTCTGACTTTAGTGATTATCAAAATATCAACGACACCACTAGAAATAATATCGAACTCGCTATAGAACAGGTATTAGATAAAAATGGTTTTGTATATCAAGGAGAAGGTAAAGCTGACATTATTGTTACTTACTATCTCATTAATGATGGTCAAAACGTTATTAAGTACAACAAAGGCATTGGCTATTGCTCGTATTGTTTGCGGGGTGGTGAAGCACAGAGAAATAAAAAACCGTTCAAAATAATTCCTGGCGCTTTAATTCTGGATATCGTTAACCCAGAAACTGAGCGTTCGGTCTGGCGTAGTGTTTATGATTTAAAGATTAAAGTAGATAAGGATAATAGTCAGGAAGTTCAGTTAAAAATTTATAAAGCAATTGATATGATGATGAAAAAGTTTCCTTACGCTCAAGATCCGAAAACACTTAAATTTGTTGCGAATCGCTAATGCTTAAATGGTTAATAATAACATTGGTAGCTATCGTCGTTTTCACTACATTATTATTAGGTTTAGGCTATTTATTAAAAGAACATGAAACGGCTACTACGCTGCTAAAACAAGAGCTTGACCAACAACGAGCACAGATAAAAGCGAAGGAAATAAGAAAACAAGCAAAGTTCAAATCTACAATTTATCGGCCTCTAAGCAATGCCTCATTACCCCTTAAAGAATCATTAGGTCCTAATAAACAGCAAATTCTTCTTGAAAACTTAATATGTACTTCCACAAAACAATGTATCCTTATCGATATTCAATTTGAAGATTTAAGTTGTGTTTTTGCCATTAATACCATTGGTGCCTCTCTCTTGGCAAAAGTAGCCGGTGATTTTAGTTCGGTAGGAAAATGCCCTGATTACCCCCCAAATAGCCAATTGAGTTGTGAATTGAATATTTGTAGCTATCAGTAACTTGCTCGACATTAAAGATAAAAAAATAAAGTTACCCTTAGTGGTTGTTATTCTGCTCTATTAAGCGTTTATTCTATAACCTATTCATTTATGTAATTAACATAAGAAGAGGTTAATTTGAATGGATAAGTGGAGTTGCACAAAATAGCTGAGTATAATGTTGATTCAATTAACAGAGATAATAATTTTATGACTTTTCCAAACGATGAAACCGGCCAAATATTGACTGAAATGCAAGATGCGGGCATTGATTTAACCGTTATTCATCCAGTGGTGTTCTTTCAATTGTTTGAGAAAAAAGAACAAGCACAAGCAATGGCTGATTACCTAGCTGAAAATGCACCCGAGATGGCATTATCGATTCAGCCAGATGAAACACCTAATGTGTGGGACTTAGACTGTACTGTGAAGATGCTGCCTTGTTACGACGCAATTGTTGCACAAGAGGCGCAGTTCGAACAAATAGCGGGTAAGTACAATGGCTATAATGATGGCTGGGGCATTGAGGCCTAAGCTGCAAAGCTGACATATTTAGTTACTTGCAAAACTTAATAACAATCTTACAAAAATAAACATCTTATCAACACTTGTAAAACAGAGTATAGGGAACTTTTCAATAATAATAGCTCCATCTTAATCCACACAGGGTTAACAACTAAGGACTGTTACTATGAAACTCTCAAGCTCTCTTACTGCACTATTATTAACACTTTCAGCAAGTACGTTTTCGACTACTGCATTTGCCGATACCGATTTAGAATCCCCACATACCGTTGGTTTACAAGCTGCCGGCGGCGGTATTGAATATAAAGGCAAAGATACCGATAATGAAGGTGTTGCTCTGAGTTATCTTTATTACAATTATCAATTTGCACCTAGCTATTATTTTGAAGTTGCTTTGGTGGGTGCAGAAGATATTGATGATTGGGAATGCAAAGAAAATGCAGAAAGTAGCTGGGAATGCGTATCAGATTACGATAATAAGTTTGAACTACAAGCTGATAACTTTGAATACAACGCCGTTGTTTTAGCATTAAAAACGGATTTATCCTTATCAAAGCGTAATCGCTTATATGTCAAAGTTGGCGCAGCATTTTATGATTATCAAATTGATTTAGACCATGTCAGTATTGCTGACGAAGATGGGGCTGGCTTGTTTATAGAAGCAGGTTGGGAATATCGTTGGGATAACGGTTTTGGGCTTAATACCAGTTTACAATATCAAGATGCCGGCGACTTAGAAATGGATACTTTTAATGTTGGTGTAAGCTACTCATTTTAAGGTATTACTGTAAAAAATTTATGGTATTGCGACTTTATTTAACACAGTACCATTATTTTTTTTCTTCTTTTTCGATAATTTGAAATGCAGGAAGAGAAACTCGCCAATAAATAGCGGCCAATCTAAGTGATAGCGCTCCTACTATTGCGGTAATTAAAGCAATATCTTCAGGCCATCCTAAATATTGAAATAGTGCAAATAAACTGCCACCTAATATTGCTGCTGTTGCGTAAATTTCTTGCCGTAAAATCATTGGAATTACATTACATAGCACATCACGGATCATCCCGCCGGCAACACCTGTAATAGTACCCATTATCACAGCCACGGTTACAGGAAAACCTAAACTTAAAGCTTTTTCTGTACCTAAGACCGCAAAGAGAGCTAAGCCAAAGGCATCTGCAATTAATAAAAAACGTTTAGGGATAAGTTTAGGGCGGCGAATAATAAGAATGGTTAAAACGGCGGTAACTAAAATAACGTAAAGATAAATAGGGTTAGCGACCCAGAAAACGGTGGTATCAAGAATTATATCTCGAATGGTACCGCCACCAATAGCGGTTACCGACGCCAATACAACAACACCAAATGGATCAAGTTTATAACGTCCTGCCATTAAGGCACCCGATAGGGCAAAAACGACGATACCAAATAAATCTAACCAATAAAGTAATTCATTCATTTTATGCCTTAGCCATTGAGGTTTAAAGAATAAGTAAATAGTGCCAGTAAAGCTAAAAATAAAAAGCTGAAATAGAATATTTGACTAATACGTTTACTGGCATGAATAATATCGGTCGCCTGTGGCTGGCGTCCATGATCATTGAAACTTATTTTTCTAAGTTTACTGTCTTGATACATAGCGACGCCACCCAGTTTAATCTCTAATGATAAAGCAAATAAACTTAACGGATAATTATTATTTAATTGGAAGAAATAAGTTCGGCTCAGTCGTGAATATAAGGTGAAGTTTTTACCTATACAGCTAAATAATAATAGCAATGAAAAAATACGATTGGGTAGCCATTGCACCACATTGACTAAAAAGGCGATGCTATGGCCAAAAGGTTGAAAATGCTTTTGTTTGTTGTTCCAGCTATAGTGCATTTCAATCAATAGTCGCGCACATAGTGCAGCAAGAGGGCCTAAGATTAAGAAGATAAAACTGATGGTGAATAGGTTTTGCATTGCCCTAAGTAGCAACATTTCAATACAGCTTTTCGATAAACCCAAAGAAGATAGCTGTTGCGTATCACGTAATACCCATGGATTTAGCAATTGCTTTGCTTCAAAGTTTTTGTTGGCGACAATCAGTTTGGCAATTTCTTTACTGGTTTTTGATAAATGTAAATTCCCTAATGCTAAATAAAGTAAAAATCCCTGCCAAAGCCAAGCGGCAGCAACAAACGATTCAAACAACCAAAGAATTATAAGCAAAGGTGTTAAGGTGACTAAAATTGCAATTAAACCAGAAATACTACGTTGGCGAGCACTGTTATTGCTTTTATTCACCTTGCTGGCGAGTTGGTCGCAAAATAGACGAAAAAACCGTAGTGGTTCATGACTCGCTAAATATGACGCTAAAAACTTAACCATAATCACACCATAAAGGACGACTATAGAATAAGTAAATGGACTGATTTCAATTAAATTCATTACGTTTTTAGCGGTCATAGTTTTTATTAATTTAACTTTTTACCTTGTAAGGCAACCAGCATGTTTTCAACTAGCTGAGATGAATTTACCGAAGCGGTTTCTAAATAAGCTTCAAATGACGTCGGTGATTCTTTACCTGCAATATCAGACATCGAACGAATAACGACAAAGGGTATGTTAAATTGATGACAAGTCTGCGCGATCGCAGCACCTTCCATTTCTACGGCGGCCATGCTTGGGAAATTTGCTCGTGCTTTAGCAATATCATCGTCGGCGGTCATAAAGGTATCACCTGTGGTGATTAAGCCGAGTAAGGTTTGAATGTTTTCTAATTCAGCAACGCCTGCTTGTGCAGCTGTCACTAAAACAGGGTGAGGAATATAAGCTGCTGGGTTTGCAGGCAACTGGCCAATTTCATAGCCAAAAGCGGTTACATCAACATCGTGATAACGAACTTCTGAGCTAATCACGATATCGCCAACTTTTAGAGATTGCTCAAAGCCGCCAGCAGAGCCGGTATTAACCACATAATCAGGTTGAAACTTGTCAATTAACATCGCTGTTGCTAATGCCGCCGCTACTTTACCAATGCCTGACTGAACGATAACAACTGTCGTACCGTTAAGTTGACCTTGATAAAAGGTATAACCCGCATATTCTGTTGTTGTTGCATTTGTTAGTTTTGCTTTTAAAATAGCAACTTCTGGCTCCATTGCGCCAATTATTCCAGCTTTCATATGATTATCTTTTAGGTAAATAAGTAAGTTATTGTGAAATTATACCCTAATGCAATGTTAAATCAGCTTTAAAATTATTATTTGCCGGCTTCTTATTCATAACTAGTCTAGCTTTTCATTTAAGGCACTGGCTAATTGTTCTACCCAGCCATCAAATACAGCTTTTATACTATCAATATTACTGGCTTGGTTGTCGACATTCATTTCGTCACTTTTACTATTGATAATAATAGCAACTAATCCGTTACCGGTATTGGCATCAACAAATTCGGCTTCTAAACTTGCTTCGCCAATAACTGCTTTTTGGTCAGTGGCTAATCGATAAGCACCTTCTCCAGCATTTAGAACAATACGAAAGGGTAAGATGTCGAGCACTTCAAACTCGGGTGATTTTTCCTCGAGGTTGGTCAAGGCTAGTCTGATTAATAATGAATCTTTCGTCCCTTTAGGAACTATTTGGTATTTATCGGCTAGTTTATCTTTTAGCAGTTGTTCAAAATAAGCATTCAGTGCTACTTGTTTACTTTTATCTTTTATATGAGTGGGTTTCGTTGCATCTAACCATAATTCTACTGGCGCAATAGCAATGCTTTTGTAGCTTTGTAACGTTGCAAGAGTGATATTTTTCTTCGCTCTAACCCAAGAGTTATCCATACGCGGGTTCGGTTTGAATAAATGGTAATCGTTGAGGAAACCAGACTTTGAATCAGGTAGTTGCAAACGGTTACTACAGCCCGAAAGTAGGGCAATAGTCGTCAGTAAAAAAAATGTTGTTTTCATATTAATAGCGCTATTTAGATGTAGATTATGGCGAAACAGTATCATAGTAATTTCTACCAAATGGTTACAATTTGTTTTCTAGCGCAGCTGAAATTGACAAGTATTAATATTATATTGGCAGCTAAAGCATTGGCACAAACTAAGTGCCAATGCTCTTGGGTACTAGTGTGGTAATGCCGCTACTTGTGGAGCTGGAATACGCTGCGACATAGCGTGATTTGACGAAGCTTCTAACTGAGAACGAGCTGCAATAGGGGATAACACACCAGGTTTTTCTTTATTTTTATCTGGGCGCGGTTTTAGCATAGGCGCAGGAATCACTTTGCCTTTAATTTTTGGTGGCGGTGGTTTGTTGCCTAATAATCGGCTGGAAATACAAGAACGAATTTCATCAACAGTATAATTAGCTTTTACTTTAATACGAATATGTGGAATTGATGACGCCTCTAATGCACCGCTAACAAACCAGTCTTTCTTAACTTTGTAGCCTTTACCTTGAGTGTCTACCAGATCAATAACACCAGATAATTTCATGCTGTCACGTTCACAAATAACAAAATCTAAATATTTACTTTCAGCATTATTCTTAGCTGTTTGACTGGCTCGGCTGGAAATACCATTGCGAATTGTTACTATGTCTGAAAGTTTTACCCGATTAATTATACGATATTTTCCACCTAGTGCTTGTTCAAGCAAGTTTTGAAAGTTTTTTTCTGCTGGTGTAAAAAGACTGCTCTTTTTATCAAATGGAAAGGGAAAACTACTGTCGTTTAAGCGACTAGCTAATAAAGCAACAATAACAATTAGGCTGATCATGGCAAAAAGGATTAATTCCATACACTTCTCCGGCGATTCAAATTCTTGACGGTATTCTTAATAACAGTTGAGTAAGCAGAATTTGTGCCACAGATCTTAATATGAAGGGTTTGTTTTATAAATAGGGGGGCGATTAATAAAAGAAGTGCTGTGATAGATTTTATTTACAGCACTTTTTTGGTTTATATTAATGATTATGAAGGGTATTTTTCTTCAAGTGCGGCATAGAGTTGTTGCTGGAAATCGCTAGCGCTCGCATCGAGTGAATTGACTAAATTGGCTAATACTTCGTTGTCTTCTTCGCCATGCCAAATTTTAATGTAAGACCCTTCTTTATAGCCATGATCTTGACGGAAAAAATTCAAAGTGTTTTTGCCAACGTACTGACGAAATAACTCGTTAAGATCCATGTTCATTAAACGCATACAGTCAGCTAAGGCAATAGCATCAAAACTTTTGTTACTCACCGCAGCAGCAGCTAAGTTTTCAAGGGCAATTTTAAAATCACTTTCATTGCTACTTTGTGTTAATTCTGTTGCTAAGGTATCAGTAATGCTGTCAACCGTTGCGCCCGTCATTAAACGTAAGCTTAAGCCAAAATGGAAAATATCAACCAATTCAAGTTGTACTTGAGCAACGTCAATCTCTTGATGTTTCCACCATTTCCAGCCGTGGTGATCTAACATTTCTGCACATTCAACCCAAATGGCACGATACCATTCATAACCATTTTCTCGCCAGGTATCACTAACACGTGAATTCATTGCGTCTTGCATGGTTAGCATTTGTTTTATTTGATTTTGTGCTGCTGATCGTTCGCTCATTTTTCTCTCTACTCGCTTTAAATTCTCATTAGCTATAGTGTGCCGTAGCCAAGAGAAACTAACAAGTAAAGGAGGGGTGATTACATTAAAAAACTAGGGCTAATTCAATTCCACTAAACGTATTGTTTTCTGCTTGCCAATTATGACCACTAATTTCTCTAAATCGAATAAATCCCGTGATTTTTATCTGCTCAATCATCAATGAACTGCCGATGCCAATATAGCCATCAATATCGTTTTGGCTGTCCCTGTGATCAAAATTATCATTTTCAAAATCAGTGTTATAACCATTATTGTGATGTTGATAATCATCATCACTGCGATCATTAAAAGCGAGTTCGACTAAATCAATACCAAATTCAGCATAAAGACTAAAGTCTGCAAAGTAGCCTATTTTTACACCCGCTTCCCAGGTTATAAAACCGTGCTCATAATTATATGTGTCGTTCACGCGGGCATAGCCAATAGCGCTATTAACAGCGAAACCCAAGTGAGTATTGTAGTTACGATGAATAATCTCTACACCGACGGTGGAATAATGATCAGTTTCGTTGGCATCATGATGAACAAAAATAATATAGTCATTAGACTTATCAGCATAAGCATTTAGAGAAAATAACAGGCATAAACAGAGCGAAACAATGATTTTTTTCATAACTATCTCAATAAAAGGTTTGATATTATTTTCCCTCAATACTCAGTAAGTTTCAGTGATAAAATCGTTAGATAATCCAGAATAATTGTAAGATAGTGTTAGATGAATATATTAGAACAACTGCGACTACGCATAATTTTGATACTGCCAATTACTAAATGAGATTGGCTGCTAGCGATTGCTTTTTCAACATAGTCGGCCTAATGTAGGCTGGTATTTATCACAATAAACAATCTGCTCTGCGACTAAATCGGTTATTAGATCTTTAAATAGAACGCTAGCTCTTCCTCCTTTGCAGACATTAACACCAATTTTTCTTCAATAGACGTAATTTCAAATAAAATGAATGCATATTTTCCTCAAATCAGCAATGTCATATTAAGTGCCTTAAAACAAAAGCAGCTTTAACTGGCTATGCAAAGTGTTTACATGTTCGTTATCTTATCTATAATTGCGCCTTAATTTTAAGAATAATAAAATAAGGGAATATCCATTTTGAAATTCCAAAAAATATTAATATCTATTTTTTTAACCTTTTTCATCAGTTTTCCATTGTTCGCCTCGACAAATACACTTCTCTTAAGAGAACCTGATATGAAAGGTGATACGATTGTCTTCACCTATGGTCAAGAGGTATGGCAATCTAACCTAACATCACTGCACGCGAAACGAATCACAAGTTTTCGAGGTCAAGCATCAAATCCTAAATTGTCACCTGACGGAAATTGGATTGCATTTACAGGTCAATATTCAGGTAATTTTGACGTATTTATTATTCCTGTTAATGGCGGTCCACCTAAACAATTAACATGGCACCCTGGCGCAGATAAGGTAAAAGGATGGTCGCCGGATAGTAAAAGTATTATTTTTAGCTCAGGCAGAGATAGCGCACCTACCTATAGAGCACCTCGTTTCTGGCAAGTAAATATTTCAGGCAATACACCAACACCCTTGCCTATGTTACGAGCAGAAACGGGTAGCATGTCACCGGACAGTACAAAGTTTGTATATCAAAAAATAACCCCTTGGGATGATGGTTGGAGAAAGTACAGAGGAGGACAAAACAATCCTTTACGTATTGTTAACCTTAATAATTTAAAAGAAAAAACATTACCATGGGAGGGAGAGAAAGTAACAAACCCTCAATGGAATAATGATGGTATTTATTTCTTATCAGATGTGAATGATGTTGTTAATGTCTTCCACTTTAATGAGGGTAAAAAAGCCACTCAATTGACCCATCATCAAGATTATGACGTAAAAAATTATAGTGTCGATAAGGGAAACATTATATATGAACAACATGGTCGTTTATTTCTCCTTAGCAACAATAAAACACAGCAGCTAAATATTAATATTAGTGCTGACTTTCCTTGGGCAAATCCACATTGGGAAGATGTTAGTGAACAAGTTGAATCTGCTAACATTTCACCAACAGGGAAAAGAGCTATTTTTGTTGCCAGAGGAGATGTTTTTACAGCACCGGCTAAAGATGGTGATATACGTAATATTTCAAACACTTCAGCAAGAGAGTTATCCGCAAGTTGGTCTCCAGATGGGCAAGCTATTGCATGGTTTTCTGATGAAAGTGGAGAGTACCGTATTGTTATTAGCGATCAGTTTGGTAAAAAAATCGATGAAATAAAACTTGCAGAAAAAGGATTTTATTTTGACTTAACCTGGTCACCAAATAATAAGAAGCTTTTATACACAGATCAAAAACAACGAGTTTGGTGGGTTGATATAACCACTAAGATAAAAACATTAATCGATCAAGATGCACGTGTCATTGTTGAAAAATTATCATCCCCTAAATGGTCCGCTGACAGTAACTGGATCGCTTACCTAAAAACAGAAAAAACTTTTTTACGTAATGTTTATATCTATTCATTAAAAAGCAATGCTACGCATTTGATCAGCGATAATATGGCTGATAATCTTGATTTTACATGGGACAAAAACGCTAAATATTTGTTTTTCACTGCAAGCACTAATTTTGCCAGTAAAGCACCATGGTTAGATCTAAGCATTATGGGCAAAGCCAAAGAATCTTATTCGATTTATGCCGCTCTTCTATCAAGTGAAACTGCTTCTCCTATTGCCTTGAAACAAGTTGACGAAGAACCTGTTAAAGAAGCTGAAGATAAGCCTGACACAGAAACTAAAGATGAAGACAAGGAAAATACGGTAAAGGATATTATTATCACTCTAGAAGGATTGAGTGAGCGAGTAATTCCCATTCCATCCAAGCCAGCATTAATTTCAAAGCTGAATAGTATTGACGGTGGTTTATTGTATTTAGTTGACGAAGGAGACAGAAAGTTCACCTTAACTAAATACACTTTTGATGATCAAAAAGAAGAAAGTATTACCAAAGGTATTAGCGAGTATCATCTAGCCAGCAATGGCAGTGCACTACTTGTTAAGCTTAATAATGACTGGAAGTTGGTCGAATCAGAGAAAAAACTAGAAAAAGCTAAACCAATTAAACTATCGCTAAACCTTTGGCTTGCCCCTAAAAAAGAATGGCAACAAAAGTTTCATGATGCTTGGCGTTTTCAACGTGATTATTTCTATGTGGACAATATTCACGGAGCGAACTGGGATAAGATTTATAAAGACTATTTACCGCTGGTTGAACATGTTAATCATCCTGCTGATTTAACCTACCTAT
This sequence comes from Colwellia sp., assembly GCA_013215385.1. Taxonomy (GTDB): domain Bacteria; phylum Pseudomonadota; class Gammaproteobacteria; order Enterobacterales; family Alteromonadaceae; genus Colwellia_A. The sequence continues at coordinate 68,831 of JABSOY010000019.1, forward strand.
TAGATGGTATGGGAGCCGAAACGTCGGTAGGTCATTCATTTACTTGGAATGGTCAACTACCAGAGGTACCAGTAAGCCAAGTTGGGCTATTAGGCATTGATATTGCTATTAAAGATAATAAATTTATTATTGAAAATATTTATACAGGAGAAAAGTGGAATAACGAAATAAGTAATAATGCGCCACTAACTCACGTTTTAGACAAAGTACAAGTTAACGATATTATTGTAGCGATAGATGGCAAACCTTTTTCTGTCGATCAAAACTTTTATCAATTATTTAACGGCACAGCTACAAAGCAAACACGTTTAACATTGGCTAAACAAGCGTCTCCAACAAAAACCTTTGATGTTTGGGTAAAACCAACAAAATCTGAGAATTCACTTCGACAACATGCATGGATTGAAAATAACCGCCGTTATGTTGAAAAAATATCTAAGGGACAATTAGCCTATATTTGGGTGCCAAATACCAGTACCCAAGGTTTTGAATATTTTAACCGTTACTTTTTTGCCCAAGCAGATAAGAAAGGAGCAATTATCGATGAGCGCTTTAATTCCGGCGGTTCTATTGCAGACTATTTTATTGATGTACTGAATAGAAAACTTAATGGGTACTTTAATAATCAAATGGACAGAAATACCCCATTAACTAGTCCAGGTTCATTAATAGATGGGCCAAAAGTACTGCTGATTAATGAAATGGCGGGATCCGGTGGTGATATGTTTCCATACTTATTTCGATTTCACAATATTGGTAAGTTAGTCGGTAAAAAAACATGGGGCGGATTAGTTGGCATATGGGGCGTTCCAAGCTTTATCGATGGCGGCGGAATGACGGCACCTAGAAGTGGTTTTTATGATTTAGCAGGAAAATGGAAAGTAGAAAATGAAGGTGTGTCACCTGATATCGATGTAGATGAGAATATTCTTTCTTTCAGTAAAGGTATTGATGCCCAACTTGAAAAAGCAGTGAGTGTCGCTATGGAAGACTTAAAAAAATACAAAGACATTCGCCAAAGAAAAGCCCCTGGAGACCCTGTTAGAGGTGTAAATTAATAAGACTGCCTTTAGTCGACCCTTTCAAGCTCATTGTTAAATTCTATTTAAAAGATTTAATTTTGAGTTTGGGGTTACCTTGATCATTATCTCAGAGTAATAAAATTCTACCGTTATTATTTTACTACCTTATAAATGTGGATAAATTTCGGTTAATATCATCTTGGTTTCACAATATATTGTTGTTAACTTTAAACTCAAAGTTAACAACAAGTGATGGAGGTCAACGGCACAGTTTAAAACTGTGCCTTTATTCGTAACCAAGCATTACTATTTTGCTGATGCTGACCAAAAAAAGTGTATTTTTTTGCCTCTCCAGAATAAATTAGCGTCTCCTAAAAACGACCATTGGTCACAATAACGATAGGTGATTGAGGGGTTCAGGTATCCGTCTTTATCTAAATGGAGTGAAAAATTAAATAAGTTGTAAATTTAAAGGTGTTCGATAACAAGACAACCAGCAGAATAACCAGCACCAAAAGAACAAATTAGCGCTTTATCTCCGGCAATCATATCTTGATGATTTAAGTGAAAAGCAATAATAGAACCTGCCGAAGCGGTATTGGCAAACTTATCTAGAATAATCGGCGCTTCATTACCGATAGGGTCGCGGCCTAATACTTTCTTGGCAACAAAATTGTTCATGTTGATATTTGCTTGATGCAAAAACAAACGCTTTAAATCTTTGGCTTCAACATTTGCTTCTGCCATTTGCTCAGTAATTAATTGCGAGACCATAGGCAGTACTTCTTTAAATACCTTTCGCCCTTGCTGAACAAACATTTTGTCGCTATCAAGCATACTTTCAGGGTCGCATTTATTGGTATGACCAAAGTTACTACGAATATTGTTAGAGAAAGTAGTGATAGGTTTTTTCGTTAATATTTTAAAGCAATGTTCAGCGGTTGCCGTTGCTTGTTTCTCAACAACAATAGCGGTTGCTACGTCGCCAAAGATAAAGTGACTGTCTCGGTCGCGTAAATTAATTTGTGGAAAGTTCAGTTCAGGGTTAATCACTAATACAGTTTTTGCCGTGTCGCCATGCAAAGCATTCGAGGCGTTCATAATACCGAATGTTGCTGACGAACAGGCAACGAGCATATCGTACGCCCAACCTTTACAGCCTAATGCATTTTGTACTTCTATAGCAATCGCTGGATAGGCGCGTTGAGTATATGAACAAGCAACAATAATTAAGTCTATATCGTCAGCGGTTTTGTTTGCAGCAGCCATTGCTTGTTTAGCGGCAGCTACGGCCATTTCAGCTTGTGCAGATAATTCATCATTACTGCGCTGCGGAATAATCGGCATCATTATTTTGGGATCAAGCGCACCGTCTTTATACATCACATAACGACTTTTAATACCCGATGCTTTTTCGATAAACTCACTTGAAGACGGTTTTAAAGCGGTTAACTGTTCATTGCTGATCGCTGCTTCATTTTCAGCGTTATAATTTTCAACATATTGATTAAATGCTGTGACTAATTCGTCATTTGAAATGCTATGGGGTGGGGTAAATAAACCCGTACCACTGATCACGATAGACATGTATTTTGCTCCGATAGTAATTTTTCTTTCAGTGGTCGTACCATGTTACTTATTTAATCAAAATTCAAGTGTTTCTGCGCTTTTAGTTACTGTGGTAGTCATTTTTAGGTAAAAAGTTTTTTCCTCACCATCGCCCGGTAATCCCTAGGGGTTAATTTTAATTGTTTCTTGAATAATCGGGTTAACTGACCTTGGTCTTGATAACCCACTTGAAAAGCTATTTCTTGAATAGATAAGTTACTTGATGACAACAAATCTTTTACGGTTTCAATCCTTACTTTTTGCCAATAATGAGATGCTTTAATACCTGTGGCATGCTTAAAGCGTCGGCTAAACGTTCTGTGGCTAATGCCAAATTGAGAAGAAAGTTCGTTAAGTGTTAATGTTGATGAAAGGTTGGTTCGCATCCAAAACTGAATTTGAGTGATTAATTCATCAGGGTGGCGATCAACGGCGCCTTCTAAATAACGCTGTTCTTCATACGGTTTTCTTATTTCGTGAGAAAAATTTCGTTCAACATGCTGCGCGGCGGTTTCACCATAAGTTTGATGGATAACATGCACGGTAATATCGGCTAGGGCATTCAAACTTGCTGCGCAGTATATGCGCTCAGACTGGGTAATGAAAAAATCGGGCTTTAATTCAACCTTAGGATAATTTCGTTTGAATTGATCAACATAATGCCAATGCGTTGTCGCAGGGTGATTGTCTAATAAACCTGACTCGGCAATAAAACATACTCCGGTACCGCCGCCAATAAGTGTTGAACCTTGCTGCCACATGGTATTTAGCCAGCTTACCACTTTAGGGTGTTTTTTTATTAAGGGTCTAGGGTTACGCCAAAGACTGGGAATAAAAATATAATCTGGGCTTTGCGCATGTTCAATATCGGTATCAGGAAATAGCTTGATGAGCGCTCTTGTTCGTACGGGTGCTAATTTTTCACTGACCATTTCTATATTGAGTTTAGGTGAGTTCCTATTCTCTCTTCGAGCAAAAGCTTCCCCCGCTCTGAGCATCTCAATGGGCAAGCTTACGCTCGTTGCCAACATGTGATCATAAAGAACTAAAGCCACATTAACGTTTTTTCGGGTGTTTTTTAGGGGCATAATGACTAATAAAACAGTATTTGGCTGTTATTGTATTATTATTGGCTGTTAACAACAATTAATTGTCGCGATTTTTTTTTACACTGGTACAAGAATTACGACTTAAGTATTAAAAGAGAATTATAAATGACTGCATTACCTATTATTGTTGGTATGGGCGGCGTAAACGCTGCCGGACGTACCTCGTTTCACCAAGGCTTTCGACGCATTGTTATCGACAAATTAACGGCTGAAGCACGCCAAGAAACTTTTGTTGGCCTTGCTACCTTGATGAACATTTTAACTTACCAAGCAGGTCAGTTAGTTGATGGCGAAGGTAATAGCGTTGCATTAAGTGATGTTGAAAGCCGTTTTGGCCAACAAATTCTTGATGGCACTCTTATTCGTAAAATTGAAAATAATCATTTCGATCCAGACGCAACACATTGTCATACCAAAATTACGGCAACGCCAAGCGGCGAAAATATTACTTTTGAATTGAAAGAAAAAGAATTACCGAAACCATTACCGCGCTCTTGGCAGGTAACTGCACTTGAAGATAAACGCGTTAAAGTTGAAATTACCGATAATTTGGAAATTAAGCATAGTAGTTATCGTGATAATCCTATTAAAGCGGCAGGACAATTACCAACAGGTTTTGAACCATCTAAATTATATAACAGTCGTTATCAGCCACGTGGTTTACAAACGACTATTTTTGGCGCTGCAGATGCTATTCATTCAACAGGTTTTAGCTGGGATGAAATTTTAGAAAAAGTAAGCCCTGATCATGTCGGTACATACTCTTCTTCAGCTTTTGGTCAAATGCAATCTGAAGGTTTAGGCGGTATGTTACAAAATCGCTTAAATGGCGACCGTGTTACCACTAAAAACTTAGCTTTAGGTTTAAACACCATGTCGGCTGATTTTATTAATGGTTATGTTACTGGCAGTGTCGGGACGACGTCGACTTCTACAGGTGCTTGTGCAAGTTTTCTTTATAACTTACGTAATGCTATTCAAGATATTAAATCAGGTCGCATTCGTGTTGCTATTGTTGGCAGTAGTGAAAGCCCAATTACACCGGAAATCATTGAAGGTTTCGGTAATATGAGCGCACTGGCTAATGAAGAAGGTTTGAAAAAACTGGATGGTATTACCGAAGGCCAAGCGAACCACCGCAATACTAGCCGTCCGTTTGGTGATAACTGTGGTTTTACTATTGGTGAAGCGGCGCATTTTCTCGTGATTATGGCTGACGACTTAGCGGTTGAATTAGGCGCTAAACCTTTAGGTTCAGTTGCTGATGTTTTTATTAACGCTGATGGAGTTAAGAAATCTATCACAGCTCCTGGTCCTGGTAATTACATTACTATGGCAAAATCTGTTGCCTTAGCGAAAAGTATTTTAGGCGAAGAATCGGTACAGCAACGTAGTTTTATATTGGCTCATGGTTCAAGCACTCCGCAAAACCGAGTCACTGAGTCATTGATTTATCATCGTGTAGCGGAAACTTTTGGTATTAATAGTTGGCCTGTAGCCGCGCCAAAAGCCTTCGTCGGTCATACCATTGCACCAGCAAGTGGCGACCAAATTACCATGGCACTCGGTGTTTTTGCGCATAATATTATGCCGGGCATTACGACGATTAAGTCGATAGCTGATGATGTTCATAACGAACGTTTGAACATTGCGCTTGATCACTGGCAGTGTGAAGATATGGATGTTGCTTTCATCAATTCAAAAGGCTTTGGTGGCAATAACGCAACAGCTACCTTACTTTCGCCAGACGTAACCATTTCGATGATAGAAAAACGTTACAGCACTGCAGAAATCGCTCGCTATAAAGAAAAACTAACCAGCGTTGAAGCGAAACAAAAAGTTTATCAAGAAAAAGCAAATAATGCGCAATTTGAATTAATTTACAAATTTGGCATAGGTGTTTTAAGTGATGATGACATTGAAATTAATGCACAGAAAATATCAATGACAGGTTTCACTAATTCTATCGAATTACCTAGTGAAAATCCGTTTGACGATATGATCTAGCTGCTATCTTTTATATAAAAGAGCAAAACTGTTAAAAGTTTGCTCTTTTTTATCTCTAAAATTCACTATCCCCCAATTTTACAGATAAAGGTATAGACTCGGTTTATCGTAATCGAATTTGTTAGAATAAGTGCTTAAGGCTAATAATCTTAGGCGCTTGTGTTTATTAGCAGAACTGCGCTTAAAAACAATAACGCTGGATCATCTTCACCAATATTTCCTCGGTTTTTTCTATTTCACTATGAGCTAAAAATTCATTTGGCTGATGCGCTTGGTCAATCGAACCTGGGCCTAAGACAATCGTTTGGCATCCTAGTTGCTGAATAAAAGGCGCTTCTGTGGCGTAATTTACCGCACAACAGTGATGACCACTTATTTCTTCGGCGATGGTGACTAATTCACTGCTTTGGTTTTGTTCAAAACTTGGTGAGCTAGGATCTAACTCACTAAATGAAACTCTGTTGGAATATTTTTCTGCCAGCGGTTTTAGTGTTTCACTGAGTAACAGAATAAGTTCGCTGTCAGCCATTCCGGGCAAAGAGCGCATATCTATATCTAGCTCACATTGTCCACATATGCGATTGGCATTATCCCCACCATGTATCGCACCTAAATTAAGCGTTGGCTCGGTTACGTCAAAAGCTTGGTTACTATAATTATGCGCAAGCTTTTCTTTAAGTTGCATAAGTAAGCCAATAACGTGATGCATTATTTCTATTGCATTAACGCCTAAACTTGGCTTGCTTGAATGTCCAGATTGACCATGAATAGTTATGCGATGTGACATATGTCCTTTATGCATGGTTACCGGCACTAAGTTTGTCGGTTCACCAATAATGGCAACATCAGGTTTTATTTGTTGATTTTTGGTGAAAAAACGCGCTCCTGCCATGGTCGTTTCTTCGTCGGCAGTAGCTAAAATGTAGAGTGGTTTCTTTAATTGTTTGGCGGATAAACCTTTCGATACTTGTAAAATGAAAGCAAAAAAACCTTTCATGTCACAGGTGCCTAAACCATAAAACTTATCATCTTTGTCGACAATTTCTAAAGGGTTTGAGTTCCATCTATTTTCATCGAAAGGAACCGTGTCACTATGTCCTGCTAAGAGTAATCCACCTTCACCATTACCTAGTTTTGCTAACAAATTATATTTATTACGAGTTTGTGGCACTGCTTGAATGTCGATACTAAAACCGAGCTGTTCAAACCAGGTGGCTAAAAGTTGAATGACGTCTAAATTCCCTTGATCCCAGCTTGGCTGTGTTGAACTAATAGAGGCACTAGCAATTAATTGTGTTAACGAATCAGTAAAGTTTGGCAGATTTTTCATAAAGGCTCACGATTTAAATAAAAGGCAAATAAATTATTTGTGGGTAGTTATGCTTTTTTGTTGCATATCGAGTCACTCGGTGTTATTTTCTTATTCTAGTGTAAATAACCTAATTAAAGAAGGCTACGGCAAATAATTTTTCTGATTTTTTATAAGAATATAGCCGAATAAACTACTTACACTTGGTAATAATACTGAGTGGTTAAATTTAAAATAATGTACTTTTTTGAAAGTACTAATGCAAAAGAGAAAAATATATGAAAGTCGCCGTTATTGGAGCAAGTGGATACGTTGGTGCTGAGCTTATTGGCTTATTATGCGCGCACGATAAAATTTCCCTTGAATACTTACTTGTTTCTGAAAACAGTAGTTCTGCCGATCTGACTTTCTCGCAATTGCACCCGCGTTATTTAGGTGTTTGTGATTTACCCTTGGTGTGTTTCTCTGAGCAGTGGTTTGATGAAAATATAAATAGTCTTGATGCTGTCTTTTTTGCGACCCCACATGAATTTAGTGCTGACTGGGCACAAGCCTTTGTCGATAAGGGTGTTAAAGTTTTTGATTTATCTGGCGGTTTCCGCTTAAAAGATAGTGCTGATTACCCCATTTTTTATGGCTTTGAACATAAACACTTATCGGCACTTGCTCAGGCAAAGTATGGTTTAGCTGAATGGCAGCAAGACGATATTGCCAATACGCAATTGGTTGCCGTTCCTGGTTGTTATCCAACGGCGAGTTTATTATCACTTAAGCCGATTACTGCAAATAATTATCACCTTGAAAATTCGTTGATCGTCGTTAATGGTATTAGTGGTGTCAGTGGCGCGGGCAGAAAAGCATCGTTGGCGACCAGTTTTTATGAAGTCAGTTTAACGCCTTACAATATTTTACAGCACAGACATCAACCCGAAATAAGCCAAGAAGCCAATGCACAGGTAATTTTTAATCCGCATCTTGCCCCGTATAAAAGAGGGTTAATAGTAACCGTAACGCTACAAATTAAAGCCAGCGTTACCACTAAGCAAATTGATGAAGCATTTATAAATGCTTATCAAGATAAGCCGTTAGTGCGTTTAACCGGCGCATGGCCAAAAATTGATAATGTCGCCAATACTCCTTTTGCCGATGTCCATTGGCAAGTTGACGAAGCAAAGCAAGTCGTTGTAGTGAGTTGTGCTATTGACAATTTATTAAAAGGTGCTGCCTCACAAGCGGTGCAATGTGCGAATATTTCACTTGGCTTATCGAGCGAGTATCGTTTAATAAATAATGCTGCAGTGGAAAACAACTCATGAAAAATTCATCTGTAAATAGCATTAATAAAGCGCTAGTGATTAAAATTGGTGGCGCTATTCTTGAAAAAAAGCATGCCTTAGCTGATTTGCTAAACGTTATTGCCTCATTAAAAAGCCAATCAGTCGTGTTAGTACACGGCGGTGGCTGTGTGGTTGACGAAATGCTTAGCCAAGCAGGTTTTACTACCGAGAAAAAACACGGTTTACGAGTTACGCCAAAAGCGCAAATGCCACTTATTGCTGGCGCATTAGCGGGCAGTGTCAATAAAGCTATTGTTGCTACCGCGGCAAGTTTAGATATGCAAGCGGTCGGATTATCACTTAGCGATGGCAATATGGTTTCATGTACTTTAAGTGAAAAAGGCCTAGGTATGGTGGGAGAGCCAAGCGCACATAGCAGTAAGTTACTTGATACGTTATTAAAAGCAAATTTCCTGCCCATTGTTTCTTCTATTGGCTCTTTAGCGAATGGTGAGTTAGTAAATGTAAATGCTGATGATGCAGCGGTAGCGATTTGTCAGTTATTAAATGCAGATCTATTATTATTGACCGATGTTAATGGCGTAAAAGATGCGAGTGGTGAATATATTACGTCACTGAGTAAATCTCAGGCAAACACACTTATTGAAGAAGGAATTATCGCTGGAGGAATGACCGCAAAAGTCAATGCGGCTTTACGTGCAGCAAGTCAATTACGACGAAGTATCGCGGTTGCTAGTTGGCAGTCGCCTGAACAAATTATCAATTTAATAGCGGGTGATGCAGTAGGGACACGCATCCAGCCTAACTAACATAAGTTGCCTTATGTTAGTTAGCTTACATAGGTAACTTAAAAAATACTTTTTCGGAAAAACAGATTATGTCATTGACTCAATTGAAAACAGAAAATACCAGATTAGAAAACTTCTTAGCTGATGATCAGCTAAACAAAGCACAAATCGTTGAACTTATCGATCTTGCTATCACAATCAAAAGTAATCCTAAAGCTTACAACCAAACGTTGGCAGGTAAAACTGTCGCGATGATTTTTGAAAAACCCTCGTTAAGAACGCATGTTAGTTTTGACATGGGTATAGCTCGCTTGGGTGGTCATGCGCTTTATTTAGGTCAGCAAAATGGCAAACTTGGCGAGCGTGAAAGAGTCAGCGATTATGCGAAAAATCTTTCTTGTTATGCTGATGCTATTGTCGCCCGTGTTTTTAACAATAGCTCGATTGAAGGTCTCGCTGAGCATGCCAGCATACCAGTAATTAATGCGCTGTGTGATATTTATCACCCATGCCAAGCATTAGCTGATTTTGTGACCTTGCAGGAATATTTTGTTATAGGCAAAGGGACCGATTTATCTAAAGTTAAACTAGCCTATGTAGGTGACGCCAATAATGTTTCTAATTCATTGATGTTTATGGCCGCTATATTAGGCGTCGATTTCACCTTGGTTTGCCCACAAGGGCATGGCCCAGATACTTCTTTATTAAAGAAAGCTCAGGCTAGTGCTGATATGTCAGGTAGTAAGTTGGTACTTACCTCAAGTGTAGATGGTTTAGGGCAGCAAGACGCGATATATACTGATACTTGGGTGTCGATGGGCGATGAAGATGCCAGTAAAAAGGCGGCAATTTTAGAGAAGTTTGCCCCTTATCAAGTCAACCACCAAATGATGAAAAACAGTGGTGCAAGTATTGTTATGCACTGCCAACCTGCTCATTTAGGAGAAGAGATAACGACAGAGCTTTTTGATAGCGAAATGTCGGTAGTTTTCCAAGCAGCAGAAAACAGAATGTGGGCACAGAATGCTGTGCTAGTAACGTTATTAGCGAACTAAGCTTCGACTCAAAAAATTTAAAGAATTAATAGGAATAAAACAATGGCTTTAGCAGCAAAGAAAAAAATCAAAAAAGTAGTATTAGCATATTCAGGCGGACTAGATACTTCAGCGATCATTCCATGGTTAAAAGAAAATTACGACAACTGTGAAGTTATCGCCTTTTGTGCCGATGTTGGTCAAGGTGAAGAAGAGCTCGAAGGCATTAAAGAAAGAGCCATCGCTTCAGGTGCCTCACAATGTTACGTCGCCGATCTTAAAGAAGAATATGTTAAAGAATACATTTACCCCATCATTAAAACCGGTGCGGTATACGAAGGCCAGTACTTATTAGGTACCTCGATGGCGCGTCCTATAATTGCTAAAGCACATATTGAAGTGGCACTTAAAGTAGGTGCAGATGCGGTATGTCATGGCTGTACGGGTAAAGGCAACGACCAAGTTCGTTTTGAGTCTTGTTTTGCCGCGCTTGCGCCAGAGCTAACCGTTATTGCGCCATGGCGTGAGTGGGACATGGTTTCTCGTGAAGACTTGCTTGATTACTTAGCTGAGCGTGACATTCCCTGTGCAGCGTCGCTTACTAAAATTTATAGTCGTGATGCTAACTCATGGCACATATCACACGAAGGCGGCGAGTTAGAAGACCCTTGGTGTGAACCGTCAAAAGAAGTTTGGACCATGACTGTTGATCCTATGGACGCACCTGATGAAGCAGAGCGTGTACAGTTAAGCTTTGAAAAAGGTGAATTAGTAGCTGTAGATGGTAAGGACTTCTCTGGTGATGGCAGTGAAAATAGCCCAGGTGCACATCAAGCATTAATGTACTTGAACGATAAAGGTGCAGCACATGGTGTTGGCCGTATCGATATTGTAGAAAACCGTTTAGTGGGTATGAAATCTCGAGGTTGTTACGAAACACCTGGTGGCACTATCTTAATGGCTGCTTACAAAGGTTTAGAAACGCTTATTTTAGATAAAGAGTCTTTAAAATATCGTGAATCAATTGGCCATGAATTTTCTCATGTAATTTATGATGGTCGCTGGTTTACGCCATTAGCGAAAGCACAACTTGCTGGCGCAGCATCTTTTGCTGAACAGTTAACCGGTGATGTTGTGGTTAAGTTATATAAAGGCATGGCACAAGTGATTCAACGTCGTTCACCTAACTCTTTATATTCTGAAGCTTTTGCTACTTTTGGTGCCGATGACGTTTACGACCAAAAACATGCAGAAGGTTTTATTCGTTTATTTAGCTTATCAAGCAGAATTACTGCACTTTCTCAAAAAGCTGCTAATTCAGAAAAGGAAAGTTAGTCATGGCTTTATGGGGAGGAAGATTTAAAGGGCAACCAAGTTTACAGTTTAAAAAATTCAATGATTCACTGCCAGTAGATTACCGCATGGCAGTGCAAGACATTGTCGGCTCTATTGCTTGGGCGGGTGCTATTCACTCTGTCGGTATCATTAATGATACCGAGTTAACTGAGCTTAGGGCAGCACTTAATGAACTTAAAGTTTCGGTTGAAGAAAATCCCCAGCAGATCTTAGGCTCTGACGCTGAAGATATTCACAGCTGGGTTGAAATTGCACTTATCGAAAAAACCGGTGATTTAGGTAAAAAGCTCCATACCGGCCGTAGTCGTAACGATCAAGTAGCAACAGATTTAAAACTTTGGTGTAAAGAAACTGGCGGAGAATTATTATTTGCTTTAGTCAATTTACAGCAAGCGATGATGAATTTGGCTGAGCGCGAAAAAGATACGGTATTGCCGGGCTATACCCATTTACAGCGTGCTCAACCGATAACATTTGCTCACTGGTGTTTAGCGTATGTCGAAATGTTTAACCGTGATATTGGCCGCTTAAAAGATGCGTTATATCGTTTAGATGTTTCGCCATTAGGTTCTGGCGCTTTAGCGGGCACAGCTTACCCCATTGATAGAAATAAATTGGCGCATAATTTAGGTTTTAGAACGGCAACCTTGAACAGTTTGGATGCTGTTTCTGACCGAGATCACGTTATTGAATTACTGGCTGCTGCGAGTATTTCAATGATGCATTTATCACGTTTTGCCGAAGATTTAATTTTCTATAACTCAGGTGAAGCAGGCTTTGTTGAAATGAGTGATTTAGTTAGCTCAGGTTCATCACTCATGCCACAAAAGAAAAACCCAGATGCCTGTGAATTAATTCGAGGTAAGGCCGGTCGAGTTTTTGGCTCACTTACCGGTATGTTAACCACCATGAAAGCACTTGCGCTTGCTTATAACAAAGACATGCAAGAAGACAAAGAAGGTCTTTTTGATGCGCTTGATACTTGGCAAGAATGTATGGAGATGGCGGTGCTTGTTGCTGACGGTTTAAAAGTAAATCGTTCACGTACCTTAGCCGCAGCACAACAAGGTTATGCTAACGCGACCGAACTTGCAGATTATTTGGTCAGTAAAGATATTCCATTTCGTGAAGCACATCACATTGTGGGTGAAGTGGTACTTGCCGCCATTGATAAAGGTGTACCGTTAGAAGACTTAACGTTAACGCAATTACAAGAATACAATGATAAAATTGGCCAAGATGTATATCAACATTTAACGATTGAGTCGACGCTAGATAAGCGTGAAGCACTTGGTGGCACATCACGAGGCCAGGTTAAACAAGCATTAGCAAATATTCAATCTAGCGAGAGAGAAATCCTTAATAAAAATGTGGTTGGCGCTTCAGGTAAACAACAAATCAAAGGCGCATTAAAGCAAGTTAAGCAGCGTTTGAATGCTCAAAAAGCGGCAGCGATGTCGGTGCGCCGAGCTAGAATGTCTGATGTTGACAGTATCTTTACTTTAACGAGTTTTTGGGCTGAAAAGGGCGAAATATTACCACGTACTCGTGACAATATTATTCATGATATTCAAAACTTCGTTGTTGCTGAAATTGAAGGGGAAGTTGTCGGTTCAGCTTCACTTTATATTTACCAGACCGGACTCGCTGAAATACGCTCAGTCGTTATTGAAGAGTCTGCGCAAAAACAAGGTCAAGGTGAAGCGCTCGTTCAATACTTGCTTGAATTTGCACACCAAATGGAATTACAGCAAATTATTGTTTTAACGTATATTCCACAATACTTCTCTGGGTTAGGTTTTAATTTAATTGAAAAAAGTTCATTAGCTGAAAATATTATTGAAGACAGCGAACCTAGTCCTGATAAAGATCCCGCAGATGAAGTCGCTATGGAATACATAGTTGATCGTTCTGGCAATGCAAAAACAAACATTTAGTTGAATTAAAGTCATCAGGAATAGAAAAGCAGTATCATGAATAATAATATAAATAACGTTAAATGGTTTAGAAGTGCAGCTCCTTATATTAATGCGCATCGCGGTAAAACTGTGGTGTTAATGTTTGGCGGAGAAGCGGTTTCTCATGCTAACTTTGCCAATATTATTCATGATATTTCGTTATTACGTAGCTTGGGCGTAAAACTCGTGGTCGTACACGGCGCAAGGCCGCAAATTGAAGAACGAATGATCCAACGTAATATCGAAAATAATATTGAAAATAATATTCGAGTCACTGATGCCGAAACGTTAGTCGCAGTAAAAGATGCAACAGGATCCTTGCGTTTACATATCGAAGCGTTACTTTCTACTGGGGTAGTAAACTCTCCGATGCACGGTTCACAAATACGGGTAAGTACTGGTAACTTTGTGATTGCAAAACCTATGGGTGTGCGAGAAGGTATTGATTATAAATATACCGGTACTGTCAGACGAATCGATTCAGACGGTATTAATATGCAGCTTGATTACGGATCTATTGTCTTACTTTCTCCTATTGGATATTCACCAACGGGTGAAGTGTTTAATTTAGCTTTAGAAGATGTAGCAGCTCAAACTGCCATTGCTTTACAAGCAGACAAACTGATCACACTTACCGAAGATGATGGTTTGCTCGATAAATCGGGTAAATTAATTCGTAGCTGTAGTGTGCGTACTGTAAAAACCTTGCTTGATGAAAAAGACGGTCATGTTCGTCAGCTTTTATTACGAGCCATTATTCAAAGCGGTGAAAACGGTGTTGAACGTTGTCATTGTGTGAGTTATCAAAGTGACAGTGCATTATTACAAGAACTATTTACCCGTGATGGCGCAGGCACGTTAATAGCTAAAGATCATAAAGAGCAAATAAGTATAGCAACCATTGATGACGTTGGTGGTATTTTAGATTTACTTGCGCCTCTTGAAGCGGAAGGGGTTTTGGTGAAACGTTCAAGAGAATTACTGGAAGTTGAAATTGAGCGCTTTACGGTGCTGAAAAAGGAAGATGTAATTATCGCTTGTGCTGCCCTTTATCCCTACCCTGAAGCGAATTCCGGTGAAATAGCCTGTGTTGCTATTCACCCTGATTATAGAAAAGGTAATCGTGGTGGTCGCCTTATGGATGAATTAGCTAAAGAGGCTAAATTGCAGGACTTGGACTCACTTTTTGTATTAACGACAGTGAGCGGACATTGGTTTCAAGAACAAGGCTTTATTGAACAACCTATTGCCAAGCTTCCTGCGGGAAAACAAAAAATGTATAATTATCAAAGAAAGTCTAAAGTATTCATCAAGGACATTTAACGACTGCGAATATTGGCCTATTGAGAGCTAAATAGCGCCAATATTTATCAACTAAACGCAAATAATCCGTTAACTGTTGTTACCTTAGAGATAAGTTCGTGATAACAAGGTAACATAATGTTTACGCAATTGAAGAACATCACTTTACAGTGATATTTTTTATCAACATTTTTATTGCCGGTTTAACGACCTCAATGTAGCTGAAATGTTTCATATTAGTGAATTTTAGGGCATATTGTGAGTATCGTCATACTTGTATATAAGGCATGAAAATTCAGATGGTGGCATTTCGTTTATTGTTAAGTTCATTAGTGATTCCTATTATTGGATTTGGTAGCTGTGTTATTGCTCATGCCCAAGCAGATGTTTCCATTGAAAGTGGTAACCAGTTAACAACAAAATTATCTGCTGAATATGGTCAAATAAGTAATTTTCTTAACCAAGCTGATAACAAAAAAAGTACCGGCTATTTTAAGGTAGAGCCATCGGTATTCCTGCAAACCCAAATGTCTCGTCATTTAGTACAACTCAATGGAAAAGTAAGTCATTATAAATTTGCTAACTTCAGCGCAGATGATCACAGTGATTTGTTATTGCAGCCTAAGTATTTTTTCAAACTCGATAGTAATAAAACACTATTTACAGAAATAAAGTGGTCTGAAGCCTATGAATCTAGAGGAACAGGATTATCCTTAGGGGATGCTGAGTTACTAACAACAGGTGATGATAAAAAGACAGTTTCAACAATTTTCGGATATTTGTATGGACAAGAAGGTTCAGTAGCGAAACTTAAACTTTCTATAGGGCAAAAAGATTTTCGCTATAAGACACGACGAGAACAAAACCAATTACTTGACCGAAAAGATATATTAGCAAACGCTGCATTTGATTATTTGCTCTCGGGGAAAACCTATTTTTCCATTGATTTAGATTATACTCAGTCAGGTTTTAAGCATAATAGTTCGTTAAATAAAAGCAAATATGCGGCACTCATCGGAGTAAAATGGCAATCGACAGCTATTACACAATTACAAGCATTTGCGGGTTATCATGAATTGAGTTTTGATGATAAAAGCTTAGCGAAAGACAGTGGTTTTAAATGGCGTATTGATGTTGATTGGCGACCAACCGATTTTATGCGAGTGAACATAAACACCTTACGAGACTTTGAAACCGTGAATAGAATAGCGGATAGCTATCGTGTCGTTGATAGTACTAATTTAGAAGTATCTAATCAATTTACTGATTTTTTTCAAACATCTGCCGTTATAGGTTATAGAAAAGAAGAGATCGTTTATCCAGGGAAAACGGATGATGAGGATTATTTTTACTCAGAGTTAACACTTAAATATCAACGAAATGAATGGCTAACAATATTTGCAGGCTTTACTTTTAAAGAGCTTGACGCAAGCCTGGATACGTTAAACTATCAGAGTAATAGCTTATCACTAGGCTTTAGTGTTATTATTTAAAATTGGATGAAAAATATGCGTTTTATACTTTCATTAACGGCTTTGCTTATACTGTTATGTAGTTCTCTTAGTATCGCTAGTGATTATCAATTAGGCCCTGGTGACAAAATACATATTGTTGTTTACGGCGAAGCGGACCTAACCACAGATGTAAAAATTGATAAATCTGGTTTTATATCATTTCCTTTTTTAGATGATATACAAGCCATAGGTTTATCAACCAAAGAATTAGAACATTTGATAAAAAAAGGTTTGTTGGGCGATTATTTAATTGATCCACAAGTATCTGTTTCTATCGCTATGTATCGGCCATTCTTTATTCATGGGCAAGTTAAGCGGCCAGGAGGTTATCCTTATCAGGATGACTTAACCTTAGATAAAGCAATAGCTATAGCCGGAGGACTGTCAAATAGAGCCTCCTCATCTGATTGGAAAATCACTCGACTAGTGAACGGCGTGAAAGTCACACTATTAGGCAATGTCGCTACTGAAATTCAGCCTGATGATATTATTAAAATAGAACAAAGTTTTTTTTAAAAGTTGATAAAAGGACAAATATAAAAGGACTTTAACCAACAGTAAAGAGCAGTAATATTGAACGATGACCAAAGTGTAAAATTTAACACCGTTAATGATCAAGAGGTGGCTTTAAAAGAAATTTTAACGCCGTTGTGGTCGCGACGGTGGAAAATTATATTTTGTACATTATTAATCTCATCACTGGTCGCCTTTTACGTTTCTCTTTTAAAACCTTCCTTTAAGGCGACTGCTATCTTACAAATAGGTAGTAATAAGCCTGCTAATACCTTGTCGATTAATGAAGCTTTTAATGAGTCTAGCGCCAGTAAAGAGCAGGTCAAAACTCAATATGAACTTTTAAAATCACGGAAGTTTGCTGAACGTGTAATTGTGAGTTTAAACTTAGTTGAACATGAAGAGTTTAATCGTGGTAAATACAACGACAAAATCAGTTTTTTTTCTGATATAGGCAAAAAAAATATCACGCCTTCCGTGAGTAGTGTCATTTCTGCCTTTAAGGGGCGTTTAACTATTTCTCCTATTGCAAGTACCGAATTAGTTAAAATTAGCTTTGTTGCGCATTACCCAAAATTGGCTCAGCAAGTTGCGAATCAAATTGGTATCACCTACCTACAGTATCAAGATGAAATTCATAGTGCTTCGAAAGAGTCAACATCGCAATGGTTAGTCGATCAGCTAGAAGAGCTTGGCAAAAAACTGGAAACGTCAGAGCAAGCACTACAAGAATATCGTGAAGAAGAAGGTCTTGTTGGCCTTTCTGGTGTTGCAGGTTTGATGTCTGCTGAACTGACAGAATTGACTTCTTCAATGCTTAAAGCATCGAAGCATGAAGATGATTTAGAGGTGGTTTATCAAAGTATTCAAAAACGTCGGGGAAATACTGCAGACTTATTAGAACTACATGAGATCAGTAATCATTCTGGCATAGTAGAGTTACGTCGTTCAGATGAAAAAGTCGCTAGAAAACTTTTTGAACTAGCGAAACGTTATGGTCCTAAGCATCCAAAACGTATAGCTGTCGAAGCTGAATTAGAATCATTACAAACACTGATTATTCGTAAAGTGAACGAAGTGGTCATTTCTATTGAAAAAGATTACCTGAATTCGGTAGAAAAGGTCAAAGGGACGAAACAGCGTTTAGCTGAGTCTAAAAAAGACTATTTAAGATTAAGTCGTTTACGGAACAAGCTTTCCCAATTGCAGCGAGAAGTTGATACTAATAAAGAACTTTATAATAATTACCTCGTTCGTCTAAAAGAAGCAGATGCGATGGGCAATTACAAAGCAAACTTTTATGTGCGCTTTATTGATAAAGCTATTGTACCACGTGGCAAATTTGCCCCCAACAAAGCACTGATGGTCATTATTAGTTTTGTGCTCTCATTAGCGATAATCTCTATAATTATTATTATGCGAGAATTGTTAATGGATACTTTGAATTCACGAAGGAAATTAGAGAACTTTAATGAAGCACCAATTTTAGCTGTGCTGCCTAAATTTAAAAGCTCCAATAACGAAAAGAAAGAAGACGCTTATTATACCGATAACCGCTTTATCGAAGCGGTGCGTACATTAAGAACTTCACTCTTATTTAATGGTGAAAGTAAACCAGCGAAAGTGATAGCCATTACATCCTCAGTACCTAATGAAGGTAAGTCGACAGTCGCTCTACATTTAGCTCGCTCGTTTAGTGAGATGGAAAAAGTGCTGTTAATAGAAGCAGACATGCGTCATCCAACGATCGCAAAGAATATGAAAATGAATCCACATCGCCCGGGATTATCAAACTTATTAGCGAAAACACATCAAATTAATGAATGTATTATTCGAGATAAAAACTTAAAGTTAGATATTTTAACCTCAGGCATATCTCCTGCAAATCCATTAGCCTTTTTATCGATGAAACGCTTTAATATGTTAATCAAAGTTTTTGGTAACTTCTATGATCGTATTATTATTGAAACCCCGCCAGTAAATGCGGTCAGTGATGCCGTTATTATTTCAAAGCTCGTAGAAAGCGTACTTTATGTCGTACATGGAGAAAAAACTAGACGTGAACAAATCACTACTGGTTTACGTATGCTTAGACAGGCCAATGCACCTATTGCTGGCGTTGTTATTAATCACAGTCAAAACATTGATACCGATAAGTATCAAAATAAATATTATAACGATCGCACAAACATCATCAAATTGCCGATTCGTAAACATGGCTAAGAATGACAGACTTATTAAACACTATCGCTTATTGTAAACTTAGGTAGAATAAGTGACAGTTTTTATCTGCAATGATATTTCAATCGATAATATGAAATCACACCAGCACTTCTCTCTGAAAAAAAATAATAGCTTTGCCGTAGCAGCAACGACGCCTGTTATTTATTATCCAAAAAATGAAAAAGAATTACAGTCACTGTCCGAAATCACCGAGCATGAATTCTATATTCTTGGAGAGGGCAGCAATACGCTTTTTGTTGAAGATAAGGCCCCGGTAATGATTAAGCCTGAGTTTTTAGGCATAAGGGTTGAAGAAAGTAACCATTTTTATGATGTACATGTTGCCAGTGGTGAAAATTGGCATAGCTTGGTTTGTTTTTGTATTGAACAAGGCATTAATGGTTTAGAAAATTTAGCATTGATCCCCGGTAGTGTTGGAGCGGCTCCAGTACAGAATATTGGTGCTTATGGTGTTGAAATAGCTGATTTTATTGAAAGCGTTACTTGGTTTTGTTTTCAAACAAACAAGTCAGTGTTGTTAAGTAAAGCGCAATGCGAGTTTGATTACCGCGCTAGCATTTTTAAGAAAAGTCTAAAGAATAAAGGCATTATTACTTATGTTACTTTACGTTTCCCTAAAAATTGGCAGGCTGAACTAAGCTACAAAGGCTTAAGTTGTTTACCTAAAAATAGTAAGGCAATCGATATCATGGATACCGTGATTGGGATACGAAATAGTAAACTGCCTGATCCTAAGCTTATTCCTAACGCAGGGAGTTTTTTCAAAAATCCGTTAGTAAGCCCTGATAAATTTTCATTAATGAAAGCGGCTTACCCGAAAATCCCTTACTACCCGCAAGAAGATGGCTCGATAAAACTGGCAGCAGGATGGTTAATTGAAGTGTCTGGGTTAAAAGGTTACCAAATGAATGGTGCATCAGTTCACGATCAGCAAGCACTGGTTTTAACAAATTCAAATGCAGCTAGCGGAGCAAGTATCAAAAAATTAGCTGAATATGTTCAACGTATAGTTTGTGATCGCTTTGAAATAAGTCTCCAACCAGAAGTTAGAATGATTGCTGAACACGGTGAAATAACATTAGGAGATTTAAGCTGATTATGGCAAAAGTAATTAGAGAACAACTCATCCAATATCTAGCAGATGGGCAGTTTGTCTCTGGACAATGGCTTGGTGAGCAGTTAGGCGTTAGTCGTGCCGCTATCTCAAAACATGTTGCTTCATTAGGAGAAATGGGACTTGATGTCTACAGTGTTACAGGGAAAGGTTATAAGCTTGCTGAGCCATTGTCATTGCTTGATGAAAACAAAATTCAACAGAAACTTCATACCTTAAAGCAAGAAAATAAAGTTGAAGTACATAATCTGATCGACTCTACCAATAGTTACTTATTACGGCGTTTACCTAATCAGAATAAAAACCTGCAAGTTTGCTTAGCTGAATATCAAGATGCGGGTAGGGGACGCAGAGGTCGTCAATGGATATCGCCATTTGGTTCGCACATTTATATGTCAATGTACTGGTATTTAGAGCAAGGTATGTCTGCCGCTATGGGATTAAGTGTTGTCGCTGCACTGGCGGTAAGCGATGCAATAAAAGCACTTTATCAAATTGACGTACAATTAAAATGGCCAAATGACATTTATTATAATGGCGTAAAGCTTGCCGGAATTCTTATTGACCTAGAAGGGCAAGCTTTAGAACCTTGCCATTGTGTGATTGGTATTGGTTTGAATATTAATATGCCGAAAAAAAGTGCTGAGCAAGTTGATCAACCCTGGACGGATTTACAAACTGTTGTTGCAATGGGGAATAGTGGTAAAGTTATTGAAATAGATCGAAATGAATTAGCGACTCGATTAATTGAGAAACTATCAATACGTCTTAAACAACACCATGTGCAAGGTTTAAATTCGATGGTTAACGAATGGGCTAAGCAAGACTTCTATTTAAACAAACCCGTTAAACTGATTACCGGTACACGTGAGAAACTAGGTATTTGTCGTGGTATTAATAATCAAGGCGCTTTGTTATTAGAAACTGACGGACAAATTTCAACTATATATGGTGGCGAAGTGAGTATGAGAGGCGTTAAATGAGACTGTTAATTGATGTCGGTAATAGTCGCACGAAGTTTCTTTATGAAAAAAATAATAAATTAACTGCAATAGAGTACATTGCAAATGAAGCCATAAATAGCAATTGGCTAACAAAAATATCAGCCAAGGTTGAAAGTATTACCCTTGCAAGTGTCAATAAAAATAACCTAACGGCGATTTTTTCAAAATATTCTGAACAAAAAAAAATTCCTTTTATGCAAGTTCAAAGCGAAAGTGAACGATTTGGGGTGTTTTCTAGCTATCAGAACCCAACGACTTTAGGCGTTGACCGCTGGTTAACGTTACTAGCAGCTGCTAGTTTATATAAAAATAACAATGTATTAATCATAGACGCGGGCACTGCTACAACAGCAGATTTGCTGGATAAAAATGCTTACCATCTCGGTGGTTGGATACTACCTGGCATTGATACCCTTTTCAGCAGCCTGTTAATGAATACAACGAATGTTGCAGCGATTCAAACGCCGGCTTCCACATTGAACTTTGGAAAAAACACCTCGGAGTGTGTTAATAACGCTTGTTGGGCAGCTACTATTGGTTTTATTGAGCAAGCAATTAAACAAACAAAAAAACAATTGGTGTTAGATAAAGTATTGATTACCGGAGGAAATGCCGAAGGAATAAGTAGGCTGTTAACAGTTGAGCATAACGTAATTGATAAATTAGTATTTTTTGGCATGCAACGCTTTTAACTAAACTTTAACGTGATTTTATCCAAGAGCAATATCCTTTTTTGTTGTTTGATGGCTAAAAAAACATCAAACGGTCAAAAACATGGTTTTTTTTTGTTTTACCACTTGCAAGGCGCAAAACATTCCACTAGAATTCGCACCACTTAATGTAGTGCCGACTTAGCTCAGTTGGTAGAGCAACTGACTTGTAATCAGTAGGTCGACAGTTCGACTCCGTCAGTCGGCACCATTAATAAAATTATTGTAAAGTTATGGAGGGGTTCCCGAGTGGCCAAAGGGATCAGATTGTAAATCTGACGGCTCAGCCTTCGGTGGTTCGAATCCACCTCCCTCCACCACTTTACAATAATAAAGATAGAAAGCGGGCGTCGTATAGTGGTAATACCTTAGCCTTCCAAGCTAAAGCTGCGAGTTCGATTCTCGCCGCCCGCTCCATCTTTATGTGAATGCTGATATGGCTCAGTTGGTAGAGCGCACCCTTGGTAAGGGTGAGGTCGGCAGTTCGAATCTGCCTATCAGCACCATTTCTAAAGAATTTCTATCAAACTAAATTTATTAATTTTTGTTAACACCCTTTGAGGTATTTTATAATGGCTAAAGAAAAATTTGAACGTACGAAACCACATGTTAACGTTGGTACTATCGGACACGTTGATCACGGTAAAA
>JABSOY010000020.1 GCA_013215385.1 Colwellia sp.
AAAACCGAATATACGTACGCGCCTTAACCTAATAAAGAAATGCTTGATGAAAAGGAGGAGTCCATATACATTCGAGACATTAGCATCAAGAATTCGGATTAGAATTTGTATCGATAACGCTTGTTATGTTTTGACTATACCGATTTTTCATATGCAACTGACAACCATTTAATAACGTCGGCATCAACATCAGAAATACTTTGTATTTGTATCCGATGAGTACACATAGTTCCAAATGGTCCCGAATTTTCTAGACGTCCTTGCACGTCTACATCTTTTAGTTTTAACCCCAAATCTATTCTTGATTTAGTTGCAGGTTTTATTAAGGCAAATTGTTTTTTTCTAATTAAACTGACGCTTCCTTTTTTGGGTGTAATTACAACATCACTACCAAATTTTTCTACTGTAGCAATCAGTATTTCATAAATTAGTTTAAGTGACTCTTTACCTTTGTATTGACTCACAACCAAATCTTCGCAAGATTCATTATTTTCTTTTGATAAAGTGACTATTGTGTTTGCAAACCCATGTGTTACTCCGTGTTCAGTTTTTAAAAACTTTACCGCCACAGAGTGTTTTTCGAAGTTTTTTTCATTCAATATTTGAATCCACTCTTCTAACTTCCGCCCTGTTTTTTCAGGCATATTATTAATCATTGTTTGAAGTGCTTTATCCATCTTCTCCACCTTTTGATTCAAAACATAACGCCCTAACAATGGGCGAAAAGTTGTTGGCTAAAATGTTAGGAACGAAAAATCCAACAGTTATGTATCCGTTCTTAATGCGCTTGTTAGTTGGCTATATACCAATAAACAATTGTTTTAAGGATTAGTTATTGTATGCGTGTAAACTTCTCAATACCTAGTGGGTTGATTCCAATGATATCTATTTCAGATAACTTACCGCCTACCAAATTATAAGAGGCTATTCTGCCACTATCGATTTGAAACTGAATTCGAAATTCATCAGGTAATGTTGCTGCCGTAGCAACGGCATAAAGCTCTCCTAAGGTGAATTTAAATTCGTCTGTTTTAAGCAGTTCAACCTTTAAATCCCCCCATAAAGGATTATGAAATACGCCAGTATAATTAACTTTAGCTTGCGTTAGTTTCATCACCCTTGATGCGTTTCGTTTTTGGTGACTAGCAACGTTCTCTTCAATATAACCTTGTATTGCCTGCCAATTTTTATCCATGCTTTTAATATGCGTATCCACGATAGCGTTACCATCGCCCTTCTCTAATAAAATACTATAGGCGATATCCGCGATAGCATTGGTCATTCTGCTACCAATAATTTCTTCATTATTAAGCACGACCAGGCCAATGTTGTGCTCCAGCATAAATGAAGCATGAGCATGAGTTCCTGCGGTGCCACCAAAGTGATGAAGCATTTGTTCTTCTTTATAAGGGCCGATATACCAACCCCAAGCATAGCCATCGCGTTTAAAATCTTTCCATTTAGCATCGTAGCCAGCTAATTGTTGGTGGGATTTTTCAATGACTTTAGCAGGAAAAACTTGCTTGCCATCAACTCGTCCTTCATTTAATTGCGCAATTAAAAATTTCGCCATATCGCGTGCTGAAGCAACCGCCCCACCAGCCGCTTGCATGGTTATGTCACTTTTAACAAAAGGCAGTATCTCTTTAGGGTCGTCAACATCTAATCCGTAAGGTTGAGCAATTTCAAATCCTCTCTTGTCGGCATCACTAATATATGACGAGGTATGTTTCATGGCCAATGGTTGATAAACCAAGTCATCAATGGTTTTTTGCCAATCCTGTTTAAAGCGATCTTCAGCCCAAATGCTAAACAAGTTGTAACCTAAGTTACTGTATTGAAAGTCGCCCAACTGAGTGGTTTGATTGATAGTTGTGGATGTCGCCAACTTAAGTCTTTGTGATTTATTATGTTGCCCCGTAAATGCGAGGGTATCTTCTAACGGACGATTGGCTAAAGCATGGCTATGAGATAGTAGATGCTTAACCTGTACTTTATTTTTATCAATATATGGAAAGTTTAATTGCGGGAACATTTCAGACATCGTTGTATTGTCATTAATATCTCCATTGTTTTCCATCAACAAAGTAGATAAGGCAAACAAAGGCTTAGTAACAGAAGCAATATAAAAAGCGGTTTTATCGGTTACCTTTTTCTGTTCTTTAATATTAGCATAACCAAAATAGCCTTCATAAATAATTTGACCATCTTTGACTATGGCGATTGCAGTGCCAGATGGTAAACCAACTTCCTTTTTTACTGCGTTGACATACCGATCAATCGCAGTGAAATCATGCCCGGCAATGGCGTTATGTATCCCTGCGAACATTGAGATAAAAAGTAAGAATAACTTCAATGATTAATTCCTTTTGAATTTTTAGTTAAGTGCTAATCGGGCTCCTGAATTAGAAAGCCAACTAACGCCTCAATAAGAGGTAATTTATAGATAATTGGACTCCCTCACCCTTAACGAGTGAGGTAATATAAAAGTTACCACACCAATATATTAAAAGAGTCCAGAATATGTATCGTACTAGAGTTGGCGTTGATTTAGCAAAGAAAGTTATTCAAGTTTGTATTTATAAAAACAAAAAGGTGCAATCAAACATTGAAATGACACCGGAAGCATTTCTTTATTGGCTTATTAATAACAAGCCCGTCACGATTATATTTGAAGCTTGTAGTACCTCCAATTACTGGAAACAAAAAGCAACTGAAGTGGGTCATGACGCACGTTTAATTTCAGCCAAGTTAGTATCTGTTGTTAGACAAAACCAAAAGACCGATAACAATGATGCCCTGGCAATTGTGTAAGCGACGTTCATGCCTGATGTCACTTACATTGGCGGAAAAACCGTTGAACAACAGCAATTACAAGCCTTTAAACGCTTAAGAGAGTTAGCCGTTAAACAGCAGGATGCTTCTCAAAAACAATTAATCGCTTTACTGCTTGAATTGAACATTAAAATATCAAGCCGTAAAGGCGGTATCATTTCAGCAATAGAACATTTAAGAGGATTGTTTGAGTCGGCTCGCCACTATGATGACTGTATAAACAAACCGGTTGCCGCCCACCCTGAGTGTAAAAAACTCATGAAATTAGAAGGCGTAGGTCCTATGAATGCGATTAACCTATATATATTGCACTAGGTTGCGCAGAAATAGGAACGTTTAGCAAAGGAAAAGATGCTTCAGCGTGTATTGGTTTAACTCCTATCCAGCATTCATCAGGAGGAATAGTAAAACAGGGCTCTATAGGAAAGTTTTGCAAAAACAGTCGATTGAGGAGTCAATGAGTATGCGGCGCAACAGCAGCTGTCCAACATGGCGTTAAACGAAAAGCGAAAACTAAAAAAGATGTTTGGATACGGGATTTAGTCGAGCGTCGAGGTAAAAAGTGTGCAGCGATTGCACTTGCTAATAAAACGGTCAGAACGGCCTATGCCATGCTGACACAAGGAACAGAGTACAAAGCTGAGTTACTCGCAGCCTAAAAAGAGTTTAAACAACAAAAAATGCATTAACGAAGATAGAAATCAGCCGGTTTAGTCAGTAGTCAACTAAGAGCTTAGCGCTCGCTTTATAGATTTGACAACCGGTTCGCGTAAATATCAAAGAGCCAGAGATAGCTTCTCAATGTAGAGCTCGTACATAAGTATGCATTAATTTCTTTGTATCAATTTTTGTTGTTGACAAGAGGGAGTCCACATAAGTTGGCTAAAATATTGAACGGAGTGAAAATAGCCAACTGTAAACTTTCCCTCTTGAGTGGCTTGTTATATTACTTAACAATCCTTACCCATTTTACAAGTGAGCGATTGCCCTCACAGACTTCAGTATCATGAAATGAAAACGAGGCATCCATTTCAAATGCTAATAGCGTAATTGCAAACATTCTATCGGCAACTACATCATTACGACTTTCTACTTTATAAACTGTACTACCACACCCATGAATGTCACCTGTACTAAATTCAAATGAAGTTGAAAGGCTATCAACTTGGTAGACAAATTCTAATTTTGTATTGTGAACATCTGTGGCAGCAAAGCTATTCGCTGATATTAATATAAATAAAACGCTTAAAATTATTTTCATTCTTATTCCTTATTAAATTTATGTATCTTTTCACTGGAATTTCACCAGATCATCAGCAGGCTAAACCTGAAAGACTTATTTGTAATATAACGCCCCATTAAGAGGCAAATAATGTTTGCTAAAATAGGCGACGAAGGAGCAAATAGCCAACTGTTATTTGTCCTGCTTGAATGGCTTGTTATATGGCCCTACACCCAATTTTCTTTCTAACTTTTTGTAAGTCTTCAGGCTTAATATTTTTTATCATATCACTATTAATATTTCCGAACTCCTCCCTCATAACTTTATATTCTTTGGAGTTTCGATTCGGTGTGTACCACATAACATAGCCGCAATAAATAGGAGATAATTCATAGTTGCTCTCATAATCTGCCGCAATATATATACCTGGTTCGGGTGAATTATCTGGGTTGTTATATATTGTTAGCCGCCAAATATTTCTGTTAATAAGTTTTCCGCTATTATTAAAGAACTCAGATTGTCTTTGCTTCCAAGAACTGAAATTACTTATTTTTTTATTAGAAGGAGTCATCATATCGTAAGCTATTTGAAAATCACCTAACTCTTTACTTTGCATAAATTTATTAGTCATTTCATTCACGCGTTTTTTTATAGCACCCTCTTGTTTTTCTGTTAATTCAAACTTGCTTTTTACAGTATTATTTTGTTTCTCATCAGTGCACGTTATGTTTTGTACAAAAGTGAAAGAAGAGGTTTCTCTAGCGTCCGAAATTGGCCCTTTGCTCTCAAATTTGTATTTACCATATAGAGGGATCTTTCTATTACAAATTTGCACTGCACTTTCGTAAATGGCCTGTTGAGCTTGCGTTATTTCAAGCGGAACTTCGTTATGAAGTATCAGCTCGTATTTATTTGTTGAAACTTCTTTATATGTGAGTGTTCCTGCAACGCATTGACTACTTAGTACAAATAAAAATAATTTTAACAAATTCGACATAGTTTTCATGGCCTTATAACGCCCGCATAAGCGGCTAAATAATAGTTTGCTAAAATGTGAAGCGAAACACAGCAAACTGTTATGTGTCCGTTCTTAATGCGCTTGTTATACATTTACACTTTACTCATCGAGTCTCGTATTTTGTCATCTAATTTCAAAAAGTCTTTAACCAAAGAATCGCAAACAGTCTTACTAGAACCACATCGTACTTCTGTAAGGATAAAAATACTTCCTTCTTTTTCAATTACTTTTCTTCGAATTACAGACGGATGAGCTGGATGTTTTTGTGGTGTAAAAGACCAAATAGAACTATTTACATTATTTTTAATTATCTGCCATTTGCCATGATCACCCTCTACTTCTCTGGTGGTGTGATCTTTTTTGTTTTTAAGATCTGACAAAGCGTCCTTTGGTGAACTATATCCAAATACATTTTTTTGACTAGTTCCCTTGTAGCCCAATGGTTTATCACTACTTGGTGCTGGATTCGACGCACAAGATGCGAGAAAAGCAGATAAAGTAAGTATTAATATTTTATTCATGCCGATAGACCCATAATTGTATAACGCCTCATTAAGAGGCTTTTAATTGTTGGTTAAAATGTGAAGCGAAGCGGAACCTAGCCAACTATTAAAAGTCCTGCTTGAATGGCTTGTTAGCGGTACAACACCACCAAACCCTTAATTTATCACTTTAAACTATTAACTTTACGTTCAGATGATAAATCCTCGTAGTTGATAAATGCAAATATGTACGTGCACAAAAATAATGTTGGAATTAGTAATATTGACAACTGATACAGACTAGCAAAAATTATATTCAACGATTGATAAGTCAGGATAAATAAATAGTATGGAATTACGTATATGCATAAAGTTTTAAATAGTTTTATTGATTTTTTGTATGCCCAAACAGAAGAAAACTTAATCTTATATAAATCTATATCCATGATTTAACTCCACACTTCTTGTACTGCTAACAATTAAGCATTTATCTTTTGTCGAAGCATGAGAGATAAATGTCCTGTTAGACTGAGCCGTCAGGCACAGTCTATATGGTTTTTGTTTATTGAGTCATTTCAGTCGTAGGATGGTGATTAACCATCAATTGAATTTTCAATAGCATCCTTACTCTATTTTTCTCAACGTTATCAATCCAGTTTACCTAATCAGGGGGGTTATTCAAGACAAACGAAGCCTTCTCTACCGCTTTTTTAACGCATAATTAACAACTAAGACCACTAAACTAGCTTGTTAAAAACCGTGCTAACTGTTTGTTCGGCAGCATAATTCCTAGCAATATCATTCCAGCATGATGGCAACTTGGACATTCAGGCCCTATTTCATCTATTACCTTGTCAGTCATGACTTCTTCAAGTTTCTCAACCTATTTGTTTAAGCTTTATCTAATGATAGTTAACGACTTCCGTCTTATTGAATTAGCCATGAATCCGTAAGAACGCGACCGCATAAAACCTTTTGGTGAACATGTAATAAAAATCGTCTATAGGCTTGCTGTGTTCTCATTGAAAAATGTCGTATTTGCATAAAGTCAAGTAACTGTTGTCTTAGTGGTGTCATAACTTACCTCCAAAAATGGGTGATGTAGCAAGTTAAGTGTGGTTGGAAGGTAATTAAAATTCAGGGAGCTGCCACTCCCCCGAAGCGGTTAAGTTCAACCGCTTATTATGGAGAGATCTCAGTAATGTCCATCTCATAAATTTTATTTATTTCACATTAAGATCCAATAATTTCAAAGCATTAAAAACCACAAACTTATATTTTTTGTCAAACCTCGGGTATTAATGAGACTTCTCATTAATACCCAGTTCTAAAAATAATGTTAATTCTCACATTTTCATAGGTTAACCTACTTAATTAACTGATTGAGGTGTATTACTGAAAGGTATCAGTAACATGACAGGAATTATTCATTAGAAGATATATGGCAAATAATTTTTGGCTAAGGTCACTAGCTGCCACTTTGGAGACATTAGCTATTATGGCTAGTTGATTAGGTTAGATTAGCTTTTGTATTGCAAACCAATCATAGTCTCTTGTTAGGCATTTTTACCAACCAACTCCGTCAATTTCTTTTGAACGATACTCCGTTCTATTTTATTCAAAGACTTACTAGAAATGAACACAGACAAGACTACAGAAATAGTAACCACAACCCATAAATCAACATCTGTGTATCTTCCAAGGATATACCCTATACAGTAGCCGAATAAAATAAAGCACAAAAATGCTGGTATACTGGCCAGAAAACGCAATAACCTAGTTTCAGCTTTAGCTTTTTTGACGTAATTAAATCTCTTAACACTAGAGCTATCTGCTAATTCTGGAAATTCTTCTATCAACCACTCTGAATAATTCATCCATACTTCCTTATATGCCTAACGCCCCATTAAGAGGCTTTTAATTGTTGGTTAAAATGTGAAGCGAAGCGGAACCTAACCAACTGTTAAGAGTCCTGCTTGAATGGCTTGTTAGCTGTAATTTGTAGCACAACTATACCATTGATTATTTTTAATAAGTTCCATTTCTTCCTTTCTTGGGAGAATTTGCTTATCCAAAAAGCCAAAGGTTAAGTGATGATATTTACCAACACAGAGATCAAGTGCTTTTCGTGAATCATTGAGTTGGTAGTTTCCGCGGTGAATCATTTGCGAACTAAAGATTAAAATGTCACCTACATCTAATTCTATAAGTTTGGCATTGGGAAGTTGTTCATTATTACTGTGACCATTTAGCTCTAACCTAACATCTCTTTCTAGCTCGGTGTCCCAACGTTTATGCGTTCCGGGTATGATTTCAACACCCTTTTCTTTTACAAGTGGAATTCGAATATGCAGGCTAACCATATTATTTTGTTCTGCTTTCTGTATATCATCAGAAAGAGGACTGTATTGCATATCTCTATGCCAATATGGAAGTCGTTTTTTATTTAACGGATTGAAAAACAATTGGGTATTATGAAAATAAATTTCAGAGCCAAACATACGTTCAATTAAATTAGTTAACGTTAATGGGGAAATGGAGTTAAAGAAGCCCACTCGCTCGTCAGGGGTATTTGTAAAATACTCTTGTTTGGTTAGTGAATGCATATTCACTAATTGATGCTCAAAAATTTCTGACTTATTACTGCTCATCCATGAGTCGAAAACACCATTCACGTGTTTGGAAATAGAAGAAATCTCAATATCACTTAGGAAATTACGTACAACGACATATCCCATATCATCATATTCTTTTCTAGCGGACATACACCGAATTTCCTTTTACAGCTAACGCTAAGCTAAGCGGAAATTAATAGTTGGCTATAATCGCGAAGCGATGGCCAACTGTTAATTTTCCGTTTAAACAACTTGTTAGCTTTTTTTCATTAAGCGTGCAAATTCAGGATGGGTAACTGTAGCCTTAATCAAATCCTGAACAGCTGGAGATAAAGCATCAGCAGTTGCATTACATGCAGTAATTGCATCAAAACCACTTTTGAAAGAATATTTATTACTAACCGTTAAGTTAGATCCATTAGTTGAATTCAAACTAAGACCTAAATCCCAATACCCATTGGTTAAACCTGAAATTGAAGAAAATTCTACCTTAGTGATATCGCCAGTAATTTTCACTGCATCCTTAGAGTATTTGTCAGACATTTTTAATTCATCATTAAAAGCCTTCGTAATGAACTGTGGAATAGTTAATCCATCAGCAGGTTCAATTGGCCCCATTAAACGACAGTTAGAGCTAAAACTTACTGGCTGGTTTAATGATGCAAACTCGCCCTTTATTTCAGTTAATTGTTTCAATACTTGGATATTATCGACAGAAACGGCATAGCGAGGAGGTTGCATTGTTGAACAAGCACTTAATGCTAATACGCTTATAGCTAATACTACTTTTTTCATTTTTCTTCCTTTATTTTACGAATATTAAAATTGAATCCAATTCAAAAGCTAACGCCCCATTAAGAGGCAAATAATAGTTGGCTAAAATAGGCGACGAAGGAGCAAATAGCCAACTGTTATTTGTCCTGCTTGAATGGCTTGTTATGTTTAATTAACTCGGTGTTACTACTTATTTAAACTAGAACTCTGGTTTTTATTAAGTTTATCTTTAAGAAAGAAAAGCCAAAAGATAGATGAACAAGTAATAATATACACAATTAGTTTTATTAAATAAAACGTATCAAAGCCTGAATCAGGCCAATCAAAGAATAAATCTAAGCTATATGTCACAGCTAAAATAAAACCAATAATACCGAATAAACTCTTCGCTATCTGAATCATAAATACAAATACCCTTTAAACATAACTTTTATTATGGAGACTTCTCACTAATGTCCGCCCCATAAATTTAATTTATTTCGTATTAATATCACATAATTTCAATGATTTAGAAACGATAAACATTTAACTTTTATAACTACTTGGATATTACTGAGACTTCGCACTAATATCCAACCTACAAATTAATGCTATTTCCCATTATATCAAACACTTATAAAAAAATGGCATTTCATCAGGGGATTACTGAGACTTTCACTAATATGACACCACTAATTCATTAGAAAATATATGGCAAGTATTTTAAAGCTAATGTCTCCACTGCGCACTTTTTTGACGTTAGCTTTTGGTGAGGAAAAACTACCAATATTCATTGTTCTAAGGTCACTAGCTGCCACACTGAGGTCGTTGTAAAGGTCAATTTTGAAGACGATTTTTAGTCACTTTAGATACGTTAGCGAAGGATTTACTCATTAGGTTTATGACTTTTTTATGCTGTCATTTCAAATGGTCCCTACAGCACATTCTGTTCTTAGTAAAAAATGAGTGTTAAAAATGGTTCATCGTTCACGAGTTAAATACACAATACAGAAAATGACTTAAATATGAATTACTGGAAAGAGGGGCAACTTTTAAGAGAAATAGGTAGGCTACTTGATCGTCATTCTTCTTATATTTATGGACACATTTCTCGAACTAGCGGCATTCGCCCACCAGAAAAAGTTCATTCTAAACATTCCCTATCTTTAAATGGAAGAGAATAAATTTCCTGTGGTATCGCTTTACGCTTGTCATTAAGAGCCATTGCAGCAAAGGAAAAGCACTAACCAATATGACAGCTGACAATTTACGGCTCTACTAAGTCCTTATAACTTGCCAATTATGAAGGTCTTGATCAATCGACTTTGAATAATATTTTTGGGTTAACCATGGTTTTCATTTCAAGAACATTGCCGTTCGGGTCTTCAATAAAAAAGGTTTCCTGTTCATATTTACTGTCGATGAAACGACGATAAGGTTTGTCTAAATAGGCAATACCTGCCGTTTCAATACGCTCTTTTAAGGCTTGAAACACCCTATCTGGTAAATGTATACCAAAGTGGGGAACGAGGACGCTACCCATGTCCACTTCATGCCGTACTTTTGGCAAACGTTCTTCGCTTTGGTGTAAAGTCAATTCATTGCCCCAAAAATCAATATCTACCCAACGTCCCTCCTCGCTATTGCCACTCTTACAGCCAAGCACATCGCAATAAAACTTTTTAGTCAAATTTACATCACCAGCAGGAATGGCAAGATGAAAACAGTTGCTCATAAATTCCCCCTTGTTTTATTATCAACCCATAAATTAAATAGCTATTCTATTTTATAGAACACCAATCAAGAGAACACTAGATTAAAGCCAAAATTAATAGAAAGAGCTGCAATACTTTGTTGCGCTGATTAAAGACGCTCGCGCTTTATATACTATATATGTTAAATAGGCGTTGAATTAATGATTGAATAAATTTAGCTAACTAAAGATTCAACAGTTCGGCATTTGTTGGGTATTTCTCAAGTAACTCAATAAGTTTCCTAGCACCCTCTACAGGTTTAAGACCGGTCAGCGTCCTGCGCAACCCTGTTACCTTTCCGAGTTCTTTCGAATTGAGCAGAAGTTCCTCACGACGCGTGCTGCTTTTAGCAATATCCAACGCGGGAAAAATTCGTTGATTTGCAGCCTCACGCGATAAAACGACTTCCATATTACCCGTACCTTTAAACTCCTCAAATATCACCTGATCCATTCTGCTACCAGTATCAACCAGTATCGTAGCTAGAATGGTAAGCGAGCCACCATGCTCAATTTTTCTCGCTGCGCCAAACAATTTTCGAGGTATTTCCATCGCTCTAGCGTCAAGCCCGCCCGACATGGTACGGCCGCTGCTCTTTTGATTGGCATTGTGTACTCGTGTCAGTCTTGTCAGAGAATCAATGACAATCATTACATCAAAGCCTTCACCTGCTTGTCGGCGAGCGATTTTAAGCAGGTCATTAGCTACACGAACGTGTTGGTCATAGTTTTCATCCGTGGATGAGGCGTATACTTTTGCCGGTACGCTGCGCTTAAAATCTGTCACCTCTTCGGGACGCTCATCAATGAGTAACGCATAAAGCTTTATCTCTGGGTAAGCCTTGCCCACCGACTGGCAAATATGTTTTAACAGGGTGGTTTTTCCGGAACCTGGTGGAGCAACAATTAAACCTCGCTGCCCCATTCCTATAGGCGTGAACAGATCCATCGCACGGGTGGAAAGTTGCTCAGAGCCTAATTCTAGGCGAATGCACTGATGAGGATTGATGGCTACGCCATTTAAAAAACGTTTTTGTGGGTCAACGTGAGGTACAACCTTGGCCACTTGCTCGACTTGTTTGGTGACTTTTTTTCTTTTCACATTCAAAGTTAATATTTTTCTTGTCATGATATCGGTTTATAGCTCTAGAGAATTAAGTGTTTTTTGATGTCTTTACTGTAGTCTAATGCAGCTAAGCTGCTTATTATATTGACTGAGCAAAGTTATATGTTACTTGGAGTTAGTAAAAGGGAGATAATAACCCATTAGAAAAAGTATTGATAAACTTCCCACTTATTTATCTATATATTTTGCTCTTATTTTAAAGGCTGAGGTAATGCTACACCAATAGATATGCCGATAATGAGACCTATTGATACATTACCAAACACAGTCCTTAAACCAGGGGATATAAAGGTGATGTTTCGAGTAAAATCAATAGGTTTTTTAGGGTGACTTTCCAAAAACTCAGTTATTATTACCAGAAAAGCACCACACAGAAGACATTAAGAGACAACATTAAAACAACATTTCGGATTGTTTTTTTGTCAATAAACACTATTTTAATGGGTTGTGTAATTACACATAATGTTTGAGATACTAATCAACGGATGAGATTGATTCCAATATATGATCACTAATGCTACACAGCGGTCCTAATTTCGCCTTGAATTCACCACGACAAATAGTCCGCTTCGTCACCATTATCGTCATTTATTATTAAACAGTATACTAATTCAGCAAGTAGAACTGACCTTTTATCATTAACTAAAAAATCATGTTTGGACCTACATGGGAGCATGGAATAGTTTATAAATCTTACTCCTTGTCATGATAATAACTAGGAGTCATTCCTGTGTTTTTTTTAAACATATGAATAAAAGCCGATGGTGACTCGTAACCAAGGTATAAAGATATACTTGTTATTGATTTACCGTTGGACAGTTGGCTAATGGCTATCTGAACGTTTAGGCGCTGTCGCCATGCCCGATAGCTTAATCCTGTTTCATTTTTAAATAAGCGAGAAAGGGAGCGAGCTGAAGCACCAACTATCTTCCCCCATTGTTCTAAGTTGTAGCCTGTAGAAGGATCGTTTTGAATTAGTGTAAGCATCCTTAATAATCTTGGATCTTTTGGATATGGAAGTTGGAGTATCACGTTTGCTGCTAAGGACAGTCTATCCAATATTAATCGTAATAACCTACCATCAACACTGTACCATTGATAATCATTTACTATGTCATTCGCTTCGATAATTAAGGCTTTTAGAAAATTATTAACTTTTAGAACACAGCAATTAAGGGGGAGTTTATTTAGTAGTGAATTATCAAAATAGAAGCTTGTTAACTCTACTTTACTTATAGCGGTAACTTCATGTTCTATTTCAGGTAATAACCACACACCTTGCTCTGGTGGCACAATATAACGATCCTCTGCTGTAGCAACAATTAAGACGCCCTTATGTGCGTAGACAAATTGCCCCCAACTATGACTGTGTTTTTCAACGATTGAATTAATATCTAGAGAACGTCTAACGACGGTAACTGGCTTACTTAATTGCTGTTTGCTTTCCTTAGATGGAGTTACTCTTTTAAAATTTGGCATAAAATCAACATAGGTAGTCTTATTGTCGATATGTTACCAACTGATATTTTATTTATCATTACTTTTTAAAGTAAATAAAATAAGGTTATAGATGTTAGGACTTGAATGGATATTATTGTTTTTATTGTTAGGGGCTATCGTTGGCTTTATCGCAGGGTTATTAGGCGTTGGTGGCGGAGGTATTATAGTACCAATACTAACATCTATCTTTTTGTTACAAGGTGTTCCTGTCTATAAAGTGATGCATTTAGCGCTTGGAACATCTATGGCCTGTATAATCATTACATCAATTTCAAGTTTACGGGCACACCATAAGAAAAAAGCAATAATTTGGAATATAGTAAAAACAATGTCTTACGGCATAATTATTGGTACATTTCTTTCAACTTTTGTCGCTTCATATTTAAACTCACTTTATTTGGCTATTTTTTTTACTGCCTTTATGGCCCTTATGGCTATGAAAATGTTGAAAAGCCAGAAGAAGAAACAACTAAAAAGTAGCGATAACAAAAAGAATGTAATAGTTTTTTCGACAGGTATAGGAGCAATATCCGCGTTAGTATCTATTGGTGGGGGTTCTTTAACGGTGCCTTATCTTGTTTCTAGAAATTTAGATATAAAAAAAGCAATTGGTACATCGGCGGCAATAGGTTTACCAATATCACTGGCAGGAACGTTGGGGTATTTAATTAATGGTTGGAGCGAAGTTGCTATTACTAACTACACTATTGGTTTTATTTATTTACCCGCATTTTTCTTAATTTCTTTAAGCAGTTTTTTTACAGCTCCTTATGGTGTAAAAGCTTCTCACTACTTACCCGTAAGTGTATTGAAAAAACTCTTCGCTGTATTGCTAATTATTATGAGTTTAAAAATGCTTCTATCCATTATGTAGATGTTAGTCATATCAAGATAGTCCGCAGTCTTTTAAAAAATAGGTGAGTAATGAGCAATCGTTTAAATGATATGATGATTGATGACCAAATGGTTGTCACCCCAAAAGGTAAAATACATACAAGGACTTGGAATACGAATAAAGTAAAAGTAGCTGAGCCAATAATTTTGTTTCATGACTCACTTGGCTGTATAGACTTATGGAAGGAGTTACCCATTGAACTCGCAACCAGTTCAAATAGAGTCGTAATTGCATACGACAGAATGGGCTTTGGAAAATCAGACTCAAGGGATGAATTGCCTAACAAAAACTTCATACAGGAAGAAGCAACGTACTATTTTCCTTATATAAAAGAACACTTATCTATTCGTCAATATATAGCTATTGGGCATAGCGTAGGAGGAGGAATGGCATTATGCCTAGCGGCTAAAGATAAAGAATGTACTGGTGTGGTTTCAATATCGGCACAAGCCTACGTTGAAAAGATAACGATTGACGGTATTGTACAAGCAAAAAAATTCTTTAACAGTCCAGAGCAATTATTACGATTAAAGAAGTGGCATGGAGATAAAGCAAAATGGGTATTAGATGCATGGACTGAAGTTTGGCTAAGTCAGGAGTTTTCTTCTTGGGACCTAAAGGATTCTCTTAAAGAAATACAATGCCCTGTACTGGTGATTCATGGCGATAAAGATGAATATGGCAGTATTAATTTTCCTAAACAAATATCTGAAAATGTTTCAGGTAAATCTGACTGCCTTATCCTTAAAGACTGCGGTCATATACCGCACAGGGAAAAGAAAGCTGAGGTCCTAAGTTCGATTCAAAGATTTTTAGTGAATTTGTGAATTTGTGAATTTGTGAATGTAACGATAATGAGCTGTTCAGTATTTAATTCAAATAGTACAAAAGTTAGCCGATAAAATTCATTCAACTGAGTTTTTTAGAAAATCACCGCAAAAAACCTACCGATTTCACTCGAAATCGCCCCCCTTACTTTTCCTCGTTTAATGAGTTTTATGTTGAATGCTCTTAATGGTTCAATTCAAGCTGAACTCGTTCGGTTTTTCAATGTTATCGATGATAGTTACTTGTCAACAAAGTCAGTTAGCACTGCTGCTTTTTGTAAAGCCAGAATGAAACTCTCCCATCAGGCATTTATTGAGTTAAACGATGATTTAGTTCAAGCGTTCTATGAAGCTGCAACCATTGATAAATGGCAAGGCCATAGACTCTATGAATATAAAATCAATTTCACCTTTGCGATAAATCAGCTAAAGGATAATGTTGTCAGATTCATTATGAAACTAGCTGAGTTTGAGTTATATGAATTACTGATAAGTAAAATATCAAAGAATTTAAGTGTAATTCGACCTGATCGTAAGTTTTTCGACAAGACCGTAGAAACAAGACAAATAAGTACCCAATGAATTATAAACGTATGTGTTAAATCCTTAAGTTAATGACATTGATGCACACGAAGTTGACGTCATCGTGCAATGAATATCGCAGCAAATGTGCAACTAAATGCCCTAGCAAGATTAAGGCTTACTACTACCAGACAGAGGACGTTGAGTAACTAGCGTCAAATAGCATTTCGGATTATATTTTTTATCAATAAATCGATGATAAGAATAAACCGCTAATTTTACAAAAAATTATGAATCAATTTTGTAACCGTTATATATGATATTACAATGGCTTTCATTAAAATTTGCTTAGTGGTCTTTTCTAGTCCCCCCTTACCCTGTTGATCTGTGTCAGAGTAGAAATAACCTATGAAAGGTGTCTAGCTCTCATTTTAATAAAGTCTGAAATTTTCGCAGATCAAATACACTCCGTTAGCACATTGTCTGGATGAAGGGTTTGACAAAATAAAAAACATTGCCTTTAATTAATTGGAACTTCCAGTAACGCAAAAAAGTACTTTGTCGGATATTTTTAGGACTTCACAAATGAGTCTGAAATAACTCCCCCATAGGCGCGTTTATTAC
Source organism: Colwellia sp. (assembly GCA_013215385.1). GTDB lineage: Bacteria > Pseudomonadota > Gammaproteobacteria > Enterobacterales > Alteromonadaceae > Colwellia_A. The sequence goes on from JABSOY010000020.1 coordinate 16,173, forward strand.
GTTCTTATTGAAGTAATTCGGCACAGACATTACCGAAACCAGGATAGTTTAAGTCGATGGTATAGCTATAATATAAAAAAGGATATTTGAATGCATTCTATAATGAAAAGTAAACTAATAAGTATATTGGTTTTTATATTAGCCAGTCAGTTTTCAACATCACTTAATGCCGCTGGAAAATCACCCTATGAAGAAATGGCTTTTGAGTTAACCGCACTATTCCGAGCATATAGAGCAACGATCACCTTAGATAAAAAACGAATTCATGAGCCGAATACATATTTTACTAAAGAAAATATTGATCAAAGAATAAAAGAAATGCATACAGAAGTTAAGTTGAAATATAAGGCAATGACGAATAAAGATTATCCTACGGATGATTATTCATTTAAAGGCAGAACCAGAACTACTCTTGAAAAAAGCTTCGAAAAAACATTACGTGACTATGTCACTGGTTATGTTTCTCTTGATTGGAAGGGCGAAAATAAGTTTGTAAAGAAATGGGATGGAAAGATGTTACCTGCAAGATTTGCCTCATATGCAGCAACAAATTTTAATAAAATATCGGAAGGGATGATTTTAATCAAATTAACTTCGAGTGAACAACTTTTAGTTAATGTCAATAATAAGCCTGATGATTGGGAAAACAAAGTAATTGATGAGATGATTTATCAGACTAAAAATAACAACGTCGCATTTGTTGAAAAACAAGAAAAGGATCAATATAGGTTTTTAATACCAGAATATTACGGACAAGGGTGTATTCATTGTCATGGTACCAAAGAAGGTCAATTAGGTAATAAAATTCATCCTACTAATATTGAACGTAATATTTATGACTTAGCAGGTGCTATTAGTATTATTTTTAAATATTAAAGTATATAACTGAATTGATGAATTATCTATAAGTGACTAGTGACAATTAATGCAATCAAGTACTGCCATGTAGTTAAGTATTATTGAGATGTCCTCATAGCAGGTTCATGAAAAAACATATGGTAAAACTTATTAAACTTATGTCTTTTCAGCGCACAAAGTGATCATTAATAATTAGATGATGAACGACTGCTGTCGTGGCTCAGGAGCCAGTCACGATGATGTTCAATCAGACCTGCAAGCTCCATATTGCCATATTTACTACCGTGTAACTAAATAATACTTAGTAAGGCTATGTAAATACTTTGCGTAGTTTCGCTTTAACGGAGCGCCAATGAGTTAAAGGTATATCTGGAGCTTTGGACAACAGATGTTGGTAGTCATCATCGCTAAGTTGAACTTCACCGCCATGAGCTAGCAAAATAGACTTAGGTTGAAGATTATTTAATTTAGTCAGTGACTTTTTATAGCGATTGGGATAAAAAATTGGAAAAGGCGGAATAAAGCGTCCTTTTACTTTCACCATTAGGTCAGCTACATAAATAAGCTCACTTGGCGTGTGTAGCAAGGAAATATCTCTGTCGGTATGCCCTTGCGTATAAATGACTTGCCATTCAGCAAAACCGGGTAAAAATCCACCATCATTTATTTTTATGTCGGGCTTCAATTTAGAGGAATACCAAAGATTTTTTGCCGGTTTATTTTTACGTTTCGCAACCCAGCGAGTCAATGCCATATCGGTCAAGTGCATTAATAGTCCATCTAAACCTGTGTACCAATGCCCGGAAACATTGGCACTAGCAATTTTACAACCCGTTTTTTTTCTCAAGACATGGGCGGCGCCAGCATGATCTGGATGCATATGAGTGACGACCATGAGTTTAAGGTCAGATAATGGGCGATGTAATTCTTTTGTTATAAAGGTCTTAATTATTTCGACATCTGCACGGCAGCACCCATCGAGTAATAATAATTTTTCAGAATATTCTACTAAGTAAATAGACTGAATATAGCCTTCAATTTGATGCAGTTTCATTTTATAAAGATCATTAGTTTTTATATTGTTTATTTATAACAAGCTTGATCCATAAATTCAAACGCTCGTTTAAATTTATTCTGCGATTTGATCCTTATTCGAATCCATATAGGTATAACTATTTTGACAATATTACTTTTTGGTTAAAGCACATTAAGGTTGTTGGGATAGGATAAGTAAAAAAACTGCTTAAGTATTAGGAGCCAGTGGAACAGTGGGTAGTCATTATTTGAAACAGTTATTAGATGATGATAACTATCAGATTGTTGACTCATTTGTTAGATAAATTTTGGCATTGTCCCATCCTAAACTACAGCAAGTCATCAGTATCGATACTTAAGACAAAAACGTGAATGGTGTGAAAATCATGTTGAGATGAATAATATTTTTTATTTACGATAGGTAATTAATCTAAGGCGCCTGTGTCCCATTGCGCCACAGGAATACGAATATTATCTCAGCTATAGGATCGAAAAGTTAGCCTTAATATTCAGGGCGGATTTACCTCCGCACGCTCTCAAGACACTTTGAATAAGGTCTGCTAATGCCAAAAGGGTTAACAACATTTTATCTACCGATTTACATCAAAAACTTAAGGAACAACTTAGGTAAAGTACTACACTTAAGTTGAAGTTAATTACAATTTAACGGTGAACCAAATGGATATTAACGAGTGTAAATTCGATAGAAATATGAAATTTGAAGACATAGATTTTCAACATTATTTTGGTCAGGTCATTCACATTGCTGATTCAAAAGAGTACAGACATTCCTGTCCCTTTGTCGATTATGGAAACTATTCACTTGACGAACATTTGTTATCTATACATGATTCAAGAAAAAATGAATAAATGTATGACTTGATGTTTAAGCGTAATAATTTAAATTGTAGGCATTGTCGTTGCCATAGCTCTAAAGTGGAAGAGATTAAAACGTAATTACCCGTTAGTATCAAAGGCCACAAAGCCGAGCTAATTTAGCCACGAAGCTATCACATTAAATAGTCTGCTTAGCCACCACCACGGTCATTCATAGTTAAGCTGGTAATGATCACTTTGTGCGCGGTAGAGACCTTAGCGCTTCTGTCGCTAGCGGCAACGCCTCCGAAAAACCCGACATGACTGACATTTACTTCTTAGACTACTAAAATAACTCAACTGCGCCCTAGAATTTTATCATTAGATTTAAATTTTGCGTATAGCTACTGCTAATATTTGTTTCTTAGATAAAACTTAGGAGAAACAACCTGACTTATTTTAACCATTTCTGCAGTTTTTTAATGAGTACATCTTGGTTGACAGGTTTTGAGGTGTAATCATTCATACCAGCCTCTAAACATTTTTCTTTATCGCCAGTCATCGCGTTTGCGGTCATGGCAATAATAGGAATATTGGCGTAGCGCTCGCCGGCATCATTGTTTCGAATGTTTCTTGTTGTCAGGTAGCCATCCATAACAGGCATTTGGCAATCCATCAGAATTAAATGATAAGGAGATTCTTCATTGGTTTGTCGTAGCATGGTGATTGCTTCTTCACCATGGTTAGCAATATCAGCACTTAAATGATTGGCTTTTAATACTCCCATGGCAACAGCTTGGTTTATTCTGTTATCTTCAACTAGTAATAGGCGAATGTTGTCTGACCATGAATTTTGCTCTTGCTTGTTTTTTTTCAAGCTTTGTAAATAATGGCTCGTTACTAGGGGGGCTGCTTGAGAAAGTGCTTCACCGCCTTCAACGACCACAGCTAAGGCATCAAACAAGTCTGATGTAGTTGCTGGTTTTGGAAAATAGGCCGAAAAGCCCAATTCAGCAAAAAATCGACCATCACCAACTTGATTCATCGACGTCATCATAACCAGTTTCATTGAGTTGAATCGCTCATCTGCACCTATCTTTTTACCTAGTTGCGCACCATCCATATTCGGCATTTGCATATCTAAAAAGGCAATATCATAAAAAGGCTGTTCTGTTGCTGAATACCGTTGCTCACATAAAAATAATGCTTCTCTGGCACTTTTGGCTTGAACAACATTAGCTCCCCAGTGTTGCAGTTGTTCACGTAATACATCTCTGTTGGTAGCATTATCGTCAACGATTAAAATATTTAATTTTTTAATATCGATAGGCGGGATGGCGAGTTGGGATTTCTCACATTTTTGAAGTGTTATAAAAAAACTAAAACAACTGCCTTGCCCTTCTTTACTGGTCACTTTAATGTCACCTTGCATAAGCTGACAAAGTTTTTTAACTATGGTCAAACCTAACCCAGTACCGCCAAAGTGCCGTGTTGTTGAAGCATCAACTTGGCTAAAAGATTCAAATATTATTTTTAATCTATCTTCTGGTATGCCTAATCCTGTATCTGAAATATTACAATGTAATTGCCAGTTATTACCTTTACTCGGTGCCAAATATAACTCGATAACTACTTCACCAGCTGTGGTGAATTTTATCGCATTACTGATGATATTAGTCATAATTTGGCGTAAGCGGCCAGGATCGCCTTTAACCATAGACTCTTCTATACCAGTTAAATTTAATATTAATTCTATATCTTTCGCTTGTGCTTGATACGCCATAGAGTCTAATAAGGTGCCAAGCATTCTTCTTAAATCAAAACTGATGATTTCAAGTTCCAATTTCCCTGCTTCAATTTTAGAAAAATCTAAAATGTCATTAATCACTACCAATAACGATTTGGCACTGCTTATAGCTACTTCAACTCGGTATTGTTGCTCTCTGGTTAATTCGGTATTTTCAAGCAAGCCTAACATGCCTAAGACACCATTCATTGGTGTTCTAATTTCATGGCTCATATTTGCTAAAAACTCGGCTTTAGTTTTTGCACTTTCTTCGGCTTTAATTAATGCCGTTTGCAATTCTGCGGTACGTAGTTCAATTTGGCTTTCTAACATGTCATGCGATTGTTGAATTTTATTTTTTGATTCTACAATCAACTCTTGCATGCTAAATAATGAACGCTGTAAAACTGAAAGTTCATCACTGCCAGTGATCTTGATATCAAAAGAATAGTCCCCCTGGGAGATTAACAAATGCTCTTTGCTTATTTGTGAAAGCCTTTGGGTGATGTTGTTGGTCAATATTCTGCTGAATAATATACTGATAATAATTGAAAGAACTAAAGAAATAATCAACCATTGCATTGCCGACTTTTCATGCTGCTCAGCACGTTTAATAGCTTGTTTAGTATAAATTTCAATTTCAGCTAATAGATCCTCTAACTCCATGGAGAGTTTATCTTCTTCTAATTCTATTTTTTCAGCTAAAGATTCAGCTTCATTTACCTCGCCAGACTCAAATAAATTAATGGTTTCTAAAGCATGGAGTTCAAATTGATGATGTTCATTTTCTATTTGTTTAAGTATTTTTAAAATTTTGGTAAATTCAGCCACGTCAGCCACGTCAGCCACGTCAGCCACGTCAGCCACGTCAGCCACGTCAATAGATTTATCGATAACGTTTTGGCTTGTCATCTCACCTAAGAGTATTTCTTTATCAACTTTTCTCGATAATTGTGTAAAAGCTATTATTTCTTGGTTAAATCTCTGTTTAGCATGTTCACTTTTTTCCATTAAAATGCCATAACGAATAATTCGTTCAAAATGAATACTTTGTTGGAGTTGGTGTTCGGTGATCTTACTAATTACTTCTGTTAAGGGGATATCTTGTTCGGCAATAGCATTGAGTTCGTTATTGATTTTGTTCATAAAATACAAGGCTAATAACGAGTTTGCCAGCATAAGAAAGATAATAAGTATCGAGTTTCCAAGCAGTTTATAATTCAACGAAATGTTATTAAGCAGAGAGTTCAAAAAAAATTCCAATTTAATTGTTTTTCTTATTTATTAACTATATACCAAGATGTACACCTTGGTAGGAATATTGTTGCTCTTGGTAGTTCATAAAAAATACTCATCTAGAGGTCGACTCTATAGCAAGAATAGTGTTTACACTTTATTTACCAACGACCCTTTTGTAGTCTTACCCCCGTTTTGTGGACACACTATAATTGTTGTAGAAATACAACAGGAGGTGTTTCATGATTAAAGGTAAAAATTGTCAACGTTACCCTGCTGAGTTTAAACGTATCGTGTTACTGCTAACGGTATTTGCGAAGACCTAGGAAGCAGTTTTAGGCAATTAAGTCGTTGGCATGATAAGTTTAATTAAAAGGTGACTTGCCTTTTACAAGCAATAAGCAAAGCCGTATATGCCAAGTAATACTCACTCAGTCACTCACGGCTATCTTCTGGGAATTATTAAGCCATTTATTAAGGGTATCAATTAATATTTCGGAATCTATAGGTTTAGTTAAATAGTCACTCATACCTGCAGAAAAGCACTTTTTATCATCGCCAACCATAGCGTTAGCTGTCATCGCAATAATTGGAATGTCTTTATATTGAGCACCTGCTTCGCCCGAACGAATTCCTCTAGTAGCTTGATAACCATCCATGATTGGCATTTGGCAATCCATCAACACCAAAGTAAATAGATTGTCCAAACAAGAGTTAGCTAAAACATTCAAGGCTTCTTGCCCATCTTTAACCGCGGTAACATTGAGGCCCATTGTATTAAGCATTTGAGTCGCTACCACAGTATTGATTCGATTATCCTCAACCAACAAAATTTTAACAGCGTTTGAGCAGCTATGCAGTTGAATTTCGTTTTCACTGACCACAGTATTACATTTATCTAATTCATTATTTTCATGGGAAAATGAAGCTAAATACTGATGGGTAATAAGAGGTTGAGATAAATCAGTAAGCCTAGGAGTAGATTTTATTATCGCTAATGCATCTAAAATATCTGCTCCTGTAACGGGTTTTGAAAAATAGGCGCTGAAACCTAAATCGGTAAAATACTGCTTATCTCCTTGCGCTGACATGGATGTCATCATTACCATAGGTAGTTCATCAAAACGTTTATCGCTTCTTAATTTTATCGCAAAGGTAGCTCCGTCCATTTCAGGCATCTGCATATCAACAAAAATCACATCAAAGTTAACTTGCTCATTTTTATAACACAGGTCGAGTCTTAATAACGCCTCAGCAGCACTTGCTGCCTCTTCTACATAGCCGCCCCAGTGCTCCAATTGCCCCCTTAAAACATCTCTATTTGTAGCGTTATCATCTATCACAAATAACGATAACTTACTCACATCAATTTGGGGAACTACCTGTTTAGATTGACTACTTTTTAACAAGCTAATATTAAACTTAAAACAGCTGCCCTCGTTTAAAACACTAGTGACAGATATTGAACCTTGCATCAATTCGCACAATTGTTTGGCAATGGATAGACCAAGCCCAGTACCACCATATTTGCGTGTAGTGGAAGAGTCAACTTGAGTAAATAACTGAAAAAGATTTTTAATGGCTTTTGCAGGGATGCCAATACCGCTATCCTGTACTGAACAACTAAAGATCAAAGCTGAGTTTTCATCCTCTTTCAGCTCTGCTCGAACAGTAACCTCTCCGGTTTCGGTAAACTTTATCGCGTTTGAAATTAAATTCGACAGTATTTGCCTAATGCGATCTGGGTCTCCTTTAACCATGGAGTGCTCAATGCGAGTAATATCAAGAATAATTTCTAAACCTTTGCTTTCAACTTGAAAGGCAACAGATTCAGCAAACTCAATTAATAATCGTCGCAAATCAAAGTGTAATATTTCTAAATCTAGTTTCCCCGCTTCCACTTTGGAAAAGTCTAAAATATCATTCAATAAAACTAATAGTGACTTAGCGCTAGAACGGGCTATTTGAGCCTTATATACTTGACTTTCATCTAGATTGGATTTAATCAATAAATCTAGCATACCTAAAACACCATTCATTGGGGTACGAATTTCATGACTCATGCTAGCTAAAAACTCTGCCTTTGCTTGAGTTGAAGTTTCGGCTTCGATTTTAGCTAAAATCAGCTTATTAAACATTTTATTAATAATGTTAGATACTACCGCTAAGGTAGATAAGAAAAGTGTTGATGCTATCAATATAACCGTCATCATTGCATGAGAAGCATTTGATTCTGCATGAGTAATATTATCGGTTGCTAAAAAATACGATGCGAGCATCCCCATATAATGCATACCGGTAATAGCCGCACCAACTAAAGCTGCTGAGCCTAGTAATTGGTAACTCCCCCCCCTTTCAGACTTGAAGTTAAATTTACCTGCACTAAGAGCAATAATAGCCAAAACGACCGCGACAATGATAGAAAGGACGAAAAACAAGGGATGGTAAACTAAGGTAAAGTTGCCGTACATTGCCTCCATGCCCATATAATGCATCATACCAATGCCTGCACCTAGGATAATGCCCGCTCCGATAAGATGCCAAGTAAAATACTTATCACGCTCGATAAAATACAAGGCAATGGAACTGGCTATAATAGCGGGCAGAACAGATAACGCGGTGAGCACAAAGTGATGGTGAACAGCGACCGGTAATGATAGCGCTAACATACCAACAAAATGCATCGACCATATCGCGCACCCCATGGCCAAAGAGCCGCCAAAATGCCACATGCGCTTAGCAGCGACAGACTCGGCATTACGCATTGAAGGTATTGTGGATAACCCAGCATACGCACCTATCCAAGCAACAATATAGGAAGTAAATACAACAAAGTAGTTGTAATCGGTATTTAATGTTAGAAAAAGAGCGGTATCATTATCTAAAAATTCTAACCCAAACATAGCTGAGATTCTCAATATTAAATGACAAAAAAACGTAATTAGAAAGGTGTTAATAATTAGCATAGCCACATTTCGTTATTAAGCTATTTATTACATGGCTCTAGTCACTTAATTACTGTATTTAAAATTATGTTGAATTCGCGGGTTTAAGTAAATAGCCAGTTACCGTTAATAATCAAAAACAATGGTAATGATAAGTCCATCTTGGCGCACTAAGTGCTCTAAATTGGCGTAAAAACCTAAGCTAGTTTGTGCACCATTACGCCATAGAAATACCAAAGTCATGTCAAATTTAAGGTCGCTAAGTTGACCTTAATATTAGCGGTTGGTTATGTCTATAGTGCAGGTAAAGTGCTCCTAAATATTTTTGATTAGGTGCAAATGTGATGGCTAAAAAATCATCATTTCAGAAATTTTATTTTATCGGTATATCTTTAAAATAAGAAAATATAAATGAGACTAATCTCAATTATTATGAGTGATCACCAATGTGCTCAGCTAAATAGTCGACTAATAATCTTATTTTCGGCGATAAATGTCGATTTTGCGGATACACAGCCCATATCCCACCGTCTGGCTCTCTGAAATTATCTAACAAGCTTATTAGTTCGCCACTCGCTAAATAATCCTGTACATAATAATCAGGCAATTGCACTATCCCCAAGCCCTTTAGTGCCGCATCAACCAAACTAACCCCACTGTTATAACGTAACCTACCGCTGACACGAATATTTCGTTCTCTGCCCGCATCACTAAAGTGCCAATAATCGAGCGTACCCAGCAAGCAACTGTGTTTATTCAATTCAGACAACGAATGGGGAATGCCATACTTATTTAAATACGCTGGCGAAGCACATAAGTAGTTTATGCGTTTACCGAGTTTTTTGGCCATCATCGTTGAGTCAGTTAATTTACCGAGACGAATAGCAAGGTCGTAGCCCTCTTCAACGAGGTCGACTTGCTGATTACTTAAATAAGCAGTCACTTCAACATCGCTATATTGTTTCATAAAATCATTAACCAAAGGCAGCACTTGCTGTTCGCCATAAGTGACGGATGCGGTCAGTTTAATTTTACCTTGCGGCTTGGTTTGTAAATTGGTGATGGCGCGCTCGGCTTCATCTAAGCCGTCAAGAACACTGCGGCAATGTTGATAAAACACCCGCCCTTCTTCGGTTAACGAGACTTTACGTGTTGTTCGATAAAATAACTTAATATTGAGGCGTTTTTCTAGTGCACTGATCTGACGACTCACTTGTGCCGTAGAAATTGACATTTTTTTTGAAGCTTTAGTAAAGCTCTCTGTTTCGGCGACGTAAACAAATTCACTTATCCCATCCCACTGCACCATTATTACTCCTGAGTAAAAGTGATTTACTAAAATGGCATATTATCATTTATATAGAAACAAATATAATAGCAAACATAAAAACAACAGCGCTGCTGTTAATTGTGACTTCAGCTTATTTAACCTTAGAGTGATAATGAGTTGTTATTGCTCTTTTTGGGTGTCGCCGCTGAAGCAATGAAAGGTATGTCTGTTGGTATTGTTCATGCATTGTGGGCAGGCCTTGCGATAGTAACCGTCACGTTAATGTCGAGCGTCATTTATCGACAGCACCTCGATTTAACGACATGGATTGGTATGGCACTTGTCAGTATCGGTGTGCGAAAATTAATTTGTCTCAAGAACATGACCATGACATGGGTTAGGGTATAACTATTCTTGGTATCGAATGTAAACTTAACTATTATGAATGAACAAAGTGCACTGCGTGTTATTGGCATTATCACTTAACCATAAGTTTATTAGGCTAGATTAAAAACCTTTTATAAGTCTGGCTTTAACAATTAACAAAAGACTATCAACAAAATACAATTAACTTAACTTAACTGTGAGAATAAATATGACTGACCAATTTATTAAATCGAAAGCCGCTATTGCTTGGGGCCCTAACCAGCCGTTATCTATCGAAGAAGTCGATGTAATGTTGCCACGTAAAGGTGAAGTACTCGTTAAAGTAATTGCCTCTGGCGTTTGTCATACCGATGCATTTACTTTATCTGGTGATGATCCTGAAGGCATATTCCCGGTTATTTTAGGTCACGAAGGCGGTGGCATCGTTGAACAAATCGGTGAAGGTGTAACCAGTGTTCAGGTAGGCGACCATGTTATTCCGTTATACACACCAGAATGTCGCGAATGTAAATTCTGTTTGTCGGGTAAAACTAACCTTTGTCAAAAAATTCGCGAAACTCAGGGTAAAGGCTTAATGCCAGACGGCACTACCCGCTTTTATAAAGACGGCCAGCCCATTTTCCATTATATGGGTTGCTCAACGTTTTCTGAATACACAGTATTACCGGAGATTTCTTTAGCGAAAGTAAATAAAGAAGCGCCATTAGAAGAAGTGTGTTTATTAGGTTGTGGTGTTACGACCGGTATGGGCGCGGTAATGAATACGGCAAAAGTTGAAGAAGGTGCAACCGTTGCTATTTTTGGCCTAGGCGGCATTGGTTTATCAGCAGTTATTGGCGCAACCATGGCAAAAGCCAGTCGTATTATTGCCATTGATATTAACGAAAGTAAATTTGAGTTAGCCAAAAAGCTAGGCGCTACCGATTGTATTAATCCGAAAGATTACGACCGTCCGATTCAAGACGTTATCGTTGAACTAACGGATGGTGGCGTTGATTACTCATTTGAATGTGTTGGTAATGTCGACTTAATGCGCTCTGCATTAGAATGTTGTCATAAAGGTTGGGGCGAATCAGTTGTTATAGGGGTTGCCGGTGCAGGCAAAGAAATATCAACCCGTCCATTTCAGTTAGTGACTGGGCGAGTATGGCGTGGTTCTGCCTTTGGTGGCGTTAAAGGTCGTACTGAATTGCCTGATTACGTAGAACGTTACTTAGCAGGTGAGTTCAAGTTAAGCGACTTTATTACTCATACCATGCCGCTAGAAGACATTAATAAATCGTTTGAATTAATGCATAAAGGCGAAAGTATCCGCTCCGTAATTCATTTTGATAAAAATAGTCACTTTGATAAATAAGAGTCACTTTGATAAATAAGAGTCACTTTGATAAATAAGAGTCATTTTGATAAATAACTCACTCTGATAAAAACAGTTATTTTGAGAAGTAATACTCGTTTTGATAAATAAGACTGCTATCTGCAGTAAAGTACCGCTGTAGATAGCCATTTGAGGCATAACATGACATTAGAAAATTTAAGTGTAAACAAAACCTTTGGCGGTTGGCAAAAGCAATATAGTCATCACTCTGCGGTATTAAATTGTAATATGAGGTTTGCTATTTATTTGCCGCCGCAAGCTTCAAACGCTAAAAAAGTACCCGTTCTATATTGGCTCTCAGGTTTAACCTGTACTGATGAAAACTTTATGCACAAAGCAGGCGCTCTGCGAATGGCGGCTGAGTTAGGTATCGCGATCGTTGCCCCTGATACTAGCCCTAGAGGTGAAGATGTCGCTGACCATGATGGTTATGACTTAGGTAAAGGAGCCAGTTTTTATGTCAATGCTACGCAAGCCCCCTGGAATCGTCATTATCAAATGTACGACTACGTGGTCAATGAACTGCCGAAATTAATTGAGTCGACTTTTCCGGTATCTAACAAACGTTCAATCGCGGGTCACTCGATGGGCGGTCATGGCGCATTGACTATCGCGATGAAGAACCCTGAACTTTATAGCTCGGTGTCAGCATTTAGCCCGATCAGTAATCCAATGAATAGCCCTTGGGGACAAAAAGCTTTCACTGCTTATCTAGGTAAAAACAAAGATGATTGGCGAGCTTTTGACGCCAGTGAACTGATGAGACAAGCGACACAGTTCGTGCCTGCAAAAGTAGATCAAGGCGAGTCTGATGACTTTCTAGCAGAACAATTAAAGCCTGAAACACTTACCGCAGCAGCACAAGTGAGTAACTACCCATTGGAGCTGAACTTGCACCAAGGTTACGACCACAGCTATTATTTTATCGCGAGCTTTATTGAAGAGCACCTACGTTTTCATTATGCACACTTGCATAATTAATGCTTACCCATGCCGTTGAACTATTTGACGGCATTGCTTCTTTATATACCTTCAATGCTTAATTAGCAGTGCATTATAGAGCCGATTTACACAAACCGTATGCATAAGAGTCCACATATTGATTATTAATTAAGATATGTTGCTTAAAACATCCTTCTCGAGAGAAGCCCATTTTTTCCAATACGACGAAAGAAGCTTCATTATGCACAGAACAAAATGCGACTAATTTGTTAAAATTAAGCTCATTGAGCACATATTCTTTAACTAGCTTTAATGCACTGCTAGTAATACCTTTCCTTTGGAAACCACTTTTTATAATAAAACCAATTTCAGCCGTTTTAGTGTCATGGTTTACAACTCTAAGTGAAACCCAGCCAATTTTTTCATCAGTAGCTATTTTCGTGATCGGTAAAGTGCACCAGCGATCACTTTTTATATCCCAGGGTAATGATCTAATTTTAAATGCTGCTTTTGCTTCTTCTGTTGTCAGTGTTTTAGAGACATGTTTCATAATTTTTGAGCACGTTAAAATATCAACAAAAAACTCAAAATCCAATTCGCAAAGTGGCGATAAATTAATTCTATCATCTGATAATTGCACGATAATCCTTTAGTTTTATAACGCCATATTAAGCGGAAAATAATAATTAGCTAAAATTTGTGAGGAAAAAACAACCGCTAGTAGTTATTTGTCCGTTTTAACCCCTCATAGTTTTTTACAAATACTTTTGAAACCAACTAACTAACTCTTGATTAGCCTTTTCTTTATTTATCATTAAACCATGGTCGTCATCTGGATATAGAACCAGCTTATGAGGTATATTATTCTTTGATAACGCCTCAGCGAGGTCAATGGAATGATTGACTGATACCCGTTTATCATTAGTGCCATGTAACAGCAAAATGGGAACATTTGGTGATAATTTATCAACCCAAGTTAATACTGAACGTTTGGCTAATTCCGTTATTTTGTTTTCGTTGTAATCAGGAATTCGATTTTTATACACTTTTTCCATAGAAGGGCGATATTCTAACCCTTTTAATAAATCTGTATTTCCTGCAATAGTTGCTATCGCTTTAATATTTTTAACTTGCTTTAAAGCTATGTGTGTCTGCATTCCACCTCTACTAAAGCCATACATACCTACTCGTTCAGGATCCGCACCTTCAATTTTAGAAATGTAATTTAATAACGCAGAAACATCATTAACATCTTTTCCGCCAAATTCATCGTGAGCAACATTTTTTGTACGAGTACCTCGATATTGGCTTCCTCGATATTGACTGCCAATAATAACAAAACCTTCATTGGCAATTGGAAATAAGTTATGCATCATAGAGCCAAAAACGACTGAACCGAAGCGACCATTGCCACCTCGGTTATATATTAACACCGGTAATTTCTTTACACTTGATTTAGGCTTAATAATATAGCCTTCTACTTCATTACCATCGACTTGATACTTAAAAGTGCGGCACGACAAGTTACTCTTATATTGGTTAAATTTATCTTCTCCAAACATGGAGTCAAAAAATGACATTGCCTTTAATAGCTTTTCTTCAGACTTAATTCTACTTTTACGTTTTTTCTCCATAAAACCACGCCATGATTCGTAGCTTGTAAATTGAGCGCTAAAACAGTTTTGTTGATTTTTTATTTTTTCATCATTGATCAGGTTTGATGCTTGAGAAGTAAAAGAAGCTACAACTAAAAATAATCCTACTAAATATTTACTCACATGAACTCCGTATCGGTGATTAATTAAATTTCTAACGCTAGATTAAGCGGTAAAATAAGTCAGCTAAAATACCGAACTAAGTGTAAGTAGCCAACCATTTATGTTCAGTTAGGTTGCTTTGTTATACTTAAGTAAGAAGTGAAAATTGAGATTTGAACTGAGCGATCAATTTTTTATTTTTTGAAGAGATAATTAAGCACTTTTCAGCCTGGCAAATAAAACTAAATAGTTTATCTATTGGCTGCCCGTTGTTATCCAATTTAGCAATAAAGTCATAGAAGTTATATATCTTATTAGAAGATTTACTCGAGCTAGTAATATAGTCTTCTGAACTCAATTCCATAATTCGCTTCGGGTCAAACTTAACTAACCTAATTAAGGAAACATTATACTCATTTTCTATGTCGCAAATATAATTATGAACACTTTGTTTACTCGTTGATTCTTTGCAATTTTCAGGCATTACAATAACCTGATCAAATGCATTAATAGTTAAAACATTATCGTTCGATATTACTGTACTTGAAAACCCTACTGCCAACAATATAGCTAAATATTTCATCTGAACTCCTTGTATGTATAACGCCTAATAAGCGGGAATAAATAGTTGATTAAAATTGCAACGAACCAAGATTTAATCGTTTTTTCTTCATCATATTTTCACACAAGGCTCCCAATCTAATCAAGGCTTTTAATCGGTGCCCTAACGTTGGATGTGCAAAGCTTAATCTCAAGCAATTTGAAAACTTTTTCTCTGACGAGAATAACCGGCCTGGCGTGATTATTATGCCTTCGGCAATAGCACGTTGATAAAGTAAGAAGGTGTCAATTTCTACGGGTAGTTGCACCCAAATGGCCAACCCACCATCAGGTACGGTAAATGTTGTCGCGATTCTCCAATGATCTGCAATACCATTTGTTAACTGATCACGTTGTACGCGTAGTACTTTACGATATTGCTGTAAGTGCCTTTCGAAATGACCTTCGGCTAAAAAGTTCGACAAACCATGTTGTATAGCTTGGCTGGTCGATAGCTGATAAACCAATTTCATCTGTACTATTTTTTTAAAGTGCTTGCCCGCGACAATCCAGCCAATACGCAAATCTCTTGAAAGTGACTTAGAAAAAGAGCTACATAAAATAAAGTTTCCCTGTGTATCATAGCTTTTAAGTGGCTCGACCTTAGAATGAAAACCTAAGTCTCCGTAGATATCATCTTCGATGATGATGATATTTTTATCGTTGGCAAGCGCTGCTATTTTACGTTTTTCTTTTACGGGGATAAGCGCCCCAGTTGGCGTGGCAAAGTTAGCCGTTAGCACACAAGCTTTTATGTCCCACTGTTTAGTTGCTTCATTGAGAGCGTCGGCCGTTAAGCCAATAGTATAAGAGCTTGGCAGTTCAACGACTTGTAGTTTAAGTTGCTGTAATAGTTGTAAAACGCCATAAAATGCCGGGCTTTCTATGGCAACAATATCGCCTGGTTGGCACGTAGCCATCAAAGCTAAAAACAAACTGTTTTGACAGCCTGAAGTAATGCATATTTCCTGCGCTGAAATATTCAGCTCGCGCCTTCGATAATGTTCACTAATTTGATGTCTTAGTGATAAGTCCCCTGGTGGCTCACAATAATAGAGCGCATTATTTTGCGGATTCTTTCGTAAAGCACGACTGATATGTCGGTTTAATAACAATAAGTGATTTGGCGCTTGGCTGGTGTCTAAATTTCGCGGGGCGATATCAAAAGCAGCGGTGCGTTCCATAATTTCATAAAAAACCTCAGGTACATCAACCAGTTTTGGTTTACCAATTTCAGTCAGAGCTTGGCTAATCTGTTGAGGCGGCTTTGCGGGGGCAACGTAGTAGCCAGATTTTATTTTAACAAAAACAATCCCTCTTGCTTCTAGGGTATGCAGCGCTTTTTGCACGGAAATTTTTGAAACATTATACAGCCTGGCCAGATCTCGGATAGAAGGTAACCTTTCGTTGGGCCGCCATTTTTCATCATCAATTTGAGCAATTAGCTTATTGGCTAGTTGTTCGTATTTGAACTGTCTCATTGGTCATGTCCATTATTCAATCTGTACCTATTGTAATTTATAATAGTGTATCTATAAATGACAGATTAACAATTTACACTTCCCGCAATGAAAATATCTGCTGGGCAAACCAAGTGAAACCATCATACTCGTTAGAAAGAAACCTCATTTTTAAAACCTCCGACACTGACGACAGAATTTACCATCGCGAGCAAAAAGGTAAGTATCAATTGATCCGCCGTAGTTTAAGCGTGATATTAATACTGCTTTTTGTCTTGCTCCCTTTTATACAATTTAACGGCACACAAGCGGTATATTTTGATCTTCTTCAGCAACAAGTACATTTATTTTCATTAACTTTATTCCCTCAAGATTTACTGATCGTCTGTTTAGTTTTTATTCTTGCTGCTTTTGTGCTGTTTTATATCACCCAATTTTATGGTCGTGTCTGGTGCGGGTTTACTTGTCCGCAAACAGTTTGGATGCTGATGTTCAATTGGATAGAACGTCGAATTGAAGGAACTCATAATCAAAGTAAGTCGTTAAACGCACAACCTTTAAGCTTAAATAAACTCTATAAAAAAGGCCTTAAGCACTTTATTTGGGCAGTAGTATCTCTTTTTACTGCACTGGTATTTATGTCATATTTCATCACGGTTGATGAGTTATACCTGCCATTCCTTTTGTTTAATACCTCAGAAACAACCCTATATTGGGTGCTATTTTTCGCTGTTTGTACTTATGTAAATGCTGGCTGGATAAAAGATAAGATGTGTCAGCATATGTGCCCTTACTCTCGTATACAGTCGGCAATGTTTGATAAATCTACCAAGTTAGTGACTTACGATAATTTACGAGGCGAAAACCGTGGTGCTCGTAAACGCTCTCAAGTTAAACCACAAGGAATGGGCGATTGTGTAGATTGCGATCTGTGCGTGCAAGTATGCCCGGTAGGTATCGATATTAGAGATGGCCTACAATATGAATGCATTAATTGTGGACTGTGTGCTGACGCTTGCGATATGACGATGGAGAAGTTTAATTATCAAAAAGGCCTTATTTCATTTACCAACGAAAAAAACGCTAATAACAATTGGCAGCGTCATTTAGGCTACGGTAGCGTAGTTACAATAACTTTAACTTCTATGCTTATTTGGGCAAATGTTTGGCAGAATTTTGAAGTAAATATTATTAGAGACCGACAAGCACTTTATCGCGTTAATCAATTTGGTGATATAGAAAATACCTTCTTGTTTAAAGTTCGAAATAAATCGAGCGGAACCAAGTTTTATCAAATAGAGGTTAACGGATTAGATAATGCAAAAATCACCGGTTTAGCAAAAATTGAAGTATTACCAGGAGAGCTAAAAATTGCTTCGATTACGGTATCTGTCGATAAACCATTAACAGAATATATAAACCATGTTGGCTTTAACATAACCGATATTGAGAGCAGTAGTAATATTGTAAAAAACAGCTCTTTTTATAGTGGTAGTGGTGGTTGGTAATGTTTTACTGCTTACTGATAAGCGCCCTTTTACTATTTTTCCATTGAATAAAAGCACCCGCTATGCGAACATTGAGCTAGGTATAATAATTTGTTGGTTGCTTGTGACGTTCAATTTCTCTAAAACATTAATGGTATTGCTTTTGTGTTTGACCTTTGTAGGTCAGGCAATGGCGTCTACTATTATGTCTTATCATATGATGAGTATGACGGGAATGAATGGCCAAGACATGTCACCAGATATGGCAATGATGGATCACAGTAACCATAATATGCTTGATACCTCTACTGATAATTCAACAACCTCGACAGAAGAATGTTGCACTGAAACATGTAATTGTTTTACCGGTGGTTGCTCAAATGTTGCTGCTTTCATGGCAATTTCAGGCAATGTGCCAATCATTAGTTTGCCTGCAAAAATACTTTCCCATTCTCGTTTGGCACAAAGCCAGCAACCCGTATCACTATATCGCCCTCCAATACTAAGCTAAATACAGATTAAATGTGTCCAAAATTTGGTTCATTTATATAATTAGTCTCTGTATTAGGCTTTTTTGATCTCGTGTTTGGTACATATTTTCAATCACATCAAAAACAACCTAATTAATTAAAAAATAATAATTAATATCCCTATTGGGGGGGTTATGTTTTCAAATAAATTTACCTTAAAAGTTATAACAACTTGTGCTGTCGTCATGGCACTGACAAGTTGCTCTGACGTCGAAATAGTTGCTGATGTTACGCCATCACAAAAAGCTACGCCACAAACTATAGTCTTAGATGTATATAAAAGCCCAACTTGTGCCTGTTGTAATAAATGGATAAATCACATCAACGAAAATGGCTTTGAATCTAAGGTTCATAGTTCTCAAAATTTTTCAGTTATTAAAGATGAAAAAAAAATAGCACCTAGGTATCGTTCTTGCCATACCGCTGTATCAAAAGATGGTTACGTTTTCGAAGGACATGTGCCAGCAAAATTCATCAAGCAATTTATCACAGAAACACACGCGAGTGATGTTATCGGTTTGTCTGTTCCTGCTATGCCAGTAGGCACACCAGGAATGGAAGTTGATGACAAGTTTCAGCCTTACCGTGTTTTACTTTTACTAGCAGATGGTAGCTATAAAATTTATGCAGATGTTCAATCTTATAAGGAACAGTTCTAATGAATAATCTACACGAAACTAACAAGCTTCACATGAAATTCAGTGTAGGAATGCTAGCTTTTACACTTTTTTCTGCTAACGCTACACAGTCTCCGGTAATGAGTGCCAACCCGGCTTTATCTTTTGAAAAAGCAGTAAAAGCAGCTCAAAAAAATGACCCTTGGCTAACGGGAAGTATTCATCAACAAAGAGCTATTGAGTCGATGAGTTCGGCGGTAAATACCTTACCTGATCCGAGAATGTCGATTGGATTTGCTAACTTACCGACTAACGGTTTTGATTTTGGTCAAGAAGGAATGACACAAGTAAAAATAGGCGTTTCACAGATGTTTCCTCGCGGCGATACACTCGAGATAAAAAGCCAACAACTCAGAATTCAAAGTGAAGCGTTTCCATATCAACGTAAAGATAGAGAATCAAAAGTAGCCGTGACCGTAGGAAGTTTATGGTTAGATGCCTATCGCGTTCAGCAAAGTATCGCATTAATTGCAAAAAACACTTCACTGTTCGAGCAGTTAGCTGATATTGCTGAAGCGAGCTACTCATCAGGTTTAGGTAAAACTCGACAGCAAGATATTGTACGAGCACAACTAGAGTTAACGCGCTTGGAAGACAGATTAGACAAATTAGATCAGCAAAAGAACCGTTATGAAGGAATGCTTTCACCATGGCTGATAAAGTTCTCTACCGCCAAATCATCTAAGAAAAGCAATGTAATAGATGAATTTTCATTAGGCACTGATTTTGCTTTACATAATATAGTGCTTAGTCAGCAACTGCCGCAAATTGATTTACTTAATCGTGATTTAGTCTACAAAAAACATTGGCTTCAGCCAGGAGAATTGGTGCCGTACTTTTCAAAACATCCTGCGGTTATTGCCATAGAAAAGAAAGTCAAAGCAACTAAAGTAGGGATTAAGTTAGCAAAGCAAAAATACCAACCAGAATGGGGTGTAAATGCAAGTTATGGCTATCGTGCGGATGATCCTATGGGTAATAGTAGAGCTGATTTATTCTCAGTTGGCGTGACATTCGATTTACCGATTTTTACAGAAAACAAACAAGATAAAGAGCTTCAATCTGCGATATCAACAACAGAAGCGGTAAAAACCGAAAAACTACTATTACTTAGACAGTTACTAGGTTCTTACTCAAGTGCAAAAGGACGATTACTGAGATTAATAAACCGACAGAACCTCTATAAAACAAAATTATTACCGCAAATACATGATCAAGCAGAGGCCTCTTTAACCGCATATACCAACGATGACGGCGATTTTTCGGAAGTTGTTCGCTCACGTATTGCCGTGCTTAATGCTGAAATAGATGCGTTAACGCTAAATGTTGAAGAGCAAAAAATACGGCTGGAACTTAATTACCTTTTTGTTGGCAATATCAATACGCCAATGACAAAAACCACGATGAATTTATCGAGTAGCACTCAAAATGCTGCTATTTTTGGAGAAAAATGATGAGCACAAATATCTTAGGAAAACAGATAAAACCAATTCTTGTTGGCATGATTATCGGCAGTGTTTTCACTTTTTTTGCATATAACCTACTAGCTCCGACAAGTAGTGAAGCAGTTGCAAGTGCTGCAACTGAAGAGAAAAAACCACTTTATTGGGTAGCACCTATGGATGCAAATTATAAGAAAGATAAAGCCGGTAAATCGCCAATGGGCATGGATTTAGTCCCGGTATATGATGATGGCGGTAGTGGTCCAGATGAAGGCCCTGGGACAATAAGAATATCACCTAACGTTATCAATAACTTAGGTGTGCGAACTGAAGTTGCTCAGTATAAAAAACTTCATAGTCAAATAAACACTGTCGGTTTTGTAACCTATGATGAAGATAAATTAGTGCATATTCATCCTCGAGTTCAAGGATGGATTGAAAAACTATATATAAATGCCGTTGGAGATTCTGTTACAAAAAACCAACCACTGTACGATATTTATTCTCCTGAACTGGTCAATGCACAAGAAGAGTTATTGCTAGCACTTACCAGTAATAATCAACGATTACTTGTTGCGGCACAAAATCGCCTTACCGCCCTGAAATTTACCCGAGCAAGTATTAATAAGCTCAAAAAAGATAAAAAGGTACAACAGTTTATTACTTTTTATGCACCGCAGCGAGGTGTTGTAAAACAACTAGACATACGAGAAGGTTTTTATGTAAAGCCTGAAACGATGATGTTATCAATTGCTGATTTAAGCCAAGTTTGGGTAAAAGCTGATGTTTTTGAAAGAGAAGTTTCGCAAGTTTCAATGGGAAATAAGGTCTTCATGCGTCTGGATTATTTACCGAATAAATTGTGGGAAGGTAGTATCGAACATATTCATCCAATGATTGACCCTAAAACGAGAACTGCCATTGTTCGGTTACGCTTTGATAATAAAAATGGCGAATTAAAACCTAATATGTTTGCACAGATATCTATCGATACTAGTTCCGATGAACGCGCGTTATTAATTCCAAAAGAAGCCCTAATAAGAACGGGTAATCAAGACAGAGTCGTGCTTGCGTTAGGAGAAGGGAATTTCAAATCTGTTGAAGTTTCTGTTGGTCGTTATGATAATGAAAGTGTTGAAATACTTAAAGGGCTTAGTGAGGGCGAAAGAGTCGTCAGTTCCGCACAATTCTTACTTGATTCAGAATCAAGTAAATCATCTGATTTTAAACGGATGAATTACGATGAGTATGACAGTGAAGAAGCTATAGAAATGGAAATGAATATGAGTGATAACAATAGCACTATTTCTTCTACTAAAGTCTCCTCTGCCACAGTGAACGGTACTGTCGTTTCTGTAATGGTCGATCATAGAATGGTCACTATCGACAGAGAAGCTATTGTAGCTTGGGGACGCGAAGCTGACACAGTTGATTTTATCGTCGCTGATAATATTGATATGTCCTTATTTTCAAAGAATGCTTATGTGATGTTCACCTTTGAAGTGCAAGAAAGTAATTTTACTATCGTCAGTGCAATGGCTATGTCGAAAACTGATTCTACGCTGCCTATACAGCAAGCTGCTAACGACGAAGGAGAATAGTGATGATTACGTCTATTATCCGTTGGTCTGTTGGCAATCGAGTCTTCGTATTGCTAGCGACATTGTTACTTGTTGGCGCTGGCTTATATTCCGTCAGTAAAACACCAATTGATGCACTGCCTGATTTATCGGATGTGCAAGTCATTATAAAAACAAGTTACCCAGGTCAAGCGCCCCAAGTGGTTGAAGATCAAGTAACGTATCCCATGACAACAGCCATGTTGTCAGTACCAGGTGCAGTAACCGTGCGCGGTTATTCATTCTTTGGAGATTCATATGTATACGTGATTTTCGATGAGGATACTGACCTTTATTGGGCGCGTTCAAGGGTACTTGAGTATTTAAGCCAAGTGGCCCCAAACCTGCCCAGCGATGCACGCCCGCAACTAGGCCCTGATGCAACAGGCGTTGGTTGGGTATATTTATATGCCCTTACCGATAAAACAGGCAAACATGATTTAAGCCAATTACGCAGCTTACAAGATTGGTTCTTAAAATTTGAATTACAAACGGTTCCTGGCGTATCTGAAGTAAGTACGCTTGGCGGCATGGTTAAGCAATATCAGGTCAGGATAGATCCTGATAAATTACGCGCTTTTGGTATTCCACTTTCTCTTATTCAAACAGCCATTAAACAGGGTAATCAAGAAATAGGCGCATCAGTAGTAGAAATGGCCGAAGCTGAATATATGGTCAGAGCAACAGGTTACATAAAAAGTGTTGAGGACTTAGAAAACATTCCGTTGGGAGTAAACGAAAATGGTACCCCCCTACTGTTAAAAGATGTCGCTGATATTGGTACGGGTCCGCAAATGCGCCGCGGTGTCGCTGAGCTTAATGGCGAAGGTGAAACCGTTGGCGGCATCGTGGTGATGCGTTTTGGTGAAAATGCTCAGCAAGTGATCATCCGCGTAAAAGAAAAGCTTGAACAGCTAAAGAAAGGACTACCAGAAGGCGTTGAAATAGTAACGGTTTATGACCGTTCTGCATTGATTGAACGAGCAGTAGATAACTTGACGTTTAAACTGCTAGAAGAATTTGGTGTGGTCGCACTAGTTTGCATAATTTTCTTATTCCATGTGCGTTCTTCTTTAGTGGCAATTGTTTGTTTACCCGTAGGTATTCTAACCGCTTTTATTGTAATGCACTTACAAGGGCTGAATGCAAATATCATGTCGTTAGGAGGGATAGCAATCGCGATTGGCGCAATGATTGATGGCGCTATCGTCATGATAGAAAATATGCACAAGCATATGGAAAAAACACCGCTAACCAATGAAAACCGATGGCAAATTGTTATCGATTCAGCCAGTGAAGTAGGTCCGGCATTATTCTTCAGTTTATTAATTATTACGGTGAGTTTTGTGCCGGTATTTACCTTAGAAGCTCAGGAGGGGCGCATGTTTGCCCCGCTCGCTTTTACAAAAACCTATGCCATGGCAGCATCTGCAGCACTTGCTATTACCTTAGTCCCCGTACTGATGGGCTATTTTATTCGAGGTAAAGTGCTACCTGAGCATAAAAACCCGGTCAATAGGTTTTTAACCTTTATCTACCTACCTGCTTTGAAAACAGTGTTACGTTTTCCAAAAATGACCTTAGTTGCGGCATTAGCGGTTCTAGCTGTTGGGATATATCCACTTGATAAAATTGGTAGCGAGTTTATCCCACCGCTTGATGAAGGTGACTTGATGTATATGCCGACAACCTATCCGGGTATTTCTATCGGTCAGGCTCGTCAACTGCTGCAACAAACTGACAAGTTGATTAAAACAGTTCCTGAAGTAAAAACAGTATTTGGTAAAGTAGGTCGTGCTGAAACAGCAACAGATCCGGCACCTCTGACCATGATAGAGACTTTCATCCAGTTAAAACCACGTGACCAATGGCGAGAAGGCGTAACGACAGAAAGTTTAAAAAAAGAGCTAGATTCATTAGTAAAACTTCCTGGGGTTACCAATGCTTGGGTTATGCCAATCAAAACACGTATCGATATGTTAGCAACGGGCATTAAAACACCGGTAGGAGTTAAAATTGCGGGGCCTGATTTATCGGTTATTCAAGATATTGGTAAACAGTTAGAGGTAATATTAAAAGATGTTCCTGGCACCGCGTCAGTTTATTCAGAGCGTGTTGCGGGTGGTCGATATATCAAGGTTGATATTCAGCGTGCAAAAGCCGCTCGTTATGGTTTAAATATCGCAGAAATTCAACAAGTGGTCGCAACGGCCATTGGCGGGATGAATGTCACTAAAACGGTTGAAGGTTTAGAGCGATATCCGGTGAATTTACGTTACCCTCAAGATTATCGCGACTCTCCTGAACAGTTATCTCTGTTACCGATAGTTACCCCTAATGGACAGCGTATTTCATTGGGTGATGTCGCTAATATCATCATAGAAAATGGTCCTCCAGGCATTAAATCTGAAAATGCACGTCTAAATGGTTGGGCTTTTGTTGATATCGAAGGTGTTGATGTTGGCAGCTATGTCGCTGCCGCACAGAAAGTTGTCTCTGATAAATTACAGTTGCCTGCGGGTTACTCTATAGCTTGGGCAGGACAATATGAATACATGCAACGGGCGAAAGCTAAGCTAACGTATGTTGTGCCATTGACCTTATTTATTATCATTTTTTTACTTTATCTTAACTTCCGTAATGTTATTGAAGTCGCGATGATCATGGGAACACTGCCGCTGGCGATGGTTGGAAGTATTTGGTTAATGTACCTTGAAGGATTCAATTTTTCTGTGGCTGTTGGTGTTGGCTTTATCGCATTGGCAGGGGTCGCAGTAGAGATCGGTGTCATTATGTTAGTTTATCTCAATCAAGCTTATCAAGAGATGCTAAGTGAACACCGTTTAAAGAATATTGCTACCACAAAAGAAGATGTACTACAGGCCGTATTACGTGGTGCAGGTATGCGTGTTCGCCCAGTAATGATGACAGCCGCCGCCATTATTGTCGGTTTATTACCTATTTTATATGGCACAGGAACAGGCTCAGAAGTAATGAGCCGAATAGCCGCACCTATGGTTGGCGGCATGATGAGTGCCGTAATTCTAGCGTTACTGGTATTACCCGCTTTATTTTATTTATGGCGTTCGTCATCTATAAAAAATACAGCTTCAACAACCTAGTGATAGGAAGTACTAAAGCAAAAATGAAGAGGCGAATAATATCGCACTGGATAAATTAACTTTAAAATTAACTTTAAAATAAAATAAGAAACTTAGGAGTAAACCATGAAAACATCATTAATTAAAACCGTCAGTAAAATCGCTTTGGTATTAATACCAACCATAACTCTATCTATGGCTGCGACCGCGCATGATCCTAAAATGCATGCAAAAAAGGCCGTAAAAGCAGACTGTAGTAAAATGGATCACAGCAAGATGGATATGAAAGATCCTGTTGTTATCGCCATGATGAAAAAATGCAAAAAGCAAGCTAAAGCGCCACATGCAAAAATGGACCA
This sequence comes from Colwellia sp., assembly GCA_013215385.1. Taxonomy (GTDB): domain Bacteria; phylum Pseudomonadota; class Gammaproteobacteria; order Enterobacterales; family Alteromonadaceae; genus Colwellia_A. The sequence continues at coordinate 41,858 of JABSOY010000020.1, forward strand.
TAGCAAAATGGGCAAAATGGGCAAAAAAATGGATCATAATAAAACAAAAGATATTGATGATAAAAGCAATAAAAAAGAGAGTCATGATCATCATTAATTAATTTCTATATTCACTTAGTATTCAGCTTGGATGCTAAGTGACTTTACTTACAAAGGAATAACGATGAAAATATTTAAGTTATTACTCTTGCTGATAGCTTTAGCCCTTGGAACTACTGCAACAGTTATGTATTCAGGCATTGTCAATGTAGCTGCCGATGAACCGCACAGTGACTTTGTTTATTGGTTACTAGAAGAAACCAGAAATAACTCAATAAAAAAAGCAGCTCAGCATATCGAAGTACCAAACTTAGAAGATGCTGAATTGTTATTAATGGGTGGAGCAGATTACGAGTTTATGTGCTCAAGTTGTCATTTAAAACCTGGGCAAAGTGAAAGCGATATGAGCTTAGGTTTATATCCTGCGCCACCTAACTTAGCGGTTTCAAATGATGAACATAAAGGGCATGAACACGGTGATGAAAACCAAGCTGATCGCAATAATTTTTGGGTCATTAAACACGGAATTAAAGCTTCAGGAATGCCTGCCTGGGGTAAAACCCATGATGATCAACGCATATGGGCAATGGTTGCTTTTATAAAACGACTACCGACTTTGTCACCAGAGCAATATCAAATTCTTACCGCTGTTGAATAATAAATACACCGATAAATATAACAAGATAACCAGAGATACTTATGAAAATAATGAATAAAATAGCCGCGGTTCTACTAGCAACACTTACTCTATCAATGGCAGCAAATGCCCATGATCCAAAGTCTCATGCAACTAAAGCGCTAAAAGCTGATTGTAGTAACATGGAACATAAGAATATGGCGATGGACGATCCTCTGATGAAGGCTATGATGAAAAAATGTTTACATCAGATTGACCATTCAAGTAAAAAAATGTCTCCTGTAGAAAAAACAGTTCACCTCTTTCATATGGCACTGAAAAAAGGCAAGCAAAAGCAAGCTAGAGAGCTACTCGATGATAATGTGACCATATTTGAAGGGGGACGAGTAGAACGTACTGCGGCTGAATATGCTAACCATCATATGTTAGCGGATATGAAATACTTGGCCGTAATTAACACCGAGACACTAGAGCAAAATATTAAAGTTTTCGGTGATATTGCTTATGTTATGTCACGATCCAAATCAACAGGACAATACAAGAACAAGGATATTAATCATGAAAGTATGGAAACCATGATCCTTCAGAAAACCAATGGTAACTGGAAGATCAGCCATATTCATTGGTCAAACTAAATAAGTTACTGGCTTATATAATGAGTAAATTTTTTATTCTCAGCTCTGAAAGTAAAAATCAGCCAGGAAAAGATTATTCTTGCAGGGAATACTAAGAAGACTTACTTGGATGATATGTCGTTAAAATTTAGTCAGTTAACTAACTGTAAAGTCGTCAATAATAAAGCCAGTAAAATTTCGAGTGCGCTTTATTATTGACCTAATATCTATAAATCTAGTGGTGCCCTTCAACTAAATATATATGATGAATCGTCAGCGTACCATCCGCTTCTGGTTGAACCCAAACTTCATATTTATCCGCAGAAATTATCTTATGGCCTTTGCCATATTCAAAATTCCCTTTCGATGTTCCACATTTTCTGGGGCCGCCCTTACATTTACCGCCTGCATTTACAGCAGTGCCATCATCATAACTATTGTTGTCTTCGGGGTGTTCATACATGTCCATTAATAGTTGATAATCATGTCCGTTTGGCCATTGACTACCCTCGCTTTGAGAGTAATCCATGCACGTCCCTTGACTTGAACCATCCTCACTTGTGTGACCTAAACCGAACACATGACCAATTTCCTGGCACATCACATGGTTTTTCATTTCTGCAGTCCATGAAGAAGCATAACTGTCATTCAATTTTGCTGTTCCTTGAGAAATATGACCACTCGAATTAAGGTTAATAGAAGCCATGCCTAACCAACCGTTACGTCCATAACTTGCGTTACACACCCTCATTTGACCAATTACCATATTGCAACGCTTACGCGTTTTGCTTCTATCATTGGCTGAGTCGATAGTGAATATAAATGGGCTCTGCAACCGTGACCAAGCGTATAAAGAGTCGCTTAGCTCTTGATCCCAATCTGCGGTTGTACTATCAATAACCTTTAAGTTAATCGTGCTCGTTTTACTTGCCCAGTGATAATCATTCCATGTATGGTCTGCTAATACATTATTTGAGACAAATAATGATAAGATGATAAAAGCTGAATTAGCTATTATATTCATTGATTTCATAATCATACATTACTCAACTTTGCTTGATATCAAAACTCGTTAATAACAAATTTATAGCGAGTCAATTAAGCCTTAAGTATAGATAATTTTTTAGTCTATCGTTAATTAGCAGTAACATATTTTTTGCACAAAGATTCAATTTAGTTGCGTTTTGATTATCTTATTTTAGGATTTATAAGGTGTGTATTTAATGACTGATAAGTCGATGTTTCTTAAAAAGAGAAAGGCGAACGTTAAATAAAACATTGATAATAACGTTATGTTGTTGAAAGTTAGTTGTTATAAATACAAAAGCAGCTTGTTAATGAAGACACTAAGCCTGGCAGTTGATTTAAACATTTAAACTGGTTACTGTACCTTGATTTTTAACATGATATGGATGCTAACGTTAATGAATAAACAACTTGGACTATTATGGGGTCTCTCCCTGCTAATCACTTTTTATCTTGGTTATGGTTACAAATCCCTGTCACCTGCACAACCGGCTGAGTTAACGTCGTCTACTAATAATTCAATTGCTACAGTAAATGATTTACTTGCAGGAAAGGAAAATATCAAACTTAGTGCGGTAACACCGGATCAAAATAAACAATCAAACAGCAATGATAATGATAATGATAATGATACTAAACTAGCTCTAACCAAGGCAATCAACATAACGGAATCAATAGGTGAGATAAAGTCAATACTCGGTAACGGTATGAATATAGCCGGTATTGCTAAAGCTTATATAATGATTAGTGACTTTAATCAGCAAGATTTAGAAAAAGCCTTGGCGCAGCTCGAAAATACTGCCAATCAGCCTGACAACGCTTCTCTACTTTCATTACTGTTGGTCAAATACGCAGAGCAGAACCCTCAAGAATCAATGGACTATATAAATTCGAATATCACGTCACCGCAATCAAAGAGCGCTGCAGCTAACAGCGTTATAGGAGTTTGGTCTAATAATGATCCCCTTTCAGCGTATGACTGGTTTCTTAACCAACAAAAACATCAAGATAAAAAAGGTAGCTTACCCTATGCTCGAAGAGCACTGTATTCTATTTTTTCAGGGCTAACTAAACAGGACTTCCATGGTGCTATTGATAAGCTTATAGATATTTCAAGTGATTCTGGCAATGGTTTTATGGCTGTTTATGGCATGGCTGACGTTTTAACTAAAAAAGATGAGTTTGCTGAACTCATGAACAGGACAAGTGAATTAGCAGATATAAGACTTAAAAATAATGTTGTGCAATCTTGGGTTAAACGCGATCCACAAGAAGCAATTGAATGGGTTGACTCTGTCGATGATATTGAGGGGAAAGCACAGTTACAAAAAGAAGTGTTTTCGGGCTGGTTGGCAACCGAACCTAAAGAGGCAGCCAACTGGTATCTAAGTAGTGCTGCACCTGAAGAAAAACAACTTTATGCAGACAAAATAATTAAGCAGTGGGGGATGTTTCAAGCTGGTACTCCTGAAGACGCACTTGATTGGTTAAGTCAACAAACAGAAATAGACTTACAGAAATCGACTGCAACATTACTCAAGTCTTCGGCTTATAGCAATACCGACTTTGCTATAAACAACCTCAACTTATTGAGTAATGATAAAGAAAAGTTAGACGTTTCTATCAGTATTCATATGACTCTTGAGCGAAATAATAAGAAAAAAGCAGCTGAGTTTGTTGAGCAATCAACAATCAAAGAGGCATTACAAAAGAAAATAGAAGAGTACAAAAAGTATAGTGCTGATTAGGAAAATATCAGTTTTTTTAAATAATGATATAGCTAGACCAGCGGTTCTAGCTATCAAAATCGACTATATTTTCTACTAGGTAATCTAAAAAAACTCGTGTCTTGGGTGAAACCATCTCTCGTTTTAAATAAATGGCGTAGGTGGCACTTAGTTCTTCATAAGGGCTGAAAGTATAAGTCTGCATTACTTGCGTTAAAGAGCCATCGGCTAATTCATCTTTAACCGCCCATCGTGGTATTAAAGCTAAGCCAGTATTATTTAACACTAATTGCTTTTGACCATTTACTGAGTTCACAGAAATAACATGATTAATGGTTAGCTTAGTTCTTTTTTCTGCCATCAAAAACCACTCTTGCCAACGAGCATAACTGTACTTAATACATTGATGTTCAGTTAAATCTTCAGGACAAAGCGGGGTGCCGTTATTAGCTAAGTATTGCGGGCTAGCACATAATAAAAAGTCATTAAATGCCAAGCGTTTCGCAATCATTGTCGAATCAGCTAAACGTCCACTTCGAATGGCAACATCGATATTTTCTTCGACAAGGTCGACCACACGTTCTGTTAACTCAAGCTTTATATCAATATCTGGGTACAACTTCATAAAACGGGGGATTAATGGCAGAACAATGCTTTCGCCAAAACCTACGGTCATGCTTATTTTAAGCTTACCTTTTGGCTTTTCTTGTAAATCATTTACCGCCCTTTTAGCTTCATCAAATTCCGCTACTATGCGCTGAGAAAACTCATAATACTTGCGCCCTGCTTCCGTTAATCCAGTGTTTCTTGTAGTTTTATTTAACAGCCTTACACCTAAGTCATGCTCAAGAGCCGCTAATTGCCTTGAAATAGAAGAAGGTTGTACATCAAAGATTCGACTGGCTGCTGAGATACTTCCTGTTTCAACGACACAGTTAAAATACAGTAACCGATTCAGTGAACTCATAATCCCTCCCTTACATCGTCTGTTATTAGTATTAATAACCTTAACCTTGAGTTGCTTAAAAAGCAAAGGTGATTTGTCAGTTGGGTAATGGTTTGCTCAACCGGCAAAAACTACAATAGCCATACTTTAACTAAACAACAACAAATCGAGTACCAATATGAAAGCAATGATCATTAAAGAAATCGGGGCGACTGACGTTTTTCAACTTGCAGAAAAAGCAAAACCAGTAGCTAAATCAGGACACCTGGTAGTAGCCGTAAAAGCGACCAGTGTTAATCCTCTAGATACTATGCTGCGCTCTATTGAGCTGCCGTGGTCAACAAACTTACCTGAAATACTACACGGTGATGTTGCTGGTATTGTTATTGAAGTCGGCACCAACGTTAGCAACTTTAACATTGGCGATGAAGTTTACGGCATGGCTGGCGGTGTCAATGGTGTTGATGGTGCTTTAGCTGAATATATGTTGGTTGATGCACGTCTCATGGCTAAAAAGCCAAAAACGCTGACCATGAAACAAGCGGCTGCATTACCATTAGTATCGATTACCGCTTATGAAGCACTCGTTGAAAAAATGAATGTTAAAGCAGGTGACAATGTTCTTATTCATGGTGCTACAGGCGGTGTTGGTCATATCGCTGTTCAGTTAGCCAAAATACTTGGTGCCAACGTAACCTCAACCTATTCCCCTGCGAACAAAGCACTGGCAAAAACACTAGGTGCCGATAACTTGGTTGATTACACAAGCGAAACAGTGGCAGATTATGTAACTGAATATACCGGTGGTGTAGGTTTTGACAAAGTATTCGACACCATTGCCGGTGACAACATTCAAAAATCATTTGAAGCGGTTAAGTTTAATGGTCATATATCGACTATTTTACCGATTGAAGACCCATTACAAATTGCGCTAAAAAGTTTGTCATTTCATAGCATTTTGATGTTAATTCCCTTGTGTCATGGTATTAACCATGAATCACATGGTCGTATCCTTACTGAAATTGCAGCTCTGGTTGATGCAGGCAAGATTAGCCCTATTATTGACCAAAGTGATTACTCGATTTGGGACGTTGCCAAAGCGCACGACCACCTTGCTTCAGGTAAAGCGGTTGGTAAAATTACCTTAACGGTATAAATCAAGGCTTTTCTCTTAACAAAAGTGCTAATAAATTTAGCACTTTTTATACTGATGAATATCTTATCATCAGATCTAATTAGCTCTCTCTTAGCCTTATCTGTGGGGGCCATAAAAAGTGAGAATCGCTTCACCATGTGAGAAAAAATAACATCATATGTGACTACGCATAATTTTTGAGACTACTAATCACTAAATTAGGTTGGCTTCTAATGATCACTTATGCCGCATTGCCGACCTAATGTCACCTTGAATTCACCACATTAAATAGTCCGCTTCGCCAACATTGCGATCGTTATCATATAACTGTTAATGATCAATTCGTGCGCATTCCTGACTTTAGATCTTGCTTCACTAACGGCAGCTGCAAGACTTAAAGCGGTCGTTAGCATCAATGATTGACTAATGACAAGCCGACATGATCAGAATAATTTAAAACTCTACAATTGCCACGGAGTAGATTCAGGTTAATTAAGCTTTTAATTTATACATCTAAACGCAATGAGAGGTCCATCACTTGTTATTATCGAGACCACTCTCTCGGCAATTTACTACTGTCAGAATTTTTTACACTTTCGTGCGTTGATTTTTTTGTGTTTTTATAAGCGATTGAATTAATTCATATTATGTAAGCGAGCATCAATTTTGCATGTTGATTAAATACACTCATAAAAACCTGATTGGGAAACAATGACATGAAAACTATTGCTAACTACTCTCGCCTATTAGCGGGTATCTTTTTTTTCGGGTGTTTGATGTTGCCCTCACAAGCTAAAGCAAGCCTCATAGTGGAATCAGGCTTCGACCTCTTCACAACAGTGACACCAGGTACAACGTTTGGCGGTTTCGAGTTCATGGGAGTACCGCTTGGACCGTTTGATTTCGGAACAGGCCCCATTAACGTTGGCAATACCGATACTATAGTTAAGCGTCTGGAGCAGGCCGATGGTGGCGGAGGAACGAGCGGTTCGGACACTATTGATATCGAAATAGTTGCTTTGCAGCTTAGGAGTGTTGATATTATCGATTTGGGGGCGGGTCTTAACTATTACTACGCGACCTTATCGACCACTCAGCAGAGTCTTGGCAAAATGACAATTAATTTCGATAACATGTTAGGGGGGACATTTGATACCAGCTTCTTCGACGTCTTCTTCGACATCAGGCTTGGGAGTCTCTCAGGTGCGATCGTGGCATCAAATATGATAAACCTGAACAGCTCTGGCAACCAGTGGGGCCGAAACGCACCTACAGACGCTGTGAAAATACCTGAAATTAACCACATGCTTAATGGAAACAATACAGATCATGACTTCTGGTCTATTGGTGTAGTCAACCACGACGGGCCACACCCCGTGATAACGGCCGATGTGCCCGAACCAAGCACCCTCTTGATCTTTGGTCTAGGGTTGGCAGTTCTTGGTATTAGCCAGCGAAAACGCTCCCAACAGAGCTAGTTTTTATTCCCCTTCAATCGCCCATAACACCTAAAAGGCGCATAGACATCAGTGCAGCGGTTCTCTCGCAGGCCGTTTGCTTTAGTTCTTCAAGCCGATGAATCTGTGCTCCAACGTCCTCTGTAAGGTATCACACCTGCTGTTTTCTGTTTAAAACAATTAATGACTATAGTGGGTACTGGCCTATCCTTAACTTACAAATCTGATAGTTCCGCTTTCGTATCACAGTCACTAAAAAACGCCTTCAAAATCTAACTTTGCTAACGACCGGAATGTGCTCATTGTGACTGCTAGATATCTTGATTCGGCTCTTAATTTATGACCGCATACAGCCCTAAAGCTGTCGGTATGGTACTAAAACCTAACGTCTGCAGTGTGGCAAAAGTGATCGTACAGAGACAACAAGACACCTACGGCTATGAGCTTAGATGGGTCGTAGCTGATGTTGACTGTTATTTGCTTTTTGTGAATATAAAATTAGTCTTAAAACCGCTCATGTCAAGGTCCGATAAGTCAACTAACTGGTGTTCACTTGACCTCGACAAACACTAAGTATTTCAAAAGCTACCCATTCCAAGCGCACCTTTCTGATATTATTTAGTGGCTGACGACATAGGAAACGATATTGACCTTATCAGTACCAATAAAACAAGGATGCGTTTATTAATGCGCTAAGTGTTCAAGCAAATCAGTAAGTGGCGAATACCATTTATAAGGGATAAGTTCTTCGTGCGAGGGTTTAACATCATTAGGATCCACATTTCCAAGCTTTACATGGCCATTGCTTACTTTCAGTGCTGAAATACTTGTATCGTCACAGATAACAATGGATTGATTATTTTCCCGTCCTTGAATTAACATTATTCGTCCTTATTTTGATTGCGTTATATAAAGATAGTACAAAAAACTTTATATGGACAATTACTCAACAACATTCTAATTAGGGTGTTATTTAGAGTAAAAGGACTATATAGCGCACCAAGAAGTCATTAACGCTGACCTATTTACATTGCTCATTAATTACGAGCAAAGGACCACTGTTACCACATTGCGACATTAGACCTTACATCCGTAAAGACCACTTTGAGCTTTAAAGCAGTCATCACAAATACAATATCCTATTGTGTTTTATTTCAAATATTACATAGAATCAGTTTAAGCTTTCCCCCTTAACTAAAAGTTAACATCAACTGGAAATTGTTTCGATATTTTTCTGGTGCGCTCAATTCTATGATGACCACAGATAAACAAACAATATGAAAATAAGTCAAACGAGGAAAAACAGTTGAATAATGAAATTTTAGTAATTGGTGGTACGGGTCAGGTAGGTAGTCATTTGGTAGATTTGTTGATCAACAATGACAGCAACTTTAAGTTATTGGCAAGAAGCCAAGAAAAAAAGGAAAAACTTGCCGAGCAAGGCATAAATTCTGTGATAGGTTCGGTAGGTGATGAGGCTGCTCTAAAGTTAGCTCTTGTAGGCATCGAACAAATATTTCTATTAACCAGTAATGCCCCTGAAATGTTTAGCAGTCAAAAGCAATTGATTGATCTCGCTATTGAGACTGGAGTAAGAAAAATAGTCCGTCTCTCCGCAGAGCCTGCTGATGCAGATTGCGATATGAGTATGTATAGCGAACATGGAAAAATTGATAACTACTTGATCCAATCTGACATCGAACATGTGATTTTTCGACCGACTTATTTTCTCCAAAATATAGCGGTAATGCATGGTGGTTTCATTAAAGAAAATAATATGTTTGCCCAGTATTTAGGGGAAACAAAAATACCGATGATAGACACCAGAGATATTGCCGAAGCGGCATTTTATACTTTACAGAGCGATCAATTTAACAATGCCACTTATTACCTGACAGGTCCAAAAACAGTGAGTTTTTCCGACTTTGCTACTGCTTTATCTGACCAGCTCCAGCGTAAAATCAGCTATCAAAATATTTCATATGCGCAACAGGAGGCTGGGCTTAAAGGCGCAGGAATACCTGACTGGGTCTGCGATACAGTGATGAAGTTATTTAAAAAATGGGCTGAAAATGAAGATCATGCTATCACTGATGATTTTGAAAGAATCACAGGTAAAAAAGCCATTGGTATAGAACAATACATTAGTGACCATTTGGCAGCGTTTTAAATAATTATCACAAAAGTACATTCATGGTCACTAACAAACTGATGGTGTTATCAACTATCAGTTTGTTCTGACATTTCCTGTAAACTTTGCCATAACAATGAAGCTACAGGACCCAACAATCTATTTTTATTTTTTAATAGACAGTAATTTACCTGTAGAGAGTTATAGCTATCAACTAATGCTAACGGCCTTAATTGTCCCGATGCTAATTCTTGTTTGATCAAATGTTCAGGTAAACCACCCCAGCCCATACCACTCAGAATTAGCGTTTTCTTAGTAGCAAAATCATTAACATACCAACATCTTTGACCCGTTTGCACGCCAAATAATTGTCCTTTGCTTTGCTTGCCAGAATCTTGGATCACTATTTGATACTCTTTTTCAAGTTGACGAGCTTTAATTAGCATTTGGTGCCTATTTATTAATTTTGGCGCGGCAACGCTAACCACAGATGCTTGATGAATGTTCAATAAATCATATTTTTGATTAGTACTTGTCTCATCGATAACAACAGAAATAGCCAAATCAGCTTGTTCTTTGTCAAGCGCTGCAACAGCACCGCTTATTTGCTCTTGACGAATGATCACCTGAGTATCTGGGTATTCATATTGAATTTTTTCTAATACTGGCAAGATAATAGTCAAATCAAAAGTGCTGTTAACGGCTAAGATTATAACGGCTTCATTACCTGCATTAAGGTGCTTACTAAGATCTTCTATTTCTTGGGCCTTCTGCAATAACATTAAAGCCAGTTGATAGATTTGTTGACCTTGCATTGTTAAGCTCATGCGATAGCCTTCCCGGTTAAACAGCTCTATACCTAACTGGCTTTCTAGCTGTTTTATACCTTTACTCACAGCGGCTTGAGTCTTAAATAGTGTTTCGCTAGCCGTTTTTAATGTGCCTAACTCAGCAACAGTTTTTAGCATTTTTAATTGTTCAATTTTCATTTTTTGACTCAACGTTTCAAACGATAAGAACATATTAATAGCTTAGTCAGAGCTAGTTAACTTAAAGTTGAGTTCAAATTGAATAAATTTCGATTTTTTAAATAATTCGATTGATTAAACTATTCACTAATGAATTTAAGTTTTACAAATATCAAGTTGGACCTTTCAGGAGAATAGTGTGATAAGAGAATACCCCCTAGCAACACCTCACGGCAAAATCAAAGAGATTTTTGAAGATGTATTTCTTGTAACAGGTAGCGTTGTTATGGCACCGGGTATCCAACTCAGCCGTAACATGATTATTATTCGCGAAGACACATCACTTACGTTAATTAGTACTGTAAGGCTAGACGATAAAGGATTACAAGCTCTTGAGGCGCTTGGTGATGTAAAACATGTTGTCAAACTTGGCGCTTATCATTTAGGTGATAACAATGGCATTGACGACCCATTTTATCTTAATCGCTATAATGCCAAGCTCTGGGCAATGCCAGAGATGAAGCACTCTACAGGTCTTTCAACGACAAATTTTCTTACCGTTGGCGCTGAACTGCCTTTTAAGGACGCTTTGCTGTTCTCGTATGAAACGTCTAAAAAGCCAGAAGGATTACTGTTAATCAATAGAGCAGGCGGTATTCTTATTTCTGGTGATAGCCTGCAGAATTGGCTGGAGCCTGATGAGTATTTTAGCGAAGTTGCAGCAACCGCTATGAAGAAATTTGGTTTTTTCCGCGCCGCAAACATAGGTCCTAAATGGCTCCGTGCCTGTGAAGCAAAAGCATCGGACTTTTCGCAAGTTTTAGAATTGGAGTTTAGTCATCTTTTACCTTCCCATGGCAGACCAATTATTGCTACAGCTAAGCAAGAGTTCAGTGCTACCATCAGTGAACTTTTTAAGTTGTAGAATACCGAGGAAAATGGCAGTTAAGCTCAATCGTCGAATTCGATAAAGCTTTCATTATTTTAAAACTATTTTAAACACAACGAGGAGTGAACAATGCAGTTATATGGAATGGGGTTATCGCGGTCTTTCCGCACTTTATGGGCAGCGGAAGAAACAGGAGCTAATTACGATTATATCGAACTAGATTTCGGCAGTAGCGGTGACAATGGCCCCCAATCTAAGCATTATAAAAAGCTCAATCCACAGGGGAAAGTGCCAACATTGGTCGACGGTGAGCTAGTGATCTGCGAAAGTGCCGCCATCTTAAACTATTTAGCTGCCAAGGCACCGCAGCACAATCTTATGCCGAAAGACGGCACCGCAGATCGAGCAAGATATGATGAAATGTGTTTCTTTATTTTGTCTGAGCTAGAGCAGCCGTTATGGACAACAGGAAAACACAAGTTTGCCATCCCTGAGCAATACAGGGTGCCAGAAATATTGACCAAAACTACCGCGTTTGAATTTGCCAAAGCCCAGTCCGCTTTGTTGGCTCTTAAAAGTGATCGTAAATATGCCGTGGGGGAGTATTTTACCATGGCTGACATTTTACTAGCTCAGACATTGGGCTGGGCCCAAAGATTTGAATTTTCAATTGATGACAGCTTGCTTGAATATAAAGAGCGAATGACTAAGCGGGATGCCTTTGCCCGAGCCATGAAAAAAGCTGGAAAATAAAATATAAACTTGGTAAGAACTACTAAAATTGACAACTCTTTGCGCCTAAAAAATGGTAGTCTCGTGGCAAAGGTTGATGTGCTAATAAAAAATCCTTATGACCGCTTCAGAAGAGTTACCGTTAGTGAAACAAACGCTAAGGTCAGTAATGCGCACGAAGAAGTCATTATTCTTTAAGAATACTTGTGACGAAATAATCACTGGGGTAATGCTAACTAATGCCACAAAGCGGTCTGAATTTACGAGTAAAAACAACCCTGTTTTATGTTCACTTTGATACGATAGCTGACGTTTCACTATTTCGTTTTTATGACTTCTTGGTGCGCGAAGCGGAATTGAGCAACCTATAAGTCTAAACTTCTGCACTTTACTTGATAGCAGTCGTTACAGTTTGGATTTAGAAAGCTGATTTTCAGATTTTCAATCGGCAGATCATTTTGTGCCATTATGGAAAATCAAATAGTGATGTAATGAATAATGTTGATGACTTGGAGGTATGACCCTTTCGCTCCAATGTCATAAGAAGAATTTTTATTTTTAAGATTCGATAGATGTATTTTTTCTCTCAAAGTCAATAATCACACGTTTTCGACTTTCTCCCCAACGGTATCCTCCGATAGCACCATCTCCACGTATTACACGATGACAAGGGATGACAAGTGCTACGTTGTTGCCAGCACAGGCATTTGCAACTGCTCTGGAAGCTTTAGGTGCTCCAATAGCTTGAGCGATTTCACCGTAAGACATGACTTTTCCATAAGGTATACTACGGAGAAAATCCCATACTTTTTTTTGAAATGCAGTTCCTCTTACATCTAGCGGTATATCTAAATCTATTGATGTTCCATCTATATATAAGTTAAGTAACTTTAACCAATGACTCAACTGCTCTTCATTTTTTGAGGACATCGGCACTATTTCCGCACATGGATATTCTGACACTAGTTGAGCTAATAACTGATGCTCGAATTCTCCAAATTGCAAAAATGATAGCCCTTTATTTGTAGCGGCAATTAAAACAAGACCTAAGTTAGTGATACCAACAGCATATGAAATCTGAACACCATCACCACCTTCTCGGTATTTTTTTGGCGTCATGCCTAAATGACTATTCATTCGACCATAAATGACGGAAGTAGACTCAATACCCGATTCAAAGATAGCATCTGTAACACTACCGGAAGTTCTCAAATTTACCTTTAATGTATTCAACTGAACCTGATCGATATAACTCTTTGGTGTGACATCAAGATATTTTTTAAATAACCTATGTAATTGAAATTGAGTCAGCCCAACAGAACTTGCTAATTTCAGCGCGGTTAAGGGCCCTTCGGTATGCTCCTCGATATTACGGCAAACATGTAAAAGCTTTATTAATCCGGTGTCCTGACTTGCATTGCGTTCAGGTTTGCAGCATTTACAGGCTCGATATCCATCATTGTAAGCCAATGAAGCATCCTCAAAATAAACAACATTTTCTCTTAGCGGTGCTTTAGTACTACATGACGGATTACAAAATATTTTTGTTGTTTTAACACCGTAATAAAATTGAAAGTCGAACGCTGTATCTTGTGCAACTATCGCTTTCCAGTAAACGTCATTAGACATATTGATTACCGTTAATTTTGTTGAAGACTGACATTGTATTTTTAAAATCATTCTATTTCTATCTGATAATTGCGCCTAACTAATATTAGTTAGGCGCAATTATTAAAACCGATTGATAGTTATTTTCGATCAAGCCTTAAAGCATAACATCCATACGCCGTAAACCTGGCCATAATAAATTTAACCTCGATATGTGCTAAAAACTCACTAATAGTCAGCTCTGTGTTTATAGGAGAGACTACACGCGCGTCATAGATACCTTCTTCATTATCGTATGCCCTCAAAACTAAGTTATCTCCAAAATAATCATTTTCAGAATTACTGGCTAAAAGGATTTGATCATAACTAATTGCTTCATCAGATTGATTTGCAAGTACATAAACTGCTCCGTATTCTTTGAAAGGCCCAGGCTTAGAAAAAGGGCAGTAACTTGCAAGAATTAGCTCTTCACCTGCAACAGCTCTCCTCAATACATCCCGGCAAGGCTCTCCACCCGCGGCAATTAAATGTACTATGGGTTGATTTTGATCATCAATGCCAGACTCTCTTACTTTTATTAGAAAATCTTTACGTATTGGGGTTATTTGGTATTTCATAATGTCTCCTAAATAAGGTTACTAATTGAATCTATGGGTAAATTTTAAAAACAGGCTTTTTTCTTCGTCCTTTATAACGGTTACATATGAAGGGTTTTCATATTCATCTTGGAATGTACCATAGCCTAAAAACAATGAATTTCCAGGCGTGGATTCCCATTTTAATAGTACATCGCCAACAATTATATTTTGGTCTTTCATACTACTGAACAAGGCATTGCTATTAACTTTTTGTTTATCAAGAATTAACCTAAGTGACCAATCTTGATTGAATTGATAAGTTGTTTTAAATCTAAGTTGCCTACTCGAAAATATCTTTTCATCGGCAGCGGTATTAAGCATATTATCTAAGAACTGGATTTTGAATTTTAATTTTGGTGTAACTTTAAATGACATTGATAAAACGGTTTGTTGTAATTTTGCCAGCTCCGGAGCTAACCCGTTTGCAGGCTGATAATTTACCGTATCACCTTGTTTATAGTTAATATCAAACCCCATGAAAGAAAACCATAAACTCTCAACACCAATGAAAAATGTGTTTTGATTGAATGTAGTTAATTGGGACAGTGTTGCATAATCGTCTTCCCTCAAACGTTCACTTTTATTTATTGCTTTAAATCTTATGTGTGTTTGTCCCGGTAATTCTGTACTGATTACAGCCGATTGAATTTGATCCAGATAAGTGCCTTTTGTATCCCAGACATTTCTAAGCTCAAATTCAGTTGTATAAGATATAAATAGAGGGTTGTCTGCTAGAAATCGATAAGCATATTGTTGTGTGATTTCAGTTATTCCCTTACGTGGAATATAACCAATTGGACTATCGAAGTCTTCAGCAACACTCTGTGCCTTTGCGTTATAGCTCCAATATTCACCTCCCCCGCCAATGGTTAAATATAGTGCACCAGCTTCATTTGAACTTGTGTTTGAAGAATTGTCTGAATAGGCGATCTGCGAGTCCATATTCCAATTTTCGTTGAATCTATAGCGCGTTTGCAGCGCAATGTTTGTTGAATCTACTTCACCCTTAGAATAATTTGATATAAATAGACCTAAATAGGAATCGTAGCCTATAGTTTTTCTTATATTAGAGACTGATATTTTTGCCTCCTTGCTTATTGTACTATTTGAAGTAGCACTTTCATCATCGATAATCATGCCACCAATTGACCAATCTCCAAGTTGCGCTGTTGTTCTTAAACCAGCACTAGGATCAATTATTTTTCTAGTGAAAAGTAAATTCAGCGGTGTACTAAAATAGTCGGCATTCTCTATAAAAAAGAGCCTTTTTTCAGGAAAGAAAACCTCAAATCTTTCATTAGTAACAATTTGTGCTTCGTCAGACTCTATTTGGGAAAAATCAGGATTTAAAGTTAAGTCTAAAACAATTCGGTCATCCCATACAAATTTAGCATCCAAACCTAAATCGCTTTCACTCTTGTTTTGCCAACCTTCGCGACTTAATGACGATTTCGATTGAGATTTTTTTGTAGTAACAAAAGGAGTCAGTTCCATTTTCAATGATTTTCTTTCGACATTAATATTACCTAAAGTACCTGCTTGTGAAATTCTTGAAGAAATATTAGTTGAGTATTGAGGGAAAAAAGCATTTTCATTATTTCTAGGGATTCCTCGATAAACAAAAAAACCCCAGTTTTGTACATCCCCTGGCGGAAACCTTAAACTTGAAAGTGGAATTTTAATTTTGACAAGATAACCGTTGTTTGCTGTTAAAGATTCGGTAAACCATATAGGATTAAAAGATAAATCCCATCCGACACCTTCGCTAAACATGCCATCAATTTGTGAGCCAACCGCGTTTGCTTGAAAGCCATACATTTGTTGGGAATTAGCAAATGGGATTAAATGTAAAGCAACTGTATCTTCGTCTTGTGAGAACCCATCTCTTGGTGAAACTGTAGATCGAATCAAATCAGGGGCATCATCAAAGCACATAAAAACACCGTATAGATGCGCTTTATCATACGATAGATAAACTGCCGTTTTTTGTGAGCTTTGTGCGCCATTAATGGGAGAACGAGTAAGTAAACTATCTATTTTATGACCGATTAAGCTTTGGTGATTTCCGTTTTCCATTGCCGATAAATAAGCTGATAATTTAGGCTCTTGGTTAACTTCTGGGATATTCACTTTATATGTAATATTTTTTTGCTGTTCAGCTTTAGTTGTATTGCTAAAAATAATTATTAAAAATAAAGCGCTGAGGTATTTTAAAGTATTCAACAAGTTTCCTGGTAATGTAATGAGTTTTACCAAGGTTAAGTTTTGTTGGTTTTTGTTACTATCGGATTATTGCGGTGAGGATTTTTTAAATATAAAAATCTTCATGCCGCGCATAACTACCAAACATTGTGTATTCATATATCTGATTAAGTCTAAAGCTGTTTTGGGAGGGTAGGCTCTTAAAATTAAAGCCTGATGTTATTTATGGAAAGAGAGTCCTCATTTTATCTCATATATTTATGTCTGCTTATGATTCGAGAGTGAGCCTAATATTGAATGATTTCAGCTAATAGTTTTGGTCGGCTTTGTGGTAGTAGTTAGCCTTTCAAATTCAGGCAACAATGTCAGCTTATGGCTAGCACTTGTCCTAAAGAACAATCTGTAGTTAACGTCAACAATGCGCACTTTTTGGACGTTAGCTTTTGGTGAGGAAAAACTAACAGTTTTCATTATTCTAAGGTCACTAGCTGCCACAAAATAGACCTTTTATATAAACTAAAAAGTCGCTTCAAAAGGACCGTTTTATAGCTAACCGCAGACTTATTGACGACTTACGATGGTTTAATAAAATTTTGATGAATTCAGTTGGATTTGTAAGTTTATATCCGATTGCTATAATCAACATAATGCTTTATTCAAAAAAAACATGTCATGAAATACTATTATACAACCACACTCCTTAGTTTTTTATTAATATCCTGTGGAGGAGGCTCTAGTAGTGGAGATACCCCAACAACGATAGAACCAACATCCGTCCCTCTTGTGTCTTTCTCTATTTCTGATGCCCCCTCTGATTCAGTGACGTCAGTGAATGTTACTTTTAGTTCAATCACTTTAAAATCAGATAATGACGACGATGATGATAACTCTGGACTTGATATACCTATTTTAGATGATGAGGGCAATCCTACGACAATGACTATTGACCTCATGGATTATCAAGATGGTGATGAACAACTTATTATTAGTAATATTGAGCTTGCTGTAGGAAATTATAAGAGCTTAGTGCTAAATACATCCGGTTGTCCTCAAAACCAAAATGGCAGTACTGAGTTTTGCTGGGTTACTGACAGCAACGGTATTAAGCCGCTCAAAACACCGAGTAATAAACTAAAATTAGGCGAATTTAGTATTTCCACTGAATCTGAACAGGTTTATACCATTGAGTTCAATTTACGTTCATCAATGACAAAGACTGCGGGAGGTGCATCATATAACCTAAAACCTCACGGGATTCGCATCGTTAATGGAGCAGAAGTTGGTTCACTAAATGGCATAGTTGATGTCAATTTATTAACCTCAGGTGACGAATGCGAAATGGTTTTTGAAGAAGACACTGATCACGGTAAGGTTGTCTATTTATATCAAGGTGATATTGTCCTAGATGTTGTGATGGGCGATGAATTTGCCCCCGATGAAGCTCTAAATGAAATTCCCAAGAATGTTGTTATGCCTTATGCATCTGATTCAATTTCTTTTGATATCGATACAGATATATACAGCTACGCTTTTGCACACCTTCCTACTGGAAGTTATACCGTTGCATTTTCGTGTAGTGCTGTAGGTGATGATTCTGTGGAATATAACGGTATAACCATTTCGAATCCTAGCGATCAACAGCATATTGTTACTATTAATGCTAACGTTGAATTAGTGTCAAATTTCACCGAAAACTAATTGAATTCATAAACAAAATATAACGAAGTATGCTTACAAAAAAGAAACACTGATCTAAGCTATAGACACTTAAATGGAAAAGGAAAAAAAATGTTCTCGATTAGAAATTTAGTCTGTTTAGTCTTTTGTTTTAATTTAGCCGCATGTGCTTCATTAGGGACAGGCACTAAAGCAGAGAAACAACAAAAAATTCTGGCAATGAAAGATGCAGTATTAACTCAGCTTTTTGCTACAAAACCCGACACACGTGCGCAAATAAATTCGGCTCATGGTTACGCAGTATTTTCTAATGCGAATATTAATTTGATATTCATAGCTGCGGGAACGGGATACGGGGTTGTGAAAGATATGCGTACAAGTAAATATACCTATATGAATATGGCTGAGGGGGGAATCGGCTTGGGACTTGGAGTGAAAGACTACCGTCTTGTGATGGTCTTTCATACAGTAAGCGCAATGAAAGACTTTATTAACAAAGGTTGGACTTTTGGTGGTAACGTTGATGCTTCTGCAAAAGCTGGTGATAAAGGCGCATCAGTTGAAGGCGAAATATATTATGGTGATATCACAGTATACACTTTTACTGAAAGTGGTTTAGCACTTCAGGCTACCGTTAAAGGTACTAAATTTTGGCAAGATAAAGAACTGAATTAAACACTAGATTCTTTATTACTTTATCTTTTTTTACTAATTTACAAGCTTGCCTAAGTTAATAATAAAAACAACTTTGTGATCTCTAACGATACTCTTTACCAAGCAAGCAGTTTATAAGTTGATGAATACGGCCATTAAATATGGTCGTTTTCTATCAACACTATATTGTAATATCTTAAGTCTTATGTGCACCATATAATTATCGTTGTTTCCTTATATAAATTGATCTCCTCAATGCTTATATTCCAGCATTAATAGGACGATTAAAACTTAACGGTTTGGTGTGGAAAGGAGAATTTTCACCGTTACCACAAAGGCTCCAATTCGTAAACTCTGAAACGTCTGCTGATTAGCTCTAAGAAGGCGTTAAGTTTATCAAAAAATAATGGCTGCAAACAAAGAAAACCAAAAACTCTCAATATGATTGGCCGATCAAAATAAACATAATAATTTTCTAATGATTTGTGACGTTATGACCGTTATTTTGACTAATGTTGCAAAAAATTCATAAAAATATCACATGTTCGCCTACGTGAGTTATCAAGCCAGATAATCCATTCCCTAAATTTTATCAGCTCGACTTATCTTTATTAGTTTTATGAAATCCAATCATTTTTCGTTATAGTCATGGCGGAATAATAATAATGATAAAAGGATAATTATGAAGAGTTCTGCAAGTCAAAAATTACTATTGGGGTTGATATGCACTGTATTTTCAATGCTATCGGTAACCGCTTCTGCCACCGTTGTGATGAAAGCTACCGCAAATAAAAACCTCGAGTACCCAAGTTTATTAACAGGAAAATATAACAGCCAAATAACGACTCCAAACTCAGTGCTTGGTTTTGAAGTAGGCCAAAGAACGGCGACCCCTGAACAAATAAATGCGTTAGTAAACCTGTGGACCAATGAAAGTAAAAAAGCCAAAATTGTCGAGTATGCCCGTACCTATGAAGGCCGAGCGTTGCATTACTTGGTGATCAGTTCAGAAAAAAACCTTAAAAACTTAGACAAAATTAAAAACAATATTGCTCAACTGAGCCGGCCTAAATCACTTAGCGCCAGAAAAATCAAGTCACTAATTAAAGAAACCCCCGCTACCGCTTGGATGGCTTATAGTATTCACGGCAATGAGTCGTCTGGAGCCGATAGTTCATTGGCACTAATTTATCATTTACTTGCTTCAGAAGAAGCAGATGTAGCTTCATTATTAGATGATTTAGTCATTTTAGTTGACCCTATGATGAACCCTGACGGCAGAGCGCGCTTTACCAAAAGCATGCAAGAACACCGCGGAGCCGCACCAAATATTGATAACCAGTCGTTAATACACAGTGGTGAATGGCCTTTTGGTCGAGGTAATCATTACCTGTTCGATTTAAACCGTGATTTTTATTTTGCCGCTAATCCAGAGTCGCGAGGCCGTATCAAAGCCATAAACCAGTGGTATCCATTGTTGATGATTGACGGCCATGAAATGGGTGCACAAGATACTTATCTTTTCGGTCCACCTCGTGAACCTATTAATAGCCATGTACCTGCTAGTATAAAACGTTGGGCCGATGTGTTCGCACAAGAACAAGCAAGCGTATACGACAAAAAAATATGGCCATACTACACCGGAGAATGGTTTGAAAACTTATACCCTGGTTATTCAAACTATGCGGAATACCGTGGCTCTATTCATATTTTATATGAACAAGCACGTACCGCTGAAGATGGCATAAGAACACAAAATGGCAATATTCGTACCTACAAAGAATCAGTTGACCATCAGTTTGTTAGCTCCATTGCTAATTTAAAATCGTTACAAAAACACAGTAACGCGATTTTTAATGATTTTGTCAAAAATCGCATGGCGCACGTGGCAACCACAGGTCAATACGCCAATAAAAGTTTTGTTATTTTACCTACCGACAATACCAGTAGAATGAATGACTTCTTATATTTGTTAGACCTGCAAAATATTAGTTATCAAAAAACATCAAAAGCACAAACCGTTGATGAAGCGATTAATCATTTAGGGCAAAAAATTGCAGATGCCAAGATCCCCAAAGGATCTATTATTATTCAAAATCGTCAATATGAAGCGCCGCTTATTTCAGCTATTTTGGAGTTTGACGCAAAAATAAACGACAAGGTACTACTCGAAGAACGTCAAAAAACCTTACGTGACGGCAGCTCAGTTATGTACGACTCTACCTCATGGAACTTAAGCATGATGTATGGTTTACCTGCCTTAGAAGTATCAACACACATGACTAAAAATTTAGTCGCTGTTGAAAAAGCTAATCAATCAGGAAACATCAGTGAAATCAATAATGCTATTGCTTACCTTGTTGATGGTGCTAGCGATGCATCAGTGGGTTTTGCTGCCCGCTTAATGGAACAGAATGTTCAGGTAAGAGTATTAGACAAACAAGGCTTATTTAATAAACATCGTTTTAATCGTGGCTCTATAGCCGTGTATTTATACGACAACATTTTAGAGAAATCAGCATTGCATGCACTTATCAAACAAGCGGCGCAAGATACCGGAGCAACAGTTACCGCGATTAGCCAAGGTTTAGGTGCCGGTGACTTACCTGACATTGGCGGCGA
Source organism: Colwellia sp. (assembly GCA_013215385.1). Classification (GTDB taxonomy): domain Bacteria; phylum Pseudomonadota; class Gammaproteobacteria; order Enterobacterales; family Alteromonadaceae; genus Colwellia_A. The sequence goes on from JABSOY010000020.1 coordinate 63,560, forward strand.
ACATTTCCAGTTACTCAAAAAACCTCAAATAGCTCTTTTATCGCAAAATGGTATTAATGTCGAAGACTTAGGTTCTATTTGGCACATGATCGACACGCAGTTAGGTATTCGACATTCCCACTTAAATCACGAATTGCTTAATGGTATGGATTTACGTCAATACAATGTCATTGTGGTTCCTAGTCGTTACTACGGCACATTATCAACAGCGAATATTTCATTGCTTGAAAACTGGGTGAAAAATGGCGGGTCATTAATCGTCAATGGTAATTCAGCACAACAACTCGCTAATGAAGAAGAGTTTTCAAGTGTTAATTTGTTAGCTAAAACTTTTGAAGATTCGGCTGAGTATAATATTGCTTTATATCGTGAATGGTTAGCACAACAAAAAACGATCACCAACCGCAGCAAAGTAAATGATCATACTGTGGCTACCGACTTATGGTTTCCGTGGAGTGATAACGAAGAGCTAAAACCAATGAAAAAAGAGCAACTAGAAGCATGGGATAATTGGAATAAAAACTTCATGCCTTCCGGTGCAATGGTGGCAGCAAGAACCGATCAGAAACATTGGTTAACTTACGGCGTGCATGAACAACTGCCTATTTTAACCAGTGATGCTCCGCTGTTTATGGTGAAAGATGGCGCCAATGCGGTCGTGCGATATGGCGTATTAAGCCCGAATAAAAAAGCAGAAGCTAAACAAGTCGGCTGGAGTACCATTCCAAAAGGTAATGACTTATACCTTCGTATGAGTGGTTTAATTTGGCCAGAAGCTCAACAACGACTTGCTAATACAGCCTATTTAACACAAGAGTCAAAAGGTAACGGGCAAATAATTATGTTCGCCAATAAACCAAACTTTCGTGGTGCAACCAAAGGAACTGCGCGCTTATTACTTAATGCTATGGTTTATGGACCTGGGCTAGGAGCAAAAACAGCAATCAATCTTTAATTAATATTTTTAATCATTAAAGATAAAAAACACCATCGAAAGATGGTGTTTTTATTTATGAAAAAATAGCCTGCCCACTAACTTTTTAAGGTAAGATCTCATCGCTAAGTAATATGCTTTCACCTTATTAAATTCAAACCTTCAATGAATACCTGGAAAATAAATATCATGCGAGTAGCCGTTTCTCAATTTGCCACCTCTTCAAATGTTCAAGAAAACCTAGCAACTTGTCTTCGGATGATAAATGAAATAGCAGTGTGTAAACCGTCACTCATTGTTCTTCCTGAATACTGTAATACTCAGCCTAGGTACGTTGACCATAATCAGGCATGGCATGAAGCCTTAACACTTGATGGTGTTTTTTTACAAAATATTGCCGAGCAAGCAAAAACACATGATTGCTACATAGTGATCAATGTAACCTTACGACGAGATCTTTCACGGGACTTTTCGGACAATGAACAAAGTGGTTCGATTAAATCAAATATTAGTGTCACTTCTTGTTTATTTTCACCACTTGGAGAGCTTATTCACCAAGAAGACAAACAAAGCTTGATGGCCGATGAAAATGATTTTTTTATTAGCGCAAGTAAAGCTGCTGAGGTGATAACAACACCCTTTGGACAATTAGGACTATTAACAGGTTGCGATAGTATGACCTTTGAGGCATCACGAAAATTATCGTTAAGTGGTGCGCATTTATTATGTAATCCGCTGCACACCTTCGCCTTAGACCAAAGTAATTTACATGGCCCTGCCCGCGCCTGCGAAAACAAAGTATTTTTAGCTTCGGCTAATAAAATTGGCTCACTAGTTTCACCAGAAAAAGATGCGATAAATTCAGTACAAAGTTCAATGACTGAAAACCTTGATGTTGGTATAGGTGTTGGTGTGGGTCAAAGCCAGATCGTTTCGCCCGAAGGTAAGGTATTAGCAAAGATAACAAACAATGACGAAGGTTTTGTTTTCGCTGATATAGATTTAACTGGAGCAGGTATAGCCGCTAACAACAAATTTCGTCCTGACGGCACTGAACTTATTAAACAGCTGCGCCCTGAGCTTTATCAAAAGCGGATATTGCCAATACAGAAAGCCTCTGACCTTGAGCACAACAGTAATATACCAGAAACGGCTAATGTCGCGATATTTGCAACTTACAAGACTAACGAAGCAGCCATTGAAGATGTTTGTCATTATATTGTCAATAATCTTAGTGATATTATTCAATTACCTGAATTATTCTTTATCGCAGATAAAACAATCACCAATAGCGCCGAACAATTAGCCCAAATAGAACACTTAAGTAAACAACTTATTAAGCAAGTCAGCGCAGAACTAAGACCCTTTCAGTACGTGTGCACGAGTTTAGTTATTAACGGCATGCATCAGGCCGTATTAATAAGCGAACAGGGTTTATTTGCCATACAAGGGCAAATTCATTTTTGTGAACGATACCGGTGGACTGAACTAGCTGATGATATAAAAATTATCGAACTGCCCTTAGAGCAAGGGAACATTAACATTGCCATGCTAACAGCTGATGACGCTAACATACCAGAGATAGTTAAGGTTGCCGCGTTGAATAATACTCAGCTTTTATTAGTGCCTTTTGATATTCAACAAGCGTATGAAGTAGAGTATGGTCTGATATCTCGCGCGGCTGAAAATAGAATTTGCATCGTAGCGGCGAGTCGCGAAAAAAGCTTTGCTGCCGATTCTCTGTCCGATAGCACTAATAACAATAACGCTAATAAAAACAAAGTAAAAACGCTGAAATCGACCGGGTTAATTATAAATTCAACCACTAAATCAGCCCTATTAGTCCCATTAAAATCAGGTAAGTTCACTGGTTATATCAACCAACCGTTGGTCAAGTATCAGCACGGTAAAATCACTAAAGCTTTGGTTCATCCTATCGCCGCTAGTAACAAGCTTATGGTTAACAATCATCTGCCAACAAAATACAACTAATACGATATATGGCTTAAACGGTTATTTGCGAAATTGCTGCAGTTAATCGTTCTGCTTTTTAAAATAAAAAATATCTTTATCGTTGTTTAGTATCATTTCATGGCTAGTTTTTTACGGTTTGTCGTTAAGCCCTTGTTAAAGATAAATGTAAACAGCTAAACTGTTCATCATTAAAATTTTTCAAAAATGTACTGACTTAGCTTAAAGTGACCGAATAAATATGACAAAAACCGTTAAAAAAACAATCGAGCTTAAAAACATCCTGATATTATTACTCTCTATTTGGTTGGGGTTAACCTTTTATTCATTGTTGTCACTAATATCAAATTGGCTGACAAGCCACCACTTTGAAATGAATTTATTAGCTCACATAGAATTTATTACCTTTAGGATATGGATACCTTGGGTGGTATTAACACCTATTGTGCTTTGGTTAGCATTACGATTTCCCATCAGGCCTAAAAGCTGGCTGAAAGGTTTATTAATACACGCTTTATTTTTACTAATTTTGTCTTTAGTTTCTGGCTTATTTATTAGTTTTCACTATCATTTTTTTGAGAACATGAGCCCAGGAATGGCAGCGTATCAACCGTGGCAACATATTGGTCACTTTCTCTTTGGTGATAATCTATTTTTGTTTAATACCATTATTTACACCATTTTAGTTACCAATGTAAATATTAAAAACTTCGCTCAAATTGCTGATAAAGAAGCGCTTATGGCTAGCCAGTTAAATAATCAACTTGTTGAGTCTCAATTGCAAACGCTTAAAATGCAAATCAACCCGCATTTTTTATTCAATACGCTCAATGTTATTTCAGTATTAGTGATGAAATCTGAGCAAGATAAAGCTACCGAAATGATCAATCGATTAAGCAGCTTTTTTAGAAACTCTTTGGATGAAAAAGATCAACAATGGATCCCTTTGAAAAAAGAGCTCAACCATGTAGAACAGTATCTTGCAATAGAACAAGTACGATTTGGCGATAGAATTAGCATAGTCAAAAATTATGATAAAAATGCTGATTCTATACCCGTTCCTTCGATGTTATTACAACCTTTAATCGAAAATGCCATGCAGCACGGTTTAGAAGAAAAAGAAGGAAAAGGGCAATTAAGCATAAGTTGCCATGTTCAAGGAGACTATTTATCGATAGTCATTATGGACGACGGAGCTGGTTGCAACTTCGATGACAAAAAATTCAAGGCTGGCATAGGTTTAAGCAATGTAAAGTCTAGGTTAAAGCGCTTATATGGTACCAAACACACCTTGAGTTTTAACAGTAATAAACAAGGCGGTGTCACGGTAACATTAGCCTTGCCAATTAACGTAGGGGATATTCAAGAATGACAATAAAGGTATTAATTGTTGATGATGAACCTTTGGCTCGAGAAGGCGTAGCTCTGCACTTACAAGATGAAAAAGAGTTCTCTATCGTTGGCGAATGTGAAAATGGTAGTGATGCTATAAGGTCTATATTGTCATTAAAACCTGATTTGGTTTTTCTTGATATTAAAATGCCGAAAGTAAATGGTTTTGACGTTGTGAATGCGGTGGGTAGCCAACATATGCCGCCAGTAATTTTCTTAACGGCTTATGATGAATACGCCATAGAGGCATTTAATACTCATGCCATTGACTATTTGCTCAAACCCATAGACAAAGTTCGTTTTAAAGAAAGTTTAGACCATGCCCGTGACCAAATTCTAAAAAATGCGATTTCACAACGTAGTGCACAGCTCACCCAACTATTAAGCCAGACGCAAGGCCTAAGTACATTGCCTACACCAACCAGCCAAACATCGTCATTGGTTCAAAATGAACGTTTAGTGATTCGATCTAATGGTCATGTTTATTTACTTAAGTCTGAAGATATTTACTGGATTGAAGCAGAAGGTGATTATGTCTCCGTACACACCCCACAAAAGTCACACCTTGTCCGTGAAACGATGAAGAATATGGAAGCGCGTTTGAATGAACAAGGATTTCAGCGCGTCCATCGCTCTAGCATCGTAAATTTGAGCTACGTAAGTGAACTCATTAGTTTAGACAGTGGCGATTATCAAATCATTTTACGTGACAATACCAAGGTAAAATTGAGCCGGAATTACCGAGATACTCTATACCAAAGGCTTAATGCCACACCTTAACAATACACTTAAGTAACACACTTAAGTAACACGCTTAAGTAAATAAAATTGACCATATTTACAGGATGCTATGAAAACTCTAACGATTGTTATCACCCTCTTCTTTTTACTCCTGCAACCAAGGGCATACGGCATGTCGGGCTCAATTGACAACATCAAAAATTTTAGCTTATTATCTTCAACGTTAGCAAGTTCAGGTATGCCTAACCCATCTGAATTCCAACTGGTTAAGCAAAATGGTTATCTGCATGTGATTAATCTTATTCCTGGCGATTTTAGTATTGAGAATAAGGAAATAACGGCTCTTAAGATGTCATTTGACCAAATAGCAGTAGACTGGAGCGAGCCAACCTTGGCAGATTTTCAACAGTTTGTCCGATTAATGAAGGCATATAAGCAAGATAAAGTATTGGTACATTGTCGGTTAAATTATCGGGCATCGGCATTTGCCTACCTTTATCAAACCACACAATTAGGTGTACATGAAGCTACGGCCCAAAGCCAGATGCAAGCTATCTGGCAGCCCAACGATATATGGCTTGAGTTCATCAATGATGTACAAGCTCACTACCAGACTACAAGTAAGAAATAGAAATAGACCAAATTAAAATGCAAACCCGAACTCTTTCATCGACAAAATCTGCTGTTCATCCATAACTAACTGAACTTCGCCGATTGGCTCGGTATCAAGATTAAAACACCGTTAAGCTTGGCTCATCTTTAAAATGAGCAATACGGTGATAAATGCAAACTATTCTTGAGTCACAAAACAGTGATACAAAACCAATAAAACGTTACCTTATAATTGGTACCTTCCTCTTTTTGTTACTGACTTGGCTGATCAATTCATTTTTCTTTAATTCTGCTAACAGCAACTCGGTTATATCAGCTGAAGGTTTAGCTATAACTACGGTAAAGTCAGGAGATTTAATTCAGGATGTAAGAGCCCCTGGCAATCTTGTGGCAATAAACAGAAAATGGCTGTCATCTCGAGTAAGTGCAAAAGTAATCAAACGTGTGCTTGAACCCGGAGCCATAGTAACCCCGATGAGTATCATTTTAAAATTATCATCTCCTGAGCTTACCCAAGAATATAAACGCGTAAAAATCGAATACAAAATAGCGCAAGCCCAACTCGATGCGCTAAAAGAAATTCAGATCACCGAAAGACAGAAAAAACATGCCGATGTACAGTTGCTGGAAGTTGAAAAACAACAAGCGATTGAAGACGCCGAAGCCAAAAGACAACTCAGAATCACTAAAATAATCCCACTGTATCAATATAGTGAAGCGGTATTACGTGAGAAGAAATTAACACTGCAACTAGAAATTGCCCAATTCGAACTAAAACAAATACCCAGACTACAAACCAGCTTGCTCAGAGTTGAACAAGCAAAAGTAGAACAACAGTTATTGCGCGTTTCTTTATTAGAAGAACAAGTAGGTCGACTCAACGTGCGTGCACAAATGCATGGCGTATTACAAAGTATCTCGGTCGAGGAAGGTCAAGAAATATCCCAAGGAACAGAATTAGCAAGAGTTGCCGATCAGAAAAATTTAAAAGCTGAACTTAGAGTACAAGAAAGCCAAGCCAAAGATATTAAAATAGGTCAAATTGTTGAAATTGATACTCGACGCAGCAAAATTAGCGGCATTGTTTATCGTATAGACCCTGCGGTTGTGAACGGCACTGTTACTGTCGATGTTCAGTTACCCAAAAGCTTACCCAGTGAAGCCCGCCCTGATCTTAGAGTAAATGGCACCATCGAAATTAAACGCTTAGAAAACGTATTATTAATTGATAAACCTAGCCACTGGCAAGAATCTAGCACCGTCTATTTATTTAAACTCACTAGCGATTCCCAAGCAGTGAGAACCAAAGTGGTTATCGGTGCCAGCTCGACCACATCGATACAACTTCTTAGTGGTTTAACACAAGGCGAGCAAGTCATCGTGTCTGATACCTCTAACTTACAGCAATATCCATTATTAACGATTAATTGATCAACAAACCTTAGCTTTCAAAGTAATTAGATAGCTGCGATGAGTTTGCTAACTCATCGCTAAATTTAACGATAGCGCAGTGCTAGCAAATTAAATAAAACAAATTTACCCCTAGGGAATTCAATAATGACTAACAAAAAAACACTCATCAAAATAACAAACCTCAATAAAATTTATCACACCGATGGTATTGAAACTAATGCCTTAAAAAATGTCAATTTAACGATATCAGAAGGTGATTATGTGACGATACAAGGGCCATCTGGCGGAGGAAAGTCTACCTTGCTTGCTATTATTGGTTTACTTGATAAAGCCACTAGTGGTGATTATCAAATTAGTAATTATTCGGTAGAAAGCTTAACCGGCTCACAAATGGCAAAAGTAAGAAATAGAGAAATAGGATTTATTTTTCAAGACTTTAATTTAATTGGCGACATGACCGTCAGTCAAAATGTTGAATTACCCTTGGTTTATCGCGGTATTAAAAAATCAGTAAGAACAGCCAAAGTTGCAGAAGTATTAAAACGAGTAAACATGTCCCAAAGAGCTAAACATTTACCTAATCAATTATCAGGTGGCCAACAACAACGGGTTGCGGTTGCAAGAGCTTTAGTTGGCAGTCCAACCTTATTACTTGCCGATGAGCCAACAGGTAATCTTGACTCCATCAATGGGGATTCGGTTATGCAACTACTGGGTGAACTTAATGAACAAGGAGTAACCATTTGCATGGTAACTCACGACAGCCGTTATGCTCATTTTGCTAAGCGCACAATTAATTTATTTGATGGTGAAGTGGTGGAAAGTTCAGTTAACGAACAAGCCAATAAAAACAAAGCTGACACACGAGAAATTGCCGAACTTATCCCCCGCGAATTGTCAGCAGAAGTAGGTGCATAATTATGTCGCATCTAACTAAGTCGAAAGTAACTATCGCAAATGTAACTATCGAAAATGAAGCTAGCTCAAAGAATAATGGCCAGACGTCTCCTGATAATGATGATATGACTCAGAACAATTTCATCGAAAATATAATGATCGATGTTCGTTATGCATTTGCGCGCTTTATTGCTTCGCCCATAACAACCTTCATTATTATCATTACACTGGCACTGAGTATTGGCGCGACTACCGCAATATTTTCAGTGGTCAATGGATTAATGTTTTCAGCCACTCCATTTAAAGACAGTGCACAGCTGGTCATATTGCAGCAACAAGATTTAAGTAGAGATCAAACCTACGGATTTTCTGCCAGTGAAATGTTGGACTATCAAAGTCAATCACAATCCTTTGACAATATGGCTGAATATCACAACATGACGTTTACCATGTATGGCCATGGTGATCCGGTAAGAGTGCGAACCGGAGTAGTTTCAGCTAACTTTTTCAATCTGTTAGATTTAACGCCAATACTAGGTCGTACTTTTACTGACGCAGAAGATGACTTAGGAGCTGAACCTTTAGTCGTTTTAACTTATGAGTTTTGGCAAAACGAATTTAATGGTCAAGACGATGTTATCAATAAAAGTGTCGAGTTTAATAACCGCAGCCATAAAATAATTGGTGTTTTACCTCATTTTCCACAATTTCCTGATGTTAATGATGTTTACATGGCCATTCCATCATGCCCATGGCGTAGCAGTGAAAATGCAGTATCTAATCGAGCTATGCGGATGATGTCGGCTTTTGCCAAAATAAAACCTGACTATTCTCTTACTGCAGTAAACACTGAAATGGCTGACATAGCAAAGCGCTTAGGTAATAACTTCCCTGAAGCCTATGCAGAGAATGCCGAGATTAGTGCAACTGCTCTTTCGCTTAATGATGAACTGGTACGAAGCAGTCGTCCTTATTTATATACCTTGTTAGCGACAACCTTATTATTATTTTTAATTGCTTCAGCCAATGTGACTAACTTAACCTTGTCACAACATTCAAAACGTAAACGCGAATTTGCCGTACGTGCCTCTTTAGGTGCGAGTAAAGCAAGGTTAGCGCAATTATTATTAACAGAAAGTTTATTACTCTCATTGTTAGGCGGTGGTTTAGGACTATTATTTGCTTTTCTTGGCTTAGACTTTCTTAAAGGTTTTGCTGCAAACTTCAGCTCATTAGCGACCGAAATTACTATCGATAGTACGGTAATGTTATTTGCCCTAACCATATCTACCGTGTCGGGCATCATCGCAGGCATAGTGCCCAGTTTTGCTAAGGTAAATTTAGTCACTTCCCTTAAAGAAGGTGGTAAGTCTTCATATTCAACCGATCATGGTTTTTTACGCAATATCCTATTAATTTGCCAATTTGCTTTGTCATTAACACTATTGATAGCGGCGGGACTAACGATAAAAAGTTTAGATAATTTGCAGAACATTGACTCAGGTTTTACCGCAAAAAACGTTAAGACTGCACAATTGGATTTGAATTGGACTGTTTATAACAACGCTCAACAGCAATGGCAATTTTCACAGCAAGTATTACAAGAAGTTCGTAAGCTTCCTTATATAACGTCGTCGGCATTAAGTTTAACTTATCCTAATGATACAGTTGGTATAAACTTTGGTAGCGTCCGCCAAGCGATTCAGCTTGACGACCGAGATTATAATCCTGATGAAGTCTTAGCCAATGCTTTTATTCGCCGCATTACTGACGGGTACTTTACGACTATTGGCAGCACTTTATTATTAGGGAAAGATTTTACTGCCAACGATGACGATAATGCGCCCAACGTTGCCATTATCAATAACAAATTAGCAAAAAAATGGTGGCCTAATACTAGCGCTATTAATCAAGCTATATCATTAGATCGAGGAGAAAATTGGTTTACTATTGTTGGTGTTATTGAAGACATAAATGAACGTGGGGCATCAACTGAGCCAAGTTTTCAAATTTACCTGCCGATGGCACAATCTCCTGTTAGTCATATTGCTATATTAGCCAAGCATAACACCGATACAGCGACAACTTTTAGGCAAGATATTAAAGGTATTATTGCTCGGCTAGATGACCGCCAGCCGTTATCAAAATTTGAAACTCTGCAACAAGCCGTTGATAACTCGATTTCCCTAGAAAGATTTTTGGCACAACTGTTAACCATATTTTCGATGATCGCTTTAGTGATCACCGTAAGTGGTGTCAGTGGTGTAATGAGTTACATGGTCAACTTACGTACCCGAGAAATAGGCATCAGAATGGCTATTGGCGCTGATAAAATAAAAGTGATTTCGTTAATACTTTTTTATGGTGTAAAACTAACACTGATTGGGTTAATAATAGGTCTGGCAGGCGCTTACTTTAGTGGTCGTTGGTTGAGTATTCAGTTATTTGATATTAACGCCTTTGATGCTTTTATCTATGGATCTGCACTATTAACCTTACTGGTTATCTCTATCATAGCCTGTTTATTACCGGCATGGCGTGCCAGTTCTATCCCGCCAATGCATGCGCTCAAACAGTAACGTATATTAAGAAAAAACCCGTAAGTTAATTAACTTACGGGTTTATTAAAATAAAACCTGCACCAAGTCTATATGGATTTACGCATTATTGAATTTCCAATAGTGTTATTTCAAACATAATTAATGAACCAGCCTTTATTTTACCTGAAGTGGTATTGCCGTAAGCTAAATTTGCAGGTATAAAAAATTTGAATTTATCGCCAACAACCATTAACTGTACACCTTCAGTCCAACCGGGTATCACTTGATTTAAACCAAAGCTAATAGGATTGCCACTTTCTACCGTACTTTCAAAGACAGAGCCATCTAATACAGTACCGTGATAATGTACTGTTACTTTTGATGTAGCGGTTGGGTGTTCAGTTCCTTCGCCTTTTTCTAATACTTGGTACTGCAAACCAGAAGCTGTTTCAACGACATTTTCAAGGGATTTATTTTTTGCTAAAAAATCTTTAGCTATAATCATATTTTCAATTGCTAGTTTTTTATCATTAGAATTTTTAGTAAAGAAGAATATCGCCAATGCAACAACTATAACCAAAACAACATATTTCATGATTTATTCCATAAATTTAAAGTGTTGTGCATTCTAGCACTCAGTTCTTTGATATATAAAACTAATTAAATCATTAATACCCTAATAGTATAAAGTACGGGGCAATCTGAGGTATTTAGCCAATTTTACTAAAAAGGCACTTTATGCACAGGGTAAAAAAAGCCAAGCGGGGTTTTAATTATAAATAGCTATAGTCTAAAGAGACGAGCTAAGTTTCGTTCAAGCTTTCAGCCCCAAAAGAGCATGATCAATCAAAATGGTTATTACAATGAAAACACTGCTAATTGTAGCGCATGCGCCTTCTAAAAATACGCAATTAATGGTTAATGCTGTTTTGAAAGGAGCACAGCACCCTGATATTGAACAGGTTCACACACATTGGATCCCACCATTAGAAGCCACACCCGAAGATGTATTAGCCTGCGATGCGATAATTATGGGCACGACTGAAAACCTTGCTTATATGAGTGGTGCTTTGAAAGATTTTTTTGATCGCTGTTATTACCCTTGTTTGGAAATAAAACAAGGCTTGCCCTGTGCTTTATATGTTCGTGCAGGAAATGATGGCACAGGAACATGCCGAGCTGTCGAGTCGATTTGTACAGGTTTGCGTTGGCACTGGATCCAACCACCATTAGTGTGCCGAGGAAACTGGCAAACAACATTTCTTGACCAATGTGAAGAACTCGGCATGACGATGGCAGCCGGACTTGATGTTGGGATCTATTAATCCGAATTAAATGTAGCCTGTTATTTGTTAGCTTTAACGAACATCTCCTGCTTATGGGCTAGCGGTAAAATTAAAAATAGACTGATAAAAACAGTAATAACCGTGATGATTGAATGTTCAGCTCCAGGTCAAAATCCACCGTCAACTATTAATACCGGTCCATTATAGCGACTCACGATAGGAGCACTGGCACGCCAATGTTCATCCAATATTCCGCTAGTAAAAACAGCATATAGCCATGCGCCATTAGCTCATGCCATAGATTACGTGACAATTGATAAAGTGTTTACTTCACGATAATGGTAGAATAGCCCTTTAAATACTGAATATTACTGTCTAAAACTATCGTTTTGTCCGCATTGACGACATTTATCAGTTGTTATTCTAACGTTAGTTTTGTGTGCTTACTTGACTCTAGTTGCTTCAATCTTTTTAACTATCTTTTCACACATAAGATGACTAGCTAAAATATTTTGTAATCGTTGTATATTTGCAGTGCCTAATTTCACATCAATAAGCCAGTCTTCGATCATCGCTTCAAAGCCACGAGTATATAAGTGGCTCTGCCAGTCATTAAAGCCTAATTGAGTTACATTTCCTGATTGATAATGCTCACCTCTAACTAAACCTTTGATTTGGTATTTTTCATTAGCTAAGAATAAATCTAGCTGTTCTTCGGTAGAGCCACTTAAACGGTTCATTGAACCTTCAACTAAAGTATTATCATGCTTAAATTGAATATGAACATTGGCGAGTAAATCACCTTTCATAAATGAATTTACATTTATTTCGTTAGGAATCTCGGTTGGAGCTAACTGAGCCAAAAAGCGAAGGCCATCAACTAAATGTATAAAATCATTATAAATAAATTCACGAGGTATTGCAGGCAGTGCGACACGGTTTTTTTGCCAACGAATATGAATCGCTTCTTTGTTTTCTAAAGGCACGATAAGTGGCGAAAATCGACGATTAAAACCAACGTAAAGTGGCAAGTTTTTTGTCAGAGCTAAAGTAATTAATGCTTCACATTCTTCAAATAAAAAGCTTAAAGGTTTATCAACAAAGGTAGGGATACCTGCATGTAAGCATTTTTGTGCTATTGAAAAATGACTTGTTGTTGAAGTATGGATCATTACCGCATCAGGCTTACTGTTAATGAGTTCTTCTATGTCAGTATAAACTTCATCAATGCGGTATTTTTTCTTCAATTCCATGAGTATAGAAACATTTCTGGTGCATAATATTGGTTGAATGTCTTTATGATTGGCAACTATAGGTAAATATGCTTTTTGAGCGATATCGCCTAAGCCAATCAGTGCAATACGAAGTTTTTTCAAGATGATTTTTAGATCCAGTTAAAATATTGTTATTGATATGATGAGGACATTATTAAATGTTTTCAATAGCCAAGGTCTGTTATGTAGCAACATTAGATCATAAATCTAAGCTGTAATTAGCGCGGTAAAACTTACAGAGAATACTGAACTTAAGTAATGTCAAAATGAAGCTATAAGTCTTTATTCTTAAAAGTGATAATGTCAGCTTTCGTATCTAAACTGACTCTCATGAGAGAATATCTTGGTCCACAAAAAGTCGTTCCAGCTTCATTATAACTGTCTAGATCTATATTGGGGTGTTTAACTCTACGCTGTCCGTTAAGCACATCATTTACAACCTACCTATCGGTCGGTTAGAATAGAGTTTATTCAAGCAGTAAATAAAGTAGTTAAAATGAGAGACGCAGAATTAACCCGACAAAAAATATTAGAAATAAGTGCTGATGAAATTCATAAAAATGGCTTCATCGCAACCAGCTTGTCTTGTATTTTAGCGCGCTGTGAAGTTTCTAAAGGCGCTTTATACCATCATTTTAAAAATAAAATGGAATTGGGTTACGCTGTTTTTGAAGAAATTTATACCCCAATGTTTTTAGAGCTATGGCAACCTGCAGTAGAAGTTGAAGATCCAATAGAAGGTTTGTGTGAATTTTTTACCGCCATGTATGAAGAAGGCAGTTGCGACGAAATTGTTTGTGGTTGCCCTTTAAATAACCTTTGCCAAGAAATGTCAGCTATTGATGAAGGCTTTCGTTTACGTATTTTAAATATGCAACAACAGCTGAATCAACTTATTTCTTTAAACTTGCAACGAGTGGCTAGCCAACTTCGTGATGATATTGACGTTAGCCAAGTCGCTTATTTTATTGTGGCTAGTTTTCATGGTTCATCGAGTTTAAGTAAAAGTTCGAAAAACAAAGATCTTTTTGAAAAAGTAATTAAAGAACTGTGTTCTTATATCCGTCACCTTCGTATTAGTTAGTCCCTCTTTCTATAGTTCCAACGACTTATTCAGTCTTTCTCATCTCATCCTATATTGTAAATAATTATTAATAGGATGATTTAATTATTTACATACCGCTTGGTCGGTAAGTATAATATCCTCTATTACAGAGATTGAAGTTAGCATCTCATCACTTTTTTACAATGGACAGGAAAATGAAACATCTCTTTATACTTTTCACGCTATTATTATCTTCATCATTTGCAAATTTCTCTAATGCAGCAACTAATGATGCAACTTCGCCTTATTCTGTAATAGCCGAAACGGGTCAACGCTTATTTTCGCGTATTGCTAACGATCAAAAGGCCTTGAAAAAATTCCCTGAACTCATGCGTATTATTGTTGAAGAAGAGTTAATGCCATCAATTGATTATAAATATGCCGCCTTTAAGATACTTGGCAAACATTTAAAAAAAATGTCTAAAGTACAACGTGAAAAATTCGTCGTTTCAATGCGTAGTTACTTAGTCAGAACTTATGCTACAGCGTTAAAGCAGTATAAAAACCAACAGGTATCATTCGAACCTAACCGTCCAACTAAAGGTGCAAAAATCGTCGGTGTAGACGCTATAATTTCTGATGGTAAAGCTCCAGATATAACCATTACTTTTCAAATGCGTCAGAATAAAAAAACCAAACAATGGAAAGCGTACGATATGATTATTGAAGGTATTTCATTGATTAGCAGTAAACAAGCAGAAATAGCTAAGCGCATCAAAAAGAACGGTATTGAACAAGTAACTTTAGAGCTAGCGGCTTTTAGCCAGTAAGCCAGCTGGTTACCTTAAAATAATAATCCATAAAGCCTCTTAATCTGCTAGCAAGCTATGCTAAAATCTTGAGCAATTTTATTAATATACAAGTAATTTTTAGCATAGATGACTGTTATAAGCTTTTTCCTTACGCGCCACGGCGAAACTCAGTGGAATAAAATAGGTAAGTTTCAAGGACAACTTGATAGTCCTTTAACTGAAAAAGGCTATCAGCAAGCCCACCTAATGGCGGAGCAATTAAATCAAAAAAATATTAGTTGCATTGTTAGCTCTACATTAGCAAGAGCGGAAAAAACAGCGGCTATTTGCCAAGATTTATTGCAATGCCCATTATTATTAAATGAGCAATTAATCGAAAGAAATTTTGGTTCTTGGCAAGGAAAACTTATCAATGAGGTAAAACTTGATACTAATTACCAAGACATTTTTCATCAAGTAAACAACACCGCTCCGCCATCTGGCGAATCAGGCATTGAATGTGCTGAACGTTTTCAGCAATGTTTGATCGATATTGTTAACGAAAACAAAGAACAGCCAAAGTTCATCGAACAAACTAACAAGCATATTTTGGTGGTTAGCCATGGTGATATCTTACGCTGTTTTTTATCGACTCTGGTGAGTAACTTTTCTAATAACCATGCAATAAATACGCAAGATAAAGCCTTTGATAACGGCTGTATTTTCCAGATAAATTATAATATTGAACAGCAAAACTTTACACTGATATCAGTTATTGATATTACTCAATCTTTATCGGTGGCACTTACTGAATGATCACCTCAGCGATTATGATGCTCGCCTATATTTTGGATTTATTTTTTGCCGAAGTTAAACGTTTTCATCCTTTGGTTGGTTTTGGATTTTTAACCAATAAGGTTGAATTAGTCGCTAATTTAAAACCGACAGCAAATGAAAACACCAATAAGTGGCAACCGAGATTATTCGGCACTCTTTCTTGGTTACTATTATGTATTCCTCTCCCCGTTATATATTATTATTTTCACCAAAACACTTTTGTATTTTGGTGCTTAGACGCGATGACTCTTTATTTTTCTATTGGTTTGAAAAGCCTAAAACTTCATGCTCTGCAAATACTTAAACCACTAGAAAAAAATGACTTAACAACCGCTCGGCACTTTTGTGGTTATTTAGTTAGCCGAAAAACCAACGAGTTATCTGAACAAGAAATATCAAGAGCAACGGTAGAGTCTGTACTTGAAAATGGTCATGACGCTGCCGTAGCGAGCTTTTTTTGGTTTATTGTTGGCGGTGCGCCTTTAGTTATTTTACATAGATTAGCCAATACGTTAGATGCGATGTGGGGTTATAAAAACCAACGTTTTCTCCACTTTGGCTGGTGCGCGGCCCGCATGGATGACTTACTCGGTTGGCCAAGTGCTAAAATTAGCGCGCTATTGTATGCCTGCCAAACGAACTTTTCGTTAACCCAAATGGTCAAGGCACTAAAAAATGGCTATCAGCAAAGTCAAAATTATAAAAGTTTGAATGGTGGCTGGGTAATGGCAACAGGCGCTAGCGTGTTAAACTTTGCCCTTGGCGGAACGGCTATTTATCATGGTAAAACAGTAATTTCACCGACCTTAGGTTGTGGTAAAACTGTGGTCAGGCAAGATATTTTTCGCAGTGTAACGCTGGTGAATAAAGCTGTTATTATTTTTATTGCGCTTTGCTTTAGCCATGACCTGATTAATATTTTATTTGTTGGGAGCTGGTAATGACGATCCACCCTAATAAAGCTCCAGCTGCACTCGTTCATGGCGGGCAACTCAATCAAATGGCTGAGCTTTACCAAATACCTACTGAACAATGGCTAGATCTTTCTACCGGCATAAGTCCAACGAGTTATCCGATCCCTGAAATACCGCAAGATATTTGGCAGCAATTACCGCAGCCAAGCAAAAGCTTATTCAACGCAGCTCGGCGTTATTATGGAACTAAAAATATTAGCGCAACTAGTGGTAGCCAAGCAATTATCGCGCGTTTACCGCATTTATTTAAACATTACGTGCAAAAAAACATCACTCACATTGATGTCTGGTTACCGCAGGTAGGTTATAAAGAACATGAAAAATCATGGCGTGATGCTGGTTTTAATATTAAGCAATATCAACAATTACCCTCTGGTGAAGAATTAACTCAACACGCGATTGTGGTCGTTATTAACCCCAATAATCCGACCGGTAAATTGCAACAGCAACCAACGTTAACAGCATTACTCAAAAAAATAGCGGCTCTATCAGGTTGGTTAGTAGTTGATGAAGCTTTTATGGATGTTATTCAGCCCAGCCAGTCGATTATTAATTTAACTGACAATAAGCACCTTTTTGTTTTACGTTCGGTTGGTAAGTTTTTTGGTTTAGCTGGTATTCGAATTGGCTTCTTAAGTGCCAATCAATATTGGCTAGAAAAGTTAAAAGCAATGTCTTCGCCATGGGAAGTAAACGGTCCGGCACAATTTATTACTGAGCAAGCATTAAATAATCAGCAATGGCAATCTAGACAACAACAAACACTTATTACGTTATCAACGCAACTCGAAGAATTATTAACAGCAACGTTTTTAAAGCCGTTAAGTAAAGACGCAGAAATAAAAATTAGCATAAGTGGCTGCGGATTATTTAAAACATTAATTCACCCTCAAGCGACAGAGCTTTTTCAATCATTCTGTCGACAGGGGCTTTACGTGCGTTTATGCGATGAAAAAAACGCCCTTCGTTTTGGTGTACCTAAGCAAGATCAATTTGCTAAACTAATTAAGTTACTTGCTCAACATCGCCATAGCTGAAGCGAGTTTATCTGCATATTCAGTGTTTTTTAACTGCCCTTTTTCGCTATCAAAATTATCATAAAAGTTTGGCACAGATAAATGAGCTTTCACATCACCAGCAAAATATGGTGCTGAATTTACTGCTGCAGCTAAAACTGTTGCTGCGCCGCCAGGACCCGGCGAGGTAGAAAGTAATACTAACGGTTTATTTTGATATACTTTTTGCAGCGTACGAGAACTCCAGTCAAATAGGTTTTTAAATGCTGCGGTATATGAACCATTGTGCTCTGCAAAACCAATAACCACAGCATCAGCACTGGCTATTTTATCAATAAAGTTCTGAGCTAATTGCGGCTTACCTAATTCAGCTTCTCTATCTTCACTAAACAAAGGCATTTCATAATCATTAATATCAAGCACTTCAACTTGTGCATTTTCCACTAAACTTGCGGCGTGGCTTACTAACTGTTTATTAATTGATTTACGGCTACTGGTGGCAGCAAAAGCGATAATTTTCATATGAACTCCAATTTTGTAACGATATACCTACTATTTATAGGTATTGCAATGAAAGTAGTGTAGTTTATTTCCTATAGATTAATAACAACCTAATTACAAACATATTGTTTCCATATGAAAGCTAATACAACTTTATTCCCACCCCAAAATAAAAGTAATTTACTTGATGGCATCGCTATTTTTGTGCAAGTTGTACAAAGTAAAAGCTTTGTCAATGCTGCTGAAAAAATGAATCACTCAACCTCTTATATCAGTAAAGAGGTCAGTAAGTTAGAAACTCGTTTAGGCGTGCGTTTATTGCATCGCACCACAAGGACATTGAGCTTAACATCTGAAGGTGAAGTTTATTATCAACAATGTCAGCAGATAATTGAAGATGCTTTGCAAGTAGAAAGTAGTATTTCAGGACGACAGCAAATACCTCAAGGTCGTTTAAAATTAAGCTGCCCTGTTGGTATAGGCGTTTCACGTATTCGCCCTATATTGGCAGAGTTTCTTGCTAAGTATCCAAAGATAACTTTAGACATTGACTTAAACGATCATAAAGTAGATTTAGTTGCCGATGGCTTTGATATAGTCATCAGAGCTGCAGTTCAACTTGAAGACTCGAGTTTGATCAGTCGCCGTTTTATGAACTCAACTAGCCTGACGCTCGCTTCACCTGAATATTTAAAGAATCATGGTACACCTATGCACCCTGAGGAGTTAGTTGATCATCAAATGATCAGTTACCGTAACTTAAAAACACCTGAAACTTGGCACTATACCACTAAGAGCGGGCACAAAACTCAGACCCATGTGACGAGCCGCGTATCATGTAATAACTCAGAAATGATGATTTCACTTTGTTTGGCTGGGCAAGGCATAATACGCATGCCGCTTTTTAATTTACGAGAAGAAGTAGAGTCCGGTAAATTAATTCCGTTGTTTGAAGATTTAATGCCGATTAATATAGGCGTTTATCTGGTTTATCCAAGTAAAAAAAATATGCCCGCTAAGCTGAGGTGTTTCATAGACTTTATAATGGAAAAACTAGGCGATAGTTAGTAAACAACTACGCCAAGTGCTGCTTTTGCTCAAACATCCCTTTCACTAAGAAGAATTGAGCAAGGTAATAGCTGGTCATTATCCAAAAGCTGGCATTAGGTATTTGTTGATAGAATTGATTAAGTCCAATTAATGAATCAGAGATAATAAAACTTATACCGCCAATAATCAGCCAAGTATTCGATTTTTGTGACAGTAACGTTGTTATTCCCATCAACAGAAGTACCGTCATATATATCAATACCGGTATAAATAGCTCACCTAAACCAGCATAAATGAATGAAAACATGCCAATGCCATACAAGCAATATAATACGATTATCGGCACACGTTTTAAGGGAAAAGGTTTTAAGCTAAAAATATAAAAAATATGGGCAACTAAGAAAGAACCTAAACCAAAAATAAACCAATTAATCCGATCGTAATCTAAGAAGAAGTCTCCTAAAGCGGAAAATACTAAACCGACTATAAATAGTTTATGAGCACTTTCTCGAGTTATAGACCATTGTTGCCATGAAAACTGGAGTAAAACAGCGATAGGTAAAATCTTCAATGCCCAGCTAAACGGAAACGGTGTTAAAAAAGTAGAAAGAATAAATATAATGGCAAAAGATATAAATAAATTTTGCTGTGTTTTCGTCATTTTTTTATATTCCTATTAAATATTTCCCTCAGTTTATTGAATAAACGTTTGAAAATCATCTTTTAAATCAACAAGTGATAATAGGTAAAGTTTTAATACTAAGAAGCCATTAAGAGTTCTACACGATAGAATAATATAACTGAATTAATGTTTTATAAGCTCAGTAAAGCTAATTTTTTGGTTAAACCTTTGTTTAGTGCTAAAAACTGAACGACGAGTACCATGACACGTAGCAAAAGCTTTAACAGCTAAAAATAATAAGTTCTATAGATAATTAAATGACCACAGAGGAGCTATGATTACCTATAAAAACGCTTAGCCGAATAGAATAGGGCTAAGCGTTGTGTTTACTAATGTACCATTTAAAACCGGTATTAAAACTTGTAACTTACCCCGAACTTTACGGTTCTAGGTTTACCCACATTAATCTCACCGTTTTCACCACCGGCTAAATAACCTTTATCAAACATGTTTTCAATATTCAATCTCACTAATAAGTCATTGCCTGCCATAGGTAAAGCATAGCTGAAGCCAGCATCAAAACGAGTGTAACCCGATTTTTTTAGGCTATTTTTAGCATCAGCATAACGATCACCTTCGTAAAAGGCACCAAGATTAAGTGCGGCATTTTCTGAAATTGAATACTTAAGCCAAACAGAAGCGGTTAACTCTGGTACATCTTCAGGACGGTTGCCTTGATATTCATTATGGGCATCATATTTTGCATCGAGATACATAGCAGAAGTGATCAATGATAAGTTTTCATTGATCTCACCAATTACGCCGATCTCTAACCCTTTATGGCGTTGAATACCGCCTTGCGTTGTGATCATCTCGAATTCAGCATCGTTCTCCAAGTTAACTTCAAGCACGATATTTTTACGTTTGATGTCAAAAGCCGCGGCATTAAGGCGTAATTTACCAGAAAATAATTCCCACTTAGCACCAACTTCAACCATGATGCCTTTTACCGGATCTAGCTCAAGACCGAAATTTGCATCTTCATCATCAGTTACATCACCTTGCGGTTCAAAGCTTTCACTGTAATTTGCATAAAGTGAAGCATTTTCATTCGGATGATAAATCACCCCAAATTTAGGCAATACCGAAGAGTTATCCGCATCGGCTTTTTCTTGCTTATCAAAACGCACCCCGAGTAATACTTGCCATTGATCATTAACTGTGATCAAATCTTGCCCGAAAACACCATAATATTTATAAGATTCATCTTTTGCTTTCGCATCAGCGTAATCAAGTTCTTGACGAGGGATAATCGTACCTTCGTTAAGGTTCGCTTCCTGTTTATCACCTTTCACTTTTAAAGAGGTATATTCGTGCTTTAAATAATTACCGCCCACTAATAGATCATGGGACAAACCAGCAAAGTCAACTGAGCCTACAAAATCGAAATAAAAGGCCTTTTGCTGCCAGTCTTCTAATTTATCGTAAGGTTTGTTTTCATAAATACCTGTTTCGGGATCAAAGTCATCTTGTGTTTGCGGCTTACTTTCCCAACGTTCACGTTCGTTATGTTGGTTGTTATACCCTGCTTCTAGTTGCCAGTTTTCATTGAGTTGGTAACGAACATCTGCACCATAGTTTTGACTTTGCGCATCAATTTTTGTCCACGGCATATCCCAAATAAGATCATCACCACCGACCACATCACCATTGTCATCAACCAAAGCACCACTGTCTTGACCCGCTACTTCATCTGAACTGTCAAAATGAAATGACAAGGTTAAGTCATCATTGACATCAAAATCGGTCATCAGGCTACCGACAAAAAAATCACTTTCTTGCTCGGTACCATCTTGATATTCACGCCAGTTTTTATTGTCTTCTTTTTCAAGAATAGCGCGATAACGCATGGTCTTTTCTTCATTAAAACTCCCCCCTATATCGAGGCCTAATCTTAATGAACCATTTTCATCTCCTTTTACTGATATTTCAGTAAACGAATCAAAGCTTGGTTTTTTAGTGACTAAATTAATTAATCCGCCGGGCGTTGATTGCCCGTAAAGCAGACTTGAAGGTCCTTTCAATACTTCAACATTATCAATCAATGCCATAGGTAAACGATATTTAGAGAAATGCTGGTGGCCATTTTTTAGCAAGTTGGTACTTTCTTCTAGGGTAAAACCACGCAAACTGAAACGCTCTCGGTCCGTTGTTACCCTGCCAATAGATACACTGGCGTCATTTCTCAGTGCTTCGCCTAACGTTACCACCAGTTGATCATCCATTACTTCGGTTGGAATAACCGTTACTGATTGAGGAGTATTCAACAATGAAACATTTGAACGCATAGCAGCATGCGCTTCGTCTGTTTTGTAATGAGCATGCCTGCCTACTACTGTTAATACTTCGATATCCTTATCGGTTTTATCATCTGCTACTTCCATTGCAAATGCGCCTGTTGGCTGTAAAATTACTGCGATAACTACGGATATCAATTTAACTTTTGTGTTCATATGTCCTCAATGCCTATTTTCCCAAAAAGTATCAAGTCACTTGAATCAAGATTCAAGTGACTTGAGACTTAATTAATTGTCATGTAAATAATCCAGAGAATCTTAATGAGAACAATTATCATTGTCAATTGTAAGAACGCAAAAAACTGAATGTTTTTATGTA
The DNA here is from genome assembly GCA_013215385.1 of Colwellia sp. Classification (GTDB taxonomy): domain Bacteria; phylum Pseudomonadota; class Gammaproteobacteria; order Enterobacterales; family Alteromonadaceae; genus Colwellia_A. Next base: position 86,132 of record JABSOY010000020.1, read on the forward strand.
TTCAGGCTTTTTTTTATTTGTATCACATTTAATTTACACATTAGAAACATTTAAGTACTCTATAAATTTAATTTATCAACAACTGTGGTGAGAATGGCCTAGACGCTTCATCTGGTATAGAAACACTGATAGTGGTTAATACAATTCCTGCCAAGCAGATTATTATTGCGAGTATCCCAGAAGTCCCCTGCCATTTAACGACAGAGGGCTGCTTACGTTTAACCTTAAGCCAGGCCATGTATATCCCTGACGCTATGATAAAGCTTAGGCATAGACCAAAGACAAACCAAATAACTTTAGAGGTAATACCTGAAAAATGTCCAAAATGAATGAGGTCTACTGAATCAGTTAAACGGGCATATATTGATAGCTCTGTCGCATACTGAACGGCTAACACTTCACCACTCACTGGATGAAGGTAAATACGGTTAGCTCTGTCAACAACAAGAAAGTCATTATTATTACCTCTGATTTCAATCGGTTTATTAGCGCTATTCGGGTAACGTATATAGGTAATATCCAAACTTTCAAAGGCTACTTTAGCTTTAATAATTACCTTAGTTAAAGCTAATGGTTTTGCATTAACTACTTCTGATTGTATTTGGGGCGGCTGCGGATAATATTCAATCTTTGCAGTCTGGAGGCTTTGATCAATAAAATACCAGAAACTGGTTATTGAAACCGTCGCGATAAACCACCATGACCATAGCGCGATGATTTTATGCCAGCTAGACCATGTTGTTCGTTTTGAGCTTTTAAGTTTATCTGGTCGCTTAAAGAAATAACGCCACCAGTCTTTATAAACAAAAAAACTACTCACTAAAATAATAAGTAGTAATAAGCTTAGTGAAGTAACAATAAGTTTGCCGACATCGCCCATCGAAAGCTTGCGGTGGATGTCTCGAATAAAGCGAGACAATCGCCCCCAGCGACCTTCCCCTAAAATTTGTCCGGTATTGGCATCAAAATAGACAAAGCTGCGCAAATTATTTGTCACTATCTGAGCTTCGCCAGCAAGGTACCTTTCAGGCCTTATTTGAATTCTTTGTAGATAACTATCGGGGTATTTTTTAGCTAGCTGATTTTCAAGTTGATGAAAGTCGACTTTTGTTCTTGGGGTTAGCGCCCGAAATTTTTGATCGATTAAATATTCAATCTCATGACTTATACTAGCAAGTGTTCCAGTGAAACATACAAATAATAATAATGCGCCTAAAAATACTCCAGCCCAAGTATGGAGTTGAAACCACTGCTTATTTGTCACTTTTAACCTTTACAATTTCCTACCAACCCTTTTGATGGTCGATATACCCCAATATTTTGCCGCCACTATATCAGCTATATATTATTAAGGTAAATTTTGGACTATGTCTCAGAGTTTAGCTGTTTTCGGGTTTGCTGTTAGTTACGCAGGTTGATAAATAAGTTATCTCGCTAAATCCTCTCATATCACCATAGAAAGCTAAAGCGTATAATTATGTCAGTATGGTTTGCTTTCGTAGCCAAACTTCATTACAGGCATTAAACCAAATTTCTTCTTTTGCCACATAACGGTCATTACCTAAAAAACACAAAACAACGTTTCGGATTAGAATTCGTATCGATAACGCCCCACTAAGAGGCAAATAATAGTTGGTTAAAATAAGCGACGAAGGAGCAAAAACCAACTATTTTTTGTCCTTGTTTAACAGCTTGTTAGCCATTTATTCGGGTTCCATAGGAGCGTTGTCAAATAATGTAATATAGTCAGTACTTTCGGATAACTTTAAAAAAATAGAAAATTTAACATTCTTCGGTTCTTTAAATACTTCCTTAAAATTGACATTCACTGCAAATTCGAAACCACTAGGTTTTTCAGCCCTCATTTTGTCTTGAATGATAATTAAATTATTTATTGCTTCTTCAGTGAAGACAAGTTCATATTCTGTCCTTTCAGCGAGAGAGTTAAGCCATCCATTTTCAGCGGGAAGTGTTTTAACAGCGTAAATATATAAAGGGTAATTTTGTATAATGTTGCCTTTTGTAGTGACTAAAGTTAAAGATATTTTCGTTTTGGAGATATTTATCTCTAGTGGTTTAGTGATATGTATTTTGGCTTTTAATTCATTTGGGGCAAGTTCCAAAAAGCTATTTTCATCAAAAGAACTAAATTTAAGCATTGTTGCAAAGGGAATGCTTGTGCAACTGCAAAGGATTAAGCAATTTATGATTATAAAAATCCGTTTCATGATAACTCCATTTATGGCTAACGCTTATATAAGCGGAAAATTATAGTAGGCTAAAATTTTGAGGAACGAAAAAAAGCCAACTGTAATTTTTCCGTTTGATGTTCTTGTTAGCTTTTAGCTGATTGACCATTATCCAGTTTCAGTAAACAATTACCATTCTTCTGTTTATTGACTGAATAACCATCCGCAAAAAACTTACGATCTGAAAAACTTATTTCAAACTTACTTTTTAAATTAAAATAAGCCTGAAAATTGCAGTTCTTTAATAAAAGTTCTGATATGTAATGATTTTTTGATATGAGATTACCGTTAATGTCGGTATTTTCACTGGTGACAACTTTACCTTCCAACACTTTGTTATTCTCGGCATAAGAGCCAAACGAAAAAACTAATAATACTAAAATTGAATATTTCACATAAATCCTTATTTGTGATTAAAAAGCTAACGCCCCATTAAGAGGCTTTTAATTGTTGGCTAAAATGCGAGGAACGAAGCTAGCCAACTGTTCAGCGTCCGTCTTGAATAGCTTGTTATGTAGATCGACTCTCCATCCGTGAATTTTGGAAATTTAGGTGACTACTTCTAATAAACATAACTATGGAAATGGTAATGACAGCTAGTCCAAATCCAATACAAATGTAGTCACCACTTGTATATGACACATTTACTCTTCCGTTGAAGCCAGAAGCATATGCGTCTGCAAACTTACCCAGAACATAAGCTCGGCTTAAAACGGGTGTAATACACATAAAAGTGCCTAAAATTGCAATTAATTTTATAAACTTATCCATTGAATACTTCTCCTTTTTTTGAAATCTACATAACGCTTTGCTAAGCGGTAAATAATGGTTGGCTATAATCGCGAAGCGATGGCTAACTGTTATTTTTCCGTTTAAGCAACTTGTTATGTGTTTATTTTTGCATACAACAATTGTTTTTTAGTCAGGTATTTCTATTTCTTGATTTTCATTTATTCGAAGACTATGGAGCTTAAGAACATCAATCGATGTTCTTCTCCCTGATGTGATGAGTAATTGACATGTAATAGATATTTGCTTTTTCTCATGTTCAGCCTTTAACGTCTCATAAAGTCTAGAGTCTGTTTCTATAAAGCAAGTATGCTCTTTACCATCAATCTCTAATCGTAAATAAACCCTGCCTTTTTCATCCTCTATAGGCCAACTATATTTCTCAATATAAGCTGGTAAATCAACGTACTCTTTAGCTTTACTTTTACTCAATATACCTTTAAAACGCTCTATTTTTTCCCTGTCAGAATAATTAAAAACAACCTTGTTAGGAACATTGTCAAAAACTTCCTCCTTGAATGACCAGTCAAAATTGAACTCTAATTTATCTGAACTATTTGAAAATAAGTCGAGAAAATTATGACAAAACGAACTGTCGATACCGATACTGTGTAATTTTGCAGGAGACTCATAATCATTAGATTTTATTTTTTCAGAAATTCTAGATAAGGCGATTGCCAAATTAGCATTTACGTACCGGCTAAGCGAGGTCTCATGCTCAAATACATTGTTCTGACTATATTCTTCATCAATATCTAATAATTGAAGTTCAACAGTGTATATGAATGATCCCGCTTTAGGTGCCAACATATTTACACCTGATAGATAATGTTTAATAGCTTTCCTTTTGCCTTTAACTTTTATGTTATTACTTGCAGATGACTTTATAATTCCATACAGTCCTGTTAAGGCATTTAGACCTTCACTAAACTTGATTCGACCATGATTTATTCGTTCTCCGGATGAGCGAACCTGTAAAAAGTCACTTTCTCCATTAAGAAGTTTATTTCTGAAATTTTCAGAGCAAAATCCATGTGCATTTGAAATGTTTAGAATAGCTTCAGCTAATAAGGTATTTGACTGCTCATGATTAACTAATACTTCAGCAGGCAGAACGATCTCAAGCTCATGGGGTTGGTCATACCAAACACTAAATCGTTCAGGGACAACTGTCTTTTCCTGAATTCCATTTATACGAAAGTAATTTTTAAGAGAAGTAAGAATAGCTTGATTATTGTTCATACTTTAGCCACCTCCAAGTTGTAAATCATTTCCGCTTTACTAGCTAATTCCATCATGTTTACTAAAGCCTTACTATCAAACCTTTGTTTCAATGGAATCCTAACAACTCTGGAATCTTTATTGATAGGGTCATTTCCATATAAACTATACCAATATGACGCATACTTGATGGTTGTTCCTTCGGTACTCTCTATTAACCACTCATCAAAGTTTTTCGGTGCATAATGAACTACTAAAATAAGAGGGAGTGGAGATGGTCCTATAAGATAATTATAATTTTTCTTTTCAAGCTGGTAGACGAGTTCATTATTGGTTAGGTCAATAGTACCAGATTTAGCTGTACATTTGAGTTGTACTTCAATTTTCGGTTCTTGGAAAATACCATCAAAACCTTTACCCCGAATTGTAATGTCAACGCCATCATTATCAATTTTAGGTTCATTATGATTTAATCCTGTTGCAGCTAATAAAGCTTGCACATAGGCTAAGCTCAGTGACTCTTTAGAATGAGAAAGAGCAGTACCACCGATTCCTTTCATTGACGCTATATCCATATACAACCCTAACAGCTTAATTTTTTATGAATTTACCATTTAGAAGTATAAATGTCTATTTGGCAATACTTTGGTGATGTTATATACCTCACCACTGAGAAACACATAACGAATGATATGGACTCCCCTACCAAACGGCATCTATGTGCCATATTGAAAGTGTAAGCATTCAATCAAAGGAGAGTCCATATGTCTTTAATTAAAGTCGTTGGC
>JABSOY010000021.1 GCA_013215385.1 Colwellia sp.
ATAACAGGTTTACGCTTAGAAGTAATCAGCCAGACCTTATAAAGCAGGAGTTATGGGGGATTTTGTTAGCTTATAATTTAATTCGTTACCAGATGGTTTTAATGGCAAAGTCGCTTAAAAACATCCACCCAAATCAGCTTAGTTTTCATGGAGCTTCGCTGCATATTATTCATCATTTAACTCAGTTACCATTCATCTCACCAGGTAATATTCCCAAGTTTGTAATGGATATAACTAAAGCTGCAAAACAGTTTATTTTACCATCGAGAAGAGAAAGGAAATACCCCAGGGCATTAAAGTGTTCTAAAAATAGATACCCGTTCAAGAAAGCAGTACAAAAAAATGCCGTTCACCTTAAGTGATCGGCATTAGCCTAATGGCCCGTTTCAATTTAGTAACTACCTTTTATCAATAGTTACTCATTTTAGCTATTTATGCTATTTCACATCAACTTGCACAGCTACGTCACTTCCTGCGCTCTCAACTGCAATATAAAACCAACCTGTTGGCGGGTTTTTAACAGTGATGCTTTGCTCAGTAGTACCTGCATTTGTAGACTTATGGCTATGACTAGCGGCAGTAGGCCAGCTAGTTCCTGTATAAAGTTCTACTGCACCGTTTCCGTGGGCAGTATTCACCTCAATACTGGTAACGCTTTCATCTAAATAGATGTAATAACTATTATGGCCATTACCCGAACAAACCACAGCACCTGTTTCTAAAGCACCATAAGTAAATGGTGCTAATGTAGTACAAGCATTAGTAATTGTACCCGTTACCGGTGGCACTACAGGTGGAGTTACTTCGCCCGTTAAACTTACTTTGAAAGTTACATCAGCATAATTGCTAGTACTTTCTAAAGTAATGTAGCGCCAGCCTCGATTTGCAGTAACTTGCAATGATTGCGTAGTGCCTACAGCTGCAGAAGACCCTTGCGCATTTGCTGTGGTAGCCCAATTATCGGCATTAAAATAAATACCGACATCACCGTTACCACCCGCAGTGCTTAAGAATAACTGAGTATTATCCGCTTCAACCCATACGTAGAATGAACCACGACCACCAGCAACACATTCGTTATTTTCCAGTGTTAATTTGCCACTAGTAATAGTTGCTGCGCCACAATCAGGTACGGTAACACCGCCGCCGTTAGTTGCATCATTTGGATACGGGTCAGAGTTATCACCCATACCATCACCATCTGAGTCTAACCATTCAGTTGCATCGTTAGGGAAAACATCGCTGTTATTGCCATAACCATCACCATCAGTATCTAACCATTCAGTGGCATCGTTAGGGAAAACATCACTGTTGTTACCAAATCCATCACCGTCAGTATCTAACCATTCAGTTGCATCGTTAGGGAAAGCATCAACACTATCTAAATGACCGTCGCCGTCAGTATCAACATCACCATTTGGCGTAGTATCAGCATTGTCACCAATACCATCGCCATCAGTATCTTTAGTTTCTGATGCGTCAAATGGGAAGGCATCAGCGTTGTCACCTACACCATCACCATCACTATCTTTCGTTTCAGTCGGGTCAAATGGGAAAGCATCTAAGCTATCGATTACGCCATCTCCATCTGAATCTAATGGCTGAGTACCGCCACCACCTAGTTCATTGGTAATAATATAATCATTGCTGGTATTTTCCTCTGTCATTACCGCAACACCTAAACATTGGTTGCTTTCATTAGTAATGGCCGCACGACGATTACCAAACCACTTCCATGAAGCTACACTGTCATAGCTTTCGCCTGTGGCAAGGGTAGTGAAACCAAAATCAGCATTTAATGCACCGGTTTCATTATCAACGCGATGAACTCGCACTGGTTTGTCACTGTTATTAATAAAGGAGAAGTCCGCTTCAAATGGACCGGTTAAATGTTGCTGCATCAATGCACAACTACCTATGGTATTCGCTGCAGGAATCACTTCTGCAGCCGCGGCATTAGCGACCATAGCTTGATCTACGGTAAAGCTAGCAATTGCATTGTTTAACACACCAACACTTAAACAGTTTAAGCTATTGTCGGTAACCATTAAGCGGCGATCACCATACCAAACATCATTACTGTAACTTGCGCCCGGCGCTAATACGCCATAACCATGAGTAAAGCCAGTACCACCACTCGTGGTGATAATAGAGCCTTTAGTATTGTCAATTCTAAATAAACGTACAGCTGTGTCTGAAGTATTGGTAATAGTAAATTCATGTGACTGGTCCATAATCAAATGCGGCTGCGCTAAAGCACAACTACCCATTTGGTTTAAGGCTGGAATCACCTCAGCTACCACATTTTTAACTAACTCAGCTTCAATGGTGAAAGTGTTTTCAACTTCAGCCATTACCGCCACACCCAAACAATTCATATTGTTATCAGATAACATCATGCGATCGTTAACTTTCCAAGAGCTAGAGATATAACTGTCACCTTGATTAAGTGTTTTGTAATTCTTGCCAAAATTAGCGGTACCTTTAGTGCTATCTACCCAGAATAATGACACGGGTGTATCAGTGGTATTGGTAAAGCTAAAGTTGGTGCTTGCTGCATCAAAATAACGGGTATATTGCTGAACTAAGTCACAGCTACCAATCATATCTTGTGCGGGTATTTGTGCAGAAATTGGCGCAACCGTTGCAGAGTTGGCCAGCATATAAGTCTCAAAACCAGCTCCGGTACGTGCTACTGCACCTTTAAGCGCAGCTTTATAAGCGGTATTGTCGCCAGCTTTTAGCGTTGCAGCAATAAGTTCGACTTCATTTTTATGCTCCTCACCTAAGTAGCGCATTGCAAAGTAGCCCCAAGGATATAAGTTATCGTACTCATATCCCATAAAGACGATGTTATACAGTGGTGGAATAGTTTCGCCTTTAAGGGTTTTCAATGTACGGGTATGATCTTTACCCATGGCCATGTACTCAGCCATACCTTCAGCCCAGGCCGCATTTGGATCAAAGGTGCCATATGAACCCGCTTTATTATACCTGCCATCAAGGTAATGAACGAATTCATGTCTTAAGTTATAGATTTGGTCGATATACTGACAAGAGCCACCAAGCCAATCATCTGGACATTGCATAGCAATAAAGCGAGCTTGATTGCCTTGCGCCGTTGGCGTGCCTTCTAAATACATACCGCCATTATCGGTAGCAATACCAAAAAATTCTGGTGCATATTTTTCATAATCTGCCGGGCTAGCAAAGGCAATAACTTCAATATGGTCATTTAAATCACCGGTAACGGGTGTCCCTGCGGTATTGAAAAAGGTATGAAACTCGGTTTCTTGTAAGGCCATATCAGCACAAGATTGGTCAAGTGTTGCTTGGCTAATGGAGGCTTGTGCACGTATAGTGATATTATTAGTACAGTCGTAACTAACCGTTAAAATATCTGCTTCTTTAGGTGGCACAACACAACTACCAAATAACGGGTCACCTGCTGTACAGCTACGCCCTGCATTTTCTAAATATTTTTTAGTGATAATGGTTTCAGTGGTTTCCACCGAGATAGTTGCAATAACTTTTTCACGTGCTTCTAAAATAGTGCTATCAAAACGCGCTTTCGCTTCATCATTCGCAATTGATGCTAACTTGCCCATAGTGATAAATGAATGCGGCATGATCCACTTTCTATCGGCTTCCGTTGCCCAACGCATATCAAGAGAGGTTTCACCTAAAAAGATAAATGAGCGCATTACCGATAACACATCAAGCATCTTGGTATTAATAGCAGACTTTATTGAAGCATCACCATAATAAGCGGCATCACCTAGCGCGCCCATCAATGCCATAGTCGTATCGCCACCATTACTGATGCCAAATGGATTGGTTTGCTCAGAATAATATTGAATTAACGCTAATAAGTGCGGTAGCTGATCTTTAAAATAAGCTGAACTAGCATCATTTCTGAAATTTGATAAGGCTGCGGCATAACCTTCTTGGATGACACTGCCTGCTGGAGCAATGAAGTTGCTCATTTGACTAACCGCTAAAAGCGCTGTGCTTAGCGCTGACGCTTCGGCATCAGTTAATGCCGCGGCATTATATTTATAAGAGGCTAAGAAATATAATAATTGGTTTAGATCCGGATCGGTTAAATCATCGGCTTTGGCTAGGTAATGAATCGCCTGCGATACATCATCAATAGGGTCATTAGCCGCGCCGGCAATACCGGCAAAGTCACTATAACTTGCCACTAAAATTGCTGCTATAACTGGGCCGTATTGTGCTTTAGACGAAATTGAGGCTGGCGGTACATCGACAAAAACCTTGGTATTGTAAATGACATAATCGCCCATTGGTGGTGGAATATCACCGCCAGTGATCGTAATAGTTAAACTGGTTTGCTCAATATTACCGTCAATCTTAAAGTAACGTTCGCCTGCACGTGACACGAATGACAGACTTTCTTCATTTGTACCAGCAGTAACACTACTTACTTCGACATTGCCACTCCAGTCATTGCCATCATAAAGTTTAATATCTGCATCATTGCCGATAAATGTGCCACCCGTAGTGGTGATAGTTACGCTACTGTTTTCATAGGGCACAGTCACATATAAATAATGGCCATAATCAGTGATACAGTGAGTTTGGTTGGCAGGAACTTCGCCTTGACGGTCTAAAGTTTTAGCGCCGCACATTGTTGCTGCTTGAACGCTGGTCATGTTTAGCGATAAAAGTATCGCGCTGGCTAGTAATGTTTTCTTAGCTGTTAGTTTCATATTTCTTAAGCCTATTCTTAATATAGCGATAGGTATTTCTTCCGTGTAGCAAAGTAAGCATGTTGTATTTTTTATTGCTCTAATTGCATCTAACGCGTACATCCCTCTCTGGTCGAAACAAATGTTTCAATATGTTTCAAGGTTATTTATACAATATTTTGTATACAATATTCAAGCATTGAATTGATAAGAATTTTTTCGTACTTTATTAGCGAAACTTTTATTCTTTGTTATTATGATGTTAAGAGATATGAATAATTGAACGTAAATCAGTAAAATCACTCAAAGTTGCACGTTAAGCAGAAATTAGTGACTTGATTTCAAGGGGGAGGATAAATCATTATCGATAACAACCGATATCCCTATCGGTTTATTGAACTCAATTAGCCTTTAGTCCCTTGCTCTGGCAGTGTTTTTTTCGGCTCACCTGGCGGTATTAATGAATTGTTTTCAGGGTGTCTGCGCTGATTTTCATGGCCATGGTGTTTGGGTTGTTGAGCACTGCGGTGATCTGCAGGCAATTGATGTTTGTTTGTCAAAACTCTAGCATTATTTTGACTGCTAGTAGAGGAATCAACCGAGCTAATAGCGTCACTATTCTGCACACTGTTAGGCACAATATTCGATGGAGTAGCGGTTATCTTAACACTGTCGGCAAGCATTTTATTGTTATTGTTATTGTTATTGTTATTGTTATTGTTACTGGTACTGGTACTGGTACTTATTAAGGTTGTTTTGTCCTGTTGACCTTGCTGGGCTGGTTGCATTTGGTTATAAATAAGCCCAGCAATTATTCCAACAAAAAGGATACCAAACGACACTTTAGTTTTATTCATGATTTTCTTCATATTGACTCTCCAATTAAATCAAATAACTGTATATTGAATACAATAATCTATCATGGAATTTGATTTTGGTTCAAGAGCAATTTAATTAATCCATCTACACCTTGGGGGAAATGTCGTTCTCTATAGGTAAAGATTTGCTGACAATGCCACCAGTAAAGAGTTGATGTCAATGACAGCAGTAATATTGATAAAACCTTAAGGTACATGATACCTACATCCGTCCTGCCAATATTTATTTCCCCGTCACCAGCGATGAAAGAGGGATTAATAAAGCGATTCAATAGATAAAAAACACAAACCAAAACGCCTTGTATTCGAAGCATAGGGACGACTTGAGCAAGCCTTTATTATCGCCAAGCCTGTTAAGATTAAAAAGTTCGCTGGTGCCATCGGCCAATTAGCTAAAACGGATAAGTAGATGCCAAGTTAATCGCATATTATAGTAAAACGCTCAAGCCTGAAGCTTGTTAAAATAGGTGGGGGAATACAAAAATTAATTGAACGTTATGATGAATAAAGCAAGATACGAGCGACTCGGAACCGCGGGGAAACCTGAGGAAATAGCCATCATTGTCTGTGTTAGCAAAGATGATTATGATCTTAAGTTCAATGGTAATAGATGCTGTCTATTGGGCCCCTAAAAGAGTTAGAAATTAATAATTGACAGCATAGTCACTTGTTAATGCTTAAATATCTTTTTTTTAATCTGGAACTCTCGTACACTGGTTAGGTCATTTAACTAGGGATAGTTTGACTTAAATTTTTAATCCTTTTTATCAAAACGGGTTGTGTACTAGCTAAAATGAAACTATTTGCTTTCTATTTTGCCATTTTACTGGCAACACTATTCCTTCATTCGTATGCCATTGCCTCTGAAAATAAAATTGAAAATTGTCTCGTTCCAATCAACCTTAAGGGTTTAAATCAGAGAGTCCGAACTTGTGAAAAGGAACTTGTTGAAGTAGCAAATAGTGGAGAAAAACAAAAAGTCATTCAAATTTATTTGCGTTTAATAGAGCTGTTTTACCGACAGGAAGATGGCGCAAGCCAAGACTACTATTTAGCAAAACTAAAGTCTGACCAGTCCTTTTTAGAAAAAATAGAACATCAATACTTATGGAATCGATATGCTGGCAAGCGTTTTTTTAGAGCCAACGACTATTTACTTGCCAAACCTTATTTCCGCCAGGGCTTAAATATAGCGATCGCGGAAAAGAACATACCTTGGTTGAGCCACAGCTATAATGACGTCGGTCTAATTGAATTAAAACTTAACGATTTTAAAAATTCATTAGATCATTACAAAAAAAGCTTGATGTTAAAACTTCAACTGGGAGATGCATACTCTATAGCTAAAACGTTAATTAATATAGGTTCTGTCCATACCGTATTGGAAGAGTACGAGGAAGCAATTTCCTATTATCAACGAGCGCATCAGTACTATCTAAAATATGCAACTGAGCATCAAAATAGCGACAAAATTGTTCACTCTATAACGCACTTATATGAATATCTCGCGGACGCTTATGTCAAAAGTGGTGATCTTAATAAGGCTAAAAAATACTTTGATAAGATTGTTGTTTCCATTGGAAATCAACTCAATACACGCCAACAGTCGCGCATATTAACAAATCTCGCAACAGTGCTTAATGGCCAATCTGAGTATATAAAAGCGAGAGGGTTTTTACTCAAAGCGCTGGATTTAAAAACTTCTGGGTCATTTGACCATCGTGTAGACATTTACTATCAGTTATCGATAACTTATAACCAATTACAACAGTCAGAAAAAGCGATAGAACTTTTAAATAAAGGGTTAGTCATTCTTGAAGCTCATCGAGATAATGTTAAAAAGGCTGATTATCACCAACGCCTTGCAATGATATATGAAGCTATTGATCCAGCTAATGCATTATTTCATTTTAAACGCTTTCAATATTTTAGAGAGAATTTTCTACAAACTAAATATCATTCTGATATAAAAACAATTCAACATGAACTAGTACAAAAGCGTATTACTGCGAATTTAGTGGCAGAAAAATTAAAAACTTTAAGTAGTGAAACTAAATTCCAAGTATTAGTTAATTGGAGTTTATTGGGTGTTATTCTTCTTATATTAACAATGTCTTTCACTGTTTTTTATTTTTTCAGAAATACGAAAAAACAAGAAGCGCTCACTCAAAGTATCAACTTTCATAAACAACAACTATTATTGTTAGAGAATGAAAAAGAAAGTCAGCAACATTGCAATGATCCCATAGCTGACAAGTTTGCATTTAAGCAACTTCTCGTCAATACAATGATTGAAACCATTAATATTTGGGAGATCCACACTCAGTCAAATAAGATCGAATTGGCTGAGAAGTCTCGATTGTGGACCGTATCTATTGACGGCGGTAGTTTGAGAACACGCTCATTAGATAAATATTTATCAATTGACAAAATTCCAAATAATCCAAAATGGAAAAATGTCGTGGGAACCTGTCATTTTATTCTGTCAGATTCCCTATTAACAAGCGAACATCGAGCTGTTCTCACTCAAAATTTAGAATTAATTATGTCGTTTGTAAAATCTCTCTCATTACAGCCAAAACACTAATCATCTTGTAATGTCACTAACATAGGAAACACAGTTAAAAGTAACGCCTTCTGAAATATCATACGCATTTATACCTACATCAACTAAATTCCCATGATGACCTACTTTGGCACTTCCATTAGGTCCAATAAATGATGTTGGACCTACAAACTCCGGTGAAAGGGCTTGTGCTGGCAATTCTAATTCTCTTGCAAGTAGTGTGCAGGCATTATTGGCAGCAAATAGACTTCTGATAAAATTATCGTGATCGTTCCAAAAAGGTGAATCAAGTTCACCACAAGTACGGTTTTTTGGCTCTCTTGTGTTGTCGCGTTGACAAGTTGTTGTTCGTTGGTTCCTAAAATTAGCTTCAGCTGTCTTGCGAGCATCATATAAAGATTGTATTTCACTTTGAGTTAAAGAATAACTGCCATGTACTATCTTCGTTGAATAGGTGCCACTTGCTTGTGCAATTTCTGTTGAAAATGTATGAGCAAGTACATTCAGCGAACAGACGGTTAAGAGTGCTCCAGTTATCAGCGTTTTTAATTGATTGTGTTTCATTCGATAGTCCTCTTTAAATAAATTCAAATTGCTTACTCTCACATTATATTCATTCACCATCAACTAAAGAACTCTTACGCTCATTTTTTAACGGTAAAAACTGGTAAATTCATCACTTATTAGTTGTTCATCAATTACTTACGTTTATCTGTGATGCTCTGGTAGATGAGTTTACGACACGTATTTACCATTGTTTCCGCGTCTTTAACTATGGATAGTCCAATTAATTGAATAGTCTGAAATTGTGCTTTTTTAAGAGCACCAAATAAAACTAGTCGCTGCATCAAGTATTGCTCGGCAAAATTAAAAAATGATATTCACTTATTGAGGTATAAAATGAAAAACGTAAACAAGACACTCTTAGCACTATCGTTAACAATCGCTAGTGGATTAACAATCGCTGATACAAGAGCCCAATACAATCATGGTAATCATAATGATGTTGGACATAATTTTGCTGCAGGTTCTACCATGACAGCTAGCTGTGGCGCAGGTGTTTCTTTATCTGCGTGTACAGCATTTGGAAATATTATTTTACAAGGAGCAGTAGACTCTCAGTGTCAGTCTATGATTTCTTGGGTTGGTCCTGGTCAAGCAGCGCCTTATAACTTAAGTTATTATCATGAAGTAAGAAGTGGCAGCTATTCAATCCAATCTGTGAGCAGTTCAGGTGGTGTTTGGCAGGTTGATGTAAACTACAATTGCAGAGCGTTAAGGCATCAAGGAGCACGATTAGAAAAATAGTGAGTTTGATTGAAAAAGGTCAAATGGCTTATGCTGTTTGACCTAACGATAAATTCTAGAAATTGATTGTACATTTTGTATATTTTTGCCTGAAGGCTCTTCTTGTGTTTTGTTGTCAACAAATTACCCTTATCTTACTCAACACTCAACACTCAACACTCAATACTCAATACTCAATTAATAAACCCTAGGATAGATAAATCAATAGTGGTTGCTATGTTCAATCGTCGTCTGATTGTCTTTTTTGGAAAAAACAGTTTCACGATCTTAAGTATTTTGCTTTCATTAAATCGAGTATAATGACATATATAATAAATTCAGCGTGACACTTGACCGTTGATTGTCTTTCTCAGGGGTAAGGCGTTAGGGCTTCTATGAAATTATTACTTTTAATTTTAATTATATTGATCACTGGCTGTGCATCAACCGCCGAAATAAGTGTCGATGAACCTACTAAAGATTTTAGACAAAAAGCGTTGAATAATATAGATATTCAAACCTGCTTAGGTAAAGGTGGTGTTATAAAAAGTGTCTGTATGTTTGCTATGCCTTACTGCGTTCAAACATTTATCGATGCAGGTAAAAAGTGTTCTGATAGTTCCGACTGTGCTGGAGATTGTCGACTCGAAGATGATTTTGTAAATTCTGGCACTAATACTTCTGGTTTTTGTAGCACAAATAGTGACCCTTGCGGCTGCTACCAACGAATCACTAATGGTAAAGCAGAGCCTGCTCTATGCGTAGATTAGCTCGATAAGTAATCTTAAATGACAAGAATACAGCTGACTACTTTTCACAAGCATCTCCACCAATAATTTTTCATCTTAAACGTACAATATGGGTTTTATCGCGCCGCTATATTTGATGTATTAAGTTATGTACACCGCCAGTTTCATCATTTCATACCAAGCTAGCTTCAGTTTGGTGAAGTCTGGATATATTAATATAAACTTGCTCCTTCTATTCAATGCTGATCATATGTTTTCCTGCAAATAGAATAAACGCAATGATCAGTTGTTCACTTAATTAACTATTATCATCAGCCTTCATTTAGGAAATGTTCTCGATGGTTATATCGCTCAGCACTGTGTCGATTAACCGCGGCGTATTTACTAGTCCTTATGATATTTATCGCGCCAATGTTAATGTAATGTAAATATTATGTTACATTTAATGGTTTATTTTGTCTTTTTTTATTCATACATCTGATGGATAAATAACCACCATCTTGAATTTATACTGTATACATATTTATTGTAGTGCAAAAATTCGCCTGTAAATCGATTGAAATCGATTTTTCATTCAGTAAGTAAAAATTTTTACTTACTGAATGAAAGCTGAATTAAATGACTACTTCAATACTTTGTCGTACATCAATTAATGAGTAAAAGGGTAACTAAAATGAATAAAAATCTAACTCGTTTGTTTTTTTTAAATTTAATAAAAAACACAAGTCGGCTTTGTTTTTCTGTATTTATACTGACAAGCACAGCAATTTCAGCTACTGAAAATCAAGGGGCTAATATCGTATCTCCAACGACGTTACAGCTCGGTACCCCTGCAAATTTTCTTAAACAAATTGGGCTAGACTCAGCTGCCAAAGCACAATTTATGCAGCAGAGTATAAATAGCTTCACACAAACAACGTTAGCTCATGAAGCTATGACCCTCAGTGATAACTTAGGTAACGAGTTAAAGGTTGTTACTGATAATTTATCAGTCGAAGCTAACGGCACAGTATCAATAAATGGCCATGCAGTTGGTTTTCCTAACTCTGAATTTATTTTACAAGGTAATGACGAGAGTATTTACGGTTGGGTTATTTTTAAAGACAAAAATGTCGCCTACGAGTATACGACAGAAAATGGTCAACTTGTTGTCGATCAAATTGCCGTAACTGATGTACTTCCCATATGCGACTTGCAAGAGCATGAACATGGAACTCGCACTATGGCTATACAAAATTCGCAGCAAGCCTTGCCATATCCTGGTACTCATGTCGGACAGCTAGAGAGTAAACCTGGTGCAAGTCATGTTATATTTTTAGATACGGGTAATATTATGAGTAATGGTACGCCTCATGATGTTTCTAAAGAGTTTGTCTGGACAACTTGGCAAATAGTCGCTGCAAGTTTTTCCATGTTCGATGTCAATGTTACAACAAATCAAAGTGTATATAATAACACCGCTCCTAGTAAACGTGGTGGCGGGACACTTTATCGTCAAACCGGTCGTTCATCTTGTGCCTTTGCTTTTGGTACTGCAACGTTTTGTACGTTATATAAAGAAACTGATGCCTACGGTCAAGGACGAACGGCGGCACATGAGTTCGGTCATTTACTACATTTAAAACATGATGGGGGATCACCTGGCGGCGAATATCATCAAGGTATTGCTGACTTTCAATGGATGCCTATCATGGGTAACTATTGGTTCGCAAATTCTTGGGGCCAAGCACTGTATCAATGGAGTAAAGGAGAATATTCTGGTGCTTCAAACAGGGAAGATGATTTTGCTATCATGCAAGGCTATATTCCCTTCAGAGCAGATGATATTCCAGGTTCAAGGGCTTTAGTCGTTGAGGCAAATGGTGATGTAAGTGCTGAAAACAACGCCGGACAAATCGCACGTAATACCGATACTGATAGCTTTACCTTCACTATTGGTGCATCGGGTGGTCATGCTAATTTCACTATCGATAGAAGCGAGCATATTGGTGGTGCCATGCTCGATGTTCAGGCATATATAAAAAGTAGTACAGGGGCAACTGTTGCACAGTCAAATAAAGGTGTTAATCGTTCAGCTTCTTTTAATCGCGACTTATCAGCAGGAAATTATACCTTGGAAATTTCAGGTGGTGCAGAGGGAACACCTAATCATGGTTTTTCGAAGTATTCATCGTTAGGCTATTTCACAATTTCCGGGAGTATTACAGGGACCGATGGCGGTGATAACATTACGCCAATCGCCAGTTTTACTGCGTTGTGTGACCAAGGAAACTGTGAGTTTGATGGCAGCAACTCTTATGATCCTGATGGCAGTATTGTTTCTTACCAGTGGGATTTTGGTGAAGGCAGTTCACAAAGTGGCCATAAAGTTAATCACAGTTATTTAACAAATGGCGATTTTCGTGTGCTATTAACTGTTGTTGATGATAAAAGTAAAAGCGCGACAACAGAACAAACTATTACCATTAATATACCGGTAGAGGATATTATTTTATCAAATAATGTCGCCATTACCGGATTAAGTGGTCAAGCTGAACAGCAGTTCTTTTTCCATTTTTCGGTTCCAGAACAAGCTAAAAATCTTTCATTTACTACAACAGGTGGTACGGGCGATGCTGATTTAGTGGTTAGTTATGGCAGTCACCCATCTAAAGCGATAAATGATTGTAAATCAGAAAACAGTAATAACGATGAGCAATGTCAGTTTTCAACAACGCAAGCGGGTGATTATTATGCGCTTCTCTATGGCTACTCTAACTTTGCAAATGTGAGCATGACGGCAAGTTATGAAACTGATAATGGTGGCGAAGACCCCGTGGATATTATTTTATCAAACAATGTCGCCATTACCGGATTAAGTGGTCAAGCTGAACAGCAGATTTTTTTCCATTTTTCGGTTCCAGAACAAGCTACAAATCTTTCATTTACTACAACAGGTGGTACGGGCGATGCTGATTTAGTGGTTAGTTATGGCAGTCACCCATCCAAAGCGATAAATGATTGTAAATCAGAAAATAGTAATAACGATGAGCAATGTCAGTTTTCATCAACGCAAGCGGGTGATTATTATGCGCTTCTCTATGGCTACTCTAACTTTACAAATGTGAGCATGACGGCAAGTTATGAAACTGATAATGGTGGTATAGACCCCGTTTCCAATTTCTCATACGTAGCAAATGAACTGAACGTAACGTTTAGAGATTTAAGCACTGATAGTGATGGCAGTATAAGCGGATGGCAATGGAACTTTGGCAACGGTAGCTCATCACAAGAACAGTTCCCAATTCACAGCTACAGCAATTCAGGGAGTTTCTCTGTAAGTTTAACGGTGACAGACAATGAAGGGAGAACTCATAGTAAATCTCAAAATTTGACCGTATTAACTAATGGTAATGGCTGTAGCGGAGCGAGTGTGTGGAACGCTAGTACCAGTTACCAAAGCGGTGAACAAGTGAGTTATAACGCTAATGTATATCAAGCAAACTGGTGGACTCGAGGGCAAGTACCAACTGATAACTCAAGTCAGTGGCAAGTATGGAGTCATTTAGGAAGCTGTAATTAAAACTGAGGCTTATAAGTCTTAATACATTTACTTAAGCCAAGAGTTCATTTTGAAATACAAAATGAACTCTTTTATATTTAATAGCAATCAGCTTTATTTGATATTGGCTTTGAAAAGTATGAATGCTAATGCTATTAAAAAACACGAGTAATAATCACTTTTAAGTCATTAATTCAAAGCATACATAATCTTAACTCTGTATTCGCATAAACTTGGCTAACAACACTTCTTCATTCTCGATATGTTTAGCATCTTTTTTGATGCAATCTATCGGGCAAACGCTAATACCAGTAAACTTGTCATAATGACCAATGCCCTCGGTACATTTTACAACATCAATCTCATCAACTTATTCACCTAACGCGATTGCTTCATTAGGGATTTTGGTTTCACAACGATCAAAGTTGATGCATGAACTTTTAATAATACGTGCCATAAAGCAGAATTACTTAGCTTGATTTAGTGCGACCGGATGGCGTGTCGTACCACCTTCATTACATAGCGCATAATAATAGCAAATGTTAAGTCATTGTCTGTTCCTAACGAATGGCAACTTTATGTCCGGCGCCTTTAGTATCGATAATTACTTCTCCGACAAATTACAGCGTTTCACTTTTATATTAATCGTAATCATAATTTTGATTAAAAGGTTTATCGTTTAAAGCGTCGTTAATAGCTTGTTCATAAATTTGAGCAGTACGAAAGGTGGGTCAACATGTCATTAAATTGTTCCTTACCATCATAAGAACTTCGTTACCCCTAGGTAAACCGTTTAGAAATGATAATAAGTTGATTTAGGCTTAAATAACAAATAAGGGAGTATTTGGATGATAAATCTACAGTATTGAAAATTTTACTAATATTTGAGCTAAACTAATAATATAAGTAAAAAAGTGTGCTATTTTTTAATGTAATACAACTTATAAATCATGATCATAATTAAGGTGGAACTATGGGAACTGAAAATGCCCTCTATACAATTTTAGTAGAAAAAATTAAGAAAGATGCGTTAGTACTACCAACCTTGCCGGAAATAGCACTTAAGGTGCGTCAAGCCGCGGATGATCCTGAAATAAATTTAAACCAAATGAGTGACATTATTAGCCATGATCCCGCGTTATCAATGGGTATGTTAAAGGTTGCTAATAGCGCAATTTTAGGGCGGTCAGTGAAAGTTGAAACGGTAAGTCAAGCTGTTACACGTATTGGTCTACGACAAATAAAAAGTATTGCAACAGCCATGGCTTTAGAACAAGTATTTGTTTCTAAAAATGAAATAGTTTCAATGTATTTAAAGAAGTCTTGGGGAAAAACAGTTGATGTTGCTGCCGTAGCGATAAGTTTAATGACATTTTATACGCAGGAACATAAACATAGTTCGTTAACACTTGATACGTTAACCCTAGCAGCGTTAATACATAACATCGGTGTATTACCTATTTTAACCGAAGCAGAGAATCATCCTGATGTTTTTGCTAATCCAACTTTCTTGCAGCAAGCCATTGCGAAATTGGCTGGAGATATTGGTGGCGAAGTTACAAAGGCTTGGGGATTCTCAGAAGAATTTACCATGTTAGTGACAAGTTGGAGTGATTTAACCGTATTACCACCAGATGCTCATTATTTAGATTTTATTCGTGCGGGCGCCATTTACCATGGTATTTTCAAAAATGAATCTACACGTGAGGTATTACTAAAAAGTTATGTTAATAAAGGTCTTATACCAGATGTAGATTTTATGAATACTAGCGAATTTAAAGAAATGGTTGCTGATGTGAAAGCGATGTTTAGTTAAGCGCTCTTTCGTTACTAATTTATCAAATTGACTTAATAAAATAAAATAAAATAAAGCCCTGATTTATCAGGGCTTTTATGTTCAGGATGAACGGTATCACGCGGTGGCATGGATGCCAATGAGCGAATATGTTCAGGATGAACGGTATCACGCGGTGGCATGGATGCCAATGAGCGAATATGTTCAGGCCTTTCCCAGACATCCTGTCTTTCAAGGCATTAGTGCATCCATGCACGTCGATGAACGATAAGCTAAAATAACTAGGCTAGCTTATTTAGGTGCACTTAATCCTTTATTAATACTAATTAAGTCTTGTTCGCTAATGGTACCTGCCGCGCGCTTTAACGTTAAAATATTTTGCACATAAGCATATCGAGTAGAAGATAAGTTACGTTTTGCATTATATAAGTTACGCGTGCTATCTAAAACATCAACGATGGTACGTGTACCTACTTCAAAGCCAGCTTCGGTTGCTTTTAATGCACTTTCGGCACTGACCACTGATTGTCCTAGTGCTTTTATAGCTGATACTGCAGCAATAACTGTGTTATATGCATTACGAGTATTACGAACCACATTGCGGTGTGTTTGCGCTAAATCTTGGCTTGCCGCAACATAATTACTTTGTGCCTGACGAACAGCACTAGATGTTGCACCACCAGAATAAATTGGAATCGTTAAAGTAATACCAATAGATTGGCTATCGCCTTCTATTGGTGACGTTGGAATTGGCAGAAGAGTTTCATTTTCAGATTTATTATAACGTCCGCTCAAATCGAGCGTAGGGTAGTGACCTGAAGTCGCTATATTGATATTTTCTTTTGCAATATCAACAGTTATTTTTTGCGCAATTAAATCTAAGTTTTTCGCTTCAGCGGTTTGTTGCCATTCATTTGCACTGTCAGGAACTGGTCGAGAAGTACTAAAACGTTCAGTGTTTAACGTATGTAAATTACGAGGGTAAACATTGGTAATTACTCGTAAAGCTTCTTCAGCAGTAAATACACTGTTTTCTGCACGAATCTCAGACGTTACCGCATTATCATACTGTGCTTGTGCTTCATGCACATCGGTAACCGCTGTTAAACCTACAGAATAACGTTGTTTGGTTTGTTCTAACTGACGTTCAATGGCTGCTTTTTCTGCTTTAGCGAAATCTAAGTCATCTTTTGCACTTAACACATCAAAATAAGCACCCGTTACTCGAACGATTAAATCTTGTTTTACGGATTGATAAGACACATCGCTACGGTGTGCTGACTTTTTTGCATTGTCTAAGCGTAACCAAGACGAATGATGGTAAAGCTGCATGCTAAAGCTAATCCCAACGGATGTACTTTCAGTTTTAGAATCTTCTTGTGAGAAACCATCAACACCGCTTTCACTTTTAGTAAAACTTCCAGAAGCATTAAACTGTGGTAACAAAGTTGCTCTAGCTTGTATGATGTCTTCTTTCGATGCATTAAATAAAGCACGAGATTTTAATACTGCAGGATCGCTTGATTTTGCTTGATTGTAAACGCTTAATAAATCTTCAGCATTCGCTAAAGTGCTACTAGCTGCACAAACCAAACCGATGATCAGTGCCGAAATTGTTTTTTTCATGAGTGAGTTATTCCTTTGAGTGTGCCAGGTACTATTCTATTATTATGTTACTATCGTATCTTGATTTTCGAATTAGCTAAATATAAAAAGTGTTTGACAATGCATTCTAGTGTAACAAAATGTTTAATACTAGTACCTCATTTATTATAGTCTCTTCATTTATTTAAAAAAATTATTATGAATTCAGTAAATAAATCTACAAAATTATTACGCTTTTCTTTTGAAGACGTAATCATTCATCAAAAGAAAAACGCTTATCAAGGTTTTTTCAAAATGGATGAGTATCAACTTAGCCACCGTTTATTTAAAGGTGGAGAAAGCCAGATATTATCGCGAGAAGTTTTTGAACGCGGTCATGCTGTGGAACTTATTCCTTACGATGCAAAAAATGACCGAGTGGTTCTACTAGAGCAATTCCGCGTAGGTGCTATGGGGTACGGTGATTCACCTTGGTTACTTGAGTTTGTTGCTGGTATGTTTGGGAAAAATGAATCTCCTATCGATGTTGCTATCCGCGAAGCAGAAGAAGAAGCGGGTTTAACGTTAAACGAAAAACAGATCGATAAAATAATGGAGTATTTCTCAAGTCCTGGCGGTATGAGTGAAGTTATGCATTTATACGTTGCTAATATTGACAGTGAAAATGTAAACGGTGTGCATGGCTTAGAATACGAAGGTGAAGATATTCTGTTACATGTTATGCAAAGAGAAGCTGCGTTATCACTATTAGAAAGTGGAAAAATCACTAATGCCGCAACAATAATTGGTTTACAATGGTTGCAAAACAACTTTCAAAAACTACAACGAAAATGGCAATAGCACATGGTAATGCAAAGTAAGAAATATCATCCTAGGATATCAACCTTGATGAACCTTTGTGAAGTCAACTATATGTTGCTAATTCGCTTACTTGCCAGTAATAACGATGCAGAAATAGTGGGAGACAAGCGCTGTTATTTTATTTCCGATTTTTTGTCTTATCAAACTGAAATATTAGAAGTTACCCGCTATACCAGCTTAGTGAGTATCTGCCAAACTTTGCCTTATAGTAAAATAACATCAGAAAAAAGCATTCAGCAAACTGATAGTCCTATAGTCAATTTTTCTAGCGGTAAGTTTTCGACACTATTACGGCCTAAAATGGTTATTCGCTTGTATCATGATGCGCGTATGGCAGAAGTGATTAGTAACCAAGATATCAGACAAGTTAAACCTCGTTACGATTATCCTAATTCTAAAATGCACTTACCTGATGAAAAACAACAAATTAATCAGTTTTTAAAAGAATGGTTACAACTTAGCCTTAAATTAGGGCAAGTACATATTTCACTTTTTGAGTAAACACTTTTGCCTTTAACTACCCATCCAGCTTTACCCGCTGAATTTACCATTGCACAAATAAGTGACTGTCATTTGTTTTCTAAAAAGGACGGTCTGCACTATGGTGCTAATGTTTATCAAAATTTAGTCAGTGTTTTACAAACTATTAAAACGCAATTTCAAGTTCAAGTAATCGTTTTTACCGGAGACATTACTCAAGATCATAGCGAAGTCTCGTATCAACGTTTCGTTCAAGCGGTTAGTGAATGTAAAATAACGACACCCTTTTATTATTTAGCGGGAAATCATGATGAACATGAATTACTTGATAAACACTTATCTGTAGCGCCATTCAACAAAAACAAAATTATTTCTGATGATTATTGGCAAATAACTTTACTTAATAGCAAGAGCGAAACCCCAAAAGGTTTTGTCGCAGCAAGTGAGTTGTTAGCCCTCGAAAATAACATTGATAACAGCAAGTATCAGCTCATTATGATGCATCATCATCCACTCGACGTCGGATATTTTATTGATAGACACGGGCTAGAGAACCAAAGACAGTTTTGGCAAACCATTGATAAGCAGCACACGGTTAAAGCTATTGCTTGTGGGCACGTACATCAAGCTATGACGATATACTCAAAATCGGGCACTAAAGGTATTCCTTTATATACTTGTCCGGCAACTTCTATTCAGTTCGACAAAAATAAAGACAGTGGAAGTTCAAACGGGCAAGGCGGAGGATTTAGAATTTTTTCTTTATATGCGAATGGTCAAATAGCTACAAACAGTCACTTTTTAGCAGAAAATATAAATGAGTAAGCAAACTAAGCGTATTAATATTTTGTATTTACATGGCTTTAACTCATCACCTCAGTCAATAAAAACGCAGCAAACTAAAGCATATTTATCCAAAAACTTCCCCAATGTAAACTTTTATAGCCCACAATTGGCTTCATCTCCAGATGCGGTTATTAATCAACTTGAAAGTTTAATTGAAAACTCAAATCATGAAAACGAACAATGGTTGTTTATGGGCTCATCATTAGGTGGTTATTTTTCGACGTATTTATCAGAAAAGTATCAAGGCAAAGCGGTATTAATTAACCCAGCGGTTAAACCTTATAACCTGATGTCAAATTACTTAGGCGAACAAACTAACCCTTATACCGGGGAGGTTTACCAAGTGGAACGACATTTTATTTCATCATTAAAAAGCATTGAGCAAGTAATTATTTCGAAAAATAATTACTTGGTCATGGTACAAACAGGTGACGAAGTGTTAGATTATCGGCAGGCTACAGAAAAATATAACAATTGCCAGTTAATTGTACAATGTGGCGGTGATCATAGCTTTATCGATTACTCAAAAATGTTACCTAAAATTGCGATGTTTTTTAATTTATAAAACATTTTTCATCATAATAATTATTAGAATAGTCAAATGAGCGAACAATATAATTCAGACTCCATTGAAGTACTCAGTGGTTTAGACCCAGTACGTCATCGCCCAGGTATGTATACCGATACATCTCGTCCAAATCATATCGGCCAAGAAGTTATCGATAACTCGGTAGATGAAGCCTTAGCCGGTCATGCTCAAAATATCACAGTAATTCTCGATAAAGATCAATCGTTAGAAATTATTGATGACGGTCGAGGCATGCCAACAGATATACACGCTGAAGAAGGCGTTTCTGGTGTTGAACTTATTTTTTGTAAATTACACGCAGGTGGTAAATTTTCCAATAAAAACTATCAGTTTTCTGGTGGTTTACATGGTGTTGGTATTTCAGTGGTTAATGCACTGTCTACACGTGTTGACGTTGCTGTACGACGCGACGGTAAAGTCTATGAAATGGCTTTTGAAAATGGCTATAAAGTTGAAGAACTTGTTGAAACAGGTACGGTTGGACGACGCAATACGGGTACTAGAGTAAAATTTTGGCCTGATCCTAAATATTTTGATTCCGCAAATTTTTCAGTACGACGTTTAATTCATTTATTAAAAGCCAAAGCAGTATTATGTCCTGGTTTAACCATAAAATTTCATGATAAAAACGAAGATAAAAAATACCAATGGTACTTTGAAGACGGCTTGGTTGATTATCTAAAAGACTCGCTTAAAACTTGTATCTGTTTACCAGAAGAGCCTTTTGTCGGTACTTTTACTTCATCACATGAAACGGCTGACTGGGCGGTAACATGGTTACCTGAAGGCGGAGAAGGCATTGGTGAAAGTTACGTTAATTTAATTCCTACTATTCAAGGTGGTACGCACGTTAATGGTATGCGCCAGGGGTTATTAGAATCGATGCGTGAATTTTGTGAGTTTAGGAACTTAATTCCACGTGGTGTTAAATTAACGCCCGATGATATTTGGGATAAATGTTCTTATATTTTGTCAATAAAAATGCAAGAACCACAATTTGCAGGACAAACCAAAGAACGTTTATCGTCGCGTCAATGTGCAGCTTTTGTTACTGGCGTTGTTAAAGACTCATTTAGCTTATGGTTAAATGAACACACTGAAATTGCCGAAAATCTGGCAGAATTTTGTATTTCAAATGCACAGCGTCGTTTACGTGCCAGCAAAAAAATAATACGTAAAAAAATCACTCAAGGCCCAGCATTACCGGGGAAATTAACCGATTGTGGTAGCCAAGATCTTAGTCGCACCGAATTGTTTTTAGTGGAAGGTGACTCGGCGGGCGGTAGTGCTAAACAAGCACGAGATCGTGAATTTCAGGCTATTATGCCTTTGCGTGGTAAAATTCTAAATACTTGGGAAGTCGATTCAGGACAAATACTTGCTTCACAAGAAGTACATGATATTTCTGTTGCCTTGGGTATTGACCCCGACTCTGATGATTTATCAGAATTACGTTACGGAAAAATATGTATTCTAGCGGATGCTGACTCTGATGGACTACATATCGCCACTTTATTGTGCGCTTTGTTTATGCAACATTTTTTACCGCTGGTACAGCAAGGGCATATTTATGTTGCTATGCCGCCTTTGTATCGAATAGATATTGGTAAAGAAGTCTTTTACGCCTTGGATGAAGAAGAAAAAGACGGTGTGCTTGACCGTATTGAAGCCGAGAAAAAACGCGGTAAAGTCAATGTACAGCGCTTTAAAGGACTAGGTGAAATGAACCCGTTACAGTTACGTGAAACAACAATGGACCCTAATACTCGCCGTTTGGTGCAATTAACGGTAGATGAGCATTCTGAGACGATGGAGCTTATGGATATGTTACTTTCAAAAAAACGCAGCCCAGACAGAAAAACCTGGCTACAAAGTAAAGGCGATATGATCGGAATTTAATTATATTTAAGTTGTTTTCATCAAAAATTAATATTTAAAGAGTATGGTTTCGACCATACTTTTTTATGTTCAGGACGAACGGTATAACGCGCTGGCATGGATGCCAATGAGCGTATATGTTTAGGACGAACGGGAATGATTTTAGTTCCCACAAATCATAAGTACCTCCATCCATGGAGGCAATAACGCGGTGGCGGCCGATCTAAGGCATCCATGCCTTCACGGCATTTACACTTCCTTGTGTGTCATGCCAATGAACGTATATTTCCAGTATAAAAATTTAGGAACAGTAATGACAATTAAAGTAGGCATTAACGGCTTTGGTCGTATGGGGCGTTTGGTTTTACGTGCAGCTTGGCAATGGCCAGAAATCGAATTTATCCAAATAAACGATCCGGCGGGTAATGCTGAAACCTTGGCTCATTTACTTAATTTTGATTCCATTCATGGTCGCTGGACATTTAATGCACAGTTCGATAATGAAGAAATGGTAATACGTGATGAAAAGGGCGTTCACAAAATCGCGATGAGCCAAAACGCGTCTATCAGTGAAACAGACTGGTCAAAGTGTGACGTTGTAGTTGAAGCTTCCGGTGTTATGAAAACGACTAAACTATTAAACGCTTACCTTAAACAAGGGGTCAAACGTGTCATGGTCACTGCGCCCGTTAAAGAAGACGGTATTTTAAATATCGTAATGGGCGTTAATCATCATTTGTATGAGAAAGATAAACATGCCATCGTTACTGCTGCGTCTTGTACCACTAACTGTTTAGCACCTGTGGTTAAAGTATTGCAGGACAGTATTGGTATAAAACACGGTAGCATGACCACCATTCATGATATCACCAATACCCAAACAATCCTTGATGCACCTCATAAAGATTTACGTCGTGCTCGCGCTTGCGGGCAAAGTTTGATCCCGACAACAACAGGGTCTGCAACGGCTATCACCCATATATTTCCTGAACTAAAGGGTAAATTAAATGGTCATGCAGTACGTGTTCCACTAGCGAATGCTTCTCTTACCGATTGTGTATTTGAGTTAAATCGCGGCGTAACCGTTGAAGAGATTAACCAGTTAATGGCAACAGCGGCAGAAGGTGAGTTAAAAAATATTCTTGGTTACGAAGAAAGGCCTTTAGTGTCTGTCGATTATAAAACAGACCCTCGTTCATGCATTGTTGACGCGCTTTCAACCATGGTGGTGAATGATACGCAATTGAAGATGTATTTGTGGTATGACAACGAGTGGGGTTATGCAAATCGTGCTGCTGAATTAATGCTGTTAGTTGGGCGCTCTGATATTGCTAACTAAGTTTTTTACGGTTAATTAGCCATTTAGAACTCTATAGTGATGGCTAGTTATTCTTATGGGTTCGAATAAAACAAGCAAAAAATAAGTCTCGGTATATTCTCATGATTGAAAAAATAGCTGCGCTGCCTAGTGCCGTGAAACAATATTTATTGATCACCACTAATTATTGGTTTTTCACTTTAACTGATGGCGCGTTACGCATGTTAGTGCTGCTCTATTTTTATCAGTTAGGTTATGCACCGTTTGCCATTGCCATGCTATTTTTGTTTTATGAAGTTTTTGGCGTGATCACAAATTTAGTGGGGGGCTGGCTTGGCGCTCGTATCGGTTTAAATAAAACCATGAATATGGGATTGCTGATGCAAGTGGTTGCATTAGTCATGCTGAGTATTCCTGAACAATATTTAACGGTAGCTTGGGTGATGCTAGCGCAAGCATTGTCTGGTATTGCTAAAGATCTCAATAAAATGAGTGCAAAAAGCAGTATTAAAGCCTTAGTCCCTTCTAGCGAGAACGGGCAAATGCAAGCCGGTCTTTTTCGTTGGGTAGCTTATTTAACGGGCTCTAAAAATGCCCTGAAGGGTTGTGGTTTTTTTCTCGGGGCTTTTTTATTAAACGCAACAGGTTTTTCGTTAGCGATGTTAATGATGGCAGCTGTTCTCGCTATAATTCTTATGTTGAGTTTATCTACTTTACAAGGCGATTTAGGTAAAGCTAAGCATAAAGTAAAGTTCAAGCAAATGTTCTCGAACGATACATCATTAAATTATCTAGCCGCGGCTCGGCTATTTTTATTCGCCGCGCGTGATGTTTGGTTTGTCGTGGCATTACCACTCTTTTTAGTCAGTCATTTAGGCTGGGAACATACGGATGTAGGCATGTTCATGGCGCTATGGATTATTGGCTATGGCATTATTCAAACGTCGACGCCGAAATTTTTTATTAGAAAAAATCAACGTAATATAGACGGAGATTTACTCTCATTTTGGGGAGGAAGTTTAGCTGTTGTAACATTATTACTTTCGCTTGGTTTATTTTATGTTGAAGACATTAATATTAAGGTGGAAAATTTACTTGTTGCTGGCTTATTTGTCTTTGGCGCTGTATTTGCCATAAATTCAGCACTGCACAGTTATGTCATTATTGCTATGGCCAAGGAAGATGGCGCTTCTATGGATGTTGGCTTTTATTATATGGCCAATGCTTTAGGACGCTTATTAGGGACTGTACTATCGGGCGTGTTGTATCAGTTTACTAATTTAGTTACCTGTTTAGTGTTATCAGCAATCTTTGCGGGTTTATCAGCATTATTAATCCGTAAAATCAGCGTAAAGGCTTAAAGTATCCATAACTTAAAGCCTTAAAGTTATTTAATTAATAACGGACCGCTAAATCGGCTAACTGAATATTACCGAGTAGGCTTTCATCAGTGGCAATAGCTTTGGCACTTTCCTGTGAAACTTGGGTCACTTTTACGGTATAAGGGCTGACATTAAAGCCCGCATACGTTTTACCTGAGTCAGTAATGGTATTCCTCAAATGTAGTAATGAAAACTCATCGCCTAATTTTACCCCGTGACGCTTACCTAAATTAATCGTTAAGGTATTACCCGCAATTTGTACTATTTTACCGCGCGTCGGTTGACACATCATATTTTCATCAATATCAATGATCATATCATTAAGTACTTTTTCAATGGCGGTACCGTATAGGCTTTGCCAGAAAACTTGGCTATGTAAATCAATACGCTCTCGCCTGCCAAATTCCCACGGCGCTGAATCTCGATAAGTCTTGTTGAATACTAGCTCGCCGTTAGTGCCGTTGTAAATATATAAGCTGACATTGAATTGGCGGGTAAAGACATCTTCTTGCCAGAACTGCCAGCCATTGGTTGTGTCTTGTGCAAAGCTAAGATCATTAATTTCAGAGTACATCACATATTGTGTATCACTCATGTTAGCGAGTGACATCGTTAAGCTCTTTATTGCTTCTGCTTGCATGCTATTATTTAAACGTGAAAACTGTGCTTTATTTTTAAGTAATAATTTAGTATCTAAATAAATACCTTTATTGTTTATTTGATAGGCAAGTTTTTCCATTACTTTGGTATCTAAAGCATATACTTCGCCAATGTTGGCCTGCTCTCGATGTTGTAAATGGCTACGTGTTATTAATAACGATTTACGGTAATCCGATGAAAAACACTGCTTATCTTGCGGAAAAATATCAGCACGAATTCTTACGGTAACCATATTACCTTGATAAATTTCATCGATAAGTTCGAATGAGTTCACCGTACCGCTAGCGCGAATATTAATTTCGTTTTGTGTCAATAATCCGTTGACGGTTTTTTGAACACTAGATACAGAGGCACCGGCAACTAATAATGCTTTTTTTAGGGCATTTTCCATAGCTAATACTTTTGCTTGCTCGTTATTACCATGCATTATTACTGAGTGCCCTTGAGCTTCATACCATTGAGCGTTTGCACAATGGTTAATGCATAATATAAGTAAAGCCGATATAAATAAGCGCATGAGCTGTCCGTCAGTGAAATTGGTTTGATATCTGCAATTAAATATGCATTTTTTATGCCTATTTAATTTCATCTACAATGTAGCGTTGTTATGGCGCGATTTATGCTTTGTTTCTGATAGATTATTGAATATCGGTTACCGATATTATCACCAGACTAATATTCGCTGTAAAAGGCGGTTGAGGGGAACTCAATGAAAAAGTGGCTTATTCCATTACTTATTCCGACAGTTATGTCGTGTTCATCAATGAATATAATGGGCGAAGAAGAAGATTTTTATAAATCAAAGCAAGTAGCTCGTGGCGAGATAGACAGCTTTAACCTGCCAAGACATGCTATTGCTGATGTCGTGAAAGGTCTTACTTATCAGATGCTTGAAAGTAGCTCTTTTGTTAACCCCAAAACACCTATTGCGGTAGCGTCTTTTGTTGAGCTAGGAGATCTAGAGTCAACTAATTGGCTAGGTAATCAAATTGCTGAAAATTTTATTCATGAGCTACAACGCCATGGGTTAGTGGTTATTGATTATAAAACTACCGGGCATATCCGTGTGACCGCTGAAGGTGATTACGTTTTTAGTCGTGACTGGAAAGAGTTACCTGAACGCCAGATTATTGACTACGTTGTTACAGGAACCATGATGGAACAGGGTAATGGTGTAATGATTAATGCCCGTATGATTGGCATGCAATCGCGTGTAGTCGTTGCTACGGCACAGTCATTCATTCCAAATTGGGTGATTGGCGAACAAATCAATCAAGATGAAAATATTCGCATGAAAGATGGCTTGATTATTCGAAACAGTGCCATGCTTGCGAAAGATGCTCGCTCAATTGAAATTGTTAACTAATATCGAATTAAGTGTTAACACTTAAGAGGAAAAATTGTGGTGAACAAGATGAAAAAATCAATCTTTAAAATGTTATCAATCAGCAGCTTATTATTTTTTATAGTAAGTTGCTCAAGTGTTTACGATAAACACGTGCAATGGCAAAGCGTTAAACCAGAATCGTTTCCTGTTTTGCATGCTATCGGACAAGCTCCGATAAGTTTACAACGTTCTACTCATAAAACACAAAGGATGTTAATGGCAATTAATGCGTCAAAACTTGCCGCTTATGCGGAACTTGCTGAGCAGGTTTACGGACTAAAAATTAATGGTCAAACGACTATGTCGCAATTATTAATAGGTAAACAAGAAGTGTCCGCTTCAGTTAACGGTATTATTCGCGCGGCCAAAGTGGTGAAAAGTTATCCTGTCGGCGATAGCTACACCACGGAATTAAGTTTAGATTTTAAAGATGTCTATGAAATATATTTAGCATCGTCACCACAACGTGAAATTAAAGATGTTACTTATTACTAGGTGAAAATTTACTAGCCAATCGTTATAAGTAATCATCTTAACAAGGCTAGCTAAATATTTAGACTAAAATGAATATTGTAAACGGCCATAATAATAAGCGCCGTTAAAGCCAAAAGGGGCCGAGCGGCGTGAATAGGTAAAAACACCTGTGCTATCAACAATAACATTACCTTGTTCGTCTTCAATAGTACCGCCACGTGAATTGCCTATGGTATTTTTATCAGGCATAACATCAAATAAATTATTGCTACCTAGTGTTAACGAGAGGTTTTCAGACACTTGGTAAGTGACATTTATATCTGTTAATAATTCGGCACCATAAGTTTGTTGTCCGCCATCGGTAATCGTGTATTCACCATAATGATTAAAAAGTAAATTAACGCTAAAATGCTGATTTTTATAGTGTGATGATAAGCTGATTTTTTGCTCAGGTTGCCATTCTTCTACAATTGAAATGTCTTGTGCTGAAAATA
This sequence comes from Colwellia sp., assembly GCA_013215385.1. GTDB lineage: Bacteria > Pseudomonadota > Gammaproteobacteria > Enterobacterales > Alteromonadaceae > Colwellia_A. The sequence goes on from JABSOY010000021.1 coordinate 27,503, forward strand.
TTTTTTCAACAGGGATGGTGTGCAAAGTACTATGTTTTGGCGTGAATAAATTAACCACTTCAGTATCAGTAAAATTAGCTGCTAACGTTAAGTTAAGCTTGCCTGAAAATGCTTGTGTGTGCCAGGTTGTAACAAGATCAATACCCTGGGTTTTAGTGTCGGCACCATTTAAAAAAAACTGCCCTTTGGTCGCCATTTCAGCGTTAAGGGCTTGATCAAGTAACGTAGAGATCCCTTTACCCAACTTACTACTGATAACAATGCGATCCTCGATATTAATCAAATAGTAATCGACACTCATTTCAATATTATTGTTAGGGGTGTAAGCAAGACCTAAGCTGAGATTGTCAGATTCTTCTTCTTTTAAGTTTGGTACGCCAAGGTTGGTTGTTAATGTACTGTCGTTTCTGAATGTTTCTACTTCTTCACTTAATAGTGAGCCTGATTCATCGACAATAAACTGTGTGCTGATATTGTTAAAATACATTTGCTGCATCGAAGGGGCACGAAACCCGGTACTATATGAACCACGAATTATCAAGTCGTCGCTTGTTTGCCAATGCACGGCAACCTTAATATTGCTGCTATTGCCGAATATTTCATAATCGTCAAACCTAATCGCAGCTGTTAGTGCTAACTGCTCATCTATTTGTGTTACTGCCTCGGCAAAAAATGACACCACTTTACGGCTTTCACTTACGGCCAGTTCCGGTGAAACACCAGGGAATCCTTGAATGCCTCCTGCGGCATCATAGTTAAATAAAGACAGATTATTTTGTGTGTCATAGTCTTGATAGCTATATTTTTCTCCTGGAATGATTTTGTATGTATCGGTACGAAACTCAGCGCCAAGCGCCAATGAATACCGTTGATATTCTTTGTTGAACACTAGATTTAACGTTTCTAATGAAAGCGATAAGCCATAAGCGAAAGCAGAGCGAGGGGTTTTTTGGCGAATTCCAGCCGCAGGTAAGTTCTGACCTAAATGTAAAAAGTTTGCATAGGATGCATTAATCGAATCACTCGTGGTGTAATCTATCTCATTTTTTCCATAGGTATATGAGATATCAATAGCCGTCTCATTATCAAAACTAGCTCTATAGCCAAGATTATAAGAGATATCTTTAATATCTGAATTTATTTTAGGTAAGTAGCCTTGGGAAATTATTGCGTCATTATCAGATAAGTGAGGATTTTCATTGGTATTTGAGTTGTGCCTAAAAAAAGCAGCCGATTGATTTTCCCTGTGTGAATAACTTGCAAAACCATACAGCTCACCGTGTTTTATTTCGAGCTCACTATTTGCGATAAAAGAAAGTTGCTGATAAGAAGCATCGCCAATTCGAAATGTATCTCTGCTTGCAGATAACTCCCTAGGGTCGTTTGTTTTAAAATGACCATTGGATAATTTTACGCACTGGTCAAATTGGCAAGCTCCATGTAATCCTGAGCGGTTAGTATTTTTGTGATCGGCTAAACTTAATGTGGCATTTAAGAAACCATAGTCAGTTAACTTCATCCCATGGGTATAAGAGAACTGACTATGTTCTCCATCACCTTGCTGATATACGCCAAATGAAGTTGTTAGGCTAGCTTGTTCTTTAGAGTCGTTCAGTACGATATTTATTACGCCTGCGATGGCATCTGAACCATATTGTGCAGCAGCACCGTCACGTAATATTTCGATACGCTTAATCGCATTAACCGGGATAGCATTCATATCTGTGCCCGCTGTTCCTCGACCCACAGAGCTATTAATATGAATTAAACTTGCTTGGTGGCGACGTTTACCATTAACCAATATTAAGGTTTGATCCGGTCCTAAACCACGCAATGTTGCAGGTTGTAAAACATCACTGCCATCACTTATCGCAGAGCGAGAAAAATTAAATGATGGTGCTAATGCTTGTAACATATTACCAAGATTAGTTTGTCCACTGTTGCGTAAAGCCTCGCCGGTAATTATGTCTACAGGCACAGGAAGTTCATTCACCGTTCTGCCAATAATATGGCTACCAACAATCGCGATTTTTTCTATCTGCGGTTGCACCGTGCGGAACTTCTTTTTGACCGTATTATGATTACTTTTAGACAATATTATTTTGGGATGAATCGACCATTGCCCTTTAGTGTTTATTTCAGCGACAAGATTGGTGTTTTTAAGCAACTTTTTTAATGCTAAAGAAACAGAAAAGTAGCCGTTAATTTCTTGGCTAGTAAATTTACGTGTTAAATCAAAAGAGAATAGAATCGTCTGACCTGCCTGTTGGGCAAGCTGTATTAATGCTTTGTCAGTCGCTTGAGTCGCTATCTTAAAGTGAGTAATTCCAGGGGCAATATCTTCTGCGAAAGCGGATTTGTTTAAAGATAATGCTAGGGGCGAAAGCATGATAAGCAAACACGAAAAATTTGCCACTTTAGCGGTTAAAGAGACATTTTTTTTTCTTGTTTTCCTCTTAGATAATTGTAGTCGTGAGGCTTTCCATAGTTTTATAACGGCTAAGATTGAATACAGAAATGTAACCTTTTTATATATTATTATTCATTAACCTATTTAAAGTGCACTGGCAGCGCTCAATCCTTCAATAGTCGCTTTGTTGATAACAATGGTATTGTTACCTATTTCTTTATAGTTAAGATCAAAATTATAGGTTAATGAGTCTAATAAACTTTTTACATCACCAGCTTTAAAGTATCCGGCAACTTTTATATTCGCTAGTTGTTGATCTTCAATAGTGAATCTTAAATCAGTATAGCGACTAATTTCGTCAAGTGCTTCCCTAAGTGACTCACCATCAAAAATAAGCATACCTTTTTGCCATGCTAGTTCGTGAGATAAAGCTTCAGGTGATATTTCACTTCTAGGTAATTGAATTTTATTGAAGATAACTGCTTTCTCGCCAGCCACAATGATGTTGTTATTATCTTGTAGAGTGGAATAGGCTATTTTTCGAGTTAAAGTAGGTAATGATTCATTTGAGTCAGCAATTAATACTCTACCTTCGGTAACGATTAACTCAAGGCTGTTGTTTTCATTTTTTTGCACATTAAATATGGTGCCTAATGCTGTGAAAGATTGTTGACCCGAAGAAACACTAAAGGGACGTGATTTATCTTTCGCAACATCAAATAACGCTTCGCCTTTTATAAGGTTTAACTGACGATGACTATCGCTAAAACTAATCGTTAATAAGCTATTGGTATTAAGCTGCACCATTGAACCATCGGGTAAGCTAAAACTTGCTTGTTCACCTAGTTTTGTCGAAAACTGTTGATAAACAACAGGCATAGACGTTTTTTGAAATAACTGGCTAAAGCTATTGTTAAAAAAAACTTCACTGGTAATTATGCCAAAAAAAACGACACTGGCTGCTAATGACATTTGAGAAATAAATGTCTTTGCCTTACTTGATGTTTTTCTTTCTATGGGGAATAAGCCATTAAACTCTGCTAGTAGCTTTGCCGTGGTTAATGAACGTGAATACTTACGCAAGGATGCGTGATGTTTATTATCTTGATTTACCCAAGCAACAAAGGCTTGTCGTTCTTGTTGCGACAAACCTTGCTCTATACGCCATAACCAATATTTGGCTTGAGTTTCTATTTCACTTTGGCATGCTATATTAGTCATGATAAATATCTTGTTTTAGTTAAACTTACGACAATATCGATATATTTATTCGACTACACGGTGCATATTTTACTTGGTACCTAATAATGACAATTAATTAACTTTTTTTTAACATAAAGGGTTGAAAATGGTTGTTTTCTACCTACCTTTCACTCTAGCTTTTTTTCTTTTTAATTGCACGCTTTGCTTGTTTTTTCGCCTTAGCTTTTTTCTGTGAGGTAGTCAGTTTTATTTTTGGTTTTTTCAACGCCACTTTAGATTCTTTATATTGTGGTTTTAAACCCGGTATATTTCGGCGCGCTAAGCGTTCATCCATATAACGTTCAATTTTGGAAATAACAGCCATGTCGTGTGCTTCAACTAAGGATATAGCAGTCCCTTTGTTACCAGCTCTGCCTGTTCTACCAATACGGTGCAAATAAATATCGGCTTTACGTGGCATATCAAAATTAATAACATGAGTAATGTCGTCAATATCTAACCCTCGCGCGGCTACATCGGTAGCAACCAATACTTTTACATGACCAGTACGTAAGCGGTCGATGGCACTATTACGTTTGTCTTGATGCATTTTTCCTTCAAGCCATGCACAGGGTATTTCTGCTGCGTATAGTTTTCCTGATAAATGTTGTACGGTTTCACGTTTATTGGCAAAAACAACGATGCGATCAAAGCCTTCTTGTTTTAACAGGTTTTCTAATAACTGAAATTTATGATCTTTGTTGTCGGCTAAATGCAGCCATTGATGGATTTTGGCTTTTTCTTTGCGTGAGGGGTGAGACTCTAAGAATACTGGCTCGTTGAGAACCTCTTTTGAAAAACGCAAAACACCCGCACCTTCAAGAGTTGCAGAAAACAGCATGGTTTGTTTACGCCAGCGCGCTTCACCAACAATACGATTAATAGCATCAGAGAAACCCATGTCGAGCATGCGGTCTGCTTCATCAAGCACTAGGATTTCAATATCACGTGCTTCAAATTTTTCTGATTCAAGATACTCTAGTAAACGACCGGGTGTCGCGACTAATATATCAGTATTCTTGGTTAAAACTTCTATATGACTATCGTAACTAACACCACCGGTAATTAATCCTGTTTTAATATCGGTTAACTCGGTTAATTGAATACATTGTTCGCTGGTTTGTAAGGCAAGTTCACGAGTGGGTGACAAGATAAGTACGCGTGGAAAACCAGGGCTTTTACGAGGATAATCTAATAAGTGTTGAGCTATGGGTAAAATAAAAGCAGCTGTTTTACCCGTACCTGTTGGCGCTGAAGCTAAAACATCTTTACCTGTCATCGCGACAGGTAACACCAACTCTTGAATAGAGGTTGGTTTTTTATAGCCGGCATTTTGAATGCCGCCTAGTAGTGCTGAATCTAGGTCAAATTGCTCAAACATAAAGGTTAATTTCGCTCAGGATAATATTGCGGTGAATTATAAAGCGAAAAGGGCGATTTAGCTAAAGCTATTTAATATTGAAGACGTTTATTTTACTTTTTTATTCACCGGCAATAATTTCAGCTATTTCTCGTTGAATTTGTTGACACCATTGTGAGATACGCTCATCACTTAGTTGATACTGATTATCTTCATCAAGGGCTAAACCAACGAATTGACTGTTATTGTCGGTAAGCGCTTTTGACGCGGCAAACTCATAACCTTTATTTTCCCAAAACCCTATGACGAAACCGTCTTGAGCGATAACTTGTTCGTGCAACATGCCTAAAGCATCTTGAAACCAATCGGTATAACCAACTTGGTCGCCCATGCCATACAGGGCAATAATTTTCCCTGATAAGTTTAAACCAGCGATATCATCCCAGCTACTTTCCCAATCCTCTTGTATTTCGCCATAATCCCATGTTGATATACCAAGAATAACTATATCAAAATCGGCTATCTTACTTAAAGGAATCTCTTTTATATTGAATAGTTCAACACTTAATTCTAAAGGGTTAAGCTGAGTATCAGTAAAATGTTGCTGAATTTTCTCTGCCGCCATTTCTGTGTAACAAGTTGTCGAGCCGTAAAATAAACCAATTTTCATCAGTGAGCCTATGTGTAACTATTTTGGACTTAGCTTTTATATAAACAGCTAAAAAATTGTGCGAGAGTTTATCAGATAGTTATTTTCAAACCAGTATATTTTTAGTTTAGCTGCCACTTTACAGCTATTAATGGCTTAAAACGGCAACATAGATTGCATTTAATTATTATTCATTGTAATTTTAGCGGCTATAAAACGGTCTGTTGTGTTTAGACTTCTATTTGTTATTAAGCTCTATTGCTAGGATATACTCATGTTTAAGAAAATTTCTCTTACCATTATGGTATTTTGTTTTGGTTTTTCAAACTTGGCGTTTGCTGTTGAAAAGCCAACTTCCGCCGATAGTATAGCTTTAGTAAATAGTGCAGGAGCAAATGCTGATTTCAATGTAGAAGAATTGAAAGCGAATTTGATCGCAACTTTAGGTATGGAAATCAAAGAAGTGCGTATGTCCCCTATGCCAAATTTAGTCGAGTTAATTACCAATCAAGGTTTGTTTTATGCGAGCACTGATGGCAAGTTTTTCATTCAAGGTAAACTCTATGGCTTAGGTAGTACTGTCACTAATTACTCCGAAGAAAGTTTAACGAAAATTCGTCTTGACGGAATGAACCAGTTTTCTGACGCTATGATTGTTTATCCAGCAAAAAATGAAAAATACGTAATTACTGTATTTACTGATATTACCTGTGGATACTGCCGGAAAATGCACGAGCAAATGGATAGCTATAACGATAAAGGTATTACCGTTCGTTATTTAGCCTATCCACGTTCAGGCGTAAAAGACTCCTCTGGCAAGTATTCTCAGGGCTTTAAAGATTTACGTTCTATTTGGTGCCATGAAAACCCACAAGAAGCTTTAACAAAAGCAAAAATGGGCTCTAATGTTGCTCTACGTATTTGTGATAAACCTATCGAAGACGAGTTCAACTTTGGTCGCCAAGTAGGGGTTAATGGTACTCCAGCGGTTATTTTAGAAAATGGTATGTTATTACCAGGATATCGAGAACCTGATGCACTGCTTACAATTCTTGAGCAAATGAAAGTACAAGGATAAAACAGTCCCGCTTTATCAGTAATATTTACGTAAATGGCAGGCCTTGGTCTGCCATTTTTCTATTTAACTTTTATTAAAATAACTCACCCGAAAATATCATTATGCAAAAACAAATTGTTCGCCGCGTTAACGTTGATGACAGCCACCTGCCTCAACAGCTTCATCCTATTATTAAACAAATTTATGCGAGTCGTGGTATTGAAAGTGCAACAGAACTAGAACTTAACGTAAGTCAACTTTGTCCTATCGATGCATTAAAAGGTATTGACGAAGGTTGTCAGGTTTTATATCAGGCACTTGTTGAAAATAAAAATATTGCCATAATTGGCGACTTTGATGCTGATGGCGCGACGAGCACAGCATTAATGATGGAAGCTTTACGTTTATTCGGTAGCGATAATTATCAATTCTTAGTCCCGAACCGTTTTTTATATGGTTATGGTTTAACGCCTGAAATTGTTGAAATAGCGTTTGAGCAAGGTGCCCAGTTATTAATCACTGTTGATAATGGCATTAGTTGTGTTGCCGGTGTCGCTAAAGCAAAATCGTTAGGTTTAGCGGTCATTGTTACCGACCATCATTTACCTGGCATGACATTACCAAATGCCGATGCCATTATTAATCCAAACCAAGTTGGCTGTAATTTTCCAAGTAAGGCGCTTGCTGGTGTTGGGGTTGCTTTCTACTTTATGTTAGCCATGCGTAAATATTTACGTGATAAAAATTGGTTTGTCGAAAAGAAAATGCAAGAACCTAATATTGCCCAGTTACTCGATTTAGTCGCTTTGGGCACAGTGGCGGATGTCGTTTCACTTGATAATAATAACCGTATTTTAGTTGAGCAAGGTTTGAAACGCATTAGGGCGGGTGTTACTCGACCCGGCATTCAAGCATTGTTAGAGATTGCTGGGAAAGATCAAACGAAAATAGTGGCCAGTGACTTTGGTTTTGCCGTAGGGCCCAGAATTAATGCAGCAGGGCGATTAGATGATATGTCGTACGGCATCAATTGTTTATTAGCCAAAGATCTTGCTTCAGCGCGAGTGATGGCCGCTGAACTTGATGACTTGAATAAATCGCGCCGTGAGATTGAACAAGGCATGCAGCAAGAAGCTGAACAAGTATTAAAAAGCCTAAATTTTTCTGATGAACACTTACCTTATGCTATTTCATTATTTCAAAAAGATTGGCATCAAGGGGTCATTGGTATTGTTGCTGGTCGTTTAAAAGAAAAATATCATCGGCCTAGCATCGTCTTCGCGGGAACTGGTGATGATATATCTCTTGAAAATACGGTGAAAATAAATGAAATTAAAGGCTCTGCTCGCTCTATTCCTGGTTTGCATATTCGCGACTTACTTGAGCATATCGACAGCCAACACCCTGGCATAATTATAAAGTTTGGTGGCCATGCTATGGCTGCGGGTTTATCTATTGCCGAAGAGAACTTCGAACAATTCCAGCAGTTGTTTAACCAATATGCGCAGCAATGGCTGACCCCCGATGACCTTAAAGGAACACTTGCTTCTGACGGTGAACTGCCAACGCATGAAATGACATTAGCTTTTGCACAATTATTACGTGATGCAGGACCCTGGGGACAAAACTTTATTGAACCCTTGTTTGACGATAATTTTAAGCTTATTCAACAGCGTATTGTTGGTGAGAAACATTTAAAACTAGTGGTCGAAAAAGCTGGGCAGGTATTTGATGCTATTGCTTTTAATATCGACTTAAGCCGATGGCCTGATCATAAAGCTCAACAAGTACACTTAGCTTATCGTCTCGATATTAATGAATTTCGTGGTAAGAAAACGGTGCAGTTTATGGTTGAATATTTAGAATGATAGGTCTATACCCATTCCACCTCAAGATGCAGTTTCAGAGCTAAGTTAGGAAATTAGATCAAGGCGCACTATGAAGATAATGGTTATTCCCTTATCAAGTAGTGCAACGCAGGACTATTTTTCTAGCTTAGCTCCCTACGGGCAAGCCGAGAACGGGTCATCTCCGGCGTTATTGATTTCGACAATAGAATAACTATTCTCTTCAACCAATGCCTTGTAGCTAACCCTTTCTCGACTTGCTGAAATCTGCATCTTGAAGTGGAACGGGTATATAAATTTCACCCTGTTTAGTCTTGCTCAAGCGTATATTTACGTTAGAAATTACGCTACAATGCGCGACTATTTTATTTTATTCTTTCGGGCGTGCATCTTGACGCCAAATTTGCGACGTAAAATTATAAACTATGATTGAAGCTAATCCGGTAATAAACAAAATTAAAGACATCCGCGAGCGTACAGATATGCTTCGGGGGTACCTTTGACTACGATCAAAGATCAGAACGTTTAGTTGAGGTTATTCGAGAACTTGAGTCACCTGAAGTTTGGAATGAACCCGAACGTGCACAAGCACTAGGTAAAGAACGATCTTCTCTTGAAATTATAGTTGAAACTATTGACGAAATGGACCGGGGTTGTGACGACATCGAAGAGTTAGTTGAACTTGCCGTCGAAGAAGAAGACGAAGAAACGTTTAATGAAGTGACAGAAGAAATAAAGACCTTAGAAAAAAGCTTAGAAAAATTAGAATTTCGCCGAATGTTTTCTGGCGAACATGACGAAAATAGCTGTTACTTAGATATTCAGTCAGGCTCTGGTGGCACCGAAGCACAAGATTGGGCCGAAATGTTAATGCGCATGTATTTGCGTTGGGGTGAAGCGCACGGTTATAAAACTGAAGCGATTGAAGTCACTGATGGTGATGTTGCCGGTATTAAAGGTTGTACGATTAAATATACCGGTGAATATGCTTATGGTTGGTTGCGCACCGAAACTGGGGTTCACCGTCTAGTTAGAAAATCACCGTTTGACTCAAGCGGACGTCGTCATACCTCATTTGCTTCGGCATTTATTTATCCTGAAATTGACGATAATATTGTAATAGATATTAACCCGGCAGATTTACGTATCGATACCTTTCGTGCTTCTGGTGCCGGTGGTCAACATGTTAACAAAACGGATTCAGCTATTCGAATTACCCATGAACCAACCGGCGCGGTAGTTGCTTGTCAGGCTGACCGTTCTCAGCACAAAAACCGTGCTACGGCGATGAAATTGCTTAAAGCCAAGCTTTTTGAAATGGAAATGCAAAAGAAAAATGAAGGTAAACAAGAACTAGAAGACGGAAAATCAGATATAGGTTGGGGAAGTCAAATACGTTCATACGTTTTAGACGACAGTCGGATTAAAGATTTACGCACCGGTGTCGAGAACCGAAATACGCAAGCGGTTTTAGACGGCGATTTAGACAAGTTTTTAGAAGCTAGCTTGAAATCTGGCTTGTAGTGTTAAGCTCAAATAAAAACTAACAATTATACCATCGAAAAATTAAAGATAACGTTGAGAAACAAAATGACAGATAAAGCCACTAAAGCCAACCAAGAAAATAATACACCCGTAGCACAAGATGAAAATAAACTGATTGCTGAGCGTCGTGTAAAGCTTGAAAAAATTCGCTCTAATTGTTCCGCTAATGGTTTTCCTAACGATTTTAATCGTGAACATTTAGCCGCTGACATTCAAGCTGAACATGGTGAAAAGACCAAAGAAGAACTTGAAGAGTTACAGGTTACTTATGCTATTGCTGGTCGTGTTATGGCCAAACGTGGACCATTTTTAGTGATACAGGACTCGTCAGGTCGTATTCAAGGTTATGCTGAAAAAACGGTGCAAAAAGAAATAAGAGCTAAATGGGGATCATTAGATATTGGTGATATTGTTGGTATTAAAGGTATTTTGCATAAATCAGGTAAAGGTGATCTTTACGTGAACATGAATGAATACTCTCTGTTAACTAAGTCATTACGTCCGTTACCAGAAAAATTCCATGGTTTGTCAGACCAAGAAACTAAGTATCGTCAGCGTTATGTTGATTTAATTATCAATGAAGATACCCGTAATACCTTTAAAATGCGTTCAAAAATTGTTGCCGGTATCCGTAACTTTTTAGTTGAACGTGATTTTATGGAAGTTGAAACGCCGATGTTACAAATCATACCGGGTGGCGCAACCGCTAAACCTTTTATGACGCATCATAATACTTTTGATCTTGATATGTACTTACGTATTGCCCCTGAGCTTAACTTAAAACGTTTGGTGGTCGGTGGTTTTGATCGTGTCTTTGAGATTAACCGTAGTTTCCGTAATGAAGGTATTTCAACACGCCATAACCCTGAATTTACGATGATTGAATTTTATCAAGCTTATGCTGATTTCAATGACTTGATGAATTTAACGGAAGAAATGTTACGCACTATTGCCCAAGATGTCCTGGGTACAACGATGATCCGTAATACAGTAAAAAATGAAGATGGTGAAGTGGTTGAAGAAAAATTCTATGATCTTGGTAAGCCGTTTGCACGTTTATCTATGGTTGACGCTATCTTAACTTACGGTAAAGACCATCGCGCAGCAGCAAGCCTTGATGAAGCAGTGTTACGTGATCCTGAAAATAACTTCGATGCAATTAAAGCCATGGCGAAAGCTGTTGGTGTTAAAGAAAGCAGCGCTTCTAAAGTTTGGGGCCCAGGTAAGTACATTTGTGAAATCTTTGAAGAAGTTGCCGAGCACTTATTAGATCAACCTACTTTCATCACTGAATACCCGTGGGAAGTTTCACCACTGGCACGTCGTAATGATAACAATCCATTCATTACCGACCGATTTGAATTTTTCGTTGGCGGTCGTGAATTAGCCAATGGCTTCTCCGAGCTTAACGATGCTGAAGATCAAGCTGAACGCTTTAAAAAACAAGTAGCAGAAAAAGATGCTGGTGATGATGAAGCTATGCATTTTGACGCTGATTATATCTGTGCTTTAGAATATGGTTTACCACCAACAGCGGGTGAAGGTATTGGCATTGACCGTTTAGTGATGTTGTTTACTGATTCACCAACGATTAAAGATGTTATCTTATTCCCACACATGCGTCCATTAGCTGAGTAGTTATATTCAGGATGAATGGTATAACGCGGTGGCATGGATGCCATTGAGCGTATATGTAAAGTTAAAATTTAAAAGCCGGATAAGTTAATCACTTATCCGGCTTTTATGTTCAGGCTGAACGGCCATGATTTATGTTCTAGACAAATCATAAGTACCTACATCCATGTAGGCAATAACGTGATGCCATGGCAGTTCCTAGGTATCCATGCCTTTCTCAGACATCCTGTCTTTCAAGGCATTAGTGCATCCATGCACGTCGATGAACTCAGTGATGTATTCTGTATTGGTTTAAGCATCGGTTAAGCCCCAAATAAAAGCAATAACGCCTGTTAATCCAATTAACATCATATAAGCACTACCGATGAAAGAATATTTAAGGAAGGTGAAGAAATAGCCTTGTTTATAAACACGTTTTTGCATGATGAATAAATAAATAGGGATCCAAATCATTAATGCATTACCGATGAACTCAATAGTGCCACTAAGTGCCGGTAAAGCAGTGACACTATACTCATAAAAGACATCAAGTAATTCCACTAGTAATATCGTGAAGAAGATAAAACTATGGCTATGAAGGGCGACGGTTAAATGTTCCATATAAAGTCGCTTAGAAAACAGAAACATTATTTTCAATAAAGCAGCAAATAAAGGTAGTAGAATAAACATCAATTGAGGGAGTTTCTCTATTGCCTCCTGAACGATAGGAGTAGTATCAGAGTTTAAGGCCTTTTGCGCTTTTTTGACTAAGGATTTAGCAAACGCATCGAGTCTTTTATTACTATCGTCACTTAAAAAATCAAAAGACAAAGTGCCGTCTTCATTATTCTGAATAGTCCATTCTTTCTCATTTTTATTGAGTTCATTGTATTCGCCATTTTTGATTTTTTTGATATTTGAAGCAAATAAATTATAGCGTTCATTTTTCCTCGGTGAAAAGGCCTCGTCTTCATGAAACCGATCCAACTCTAGATCAACTAACCTTTTGGTCATGTCGATTAAGTGCTTGTTTTCTTTAATTGTATAATCTTTATTAATATCAGTGAGGTAAGTTGAAAACCTTATAATATTACTTGAAAGGTCTCCTAATTCAGCGCTGTTATCCGTATTTGTTTCTTTTGCTGTCAGTTGCTTTTCTTTAAGTAACTTAATATGGTCTTTTATTTCAGTGATTACCGTTTGGTTATCATTAATATTCAAAATATTATTATCGGCCGTTATAAATAAGTTCAGCGTAATAAAAAAAACAATGCTAATAAATAGATATAAACGTAATGGCGGAACATAGTGGACACGTCGGCCAGAGAAGTATTCATTGGTTAAAAACCCAGGACGGGTGACTAATGGCAATAAAGTACGAGCGGCACGAGAGTCGAAACTAAAAATATCATCGAGCAAGTGCATTATTACCACCCAGAAATATTTGAGTGTCGATTCTGCTTGTTGACCACATTGGGCACAAAATGGGCCGTTGATTGGTTGATGACAGTTTTCACAAACGCTGCCCTCAGCACTTTTAAAGTCATCAGCGGCTTTAGGCAACATTGATGCAACATCCACATCGATGTCTTTTTCAACTAAATCAGTATTTGGCATAAGGGGATATGGAGGTAATTACAAACAATAGAATAAAATCATAGCATTATGTTTGTAATAAGTGTGAATGAAAAGTTGGTGTTTTTTTAAAAAAACTTGAGTTAACTGCGTGCTGTCTGCGTAACTATCTGTTAAATTTAACTCAACAAGATAAAGTTGAATTAAATGTACTATGTTTATAATTATGTTAAATAATGAAGCATAAACAAGTTGCAGAATAAGCCAAGCCAAATACAGGAGAATTATAATGGCGTTTGAAGTTAAATTTGAACTAACAGAATCAGACTTAGACCACTTCCGTGATGTGATGCGTAAAGCGCAATCAGGAGCTACAGAACTTAGCGAAGCAGTAATTTTAAGTAATGCTAAAAGTCTTAGTCAAGATATTAAAGGTAATGTACCTGAGTTTGTCAGTGAACGAATTCAAAAGCTAGAAACACTAGTTGCTATGATTGAAGATTCTGAGTGGAAAATTCCTGCTGAAGAACGTAGTGATGTATTAAGTGCTTTAGCTTACTTTAGTGACCCTGAAGATTTAGTACCAGACCATATTCCTGTATTAGGTTTTTTAGATGACGCAATTATGATTGAATTAGTTGCCGAAGAGCTAAAAGATGATATCGAAGCGTTTGAAGAGTTTTGTGCTTACCGTAGTCGCGAAGAAGAACGTACTGGTGATACAACCATTACCCGTGAAGAATGGTTAGACTCTAAACGTCGTGAACTTCATAGTCGTATGAGAAACCGTCGCTCCTCTCGTCGAAGCGGTCGTTCATCATTTCGCTCTGTTTTTTAAAAATCATTTAAAAAATTTCATGCAATAAAAAAGCTTACTCATATTATGGGGAAGCTTTTTTTATGTTCAGGATGAACGGTATGTCATGATCACATGGATGTGAATGAATGACGATGTTCAGGATGAACGGTATGTCATGATCACATGGATGTGAATGACGATGTTCAGGATGGCCTCTCTCAGACATCCTGTCTTTCAAGGCATTAGTGCATCCATGCACGTCAACGGTATGACATGATGCTGTGACTGCATGGATGCAGGAAGTAGAGTAACGCAGGAGCAGTTACCGAGATGGCAAGGAACGGCACATGTTCAGGACTGCAAGGAGTAGAGTACGCAGGAGCAGTTACCAAGATGGCAACAAACGGCGCATGTTCACGACTGCAAGGAGTAGAGTACGCAGGAGCAGTTACCAAGATGGCAAGGAACGGTGCATGTTCACGACTGCATGGATGCAGAAGGTAGAGCGAAGCATGGATGCCCGAGCCGAGGATGGCCTTTCTCAGACATCCTGTCTTTCAAGGCATTAGTGCATCCATGCACGTCGTCAGTGAGTAACAAATAACATAGTGACAAAGAAGCCAATCAAAATAGTATTAAAGGCAATAATATAAGCAAACCCCTTTACCCCATCTTTGACGCTACAGCCTTTTGCCTTTAGGTATCTCCACCAAAATATGCACATCAGTATTGGGAGTAAGTAAAATAATTTGATCATAAAGCCTGCTTTATTTAATTGTTATATCAATATATTAGAATAAAAAAGCGTTAATTGCTGTTTTGTTTTTCTATTAATGCCGTTAGGGGTTTTCTAATCGAATATAAAAACAATAAACTTGGGATCACCATCAATGAGGTGAATATAAAAAACAGTGACCAATTTCCATCTAACCAGTCAACTATAATGCCTGAATATGAACCTAACATTACTCGGCCAAAAGTGCCCAGAGACGCCATTAACGCGTATTGACTTGCTGTAAAACTTTTATTACAAAGTACCGATAACAGTGCAACAAACGCTACTGATCCCCAAGCCGATGTAAAGCCATCGACGAAAACAGTAAAAGCGAATAATAACTTGCTTGGTCCTACTAATGCCATTGCCGAAAAAAGTAGGTTACTGGCAGACATCGCTATGCCACCGATGAATAAGCCTTTTAAAATGCCGTAACGAATGGTGAAAACACTGCCAATAAGAGAGAATACTATGGTGGTAGCCCAGTTTATCATTTTTGAATAATAGGCAATATCTTCATTTGAAAAACCTATTTCTCGATAAAAAACAATCGACATACGGCCTAAATAGGCTTCTCCTAATTTAAAGAGAAAGATAAATAATAAGATAGATATGGCGAGTCTGGTGCCATTACGATCAAAGAATTCCTGAATAGGGGCAACAAGCGTTGTTAATAACCAGGCGGTTATACGATGAAAAACATTCGCTTTTATGGGCGTGGCAATTAACGTCTGTTGGTTAATACTCTTATTAAGTCGCGAGAGTTGTTGTGTGAATAAAAATAACAAGCCGGTCACTAAAAAAGTGAGAAAGGTAAACCGGTACTCGTTCGATATCAAATTTTCTGGCCAAGCAGGGTAGCCAATATTGGCATAAATGATACTGATAAAAATTAGCGGTAAGATAAACAAAATGGAAAATGATTTAGTGCCAAGTTGAGGTAGGACTTTTAAATAATTAGCTTCAATTTTTTTTAATACGGCTTCTCTATCACTTTTTGGTTCGCTAACCACTAATGCTGTGATCATCAGCACAGCCATTATTGCTGAAAGTACAAGGAAAACTTCAGGCCATTCCCAGTTTGGCTTGCTAACTAGAATAAATGGAATACTACCTAGCCCAGCATAACCTGTCCACCAACCAGCTGTAGCCATTGCAGAGCCTGCGGCCATTATGTTGTTGTCTTTACCGTTAAGTGAGTCAATACGATAGGCGTCAATGGCAATGTCTTGAGTGGCGCCAGTTACTGCTATAATTAAACCAAACATTGCCATTAAGTTCAGTTGGCTGCTGGCATCAAAGTGACTGAGCTGATACGCAGCGAAAACAATAATTGCTTGAGTGACAATTATCCAGCTCCTTCTCATGCCCATTTTAGCGGTGACAAAAGGAAGTTTTACTCTATCGGCTAATGGCGACCATAAAAAATTAATACTATAAGCAACAAAAATTAAGCCAAACAGACCTATGCTAGAACGGCTTAGACCTTCGTCTTTTAACCAGCCGGTCATTGCTGAACCTATCATTACCCATGGGAAGCCACTAGCGATACCAAAACAAAAAATGGTAAGTAAGCGTTTGTCTTTAAAATAATTGAGCGTTTCTTTTATTGTATGGGGTGATGACATGCATATAATTCATTATTATCTTCTAGTTAGCAGGTTATCAGAGCGGGCTAATCTTAAGAAGTTAATTTTCACAGATAGTTGAGAAAAATGAGTTTTTCTTACCTTAATTTTTTAAATTAAGGTAAGGGACGCCAGCCAATACAATCAATAGGATAACTGCCTGTGCCATCAAAAAAATCTAGGCAGGTGGTTATTTCACTTTTGAAATATAAGTCGTGACTGAGAGATTGGGCGCCATGCAAACTCACCTCATGTATCAGATGCCAAAAAACACGTTCTTTTGCACTACCAGGAGTATCATCTTCTATAGCTAATGAAGTCCATTCTTCCATAGTATCAATAATGAAGCTGTCGAGTTCGGTATAATGTAAACTTTGATTGATCACCGCTTGGATGTAGTGGGCAATTTGTAATATTTTTTCGTTGATAAACGGCTCAATTATCATAATAACCTCTGTTGTACTAATGCCTTAGCCTTCTGAACAAGGAAAAGTAACGGCTGTTTTGTCATTATTGTTACGAAAAGTTATGGCAGCACAATTACTACCTTATTTATCGTAGATAAAAGAATGTTTGTCAAAGGCGACAAGCAACTTAATTGTTATAAAATTGTAAGAACGTACAATATAACAATTAGAGTATGAGGTAAACTTGTAGAAGCTATTTTTCTCTACAAGTTACTTGTTGTCATTATTTGTTGAGGTTATTCTGCAGGAAGTAGGGTAATTTTAATTAAAATAACCGGCTCAATGGGAACATCATCCCAGCCCATCGCATCATTATATGATGTTTTTACTAAGTTTATTGCATCTAGCACTTCTTGTCCTTCAACGATAGCGCCAAATACTGTGTAGCCCCAATGTCGTCCGGGGTCTAAATTTTTGTTATCTCCCATATTAAAAAAGAATTGACGATTGGCCGTATGAGGTCGACTTTCTTTTGCCATAGCAATAGTGCCAATTTTATTTTTTAAACCATTACCTGATTCATTAACAATATCTTTGAGTAATTTCTTTGGGGTAAAGTCTTCATCATACCCGCCTCCTTGCACGATAAAGTCACTTACCACACGATGAAATATCGTATTGCTATATTCCCCCATTACTACATAAGTTAAAAAATTATCAACGGTTAATGGTGCTTTAACACGATCTAGTTCGACAATAATTATACCTTTTGAGGTTTCTAACTTAACTAGTGGAAACAGGTTATTAGGATCAATGGCAATATTCTGTGCTGACAATGAACTCGTCAACAAAACTAATAAACAAAGTAAATATTTCATGGCTATTTCTACTTAAAACTATTTAATAAAATGCTGTATTTCAGCATTATTAAGAACCTGCGCTAATAATTGAGTAAGTTGCTGATTAAAATCACGTTCTAAAACTGCAATATCTGCACTTAATGGACCTTCACTCGTCCCGCGTACCTTAAAAGTATTGCTGAGGGTTTGAGTACCATTATTGACTCTTACGCGAATAACAAGCTCGTTGTTCACTTGGTATTGCATCATTTCTTGTTGAACGCTGATCAATGCACTATCTATGATAACTTCAATAGCATTATTCGCTTGAGCATTAATGTCTAAACCCTGCTTTTTAAATTCACTTATTAAGGTTTTTTCAATAATTTGTTTTAGCGGGGCTTGGCTTGAGTAGAGCTCTGCTGCTTCGTCTGCTCTGATTATTTGTACGACATGTTGTGCGCCACGCAAATCAGTAATTGTCATACTAGCTTGTTGATTTTGATATTTGGCCTGAGTTACCGTGCCATTAGTAATCGTTAAATCAGGTGAAATAACTACGTGGCTTGGTTTATTTGCACAAGCACTGACTAAAGTGAGTAGACTGATTACCGCTAATGTTTTTATTTTATAATTTATTATTTTGTTCATGAGTTAACATCGTTCCATTATTTTATTGCTGAAAGGGTAACAAATTTGTCGTTGCTAGCAATGAGTTTTTCATTACCAAAAAGTCTTTTAAGCTTTATATGATAACCTAATTGTCGATTGCCGATAATGCGTAGCTCTCCGCCTTTTTTTAATACCCTATGACTATCACGAAACATTTGCCATGCGATATGGTCTGTTGTCGCATTTTGCTGATGAAAAGGAGGGTTACACAAAATTAAGTCGACGCTATTAGGTTCAACATCCGCTAAACAATCATTAATGGAAAATTCACACTGGGCAAGTTGTTCGGGTAAATTTTCAGTAATATTTTGTTTAGCTGAAGCGACAGCCATATATGATTCATCAATAAAACTGACTAAAGCTGCTGGTTGTTTCGCTAGCACAGTTAAACCAATGACGCCGTTACCACAGCCAAGATCTATAACACGGCTGTTGGCTGTTACCTCAGGTAAATTTTTCATAAAATACCGTGCGCCAATATCGAGTTTTTCACGCGCATAGACCGCTGAATGATTAGCGATAGTAAACGAGGTGTTTTCTAATGGCCAAATAGTTGGGAAGGGCGATGCGAAGACTTCTTTATTATCAAGTTGAGAAAATACCAATCGTGCTTTTTTTACCGCTAAGGATGTTTTGGTAGACCCTAAATATTTTTCAAATAATTTTAATGTTGAACTGTGAATCTCTTTAGCTTTATCAGCGGCTATAAAAATAAGTTCTTGGTTATACTTGGCTTTAATCGATATTAGTTGATCAATCATTAATGACTTACTTTTGGGGATTTTATAAAGTACAACGCAAACATTGTCGGGTAAGTTATCTAAGCTATTAAGCTGTGTAAGATTATCAGTGGATAAACCATTTTGCTGAAAATTGTGCTGTACGCCTTTCTTACTAACCCATGAGTCAGAAACAGTGGCCACTTTGACCTGCGAAAAATTGGTCGCAAGGGCACCAAAATTATCATTGAACAGTAAAAGGGTGTGACCATTTTTTGTTAATTCATGTTCATTGACATAATTAACCAAGTACTCGTCGGCAGAGTCCCAAGCAACTAATGCTCGGTTAACTTGGCCTATAGGGTAACGGTCTAAGAAAAGGTTTTTGTCGTATATACCGTCAATGTTAACAATAAAGGGGCTGATCATAATGAAGAAGTCGATTTTCTACCTAGAAGAATGGTCGCTATTGTGACAAAATATCTTAAAATGAGCTAGTGATACTTGTTAGCTGCATTAAAAACAGTTTAACGAATAAGTTAAAATTCTTTGCTAATAATGCCATAAGCTTACTTATAATCTTCATCTATTTATATGAATAGCCGTCCAGACTGATGGCAGATTTAGCGCAACAAACTAGAATTAAATTAATATAAAAGATCAACCCTAGGGATAAAATATGACCATCGAAGCTGTAATCGAACAAAAACTTCTCTCCGCTTTTTCTCCAATACATCTCGATGTTATTAATGAAAGCCATCAGCATAATGTTGCACCGGGCAGTGAATCTCATTTTAAAGTGATTATTGTTTCTGATGAGTTTGTTGGTGAGCGTTTAATTAAACGCCATCGTGCAATAAACTCTTTACTTTCTCATGAGTTAGCCGAGAAAATCCATGCTTTAGCCCTTCATACTTATACTGAAGACGAATGGAATAAATATTATGCAGACAATACACCGCTGTCACCAAAATGCTTAGGAGGCGGTAAAAATTCAGGGTAAAGGTGTCGGCTACAAATTATTCAACGAAAACGCTAATTATTTTTTATTAGCGTTTTAAGAAAGTTATTCTAACTAACAGCTCATTATTATATTCACTTCTTCTTAAATACCTGCTATTTATTCTCTCACAAAAAATAAATCACTGGAAAACAGGTATGTTGCTCAATTGGTTGGCAAAAATTGTCAACGTTATCGATGGGTTCACTGAACTCACCGGAAAGGTTATTTCATGGTTCACTTTAATCATGGTACTACTGACTTTTACTATTGTGGTCTTGCGTTATGGTTTTAATCTAGGCTGGGTCGGAATGCAGGAGTCGGTGCTTTATTTTCATGGTTTAACCTTCATGCTAGGTGCGGCATATACCTTAAAAGATGGCGGCCATGTTCGTGTCGACATTTTCTATCAGAATTTTTCAAATAAAGGCAAAGCATTAGTGAATTTATTGGGAGCTATTTTCTTATTACTCCCTGTATGTATATTTATTTTCTACATCAGCTTTGACTATGTTGCCATGGGGTGGAAAATAATGGAAAAATCGCCTGAAGCTGGCGGTTTGCCTTTAGTTTATCTCAGCAAAAGTTTCATATTATTACTCTCAGTAAGTTTGTCGCTGCAAGGCATTGCGGAAATTTGCCGTAATTTAAGTATTCTACTGCTAGATTCATCGCAAGTACCTCCTTTAAATACCGAGGCTAAATAATGGAATATTTAGCGTTATTAATGTTTGTGGTGGTTTGTTTCGTTTTACTTTTAGGCTATCCCGTTGCTTTATCGTTAGCAGGAACTGCTTTGTTATTTGCAGCTATTGGGAGTAGTTTAGGTAGTTTCGATTTTTCTTTTTTAGGGGCCTTACCCAACCGATTATTTGGCATTATTAATAATCAAACTTTATTGGCTGTGCCTTTGTTTGTCTTTATGGGCGCAATGCTTGAACGGTCAAAAATAGCAGAGAACTTATTAAATGCCATGTCGATGTTATTTGGCAAGTACCACGGTGGTTTAGGTATTTCAGTTATCTTGGTGGGTATGTTGTTAGCTGCTAGCACAGGTATAGTCGGGGCTACTGTCGTAACCATGGGCTTGTTAGCACTTCCTACTATGTTGAAACGTGGTTACGATGTGAAGTTTTCTACAGGAATTATTTGTGCAACTGGCACGCTTGGACAAATAATACCGCCTTCAATAGCACTGGTATTACTAGGAGATGTGTTATCAAGTGCTTATCAGAAAGCTCAACTTGATATGGGCATTTTCAGCCCCGAAACTGTATCAGTGGGAGACTTATTTGCTGGAGCTGTTATTCCCGGATTTATTTTAGTGTTGCTTTATATGGCGTATTGCATTGGTCTTGCTATTTTTAAGCCTGAGTTAGTGCCATGTATGAAGCCGGAAGACATTGCCGATATCTCTGCAGGAAAGTCGAAAGCTCAGGTTGTCCTTAGTGCACTGATCCCTCCTTTATTGCTCATGTTTGCGGTCTTAGGTTCAATTCTTTTTGGTTTTGCCACGCCAACAGAAGCCGCAGGTGTGGGGGCTATGGGAGCAACACTTTTGGCCTTAGTCCAAAAGCAACTTTCTTTAACCAAGCTGAAAGCTGTCATGCAGAGCACCTTGAAAATTACTTCTATGGTGTTTTTGATCCTTATCGGCGCATCTTTATTTTCATTAGTCTTTCGTGGTTTTGGTGGCGAAGAGCTTATTCAAGGGGTATTTGAACAAATGCCAGGCGGCGTTGTTGGCGCGACATTAATTGTTATGCTGGTTATTTTTCTGCTTGGTTTTATTCTCGACTTTATCGAAATTACTTTTGTCGTAGTACCTATTGTCGCACCCATACTATTATCTATGGGGCTAGATCCTATATGGTTAGGTATTATGATTGCGATTAATTTACAAACCTCATTCTTAACACCTCCTTTTGGTTTTGCGCTATTTTATTTACGTGGCGTCGCCGACAAAGTGGTCAAAACAGCCGATATTTATCGAGGTGTCATTCCCTTTATTGCAATGCAAGTTCTATTAATGTTGATGTTGGCGCTTTGGCCGTCATTAATAACCTGGTTACCTAATTTTATTTACGGATAGAAAGGAAGTTTTAAAAAATGAACATAAATAACAATTTTAAGAAAGTGCTCATCACTGTCATCTCTAGCATCTTTTTGCTAAATGCTTGTGGGGAGGAAGAACAGTTGTCTTCAGTAAAGGCTGAGGTGGTAGCCGCTAAAACTTATCAATGGAAAATGGTCACCTCTTGGCCTAAAAACTTTCCAGGCTTAGGTATGGGACCAGAACGTTTCTCGCAATATGTTAATGAAATGAGTGATGGGCGTTTAACCGTTAAAGTTTATGGTTCAGGTGAATTAGTCCCAGGTTTTCAAGTCTTCGATGCCGTATCGCAAGGTACAGTACAAATGGGACATAGCGGTGCCTATTACTGGAAAGGTAAAATTCCAGCTTCACCTATTTTTGGTGCAATACCTTTTGGTATGACAGCAACCGAATTTAATGCTTGGTTACATTACGGCGGCGGTTTAGCATTATGGCAAGAGCTATACGAACCCTTTGGCATTGTTCCGATGGCCGGAGGAAACTCCGGAGCTCAGTTTGCGGGTTGGTTCAAAAAAGAAATTAATTCCATGGCTGACCTTAAAGGTTTGAAAATGAGAATTCCAGGGCTAGGCGGGGAAGTTTTTAAGCGTGCGGGTGGTGTACCTGTGACGTTAACCGGAGGAGAAATATTCTCCTCTTTGCAAAGTGGTGCCATTGATGCATCTGAATGGGTTGGCCCTTATAATGATTTAGCGTTTGGATTTCATCAGGCCGCGGAGTTTTACTACAGTTCAGTCTGGCATGAAACAGGTACTAATTTAGAGTTTTTATTTAATGCCGAGGCGTTAGCTGAATTACCGAAAGACTTACAAAAAATAGTTGAAGTTGCTGCACGTGCCGTTAACCAAGATATGTTTGATGAATATAATGCGCGTAATAACATTGCCTTGAAAACCTTAGTTGAAAAGCACAAAGTTAAATTACGTGAATTTCCGCCAGAAATTATGAAAGCATTAAAGGGTTACACACAAGAAGTAATTGCTGAGCAAGTTGCTAACGATGCTGATTTTGCCAAGATATGGACCTCGTATAGCGCTTTTTTATCTTCGATACGTGAGTATAATGACTTAACGTTAAAAGCTTATTACCAGAATCGATAAGTTAAAACAGATCAAAAATGAGCAAAAGCCAACTGGTCGTACCTCATTTTTTGTAAAGCAGAGTAAACTATGCGGCAATTTTTGAATTTAAATCGAAGTAATTGCTGTTGCCAAGCCGTTTGGCGATTAAAGTAGTGTTAATTAAAAGGTCTTCTTATGGTTATCAAACCAAAAATTCGTGGTTTTATTTGTACCAACGCGCATCCTGCAGGTTGTGAAACTCATATCAATGAGCAAATTGCTTATGTTAAGGCTACTAAGCAAGCCGATAACAAACCAAAAAATGTTTTAGTTATCGGTGCCTCAACAGGGTACGGTCTATCTACTCGTATAACTGCTGCATTTGGCAATAATGCTAAAACATTAGGTATTTTCTTTGAAAAACCACCAACAGAAAGGAAAACGGGTTCAGCTGGCTGGTACAATACTTGTGCTTTTCAAAAAGCTGCTGATAAAGCGGGTATTTGGTCCAAAAACATTAATGGCGATGCTTTTTCTCATGAGATAAAAGCGAAAGCGATTGAAACTATTAAAGCTGAGTTAGGCGAAATTGACCTCATCGTATATTCGTTAGCCTCACCTCGTCGTACGGATCCGGATACAGGTGAAGTATATTCTTCAACCTTGAAGCCTATCGGACAAAGCGTTACCACTAAAAATTTAAATACATCAAAACGCACCATTGACGAAATTTCTGTTGAAGCTGCCAACGAAGAAGAAATACAAGGCACTATTGATGTAATGGGCGGCGCTGACTGGGAACTATGGATTAACGCATTGAATAATGCCGGTGTTTTATCTAAAGGCTTTAAGTCGGTTGCTTACACTTACATTGGTAAAGAATTAACTTGGCCGATATACGGTAAAGCGACCATAGGTAAAGCGAAAGAAGATCTAGACCGCGCTGCAAGTGCCATAAACACTAGCACGGCTAGCATTAACGGAGAGGCACATGTAACTTCATTAAATGCGGTTGTTACCCAAGCCAGTTCTGCAATTCCCATTATGCCGCTGTATATTTCAGCCATGTTCAAAGTAATGAAAGCAGATGGAACTTACGAAGGTTGTATCGAGCAAATTCAGAACTTATTCATTGACAATATTTACAGTGAAACACCACGTTTAGACGATCAAAATCGTTATCGTCAAAACCATAAAGAGCTCGAAGACAGTGTTCAGCAACGTGTAACAGATATTTGGAACACAGTAGACTCTGATACTATTGACGAATTAACTGACTATGTGAGTTATCATCAAGAGTTCTTAAAGTTATTTGGTTTTGGTATTGAAGGTGTTGATTATGAAGCAGACGTAAACCCGTTAACAGAGCTTAATAATTTACTTTAACTTTTCAATATCACTCGAATTTAACGAGTGCTGAATTAAAAAAACCGACATTTACTGTCGGTTTTTTGCATTTAAGACTAAAATAAACGCCATGTTGCGAATGATAATCAATTGCATTTAAGTCTTTGTGCTAAAACAATATTTTGGTTAAAACTAAGTTATATATTTTAAATATCTTGCTTAATAAAATGTTTTTGTCGGATAAATGAGCTAAATCAAAAATTTTCAACTAAATTGTAATTTAAAGTAACAGAGAGCGTAGATAGCTTTAGAGCTTTTGTGCTAAAATCGCGCCAGAAATTTTAACTTAGTCCAGTGGGTCTTTTTCTTTCAATTAACATTTAATGTTAGTGATAAAGGTAAAGCAACTTACTGAAATACACTGAAATCGATAATTTGCTTTACCTAACGAGCCTTTCTAATAAGAAATTATTTTTTAGCTTGGTTAGGTAAGTAAATAATTGGTTTTGATACTCCCATCAAAAGTAGTGCATGTGTTTATGATTACAATAAAAAAAGGTCTGGATGTTCCTGTCGTTGGTTCTCCCCAGCA
Organism: Colwellia sp.; assembly: GCA_013215385.1. Classification (GTDB taxonomy): domain Bacteria; phylum Pseudomonadota; class Gammaproteobacteria; order Enterobacterales; family Alteromonadaceae; genus Colwellia_A. The sequence goes on from JABSOY010000021.1 coordinate 52,757, forward strand.
AGTAATCCATGATGGCAACGCCATCAAAACCGTTGCAACATTAGGTGAAGAGTTTGTGGGTATGCGACCAACCATGTTTGTTAAAGTGGATGATCGTGTTAAAAAAGGTCAGGTTCTTTTTGAAGATAAAAAGAACCCAGGCGTTAAATTCACAGCTCATGCTGCCGGTGTTGTTAAAGAAATCAATCGTGGTGAAAAACGTGTTTTACAATCAGTCGTCATTTCAATTGACGGCGATGAGCAAGAAACGTTTACTTCATACACGGCTAATGAACTTAGCTCAATAAAACGTGAAGACGTTGTTAGTAACCTTGTTAATTCAGGCTTATGGACAGCATTACGTACACGTCCATTTAGTAAAGTTCCAGCAATAGATGCTACACCAATCGCGATTTTTGTTAGTGCAATGGATACTAATCCTTTAGCGGCTAACCCTGAAGTGATTATTAACGAACAAAGTGAAGCCTTTAAAAATGGTTTAACTGTTATCTCTCGTTTAACGAGTGGTGAAGTATTTGTTAGTAAAGCGCCTGGTGCAAACATTCCTGTTACAGCTAACGTGCAAGTTAACGAATTTGCCGGGAAACACCCTGCAGGTTTAGTTGGTACTCATATGCATTTCTTAAAGCCAGTTAGTGCTGATAAGTCTGCATGGAGCTTAGGTTATCAAGACGTTATTGCTTTTGGCCAATTATTTACTACTGGTGAGTTAAATAATACTCGTATTATTTCACTTGCAGGTCCTGCGGCTAAGAATCCACGTTTAGTGCGTACCCTGATAGGTGCCAATACAGACCAATTAACGGCTGGCGAAGCTGCTGACGGTGAATTACGTGTTGTATCTGGTTCTTTACTTTCAGGAGCCGGTTCTAAAGGTGTTCACGCCTATTTAGGTCGTTATCATGTACAAGTTTCGTTGATTCTAGAAGGTCGCGAAAAAGAATTTATGGGTTATATGTACCCAGGTCCTAATAAATTCTCGGTAACACGTGCATATATGTCTCATTTCTTCCCGAAGAAATTATTCAATATGACCACAACAACTAACGGTAGTCCTCGTGACATGGTGCCAATTGGTAACTTTGAACGCGTTATGCCATTAGATATTCTCCCAACAATGTTATTGCGTGATTTATGTGCCGGTGATACCGATGGCGCGCAGCAACTTGGTGCTTTAGAGCTTGACGAAGAAGACTTAGCCTTATGTACATTTGTTTGCCCAGGCAAAACAGATTACGGCGTTATTCTTCGTAAATGCCTAACCACAATAGAGAAGGAAGGTTAGTCATGGGCTTGAAAAAGTTTTTTGAAGATATAGAACCGCAATTTGAAAAAGGCGGCAAACTAGAAACGTGGTACGCTTTATACGAAGCCGTAGCCACCGGGTTATTTACTCCAGGTCAAGTGAACAAAGGTCAAACTCACGTTCGCGATAGTATTGACTTAAAACGTATCATGATCACGGTATGGTTAGCTGTTTTCCCTGCCATGTTTTTTGGTATGTACAACATTGGTTTTCAAGCAACTGAAGCATTAGCTGCAGGTTATGCTTTACCCGATAGCTGGCAAGTAGGCTTGTTCGAATTCGTTGGTGGCAGTTTATCGGCTGAGTCCGGTTGGTTTAGCATGATGCTTTACGGTGCCATGTTCTTCCTACCTATATACGCCGTTACCTTCGTGGTTGGTGGTTTTTGGGAAGTTTTATTTGCGACTGTGCGCAAACATGAAGTTAACGAAGGTTTCTTTGTTAGCTCAATTCTATTCGCTTTAATTCTGCCTGCGTCTATTCCTTTATGGCAAGTCGCTATCGGTATTACTTTTGGTATTGTTATTGCCAAAGAAGTATTTGGTGGTACGGGTAAAAACTTCTTGAACCCTGCATTAGCAGGTCGTGCGTTTTTATTCTTCGCTTATCCTGGTGAAATTTCAGGTGATGCAGTATGGGTTGCCGTTGACGGTTTCTCAGGTGCAACAGCGTTAAGTGCTGCCGCTTCAGGTAACTTAGATTTTGCTGTAAATGGTTTAGCGATGAGTGAATCATGGTGGAATGCATTTTGGGGCTTTATTCCGGGTTCAGTAGGTGAAGTGTCAACCGCCGCTATTTTCCTTGGTGGGGCATACATTCTCTATAAAGGTATTGCTTCATGGCGTATCGTTTTAGGTGTATTTGCCGGCATGGTTTTTACTGCATTGATGTTTAATAGTATTGGAAGTGATACTAACGCAATGTTTGCTATGCCTTGGTATTGGCATTTAGTTACCGGTGGTTTTGCTTTCGGTATGATGTTTATGGCAACAGACCCCGTTTCAGCTTCATTCACTAACACTGGTAAATACTGGTTTGGTGCATTGGTTGGTGTCATGGTTGTACTTGTACGTGTTGTTAACCCCGCATTCCCAGAAGGTATGATGTTAGCTATTTTATTCGCTAACTTATTTGCCCCTCTTTTCGACTATTTTGTCGTGCAAGGGAATATTAAACGGAGGCTTGCTCGCAATGTCTAGTAATAAAGAAACTCCAATGAAAACAATTGGCTTTGTCTTTCTTGTTTGTTTAGTTTGTGCCGCCTTAGTATCTATTGCTGCTAGTGGTCTAAAACCTTTACAACAAGCTAATAAGCTACTTGATAAGCAAACTAAAATTCTTGAAGCCTCAGGCTTATTAGAGATTGCAGGTACTGACATTGTTAGTACTTATAATCAGTTTGTTGTTGCTAAAATGATCGACTTGGATACAGGAGAGATTGTTACCGACGCTTCTGTTGAAGAGATTAATAGGTTTGACGAGCGTGCAGACTCTCGTAATCTTGCTAAAAGTTCAAAACCTAAGAATGACATTGCGGGTATTAACCGTCGTGCTAATCATGCGGTTGTTTACTTAGTTAACAATGAGCAAGGTCAATTAAATACCCTGGTTTTACCTATTGTTGGTTTAGGCTTATGGGATTTAATGTACGGGTTTGTTGGTTTAGAACCAGACCTAAATACTGTTCGTAGCGTTATTTATTCTGACTTAAAGGAAACTCCTGGTTTAGGCGCTGAAGTGCTTAATCCTAGGTGGAAATCTTTATGGCCAGGTAAGAAAATGTTCAATGATAAAGGCGAAACTGCTATTAAGGTGGTTAAAGGTGGTGCTAAAACTGGTGATGTTCACGGTGTTGATGCATTGTCTGGCGCTACATTAACCAGTAATGGCGTGCAACGTACTTTACATTTTTGGTTAGGTGATGAGGGCTATGGTCCATTCATTACTAAATTCCGCAGTGTTGCTAGTGAAGGAGGATCGAACTAATGTCTTCAGATACTAAAAAGGTACTATTTGGACCTGTTGTTGATAATAACCCTATCGCGCTGCAAGTACTGGGTGTTTGTTCTGCTTTAGCAGTAACAAGTTCAATGGCAAATGCTTTGGTTATGACCATCGCAGTTATGCTGGTAACAGGTTTTTCTAACTTGTTTATCTCACTTGTTCGTAATCATATACCATCAAGTGTGCGTATTATCGTACAAATGGCTATTATTGCCTCATTGGTAATTGTGGTTGACCAAGTGTTAAAAGCATTCTCTTACCAGTTGTCGAAAGAACTTTCGGTTTTTATTGGTTTGATCATTACTAACTGTATTGTAATGGGCCGTGCAGAAGCTTTTGCAATGAAAGAAAAGCCAGGAGTCAGCTTTTTAGACGGTATTGGTAACGGATTAGGTTATGGTGCAGTCTTGATGGTTGTTGCTTTTTTCCGTGAATTATTTGGTTTTGGTGAAATCTTCGGTATTGAAGTATTTAAATTAGTTCAAAACGGTGGTTGGTACCAAGGTAATGGCTTATTAGTCTTACCATTTAGTTCATTCTTCATTATTGGTTTAATCATCTGGGCTATTCGCCAGTGGAAACCAGAACAAGTAGAGAAGGATTAGCCTCATGGAACATTATTTAAGTATTTTTATTAAAACCATATTTATAGAAAATATGGCCTTAAGCTTTTTCCTTGGTATGTGTACTTTCTTAGCCGTGTCTAAGAAAGTGAGCACAGCGATTGGTTTGGGTGTAGCGGTTGTTGTGGTATTAGGTTTAGCCGTACCTGCTAACCAAATTATCTATCAAGCAATTTTAGCGCCTGGTGCGTTAGATAGCATGATGGGTATTACCGAGCAGAAAGACTCAATTGATTTGAGCTTTTTATCTTTTATTACCTTTATTGGTGTTATTGCCGCTTTAGTACAGATTTTGGAAATGATTTTAGATAAATATTTTCCTGTTTTGTATCAAGCCTTGGGTATATTCTTACCTTTAATCACCGTTAACTGTGCAATATTTGGTGCGGTATCTTTCATGGTAGCTAAAAATTTAACCTTAGGTGAAAGTGTTGTTTACGGCATTGGCTCTGGTGTTGGTTGGATGCTTGCTATTGTACTGATGGCCGCTATACGTGAGAAAATGAAATATTCTGACGTACCAGACGGTTTGAAAGGTTTAGGTATTACGTTTATCTCCGCTGGATTGATGGCTTTTGGCTTTCTTTCTTTTGGTGGTATTTCACTGTAGGCAAATGTCGGTCGAAGCTACTTATTACTATAAGTAATTTGAGTGTAGGCCCTAGATAATTTAAGGAAAAGTCGATGGAAATAATTCTCGGCATATCGATGTTTACCGCGATAGTACTAGCGTTGGTTTTAGTGATTTTATTTGCTAAATCAAAATTAGTTTCTTCAGGTGACGTAACGATTAGTATAAATGGCGATCCGAAAAAATCAGTAGTAACTCCTGCTGGCGGCAAGCTTCTTGGTGCACTTGCGGATCAAGGGATTTTCATTCCTTCTGCTTGTGGTGGTGGTGGTACTTGTGGTCAATGTCGTGTTGATGTGCATTCAGGTGGTGGTGATATTCTTCCAACTGAAACCGGCCATATCACTAAGCGTGAAGCCAAAACAGGTTGTCGTTTAGCCTGTCAGGTTGCTGTTAAACAAGATATGGTAATTGAAGTAGAAGATGAAATCTTCGGTGTTCAACAATGGGAATGTGAAGTTATCTCTAACGATAACCAAGCAACATTCATTAAAGAACTTAAACTTCAAATTCCAAATGGCGAATCTGTACCGTTTAAAGCGGGTGGTTATATTCAAATTGAAGCGCCTGCGCATCATGTTAAATATAGCGACTTTGATATTGACGATCAGTATAAAGGCGATTGGAATCATTTTGGTTTCTTTGATGTTGAATCAAAAGTTGATGAGCCAACCTTACGTGCCTATTCAATGGCAAACTATCCAGAGGAAGCTGGCATTATTATGCTTAACGTGCGTATTGCTACGCCGCCTCCAGGACGTTTACATTTACCAGCAGGCAAAATGTCATCGTATATTTTCAGCCTTAAAGCAGGCGATAAAGTGACGATTTCTGGGCCGTTTGGTGAATTCTTCGCTAAAGAAACCGATGCAGAAATGGTCTTTATTGGTGGTGGAGCTGGCATGGCGCCAATGCGTTCACACTTATTTGATCAACTTAAACGTCTTAAGTCGAAACGCAAGATTAGCTTTTGGTATGGTGCCCGTTCTAAACGTGAAATGTTCTATGAAGATGATTATAACGGCTTAGCGGCTGAAAATGATAACTTCCAATGGCATGTTGCGCTTTCTGATCCACAGAAAGAAGATAACTGGGAAGGCATGACAGGTTTTATTCATAACGTACTTCACGAAAACTACTTGAAAGATCATGAAGCACCAGAAGATTGTGAGTACTATATGTGTGGTCCTCCAATGATGAATGCAGCTGTGATTCATATGCTTAAAGATTTAGGCGTAGAAGACGAGAACATCATGCTTGACGACTTCGGCGGCTAGCTTTTATTTTTAAGCTCAATTTACCCTTAATTTCATCGTTGGCTGTGCTCACTTACTATCGTAAGCTCCGCGCAGCCGCCTTGAACTAAAGGAAAAATATGAAGCTTAAAAATTAAAAGCACATGAAATTGAATATGTAAAAGACGGCTTTGGTCGTCTTTTATTATTTATATAAGCAGTGTTTATGTTCAGGATGAACGGTATGTCAAGGCTCCATGGATGGGGATGAGTGACGATAGCCTATTTATATAAATAATAAACTTGAGAGCTCTTATGAATAAAATTAAAGCAATGTTACAGTGTGCTGTATTTATTGTGTTATCAGCTTGCTCTGATAGCAATGAAACTAATAAACCCCATGAAGTGTTATTTCAGGGCATGACCATGGGAACTGTTGCTTATAATGTAAAAGTGATTGTTAAACCTGATACCTTGCAAGGCTCTAAATTTGATCAACCAAAAACCCATGCAGACATCGATGCTATTTTAAAGCAGCTACTACAGGGGATGTCTAACTGGCTACCAGATTCTGAGCTATCACGTTTTAATAAGTCTACTTCACTCGCTACTATTGAAGTGTCAGAGGGATTACGTCGAGTTATCGCTGAGTCGATTCGATTGGGTAAGTTAAGCGAAGGTAAGTTAGATGTTACTATTGGACCCTTAATTAACTTATGGGGTTTTGGGCCAGAATATCGCCCGGAGAAAGTGCCAAGTGATGCCGAGCTAAAAATAGCGCAAGCACGTACTGGTTTAAAATACTTATCTCTTAATGGCAATAAATTGTCGAAAGCAATACCAGACCTATATATTGACCTTTCAACGATTGCCAAAGGTTATGCTGTCGACTTAATCGCGGAGTACCTTGAAAGCAAGGGCTTGGATAACTACCTTGTTGAAATAGGTGGTGAAATGCGAGTAAAAGGCTTTAAACATACCGGCGAGCTGTGGCACGTTGCTATAGAAAAGCCCTTATCTGAAGAGCGAGTAGTTCACCAAATTATTATCCCTAAAGATAATGCTTTAGCGACCTCTGGAGATTATAGGAAATATTTTGAGGCTAATGGCCAACGTTTTTCACATATTATCGATCCTCAGTCAGGAAGACCAATTAATCATAAGTTAGTCTCTGTTACCGTCATTCATCCGTCGTCAATGACCGCCGATGGTTTGTCTACAGCAATGATGTTAATGGGCGAAGAAAAAGCGTTAGCTTTTGCAGAACAAAATGAACTAGCCGCGTATCTGATCATTAAAACGGAACATGGCTTTATCGAGCAAAGCACGGTAAAATTCATGCAGTATTTAAAGTAATTGGCACTAGCGGGTTACTGTTGGTTTGTTGTAAGTTTATAAAGAATAGTAGTAGGTTATTTTTATGATGATTTTTATGATCACCCTAGGTTTTTTTCTCACAGTCTTCGCGGCAATGGCAGTGGGCTATATTTTCCAACAAAAAAGCTTAGCAGGTAGCTGTGGCGGTTTAGCCACTGTCGGCATTGATAAGTCATGTAATTGTGACAATCCCTGTGAAAAGCGACAAGAACGTGAACGTATTGCCGCCGCCCAAGAAAATATGATTGATGTTAAAAATATTTAGATAAAAAAAGCGATAAGAAATTATCGCTTTTTTATTATCCGGAATTCGATAAAGTATCTAAGCTTGTTTACTGTAGTTATTATCACTAACGACTAAGTTAATAGGCTGGCATAAAAGCCGAGTAAGCTTTTATCACAAAGACTAGTTAGTCAGAAAACTATAGTAATCATCCTCGCAAAAGTACATCAAATTAGCTTTAACGTTTTATAGCTATGCTTTTTATTTTAAGTAACTAAGTGAGCTGTTATAAAATACGTTCAATAAACCAGTAAAGCGCAATTGTTGAAATACCTAAGCTTAAGGGGATAACTATATGCTTTCGATACCATGGTTTATTCTTACACCATAATGTTGCCACTAACGCTAAAATAATTACGGTAATTTGACCAAACTCAACGCCAATATTAAATGAAAGTAAACTGGTGACATAGCTACTTTCAGGTAGGCCTAATTCTACCAACACGGAAGCAAAGCCTAAACCATGTAATAAACCAAAAATAAAAATAATCGGTAAACGCCATTTACTAAGCTTCTGTTGATATATATTTTCAATGGCTACATAAGCAATCGATAATGCGATTAAAGGCTCTACCACGCTACTAGGTAAGTTTATAACGCCAAATATACCTAAAGCTAAGGTAAAAGTATGTGCAAGGGTGAAAACACTGACTTGCCATAGTAGGGTTGAAGTTTTCGTTGCTAAGAGAAATAAGGCTAAGACAAAAAGAATATGATCAAGCCCTTGCGGTATAATATGAATAAAACCTTGATAAATATATTCAGCAATATTTAATAGCTTTTGTTGATAGGCTGATAAATCACGGCTAATCGCATTGGTTTCATTTAGTGAAAAATAATCACTGTTATTATCCACCAATACCATAGTTTGCATTGGACTAGAGACCGTTAAATAAACATCGCCTAACAAGTCTGAGAACTTTATAGCGACCTTTTTTACGCTCTTTGGTAAAACACCACTTACCGTTATGTCGATTGTTTTATCGGTAACACTTGGATGTAGCTTCTTTCTTAATGCGGCAACGGTTAAACCAGAAAATGCTTTAATCGCTAATCTTTTCGTATTCAGATCGTTATCTTTAAATAAAATAACACTATTATTACTGAGCGACTGTGCGATTTTAGCCAGTAAGTTTTTAGTCTCAATCAGTGATAACTGCTGTAAATTACTGATCAATGCCAGATCATCAGCCGAAAACTTTTGATGTTTTTTAATAAGGTGAAGTACGTCAACCGAGATAACTAATTGGTAATTGCCTTGCTCGAGAAAATATAATTGCGCTTGATTAACATCCTTATTATGAGCGTTAGCGTAAAAGCTCAGCGTAAGACAAAATAACACACTAAAACTTGAAATAAATCGAAAAATCATCGGGGCAGCTTCGCAAGTATTAAAAAACGACAAATTATCTTATTTACTTCGAAATTTAAAGTGTCTAGGCATTTATTATGTAATTATATTTAATTTCATGTTACTGTGTATTTATACAGTTGATTTATTTTTGGCCTGAACATGCAACGAAAAATAATACATGTCGACATGGATTGCTTTTATGCCGCTGTCGAAATGCGTGACAATGCTGAGCTACGTAATGTACCACTTGCTGTTGGTGGGGCGGGCCCGAGAAGTGTATTGTGCACTTGCAATTATCAAGCAAGAAAATTTGGCGTTAAGGCTGCTATGCCGGCGAGTAAGGCAATGAAACTATGTCCTGAGTTGGTTATCGTACCGGGAAGAATGCAGGTCTATCAGCAAGTATCAATAAAAATACGGGAAATATTTCAACGTTACACCGCTTTAATTGAACCGCTCTCGTTAGATGAAGCTTTTCTTGATGTTACCCACAGCACGCAATTCAATGGTAGTGCAACTTTAATTGCTAAGCAGATCCGTGATGATATCTGTGCTGAACTAGATCTAACTGCTTCAGCGGGTGTTGCGCCTAATAAATTCTTAGCTAAAATTGCCAGTGATGAAAACAAACCCAATGGACAGTGTGTCGTTACTCCTGATAATGTATCAAAATTTGTTGAAAGCTTACCGTTAAAAAAAATACCTGGAATTGGCCCAAAAACTGCTGAAAAGCTATCAAAACAGGGGTTTATTTCTTGCGCCGATATCCGTGCAAGTTCGGTCGGCTCTTTATTGCCAATCGTGGGCAAGTTTGCTGCGTCGTTATATCAACGAAGTTTTGGTATTGACCACCGCGCTTTAGAAACCGACAGAATACGTAAATCACTTGCCATAGAAACTACGTTTGCCTTCGATCTCTCTTGTATTGATGAATGTGAAGAGGCGGTTGATGATTTATATAAAAAATTATTACGCCGTTTAGATAATCATCAACACCGGGTGATTAACAAACAAGGTATAAAACTTAAGTTTAATGATTTTACTCAAACTACGGTGGAACAACAAAGCGCATATTGTAATGAAAAGTTATTTAAAACACAGTTACTAAAAGCTATGTTACGCAGCAATACTCGAGATATTCGATTAATTGGCTTAACACTGGGGTTTTCTGATGATAAAGCAAAAGATAACACACAGTTATCCTTTGCTTTGTAGTCAATTATTGAGTTTTATTATTTCTTGTACAGCTAAATCTAAACGAGGATCTTCTATATTTGAGCTGGTTGACTTGAAAATAACAACACCCTGTCTATTAATAAAAAAAGTTGTCGGAGTACCTTTTACGCCATATTGCTCGGCCACTGCATCACCGTTTACCGCGGTAATAAAGTTATAACCACGTTGTTTTATTGAATCTTGCGGCATCGCCCCTGCATCTTCATTAAAGCTAATCGACACTATTTTAATACCTGTATTTTTATATTTTTCTTCAAGTTCAACTAATTTTGGCTGTAATTTTTTACAATAGGGACACCAAGTAGCCCAAAAATGTAGAATAACGGGTTGGCCCAGATAATCGGCTAAGGAAATATTTTTACCTGCTTGGGTTTGTAGTTGCCAGTTAGGTGCTTTATTTTCTGCATGGCCTTGAGCTTCGCCATTTAAGGAAAACAAACTGACTAAAAGTAAAATAATAGATAAAACGATTTTCATGAAGTCTCTCTCTGATGATTATAAACGTAATACGTTTGATTAATTCAGTAGACCTAGAGTATGAGAAAATACTTTCCCGTTAATAGCAAATAAAAAAGCCTATCCGAGATGGATAGGCTTTCAAGTACTTTCAAAGACGTCTTAAAACAAACTACAGACCTAAAACTTGTTTACCTTGAATAAAGGTAATGTCAACAGGGATGTTAGCCGCTTCAATACGAGCTAAACTTTCTTTTAAATCAGCTTTAATAATACCACTTTCAGCCACAAGTTTATCTACGCCTTCATAATCGCCATTGCCTTGCAAAGTTAAAATTAGCTCTGATAGTGAATCAATAGCAGCAGTCATTTTATCAATGTTAACTGAATATAAACCTGCTGAGTCGCGCGTGAAAGCACCTTGTTCAGCAAAGTAATTAAAACGTACCATGTTGGCTTTACCGTGCGCCGAACTGGCTCCAAAGCGTACTGAACGGAATATTCCTGCTAAGAAAGTCGTGTAATAATCTTGCAAACTACCTTCTTCAATCGCACCTTTAATCAATAGTTGACGGATCATGTAAAGGCCAAGAATATCGGCTTTACCTTCTTCAAGTGCAGAAGCATGTTCTTTTAAAGACTCACGTACCGTACCTTTATTATTAAGGGTGTTTTTTATACCTAAGCCGTGAGCTACTTCATGGAACATAGTATTAGCAAAAAAAGCAGTGAAGGTAACATTTTTGCGCTGTTCAGGCACAATTAATGTACTGGCAATGGGCAGCATAATCGCGTCGAATTTTGCTTGCATGGCATTTTTAAGTTGCAAACGACGTGTGCCTTTTTCTAACTGAACTTGCTCATCGTTAGGTAAGTTAATCGCGATGGTTTTGCTACCCGCATTTGAGTGGCCTGCGTAATATATTACATCATAAGCGTTAAGATCAGCATCCGAACCAGGAACTTCCTTTTTATAAGATTTTTTAACAGGTAAATCTTTTTGCAATTCAGGCAAGTATGCTACGTACTTAGCTAGTTTCTTACTCCAAGCTAAGTCCTTAATTAATACGTACGATTCAAAAGCTGCTCGGTAACCGTAGAGTTGATCTTCATAATTCTCTATTGGACCAATAACCACATCAATTGGGTTGTTCTTCATATCCATCCAAGCAAAGTCTGACGCTTGAAAGTCATCGTTACGCATAGCGGTTGCACGCATTTTTAAGTAGTTAGCGAACTCTTTGTCATCTGCCAAGCTTGACGCTTTTTCTAAAATAACCGCAATACGATTAATTTTATCACTGTAAAGTTCGGAATAAGCTACGGTAGTCAACTGACCATCACTGTTACGTTTAACAACCGAGTACAGGCCTTTATTGTCAGAAAATTCAGTTTGTTCGAATTCTTCTTTAGTTATGTCACTTGGGTAAAATTCAGCGCCAGGTGCTTTTGCTGCTACGCCGGTTAAAAATGGCTTGTCACCGTCTAATCTGTCCCAAGGACCATAATTGATGCGAGCAAACTTACGTACTTTTTCATCTTTAATGCTGCTAAGAAAAGTTTCTTTGTCCTGACCAAAAGCCTGCTGCCAGAAAAGTTCATCAATAATGTCTGAAGCTTCGATAAGCAATACAATCATTTGTTTTTGATTGTCAGACAAGTGGCTTAAATCAGCAGTAAGTGTTACTGGTTTATAGATATCTAAGCGACTTTTAGCTTCAGCTAGTAAAGTAGGTGCAGGGCTTTGGGCATCATTATTTTCACCACAAGCACTTAAAAGGCTAGTGGCAATTAAGAGACCCGTAGCTAATTTGGTTAGTTTCATGTTTATTCTCGCGTTATTTTTATTTGTTTATCAGGAGATTTTTTTACAACGTCAGAGACTATCAAAAATCGCAGAATGCGCAAGATTTTACTTGATAAAGATTGGTAACAATAAAGGAAAGTTATTCGACTTAAAGGGAGGGTAACTAAATATTAGATAAAAAAAAACCAGCATAAGCTGGTTTTTTTAATTCAATAACAAAAATTAAAGCGCTTTAATAGCAGCATTAAAACGGCTCTTACTACGAGCAGCTTTATTTTTGTGAACAAGACCTTTAGTTGCAAAACGATCTAAAATCGGTTGTGCTGCAGCAAATTCTTTAGTTGCTGTATCTTTGTCACCAGCTTCAATTGCAGCGATTACTTTTTTAAATAAAGTGCGCATCATTGAACGACGACTTGCATTATGTTGACGGCGTTTTTCTGATTGAACCGCACGTTTCTTCGCCTGCTTTGAATTAGCCAAGGTGAACTCCTAAAATATGATTGTATATAGCCTAAATTTAAGGCGAGGAATATGCCCTTTTTAAGCTCGATTGTCAAACCTTTTAACGGTTTAATTTACCCAATAACTGTGAATATATCACTTTATGAAAATTATCACTAAAAGATACCAAATAATGTCGCTATTTTACCTGTTATTTTTCTATTTTTAAATAGAATAAAAACTTCTTTGTATTTTCTTGTTTATCATCATAAAAAAGTCACATAATATTAGCGTCTTTAATCTTATGTTTTTGTGTATCGGAGCCTTTAATTGAGTAAAAAGTTAATAAAATCAAGTCTAATTGTCAGTTTTATGACATTAGTCTCTCGTGTGCTCGGTTTAGTTCGCGATGTGGTCACGGCTAATATACTTGGTGCTGGCTTGGCGGCAGATGTATTTTTCTTCGCGAGTAAGATCCCAAGCTTTTTTAGAAAACTGTTTGCTGAAGGGGCTTTTGCACAAGCTTTTGTACCGGTACTGAGTGAATATCATACCAAAGACGAGCAAGAGGGGACTTCAGTAAATGAAGGCGAAACCCGAAAGCTCATCGCACAAGTATCAGGTACTTTAGGTGTGATCATTACCCTAGTGACGCTCTTTGGTATGATCGCTTCCCCCTTGTTTGTTATGTTATTTGGTTTTGGTTGGTTTGTTGACTGGCTTAACGATGGACCGAAAGCAGAGCAGTTTGAATTAGCGTCATCATTACTTAAAATTACTTTTCCCTATTTATGGTTTGTCAGTTTTACTGCACTTGCTGGCGCTATTTTAAATACCTTTGGAAAATTCGCCGTATCTTCTTTTACGCCTGTTTTACTGAATGTTTGTATTATTGCTTGTGCGATATATTTATCACCGTTATTTGATAACCCAGCTTTTGCATTAGCGTGGGGAGTGTTCATTGGTGGGCTTGCGCAGTTTTTATTCCAAATTCCATTTTTGATTAAAGCCGGTGTTTTTGTTAAGCCGCAATGGGCTTGGCATTCAAAAGGGGTGAAAAAAATTCGTAAGCTAATTTTACCTGCTTTATTTGGTGTCTCGGTTACACAAATCAATTTATTACTTGATACCGTCATAGCCACTATTTTAGTTACCGGTTCTATTAGTTTTCTTTACTACGCTAACCGTTTATTGGAATTCCCCTTAGGTTTATTTGGCATTGGTATTGCCACGGTTATCCTGCCAAGCTTGGCAAAACTTCATACCAAGAAAAACAAGCAAGAATTTAGCGATACGATCACTTGGGGATTAAAAATTGTTTCTTTATTTGGCTGGCCGGCACTGGCTGGATTAATGGTACTTGCTCAGCCAATTATCTTAATTTTATTTATGCGTGGTGAGTTTTCACAAGATATGGTGTTACAGGTCTCTTATGCCTTATTTGCTTATCTGTCAGGTTTAATTAGTTTTATGTTTATTAAAATATTCGCACCTGCCTACTACGCAAGGCAAGATACTAAAACGCCGGTCAAAATAGGTATTAAGGCGATGGTTGCTAATATGGTTTTTAATCTGATGCTGGCACCATTTTTTGGTTATGTGGGGTTAGCTATGGCTACGGCAATGTCGGCGACGTTAAATGCATTAATGCTTTACCATGGTTTGAAAACCAACAATATCTATGTCTTGTCAAAAGCTACGTGGTGGTTTTTTGCTCGTTTAATATTTTCTGCAGGTGTTATGGCTTTTGTGGTTTATCAGTTATCGCCGGCATTCGATGTGTGGCTGGCAATGACAACTGCTATGCAGATTCAGCAGTTAGTTATTTGTATTAGTCTTGGTATGTTGAGCTACTTTATTTCTATCGCCGCTTTAGGGATACGGGTGAAAGATTTTAAAGTGTAGTCCTGAGCAAAAAAAAACTAATGAAATTGTGTTCAAGTGCTGATTCTTAAGCCTGAGTGAGATATAATTCGTCGGTTTTTATTCTTTAATGACACACTTGTGAAGTAATGTTGGTCAAATTTGGGTTTTTTAATTAGATGCAGTTAATACGCGGTATCCACAATATTCAAGCTGAAGATCATGGCTGTGTGTTGACCATAGGCAATTTTGATGGTGTCCATTTGGGGCATGCTAGGGTGATTAACGCCTTAATTAAAAAAGCTAAAGCGTTAAAATGTACGCCTACTGTGATGATTTTTGAGCCGCAACCACAAGAATTATTTTCACCACAAACGGCGCCTGCAAGATTAACGCGTTTAAGAGATAAATATTTTTTACTTAAACAACTTGGCGTGCAACGATTAATCTGTGTTAATTTTCATCGTGAATTTGCCAATAAAAACGCACAAGAATTTATTGAAGGATTATTAGTAAAACAATTAGGTATTAAACATTTAATTATCGGTGACGATTTTCGTTTCGGAAAAAATCGTATCGGTGATTTTACTTTACTTAAACAAGCTGGTGACCAGTTTAATTTTTCTGTTTCTGACACCGCAAGTTTTAAACTTGAAGATTGTCGTATTAGCAGCACTCAGATACGTAATGCATTGGTACACGATAAATTAGATGATGTAGAAAAAATGCTTGGCCGGGCTTATTCGATTATTGGCCGAGTTTTTCATGGTGATAAACGCGGTCGACAGTTAGGTTTTCCAACGGCAAATGTTTTACTGAAAAGACGTGTATCGCCTATTTCAGGTGTTTATGTCGTTAAAGTCAATACGATAGATAGCCGCTTTTATGGTGTGGCTAATATAGGTTCAAGGCCGACTGTTTCAGGTGTCAGGCAGCAGCTAGAAGTACATATCTTTAACTTTAATGCTGACCTATATGGACAAACCATTGAAGTGGTGATGTTGAAAAAGCTAAGAAATGAAATAAAATTTTCATCTATTGATGAATTAACAAAGCAAATAACACAAGATAGCGAGCAAGCAAAAACTTTCGTTCAAAGCTTGTAAGTCGACAAATACGTGAGTTAATAATAAAGATAATAAAATTGAAGTATTGGTTTTATTATTAACTTATCAGAGGCTAACCAATAGTTAGCGAATATAACAACGGATAATGATTTAAATGAGTGAATATAAACAAACCCTAAATTTGCCAGCTACTTCTTTCGCGATGAAAGGTAACATGGCAAACCGTGAACCTAACATGCTAAAAGAATGGGCAGAAAAAGATTTATACGGCCAAATTCGCGCAGCTAAAAAAGGTAAGAAATCATTTATTTTGCACGACGGCCCTCCGTATGCAAATGGTGATATTCATTTAGGTCACTCAGTTAATAAAATTCTTAAAGATATTATTGTTAAGTCAAAAACCTTATCAGACTTTAACGCACCGTTCGTTCCCGGTTGGGATTGTCACGGTTTACCGATTGAATTAATGGTTGAGAAAAAAATAGGTAAACCAGGCCATAAGGTTTCAGCGAGTGTTTTTCGCGAAAAATGTCGTGAATATGCAGCGAAGCAAGTCATTGGTCAACGTGAAGATTTCAAACGTTTAGGGATTTTTGCTGATTGGGAAAAACCCTACCTAACCATGGATTTTGCTACTGAAGCTAATATCATCCGCTCTTTAGGTAAAATTGCTGAGAACGGTCATTTACACCAAGGTTTTAAACCTGTGCATTGGTGTACAGATTGTGGCTCTTCTTTGGCAGAAGCTGAAGTGGAATACAAAGATAAACAATCTCCTGCAATCGATGTTAAATTTACCGTTGTCGATCAAAGTGTTGCAGATAAATTCGATCATCCGGAAAATCATGAAGGCGAAGGCGAACTTTCAGTGGTTATCTGGACAACAACGCCTTGGACACTACCCGCTAACCGCGCTGTTTCTGTTCATGCTGAGGTTGAATATAGCTTAGTGCAATGTGATACAGAGCAGGGCAAGCAACGTTTAATTATCGCCTCAGATTTAGTGACAAGTTGTATGGACCGTTTTGGTATTGATAAATACCACGCGTTAGGTTTTTGTAAAGGTGCTGAATTAGATTTAGTACAGCTTAAACACCCATTTTATGATTTTACTGTACCAATGATTTTAGGTGAACATGTTACTACCGACTCTGGTACTGGCTGTGTTCATACGGCTCCTGGTCATGGTGTTGAAGATTTCGTGGTTGGTAAAATATACGACCTAGAAGTAGCAAACCCAGTGGGTGCCAATGGTGTTTATTTAGAAGATACGCCACTCTTTGCTGGTCAGCATGTTTTTAAAGCCAATGCGAATGTGGTTGAAACGTTGAAAGAGCATGGCACCTTGGTACATCATCATGCGATAGAGCATTCTTACCCACATTGTTGGCGCCACAAAACACCATTAATTTTCCGTGCAACACCACAATGGTTTATCAGCATGGACAAAAAAGGTTTACGTCAAGACTCCTTAAGCGAAATTGGAAAAACACAATGGATCCCTGATTGGGGTCAACGTCGTATTGAACTAATGGTTGAAGGTCGTCCTGATTGGTGTATTTCACGTCAACGTACGTGGGGCGTACCAATGGCATTGTTTATTCATCAAGACACGGGGGCTTTGCATCCACGCAGCATCGAGCTGATTGAAACAGTTGCTAAACGTGTTGAAAAAAGCGGCATTCAAGCATGGTTTGATTTAGACGCAGCCGAACTTATTGGTGATGACGCTAAAGAATACATCAAAGTACCAGATACTTTAGATGTATGGTTCGACTCTGGCACAACGCATGCCTCTGTTATCGCTGCCCGTGAAGAATTCGATGGCATCGCAGATTTATATCTTGAAGGTTCAGATCAACATCGTGGTTGGTTTATGTCGTCAATGATTTCATCGGTAGCGATGAATGGTAAAGCGCCATACAAACAAGTATTAACTCATGGTTTTACCGTTGATACTAATGGTCACAAAATGTCTAAATCATTAGGCAATGTGATCACGCCCAAAGAAATCACCAATAAATTAGGTGCTGATATTTTACGTTTATGGGTAGCTTCGGTTAACTATACGCAAGAAATCACCGTTTCTGATGAGATATTCAAACGCCAAGCTGATGCTTATCGCCGTATTCGTAATACATCACGCTTTTTATTATCAAACCTAAATGGCTTTGATCCAAAAACTGATTCAGTAGCTTTTGACGATATGGTGGCACTTGATCGTTGGGCTGTTGATAAAGCAGCAGAATTACAAAAAGAAATCGTTAACGCTTACGATGAATATGAATTTAGTACGGTTGTTCATAAGCTGATGAATTTTTGTACGACAGAACTTGGTGGCTTTTATTTAGATATTATTAAAGACCGTCAATATACTGCGAAAGACGACAGTACAGCTCGTCGCTCTTGTCAAACGGCAATGTATTTAATTGCTGAAGCCATGACACGTTGGATGGCGCCAATTTTATCGTTCACCGCACAAGAAATTTGGCAAGCTCTACCGACTCCATCTGGTGAGACTCGCGACGAATTTGTTTTTACTGGTGTATGGTTTGACGGTTTACCAAAAGTACAAACAACCAGTTTATTAAACAATGACTACTGGAATGAGATTTTACTTGTTCGTACTGAAGTAAACAAAGCCCTAGAAAATGCCCGTAAAGAAAAGCAAGTTGGTAAAGCACTTGAAGCGGCGGTTACTTTATATGCTACCGCTAATTTGGCCGAAAAATTACAGCAATTAGGTGAAGAACTTCGTTTTGTTTTAATTACCTCTATTGCAACCATTGAAGTTGTTGAAAGTAATCCTGAAGGCGCATTAGCTACTGAACTAGAAGGGTTATGGTTAAAGGTTGAAGCTGCAGCGGGTACGAAGTGTGAGCGTTGTTGGCATGTAACCGAAGATATTGGCCAAGATGAAAAGCATCCAGCACTTTGTGGACGCTGTATTACTAATATCGAAGGCCAAGGCGAGACTCGTCAATTCGCCTAAATGTTTCAAAATATCTTTGCTACTTCATTCTATAGCTGCATCGAAAGTACTCACCTAGTGAACTAGGCTGCGTACTTTCTCTTTGCTCTAGAGTGTATTAGCGTTGATATTGTGAACATTCTAGTTATCTTATTCTTTAAATATAGAAAAATCATAAATATGAAATTGAATAAACTTTTTACAGAAACTGGTTTTAAATGGTTGTGGATCACTGTTGTGTTTTTGGTTATTGATCAAATCAGCAAATACTTAGTGGTTAGCTCTTTTGATTTACATGAATCGATGAATATTTTACCTTTTTTTGATTTGAAATATGTACAAAACCCAGGCGCAGCGTTTAGCTTTCTTGCTGATCAAGATGGCTGGCAGCGTTGGTTTTTCACTGCTATTGCTGCAGTGGCTAGCGTGGTTTTTTTAGTATGGTTGACTAAAACACCAAAAAGTAATGTTCTCTTAAGTATCGCTTTAGCCTTCATGTTAAGTGGCGCTATAGGCAACTTAATTGACCGAGCATTATTTGGCTACGTTATAGATATGTTAGACTTCCATATTGCAGGTAAACACTGGCCAGTTTTTAATATTGCAGATTCTGCTATTTTTATCGGCGCAGCATTGATGATTTTTGACTCATTTAAAAATGGTGACTCAGAAAAGAAAGCCGAAACAGAGCAAAGCTAAATAAAATATAAAGAATACGAGAAATATAATGACAAAGTTAGTTACCACAACCGCACAAGTTATCGCACATATTACGATGAAATTATCGGATGGGTCAGCAGCCGATAGTACTAAAGTGAATAAAAAACCTGCTAAAATTATTATGGGTGATGAAAGTATTTCTCCTGCATTTGAAGCTCAATTATTAGGTATGGCAGCTGGCGATTCGAAAGAATTTACCTTAGCCGCGAAAGATGCTTTTGGTGAGCCAAACCCGGATAATTTCCATTATGTTGATGCGGATAAGTTTGGTGGCGACGTGCCTGCAGAAGTAGGCAGTATTATTACTTTTACTCAACCTGGCAATATAGAATTACCGGGCATGGTCAAAGAAGTAACAGGTTCATCAGTAACGATTGATTTTAATCACCCATTAGCAGGACAAGCGGTGACTTTTGTTATCGATGTTGTTGAAATCTTATAAAGTTTTAATCTTAGGGCTTGCGAAAGCGTTACAGGAAAAATTATGGAAATTATTTTAGCTAACCCTCGTGGTTTCTGCGCAGGCGTTGACCGAGCTATCAGCATTGTTGACCGAGCCTTAGACTTATTCGGTGCACCTATTTACGTTCGCCATGAAGTCGTACATAACAAGTTTGTTGTTGACGGTTTAAAAGGCCGTGGCGCAATATTCGTTGACGAACTACATGAAGTCCCTGACGATAATACCGTTATTTTTAGTGCTCATGGTGTGTCGAAAAAGGTCCGTAAAGAAGCTAAAGACCGTGGTTTAAAAGTGTTTGACGCTACTTGTCCGCTGGTAACTAAAGTACATATGGAAGTATCTCGTACCAGTCGTAAAGATATAGAATGCATACTTATTGGCCATGCAGGGCACCCTGAAGTTGAAGGCACAATGGGGCAATACGAAAGCGAGTTGGGTGGCATTTATTTAGTAGAGTCGGTTGCTGACGTGGCGACACTTGCAGTGAAAGAGCCTTCTCAATTGTATTATTGTAGTCAAACGACACTATCGATTGATGATACCTCTGAAGTTATTGATGCTTTAAGAGCTAAGTTCCCACTCATCAAAGGGCCACGCAAAGATGACATTTGTTATGCCACGCAAAATCGTCAAGATGCGGTGCGTGCCATTGCTAAACAAGTTGATTTGTTATTAGTGGTTGGTGCGAAAAACAGCTCTAATTCCAATCGTTTGCGCGAGCTTTCAGATAAGTTAGGAACCCCTTCATATTTAATTGATACTTTTGCTGATATTCAACCGCAATGGCTTGAAAATGTTAGTAAAATCGGTGTTACTGCTGGCGCTTCTGCACCAGCTATTTTAATTCAACAAGTTATTTCTGCTCTAAAAGAGTATGGTGGTCAAGAGGTTATCGAATATCCTGGCCGTGAAGAAAATACCGTATTTGCGGTACCTATAGAATTGCGCTAGTCTTAAAAGATCAAGTTAAGCCATTTACTCTGTTTTTTCATTTTTTTACTTAGTGAAATTATAGGATTGAAGTCACAGTATTTATTACTGGTTTATCTTTATTATTATGGATAGCATCTGTGCATATTGAATGGCTATTCATTCATGGATTCTTAAGGTATGGGTTAATGCGGTTCACGTTAGTGATTTTTAACACATATAGTTTTTTATTATTCTTCGCTCAATGCTTAGTTACGTTCTTGCTTGTCTTTAAACCCCTTTTTATCATTGATTCCCGCTTTTTTACCTTCAAAATTTCAGCTAAACACTTATTGATTTCAACTTTTATTCTTACTCATTTTACCCTGTATTTTAAAGTAATGACTGTAGTTGAAAGACATCTTTTTTGTTCTAAGCATATTAAGGATATTTATGGCTAATATTTATCTAGGAAGCTGTACTCCTAAAGGGCGAGATCCCAAGTTACAAAAAGGAGTTACATTTATAGAAGTTTTAGTCGCTTTAGTTATTTTAATAACAGGAATATTAGGAGCTGTCGCAATGCAAGCTTCAGCTAAAAAAGGAAGCTTTGATGCGATGCAACGTTCTGTTGCTTCTGCATTAGCGCAAGATATTATTGAGCGTATGCGCAGTAATGATTCAAATGTTATTATTTTAGAAAGTTATGAAGGTGTTTACGGTGTGGCTGTAAACTCGGTACCGGCGGTACGCTGTAATTCTGTTGCGTCTTTATGCTCAAATACGCAAATGGTAACTAATGATTTGTACGAATGGGAAGTTAAGTTAATGGGGGCTGATGTGACCTCTGGAACTAAACGTTCAGGCGGTTTGGTTGGCGCGACAGGTTGTATTGCCCATGATAATAATGAGGTAACTGTAGTGATCAGCTGGCAGGGTCGAGTAACAACAGCTGATGGTTATGATGCCGATAATAATAGCACTGCCGCAGCAATATTTGCTAATTCATGTGGCACAAGTGGTAGTAAAAGGCGGCAAGTAGCCATAGAAGCTTTTGTCTATTAAATACTTATCTGTCTACTAATAACTAATCAAAATTAATTTTGCCAGTAGGAAAAATAACAGACAAAATGATTAAATTTCAACGAGGGTTCAGTTTAATAGAAATATTTATTTCGCTCGCAGTTGGCTTAATGTTATTACTTGGCGTTTTAAGTGTTTTTGTTGGTATGAAAACGACAACCGTTCAAACAACGAGTTATGGTGAACTGCAAGAAAATGGTCGATACGCGATTAGCCTCTTAAGTGATGATTTATTAAGGCAGGGTTTTTGGGGGGATTTAACAGGTACATTAGACGTGAGTGGTTTAGTGAGTTCACCTTTACCATCAAGCGTTGCAGGTGATTGCATTGGTGAAGGAGTAAACAATGCTAGCTTCCCTGCTGCTATAGGTCACTTTAGAACAATATGGGGAGACACTGTCACTAACGTTAGTTTAATGGGGTGTATTACTAATGCAAAGCTCGGCTCTGATGTTTTGCAAATTAAACGGGCTATCTCTTCGCCAACAGCATTAGCAGATATTTCAAGTGATGATTATTATATTATTTCTAACCCTAATACGGGAGGAATATTTGCAGGGGATGGTGCTGTTCCAAGTTTAAGTTTCGGACAAATATGGGAATATCAACAACATATTTATTATGTTCGTGAAGACAATCAAGGAACAAACAAAGTACCAGTATTAGTGCAAGGACGTTTGCAAAATAAAACCGCCGTAATGAATCTTGATATGGTGGTTGAAGGTATTGAATATATTCGCTTTATGTATGGTGTTGATACAACTAATAATGGTGTGGTTAATGCCTTTATTTCAGCGGATAACATGACAGCAAGTTATTGGGATAACGAAAATGACGTACGAATACTTGCCGTTAAAATTTTTGTTTTAGCACGCAACATCTTACCAGATAATAATTATGAAAATTTAAATAGCTATCAGTTAGGGGACTTAAGTGTTGATTTTATTGATGGTGATGGTAATGGCGATAATTATAGACGCTTGCTATTTAGCTCTACCATAACCCTTTACAATGCGAGGATCGACTCATGGCCATAAAGTTGTTCATGCTTAGCAAGCAAAATATTAACAAACAACAAGGTGTGGTATTAATCGTTTCGTTGGTTTTTCTTATTGCTTTAACCGCCGTCGCTGCCGCATTGATGCAAAATACGACCACAGATATGAAAATGTCAGGAGCAAGTCAAGAAAAGGTTGTTGCTACTCAGGAAGCCGTTAGTGCTATTGACGAAATTATTCATAATGAAGTTACCCAAGTAAGTGGCACTAATGGTTTCGCTTCTGAAATTGCTAATTTTCCACTGACACCAACTGTGAGTCGCGTTATTCATACCACTGCTCAAATTACACTGGCAAACCCGTATAACATTGAAGCTGATTGCCCCCACTCTCGAAAAGCTTCTTCCGTTCAGGTGTTTAAGTGCAATGTACTTAAAGTGCAAGTCACTCGACTTTATGGTCGCACCAATAAAAGCACCATTGAAGTTAATTCAGGTGTGTCTCAACAACTACTAAATGTGGGGAACTGATCATGAAAAAGTTATTATTATGCAGCTCGTTAATCTTTATATCACTGATTTCTTATAGTGAAGATATCGAGCTTTATATTGGCGATGCAGCGCAGCGCAGTGGTAATAAACCACAAGTACTTATTATTTTTGATAACTCAGGAAGTATGAACAGCTTAGAGTCGGTTGATGAACCCTATAATCCTGCCACTGTTTATCCTGCCGTTGGTGGTTTAAATTCTTTATCTGATAAATTTATCTACTTTACTAAAGGAGGAATTGACGGAGCCTCTTCGATAACTCCTGATAGTCCAAGTGAGAGCCGACGTTTTATTGATGCTATTAATAGTTGTGCAACGGCCCGAGAACGTTTAGCTTCCGTAGGTTTTTATACCGGGCATATACGTGAATATGCTTTTCAAGGAAACTCAGGTAGCTGGCAAGAAATTCCCGATAATAATGGCGCTAATATTGACATAATAGATTGTGAAGATGATGTAAATCTTGTACCAGCAAACCCTGAAGTGAATGCCGGCATAGAACAAAATGGTGGAACAATTGTTGCTTTACCTGACGGTTTCCCAATTGATGGCGAAGGCACCAGACAAGCCCCTATTTATTATACCGCAAACGCAGTTGGCTCTAATGTTATTTGGTCAGGTGAAGTCGTCACTCTTTATACCGATAACTATTTACGTTGGGCGAACAGTGAAATTCTCACTCAAGTTAATCGTACCCGTTTAGAAATCGCACAAGATACAGTTACTGATTTAATTGAGTCGGCACCTTCTGTAGACTTTGGTTTGCAAGTCTTTAATTATAATCACTCAGGTGAATATGTTCGTGATGGTGGCCGAATCGTTTTTGGTATTCAAGAAATGACTGCAACAGCCAGAGCAGACTTAGTGAATATTATCGATTTAGATATAGATGCAGAAACTAATACCCCATTATGTGAGTCACTTTATGAGGCTTCTCGTTACTTTAGTGGCATGTCCGTAGATTTTGGTGATAACGATTCAAATTCTGGTAATAGATACCGTGGTAATACTCCACCGAGAGATACAACAATTGAGGACGATGGTGTTTATAAGTCACCTTACAACTCATGTACCAATGACGTGTATGTTATTATTATTACTGACGGTGAGCCTACCAGAGATCTTGCTGCAGACACCTATATAAAAGCTTTGCCTGATATTGGCGCTCCTTTTGATGTCAATGGTAAAGATAACTATTTAGCCGCCTTGGCTGGTTGGATGCATACTCACGATTTACACAGCACTTTATCTGGCGATCAATCAGCGACCATATTTACCATCGGCTTTGGTCAAACTGCCATTGATGATGCAGGAGAATTATTACGTGAAGCAGCAGATTTAGGAGGCGGTCAGTACTATCCCGCTAAAGATCCCAGTGCTTTACTCGCTTCATTACAAGCGGCACTTACTAATATCTTAGAGGTGAATACGAGCTTTACTGCACCTTCAGTAGCGTCGAATAATTTTGATCGTACAGAAACACTTGATTCTGTTTATTATGCGATGTTTGTTCCTGATCATGGCGCAAGATGGCAAGGGAATTTAAAAAAATTAAAAGTAACTAATGGCAAACAAGTAGATAGAACCGGAGCCGAAGCTATTGACGACAGTGGTAATATTTCAAAAGATGCTAAAACATTTTGGAGTACAAATACAACCCCGGACGGCAATGATGTTAAAAAAGGTGGCGTAGCAGAAATGCTACGCACTAAAACTGGTCGCGTAGTTATGAGCGATTTAGGTGTATCTGGTGGTCTAACGTTACTTACCAGTGCTAATGCTGAAACCTATTATGGCGATTCAGCTACATTGGCAGCAAAATTGGGCGTAGCTGATGTAGATGCTGATATTGCCGCAATGTTTGATTGGGCAAAGGGGATTGATGTTGACGATGCTGATAATGATAACTCGACTACAGACATTCGCGACGATATCTTTGGTGACCCTTTACACTCTAAACCCTTAGTTGTTAATTATGGCGGAGATATCAATAATCAAGATGTAAGGATTATTGTCGGCACCAATGCAGGTGTTCTACATATGTTTGACGATAATGGCGATACAGTTGACGAAAGTTGGGCTTTTATACCTAAAGAATTCTTCCCTAAAATAAAAACCCTTCGTGAAAATTTTACTTCTTCAGGTAAATCTTACGGTATCGATAGCCCGGCAATTTCTTACTTGTTGGATGTGAATGGAGATGGTTCTATTGATAGTACCGATGGGGATAAAGCGTGGATATTTTTTGGATTACGCCGAGGTGGTTCTTCGTATTATGCTCTGGATATTAGTGATCCTGATAAGCCTGAACTTTTATGGCATATTGATGCAACGACACCAAAATTTACACACTTAGGCCAATCGTGGTCACAACCAAGATTAGGTTATTCAGCAGTTAATATTGAAAATGGCAAACCAAAACCAGTATTGTTTTTTGCCGGGGGCTATGACACCTCAAAAGATAATTTATCTGTTGGCTCAGGTGATACTTTAGGTCATGCCATTTATATGGTTGATGCTGAAACTGGCACACTTAAATGGGGGATAAGCCCTGAAGATACCAGTGCCACGAATACTCAATTTACCGGGATTACAGACAGTATTCCCTCAAGTATTGCGACGCTTGATAGTGATTCTGATGGTTTAACTGACCGGCTTTACTTTGGTGATACCGGCGGGAATTTATGGCGTGTTGACATGCCGGGTGACAATCCCTTTAGCGGAACGACACCATGGACGATATTTAAATTGGCAGAATTAGGCGGAACCACTCATGAAACTGATCGTCGTTTTTTTAGTGAGCCTTCTATAGCTCGGACATTTATTTCCGATACTATTGAAACAACGACGGTTGACGCTGATGGCAACAGCATAACAGTGGTTACTCAACAAGAAAGACCTTATGAAGCGATACTGATTGGCAGCGGTGACAGATCAACACCTGCCGCAACAGATACTGATGATAAGTTTTTTATGATCAAAGATGGCTATATTATTTCTACTTCGTTTGTAACATCGCCAACGCATCCCCAGTTAGCCATACCATCGGCTATTTTGGCAGGTGACCTTTATAATTACACTAATAATCCATTTGGCGGAACATTAACCACCGCAGCAAGACAATCATTAGAAATAGCCGTTGGAAATAAACGTGGTTGGTATATTGATTTTCTAGGAAGTGGAGAGAAAAATACAGCTTCGGCCATTGTTATTAATGGTGTTACATATTTTACCTCTTTTACCCCCGCTGCTATTTCTGCTGATCCGGACAGTTGTGAGTTAAGTGATGGTTCAGGCATTTTGTATGCAGTAGACTTAGCCTTTGGTACAACGGTATACGATTGGAGAACATGGGAAATAGCGGCAGGCATTCCTGATACGCCATCAATTATTATTACTAAAGATCCAGCTGAACCTAAAGAGCCGTGTACTGAGGATTGCCCTCCTGACGGGGATGAAGACCAAGATGAAATAATTGCCACTATAAAGTTGTTAGCTGGCAAGATTATTCCGTTAGGAATTAGCTTGGAAACGTCCAGAACTTATCTCTATGTTACGGAATCTAACTAATGCGAAAAACTAATTTAGTAAAATACAACAGAGGTTTTACCCTACTTGAGCTAATGATCACTATTGCTGTTATAGGTATTATTTCATCGATAGCTTATCCATCTTATATCGATAATATTTCACGAGCCAATCGGAGCGAAGCACAACGAGAGCTACTTAGATTAGCAAGTTTACAAGAACAATACTTCATTGATCATCGTGAATACACTGCTGATATGACCAAGTTAGGTGCTGCCGCTGATCCTTATATCACAGATTCAGGCCTTTATAGCATTGATACTACAGTTGTTGGCATAACCTATACGCTAGTCGCGACGGCAAAGGGGAGACAAATTACGGCAGACTCTTCGTGTTTGACCTTATCGGTTACCGATACAGGTAAAAAAACGGCAGCTTCAACTCATTGTTGGGAATAATAATATGACAATTTTATTCAATAAGTTTTCAAAACAAAATACAGCAATTATTTTGCTATCACTGTCTTTAATTTTTCCTAGTGGTATTACCCTTGCTAAAAATTATCAAAAAGCGGCAAAAATTAAAGTTAAATGTCATGTAGAGCTGGTCGGTGGTAAAGACATGATTCATTTTGGCATCATCAAAAATGAACGTAAGGCTAAATATGCACAGTGGCTTGAGGGGAAAAAAATAGCAACAGGATTTTCAAAACATAAACAGCAAGTTTATAAAGTTATCGAGTGTACAAAATTAGCGGATGAATTTATCAACCCGATCTCTGTGAAAGTTGATGAGGATACTGCTCGTTAATCCGAATTAATACCGGATTAATACAAAAATTAGTATAATAACCCTGTAGTTTTAAGATATAAAACTACAGGGTTTTAATAAATAAGTTGGGCTAGAATATAGTTAGGACTAACTACAAGTAATCTCATTACCAGAGCGGTCTTCATCAATATTGTCATTATCAGTATCAGATGAGACATACGAACGTCCGGATGTACTTACGGTAATACCTCGCGATTTATCATCATAATCTTTTGGGCAATACATGAAAGGGCTGGCACTAACACCACCTGAAATACTACCTGTTGGCGTGTAAATAATACTGTCTTGGCCATACTGTAACTTATCGTTATTATCGATAGCACCCTTAACAATAATTATTCGTTCATCTGCTGCCGGCTCATAAACTTTATCTCTGTCAATATCGATGAATACGCTGATTTCGTTATGCCAATTGTCATCACAGGTGTTACTGGAATTTAGTGGGCAAATCGTAACGTTTTGCTCAGCATTGATTGCCGTATTTCGGGCTGACAGTAATAAACGTTGTAGTTGTGATATCTCATTATCAACACGAGTTTGCACCAGAAAACTACTAAAGTTGGGTAGGGCAATGGCCATCAGTATTGCGGCAATGGCAATGGTGATCATCAACTCAACTAATGTAAAGCCAGATTGTTTTTGAACATTGTATTCTTGTAGCAAATAATTTTTCATAATGTAAACCTTAAACAACTCGTTACATCATATTCACAATAGCTTTGAGAATATTTTAATATTATTAAGTTATACCACTTAAGCTCCAATTTCGCTAGGTTACCACCTTGAACTGAGTACTTAACTTTCGTTTAGATCTACCATTGGCTGATTGGCGATTGAAAAAATTTAGTCTACATTATTAGTACAGATAATTTGACGACCACTACGATTTTCATCTAAACCATCTAGGTTTTGGTCGGTGGTTACATAAAAACGTCCCGCTCCAGAAATAACAATACCTCTTGATTTATCACTATGGTTCCTGGGGCAATAACGAAAAGTACCATTTCCTCCCCAAACAGCAAGTCGGCCGCTAGGAGCGTAAATCAAGGCAGTTCTCCCTTGGGCGTATTGTAATTTGTCGCCTAGTTTTATGGATGTTTTTGTTTTTATCAGCATTTCCTCACTTAAATCATCTAGTTTTTTATTTTTATTGTCATCATAAAAAACGCTCAATTCCTCATGCCACTTACTAGAGCATTGTCCAGACTGACTTAACGGACACAAGGTAACAAATCGTTCTTGATTAACGGCATGATTACGCGTTAATAATAATAATCGATGCAAGGCTGATACTTCATTGTTTACACGTACTCTAACGGTGAAGTCTGCAAAACTAGGAATGGCAACTGCGGTAAGTAAAGTGAGTATAGCAATTGTAATTAAGGTTTCAATTAGGGTGAAACCCCTTGGTGTGATAATTAAGGTTGACATAAAAGAGCCGTCCATTGGCCATATTAATTATGTTAATAGGTATAACGGTCAACCAATATTTTACAAGTCATAAAAAGTAGATTAGCTATAAATCGTTGGAATGGCTAACCTTTTATGTTGGGTTTTTTTATAGATATCTAAAATAAGTGTTTGAACTTCTAGTGTTGTTTGCTTTCCTTCTAGGAAATCATCTAACTGGTCATAACTCATACCTAGAGCATCTTCATCTGTTTTGCCCGGCTCTAAGTCTTCTAAATCAGCGGTAGGTGCTTTATTGATTAATAAATCAGGCGCGCCAAGTGTTTCAGCCAATAAGCGTACTTGACGTTTTGATAAACCAAATAAAGGGGCTAAGTCACATGCACCATCTCCCCACTTAGTGAAAAAACCGGTAATGTTCTCCGCGGAATGATCTGTACCGAGCACAAGTGCGCCGACGATGCCTGCAATATGATACTGCATTACCATGCGACTACGTGCCTTAACATTACCTTTGGAAAAATCTACTTGTCCTTCACTTGCTGTTAAAATATTTGCTTGCTGCAAGGCATTTAACGTCTCGCTATGAATGCCATCAGCCGCATCGGCAATATTAGTGGTTAAGCAGTGGCTTGGTTTAATAAAACTTAATGCCAATTGGGCATCATCTTCATCGGCTTGAACGCTATAGGGTAAACGGACAGCAATAAATTGATAAGGTTGAGTTTTGTCACTATTTTCTTCGATATTTAACTCAGAAACTGCAAGCTGAGCAAGACGACCACAAGTAGAAGAATCTACACCGCCACTAATACCTAATACTAAGTTTCTTAACCCTGACGCTTTAAGTGTTTTTTTAATAAACTGAACACGACGCTTTATTTCAAATACGGCATCTATTTGTGGCAACACTTTCATTTCATTTATGATCAATTGCGGATTCATCGATTGTCCTTTGGGCGGTAATAAAATTCATCCGTAGTTTAACTTATAATAATTAAATGGGTTAGAACAAATATAGCGCTTGGGTTTATTTCATTTAATTGTGTACAATTCAAAGTATATTTCGCGGGTATAGGCAATAAAGATGAAAAAAATAGAAGCGGTAATTAAACCTTTTAAAATGGATGATGTACGTGAAGCATTAAGTGAAATCGGTATTACTGGCATGACAGTTTCAGAAGTGAAAGGCTTTGGACGACAAAAAGGACATACAGAGCTTTATCGTGGCGCTGAATATATGGTCGATTTTTTACCGAAAGTAAAATTAGAAATTGTTGTTACATCAGATCAGGTCGATCGTTGTGTGAATGCAATTATTGATACAGCACAAACCGGTAAAATAGGCGATGGAAAAATATTTATTACTGATGTTGAGCGTGTGATCCGTATTCGTACGGGAGAGGAAGATGAGGCCGCTATTTAGTTAATCATTTTCCAGAAAGTAATGATACAAAAAAGCCCATTGAACATTTTATGTTCAATGGGCTTTTTTTTAATTGACTAGAGTTACTTAGTTACAAAATCATTATTAGGGTAATTAGCTGCTAATACTTGTTTCGCATTTATTTTTAAATCTTGCAAACCCAGTTTGTCATAACATTCAATCATGACTTCTAATGCTTGTTCGACTTCTAAGCTTGGCGAAAAATATTCAACGATGTATTTACCACGATTCGCGGCTGATGCCCAAGCATCTCGTTTCATATAGAAGCGAGCGACAGATAATTCATACCTAGCTAAACGAGACTTTATACCTATCATGCGTTTACGGGCATCTGCGGCATATTTACTTTGTGGGTAGTCAGTCAATATGATTTGCATATCTTTAAAAGCATCTCGAGACGCAGTAGGATCTCTATCAGAGCGATCAATACCCGCTAAATCTTGAAATAAATTCTCTTCAGTGGAAATATTAATTAATGCTCGCATGTAATATACATAATCAATATTGACATTATCAGGGTTTAAACGAAGAAACCTATCCGATAAAGCGATACCTTGTGGAGCGTTTCCACTCTTATAATAAGCGTAAATTAAGTCTAATTGCACTTGGTGAGAAATAGGACCAAATGGAAATCGAGAATCAATTGCCGATAAAATATGAATGGCTTTTTGGTATAAACCACTGTCCAAGGCTGTTCTGGCATCAACAAATAAAGCTTGCGCCGATTTATCTGGTACTTTCTGAATATTATTCTTGTCTGATGATGAACATGCCGCTAGCCCTAATGAAAGCGCTAGAATTATCATTTTTATTGTCAGTTTTTGCATAGACTTCGGTATCACTACTTTGTTTTAGTTAAAAGTTTTAGTTAATAAATTTAGCACTCTTGCAAATTTCTAATGTAATTGATTTAGCAAAGAGGTAAAATAGACTCTGGCATTCTAACCTAGCACACTTGCCTTGCACAGCGCTAATTCATAGTAAATTTATAGAGAGTTAAATAGAAATTTTAATGGCTGAAATAATTAAACATACAGATACGGTTCCTGAATCTTGTTTAGGTAAACGATTCGACCAAACATTAGCCGAGATGTTCCCTGAATATTCTCGTTCTCGAATAAAAGAATGGATCTTAGCGGGTCATGTAACTTTAAACGGTGCTATTCTTAAAATTCCTCGTGAAAAAATGTTTGGTGGTGAAGAGGTTGAAATATCAACAGAAGTAGAAGCTGATATTCGATTTGAACCACAAGATATTCCATTGAATATTGTCTACGAAGATGATGATATTCTAGTTATTAACAAACCTGCTGGTTTTGTTGTACACCCAGGTGCCGGTAATCCAGACGGCACTGTTCTTAATGCTTTATTACACTATTGTCCACAGCTTGATGTTGTACCTCGGGCCGGTATTGTGCATAGATTAGATAAAGACACTACGGGCTTAATGGTTGTTGCAAAAACTATTGCTGCGCAAACCAATTTAGTTGACGCTTTACAGGAACGTGAAATAACACGTGAATATGAAGCATTAGCTAATGGTTTGATGACTGCTGGCGGTGTTGTTGACGAACCTATTGGTCGTCATCCAACCAAAAGAACGCATATGGCGGTTAACTTGTTTGGTCGTCCATCGGTAACGCATTATCGCGTTATGGAAAAATTCCGTTTGCATACACGTTTACGTTTGCGTTTAGAAACAGGACGTACTCACCAAATTCGTGTTCATATGTCGCATATTACTCACCCACTTATTGGTGATCCTAATTATGGTGGTCGTCCTCGTCCGCCTAAAAATGCTACAGAAGACTTACGTGATATATTACGTAGCTTTAAACGCCAAGCATTACACGCGGCAATGTTGTCATTGTTTCACCCTATCACAGGTGAAGAAATGACATGGCATGCGCCTATACCTGATGACATGGTACAATTAACCAATATTTTGCGTGAAGATTCTAAACTAAACGCAATTGACAATTATTTATAAAGCTATTCATAAAGTCGAATGGCCAGTACAAAATGTACTGGCTTTTACGACCACACGTAACACCCCCTGCCATCATAGTATAATAAAACCTTTCGTCTCAAATGATCCATTTAACCACTTTAATTTAGGCTTGCATGTTGGAGATGAACCTGAAAATGTTTTAGCACATCGACAAAATCTTTTACCTTTGTTACCAAAAAACACTCAGATTCAATGGCTTGAACAAGTACATGGCAGCGAGGTCCTCTTAATTGAAAAGCATAGTAAGCAGGCGTTAATTGCTGATGCGGCTATTACACGTGAAAAACATATTGCGCTAGCAATTATGACCGCAGACTGCTTACCTATATTACTAACAGCGAAAGACGGTCGCGAAGTTGCCGCCATACATGGAGGTTGGAAACCGTTAGCTAAAGGTATTATTGGTAATACCCTCAGAGAAATGTTCACCGAAAATAAAGATATTAATGCTTGGCTTGGTCCTTGTATTGGTAAAGAATCTTTTGAAGTGGGGGCAGAAGTTCGAGCTATCTTTACAAAGCAATCGGCACATCTATCCGAGGCTTTTTCGCTAGTTTCGACTGCTTTTGAATCTGAACACAAAAACTCAGAACCTAAATATTTAGCCGATTTAGCGCTTATAGCAAAAATTCAGTTAACGGCGCTTGGGGTTAATAAAATCGACCATTTGGAACATTGTACTTATAGTGATTCGGCTCAGTATTTCTCTTATCGTCGGGAAAATATTACGGGACGTATGGCTACTATAATTTGCAGGGATTAATTTTACTTCTTTAAAGTAAAAGTTTATTTTAAGTCAAAGCTTTATATTTTTCCTTGAAAAAGTTCCATTTTATCCTTATCTATAACTATATAGATAAAATATATTTTTTTGCGAAGTAAGAGAGCAAACATGCGTTTAGATAGATTAACTCAAGCATTTCAAATTGCGATTTCTGATGCACAGTCAATAGCATTAGGACGTGATCATCAATTCATTGAACCCCTGCACATAATGCTGGCGTTACTCAATCAAAATGCTAGTAGTGTTATTCCATTATTAAAAAGTGCTGGTATCAATGTACATTCATTACGGACACAAGTTGAAGCGGCTATTGATAAGCTTGCTCAAGTTTCAGGCTCTGGTGGTGAAGTACAGCTCTCATCTGCAATGGGTAATCTATTAAATCTATGTGATAAATACGCTCAAAAAATGGGTGATAAATATATCTCTTCGGATGTATTTATCCTGTCAGCGATTGAAGATAAAGGAAAATTAGGGCAAGTATTAAAATCGTTAGGGGCAAATGAGCAACGAATACAAGATGCTATTTTACATGTTCGTGGTGGTCAGAAAATAGATGAGCCTAATGCTGAAGATGTTCGACAAGCACTTAATAAATTTACTATTGATCTTACCGAGCGAGCAGAGCAAGGGAAGTTAGACCCTGTTATTGGCCGTGATGATGAAATACGTCGCACCATTCAAGTTTTACAACGTAGAACTAAAAATAATCCGGTATTAATTGGCCAGCCTGGAGTCGGGAAAACAGCTGTCGCTGAAGGATTGGCGCAACGCATAGTTGATCACGAAGTACCGGAAGGTTTAAAAAATAAACGTGTATTGTCACTTGATATGGGCTCTTTAGTTGCTGGCGCAAAGTATCGCGGTGAATTTGAAGAGCGTTTAAAATCGGTACTCAATGAGCTAGCCAAAGAAGAAGGGCAGGTTATCCTATTTATTGACGAGCTTCATACTATGGTTGGTGCCGGAAAAACTGATGGCGCACTAGATGCAGGAAACATGTTAAAGCCAGCACTTGCCCGTGGGGATCTACATTGTGTTGGTGCAACAACGTTAGACGAATACAGAAAATATATCGAAAAAGATGCAGCATTAGAGCGTCGTTTCCAAAAAGTATTAATTGAAGAGCCTAGTGTTGAAGACACCATTGCTATATTACGAGGTTTAAAAGAACGATACGAATTACATCACAGTGTCGATATTACCGATCCTGCTATTGTTGCTGCTGCAACATTATCACATCGATACATTAGTGATCGACAGTTACCTGATAAAGCCATCGATCTTATTGATGAAGCCGCCTCAAGTATACGTATGCAAATTGATTCTAAGCCGGAAGACTTAGATCGCTTAGAGCGTCGAATTATTCAACTAAAACTTGAACAGCGAGCATTAGAAAAAGAGTCTGACAACGCCTCCAAAAAACGTTTATCTTTGATCTCCGACGACATTTTTCAATGCCAGCATTCTTTTGACGAGTTAGACGAGATCTGGAAAACAGAAAAAGCGGCATTACATGGAACACAAGCAATAAAAACAGACTTAGAGCAAGCCCGACTTGATCTAGAAGCTGCAAGGCGATTAGGTGATTTGAACCAGATGTCGGAATTACAATACGGAATAATTCCAGAATTAGAAAAACAGCTCGACTTAGCGAGCCAAGCCGAAATGCAAGAAATGACTTTGCTAAAAAATAAAGTTACTGAGGTAGAAATAGCCGATGTCTTAAGTCGATCAACCGGTATTCCTGTCGCTAAAATGCTAGAAGAGGAATGTGAAAAACTATTACAAATGGAAGAAGATCTACATAAACGCGTGATTGGACAATCTGAAGCTGTTGTATGTGTTTCAAATGCTATTCGTCGTTCTCGAGCTGGGCTTGCAGATCCCGGCCAACCCATAGGTTCGTTCTTATTTTTAGGCCCAACCGGTGTTGGGAAAACTGAACTGACAAAAGCATTGGCTCATTTTCTCTTTGATAGCGAAGACGCATTGATTCGTGTCGATATGTCAGAGTTCATGGAAAAACATTCAGTAGCGCGTTTAGTCGGTGCTCCACCTGGTTATGTTGGTTATGAAGAAGGAGGTTATTTAACTGAAGCCGTTCGACGTAAACCATATTCAGTGATCCTTCTTGATGAAATTGAAAAAGCGCATAGCGATGTTTTTAATATTTTATTACAGGTGCTAGACGATGGTCGTTTGACCGATGGGCAAGGGCGTACCGTAGACTTCAAAAATACTGTTATAATTATGACATCAAATATCGGTTCTGATCACATACAGAATTTTTCAGATGATAGTCAGTATGAAGAAATGAAAACACTAGTTATGTCAGACGTTTCTTTGAATTTTAAACCTGAATTTATCAATAGAATTGATGAGTCAGTAGTATTTCATCCTCTTGTTGCAAAAGAAATAGAAAAAATAGCGGCTATTCAGCTTAATGGATTAACAAAAAGACTAGCGGAACAAAACATTACTTTGTCCATAACCAACGAAGCGTTAGCATTCATTTCTCTATCGGGCTTTGATCCATTATTTGGTGCCAGACCTTTAAAGCGAACTATTAGACAGTGTATTGAAAATCCATTGGCGCAAAAAATACTATCCGGTGAATTTAAAACAAAGGGTAAAATCAATATTGATATAAGTAATGGAGAATTAATTTTTAAACATTAATCTATCTGAAGTGTTATTTATTATTTATGGGCGCACAGTATACTTCTATGCGCTTTTTGTTTATTTCTAATTGTTGGTGTTTTTCATTCCCTGTTAATACTTGCTTATTACCCTCATCATCTGTGTATTGAACTTTATCGAAAGCCGTTAGCATACCGACATTTTCTCTAGCTTCCTTGCACTTTTTCGTGACATCAATAGTTGGAGGAGTATCGATGTCTTCACCTTTAGGAACAGCCTTACCCGTAGATACTTGTGTGTGATCAGCGCGACTAATTATTTTTGACTGGTTGGAGATAAGAAATTTAGTATAGTCATCACCAATAGGTTGATACTGACTAAAATGTACAACATTGTTTTTATCAGTCCAGCGATAAACTGTCAATTCGCTGCCTAGTACTTGAAACGAATATAAAGTGACAATAATAAATAGTATGCGAAAACTCATTTATTTCACCCAAAGTTATCATAATTAAATATCGGCCTACTAGTTTATATAACAACACAATAGCTACTTTACAAATTTTAGATGATAATTTTTAATGAACAAACTCTGCATTGCTATTAATGTAAATAACAAACGTTAAGTTATTAGGAGCTAGATGAATCACTAATGTACAATAAATTGCATCATATTTTATAATATTGAATTCAAGGGCAGGATTAAATTATTAGATGAGTTGGTGCCAGCCTTTAATTTCTGAATTTAAATTGTCGGATACAAGTACACTTATAGCCTTCAGGTGTTACGAAGTTAAATAATATCCTTTCTTTATCGTGTTATTTATTATTATTTGATTAAATAAACTCCAATAAAACCAGCTACTGTACGTTAAATAGCCGAACAAACGTTTATTTCTAAAATATGACAAAAAATGGTTGACGCACCGCGAGAAATCTCTAGAATGCGCTCCAGTTCCAAGGGGCAACCCAACGGACGTTTTGATAAGTTAACTTCTCTACTTTCTTAATAAAGAGCAGAGCTAAATAGTTAACTTAACGTTTACTTTTAATTAGGTCATGAAGCTTCAAAAGAAACTTCAAATTAAGTTAAATAAAACGTTGAC